>CAWIHF010000001.1:0-248360 GCA_963835885.1 uncultured Alphaproteobacteria bacterium
TGTCGGGCGCGCCATCGGCACAAGCTTAGAGCAGACTCCGATCAATTTGTATCATAGCCGCAGGCGGCGAAGGAATTTGTTGATGCGGCGGGTTTGAAGATGTCGGCGCGAGACCGGCGACGAGGGTGATCGTCTTGTTGTGGCCGTGCGGGACGGTCCTTCTGTGTCCTTCCGCTTCCGCCCCAGTCCCCGCAATTCAAACTCGGACACGACCCCGAAGAACAATCTCTTGACAAGAGCTCCGAGATATATTCTTGATATGTTCTCACAGCGCAACGGAGAATGTCCTTGTCCGCTCCCCTTGAGTCCGCCCCGACCTTGCGCGGAGATGGCCCCCTCGTAGGCTTGCTTATCGAAGGAAGGCCGATGTCGAGATGTTGATTAGCGACCCCGGACGGAGCCGCGCGGCGTCACGGAGAAATTTTCAGCCGTTCAGCCGACAAATTCGCCAAATTCGCCAAATTCGGTCGTAAAGCTCTGATAACTAAGGGTTCCCAGTGAGATTTTTTGAAATTTTCTGAAGGAAATTGAAATTTTTTGAAAAGATTTGGAAGCCCGGCGGAAATTTTTTGAAATCATTTGGAAGTTTTTTGAAGGAAATGGAGGGTCGTCGGCGTCGCGCCCCGTCATGGTGAGCGACGATTCCAGTCGGTCGGAACGTGCTCTAGCCGTTGCACCCAACTTGCAGTGAGCGTCGCCGTGGCCTCCTCGCGATCCAAGGATTTGGTCCTCACAGTCGACGTGGGCACGGGCAGCGTTCGCGCGGCTCTGCTCGATCTGCGGGCCGTGGCGGAAGTCAGCGCTTTCGCCGCCGCCAATGACGTCGACGCCCCCTGGCCGCTGACGGCGAACGCGCCTTCTGTCGCCTTGCCGGGCTTCAAGCTCATCTGGAGCGCCGCTCATCAGCCCGAGGAATTGGCCCGCGCTGCGACGATGTTGATGCCGAAGACTTCGTCAATTTCAGGTTGACCAGGCGCCCAGAATGGATCCAGTTTGAGTTGCTCATAGAAATGGCAGGCAAGGCGGCGCGCGTCAGCGGCGGGCTAGACTGGCTCCCATGTCGGCGGAGATGGCGCGTGAAGCGGCGAGAACCACCGCACCGAGTTGAGGCGTCCGCTCGTCGCTGATGCGCGCCACTGGGCCAGAAGCCGAGACGGCGCCGACGACATCGCCGGTTTCGTCGAAGATTGGCGCTGCAATGCAACGCAATCCGACGGCGTGCTCCTCGTCATCGACGGCGTAGCCGCAACCCCCGGACGCGCTCCAGGTCGGCGCGCAATGCTGACGGAGAGGTGATCGTCTTGACTGTCAAGCGCGGCATGCCGCGCTGATGCAGGATCTTGGAAAGCGTCTTGTCCGAAGTCGCCGACAAGATCGCCTTGCCGACAGCCGAGCAATGGAGCGGCACGCGCGTTCCGGGTCGGGCGAAGGCGCGCATCATCTGGTGGCATTCGACTTGCGACAGGTACACCGCCTCGCCTTCGTCCTCCACTGCAAGGTTCACCGTTTCTCCGGCGTCTTCCATCAGATGGCGCATGTGGGGTCTGGCGACGCCGGCGAGAGTGCGGGTCTTGGTGAACGTAGAGCCCGCCACGAACGCCTGAACTCCCACCGACCAAAGCCGACCCTCATGACTGAATCGGACATAGCGCTCCTGCTCCAGCGTCGTCAGCAGACGATGCGCCGTCGACGCCGGAAGCCCGACCTGCTGAGCCAGATCGCTCAGCGTCGCTCCATCGTCAGATGACTCGGCGATCCGGCTGAGAAGGGCCAAGGCGCGCACGAGCGACTGCACCTGATCACCGCCCGCACGGGGGGCCGGCCGCGTTCGAGCCGGCGTTCCTGTCCGCACCTTTTTTGTCGTCTGGCGTTGCATCGACAGCCTCCCCATTGCGCCTGACCATCTGGAAACGGCGGTTTATGAGCCAACACCGCCGAATCCGTGGCTCATTTCCACAATATGGAAAACTTCCCAAATTGCCACTATTTCGCCTCGCTGGAAACACCTAACGCTTTATTATTGAAGACCTTTCTGCACTGTTTCCGCATTGCAGGAATGGCCGCACAAGCCCACGAAAGTCTGCCATATTGCCTTCGAGACAAAGCGCGATTGGGAGAATGAAAATGGCGCGGATGAGCGCGGTGGACGCGGCAGTGCTGGTGTTGGAGCAGGAGGGCGTTTCGGTCGCCTTTGGCGTGCCCGGCGCCGCAATAAATCCGCTCTATGCGGCGTTGCGCAAGCATGGCTCGATTCGACACATTCTTGCCCGTCACGTCGAGGGCGCTTCGCACATGGCGGACGGCTATACGCGCGCCAAACCCGGTAACATCGGCGTTTGCATCGGCACGTCGGGGCCAGCCGGCACGGACATGATCACCGGACTTTACGCCGCCGCCGCCGACTCCATCCCGATCCTTTGCATCACCGGCCAGGCGCCACGGGCGAGGCTCTACAAGGAAGATTTTCAGGCCATCGATATCGAGGCGATCGCCAAGCCGGTCGCCAAATGGGCCGTCACCGTTCGCGAGCCTGCGCTGGTTCCGATGGTCTTCCAGCAGGCTTTCCATGTCATGCGCTCCGGACGCCCCGGGCCCGTGCTGATCGACCTGCCGATCGATGTGCAAACGGCGGAGATCGAATTCGACATCGACACCTATCAGCCCCTGCCGATCTATAAGCCTGCCGCGTCGCGGGCGCAGGCGCGGCGCGCAATCGAGATGCTGAACGCGTCGGAGCGGCCGCTGATCGTCGCCGGCGGCGGCGTCATCAACGCCGACGCAAGCGACCTCCTAGTGGAATTCGCCGAGCTGACCGGCGTGCCGGCGATCCCCACCCTGATGGGTTGGGGCGTTATTCCCGACGACCACGACCTGATGGCCGGTATGGTCGGGCTGCAGACCAGCCACCGCTACGGCAACGCGACTTTCCTCGAGTCCGACTTCGTGTTCGGCATCGGCAATCGCTGGGCCAATCGGCACACGGGCTCCATCGACGTCTACCGAAAGGGCCGCAAATTCGTGCATGTCGACATCGAGCCCACTCAGATCGGACGCGTGTTCGGGCCGGATTTCGGCATCGTCTCTGACGCCCGCGCTGCTCTGACGCTATTCATCGAAGACGCCCGCGCGATGAAGGCGGCTGGCCAGCTCAAGGACCGCTCGGCCTGGGCCGCTCAATGTTTGCATCGGAAGAAGAATATGCTGCGGCGCAGCCATTTCGACCAGGTCCCGCTGAAGCCCCAGCGCGTGTATCAGGAGATGAACGAGTGCCTCGATCGCGACACCTGCTATGTGACGACCATCGGCCTGTCACAGATCGCCGGCGCCCAGTTCCTGCATGTCTATAAGCCGCGCAACTGGATCAACTGCGGCCAGGCGGGTCCCCTTGGCTGGACGCTTCCCGCGGCGCTCGGCGTCCGGGCGGCCGATCCGAACCGGAAGATTGTTGCGCTGTCGGGCGACTACGACTTCCAGTTCATGATCGAGGAACTGGCTGTCGGCGCGCAGCATAAGCTGCCCTATCTTCATGTTGTGGTGAACAATTCCTATCTCGGCTTGATCCGACAAGCGCAGCGCGGCTTCCAGATGGACTTCGAGGTCAGTCTCGCCTTTGAAAACATCAACGTCGAGCCCGAGGGCGACGCCGTGCCCGGCTATGGCGTCGACCACGTCGCCGTCGCCGAGGGCCTTGGCTGCAAGGCGATCAGGGTGAAGAGCGCCAACGAGTTCAAAGACGCCTTCGCCAGGGCGAAGACGCTCATGGAGGAGCATCAGGTGCCCGTCGTGCTCGAATTCATTCTCGAACGCGTCACCAACATCGCGATGGGCACGGAGATCGACAGCGTCAATGAGTTCGAGGAGATCCTTTGTCTCGATCCTTCATTGTCGATCAGAAAGGCCCAGGACATGCGGACCGTCGAGGCGCCCGCCAAGCTGGTGGACGCTTTCGCCGAGAAGCGCTGAACGCAGCCGATTTGTCTCGCTCCCAGCCGAGTTCGCCCGGCGCAAGACGAAGGAGGAACAATGCCGAGATTCGCAGCCAACCTGACCATGATGTTCACCGAACTGCCGTTCCTGAGTCGCTTCGCAGCGGCCGCGGAGGCGGGGTTTGACGCCGTCGAATTCCTGTTCCCTTACGAGTTCGACAAAGGCGAACTCGCCAGTACTCTCTCAGCCAACGGACTGACGCTCGTTCTGCACAATCTGCCCGCCGGCGACTGGGCCGCCGGCGAGCGCGGCATTGCATGCCACCCCGATCGGGTCGAGGAGTTCCGCGCCGGTGTCGAACGGGCGATCGCCTACGCCACTGCGCTCGACTGCCCGCAGGTCAACTGCCTTGCGGGCATCCTGCCCGACAGCGTCTCTGCCGACGCGGCGCGCGCCACGCTGATCGAGAACCTTCGCTACGCCGCGGGAAAACTCCAAGCCGCGAAAATCGGTTTGCTGCTCGAGCCGGTCAACAGCCGGGACATTCCGGGGTTCTTCGTCGACCGTACCCGTCCGGCGCTGGACATCATCGCCGCGACCGGTTCGAACAACATCAAGCTCCAATACGACATCTACCATGCGCAAGTGATGGAGGGCGATCTCGCCCGCACCATCGAGACCGAGTTCAGCCGCATCGGCCACGTCCAGCTCGCCGACAATCCAGGCCGCCACGAGCCCGGCACCGGCGAGATCAATTACCCGTTCCTGTTCCGCCGGCTCGACGAACTCGGATACCGCGGCTGGATCGGCTGCGAATACAAGCCCGCGACCACCACGACGGCGGGCCTGAACTGGTTCGCTCCCTACCAACCCAAACGGCAGGCCAGGCAGGCTGCTCACTCCCACTCCTCCTGACTTTGGAGAACCGACAAATGAGCAACATCGGATTCATCGGTTTGGGCATCATGGGCCGCCCGATGGCGGGCCATCTGCTCGCCGGCGGGCATAAGCTCTTCGTTCATGGCCACGGGACGCCGCCGAAAGAGCTTATAGACAAGGGCGCTGTCGCCTGCTCGAGCGCGCGCGACGTCGGGCGTGGCGCCGATGTCATCATCACCATGGTCCCCGACACGCCGAATGTTGAAGACGCCCTCTTTGGCTCCGATGGCGTGGCCGAGGGTCTTTCGCCGGGCAAGATCGTCGTCGACATGAGCAGCATCTCGCCCATCGCGACCAAGGATTTCGCCAAGCGGATCAACGCGCTCGGCTGCGACTACCTCGACGCGCCGGTCTCCGGCGGCGACGTTGGCGCGAAGGCGGCGAGCCTGACGATCATGGTTGGCGGTCCCGAGCAGGCCTTCGAGAAAGTGAAGCCGATCTTTGAGCTGATGGGCAAGAACATCACGCTGGTCGGCGGCAACGGCGACGGGCAAACCACCAAGGTCGCCAACCAGATCATCGTCGCCCTGACCATCGAAGCGGTCGGCGAGGCGCTGGTGTTCGCCTCGAAGGCGGGCGCGGATCCGACTCGGGTCCGTCAGGCGCTGATGGGCGGCTTCGCCAATTCGCGCATCCTCGAGGTCCATGGCGAGAGGATGGTCAAGCGCAAATTCGACCCCGGCTTCCGCATCGCGCTGCATCAGAAGGATTTGAATCTCGCTCTGCAGGGCGCGCGGAGTCTCTGGAGTCAGCTTGCCCAACACCGCGACCTGCCAGGAGCTGCTCAACGCCGCCGTCGCCGCCGGCGGCGCGGGGTGGGATCATTCGGCAATGGTCCGGGTTCTGGAGCGCCTCGCCTGCCACGAGATCGGTCAGGCGGTCGCCGTGGATTGACCGGGCGAGGTCAGGGGCAGTCCCTAGCCTCGTCTTTGACTTTCGCAAGGGAGAAGACGAACCCCATGGATGAGCGCGCGCTGTTGCGGCGGATGTTCGATGCGGCCGTGGAATCGGCCGCCGCGGACGCGGCTGTCCCGCCCAATCTTCCTCCGCCGCCGGCCGGCCGCACCGTCGTCGTCGGCGCCGGCAAGGCCGCCGCGGCGATGGCGCGCGCGGTTGAGGCGCACTGGGCCGCGGACCGGCCGCTCAGCGGTCTCGTCGTTACCCGTTACGGCCACGGAGTTGGACCGCTCGCCCGCATTGAGGTGGTCGAGGCCAGTCATCCGGTGCCGGACGCGGTCGGCGAGGCGGCGGCGGCCCGCATTCTCGGTTCTGTGCGTGGCCTCGGTCGCGACGATCTCGTCCTCTGTTTGATCTCGGGGGGCGGCTCTTCGCTGCTGTCGCTTCCGGCTCCAGGAATTGAGCTCGCCGACAAGCAGGCGGTGAATCGCGCCCTTCTGCGAAGCGGCGCGAGCATCCACGAGATGAACTGCGTTCGCAAACATCTCTCGGCGATCAAGGCCGGCCGTCTCGCCGCCGCGGCTGCGCCTGCTGAGGTGATCTCGCTGATTATCTCCGATGTGCCTGGCGATGACCCCTCCGTAATCGCCTCCGGCCCGACTGTGCCCGACGCCACCACGCTCGCCGACGCGAGGACGGTGCTTGAGCGCTACGGCATCGACCCGCCGCCGTCGGTGCGGGCCCTGCTCGCCGATCCCAAAGCGGAGACGCCCAAGCCGGGCGACCCGGTTTTTGAGCGCACCGTGTACCGTATCATAGCCGCGCCGCAGGCGTCGCTCGAGGCAGCCGCGCTCGTCGCCCGCAAGGCAGGGGTTGAGCCGCTGATCCTCGGCGATTCCATCGAGGGCGAAGCGATCGAAGTTGGCCGCGTCATGGCTGGCGTCGCCCGCCAGGTCGCGCTGCATCATCAGCCGGCGCCGCCGCCCTGCGTCCTGATCTCCGGCGGAGAAACGACGGTGACCGTGCGCGGCCATGGCCGCGGCGGACGCAATGTCGAGTTTCTGCTGGCTCTGGCGATCGAACTGAACGGATTGCCCAACGTCTACGCGCTGGCTGGCGATACGGACGGCGTCGACGGCGCCGAAGAGGTCGCCGGCGCCATTGTCGCGCCCGATACGCTCCTGCGCGCGGCCGCCCTCGGCGTCAGAGCCAGCGCGCGCCTCGCCGACAACGACGGGCATGGGTTCTTTGAGGCGCTGGGAGATCAGGTGATAACTGGCCCGACGCTGACGAACGTCAATGATTTCCGGGCAATTCTGATCACCGCCTAGAGGAAGCTCCGACAGTACGGCGCTGCCTCGAGGTCTTCAAAAACCCGGTTGGCAAGAACAAGTAGGCGGCAATGAGAGCGGATATGTTTCAACAAAGGTTGGCTCCCGTCGGCGCTGGGGTGGGGCTTTTCGTTTCTGGTCGCGATCCTGCCGATCGTCGCGGGGCCGTTCCGACGCGGGGAGGGCGCTAATGCTCACGATGCCTCCGTCGGACCAGGCGGTGCTTGCCCGCCGCACAGAGATTATCGCGGCTTTGCGCCGGATCGTGCCCGGGGAAGGGGTGATCGACGCCGAACGCGAGCGCCGCGCCTTCGAATGCGACGGGCTAACCGCCTACCGTCAGCTTCCCATGGTCGTCGTGTTGCCGGACACGACTGCTCAGGTCGCCGAGGTCCTGCGTTACTGTTGGGCCAACAATGTGAAGGTAGTGCCGCGCGGCGCCGGCACTTCGCTGTCCGGCGGCGCGCTGCCGCTGGAGGACGGGGTGTTGCTTGGCCTGGGCAAGTTCAAGCGAATCCTCGACATCGACATCGCCAATCGCTGCGTGGTGGTGCAGCCGGGGGTGACCAATCTCGGCATCACCCACGCCGTTCAGGCCCATGGATTATATTACGCGCCGGATCCTTCGAGCCAGATCGCCTGCACCATCGGCGGCAACGTCGCGGAGAATTCAGGCGGCGTGCACTGCCTCAAATACGGCCTCACCACCAACAATGTCATCGGCATCGAAATGGTGACGATCGATGGCGAAGTCGTGCGCCTCGGCGGCAAGCATTTCGACGCCTCGGGCTATGATCTGCTCGGCGTCATGGTCGGCTCTGAAGGGATGCTCGGCGTCGTCACCGAGGTGACGGTCCGCGTGCTGCCGACGCCGCCCGGCGCGCGGGCGCTGATGATCGGCTTTTCCACTGTCGAGGGCGCCGGCGATTGCGTCGCGGCGGTCATCGGCGAGGGCATCATTCCGGCCGGCATGGAAATCATGGACCGCCTCGCCATCGAAGCCGCGGAGGCTTTCGTCCATGCCGGCTATCCGCTCGACGCGGAAGCGCTGCTGATCGTCGAACTCGACGGCTGCGAGGCGGAGGTCGATCACCTCATCGCTGTGGTAGAGGCGATCGCCGCGCGGCACGGCGCGACGTCCTGTCGCTCCAGCCAGTCCGAAGAGGAACGGCTTCTGTTCTGGGCCGGACGCAAGGCCGCCTTCCCGGCAGTCGGACGCATCTCGCCGGACTATTACTGCATGGACGGCACGATCCCGCGCAAGCGGATCGGCGACGTCCTGTTGCGGATGAAGCAGATGGAGGCGCGCTACGGCCTGCGCGTGGCCAATGTGTTCCACGCCGGCGACGGAAATTTGCATCCACTGATCCTCTATGACGCCGACAAGCCTGGGGAACTCGAGCGCGCCGAGGCGTTCGGCAACGACATCCTCCGGCTTTGCGTCGAGGTCGGCGGCGTTCTGACCGGCGAGCACGGGGTCGGCGTCGAGAAGCGCGACCTGATGGACACGATGTTCAATGACGTCGACCTCAACCAGCAGCAACGTCTCAAATGCGCTTTCGACGAAAAAAGCCTGCTCAACCCTGGGAAGGTCTTTCCGCAGCTCTGCCGCTGCGCGGAACTCGGGCGCATGCATGTCCACGCCGGACGGCTCCGCTTCCCTGATCTGCCGCGCTTCTGAGCGAGCGATATTTCATGACTGTCTTCCAACCCTCGGATGCGGCTGAAACTGCGGAAGTTGTCGCCTGGGCGGCCGCCAAGAACCGGCCGCTCGAAATCGTCGGTGGCGGCAGCAAGCGCTCACTGGGCCGTCCCTCGTGCACCGAGCACCGGCTCGATGTGTCGCGGCTGGCCGGAATCATCGACTACGAGCCGGCCGAACTGATCCTCACCGCGCGCGCCGCGACGCCCATGGCAGAGATCGAAGCGCAGTTGGAAGCAAAGCGGCAAATGCTGGCCTTTGAGCCGCCAGATTGGCGCAGCCTGCTGGGCAGCGACGGCGAACCGACCCTCGGCGGCGTTCTCGCGTGCAACCTCGCCGGACCGCGCCGGCTCCGCGCCGGGTCGGCGCGCGATTACTTTCTTGGCTTTTCGGCGATCAACGGTTGGGGCGAGGTCTGGAAGGCCGGCGGCAAGGTCGTGAAGAACGTCACCGGCTACGACATGTGCAAGCTGCAAGCCGGCGCCTACGGCACCTTGTCGGTGCTTGCCGAAGTGACTTTGAAAGTCATGCCGAAACCGGAGGCGGCCTGCACCATGCTGCTCCAGTCGATGGCGGACGAAATCGCTATTCCCGAGCTGTCGCAGGCTCTGAACACGCCTTATGAGGTGTCGGCGGCGGCGCATCTGCCGGCCTCGATTGCGCGGCGATCGGGCGTCGCGGCCGTCGCCGATGGCCTCGGCGCCATAACGGCGTTGCGCCTCGAAGGTCCAGCCCCCTCGGTCGCTTTTCGCGCCAATGCAATCGAATCCTTGCTTGGACATGGGCTTCGCTTGCATGCAGCTGAAACCGGGCGGTTCTGGGCGGAGATCGGCCAAGTCCGGCCTTTGTTGGCGTCCGGCGCAGGATGCATTTGGCAAATCTGCCCGACGCCGACTTCCGCGCCCGCCCTAAAGAAAGCCTTAAGCGCCCAGTTCGCTTCAGCCGAGGCCTTTTACGACTGGGGCGGCGGTCTCATTTGGCTCAGCCTCGAGGCAAATGAAGCCGGGATGGATGGCGGCGCGGCGCAGGTGCGGGCGGCGGTGGCTCAGGCCGGCGGGCACGCGACGCTGGTCGTTGCGCCCGACGACATTCGCGCCACAACGGCCGTGTTCGAACCCCAGCAGGGCGCGCTGGCTGCTCTCAGCAAACGAGTGAAGAGCGGCTTCGACCCGCGCGGCGTCCTCAATCCTGGCCGCATGCACGAGGGTCAGTAGCCATCATGCAGACGAACTTTACAACGGCCCAGCTGGCGAATTCCGACATCAGGGAGTCCGAGAAGATCCTCCGGTCTTGCGTGCACTGCGGCTTCTGCACCGCGACCTGTCCGACCTATACGCTGCTTGGCGACGAACTCGATAGCCCCAGAGGCCGGATCTATCTTATCAAGGACATGCTGGAGAACGACCGCGCGGCGACTGAAGACGTCGTCAAACACATCGACCGTTGCCTCTCGTGCCTGTCGTGCATGTCGACCTGCCCCTCCGGCGTCAACTACATGCACCTTGTCGACCACGCCCGCCATCATATCGAGCAGACCTATCGCCGGCCGTTGCTGGACCGCGCCTTTCGCCGTCTCTTGGGTTTCGTCTTGCCTCGTCCGCACCTATTCAGGGCGGCGCTCAGCGCATCGCGCCTGGCCAAACCGTTCGCGCGATGGGCGCCGGGTCCGCTGCGGGCGACCCTGGCTTTGGCCCCGTCGCATGTGCCGGCGCCCTCGCCTGTCGATCGAGCGCAGGTTTTCGCGACCGCGATGCGGACCCGGCGGGTTGCGTTGCTCAGCGGTTGCGCCCAGCAGGTTCTGGCGCCGCAGATCAACGAGGCAACGATCCGGCTCTTGACCCGGCACGGCTGCGAGGTTGTGGTGCCGAAGGGAGCAGGTTGCTGCGGGGCCTTGACCCATCATCTCGGTCAGGAGGGGAACGATCATTCGCGCGCCAACATCCTGGCGTGGTCGCGGGAAATCGCCGCGGGAGGGCTGGACGCGATCGTCATCAACGCCTCTGGCTGTGGCACGACGGTCAAGGATTACGGCTTCATGTTCCGTGATGATCCCGAACTTGCCGGGCCGGCCCGAGCGGTTTCCGCGCTAGCGCGCGACATCACGGAACTGATGGTCGAGATTGGCCTGCAGCCGCCGGTCAGCCCGACGGGCCGGCAAGTCGCCTATCACAGCGCATGCTCATTGCAGCATGGACAAAAGGTTCGAAACGAGCCGAAGCAGTTGCTGAAGGAAGCTGGGTTTATTGTGCTCGATCCGCCCGAGGGACACCTCTGCTGCGGCTCGGCGGGCACATACAACCTATTGCAGCCGAAGATCGCCACCCGACTGCGCGACCGCAAGGTGGCCAATATCGAAAGCGCCGCGCCCGACCTGATCGCTGCCGGCAATATCGGCTGCATCACCCAGATCGCCGCCGGAACTGCACTGCCCGTCGTGCATACAGCCGAGTTGCTTGACTGGGCGACCGGCGGACCGAGACCCAGCGGCGTGGCCGCATAACCGTCGTGCTTGCGACTGAAATCTCGCAGACGGCTTTATCACGCTGCCAAGGAGCACATATTTTTTGGAGACTCGATCCCCAAATGGCGGAAATTCGCCCCGCGGCGGCCCATGACAATGCCGCTTCGCGATTTCGGCTGCCGCCCTCATCACACAAAATTCGCGCTTGATCGCTAACTGCTCCTCGTTGCGGCGGAATTTCTCGCAACGATGCGGCGCTCGATCTCTTCGACCATGCCGGCGACTTTGACGTTGGGTTGCGCCATGCTGAACAGAAAGCCTTGCACCTCCGTGCAGCCCTGGCTTACGAGATATTCGAACTGCTCGAGGCTTTCGACGCCTTCGGCCGTGGTGCAAAGGCCGAGGTTCCCGGCCAAGCCGATGGCGGCTCGCACGATTGCGCAGCTTTCGGGATGCCTCAGCATTTCCCGGATGAAAGACTGATCGATCTTGACCTTGTCGAACTGGAACGCGCGAAGGTAGCCCAAGCCGGAATACCCGGTGCCGAAATCGTCGAGCGCAATTCGCGCGCCGATCTCGCGCAGCCGACCGAGAATAAACATGTTTTGTGCGCTGTTTCGCAACACGACGCCTTCCGTGATTTCGAGTTCAAGCCGTTCCGCCGGCAATCCGGAAGCGCTGAGCGCGCTGATGACCACTGAGATGAGGCCCGTGCTGCGGAACTGAATCGGCGACAGATTGATCGCGACCCGCAAATTGTTTGGCCATCCCGCGGCGTCCGCGCAGGCCTGCCGCAAAGCCCATTCACCAATCGGGACGATGAGGCCAGTTTCTTCGGCCAGCGGGATGAACTCGCTCGGCGGCACGAAACCGCGCGTCGGGTGGTTCCACCGCATCAGCGCTTCGAAACACGCGACCTTGCGCTCCTTAATGGCGACGATCGGCTGATAGTAGAGCTGAAAGTCGCCGTTCTCGGCCGCCCGGCGCAAATCGAGCTCCAGGCTTCGACGCAGTTTCGCCTGATCGGCCATTTCCGGTTCAAAGAACCGATAAACTCCGCGTCCGTCGGCCTTCGCGCGGTACATCGCGAGGTCGGCTCGTTTCAGGAGGGTGGCCGAATCATTGTCGCCGCCCTCGAGCACGGAGATACCGACGCTGGCGCCGACGAAGACCTGATGACCTCCGACGCAGTTGCAATCGCCGACAGCCGAGATGATTGCTTGCGCGAGCGACACGGCCGTCGTGTGAACGTCCTTTGAGATGTGAACAACCGCGAACTCGTCGCCTCCGAGTCGCGAGCAGAAGTCGCCTGTCCCGACGACATTTGTCACCCGAGCCGCCACTTCCTTAAGGAGTTCGTCGCCGACCGCATGTCCGAGGGCGTCGTTGACGTTCTTGAAGCCGTCGAGATCGATGAACAGAAGACTGAGCTGCAAGCCCGAATCCCGTGCCAACTGCCGCGCTGCGTTTAGTCTTTCGTCAAAGGCGAATCGGTTTGACAGGCCCGTCAGCATGTCGTGATGCGCCAGATGCGCGATCTTCTTTTCCAGCGCGACCCGTTGCTCGAGGTGGGTCATCGCGTTCAGGAGCGTTTCGTTGGCCTTGCGAATTGCAGCCTCGGCCCGACGGCGCGCGACTTGATTGTTCACCCGCGCCAGTGCGATCGAAAAATCGACAGGCTTCGTCACGTAGTCGTTTGCGCCGATTTTCAACGCTTCGACGACGTCCTCCGCCTGGCTCTTGGCGGTCACCATGATGACAGGCAGATGCGAGGCCGAAAATGTCTCGCGAATTCTGCGCAGGACCTCCGTTCCACTCATATCCGGCATCATCACGTCGAGAAGCACAACGTCGAATATCTGGTCCCGAATAAGCCTCAGCGCCTCCGCGCCGCAGTCGGCTTCGACGATCTCGAATCCGCCCTTTACGAACCGGCGCGAAAGCACGGCGCGATTGTCCAAGATGTCGTCCACGATCAGCAGCCTGCCGGCCGGAAGCGGGCGATCGTCCAACGCCGTGCCCGGCGCCGTTAATGCCATTTGCGCGAAAGGGCTCATCGTGGATTGACTTTCCGCATTTCACGCCACGGCGCCAATCGGCGCCTCGGCGTTTTGGGTGCGCGCGATAGCATCGGGGTCGCTTCGCAGGATTGCGGGAACGCGAATTGTAAAGCGTGCGCCGTGGCCGAGTTCGCTGTCGACGAAAATCCTCCCGCCCATCAACATGCATAGCTTCTGGCTGAGCGCGAGACCCAGTCCGGTGCCTTTGCGCTTGCGCGCCTCGACGGAATTCACCTGCTTATAGTCCTGGAAAATGCTCTTCAGATCATCCCGCGCGATGCCAATCCCGGTATCACGCACCTCGATTTCGATCCAATCGCCGGACTCGACACGGAAGCGGCGGGCGGAGAGCTCGATGACGCCGTCGCAGGTGAACTTCGCGGCGTTGCTCATCAGGTTGAGCGCGGCCTGCCGCAGGCGCAACTGGTCGGAGGTCATCCAGCCGAGATTGGGATCAACGCGCGTCACCAACTCGTTGCCGTTGGATTGCGCCAGGGGCGCGGCCGTCGCGGCGACGTCCTCGATCAGACGCGCGACGGCGAAGTCGCCGATCTGCAACTCCATCTGGTCGGCTTCGATCCGGCTTATGTCGAGGATGTCGGTGACGAGCGCCAGCAGGTGCTTACCGGCCGCGGTAATTCTCGACAAATCGTTGGCTCGCTGAGCGTCGCCGGACACGTCTGCGTCTTCCTGCAGAATCTCGCTGTAACCGATGACGGCGTTGAGAGGCGTCCGCAATTCGTGGCTCATTTTGGCGAGAAAGATTGACTTCTCGACGCTCGCCCTCTCCGCCTTGTCCCGCGCCTCGGAGAGCTGTTCCGCGGTTTGGCGATGCCGCCGGGCTTCGCGCTCGAGGGCCGATTCAGACGTCAAGAGACGTCCGTAGTAGATTGCCAGCCAAGCCATATACACGGTCGCGCTGGTGACAGACACGATGCCGACATCGGACATCTGCTCCATCGGGACGCGGTCGGGAAGATCGCCTGTCGCCAGCCAAATCGCAATGAAAGCCGCAACGTTCAGGACGAAGATCGCCAATACGGTCAAGGGCCGATCGCTGAGGTAAAAGAAGCCGTTGGCGAGCGCGATCAGCAACCACGCCAGGAATGGCGAGCTGACACCGCCGTAGTTGTAAACCCCGAACAAAGTCACCGCGATCAACATCTGGACCGAGACGATCGCGACCAGGCAGAGATTTCCAGTTGCCCGCAAGACGAGGAGAAGCAGCCAGAAGCTGGCGATGCCGATCGCGATCAGCGGGACGTGGAACCCCGGCGACGGATCGGCAATGAAGAGGAAGGCCACGATCGACGCGCCGCTGGCTGGCCCGACGAGATGCGTGAACACGAAGGTGCGAGCCCGCCCGAGGTCGGACTTGCTGCGCCTCGATCGCTCCGGAATGAACCAGTCTACAATTCTTAGTGCGACGGAAAGCATGACGCGGCGTCTCGGCACAGCCGAAATTATTCGGGTCGACGGTCGAGGTATAAAATGAGAAATGTATTGCATTTGCGCAGCGCCGCCGCTCTTGACCTTGCGGCAATTAGAAAACTTTCCATAATCTTGGTAAACAAGATGTAAAGTATGTCATTATGCCATTAACACGACAGCTTATGGCACAATCACACTTTATAATCCTTTACCAACTTGCTTAGATCATCGGTAATGTACCGGAAGTATGAATGATAGATCGGAATCTGGACCGCATATGTCGTTCAACGCTGCCCTCGCACCCATACTCGACTGGTTCATTCCCAGCGACCATCTCGCCGATCGAGAGATGCGCACCCGGGCGCGCATGTTCCTTTTCAGCCATATCTTCGGACCGATCCTTGGCAACGTCATTCCCGGCTATCTGCTCTGGGTGGATCCGAAGGATGCGGGAACGCTCGCAATCCTCGGCGGTTCGATTTGCAGTTTCTGGGCCTATCCGTTCCTGCTCAAGTACACGGGCCATTACGCCCTCCTGTCGTTCGCGTCAATTCAAAATCTCCTTTTCGCGATATTGTGGGGCTGCTTTTTCTACGGAGGCCTTTCATCACCGTTTCTGCCCTGGCTGGTCACGGTTCCGTTGCTCGCCTTTTTTTATCTAGGCGCGACGGTCAAGAACTGCGTCACCATCCTCTTGCAAATATCGACGAGCCTGGCGGTTTTTATCGCGCTGTTCGCCTTGGGCGGTCATTTTCCGCACACAATTCCTCTCGCGGACATGCGGGGCATCGGCCTCATATCGATCATCAGCGCGTCGATTTACGTTTCAATGATGGCGCTCTACTACGCCCGCATTCTGGCTTCACAGGCCGAATTCGAAAAAGAAGTGCGCAAGCATCTGGAGACCGCGAGCCAGTTGCGCGGAGCGGTGTCTGAGGCCGAGCGCGCCAGCGCGGCCAAGGCGGATTTCCTGGCGAAGATGAGTCACGAATTGAGGACGCCGCTGAACGCCATCATCGGCTACAGCCAGATGCTGCTGGAGGACACCGATCCCGGCGTCGATCCCCAAGGGGTCGACGATCTCAATCGTATCCATAACGCCGGCCGTCATCTTCTCCGCCTCGTCAACGCGATCCTCGATTTGTCGAAGATCGAAGCCGGCAAGATGGAAGTGTTCATCGAGTCGGTCGATATAGCGGCTCTCTTGCAGCAAGTGGCGAATCGCTGGGCCGGCGCGCCCCGGATCGCAGGGCGCAAGATTTCGCTGCAAATCGAAGGCGCAGCCGGCGTGATCGAGGGCGACGCCGCGAAGCTCGAACAAATCCTCGAGTCGCTTATCGACAACGCCGTCCGCCACGCGCCAAAGGGCGACGTGGAAATTGTCGCCCGCGCCCCGAAATCGGGCGCGGCGAGCCAATTCGTGGAGATTTCGGTGGCTGACAAGGGGCCGGGCATCGCGGAAGCCCTCGTGCCGGCCCTTTTCGAAACCTTTAGCAGCCAAGACGACGTCAGCGCGAGCAAATATGGCTGCGCGGGCCTCGGCCTGCCCCTTTGTCATCGGCTCTGCGGTCTCATCGGCGCGTCGCTGTCGGTGCGATCCGCTCTGCGCGTCGGGACGACAGTCGTCGTCACGTTGCCGCGTCGTCCATACGAAGCGACCTGGGGCGATCACCCCGCCGCCGGTCTCCCTGAAGCCGCCTGACCTGGACAAGAGCCATGCACCGCATCCTGCTTGTTGAAGACAACGAACTCAACCGCGACATGATCAGCCGGCGACTGACGCGCGCGGGATACGAGGTTCTGTGCGCCGAGGATGCGCCGCAGGGCGTGCGAATGGCGGGCGATGCGAGACCCGATCTCGTCCTGATGGACGTTGCTCTCGGCGCCATGGACGGGTGGGAAGCCACACAGCTCATCCACGCGAACCCGGCGCTCCGCACGATGCCTATCATTGCCCTTACAGCGCATGCGCTCGAGAGCGATCGTCGTCGCAGCGTCGAAGTCGGGTGTTGCGATTTCGATACCAAACCAATCGATTTCGCCAGGCTTGTCGGGAAGATCGAACGCCAACTTTCGCCCGCTCGGAACCTAGCTGCGGCTTCGTGACCGAGTGAGGAGGCTCCGAATGCAAACCAATCGCAAATCCGCGCTGCCGTCGACGTTGACCGGCAGTCTGCGTGAGTACCGCGTTGTCGCGGGATCCGACCTGCTCGGGCGCATCGAGGGTTTCCACACGTGGCAATACCAGCGCTTCCAGGAAGGGTTCTGGCCTTATTCCCGTTCGACCGACGCGGGCCCGCGATCGGCCTGCGCGGTTCGCGACGACCTCGGCCGCGAGACAAAGGGCATGAATTTCGGTTCGCAGGACTATCTCAGCCTGTCGGCTCACCCCGCCATCCGCCAAGCCGCGCATGACGCGATTGAACGTTACGGCGTTCACAGCGCCGGATCGCCGGCGTTCATCGGCAACACCACGCATTCGATCGCTCTCGAGCGGAAGATCTCGAACTTCCTGGGCATGGCTCGAACGGTTTTGTTTCCGACTGGATTCGCGGCAGGTTTCGGCGCGATCAAGGGGCTGGTGCGATCGAGCGACCACATCGTGATGGACTGCCTCGCACATGCCTGCTTGCAGGAAGGAGCCGCGGCGGCGACGAGGAATGTCTATCTGTTCCGGCATCTCGAGACGGACTCGGCCCGTCGCTGGCTTTCGGCCATCCGCGCCAAGGACACGACCAACGGCGTCCTTGTCGTCACCGAGGGCCTGTTCTCGATGGAGTCCGACACCCCGGACCTCGCCGCACTGGCCGAACTCTGCCACGAATACAACGCGACCCTGATGGTCGACGTAGCGCACGACCTCGGCTGCATCGGCGAGGATGGTCGAGGCCACATCGGCCTGCAAAAAATGATCGGCAAAGTCGACATCGTCATGGGCAGCTTCTCGAAGACGTTTGCCTCAAATGGCGGCTTTGTCGCGACGCGCTCGCGCGGCGTTCAGCAATACCTTCGTTACTTCAGCACGCCGGCCGCCTTCTCGAACGCGTTGTCGCCGATCCAAGCCGCGGTTGCGCTGAAGGCTTTTGAAATCGTCGACTCGCAAGAGGGATGCGAACGGCGCGATGCGCTCATGCGCAACATTCTTTCGCTGCGCGGGAAGCTGATCGCCTCGGGAATGGAGATCTACGGCGAACCCTCGGCGATCGTCGCTGTAAAGATGGGCACCGAAGCGCTGGCCCGAATGGTTAGCCGACAACTGTCGCACATGGGCCTGGTCGCCAACCTCGTCGAATTCCCGGCCGTGCCCAAGGGGGCCGCGCGATTCCGACTCCAGGTCATGGCGAACCATACCGAGGATCAGGTCGCCGAGGCTGCCGAAATCATCTTCAACGCTTACCAGGCCGCGACCGCCGAACTCGATTCGATCGTCAATCCGGAGAATCGCGCGGTCGCCTGACACGAACTAGGCTGAACTTCCGATGCAAAACACGGTCGACGTTGCAAATTATCGAATCGGGATAGGCGCTTAGCCTGTTTTGACCACCCCATTGCTGCCTACAGTGGCAACGGATGAAAAGCGAGTCAGTTCAAAGACCTACGTGGTCGCGAGTTATGCCTACAGCGCGTACAACCACCGGTAGAAATTCTATCGAATTGTTGAGTCGCTTGAGTCACTTACGAGATCCCAGTCACACCGGCGCTTTCGGAAGTTCGGACTAGGCCAGCGTGTCATCGCCCGGCCGCGCCTTTGACGCTTTTCTTCGCAGGGCGCCGCTCCAGGAGCCGCCATGCCGCGCCGCACCTCGTTCCTTGCTTCCGCTTTTCTCGACAGATAGCGTAAGGGACCGAGGGAATGGAGCGCGCAATGACGAAGACGAAGGGAAAGAATCCCGTCGACATCAACCAACGGGTCGCTGTCGGCGGCGGTGTCAGCACGTATTTCGACGGAGTCGTCTATGGCTGACATTCGCCAACG
The DNA here is from genome assembly GCA_963835885.1 of uncultured Alphaproteobacteria bacterium. Lineage (GTDB taxonomy): Bacteria > Pseudomonadota > Alphaproteobacteria > Rhizobiales > Beijerinckiaceae > Roseiarcus. Next base: position 18,725 of record CAWIHF010000001.1, read on the forward strand.
TCCTCAGCGACGAGATGAGCCACATCAGCATCGACGTGCGCACTTTCGAACAGCTGCTCCGCTTCGCCAAGGATCGAGTGGGCGGCGATTTTGCCGCCGCCGTTGTCGGGGTCGCCAACGAGGCGTGACCTTGCCAATGTCCGTGGCGCGCCCACGCCGGCGGTCGCAGGGAGAGCCTGTGAGGTCCGAAGTCCGAGCGTTCCCGCGCCCGTTCCTCCACCCGGAGTTCGCCTCGATTTCGACCGGCGAGCGCGACCGGCGACGCTCCAGCGTAGCTTCCAGCCGCTGCAGAATTCGCGGCTTACGTTCCTCGCCTCGGCTTCAGCCTTTTCGTCGTCGGCGGAGCCCGAACTGCCGGCGCGCGCCCAGACCCTTATGTCGTGGAAGGCTGCGCCGCCGAACGGGGCGACGCTTTCCGCCGAGGTCAAGGTGTTGACGCCGCGCCCGTCGAGGAAGGCGCGATTGTCCCAAAGGCCCTCGCTGACGATGACGCCCGGCGTTCCCTGCGGCGATGTCCTGACGTGCAGGCGAATTTCGCCGCGGTCGTTGCCGAGGCGCACGACGTCGCCTTCGCGCAATCCGAGGGCCCGCAAGTCGTCGGGATGCATGAGCGCCGACGGGCGGGCTTCGCGGGCCAGCGACGTCGCGGTCTGGTTGAAGCTCGAATTGAGGAAGTTGCGCGCCGGCGAGGTGGCGAGCTTGAACGGATGCGCCGCGTCGGCGCCTTCGTTGACCGGCCAATGGTCGGGCAAGGAGGGCAGGCCTCGCCACGGTCCGCGGAGGCCGTCGTTCGGGTAGGGCGTCCTTGGCCAATCGGCGCGGAAGTGAAACTTGCCGTCGGCATGGGCAAAACCGGAGACGAAGTGTGCGGTCTCGAACGGCGGCTGGCAGTCGAGCCCGCGCCCGGCTTCCAGCTCCTTAAGCGTGCCGCGTCCCGAAACGCGCAGCGTCTCGTCGATGATCTCGCGCGGGCTCATGTCGAAGCCGCGATGCTTGGCCCCGAGCCTGCGGGAGAGCGCGCAGATCACGTCGTGGTTCGACCGGCATTCTTCGGGCGGATCGATCGCCTTGGGCGCGAACTGCAGATACTGGTGCGCGCTTGCGGTGTAGATGTCGTCGTGCTCGAGGAACATCGTCGCGGGGAGCACGATGTCGGCGTAGCGCGCCGTGTCGGTCATGAACTGCTCGTGCACGCAGACGAACAGGTCCTCGCGCGCAAACCCTCGCCGCACCGTCTCCTGATCGGGCGCGACCACCATCGGGTTGGTGTTCTGGATCAGCATCGCCTTGACGGGGCCTCCGCCCTTGAGCGCCTCGCGGTCGCCGGTCAGGATCGCGCCGACGCGCGACATATCGAGCCGTCGCACGCTCTCGTCACGCTTATCGAGGCCCTCGATCAGCGTGCGGTCGAGCCCATAGACGGCGCTCGACGCGTGCAGCGCGCCGCCGCCCTCGTGCGCCCAGGCGCCAGTGACGGCGGGAATGCACAGTGCGGCGTGCATGTTGGCGGCGCCGTTGCGCTGGCGCGAAAAGCCGTAGCCGAGCCGGAAAAACGTCCGCTTGTTGCGCCCGACGAGCGCCGCGAAAGCCTCGATCTCTCCGACCGTGAGACCGGTGATCGCGCTCGCCCATGCAGGCGTCCGGTCGCCTAGGTGCGATTCGAGCGCCTCGGGCGCATCCGCATAGCGCGCCATATAGTCGCGGTCGGCGAGGCCGTCGCGAAACAGCGCGTGCATGACCGCGCAGGCCAGCGCGCCGTCGGTCCCCGGCCTCAACTGCAGAGCGAGATCCGCCTGCCGCATGGTCTCGGTCGGATAGATGTCGATCGCGACGATCTTCGCGCCGTGCTCCTTCCGGGCGCGCGTCGCGTGGGTCATCAGATTGACCTGGGTCGCGGCCGCGTTGGTCCCCCAGATGACGATGACGTCGGATTTCGCCATCTCCGCCGGCGAAATTCCAGACATTCGCCCGGTCCCTGCGATATAGCCCGGCCAGGCGATGCCGACGCAGATGGTGCCGAAGAAGCGTGAGTAGCGCTTCACGTGCGTCAGGCGCTCGATCCCATCGCGCATGACGAGGCCCATCGTACCGGCGTAGAAATACGGCCAGACGCTCTCCGACCCATGTTCGCGCTCAGCCTCGAGGAAGGCCCCGGCGACGCGGTCGAGCGCCTCGTCCCACGAGATCGGCGCGAATTGCCCCGAACCTTTCGGCCCGACGCGCCGGAGCGGCCGCGTCAGCCTGTCCGGGTGATGGATGCGCTCGGCATAGCGCGCCACTTTCGCGCACACGACCCCTTGCGTGTAGGGGTGGTCAGCCGCGCCGTGCACGCGCCCGATCCGGTTCCCGCCGATCACCTCGACGTCGAGCGCGCAGACCGACGGGCAGTCGTGCGGGCAGACGGACGGACGGCGCGTAATGTCGAGCGGGGCGTTCATCAAAACTCCAGAGCCCGAATTTGGCGAACGGAGGCCGGTAGCGCAAGCGGCGGATGAGCTCGTGGGCCAACGACAACCTCGCCGACGATCTCGTTCCGGTGAACGCCGACGTCCAGACGATCGACGTGATCCTCGTGCCGGAGACCGACGACGTGGATCAATCCGCTCGGCGTCAAGGGCCTCGGCGAACTCGGCAACGTCGGCCTCAACGCCGCCGTCGCCAACGCCGTCTATCACGCGACCGGAATTCGGGTCCGCGAGCTGCCGATCCGCCTGGAGAAGCTGCTCGTCTGATCCGGCAGGACGCCGAATTCCCCGCCATCAGGGAAAAATGCAGGGATCTTCGCCCATTTCGGCCGATTTTCGGAAAAACCGTCCAAAAAAACCCAATGATTCGAGAGCGTTCCAGCAAAATTCCCTACGCGGCCGAACAGGGAATTTTTTCGCCGAGCAGGGAATTCAAATTCCCTGCTGGCGCGAAAGCAGGGATATTTCGCGCCTGACGCGGCGCCTGTTCGGCCGGTCGGGTTCGCATTGCCCATCGGTCGTTTCGGTTCAGCGGAAGGGTTGCCGCCGCATGCGGCTCAAAGCCCGGCGTCCTTGGCGCTCGTCCGGGCAATCCCCGACCAGTCGATATCCGATCCCTCCTTGGCGATCGTCTCCAGGAGACGGTCTCTGAGCAGGCTCAAGAGCGGCATGGGGGTGACGGATTTTTCCGCCGCTTCTCCGGCCAACCGCATGTCCTTGAAGCCGAGCGGCGCGGCGAATCCGGCGGGCCGGAAGCTCTCGTTGACCAGGATCGGGCCATAGGTGCGATAGACGGGGGCGTCAAACAGCGTGCCGGTCAGCACTTCGAGGAGCTTGGCCTTTCGGACGCCGCCCTTCTCGGCGAGCGCCATCGCCTCGCCCATGGTCTCGATCGCGGCCAGGATGGCGAAGTTGCCGCACAGCTTGACCAGATTGGCGGCCGACGGCCGCTCGCCGACTTCGAACACTCTTTGTCCGATCGCCTCGAGCACCGGCCGCGCCCGGGCGATTTCCGCCGCGTCGCCGGCGGCGACGACGAACAATTTTGTCGCCGCCGCGGCGTCGGGCCGGCCGAATACGCAGGCCGAGATGAACCGCTGGCCGCGGGCCGCATGCTTCGCCGCGACGGCTTCCGCGGTGGCGACCGCAATCGTGCTCATCGAGACGTGAAGGGCGTTCGCGCCGAGTCCGGCGATCAGGCCGTCGTCGCCCGAGAGAACCCCATCGAGCGCCGCGTCGTCGGCCAGCATGGTGATGACGATGTCCCGCCCGCCGGCGGCCTCTTTCGGCGTACGCGCCAGTTGGGCGCCGTCGCGGACGAGCGGCTCCGCCTTCTCGGGCGAGCGGTTCCAAACCTTGAGATCGTTTCCCGCCTTGAGAATGTTGGCGGCGATGCCTGAGCCCATCCGGCCCAGTCCGAGAAAGCCGACTTTCATCCACGGATCCTTTCCGGTTGCCCCAGCGCCGTCGGAGATATCACGTGCGGCGGCGTACTCCCAGGGCGACGCCGGACGAGTCGTGTCTGAATTTGAATTTCGGGTTGGAGAGCGCCTACAGGAGTCGCCCTCGGACGGACCGGAGTCCGCGGAAAAGCCCGTCATGCCATTCCGAGCCCGAATGAGGGCTTGACCGCCCTGAGCGGGCGTCGCGCCGTTCAAAAGTCAAGATTTTCGCCCAAACGGCCGCGCTCGGCGCGAAATTTTCCGTCGCCAGGCCCGCAATTCACGAAGAATTCGAGTGGTTGCCGTGACGAGCGCCGTAACCGAAGATAAGAGGGCAACGATAGTCGCGGGATCGAGATGCATTGGACGCCAGTTCTGATCCCTCGCCCAACACGAGGGACTGGCCGCCCAGATTTCACACGGTCCGCCGGATCGCAACAGGGAAAAGTGGCCGCGGCGACCGCTTAGCTGACCGACCGCTCTCTTGCTTGGCCATCACGAAAATGTGAACGCACTGATCTGCGTCGGGAAATGACTGCCTCTGAAAGCAGAGGCCGCTCGCTCTCTTCGGGTTTCTTCGTCGGTCACAGCTGTGTCATTTCCCGACAACGAACAAAATGTTCATTGGGCGAAATGGCGTCAAGTAGCAGTGAGCGGCGTCATTGGTCCCGCCGGGTTGGCGCGTCGAACGTGATAGGGTGCCGAGCAGCAGGCGACGGTGCAAAAGTCAAGAATTTTGACGAAGCGCCTTTCGCCCGAATTTCGGGGACTTTTGAGAGATCGTCGGCGACCGCTATCGAGCCGAGCGGAAGTTCCCATTTGTTCGGAGACCGACCGTCTTCGACCGATTGTGGTGAAGGATGACGTAATTTGCTACGTCACGCCGGACGCTCCGCGTCACCTATATCTGACGGGCGCGTCGGATGATTTTTCCAGCGCACGCCACCGACATCAATCACCTGGAGCGTGCCACCGTCGCCCGGATCGTTCCATAGCATCGCATTCAGGTTGTCGTTATCGGGAATGCCTTCCGACTCCAACAGCAGCGCCCGCGCCCGTGCCGTCTGCTCGTCGGACGTGAAACGTGCATCTCGTTTTCAAGCGTGATAACGAACATCGGCTTGCCCAGTGCCATCAACTTAGCTTCCAGCGTGGCCGGATGCTCGTGCGAGAGGAAAACTCCGATTTCCGCGCAGCATCCGTCGTCCTCAATGCCGAGCACAAGTGCTGCATAATTATTGCAACTATTCAGTCGGTGCACAATTCAAGAAAATGGGTATCCCCTTCACACCCGCTATACCCGGCGCTACCATCCGACGATGGAAAGCGCCGTTCATCCCATTCCCGGAGCCGATTATCCCCGGACCTTTCACGAAATGGACCAATGGTTCCGCACCGATGCCGCCTGTCACGACTATGTCCGGCGCTTGCGGTGGCCGAATGGATTTGTGTGCGCGGAATGCGGCGCGGCTGGTGAGCCGTGGACCATGTCGCGAGACCGGTTCCGGTGTCGCGCCTGCGAGTGGGAAACAACTTTGACGGCTGGCACGGTGTTCCAGGACACACGCAAGCCGTTGCGGCTGTGGTTTCTGGCGATGTGGTTCATCACCAGCCAAAAGAACGGAGTCAGTGCGCTCGAGCTCCAGAGGGAATTGGTGAACTGGACCCCGTTGGTGGGACCACGGGTCGTTGGATTTAAGGTGTAATCTCGCCTGCCCTTGTCCTTCAAGAATCAAGCCGCTTCTTGCTGCTTCTGCATCTGCTGTGGGGATGTGGGCAACGCGTTTGCGTTGTCCAAGCGAAGCGGCATATCCACAGCCCTCGCCGCCGCCTCGATTTTGTCCGTGCCGGCGCGCCACACCGCCATCGGCATCTGGTTATTCATCGCCTGGTGCGGGCGCCGAAAATTGTAAAAGGTCATCCAGGAGCCGATGCCGGTCCGCGCCTCGCGGCCGTCGGCGTAGGCTTTCAGATGCACCTCTTCATACTTGATCGAGCGCCACAGCCGTTCGATGAAAATGTTATCCATGAAGCGGCCGCGTCCGTCCATCGAAATCGCGACGCCGGCCGCCGCGAGTTTGCCGACGAAAGCCTCGGCGGTGAACGTGGAGCCCTGATCGGTATTGAAAATCCGCGGCTTTCCAAACCGAAGCAGCGCCTCCTCCAGCGCCGCCGCGCAGAAGCTCGCATCGTTGGTGTTCGACAGCCGCCATGCCAGAACCGCCCGGCTCGCCCAATCGATGATCGCCACCAGATAGAGGAAGCCGCATGCCATCGGGATGTAGGTCACGTCGGCCGCCCACACGTGGTTCGGCTCGACAATCTTCAGGCCGCGCAGCAGGTAGGGGTATATCTTGTGCCCGGGCGCAGCTTTGCTCGTGCCGGGGCGCGGAACCAGCGCCTCGATCCCCATCACCCGCATCAGCCGCTGCACTCGCTTGCGGTTGACCCCGCGGCCTTCCTTGTTGAGTTCGAAGGTCATTCGCCGCGAGCCGTAGAACGGAAGTTCGAGATGCAATTCATCGATGCGGCGCATCACCGCCAGATCGTCCGCCCCGGCGACCGGCTTGGGGCGGTAGACCCCCGAGCGCGCCACGCCCATAAGCGCGCATTGGCGGCGCACCGACAGGTCCCTGCCGGATCGTTCGACCATCGCTCTTCGATCGGGCGCGCTCATCGACTTGGCCTCCTGGCCAAGAAATCCCGTTCGACCGTCAGTTGGCCGATCTTGGCATAAAGCTTGGCCGCCTTGCGCTCGCGCTCCTCCTCGCCATCGCCCGAACCGCTCGCCCCGCGGGCGAACAGGCTCGCCGCATTGTCGAGAACCTGCTTCTTCCAGGCATAAATCTGGTTCGGATGCACCCCGTGCCGCTTCGCCAGTTCCGGAACCGTCGCATCCTCGCGCAGCGCCTCAAGCGCAATCTTCGCCTTGAACGCCGCATCAAACTTCTTGCGTGACTTCGTCATTTCTCGCTCCATCGGTTGCGACAGAGCAGGACATTTCACACCTTAGCCAATGGTCCTAAATCCGGGGTCCAGTTCACTTGCCGACGGCGCCGCGACGCAAGCCGACCTGGCGCGACGGTTCAATCTCCACCAGAGCACGATTTCACGGCTGGTCGAGAGGGCCGCGCCGTCGCCGCTGCCCGGCCGACCGCCGCTCGACGCCGAGACGGAACGCGCCGTCCGCGCCTTCTTGAAACGGCTTGAGGGCAAATATCCCGTCCGCGAGGCGATTTTTTTTGGCAGCCGCGCGCGGGGCGATCACAAACCCGATAGCGACGCCGATATTGCGGTCATCCTGAAAGGCGCGCGCGGCGACCGCTACAAAGTCTCCGGTGACATGGCGGGGGTTGAATTCCACGTGCTGATGGAAACGGGCGTAATGGTGCAGGGGTTACCGCTTTGGGAGGATGAGCTTGCACGCCCAGAGAGCTTCTCGAATCCGGCCCTGATCGCCAACATCCTGCGCGAGGGCGTTCATCTATGAGCGATGCTCCTTCGTCAAAAAACGACATCGCCAAGGCCGAGGCCGCGCTTTCCGGCGCGCGCCTGCTTCTGAACTCCGGCGACACGGACGGCGCTTGTAGCCGAGCCTATTACGCGATGTTCGATGCGGCTCATGCAGCCTTGTTTACTCTCGGCGTCGGACAAATAACCGCGCCAATCAAAACTCATAACCGGCTTGTCGCTTTGTTCGGTCAACGCGTTGTGCTTGCCGGCCATGTGTCGGCAGAACATGGCGAAGCCCTCAACAAGGTGCAGAGGTTTCGGCAGCTGCCGATTACAGCGGCGATCCCGTCGGCGCGGAAAATGCAAAATTGGCGGTCGAACAGGCCGAGGCTTTTGTTGCCGCGATCACGCCCGATTTGCGAAATAATGACCGGTGACAAAGCCAACTCAGAAGCGGTTCGAACGGTTTTTTGTTGAAGAAGCTACGGATGGAGCGGTTGGCTGGTCCGACGCTGAGGCGAATGATCGGGGACGGGCCAACGACAGCATGACCGTGGCGCGTTCATTGCGAGAAGCGAACCGGCCTGACGATCCAGAGTCGCGCCGACCGCGCGTTGCAAAAGAACCCCCGTCTCTCGAAGGGCCATTCGTTCGTCTTGGACTGCTTCGCTGGGTTCGCGACGACCGCTTTGGCGCCGTCACTTCGAGAGTGTATGAGCCGCTGCGCCGCCAAATCTGCGAGAGGGCGCCGACGTGTTGGAGTTTATGCAGGTTGAACACGATTCCAGTCGCTATCGCGACCTGGTGGAGCTTCGCCGCCGCGTCCTGCGCATCCCGCTCGGACTGGATTTCACCGCCCGACAACTCGTGGAAGAAAAAGAGGACATTCATATCGCCGCCTATCTGGGTGGCGAACTCGTCGGTTGCGTCGCCTTGCGCGCCGTCGACGGGCGCACGGCGCGGTGGTCCAGCTTCGCCAGATGGCCGTCGACCCCGACCATCAGGGGCGCGGCGTCGGCGCTGAGATCGTCGTTTTCGCCGGAGCGTTGGCGGCGGAGAGAGGATTTCGCCGCATCATCCTGCATGCGCGCGAGGCGGCGATGCGCTTTTATGAGAAAGGGGGCTATGTCGCGACGGGCGAAACCTTCATCGAAGTGACGATCCCTCACCGAACAATGGTCAAGCAGCTCACGGCGCCGGGCTGATCGGTAGAATACGGCGCGCCCGTCATCGCGAGTTTGGACCGCCCTTGAGGGTGACTTCGGTGAATGAAACGAATGCCGTTCAGGTGCGCCCGTGTCTGCGTGCTCGTTTGTGTCCTTTGTGATCAATTTTCGTGTCCTTTGTGGTGAATATCGACCACGAAGGACACGAAGAATCACCACAAAGGACAGGAAGAAACACGAAGCTCCGCGTCGTTTCTTTAGGAGCGAAGCGACCAAGCAAGGCTGCGCATCTGGATTGCTTCGCTTCGCTCGCAATGACGGCTGCGACCGTCATTGATGGCGGAGACTAATGTCCAGCCGGCTGCCGGCTGAGCTCCTCGAGCAGCGGACGCAGCGCGTCGAGTTGCGCGCCGAACCCGGCCCAGTCGCCGGCCTTCAGCCGCTCCAGCGCGCGGTCGTAATCCGCGAGCGCCTGCCGGGCTCGTTCGTTTGCCGGGCCCGAAAGCGAAGCCGCGGCGGGGGCCGGCTGGGTCGCCGGCGCGACGGATTCCTTGAACAATGCCGCCAGCGCCGCGGGCAGCGTCTCCTCCATCACCACACGGTCGCCGTAGGCCGCGATCACGCGCTTGAGCTCGGGGAGCTGGCCGGACTGGGCGCGGAGATAGAGCGGCGACACATACAGGACCGAATTGCCGATCGGCACGACCAGCAAGTTTCCGCGAATGACCCGCGAGCCCATCTGATTCCACAGCGAGATTTGCTGCGAGATCTCGGTGTTCTGGTTGATGAGCGCCTCGATCTGGAATGGCCCATAGACCTGCTTCTCCTTCGGGAACTCGTAGACGATGAGCTTGCCGTACTCGGGCGGATCGCAGCGCGCGGCGAGCCAGGCGATCATGTTCTCCCGCTGGCTCGGCGTCATGGGCAGCATGAGGAAGAACTCGGTCTGCGATTCGCCGGGCAGGCGCATCATGATGTAATAGGGCGCCATCCTGGTCTCGCCGCCGGCTTCATTCATTCCGTCGGGCGCGGTCGGCTCGCGGGGAAACTGCCAAAGGTCCTCGCGATTGTAGAAGACCTCCGGCGCGTCCATATGATAGGCGCGGTACTGGAGGGCCTGTATGGTGAAAAGGTCCTCGGGGTAGCGAATGTGCTGTCGCAGATCCGGCGGCATGGCATCGAGCGGCCTGAACAGCGACGGGAAGATTTTTCGATAGGTCGCGACGATCGGATCGGCGGCGTCCGCGACATAGAAAGTGACCGTCCCGTTGTAGGCGTCGATCACGATCTTCACGGAATTGCGAATGTAGTCGATGTCGCCGCCGATGGCTTGCGGCTTGGCGTAGGGGAACCAGTCGCTCGTCGTGTAGGCGTCCTGAAATCCAGTAGAGCCGCCCATCGCTGACCACGACGTAGGGGTCGCGGTCGAGTTGCAGGAACGGCGCGATCGTCCGCACGCGATCCTGGATGTTACGATGAAGCATGATCTTGCTCTCGCCGGTGATGTAGCCGCTGAGCAGGATGTTCACGTCATCGAAATACCAGGCGAACAGCGACCGCCACGCGGCCCCGCCGATCGGCACGCCGGCCGCGCCATCGTAATGCGTATAGGCATTGTCCTTTCCCCTGGGATAGTCGAACTCGGGCGTCCCGGTTTTGACGATCACGTAGCCGACAGCGCCTTCGCCAAAATAGATGCGCGGCTCGGTTATGGCTGGACCCCCGGCGGGGACCGGCGGGATGTCCTTCAGATAAAGGATCGGCAAGCCCTCGGCGGTTTTTCGGGTGACCGGGGACATCACCACCCCGTTTCCGTGGGTGAACAGGAGATGCAGGTTGACCCAGGTCTGGGCGTTGGCCGGCAGCAGCGAAGGGACAAGCTCGCGCGCCGAAAGCATCACCTGCTGATAGGAATCGGCAAGGTGGTAGCGATCGACTTCGACGTCGAGAAACCGGTAGTAGGTGCGGATCTCCTGCAGTTGCGCGTAGGTGTCGAGCAGCGGCCGCCAGTCCCATAGCCGGATGTTGTTGACGGTCCCGCTGTCGTTCCGCAGCGACTGAAAGGTGAGATCCTGTAAGTCGGGGAACGGCTTCACCGTGATCTGGCCGAGGTTGTAGGCTTCCCGCGTTAGCGCGATGTTCCGCTGAATGTACGGCGCCTCCAGCTGCAGCTCGCTCGGCTTGACATAGAAGCGCTCGAACAGCGCAGGGACCGCCTCGGCGAAGATAAAAGCGCCGCCGAACACCAGCAAAGCCGCGGCGATGACCAGGGGGATCGAGCGCAGCCGGACGTTGGCCCATGAGACAATGGCCGCAACGGCGGCAAACCCGATGAGCAGCCAGAGCGCCGGCAGTTCGACATGAACATCGGTGTAGCCGGCGCCGACGACGACGCCGTTGTCGTTGTAGAGCAGGAGGTAGCGGTCCAACGCATAGGACCACGCCTTGACCGCGAAAAAGAGGCCGAGCAGCGCGGATCCATGGGAAATCGCCGAGGGCGAGACGCTCCACGGCTGCGTATCGAGACTGATGTCGCCGTGCAGGAAATAGATTGCCGCGGCCATCAGCGCCGCGAGCAGGAGCATCCACAGCAGCCAGTTCTTGACCGCGACATAGACCGGCAGCGAAAAGAGGTAGAATCCAATGTCCTTGTCGAACAGCGGGTCCGTCCGGCCGTACGGCGCCTGGTGGATGAAGCGGAGGACGAGGTCCCACCTGCCGGCCTCGCCCAAAGCGACCAGAAGTCCGAGAATGACCGCAGCGGCCAGGATGAGCAGGCGCCGTGCGAGCGGCGAGAGTTGAAATCCGTTCGACTGACCCCACGGCCCCTGCGACGACTGAAAGGTCACGAAGCTTGGACTGAGCGCCGCCGGCAGCCGTGGCCGCGGCCTTGACGCAAAGCGCAGCGCCAACGTTGCATTCGCCCACAGAAGCAGGCTCGAGACGGCGAAGACAACCACGAAGAGAGCGGCTTTCGCAGCGAACGCCGTCCAGAAGACGTCGACATAGCCGATTGACGAGAACCACGCCCAATCGACGACGACGCTGCTCATTCGCGCCAGCGCGAAGAGGAAGACGACGACGGCGATCAAAGCGCCAATGCGTCTCAAGGGGATTTTCCCTCCGCGTCGCGGTCCCCGTCAGACATTGACAGCCGCCGCGCGATGGTAAGAGGAAAACTGGGTCCGAGGAAGTTCGTCGAAAGGACGCGGGCGACGCCGCCGCGCCTAGGATGCGCCCGCTGCCGTCGCACTTCGAAGAAAGATGTGCCGGTCGCGTGCCTCCTCGGGGCCGCAGGCGGCGGACGCATCGAGCTTCATGACGCTGCCTCCTCGGAAGGACGGCCATTCGGGCAGGCCCGCTCCGTTGGGGTCGCCGGTCTTGACGAAATTGACCCAGTAGCTCGCCGCAAGCGTTGCGAGCGCGCGGTCCGCTTCGTCGATCAGCCACGGAAATGCGTCGAGATTGTCGAACACGTAGAGGATTTCGCCCGCGTGGAATGCGCCGGCCTCGCGGGGGTCGCTTTGCCCGAACCAGCCCTGCGGCGTCAGCGGCGCGCGATCGAACCGGAAGCGAAAAATTTCCGACCGGCCGTGCGCCTTCTGCGCTTCGATCCATTCCCAGGTCGAATGGATGATGGTGAGGTCGCCGCCGAGCGCGCGGGCCGAGGCCGTGTCGAGCTGCGGCGACCCGGCGGGGTAATATCGAAGCGCTTCCTCTGCACGCGCGCCAAAAATCCGACGCACGAGGTCGGGGTAGGGGCGCTTTCCATCGTCGCCCTGCAAGAGGGTGAAGTTGAAGCCCTCGTCCTTGTTCCAGCCCGCCATCAGCGGCACGTCGGACTGCTCGCCGGCGGCGAATATTTGCGCGGGCGGCTTCGGCAGGAAGAAGCCGTCGACGATCGGCCGGTAGCCGAGGCCCGGCGCCGCGGCGAGAATGGCGTCGGCAGGGGCGGCGCGCAGCTCGGCCAGCGTCTTCGCGCCGACCTTGCGCATGAAAGCGAGCCCGGCGGCCTCAGCCTTGTCGAGCGGCGCGGGCGCGCGGCTCGGCGTCGCGAACATCGCGCCGCTCTCGCCGATCGCCCGCGCAAACAGGCCCTTGGCGAGCGGAGACGCCATCAGCGCGCTCACCGCTTCCGAGCCTGCCGATTCGCCGGCGATAGTCACCTCCTGCGGATCGCCGCCGAAGGCAGAAATGTTCCGTCTGACCCATCTCAGCGCGGCGACGAGATCGAGCATGCCGTAATTGCCGGACGCGCGATGTTCGGATTCGGCGGTCAGTTCCGGATGCGCGAGGAAGCCGAGCGCATTGAGGCGGTGGTTGAGCGTCACGACCACGATGCCGCGCGCGGCGAGGCGCGTTCCGTCGTAGCGCGGCTCGGAACCCGAGCCGACGACGAAGCCGCCGCCGTGAATCCACACCATCACCGGCAGCCGTCGCGAACTCTGCGGCTCAATCGGCGTCCAGACATTGAGATAAAGACAGTCTTCGGAGACGCCGCAGGCGAGCGGATCGATGTCGCCGAAGACGACGCCCTGCAGCGAATTCGGCCCGTATGCGTTCGCCGGGCGAACGCCGTCCCACGGCGGAACGGGTTGCGGCGGCCGCCAGCGCAATGGACCCAACGGCGGCGCGGCGTAGGGAATGCCTTTATAGGCGCGCACGCTGCCCGCGCCTTCCGCTGGAACGGCGAGCCTGCCGCCTTCGATGGTCAGATATTCGGCTGTCATCCGCCGTCCTCGTGCGCCCTGATGGTGTCCAAACGTTCGTCAGCCGGGAAACACGGTCTCGCCGCCGTCGACCCTCAGGACCTGACCATTGACGAACTTGCTTCTCGGGCCCGCCAGGAACGCGACGGCATCGGCGATCTCCGCCGGCTCGGCATAGCGGACCAGAGATTTTTTCGAGGAATCCATCATCTGGGGATCGACGACCCGGGTCGCCTCGAAGCGCGCCGTCTTGGTCGCGCCCGGGCTCACCGCATTGACGCGCACGCCTTCGCTCTGCAGATCCTTCGCCAGGCAGCGCGTATAATGGACAATGGCGGCCTTCAGCGCGGCGTAGATGACGCCGTTGGTGACGCCGAAGTGGGCCGCGGCGGAGGCGATATTGATGACCGAGCCGCTTCCCGCCTTCACCATGGGCGGTACGAAGGCCTGACAAACGAGGATCGTGCCGTAGAGGTTGTTCTCGGTCAGCGCCCTGATGTCTTCGAGCGGGATGCCGAGCGCGTCATTGGGGACGGGCTTGCCGCCCGAGGCGCCGATGTCGCCGCCGGCGCAATTGACCAGGATATCGACGGTCCCGAGCTGCTTCTCGATGTCCTCTTTCATTTTCGCGATCGCCGCCTTGTCGCCAATGTTGCCGGTGACCGCGGCGACGCGTCCGCCGTGGCGGCCGATTTCCCTCGCGACCGAGTCGAGGTCCGGGGCCTCGCCATACTTCGCCGGGGCAGTCTGGGAGAGGTCATGGATGGCGACATCGGCGCCGAGCTCGGCCAGGCGTTCGGCCATTACCCGCCCGAGGCCGCGGCCCGAGCCGGTGACGAAGGCGATCTTGCCGGCGAGTTCCTTGGTCATTGCGTTCGTTCCGTTGAGTTTGAGCCGAGACCGATGGCGCGCATGTTGGCGGCGCTGCGCCGGATCATCGCGAGTTCATAGGTCTCGATCCTGTCGTCCTCGCCGCGCTCCCAGGGCGTGCGAGCGTCGGCGTCGTCGGACAGCCGGTTGACTCGCAGCGACGCGAGACAGGCGGCGAGCTCCTGCGCCTCCTTTGGCGGATAGCCGGTCCACCACTCGGGCCTGAGCAGGCGCACGTGGCGCGCCTCCAGCGCTCCAGGTTCGAGTACGGCGGTCATCTTCGGATGATGCCCGGCGAGCAAGTCGAGCATCTGGGGCAGGGGAACCGCGCCGTCGCCAATCGCGCAGCGCACCAGACGGAAGCCTTCATCGGTGAATTGAGCGCGATAGTCCTTGAGATGGACGTGGCGAACGTAGGGCGCGACGCGGCGGGTGAAGTCGAGCGGCGCTTCCGCCACCGGAAAGGCGTTGCCGGTGTCGAGGCAGACGCCGACCCCGCGCGTTTCCTCGCAAAAGGCGGCGAGCTCGGCGCTGCCGAAATCCTGATGATTCTCGATCGCCAGACTTCTGCCTTCGTCATCCGCGCGCGGGCCGCGATCGGCGAGCGCGGCGCGCACGCCGGCCACGAGTTCCATCCATTTGTCGCCGAGCGCGTGCCGGTCGCCGCAAAGCACCGTCGTCAAGCCGTAGCGGATCACCCGTGCGTCCAGGAGCCTGGCCGAACGCAGGGCGCTTTCGAACGGGCCCATCATGAGGCCCGAACTGACGATCGGCGTCATGCCGAGCATGGCCAGCCGGTCGCGCAGCGCGCGCAGTTCGTCGTCGCCGAGCGCCCTGAGCCACGAATCGAAGATTTCGAGCGCCTTCGCGCCGAGTTCGGTCGCGATCGCGATGAATCCTTCGAGGCCCGTCCCGTTTGGATTGGCCCGTGGACCGCCCGCGCCTTGCAGCCCGAGGTGGTAGGTGAGGCCGTAGGGGTTCAGGCCGAGCGCGAACGTGCGCCCGCGCCGAGTCTTCTTGTCCGTCTCGGCATCTACGTTCATCGGAGCCCCGCGTCGACAATCAGCGATTGCTTGGTGATCATGCGGCTGTCGTCGGCGGCGAGAAACAGCGCCGCGCGCGCCACCTCGTCGCCAAGCAGCGTCGCCTTGATGGATTGGCGCTGGACCATCGCATCGACTGACCCGGGCGTCCTGTACCACAGCCGGCGCTGCCGGTCGGTCATGACCGCGCCCGGCTCGATCGCGTTGACGCGGATGTTATCTGCTCCAAAAGCGCGCGCCAGCGCGCGTGTCAGCCCCACCACGCCGGCCTTGGCTGTCGAATATGCGGCCATCTCCGCAGCGCCCGCCCGCCACGCAATCGAGGAGAGATTGATGATCGAGCCGAATCCGAGTTCGCGCATCTGCGGACGGACCGTTTGCGCAGCGAAGAATTGATGGCGCAGATTGACATTCTGGGCGTGGTCCCAATAGGCGACGTCGACGTCGTCGATCGCGTGCCGCTCGTCATTGGCGGCGTTGTTGACCAGCGCCCCAATCGGCCCGAACGCGTCGCGAGCCTCACCGATCGTCGCCTGAAGCGCTGGAATGTCGGTCACGTCGCACCGAAGAAAGAGCGCGCTCTCGCCGGTCCCTGCGAGCTCCTTCGCGAGCTGCTCGCCGGCCTCGGCCTGCAGGTCGCAGAAGGCGACGCGCGCATGGTTGCGGGCGAAGGCGCGCACGATGTCGCCGCCAATCCCGGTTGCGCCGCCGCTGACGAAGACGGCGCGGCCGGAAAGGCTCGGATAGGTCGCGAAGGTCAAGCAGCCGCCTGCGCAATGAAGGACTGCGTCCGAGGATCGAATAGGCATGCGTGCGACATGTCGATTCCCAACGGCAGCATTTCGCCGAGGCGCGGCGCCTGGTCCGGATCGAAACGCCCGACGATCTCACGCTCGCCGACCTTGAGCACGGCGTGGGTCTCGGCCCCGGTGGGCTCGACGACCTCGACGGGTACGGTCAGCATGGCGAGCGCTGGCTTCTGCGCCTTCAGACTTTCGCTGTAGCGAAAGAGATGTTCGGGGCGCACCCCGAGCACGACCTTGCCGTCCGCAGGCCGCAACGCAGGCGTCTGGGCGAGCGGGATCGTCGCTGTCTTGCCGTCGGCCAGCGCGATCGTGACCGCCGGCGCATTGTCGAGCTTGGTCAGCTCGCCGGGAATGAAATTCATCGACGGCGACCCCATGAAGCCGGCGACGAACATGTTGGCTGGACGGTCATAGACGGCCTGCGGCTCGTCGAATTGCTGGATCGCGCCCTGGTGCATGACGGCGATGCGCGAAGCAAGCGTCATGGCCTCGATCTGGTCATGCGTGACATAGACGGTCGTCTTGCCGACGCGCTGATGCAGCTTCTTGATTTCGGTGCGCATGTCGACGCGCAGCTTGGCGTCGAGGTTGGAGAGGGGCTCGTCGAACAGGAAAAGCTTGGGGTCGCGCACCAGCGCCCGGCCCATCGCCACCCGCTGCCGTTGTCCGCCGGACAATTGTCCGGGCTTGCGGTTCAGGAGCGGCTCGATCTGCAACAGCGTCGAGACGCGCTTGACCGCTTGATCCTGCTCGGCCTTCGGCACGCGGCGGCTTTCCATGCCGAAGGTGATGTTCTGCCGCGCGGTCATCGTGGGATAGAGGGCGTAGGACTGGAACACCATGGCGATGTCGCGATCCTTGGGCGCGACGGAATTGACCAGGTTTCCATCAATGCGGATCTCGCCCTCGCTGACGGTCTCCAGTCCCGCGATCATCGCGAGAAGCGTCGACTTGCCGCAACCCGAGGGCCCGACGAGCGCGATGAACTCGCCCGTCCGCGCCTCGAGTTCGATGCCCTTGAGGACCTCGACCGCGCCGAAGCGCTTGTGCAGCTTCGAAATGGTCAGCGTCGCCATGTGAGTCCGTTCATTTGATCGCGCCCTGGGTCAGGCCGCGCACGAAATACTTGCCGCCGAAGAAGTAGATCAGCAGGGGAGGTATGGCGCCGATCAGGACGGCGGAGCTCGCGACGTCGTAGGGATGCGCGTTCATCTGACTGGTCGCCAGCGCAACCAGCGCCGCGGTGATTGGCTGCTGGGTCCCACCGGTGAAGACGACGCCGAACAGAAACTCGTTCCAGATGCCGGTGAACTGCCAGATGACGGTGACGATGAGGATCGGTGGCGAGATCGGAAGGATGATCTTGTAGAAGATGCGCCAGAAGCCCGCGCCGTCGATGCGGGCCGCCTTGATCAGGTCATCGGGGATATTGACGTAATAGTTGCGGCAGAACAGCGTCGTGAACGAGAGGCCCTGCACGATGTGCACGAAAATGAGGCCATAGACGGAGTTGGACAGGTGCAGGTGGCCGAGGACGTATGCCCAGGGCAGGAGCGCGATCTGGCCGGGCATGAAGACGCCGAGGATCATGCAGACGAACAACGTCTCCGATCCCGGGAAGCGCCACTTGGAGAGGACATAGCCGGTGATGGCGCCGAGCAGGGTCGAGACGATCGTCGCCGGAATCGTCATGATCAGGGAGTTGTAGAAATTGCGCTTGATGCCTTCGCAGGTGCCCGCGACACAATAGTGCGCCCAGGCTTGCGGCCAAGCCTTGAACGACAGGCTGTGCGGAAACGCGATCAGGCCGTTGCGCGTGATCTCCGGCAGTTCGCGGAACGAATTGGCGACGACGACGAACAGCGGCAGCAGATAAATCAGTGCGAACACGCTGAGGAAGCCATAGATCGCGATCCGACGGGCGGCGTAGCGCACGCTATCCGCGCGCGCGTGCGGATCGAACGAAATGGGATAGGTCGCGTCAACCATGGGCGGCCACCCGGCGTGAACGCCAAACCGTCCACAGCGCGTAAGGCACGAGCACAACCGCGAGCGCCGCCAGCATCATGATGGCGGCCGCGGCGCCGACGGCGATCTCGCCGCGCTGGAACATGAGGTCGTAGACGTAATTGGCCGGGAAGGTGGTCGAGATTCCTGGTCCCCCCTGTGTCAGAGCGACGACAAGATCGAAGGTCTTGATGGCGAATTGCAGGAGAACGACGACGACCGCGACGAAGATCGGCGCGATCGAGGGCAGGATCACTTTGCGGTAAATGCGCGCGGGACCGGCGCCGTCGATCTGGGCCGCCTTGACGAGGTCAGGATCGACCGAGCGCAGTCCGGCGAGAAAGAGGGCCATGGCGAAGCCTGACGACTGCCAGATACCCGTCGCGATGATCGCATAGATCGCAGTGTGACGGTTGGTCGTCAGGCGGAAAGTGAAATCGTGCCAGCCGAGGCTGCGCACCAGATACTCGATGCCGGCGTCGGGACTGTAGAGCCAGCTCCACACAACGCCGGTGACCACGAAGGAGACCGCCAGCGGATAGAGGAAAATCGTCCGCCACACCGCCTCGCCGCGCACCCGCTGATCAATGGCGATGGCAAGAGCAAGGCCGACGGCGAGGGTCAGGACGACATAGAATGCGCTGAAAAGAAGAGGTTGCCGTAGGCGATCTGCCAGCGCTCGTTCGACCAGAGATCGAAATAGGGTTTGAGGCCGACGAACTTGTAGGTCGGCAACATCGTGCTGTTGGAGAGCGAGATATAGAGCGTCCACAACGTGAAGACGAACACATAGACGAAGCTCGCCAACACGCGACGGCGCGATGACCAGCCGCGGCGTCCAGGCCGCCAACGTCTGCGCGTCGGCGGGCGGTCGCTTCAGCGGCGGCGCGGCTCAGGGTCACGGCGTTCGACATGGCGGCGGCCTATCGCACCCAAAAGGAGCCGCCGCGCGACGAGTTCGCCCGCGCGACGGCGTTCGACGGCTACTTTTGCGCGTCGACTGCGTCCGCCATGGCGTTGGCGGCTTCTTCCGGCGTCATTTTAGGATTGTTCACGAACGAGGTAATGGTGTCTATCATCGCTCCGCGATATTTCTGCAGGACGTCATGTTATGCGCCATCGAGCGCACCAGCGTGCCGTCGGCGATCGAGGCCTGCAGCGCCTGCTGCGACTTCTTCTGGCAGGGGTTGAAGCCTTCGAAGATCGACATCCATGCGGGCCGGGAATCGAGCCCTTGGCCTGATTGAACACGGTCTGGAACTTCGGCGACATGATGAGATGCGCGAGCAGCTTCTGACCCTCGACATAGTCGGGATCGGTCTGCTTGAAGAAGACGACCGAATCCGAATTGAGGATGAAGCCCGGCTTGCCCCAGTCGGTCGGCGCCTGCGCGCACTGGTAGTCTTCCGGCGTCTTGAGCCCGGCGGCAGTAAAGATGCCGATCTGCCAGTCGCCCATGATCATGAAGACGGCCTGGCCCTTGGCGATCATGCTGGTGGCGGTGTCGTAGTCACGGCCGGCGATGGCCGGGTCCATGTATTTCGACACCATCAGGCGCATCTGTTTGAACGCCTTGACCATGTCCGGGCGAGCGCATCGCTTTCGTGTCGCCCTCGACGAAGGCCTTGCGGAAGAGGTCGATGTCCATGCCGTAGACGACGACTTCGAAGGTCGTCGCGTCCGTCCAGTCCTGGCTGAAATGGGCGAGGCAGATGAGATGCGCGGCGACCACCTTGTCGCAGTCGGCGTTGAAGTCGGCCCAGGTCTTCGGCAGCTCCTTGATGCCGGCCTTCTCCATTGCCTTGGTCGAGCCCCAGATCCAGTTGATCCGATGGATGTTCATCGGCACCGCGACCCAGTTGCCGGTCGGCTTCATCACCGGCAGGAGCTCGGGCGCCACGACCTTGTCCCAACCTTCCTTGCTTGGCGATCGCGTCGAGGTTGGCGGTCTGCCCGTCGCGTTCCACTCGGCGATCTCCGGCCCCTTGAGCTGCACGGCCGGCGGCGCATTGCCGGCGACGACGTCAGCGCGGAGCTTCGCCAGCGTGTTGGCCGTATGGCCGGCAATCGAGGTCTGTTCCCACTTGCCGCCGGCGGCGGTGAACATTTCGCCGAGCTTGGCGATCGCCGCCGCGTCGGAGCCTTCGGACCATTGGCTGAGCAGGTTCGTCTTGGGCTCGGCGAGCGCGGCCGTCGCCACAAGGCCGCATGCCAACAATCCTGCTACTGTCGCCCTCATTGTACGCATTGGGTTCCTCCAACTCGGCGGCCGTCGTGGCCGCGTCGTAAAATGCAGTTCAGCTTTGTGCTGCCGTGCCCTCTATCGGGGCGACGAAAGGCTAGATTGGATAGACCAGTGCGTCAATTGCGCGCTACGAACATCGCTCGTGTCGATGGGTCGCTCGAAAGGGAAGAGCGTTTTGTTGCGGCGCTACGCGGCGCTCCTGTGGCGAGTTGGCTCGTCGCGGACGGATCGGGCGGTGAAAGCGATCCCGCGGTTTGGCGAAGGTAGAGGAAAGGGTCAGTCCATGTCGGGTCCCGGGCCTATCGACGCTTTCTGGCGGACCGCGTACCGTTTTGGGTTCCCGCTCGCCCGCATCTGGTGGCGGCTAAAGCGCGCAAAGCATGAAGGCGCGCTCGTCGCAATCTACGTCGATCGGGCTTTGCTGCTCCTGCGCTCCTCCTATCGGGCCGAATGGAATTTCCCCGGCGGAACTGTCAAGCGCGGCGAGACGCCCGACGCAGCGGCGAAACGCGAGTTGGTCGAGGAGATCGGCGTTGTCGCGCCGCAGCTCAGCCCCGCCGGCGAAGCCAACGGCGTCTGGGACGGGCGGAGCGACCGGGTGCATTTCTTCGAGCTGCGGCTGGACCGGCTGCCCGAACTCAAGCTCGACAACCGCGAGATTATCGATGCGCGGCTGGCTTCGCCCGAGGAAGTGCGAGGCATGGCGGTGACCGGGGCGGTCGCCGACTATCTCGCCAGGTCGGCCGCCGCCCGGCTGCGCACGAGCGGCTCTCCGACGCGCCCGCACTGACGGCAACCCGCTGTTTCAGGCGCGGCCGATCGCTCGCGCTGCGCTGACGACATCGGCAGGAGCGGAGAAGCCTCTGGCGTGGATCAGCAACTCGCGCGCGAGCCGCAGCGCCTTGGCTTCGCAGCGCGCGCGTCGTTCCGGGTCTGCAATGGCCTCGAGGTCTTCGACATGAGCGAGGCCCAGAATGCGGCGAATTATTTTTGTGCCGGCAAAGGCTAAAGTATCCTCGAAGAGGACACGCATGAATCGTGCACGCTCCTTGTCCATCGATTCATGGTCTTCGGCGGAAGCAAAGAGGTCGACGGGATAGGCGTCGCCGGAGCGAGCGGCGCGCCAAAGCTCGAGAAAGCGATCGTGGAATCCTGACCACACATTCTCCGCCTGCAGCAAAATCCAGTCTCGATAGGCGTCGCGGGCGCGCGGAACGACCTCGTGACCCTCTTGGGCGAAAAAGGCCAGCAACAGATTGCCGATGACTGCGCCGACGTCGAAGCCGACTGGCCCGATGAAGGCGAATTCGGGGTCGATCACCCGTGTGTCGTCGCGCGTCAGCATGATCGAGCCGGTATGCAAGTCGCCGTGGATCAGCGCCTGCGCGCTGGTCATGAACTGATATTTGCGGCCTTGCGCCGCAATCTTCAGCGCATTGTCCTGCTCGAATGCCCGCTTTTGCGCGTCAAGAAAGGGACGGGTCCAGCGATTGAGCGGCGCTTCGCGGTAGGGGTCGGTGAAGACGAGATCTTCCGTGATCTTGCAGAGCGCCACGTTCGGAGCGAACAGCTCCACGCGCGCCTTATGCTCGGCCGCGGTTCCCGCGAGGACCGAAGTGTTGAACAGGGTCGCGGCGAGAAACTCGGCGATGTCGGCGCCAAATCGGGGATATTCGACGCCGCGGATGAGGCCCTTGCGCATGATGATATGCGGCGAGAGGTATTCCATGACGATCATCGCCTGGGCGCGGTCGAAGTGGAAAACCTCCGGCGTGAGGCCCGGCGCGTGGCGGGCCTGCTCGGTCAGCGCGCTATATTCGAACCATGAACGCTCGAGCGGCAGCGGCCACGACTTGCCGACCAGCCGCACATAGGGCAGCGCCTGCTTGACGACGACGCCGCCGGCTCGGCCTTCAACGATGAAGACGAGGTTGAGATTGCCGTCGCCGACCTCGCGGATACGCCACGCCGCGGCGTCGCCGCCGAGACGGTCGCGGACGGCGGGGATTTCGGCGAGCGCGCCGGCGAGCCGCGTTCCGTCGACGGGAGTATAAGCAGGCATAGAGGTCAGCCTTTCCCGCCGACCCGCGCGGTGCGCAGCCGCTCGGCATAGACGTTGATGACCAGCGCGGCGAGCAGGATGATTCCGCGGATAAGGATTTTTAGGAAGCTGTCGATCTTGACGTAGTCGAGACCGTTGTTCAGCACGCCAAGCACGAAGAGGCCGACGATTGTGTTGCCGATGCCGCCGCGTCCGCCGAACAGGCTGGTGCCGCCGACCACCACCGCCGCGATCGCGTCGAGCAAGAAGGTGTCGAATTCGTTCTGCTGGGCGCTGCCGAAATAGGCGACGCCGATCATGCCGGCGACACCCGAGCACATCGCAGAGATCACCATCACCGCGCCGACGATGAAGCGGACATTGACCCCGGAATATTCCGCGGCCTCACGATTGCCGCCGACCATATAGACGTAGCGGCCGAACCGCGTGTAGGTCAGCACGAGATGGGCGACGAGCAGAAAGATCGCCGCGACGATGACGATCCAGGGAACGCCGCCGAGCGACTTGGATCCGAGGGTCTGAACCAGGCTCGGAACGGTATAGGCGATCTGGCCGCGCACCAGGACCGCCGAGACGCCGGCGCCGATCTGCATCATCGCAAGCGTCATGATGAAGGACGGGATGCCGATGCGGGTGACGCCGAAAGCGGTCAGAAGGCCGAGGGCGCAACAGGCGACGAGCGCCAGGACGATCGCGATCGGGCCGGGCATGGGAAGATTCGCGATGTTCACGTAGTCCGGCTGCGCCGTAAAGAACGTGAGCACGATCGCTGTCGCATTGGCAATCGCGCCGACGCTGAGATCGATCTCGGCGGTCAGAATGACGAAGGTGAGTCCGACAGCGATGATGGCGGTGACGGAAACCTGCTGCAGAATGTTCTCCAGATTGCCGAGCGACGCGAAGGATGGGCTGGCAACGCTGAAGAAGACGACGAGGCACAGAAGCGTGATGAACGGCGCGATGTTGCGCAGTTGGTTGCGGAGAAAATCCCCAAGCTGAAAGCCGCGGGCGGAGCTCAAGTCGGCGCCTGGCGTGTTCATCGAAGTCGAAATCCCATTGTCAGGCGGCGGCCAACAGGCGATCCTTGCTGATCGCCTCGCTTGCGAATTCGTGGGCGATCTCGCCCTTGCGCATCACCAGAACCCGGTCTGCCAGCGAAAGAACGGTCTCCGGCTCGGTCGAAAAGACGATGATCGCAATGCCTTGGTCGCGAAGCGCGCGCACAATTCTGACGACGTCCTCTTTCGCTCCGACGTCCATCCCCCGCGTCGGCTCGGCCAGCAAGAGAATTCGGGGCGAATGCGTGAGCCATTTGGCCAGCGCGACCTTCTGTTGGTTGCCGCCCGAAAGGCCGCCGAGGCGCCATTCGGCCTCGGGCGGACGGATGTCGAGATTCTTGATCTGCGCCCTGGCGATCTCTCGCTCGCGATCGGGCTTGAGGAACCAGCGAGACAGGCGCTCGAGGACCGCGATCGAAATGTTCTTGTAAATAGGTTCTTCGGCAAACAGCATCGAACGCCGGCTTTCGGCGACATAGGCGACCCCCGCCCTCTTCGCTGCCGCGGTGTTGGTCAGCGATTTGACCGACCCGTCGATGTCGAGCGTGCCGCCCTCGGCGCGAAGCCGACCGAACAGAGTGCGCGCCAGCTCGAGTTGGCCGCAGCCCATGAAGCCGTAAACGCCTAGCACTTCGCCGGCGCGGGCCTCGAACGTCAGGTCGCGGTAGGCCGGTGAGAGCGTCAGCCCTGTGGCGCGCAAGACGACGGGCGCCTCGGGTCGGCTATGGAGCTTGATCTCGCCCAGATAGCTTTCCTCCAGCTCCTCCCGACCGGCGCCGATCATTCGCTCGATCACCCAACCCTTGTCGATCGCCGGGGTAACCTCGTTCGTCGCGACCTTGCGGCCATTGCGAAAGATCGTGATCGCGTCGGAAATCTTGAGGATATCGTCGAGGAAATGAGAGATGAAGATGATGCTGCGGCCGCCCTCGCGCAGCTTGGTGAGCACTCCGAACAGATGTTCGATCTCCGGTGGCGACAACGCCGACGTCGGTTCGTCGAGAATGATGATCCGCGCGCCTGAGAACAGCACGCGCGACAGTTCGACGAGTTGTTGCACGCCGATCGGAAAATCGCCCAGGCGCGCCCGCGGATCGATGTCGAGACCGAGATTTTTCAATTGCTTGGACGCGGCCTCGGCCATCCGCCGCCAGGCGACGACACCGAAGCGGTCGATAGGCTGGCTTCCGAGAAAGACGTTCTCGGCGACGCTCAATTCCGGCGCTACGCTGAGCTCCTGATGCACCATTCCGATGCCGGCCGCCCGCGCGTCGCGGGTGGATCGGAAATGCACGTCCTTGCCGTCGACACGCATGCGACCGGAGTCCGCCGTATGGACCCCGGCGATGATTTTCATCATCGTGCTTTTGCCGGCGCCATTCTCGCCGGCCAGTCCGTGGATCTGGCCGGCGAGTAGCGTGAAATCGACGTTCCGAAGCGCTTGGACGCCGCCAAACGACTTCGAGACATCGGTCAGTTCGAGCAGCGCCACGGGCTCTTGTCAGCCGTTCAGATGAGGAACTGCTCCTCCATCCAGAGCATGCCGTCTGCGTTGGCCTTGGTGACGACCGGACCGTCGGCGACGATGTTCTTGGGAATGTCCTTGCCCGTCTTGGCGCCATTGATGACGGCCGAGACCCCCGCGATGATGGCTCCGCCGTGGATGCGGCAGGACGGATTGCGGACCGTCGCGTACATCTGACCATCCTGCACGGCCTTGATCGCGGGCGGCATCGCGTCGACGCCGCCGATCTTCGTCTCCGTGCGGCCTTTGGCCTGCATTACCTTGAAGGCCGCGAGCGCCATGTCGTCGTTGTGGAAGAAGGCCGCGTCGATCTTCGGATATTTGGTGAGCAGCGTCTCCCAGATGCGTGCGACCTTGGTGACGTCCCAGTCGGCCGGCTGTTCATCGAGCACCTTGATCTTCGGAAACTTGGAGACGACCTCGTGGAAGCCTTTGGCCCGCCCCTGCGCGCCGGTATGGCCGAGGGCGCCTTGCGTCATCACCATCGTTCCCTCGCCGTTGATCGCATTGACGAGCGCCTGGGTGACCGAGGCCCCCATGAAAATGTTGTCCGGCGCGATAAACGTCAGGACATTGATCGTGTCGAGCGGCGCGATCAGCGTATCCATGTCGATCACCGGCGTGCCGGCCTCGATCATTTTGTTGACCGGCGCAGTCAGGGTGCCGATGCCGAAGGCCTGAATGGCGGCGAAATCCCATTTCTGCGATGCCATATTGTCGATCGCCGCGCGCTGCTTGACCGCGTCGAGCTGACCATCGAACCAGGTGACGTCGACGTTGAACAGACTGCCCCAATATTCGGCGGCTTGTTTGCCTTGCGCGCACCAGGTCGCCTGCAATCCGGCGTTGGAGAAAGCCGCTTTCAGCGGCCGCGTGGCCTTGCCGGCCTCCTTGGCCATCGCCGCGCCGATCAGCGGGTTGACGCCCAATCCGCCGAATAGCGCCGCCGCCCCGGCGCCGATTGCGCCGGCTCGAAGAAGCTCGCGCCGATCCTGTGAAACGCTCGTCTTGGAATTTGCCATGGTTTTCCTCCCGTGCGATCTGACGTTCGCCGCCATTGATCGTCACACGAGCTAGCATGCCACAGAAAACGATTTGGGTTCAATACGCTGGTCGTGTCCGGCGGTTCTCCTCAGCCAGGCGAGGAGGCGAGGCGAGCGGATTCGGACGCCGGACCAAAAATGTCAGCTCGATCGCGGGGACTGGGCGGCCGGCTGCGGCGTTTGGCAGAGAGAACCCGATTCGGTAGGCGCGAGCGGCCGAAGGTATCGCTCGACGCCAAAATCAGCGACGACACGATTGGCCTCGTGAGCTGGATCGATCCCGTACCGGCGCAGATAGGCGTAGAAGGCGCCCCCGCGGTGTCGACCTGCCGGGCGTGCCTGACGGCGACGGAGCCGATGACGCCGGCCGAATCCCGGCCGAATGCCGCACGCGCCGCCGGACCAAGAAGAAGATCCGTTCCCCAGCCGCTGACGGTCTGCGAAAAGGTCCAGCCGACCCGCTCCAGGGCTCGTCGCGTGAGCAGCGGGGCCATGATTTCGATCGTCGAGACCCGGATGATCCCGTTTCCCGCCTTTGGCCTCTTTAGGAACGGCCAGGCCGAGTCGGAATCGGCGGTCAGCGCGGGCTGCGCGACGTCGAGGCGGTCGCGCGCCGCCGCCGCAAACAGCCGGTCGATGTCTCCCTCGCCGACCTCGACGTCGTCGTCGAGAAAAAGCGCTGCCTCGTAGCGCAGGAGAAGGTCCGGGCGCTCATCGAGCAACCGGCGGATCGCCGTCGTCTTGGTGCCGCCCTGAAAAACGACCGTGTCCGCGCGCCGATTGGCGTCCCCTTCCTGATAGTAGTTGAGCAGCACGTCGTATTCGCGCGGCTCGGCGAGATAGTTCGCGTCGAAGTCCTTGCCGCACTGGACGAAAACCAGAAGCCTTCGGCCCCGATCGGCCGCCTCGCGCTCGATCCGCATGCGCGCTTCCGTGTAGAAGCGGTCCTGCCGCGCCTTCAGCTCCTCGCGGCTGAGCGGCGGCTTCATGTCGCCGTCGCGCGGCTTGGGGTCGAAAATGCGCATCGCCGCTTCCTCGAGCGAACGACCTTTGCCGCGTATGACGTCGCGCACGAAGGCCATGTCGATGTCGGCTCGAGGCCGCAGCCCGCTATGCAACCCGACGTCGAGGAAATGAAGGAACGGGTGCGGGTGGGTTTTCCGCCACTCGGGGTTCTGCGCGACGTACCACGCCTGGTCGAACTCGGCCGAGGGCGATGGCCCCTTCGCCTCGGCTGCTAGATAAAGCCCGAGAAGACCGTGCGTGCTGGCGCGGAGCCCCGCGCTCTTGCGAAAGAAGTTCGGATCGAAGAAGCCGTTCGGGCGGTAGCCGCGCCGCTCGCCGATCAGCGCGTAGTGCAGCGGGGCAATAGCGAAGGCCCGCTCGGTCCCGAGCCGGCGGTGCGCGTAGGGGCGGCTCCAGAACGCCCGTCGCGCCAGCGAACCGCGAGAAGCCGCCATCCGGTCCTCGTCAGGCGGATGCCGAGGCGTGCGCCGTCTCGCGGACGTCGGTCGTCGGCCCGAACGTCCTTTCGAAAGAGGCCCGCAGCGCTGTGTCGACGCCGGCGAAAGTCGCCTTGTGGCCGAGGTCGGCGAGGCTCGTCACGCCGTAGTGGGGTTCGGCGATGCCGCAGGGCACGATGCCGGAGAAATGCGTCAGGTCGGGCGCAACATTGAGCGAGACCCCGTGGAAGGTCGCCCAGCGCCGGACCCGGACGCCGATCGCGGCGATCTTGTCCTCCGCCGCCGCCCCTCCGGGGCTGCGGGGCTTGTCGGGCCGCACGACCCAGACGCCGACCCGGTCCGATCGCGTCTCGCCCGCGACGTCGAACGCTTTCAGCGCGTCGATCAGCCAGCTCTCCAGGGCGCCGACATAGGCGCGCACGTCCGTCCCGCGGCGCGTCAGGTCGAGCATGACATAGGCGACGCGCTGGCCGGGCCCATGATAGGTGAAGCGCCCGCCGCGTCCGGCGCGAAAGACCGGAAAGCGCTGATCGACGAGCTCTTCCGGCCTGGCGCTCGTTCCGGCGGTGTAGAGCGGAGGATGCTCCAGGAGCCAGACGCGCTCCGGCGCGGAGGCGGCGGCGATCTCCTGAGCGCGTTCCTCCATCTGCTGTAACGCCGTCTCGTAACCGGTCAGTCCCGGCGAGACAAGCCATTCGACGGGCGGGGCGCCCGGCGGGGCAAAGAGCGGCGCACCCCGCGAAAGCCTGGGATTGGACACCCGGGCCTTTTAGCAAAGGGCGCGCCGAGGCGCGAGCGTCGTAAGCTCTTCGGCGGAGGAGGGGTCGTTAACGGCGGAAACTTTTGTCTTGACCAAATGTAAGCGCTACGCTTTTCTGTGAAAGGGCAAGCTTGAGGCCGCCGCGCGTTTCGTTGGCGGCCCGTGTTGCGTTCGGGGGGCCAAGCGGTGATCGCCAACGCTCGAGGGCTTGGGCTCGCCGCGTTCGCTTGCGCGCTGGTCGGCGCGCCCGCCGGCGCCTTGGCCGGAGCTTGGACGCTGCCGCAGGGAAGCGGCCTCATGATCGACACCCTGTTCGGCTGGACGGGGGAGGGGGCGCCATGGGGCGGCAACAAGGGCGTCGATCAGACCCGGTTCGACGCCCAGACCTACGTCGAATACGGCCTCACCGACGACTGGACGATTTTCGGCCAGACGGCGTTCGAGAGCTACACGCTCGGACCTCCGACGCCGGACGTCTATCATGGTCTCGATTATTCGGAACTGGGTCTCAGGCGAAAACTATGGTCGACCGGCCAGTGGGTGTTTTCCGGCGAGGCGACCCTCTTCCTGCCGGGCGCCTATAACCCGGCCGCGCCGGCGCAGGCCGGCGACACCGGCGGAGCCGGGGACGGGCGCCTGCTCGCCGGGGCGAACTTCGAAGTCGGGGGATGGCCGGGCTTCTTCGACGCTCAACTCGGCTATCGCCTGCGCACCGCCGGGCCGCCGGACGAATGGCACGCCGACCTCACTGTCGGCCTCAAGCCCGCGCCGGGCTTCATTCTGATGGTGCAGGACTTCACCACCGTCTCGACGGCCTCGACGAACCAAAACTTCCCCGCCTGGCGGTCCTCGGTCGTCGAGGCGAGCCTGGTCGTCCCGCTCGCCGATCGATGGTCGATCCAGCTTGGTCTCTATACGAGCGTTCTCACCATCAAGACCAACACCGAGCGCGGCGCGGCGTTGTCGGTTTGGCGGACATTTTGAGAACGTACGTTCACGTACTCTTGTCGAACAGCTCCCGCCCGATCAGCATGCGCCGGATCTCGCTCGTGCCGGCGCCGATTTCGTAGAGTTTCGCGTCGCGCAAGAGGCGGCCCAGGGGATAGTCGTTGGTGTAGCCGTTGCCGCCAAGAACCTGGATCGCGTCAAGGGCGACCTCAGTCGCGCGTTCGGCGGCGTAGAGGATCGCGCCGGCGGCGTCTTCGCGGGTCGTCTCGCCCCGGTCGCAGGCTTTCGCCACGGCATAGACATAGGCCTTGGACGCATTCATCGCCACATACATGTCGGCGAGCTTGCCCTGGACGAGCTGGAACGTCCCGATCGGCTGGCCGAACTGTTTTCGCTCGTGCACGTAGGGCATGACGACGTCGAGCGCCGCCTGCATGAGGCCGAGCGGGCCGGCCGACAATACCACGCGCTCGTAGTCGAGCCCGCTCATCAGCACGTTGACGCCCTTGCCGACCTGGCCGAGCACGTTCTCCTCCGGCACGTCGCAGTCGGAGAAGACGAGTTCGGAGGTGTCCGAGCCGCGCATGCCGAGCTTGTCGAGTTTCTGTCCATTGGAAAAACCCGCCATGCCCCGCTCGATCAGGAAGGCGGTGATGCCGCGTGCGCCGGCCTGCGGATCGGTCTTGGCGTAGACGATGATCGTCTCGGCGACCGGACCATTGGTGATCCACATTTTCGTGCCGTTCAGCACATAGCGGTCGCCCTTCTTGTCGGCCCGCGTGGTCATCGACACGACGTCGGAGCCGGCGTTCGGCTCGGACATGGCGAGGCCGCCGACATGGTCGCCGGAGATCAGCTTCGGCAGGTAGCGCGCCTTCTGATCGTCGTTCCCGTTGCGCACGATCTGGTTGACGCAGAGGTTCGAATGCGCCCCGTAGGAGAGGCCGACAGAGCCGCTCGCGCGCGACACCTCCTCCATCGCCACGCAATGCTCGAGATAGCCGAGCCCCAGGCCTCCGTATTCCTCGGGCGCGGTGATCCCGTGCAGGCCAAGCGCCCCCATCTTCGGCCAGAGATCGCGGGGAAAGAGGTTGTCGCGATCGATCGCCGCCGCGCGAGGCGCGATCTCCTTCTCGGCGAAGGTTTTGGCGCTCTCACGGATCATTTCGGCGCTGTCGCCGAGGCCGAAGTCCAACGTGCGCGGGGCGTTGGGGATCATCGGGTCAGGCGCCGGAAAGGAGAGTTTCGGCCCGACGTTTCGTCGCAACTAGTCTCTACCCAGCTGAGGCCGGACCAGAGAAACGCAGCGTGCGGGCCAAGAAGCCGAGGCGCCGACGCCAAGCCTCTATGGCGCCAATAGCGCATCGATGCCAACTCGCGACAAGGCCTGCACATTGCCGTTTTGCGCCTTTTCAAGACGTTAGAGCGAATGAAAGAGCGTGACTTTTTGCGCTTCCGGCGAAGCCCGGCGGTGTCGGCGCACCGGCGCAGGCTGGACGAAACGCGCGCCATCCGCAAGCTCGCGAAGACGCCGCAGCAGCGCGGGAGGGCAAGAGCGTCACAGGGAAGGTCATAGGGCGCCTTTCCGAAAGAGAACAAACATAGCACGAAAACCCGACTTCAGCCGACAACGTTCACGAACAACTTTCACGCCGCCTGAGAGCATAACAGGCACGGCGCCGACCGGGCGCCGACGTTGCGCCGGCGCAACGCGGACATCGGCCGAAAGGGGTTGCCGAACGCTACTCCGGTCCGCACAGCAGGGAATTTGGATTCGAAGAACAGGGAAGTTATTTCGAAGAACAGGGAATTTTTTGCGCGAGAGCAGGGGAATATTTCCGCCATTCATGCGCCTTCCTTCGACCCGACCGGCGCTGACTTCGCGGGCTCGTCAGGCGAGCCGCTTCGGTTAGGCCGCGGCGCCGCCGAACCAGGGCGTCGCGGCCTTCGGGAACTCAACGCGAGACCGCTACTGGCACGCGTCCCAGAAGCCTTGCGTGCGGCTCGGGTCTGTATAGTACCAGCACAGGCCCGGCCCTGGAGGAGCTCCAGCATAGGACGCCGCGGCCGCCGCGCCGATCACTCCGATCGCCGCGCCTGCGGCGATCGCGCCGCCGGCCGGCCAGCCGTACCAGCCCGGACGCGCCCACCCGCCATAATAGCCCGGCCGGGCGTAGACCCCGCCGCGATAGCCGTAGCCGCGATAGACACCGCCGCGATAAGCTCCGCCGTGATAGACCGTGCCGCCACGGTAGACGCCGCCCCGGGGCCCGCGATAGACGTCGCCGTGATAAGCCGCGCCGCCGCGGCGCGCGACATAGGCTTTCGTGATCATCCCGTCGTCGACATGGGCAGGGTTTGCCCCGCTGACGATTTCAAGCGCCTGTGGCTGCGCCGACCCGAGGCACGTGAGCGCCGCAGCGATTCCGGCAGCCCTCAACAGACCCGATAAATTCATGACTTCCTCCTTGCTTGGGCGCCCGCTCCTCGCTTGGGCGCGCCCGCCCCTTGTCGCGATCGAGCGGGTACACCGCCGATGCGGATTTGATCCAGCCCACAAGCATAATGGCATAAAGCCCCGGACAAGTCGAAGAGCGACGCTGGAATCGGACTTTAACCTGATTTTTGGGGCGTCTAACTCGATCGTAATCCTGTCTCGATCGGCGCTTTTTGTCTCCAGCCACGCCGTTCAGCTCGCTTTGCTGTGACTCGCGAGCGATTGGCCTTGGTTAACGATCCGATTTACGGAAGACACGCCAGAGCGTCTGAAACTGCGCGATCGGGACACTTTGGATTTCAGCCGTTTGCTTCGCCGCCGCCGCAATCCTCCTCGCCCCGCTTCCTCGTCGAGCGCGACCATCCTGGTCGGGTCGGTTCGACCGGGTTTTTCTTGGTTTTTGGGTTGGGTTTCTTTCGCGCGAGGATGTCGTGCCGAGGGCGGCACGTTCGCATCTTGCCTCGGAGGACATCGCTGAGGCCAAGATGGAATTGCCCGACCTGAGGACCAAAACGCCTACGGCGCCCCCCTCCCCGGCAGAGCCGAGGAAGGGAGGCGGCCGCGCCATTCCACACGTCGGAATGCGCCAGCCTCGCGAGCCGGCGCGGCGGTTCACCCGATGGCGATCTTCCGCGGCTGGGCGTGCTTGGCCTTCGGCAGGGTCAGGGTCAGCACCCCGTCCTCGAGATTGGCGCTGATCTTCTCCTGGTCGACGGCGCCGCCGAGGGTGAAGGCGCGCGCGTAATGGCCGACGTTGTACTCGGCGTAGACGGGCTCCATGTCCTTGTACTTGGAAAAATCGATGCGACCTTCGACTCGAAGCACGTCTCTCTCGACATTGAGGTCAAGGTCTTTCTTCTCGACCCCCGGCATCTCCAGTACGACGGTGAGCGCCTCGTCGGTCTCGAAGATATCGGCGGCCGGGATGTAGTAACGGCCCGGGACCGTCTTCTCCTCCTTGGCGACCAGCTCCTTCTTCTCGCGGACCGCCATTTCCTTGTTCTCAGCCATGGTGGTTCCCTTTCGGTTCGGTTCCTTGCTCATGTCGCCCTCACCCGATCCTGATTGTTTTGGCCTTCTCGCTTTCGGCGCGCGGCAGGTAGAGCGCGAGGATGCCGTCGCGGTATTCGGCCTTGACGTCGTCTGCATTGATCTCGACCGGCATGGTGATCGCCCGATCGAACTGGCCGGAGAGCCGCTCCCTGCGATGAACTGCCGCTTTCTCGGGGAATTCGACCGACTTCCTGCCCGAGAGCCTCAGCGTGCGGCCTTTCACCTGCACCTCGAGGTCGGATTTTTTGACGCCGGGAATTTCCGTGATGATGATGAAGTCGTCGCCTTTGCGGAACACGTTCATCGGCGGATAGCCGCCGCCGCCGCTCAGGCCCGCGTCGAGCCACCGGCTGTCGCGGAACGAATCCAGCGCTTGCTGCAGGCTCGCTAGCGCATCGAACGGATCTGAAAACAGAGCCATGTTGTCCCTCCTTGCCGCTGTTGTCGGCAGCGAGCGCCGTCGCCTCGACTGCGCCTCGGCGCCCCTGTGCCACGACTGCCAAGTGGGAAAGGTCCCACTCAGCTTCAAGGGTCGGAATCGACCTGCGGCGTCCGGTCGCGGTCTCGCTTGGACGCCTCGGTTTGAGCGGGCCGGCGCGCCCTTGAAACCTGCGCGATCCCAACCCATTTCGACTGCGCCGGGTCCGACGGCCCGGCAACTCGTAACCATGTTGCTCGGCGGAGGATGTGGGTATGGGCGGTTCTGCGCATCGTCACTTTCCTCCTGTCGCGCGATCAGGCTTTTCGCCGCCAAGGGAAGGAGGGCAGTCAGATGATGCGGGACGAGATTTCCTTCGAAGGCGAGGCGGCCACGCAGGACTTTCTCGCCGCGCCAACCCTGAATTTCAATCACCCGAGCGAGGTGCTCGGCAACCCCATTTCACAGCAGCCGAGCGGCGCGCGATCCTCGCCGAATGGGCGTCGGACGCTCATGCGGTCGAGGGCGCGCCGTGGGCGCGGCAACTGGAGAACGGGACCAGAATTCCGGTCGACGAGATCCTCAGCGGCTTTGAGGCGCCTGGACGATGAACCCGCCGGAGCTCCGTTCGAGCGTCATCATGGCTTTGCGGCGATGCGCTAGCGTCGGCGAGCGAGACGCGGAGCCGATCGCCGGCGGCCGATGCGGCATGAAATCGGTGGCTGTCGTCGGCGGCGGTTTGCGCCGCGTCAATGCACGAGCTGCGCCGCGGCGTATTCTATTATTGAAGGCTGGAATGCAGCCAAGCTTGGAGGATCAATGGCAAAAGTTGAGACAATGACGAAAGCCGAGGCAAAAGTTCCCGTCACGACCGAGAGCAAGACGGAAGCTCCTCCGACCGCGATGCAGATGTGGCGCCCGTTCGAGAGCCTTCGCCGTGAGGTCGACCGGCTGTTCGACGACTTCAACATGAGTCCGTTCCGGCTGCCGTTCCGAAGGCCGGCGTTCGACATCGAGCCGTTCTGGTCGCCCGAATCGTGGGTCGCCGTCCCGGCGGTGGACTTCGTCGAGCACGAGGACGCGTATGAAGTTCATGCTGACCTGCCCGGACTCGACGAGAAGAACGTCGAGGTCAAGGTCGCCAACGGCGTTCTGACGATCAAGGGCCAGAAGACCGAAGACAAGGAAGAGAAGGAGAAGGAATTCCATCTGAGGGAGCGGCGGTTCGGCTCGTTTGAGCGCTCGATCCGGGTCCCGGAGACGGTGAACATGGACAAGATCGAGGCGAGCTTCAAGCAGGGCGTGCTCACCGTGAAGATGCCCAAGACCGCGGAAGCGCAGAAGCCGGTGAAGAAGATCGAGGTAAAGGGCGGCTGATCGGGGGATCGACGCGCGCCTCGGCACAGCGTTGGACGAAGGCCCGTGAGGGCCTTCGTTTAGTCCTTTCCGGTCCGAAGGAGGCGCGCGGCCGCGGGCGCGGTAACGCGCGGCAAACGCGCGGCCCTCCTCCCTTGCAATCCCCTGCAGCGCTGGCTAATCGGCGCAGCCATGTCCGGCCCGCCGATCGCCCTCCTGAATGCCCGCCTCATTGATCCGGAGCGCGAGACCGAAACCCGCGGCGGGCTGCTCGCCATGGAGGGGGTCATCGCGGGGGTCGGCCCCGCTGTCACGCGCGACCAGCTTCCCGACGGCGTCCGCATCGTCGACTGCAAGGGCGACGTGGTCGCGCCGGGTCTCGTCGACATGCGCGTCTTTGTCGGCGAGCCGGGGGCGGAGCATCGCGAGACGATCGCCAGCGCCAGCGCCGCCGCCGCCGCCGGCGGCGTCACGAGCCTTGTCATGCGCCCCGACACAAGCCCGCCGGTCGACGAACCGGCGGTGGTCGACTTCATCCTGCGCCGGGCGCGCGATGACGCGAAGGTCCGAATCTTCCCCTCGGCGGCGCTGACCAAGCGCCTCGAGGGGCGCGAGATCGCCGAAATCGGCCTCCTGGCCGAAGCCGGCGCGATCGCCTTTTCCGATGGCGATCATTCGATCGCCGAGGCGCAGACCATGCGCCGCGCGATGACCTATGCGCGTGACTTCGATGCGCTCGTCGCCCCGGTTTGCGAGGACCGGTCGCTCCGCGGCGAAGGCGTGATGGCGGAGGGCCTGCGCGCGAGCTGGCTCGGTCTGCCGGGCATCCCGCGCGAAGCCGAGACGATCATCCTCGAGCGCGACCTCAGGCTCGTCGCGCTGACCGGGGCGCGCTATCACGCGGCGCTCGTCTCGAACCGGCTGTCGCTCGAGGCCCTGCGGCGCGCCCGCGAGGCGGGGCTCGCCGCGACCTGCGGCGTATCGATCAACACCCTCACCCTCAATGAACTGGATGTCGGCGACTACCGC
Source organism: uncultured Alphaproteobacteria bacterium (assembly GCA_963835885.1). GTDB lineage: Bacteria > Pseudomonadota > Alphaproteobacteria > Rhizobiales > Beijerinckiaceae > Roseiarcus. Next base: position 54,143 of record CAWIHF010000001.1, read on the forward strand.
ACCTTTTTGAAGCTGAGCCCGCCGCTGCGCGCCGAGGACGAGCGCATGGCGCTGGTCGAGGCCCTGAACGACGGCCTCGTCGACGTGATCTCTTCCAACCATGATCCGCAGGACGTCGAAACGAAGCGGCTGCCCTTCGCCGAGGCTGCAGCCGGCGCGATCGGCGTCGAGACGATGCTGTCGGCGAGCCTGCGCCTCGTCACGGCCGAGCGCATCAGCCTGCCGCGGCTTCTGCGCGCGATGACTCTGAGGCCGGCCGAAATCCTCCGGCTGCCGGTCGGGCGGCTTTCGGTCGGCGCGCCGGCCGACGTCATCCGCTTCGATCCGGACGAGCCTTACGTGCTCGATCCGGCGGACCTGCATTCGCGCTGCCGCAACACGCCGTTCGACGCGGCCCGGCTCGAAGGCCGGGTGAAGTTGACCCTGGTTGCCGGGCGCGTCGCCCACGAATAATCTTGCCGAACAGCACGGTGGAGCGCGCATGGTCGGCGTTGATTACGGGGCGGCGCTCGGGCTGGTTCTCGGCTATCTGTTCGGTTCGATCCCGTTCGGCCTCATTCTGACACGCGTCTTCGGCGGGGGCGATCTGCGGTCGATCGGCTCCGGCAATATCGGCGCGACCAACGTTCTGCGCACCGGCCGCAAGGGCCTCGCGGCGGCGACGCTGATCCTCGACGTGCTCAAGGCGACGTTGGCCGTGGTCCTCGCCGCGTGGCTGTTCGGGCCGCCGGCGGCGCTCGCGGCCGCGGCGGGCGCGATCCTCGGACATCTCTATCCGGTCTGGCTGCGATTCCGCGGCGGCAAGGGGGTCGCGACCTTCCTTGGCGGGCTCATCGGGCTCGCCTGGCCAGCGGCGATCGCTTTCGCCGTCGTCTGGCTCCTGGTTGCCTGGGCGACCCGCTATTCGTCGGCCGCAGCGCTGGCGGCGACGGCCGTATCTCCGCTGGTCGCGCTGGCGATCGGCATCATCTATGACCCCCGGCAGTTAGGAGTGGCGCTCGTGTTTGCGCTGCTCGCCGCCCTCGTCTGGTTCAAGCACAGCGCCAATATCGGGCGGCTCCTCAGGGGCGCCGAGTCGAAGATCGGGCAGGGCTAGCGATGGCCGCGAAGCCCGGGCCGCAGCGGCTATCCGACGATCAACTGTTCGACTGGCTGCGTCTCATCCGGTCGGAGAACGTCGGGCCTCGCACCTTTCGGGCGCTGATCGACAGATATGGCGGCGCGCAGACAGCGCTCGATGCCCTGCCGGAGCTCGCCCGCCGCGGCGGAGCGCAGCGGCCGATCAGGCTTACGCCGCCCGAGGAAGTCGAGCAGGAGCTCGCGACGGCGCGCAGGCTCGGCGTGCGCTTCGTCGCGATCAGCGAACCGGACTATCCGCCGCTCCTCAGCCAAATCGATTCCGCACCGCCGCTGCTGGCCTGCCGCGGCCGCCTCGAAGCGCTGCATCGGCCGGCGGCGGCGATCGTCGGCTCGCGCAACGCCTCAGCGGCTGGGCTCACCTTCGCCGACCGGCTGGCGCGCGGTCTCGGCCGGGTCGGCTATGTCGTGGTGTCGGGACTTGCGCGCGGGATCGACCAGCGCGCGCATGCCGCAAGCCTCGAGACCGGCGCCGTTGGAGTTTTGGCTGGAGGGCACGCAAAACCCTACCCGAGCGAGGCCGTGCCGCTGATCGAGCGCATGGTCGAGTTCGGCGCGGTCGTGTCGGAAATGCCGATCGGGCAGGAGCCGCGCGGACGCGACTTCCCACGGCGCAACCGCATCGTCTCCGGACTGTCGCTCGGCACGATCGTGGTCGAGGCGGCGCGCGGATCGGGCTCGCTGATCACCGCGCGCTTTGCGCTCGAACAGAACCGCCAGGTGTTCGCCGTGCCGGGTTCGCCGCTCGATCCACGCGCCGAAGGGACGAACGATCTTTTGAAACAGGGCGCGACGATCTGCACCTGTGTCGAGGACGTCGTCTCGGCGCTCGAGCCGATGCGTTCACGCGACCTGTTCTCGGCTCTCGAGGAGGGCGGCGCAGGCAAGCCGCAATGGAGGGAGCGTGCTTCTGACGAGAGCATTCCCGAAGCGGCGCCGGGCGATGCCTTTGGGCGGCCGCACGGCCCGGTCGACGTCGCCGCCGATCGCTTCGACGACGTCCGCGATCGTATCGCCGCCCTGCTTGGGCCCTCGCCGATCACCCTCGACGATCTGGCCCGGGCGGCCGAGGCCTCGGCGCGCGAGACGCGCGTGGCGCTGATGGAGCTCGAGCTTGCCGGGAGGATCGAATTTTCCGCAGGCGACCGGGTGGCCGCAAGGATTGCCGGAGAGCCCGATTAGACGCGCTGAAGCCTGGTCAGTCGAAAGGATCGGCGCTGCGGGCTTGGCGGTCGGCAGCATCGTCGCCGGAAGGATCGGGCGCCGCGGCGGCCTCGGCGTTGGTGCGGACAACCAACTCGGCTTCGGCCTTGGCCATGCCGAGGAAATAAGCGAGGAGGTCGAGGTCGGCCGCCCCCGCCATCGCTTCGAGCTGGGCGGCCATGTCGGCGACGTAGCGCGCGATATCGAGAGCCTCTCGCGTCGCTTCCCCGGGGATCGACTCGCGGAGACGCGTCACGGCCGCCGTTCTGGCGTTTCCGACCGTTCGTAGAGGCGCCGGGCGTTTTCGTCTCGGAAAGCCGTCCAGCCCGCTCATCCGATGGTTCGCCCCGGCAGTTTGATCCGTCATGAGAAACGTCGCTCCACCATGCGCAATGCGGCCCGGCGATTCGAGCCCGTTTCGACGCCTCCGGATATAAGACTCCCGCTTTCGTATCGGAAGGCAAGCGGCGCTCGGCCGAAAAATTAGCCGCGCGCGAGGCCGGTCAGCCGATCCAGCGCGCCCTGCAGGATGTAAGCGGCCGCCAATTTGTCGACCACCTTGGCGCGTCTTGCGCGAGACACGTCGTTCTCGATCAGCGACCGGGTGACGACGGCGGTGGAGAAGCGCTCGTCCCAGTAGGCGATCGGCAAGTCGGTCCGCGTCGCGAGGTTGCGGGCGAAAGCGCGCGTCGATTGCGCGCGCGGGCCGTCGCGGCCCTCGAGGTCCAGCGGCAGGCCGAGAATGACGCCGACGATCGCGAATTCGGCGAATACGGCGAGCAGCGCGTCCGCATCCTTTTGGAACGCTCCTCGCGCCAGCGTCTTCAGCGGCGAGGCGAGGCGCCGCTCGACGTCCGACACGGCAAGTCCGATCGTCTTGGCGCCGAGATCGAGGCCGATGAGCCGGCCCTTCGCGGGAAGCCGCGGGGCGAGGTCTTCGACGGGGGTCCAGCGGCTCATGCAGACGTCCGGCTAGCACGGGTCGCAGCGCAAGTCGAAACCGTCGCCAAAACCTTCAGCCGCGTTTGCCAGCCAAATATTGGCGCGGTATAGGGGCCCGCCGCTTTTCCGCGGGCTTTCGAGGAGTTTTCATGTCCGTCGATCTCAGCGCCGTTCGCCGCATCGCGCATCTCGCGCGCATCGGGGTGAGCGAAGCGGAGATCCCGCATCTGCAAGGCGAGATCAACGCGATCCTGAAATTCGTCGAGGCCCTCGAGGCCGTCGACGTCGAGGGCGTCGAGCCGATGACGTCGGTCATACCGATGCGCCTGCCGATGCGTCAGGACGTGGTCACCGACGGCGAGATCGCCGACCAGGTGCTGGCCAACGCGCCCTTGACCGAGGACGGCTTTTTCCTTGTGCCCAAAGTGATCGAGTGAGCGGCCGCGGGCGGCGCTCTTTGTCCAAGGAACCGATTTGACCGACCTGACTTCCCTGTCGCTCGCAGAAGCGCGCGATCAGCTCCGATCCCGAACGATTTCGAGCGTCGAGATCGCCAAGGCCCACCTCGACGCGATCGAGCGGGCGAAGGCCCTCAACGCCTTTGTGGTGACCACGCCGGAGAAGGCGCTGGCGATGGCTGCCGCGAGCGACGCGCGCCTCGCGAGAGGGGAGGGCGGCCCGCTCGAGGGGCTGGCGATCGGCGTCAAGGACCTCTACGCCACCGAGGGCGTGCACACGCAGGCGTGCAGCCACATCCTCGACGGCTTCAAGCCCACCTACGAATCGACCGTCACGGCCAATCTGTGGCGCGACGGCGCGGTGATGCTCGGCAAGCTCAACATGGACGAGTTCGCCATGGGCTCGTCGAACGAGACGTCGTACTACGGGCCGGTCGCCTCGCCCTGGCTGCCGCCGAACTGGAGCCGCGACCAGGCGCGCGCGGCGCTCGCCGAGCGAAAGCGCGGCCTGCTTGTCGCCCGGCGGCTCGTCGGGCGGCTCATCGGCGGCGGTCGCGGCCCGCCTCTGCCTCGCGGCGACCGCAAGCGACACCGGCGGCTCGATCCGCCAGCCCGCCGCGTTGACCGGCATCGTCGGCGTCAAGCCGACCTACGGACGCTGCTCGCGCTGGGGGATGGTGGCTTTCGCCTCGTCGCTCGACCAGGCGGGACCGCTGGCGCGCACGGTGCGCGATGCGGCGATCATGCTGCGGTCGATGGCGGGGCCCGATCCGAAGGACTCGACCTGTTCGCCCGATCCGGTCCCCGACTATGAGGCTGCGGTCGGCCGGTCGGTGAAGGGCCTGACGATCGGCGTGCCGAAGGAATACCGGCTCGAGGGCATGAACCCGGAGATCGAGGCGCTGTGGGCGCAGGGCGCCGAGTGGCTGCGCGCGGCCGGCGCGAAGGTGGTCGACGTCAGCCTGCCGAACACGCGCCATGCGCTGCCTGCATATTATATTGTCGCGCCGGCCGAGGCCTCGAGCAACCTCGCGCGCTACGACGGCGTTCGCTACGGGTTGCGCGAGCCCGCCTCCGACATCGTCGACCTCTACGAAAGGACGAGGGCCAGGGGCTTCGGAGGCGAGGTGCGCCGGCGGCTGATGATCGGCGCCTATGTGCTGTCGGCCGGTTACTACGACGCTTACTACGTCCGCGCGCAAAAAATCCGCACGCTGATCAAGCGCGACTTCGAGATCGCATTCGAAAACGGGATCGACGCCATCCTGACGCCGGCGACGCCTTCGGCCGCGTTCGGCATCGGCGAAAAGGGTTCGGAAGATCCGGTCGAGATGTACCTGAACGACGTTTTCACGGTGACGGTCAACATGGCGGGCCTGCCCGGACTGGTCGCGCCGGCGGGCCTGTCGAGCGAGGGACTGCCGCTCGGGCTGCAACTGATCGGGCGGCCGTTCGACGAGGAGACGCTGTTCACCCTCGGCGAAGCGATCGAGCGGTCGGCCGGGCGCATGAAGTTGCCCGAGCCGTGGTGGGCCTGAGGCGCGCATTCGACCAATGAGTCGAAGCGGGCAAGCGGGAAAATACATTACAAACACCGTTGACACACACACAAACACACACTAGGCTCTGCGCTGTGCTGCATGGAGAAAATCGGTGGGCAAGCAGATGCCGTTGAAATATGCGCCGCTCACGGCCCATCTGCGCGCGCAGCGCAGCGACCAGCTACGAATGACGTTCGCCGAGATTGAGCGCGTGATCGGGGCCAAGCTGCCGCCTTCCGCCTCGTCGCATCGCGGCTGGTGGAGCAACAATTCTTCGAACAACGTCATGACCAAGGCGTGGCTTGAAGCCGGCTATCAGAGCGAGCAGGTCGATCTGAGCGGGCGCAAGCTGGTCTTTCGCCGAACGGCTTCCCGCGCAACGCCGGCGACGTCTTCGACGACAAACGACGGCTCTTCGAACAAGCTTGCTCTATTCGGATGGCTGCGGGGGACGGTTGTTTCGGCCGGCGATCTCACCGAGCCCGCGGATCCGGAATGGGCCAAGCGCGTCGATGATGAATACCCACCTGCTGCTTGACACCTGTGCGGTCATCTGGATCGCTAACAATGAACCGATCGCCAAAGACGCTCGGGAGGCGATAGCGGCCGCTCTCGGAGCCGACGAACCGGTTTTCGTCTCGCCGATTTCCGCTTGGGAGATTGGATTGCTCGCCGCGCGCAATCGGATCAGCCTTCGAATGTCGCCGGAGAAATGGTTCGATCGCCTGTTGCAGGCGCCCGGCGTCTATCTGGCGGATATGCCGCCGCAGGTCCTGATCGCATCCTCGTTCCTGCCTGGCGCTCACCCGAGCGATCCGGCCGATCGGATCATCGCTGCGACCGCCCGGGAATATGGCTATCGCGTCGTCACACGCGATCGTCGGCTGCTCGCCTATGCGGATGCGGGCTATTGTGTCGCCCTGGTTTGCTAAAAGACTTAAGAAGGTTTGGAGTGAGCATGACGATTTCGAGCGCTCCGCTCATCAAAGGCGCGACGGGCGACTGGGAGGTGATCGTCGGGCTCGAAGTCCATGCCCAGGTGGCGTCGCGCGCAAAACTCTTTTCCGGCGCCTCGACCGCCTTCGGCGGGGAGCCGAACTCGCACGTCTCCCTGGTCGACGCGGCGATGCCCGGGATGCTGCCGGTCATCAACCGCGAGTGCGTCGCCCAGGCGATCCGCACCGGGCTCGGCCTCGAAGGCGAGGATCAACCATCGCTCGACCTTCGACCGGAAGAACTACTTCTATCCGGATCTGCCGCAGGGCTATCAGATCTCGCAGTACAAGAGCCCGATCGTCGGCGAGGGCGAGATCCAGGTCGACCTCACGCCCGACTATTCGATCAGGGTCGGCATCGAACGGCTGCATCTCGAGCAGGACGCCGGCAAGTCGCTGCACGACCAGTCGCCGACGATGAGCTTCGTCGACCTCAACCGCTCGGGCGTGGCGCTGATGGAGATCGTCTCGAAGCCTGACCTGCGCTCCGCCGACGAGGCCAAAGCCTATGTCGGCAAGCTCAGGACGATCCTTCGCTACATCGGCTCCTCCGACGGCGACATGGAGAAGGGCAATCTGCGCGCCGACGTCAACGTCTCGGTGCGCCGACCGGGCGAGCCGCTCGGCACACGCTGCGAGATCAAGAACGTCAACTCGATCCGCTTCATCGGCCAGGCGATCGAGACAGAGGCGCGCCGGCAGATCGCGATCATCGAGGATGGCGGCGCGATCGATCAGGAGACGCGCCTGTTCGATCCCGTGCGCGGCGAGACGCGCTCGATGCGCTCGAAGGAGGAGGCGCACGACTACCGCTACTTCCCGGATCCCGACCTCTTGCCGCTCGAACTCGATCAGGAGTGGATCGACGCGCTGGCCGCCTATCTGCCCGAGCTGCCCGACGCCAAGAAGGCGCGCTTCATCGCCGAATACGGCCTCTCCGCCTACGACGCCTCGATTCTCGTGGCGGAAAGGGAGACCGCGGACTTCTTCGAAAGCGCGGTCAATCACGGCGTTGGCAAGCGCGACGCCAAGGCCGTCGCCAACTGGCTGATGGGCGATCTTTCGGCGCACGCCAATGCGCGCGGCGCCGCCGTGTCGGACGCCGGCCTCAGCGCCGCCTCGCTTGCGACACTGGTCGATCTCATCGGCGAAGGCGTGATCTCCGGCAAGATCGCCAAGGACCTCCTCGCGATGCTGCTCGGCGATGATCACGGCGCCGATCCGCGCGCGCTGGTCGAGGCGCGCGGACTTCGCCAGGTGACCGACGTCGGCGCGATCGACAGCGCAGTCGACGCCGTGATCGCCGCGAACCCCGACAAGGCCGAACAGGCCAAGGCGAAGCCTGGCATGCTCGGTTGGTTCGTCGGTCAGGTGATGAAGGCGACCGGCGGCAAAGCCAATCCGCAGGCGGTGAGCGACGCGTTGAAGCGACGACTCGGCATCTAGTTCGTCGCCGAATCAATCGTTGCGAATTCGTCGATTTGCAGCGAGCAGCGCGCGCCAACGCATGCGTTCCGCGCGTCATCGCAACAAAATTGCGACAGCAAGCCCCAAGAAAAATTCGATTGCGATATGCGCGCGCGTTCGTGCGTGGCGCCGCGTCAGCGACTGCTGAACTTGGCGCGAAGCGCGGCCGTAGCACGCCGCAGGCAGGCCGGCTCAGCAATGCGCGTCGCGTCCTACAACGCGCGATGATCCTCGCAAACGCGCAGAAAATATGGCGTCAGCAAGGATCGATGCGCAACGGCGCCGACAAGCGAGGCGAGCATCGCATCGGCGACTGCGTGACGATTGCGCGCGCGCTCGCCGTGCGCACGCATCAAGCACGATGGTCTCGTGAGGCGGTAAGCGCGCGCGATAATTCGATAGTGAAGGCGCTTCGCTGCTCATCTGCGTGCATGCGTCTCTTGCGCATGAGCAAAACGAATGTACCTTCCCTCGCGCATCTCTGAAGCGCGTGAAACGCGCGGATATGCAGGCCAGAACGAGGGACGCTACCCATGGCGAAAGCTGCAGTGAAGAAGAAGACGGTGAAGAAGTCCGCCGTCAAGAAGAAGCCGGCGAAGAAGGCCGCCGCGAAGAAGACCGCGCGCAAGGCGGTCGCCAAGAAGGCCGTGCGCAAAGGCGCGGTGAAGAAGGGCGCAGCGAAGAAGACCGCTGCGAAGAAGTCTGCGGCCAAGAAGGGCGCAGCGAAGAAATCCGCCGCCAAACGAGCGCCGGTCAAGCGCAAGAAGGCGGCCCCTTCTGTTCCGCCTGCGCCATCCGAGACGCCGCCCGCATCCTGAACGGTGGGTGGCCGGCGAGTAGCCTGATCAGGCCGAGGCTCGTGAGCGCCCGTCCTTCGACGGGCTCATAGGGCGTCCCAGGACGCTCGTCCTACGACGGGCATACGGTGTGGCCGGGCCCGGCCTGATTTTTATCTGCCGAAGCGAGAGAGGCGTCGCAGAGGCGCGAGAGTCGGTCTTGTCAAAAGGCGGCGCTGGGCCCAAGTTTTGGCTGCGGCGCTCGGTGTCGCGATCCGGATGTCATTTCCGTTCGCGCCTTTGAGCCCGCGTCACGAGGCCAGGCGGCGCATGACCCAGTCCCAACAGCCGATCGATCTCTATTATTGGCCCACTCCGAACGGATGGAAGATCTCCATCATGCTCGAGGAGTGCGGCCTCCCCTATACGCTGCACGGCGTCGACATCGGCGCGGGCGAGCAGTTCGAGCCTGCCTTCCTGGCGATTTCGCCGAACAACCGGATGCCGGCGATCGTCGATCCCGACGGGCCCGACGGCAAGCCGATCTCGGTGTTCGAGTCGGGCGCGATCCTTCAGTATCTCGCGAGCAAGACGGGGCGCTTCGGCGGCGAGACGCCGCGCGAGCGGGTGGCGGTCAGCGAGTGGCTGTTCTGGCAGATGGGCGGCCTCGGGCCCATGGCGGGCCAGGCCAATCACTTCCGCATCTACGCGTCGGAAAAGATCCCCTATGCGATCGACCGCTACACCAACGAGGTGAACCGGCTGTTCGGGGTGATGAACCGGCGCCTTGCCGACCGTGAATATCTCGCCGGCCCCTATTCGATCGCCGACATGGCCTGCCTCGGCTGGACGAAGGGCTGGAAGCGCTACGGGCAGGAGATCTCCGATTTTCCCCATCTGGCGCGCTGGCTCAACGCGCTGCTGGCGCGGCCGGCGGTCGAGCGCGGGATTGCGCTCGACATTCCGGGCCGCAAGAAGCACGACCTCTCGACGGACGAGGAAGCCCGCAAGATCCTGTTTGGCCAGCGCGCGCGATAGGCGCGCCGGGCGAGCGAGCGCAATCCTTCCCCAGCTCGGCTGGGGAAGGTGGCCGGCGAAGCCGGTCGGATGGGGTATGGTCCGCCGTCGCGACGCTGGCAGGATGGCGCGAGCGCCGTCGCGGAGCTTCGCCTTCTCAAGCCCTGCTTTCCACACCCCATCCGTCGCCTTCGGCGACACCTTCTCCGCTTCGCGGAGAAGGGTGCCCGGCGTTCCCCGGATTGCGCTTCGCTCGCAAAAAGAAACAACACGGCTCTTCGTGTTTCTTCCTGTTCTTTGTGATGAGTCTTGGTGTCCTTCGTGGTCGATATTCAACACGAGGGACACCAAATGTGAGCACAAGGGACACGAATATGGACGCAGACGCGGGCGCACCAAAATTGCATTCGTTTCATTCACCGACATCGCCCGCAAGGGCGGCCCAAACTCGCAATGACGGGCTCAAACCGACTTGAAGCATCGGGATCCAGGCAGATAGAGGCGAGCGGACCGCTTGCAATGGGCGTATCGGTCGGGCATATCTGCCTCGCTCTCGCGAGCGAACCGGAGACGTGGCCGAGAGGCTGAAGGCGGCGGTTTGCTAAACCGTTATAGGGTTGTAAGGCCCTATCCAGGGTTCGAATCCCTGCGTCTCCGCCAATCTTAATTGAAATCCTTTCGAGTTTTTCATATCCTATCGCGCTTTCCCCACCTTCTTCCCCACCCGTCGATCAAGATTGCGGCGGACAGTGGCGAGCGAATCCGGACCTGACGAAACGCGAGACTGCGACTGACGGGCGTCGGCCGTATTCCGCGAACCAATTGGTCCCGGGGCGGGGTGGTTCGAGAGGCCCTTTTCGTCCCTCCCCCCGGAAAAAACTATGATTTGGTCAGAGCGGAGCGGCAGCATGCGCAACAATCGATGAGATCGCGAGCACAAGCTGCATCAGCGGTGGTGCCCAGGCGGGCCAAAGGATACCAGTTGTCACGGCGGCAGGGAAAATGTCCCGGGGCGGTCCCTTCGGCTGCATGGGACTGACGGAGCCCCGTGGTACGCCCGCGTGATCGCATGCCTCCAACGAGACTGCGCTGGGAGAAATGACGAGGCAGGTCCGACGTATGAACCTACGACGCGGATTGTTCCGGATCTGGATGGTGCTGACAGGCGCGTGGGCCGTTTTCGCGGGTGTGGGATCATATCAGTACCTCAGCCAGCTCTATGCTCTTACTCCGGCTCAGGAGAGTTACCATTTCACACTGCCGGACGGTCGTGCGGTTGTCGTGTTCGCTCCAACCCAAGAAGGCGCGGTTCTAAGGGCCTTACAGGAGAAGGATTTCGCCAAGTCCAACGCCATCGCGGCCCCTACTTGCAGGGGTGGCGGTCGAACCTGCGACATAGATCAGCGCGATTGGGACAGCGGCGATCGGTGGCCAGTGTCCGACACGAAGATCAACGATGCTGGCGAGATTGAAGGACCGTACATCATCATCGACCGGACCGCCTTCGCCAAAGCATGGTCCAAGCTCAAGGCGACGGCAGTGGCCGACGGAATGGCGTTCTTCCTGCCGCCAGTGGCGCTCGCCGTATTGTTTCTTGGGCTAGGGTGGGTCATCAGGGGATTTTGGCCGAGATAGACGGCGCCAGTCGCGGCAGGGCGAACGGCACGGCCCGCCGACTCGCCGGTTCGATAATCAGCGGGGCCGGTTTTCAGAGGGTCCGCCCCGTTGTCCGTTCATCCGCGCTCTGCTCTAATCTAGTCGCCGCGGTGGCCCGCGTGAGCCACAAACCAAACGAGGATTCGATGCTCAAGACGGTCGTTCTACCCGGACTCCTCACTGTTGCTCTCGTGTGCGGGCAGGCAATGGCTCAAACCGACAATCCGGCGGCTGGCGCGCCGCCGGCCGCCGATCAAGGCGCGCCTCCCGCCGCCGCGCCTGCGCCTGCCGGAGGCGCGACGGCGCGAGCTCCGTCGAACAAAGAGATCATCGCCGGCTGCAGGAACGCCGCGCGGGCCAAAGGCTTGAGGGGCGGCCGCCCTGCAGTCGGCCCTCCGGGAGTGTGTGGGCGCTCAAAATCCCAAACTCGCAGCTCGAATGGGCTGTGCTCAACAAGGGCGGGCGCAAGGAGTCGCCAAGGGCGACGCCATGAAGGCCTTCGTCAAAAATTGCGTTGCTCAAGGAAAGTGATTTGCGGCGTCGTGCGGGCGTTGAACTGCATCGTTCGGCCGGGCGATGGACCTGCGGCCGGCGTCTCGCCGGGGGCGCAACGTTCGCCTCACGGCTCGGAAATCGGGACGCCTCGGAGATCCCGCGCACGAGCTCCGCGGGGACCGCGTTCCGTCTCGCGATCGGCCTTCGGTGTGAAAGGCGGACGCGTCGAGAGCCTCGTCGCCGGCGCGGCATGTCGCATTTTTTCGAAGTCGAATACGATCCCTGCCAGCATTTTTTGGGAAACAGAATGTAAGCCGCTATCGACGGATAGAGATATGTCTTGTTCGGGATTGCTCGGCGACATCGTCCGACTTGGAGTCGGCATAGCACTGATATACTGGCAATTTTCGAGGAAACTGGAACATGCTCAAAGGTTCGAAGACCGGATCGCCAAACTCGATCGGCCCAGGCCACCTGAGCCAGGCGACACGATCGAGTTCGCCGATGGCTCAAGCCATTGTCGACCTCGCTTACACGATAAACAGACCCCACCGCGCCCTCAAACACCGCGGCGGGGCTTACACCCGCGGCAGGGCGAACGGTACGGTTCCTTAACCGGCGTCTCGGTTGGACTGCCCACTCGGACCAGAGGGAATGCAAGCTCCCCGTTTTTGTAGCCCAATGTCAGAGAGCGGCTGACAAGAAGTTTCCGCCCATACGTTCGACGGTCCGCCAGTTTCGAAGCCCCTTCCCCTCTTGTTGACCGCGGCGGCGGCCGAGATATGACTATCACTGGACGGGCATTTTGACATGGCTGGCGCTGATAATGGCGACTTTCAGTAAGTGCAGTGAGATGCCGCTTTTTGGGGGCTGACTTTGCGCATCCAAGTCAGGGGGCACTGTTTGGGTTTGATCGCTTCTGCGATCGCCGCAATTCCGGCACGTTCATTGGAGTTCCGCACGTATGTACAACCAGAATTGCACGAAAGAGTCGTAATTGCGGAGGGGGAAATAGCGGAAGGTGACGCGGAACGCTTTGCTATGATAGCAAAGCTCGCTGATCGAGATCACTTTGGAAATATAGTTCTCGTCTTGAATAGTCCAGGTGGATCTGTTAAAGCCGCATTTGAGTTAGTCAAGGTAATGGATGATCTAGAAGTAACGACGTTGGTGCCCGATAACGCAAGATGCGCCTCGGCTTGTGCCTCAATATTGTACGTATCTGGTAGGTACCATAATATTCTTGGTACAGGACTTCTTGGATTGCATACCTGTTACAATGGAAACAGTAAAGTTCCTGAGCCGGATTCCACTTGCAACAATCTTGTCGCCCAAAACGCATTCGCGCACGGTACGGACTACGCTTCTGTCGATTTTGGCCAAAAGGCCTTCGGTCCATCCGAAATGGGATGGATCGACCGAAATTTGGCCTGTTCAATCGGATTGTGCGGGCCGCCAATGATAGAACAGGTGGAGGCGGTTCCATCATTTTCCTGCGAACGCGCCCGATCAGCCGCGGAAAAAGCGATTTGCGCCGATCGTCGACTGGCACGCTACGATCGGGAAATTGCGATTGAATACAAAAAAATCGTTGCGAGCGGAGGTGAGCAAGCCGAAGAACAAATTGCTCTGCAACGACAATTTCTTATCCGCAGAGATGACTGCGATGCTGAATCTCACGACGGCTGTCTGTTGGCAGAAATGCGCCGACGCCTCGTTGAACTGGCAACAAATTGCCGTTGGGAATTCCGCTCAGCATTAAGACCCGCGAACTGGAGAAAACGCGGCTCTTGAGCCCGCTTATTCATCCCGGCAATGGGGCGGCGAACAGCGGGGGAACGACTGCCGAGCCTCGCCGATCGCTATCACGCGATCTCCAAATGGTCGGGGGTGAGAGGGTTGAGCGTCGTGGGGTTGCGTGTGCGCTTGCTTTGGCTTTTTCTCGAGCGTCCCTGTGGAGCCGATGTTGAGGGCGCCAACGCCGTCGCCGCTCGTGATGGCGGAGTTGAAGTCCAACCTCCCGGCGTTGGCGTCGATCGTGTTCGCGAGCGAGGCCGCAGTGACGGTGCGTCGAGGCGGAAATGCCGGTGTTGCCGATATCAAGGGCGCTGGAATTGGTGAGCAGCCCGCCGATCGTCGCCGTGTCCCCGCCGCCAAGGCCCCATGTGCCCGCGTTGTCGAGCAAGTCCGTGATGGAGAGCGTCGTCCCATCGTCAAGCGTCACCGTCGCGCCGGAATTGATGGTCAACTGCTCGGCTGCGCCTGAGGAGGAGATCAGGGCCAATCCGGTCCGTATCTCCGCCGGAGTGGTCGATGTTGGAGCAGAGCCCAAACTCCAGTCGGTCGCCGCGTTCAAATTCCAGTCGCCGTTGTTGTTCCAGTAATCCGTAATCCCATGGTATGACGCCAGAAATCTCGAACACCGTGCCGCCGCCGCCTGCGGTCGTGCCGACGAAGGTCGCCGTTGGCGTCGAACATCAAGCCGGCCTGGGGATTGCCATAGGTGTCGTTGAAGCTGGGTCGTTGAAGCTGGCCAGCGTGGTCAGGGCGTAGACTGGCGCGGCGACCGTGCCGATATTCTGGATCCTGAACACCGTGCCGCCGCCCTCGGAGGTCGTGCCGAACAGGTCGCCGTAGGCGTCGGCAATTAGCCCGGCACAAGGGGTATTCCCCATTGGAGGCGTTGAAGCTGACCAGCGTGGTCGGAGCGCTGGCGTAGACCGGTGCGGCGACCGTGCCGGTGTTCTTAATCTCGAACACCGTGCCGACGTCGCCTTCGCCGCCCCAGTAGTTTCACGCCCACGGCGGCGAGGTAGTGAGTGTATGCGGACGGCGCGGCATGCCGGACTATTTGGTTCTGGCATTCGCCACTGAGACCGAAATGTTTGGCCCGATTGCTCTAAATCCAATTGCCGTGGCGGCTCTCCGAAAGAATTTAGAAACAGGCCCCACTGCAATAGGAGGGAGATTGAGCATTCTTTTATGAGGAGCCTGTCCGAGTAATGTAAAAATTCCCCTTGAGACACAGTATATTGTAGACTATCTGGGTAGAGATGCCACAACATCTGGCTTACCTTTTCTGAAAATCCGATTACTCGGACAGGCTCCTAGGCGATTTAGAGACGCTTCTCGAAAGATGCGCTCAGGGCTATCTGAGATATTTTTGCTTTTGGCATGACAAGCGTTCCGGTTTCGAGTATCTTCGAACCGAATGGCGGTGCAGGCTGTCATGTGATCGGAGCGGGGTTGCCGCCCCGCCGATCAACCGTGTAAATAGACGCGAGCGCGCGCGTTGTCTAGCGATGCCGCTTCTGCTCCTTGTCCTCCCCTGTTCGCAAAACGTGACTCCGGCTAATTGGTCCACAGGGGCGTGCCGTTGCCGAAAATCCGCGTCGATCGTGATGCGAGTTGAAGCGACGAGAGAGCGGCAAGACGTTCTTCGGCACTATTTTTCACCTGTTGCAAGGAAAAGCACTAAGCAACGCTAAAAAGACGTTTGAAGCACCCGATGTATGTAGGTCTTCCGGATGTTCTCGAAGATATTTTTCTGTTACAAACACCAATTGTCCGACTGATGCCCCTGTCGGCGGACAGTAGGTTTTCACGGTGTCTGGTTTTCGAAAGAGCATTAGAAGGTCGTTTACCCCTGCTATGTAAGCTGCACAAGTCGCAGAGTGTTGTTCACAATATTGTAGGAGATCATTGCCGGTAAAGAACGCGTCAGCCGACAAGGGAGAAGAAAATGTGCTAAGATATAACATGAGCGTCAGCGGTGCAATTCTTCGCATTTTAATCCCCTTGCGGCCCTTCAGGCGACAGAGATGACTAACCCTAGTCGCCGTGTTCGCGGCGAACCGCCGCTCCATAAGAAAGTCGGCCAAATCGTCAACCCTCTTTTCCTTCGCCAATCGCACTTGGACAAGGCAAGGGTGCGGCGAGAGTGTCGATAGCGAATTAACTTGTCCGGTTTTGGTAGCACATCAAATGTCCGCTTCTTCTGCTTCTGTTCTCCTGTGGGACTGTGGGCAACGCGTTTGCGTTGTCCACATTTCCACAGGCGCGCCACCGAGCGGATTTAAGCGGCGATTTTCGCCTCCCGGATCGCTCCCTTTTGGTCGTACCGGCCGATGCACCGCGGCCCGTGGAAGATGGCGTGGGAGCCGTCGGGGTAGAGGTGGACCTTGACCCTCGCTTTGACGAAGTGCGGGCGCAGCGGGCTTTCCGGGATTTGCAGTTTGAGCGTCCGGTAGGACACGCAGTTGTCGTTGCCGACCTGGCGCTCCTCGTGCACGCACAGGATCTCGTCGAGATCGACGCCTGGGATCGGGGTGAAGGCCGAACCGGGTTGAGCCTGCGCGACCGCGAAGCGCTCATTGTGGGCGGGCAGATGGACCTCGCGGATGAACGCATTGGCCGCCTCGACCGAGGTGATCCCGGCGAGCCTGAGTTCCTTCACCAGCCGGTCCTGCAAGGTTTGAAACGCACGCTCCGAGCGCCCTCGCGCCTGCGGTGAATAGGCCCCGATATGCTCGACGCCGAGTTGCTCGAGCGCCCGGCCCACTTGCGTTAGGCGGCTGCGATCGATCTTGCCGCTCGCCTCGGCGGTATGGAAGTAATGCGACCCGCGATCCGTATAGAGGCTCATTGGCAGGCCGTGCGCGCCGAACGTCTCTCTCAGCGCCCTGAACGTCGAAGCCGTGCCTTCCTCCTCGACCAGAAACGCCGAATAGATCGCTCCCGTCGCGTCGTCCAAGGTCACAATCAAATCCAGCGCCGGCTGGCTCGCAAGCCAGACATGACGCGAGCCGTCCTGATGCAGCATCATCCCCGGCATCGGTCGGCGCTCCCGCTTGCGCCGGTGCGCGCCGCGCCGCTTCGCCTTCTCCAGAAGACCCTTCGAGTGAAGGAAGGTCTTCGTCCAGGTGTAGCCCCACGAGAAGTTGTGCCTCGCCACCAGATGCTCGTGAAAATGTTTGGCCGTGAAGCCCCGATAGCGCTCGCGGTACAAAGCCTCGACCTCGTCGGCGCGATCAACCGGAACCCGCTTGCCCGACGCCTTGCCGAGACGGCGATCCAAAAGTCCGGCCTCGCCCTCGTCCTCGAACCGCTGACGCCAACGTCGAAACGTCCGCTCGTCGACCCCGAGAAGCTCCGCTGCCTCCATCTGATTGAACTCCGCCGCCTCGTAGCGGCCCAAAATGTCCAGAAACCTCATCACACGCACCCCTTGAAGGGCTTCCGACCGGCGCATCAAATCCCCCCAAAGGGAAAGACGCTACCGGACAGATCGTGTGCTACCTAAGCCGGACATATCATCCGCTACTGACACAAGGGTGCGGCGAGAGTCGCATCCTCTGCTTTTGCGCGCTATATTGGGTCTCTTGTCGCGGCGGCGCGTTCCGCCAATGCCCATTGAAGACATCGTCGACGATCCGCGCCGCAAGGCCCTCGCTGAGGTAACCTCTACGGGACGACCTACCAGGGCGGGATCATTAGCAATGGTACCGGTGGCACCGTGTTCGAGCTATCGCCGCCGGCGGCCGGGCAAACGCAATGGACAGAGACTGTGCTCTATAGATTCAATGCAGCGGGCGGCGATGGTATCCACCCGATGAGCAGCCTTATCTTCGACACCAGCGACAACCTCTACGGCACGACCTACCAGGGCGGGACGTCGGGGGAGGGGATGTCCCGCTGTCTGTTGAAATTCTCGAAGCGGTCGTTGCGCATTGAAATTTATGCAGCCTCGGCGATTTGAACAAGCGCCTCGTCGGAAGGCGGCTGTTGGCCTTGCTTTGCAAGAGCAGCGCGAAGGGCGGGCAGATGCTTGTATGCCTTCAATCGACGGAAGCCCTTGGTTGCTTCCTGCATGGCGGCGGCGGCCCATCGCAGGGCCATCGAGGGCGAGCGCCAGTATTTGACGTTGCGGCAGACCCTGCGCACCGTGCCCATGACATTCTCGATGATGTTGGTGCAGGCGAGCGAGCGGCGCAGTTCGCGAGGGAGGCCGAGCCTCGTGACGGTGAGCATCTCGTCGATCCCTTCCAGGATCGAAGCGGAAACGCCGTTCCAGTCCGGTTCGAGACGGCGGGCGAGATTGCGAATGAGCGTTTCGGCCTTTTCGGCGTCGTCCATTTCCCAGGCTTGCCGCAAGACGCGCCGCACCGACGCGTGCATCGATTTGGGCAACCGCTCCAGAATGTTGCGCGCCTTGTGAATCTGGCAACGCTGGATCGCCGCATCGCGTCCAAAGGTGCGGCGGATCGCCTTGGACAGCGCCTTCGCGCCATCGATGATGAACAGGCGTCGCACGGTTGGATCGAGCCCGCGCTCGACGAGATTGTCGATGAGCGCCTGCACCGTCGTGGCGTTTTCGGTCGCGCCCTCGACGAGGCCGAGCGGATGTTTGTCGCCGTTCGCGTCGACGCCAATCGCCGCGACGAGGAGCATATCTTCATCCATGTGAATGCCGTCGATCTGGATCGCCAGCAGATCGAGGTCGTCAAGCCTGGTTTCCATCCACGCCTTCATGCGCGCCGCCGACAACGCCACGAAGCGGCGGGAGGTCGCCGACTTCGACAGCCCCGCTCCGTCGGACGCCGGAACGTCTCCCTCGGGCAACCGGACCGAACGCTTGAAACGCCGCGTCGAGACGTTGATCAGCATCTGGTTCATCGCCCATTTGCCGAGCAAGTCTTCGCTGACGGCGTTCTCCCAACTCGGCAGTACGCGCTCGGCCCCGTCGAGCCCGCGAACCCGTGGGCGCTCGATCTCGACCTTGCCACCGTGAAAGCCGATCTTGCCTTTGGTCCGCCCCCAGCGGTGCGCCTGGCGTCGCTCACCCCGCTCGTGGCGCTCGCCACAGGCCGCTGTCGCATCCTGCTCCAGCATCTCGCTCAGCGTCTCGAGCCCGGCGGCAAGGCAAAAGCGTTCAAAGCTCGCCGACATGCTCGCCAGCGCCTCGGCCTTCAACGCATACGTGGGAATTGCGGTCGACGTGGTATGCTTCTTCATGGCGTTGCTTTCCTTTCGTGGAATCAGCACCCCGAGCCTAACGGCTCAAGGCGAGCAACGCCGCTCCTCCCTTTTCAACATTCCTCGGGACAACCCCTCGGGGGAACCACGGCACCGTGTTCAAGCTGTCGTTCGTACAGACGGCGACGAAATAGACGTTTTCCGAAGCGGAGCGCCCGGCGCGTCGAAATCGGAAATCAGTGACACGATGCCGCGAAATCGTGGAATACGGTCATGTCGCCGAATTCCAATCGCTCAAAAACGACGGGGAGCGCAGCATGCTTGCGCGCGCGTCAACGTTGCATTGGACAGTTTGTCAACTGCGCAAATCGCCGAGAAAAAACCCTTTCAGGCCTGACGCATGACCCCAGTCGGCGCAGCAAGGGGGCGGTAGCCCGGCGCCTTCCAGCGCGCTATAGTCGGTCTCATGAGAGTACTATCGAGGCGGCGCATTCCGCCAATGCCCATTGAAGACTTGATCGACCATCCTCGCGCCAAGGCGTTGCCTGCAGCGGGTTATGGAATGCTGATGCGATTGTGCCAGCATTTTTGGGAAACAGAATGTAAGCCGCTATCGACGGATAGAGATGTCTTGTTCGGGATTGCTCGGGCGCATCGTCCGACTTGGAGTTGGCACAGCACTGATATACTGGCAATTTTCGAGGAAACTCGGCCGCGGCTCGAATATGCTTGGCGGGCTCGAGCTGCCGCGATCGACAATCTGAGGCATCTTAGCGCTCGGCGCACAGCCAAGAGGCGGGTGGAGCAACTGAACTCGTGGCGAAACACAAACGCCAGCTCCGCTCACGCCGAAGCGCAGTTCTCGAGGTCAAGCGCGGATCATCCAAGAGCGGTTTGGGACGCCGGCGAAAGTGGACGGCGATATGTTCACGGACTTTTGAATCTCTCAGGCTCTTTTAGGCGCGGCTTATTGACTCTCGCTGCTATCGACACCGTGCGCTTATTGACTTCTGAGAGTGCCATTTCGGACTCGGCGAGGTTCGCGCGTCGCGGCGCTTGTCAGAGGGTCGAGCGCTCCGACTTTTCGAATGAATAAGCTCCATTTTCATCCATGGGGGTCGGCCGCGCGCGGCCGGTGGCGAACTAAGCAGCGACGATGCGCCCAGTCTCGCAAACACCCTCGACCATCGAACTGATTTACGCATGGCGCAACTCGTCAGAGCATGGGCGGGCGGGCTTTCCGGGCGGGTTAGAAGATGTCTGACGTCCTTTGGTCTGTCTTTTTGATTGCCTGCGTTATCGTTGGCATTACTCTATTTTTCTTGTTGCTCCCACTGATATGGTTTGGTGCGCTCATCGTCGTCGCCATCGGCATAATTGTGCTTATTCTGAATATTTCGTTTCAGGAAATTACAGGTATATTTCAAGATCCCGAGGCGATGGTCTATTTAGCTGTAATAAGTATTATTATTTTCGGAATTGTTGCTTATAGAAGTTATGAGAGAGAGCGCGAGGCGGCTCGCGCAAGAAAGCGAGCCGCCGAGAGGACTGCCGAAGCTGCTGAATACGAGCGTGAGATGGCAGCAGAAGCCGAGGGGAACGCTAGGTCGCGTGAAGTCAACAAGGAATGAGGCAGCCGCGAGCGGACGGACTGCGGCGGTCCCCAGGCTCACCAGCGGGCGCGCGTTTTTCTTTTTGTACCACCTTGGGAAGGTGCAGCGTTGCAACATGTCGCAACGTCGCAAATGCAATGCGACACCACCACCCCGATTAGGGGTGTGGGGTGTTGCGATGCATTCAAAGTGGAGCGCCTGAAGGTGTCGCGAGAATTTCTTCCTCCCACGCCCCGACTTCCACAAATTTACGTGGCTGGCGATTTGCGTCCCGCCCCTCGACGATCTTGAAGTGGCCGGCTTCGATCCATGCTTCAAGCAGTGCAACGATGCGGGAGCGATCGGCTTGAGGATCAAGGCCGAGAATTTCGGCGACGGCTTTGCCGACCCATTCGTTTGCTTGCCGACTTTCCCGCCATTGTTTCTCTGAGACTCGCTCCTGAACGCGTCTCAGATCGCCACGTGAAGCGAGATCAGCGGGGTTCGGCCATTGCCAACGCACAACGACGCCAACGTTGTCGCCCTCATCGCCGAACGACTGCCCGTTTCCGAGCGCGACGCTTTCGAGCTTGTACCAAACCGAGTCCGTGGGTGGTGGCGCAAGATTGTTCTTGTCGTTGACAGTTCGGAAGTAGAACCGAGGGTTCTTGACTTCAGCCTTCTCACTCTCCCTCTCGGTCATCCGATTGATCGTAATTACGGAGCGGCACGCATCTGTCAACGCCTTTGCGCCTCGCGCCGAGTCCGTTGTGGCTTCGCTCTCCCCGTTCGAAGGCTTCCTGGTGTGGTGCACGAGTTCCACGGCGCAATTCGCTTCATGTGCGACCCGACCCCATTCCTTCACAACGCGATCGATGGCGTTATTGTCATTTTCGCTCACGCGATGGCAACTCACAAACGGATCGATAATGAGCACGTCGATACGCCTCGCCCTCAGTTCTTCAATGAGGCTGTCGACGACGGGCCGCAGGATCACCGCCCCGGCGCGAGTTGAACTCGGCGATGACAAGTTCCTGCTCGCGGCCGGTGTCAACAAAAAAACGATCATCAATATCGGCGCGGTCGAGACCATAGCGCATTGCAGTCGCCTGAATGCGCCGTCTCAATTCGTCGCGCGGGTCCTCGAGATTCCAATACCAGACGCGCAGCGGTCGCTTGATACCGCCAACGGCAAGCAAGTCCCGGCCAGAGACCATCGCTAGCGCTTCGGCTATCTTGAGCGAGCTCTTCCCAACACCACCCGTGGCGACCGTCGCCGAAACGAAGCCGCGAACGAGGTGGCGACCATAAAGGAACTGGCGAGGAGGGATGTCGCGCGGATTGGTCCAGAGGTACGGCGTCGCTCTAACGGGGTGGCGCGGCAGTTGCGGGATCCTAAGGAAGTCGTCACGAGGTGGGACGCCACGCGGCTGCTTCTTTCCGCTTTGCAGCCCAAACTCGATCGTGGCAAGCGCCGCATCCTCTCCGTCATCGTAAACAGCCCCGCACTCGATTGCAGCCTGAAGCAGTTCGTCCCGCACTCGTTGTTCTTCGAGTACGCCGCCCCCGACGAGCTGACCGAGACTGAATGCGGCTTGGTTGAGGCGATTGTTTCGATTAGTGGGCCCCTCGCTTGCGACAGCCTCTCGCTCCCGGCGAAGCGCGGCTTCCGGATAAGGGTGGGAGTCCCAAAATTCATTGAAGACGCTATTGACACCGCTGTTGACTTTGGGGGTCTCGTCCCTGTTCTTCGGCGTCAATAGCAGCTCATAAACCCATTCCGGCGCATCGGGAAAAGTCCAGTAGATGTCGGGATCGGCAACTCGATAGGATCGGCCGTCCGTCAATTGCGACGGCGGAGCGATGACGTAGCCCCCTTGGCCGCGAACATGAATGCCCTTCGGCAGTCTGCCCGCCGAGTTCCTCACGGGACGGTCTTCCCGCCACTTGAACAGGACGTGCCGGCCGCCGCCCGGAGTCAGATGCATGGGGACGCGCGTCGAGCCCCCACGCGCGGCGACGAGGCCCTGCCACGCGGCCAAGCCGTCCGGCTCGTCTGCGCTATCCGGCGCGTCAGGATCGATTGCGAAGACGCCGGACTCTGCCCCCATCGGGACGCCGATCAGCGCATTCGGCCAAAGCCTCCACCATTGCTAAATCGTATCGAGATCGGTTGTTGCGTCCTTATACCCGTGTTGCGTGAGCGGCCGCTTGCCAACTCCCTTTTCTGGCGACGGGTTGCAAGGAAAAACCGGCCATCCGAAGAGCGCATACTCAAGCGCATGCGCCAACATGTTCGGCGATCCCGACGCCTTGTCATCAGTGGTCATGCCGACCTCCGGTGTCGGTCGGACGGACACGCTGGGGTGCGGTTTTTGGCGGCATAGTTCATGCCGAGTCGGAGCGTAGCAACGCTTCCGCTTCGTCGACTGGAATAAGCCGGCGCCCGCCTACTCGGACTGTGCGCAACTTGCCAAGCGCCATTAACTTGTAAACGCTGGCGCGCGATAGTCCGTAAGCCGCACAAAAATCGTTTACGCGGAGCGCTCGCTTCGGTTGCTCGCTCGGTTGCTTTTGGCTCTCTCTCACTTTGACCGTCTCCCGTTGTTGGGCGACGTCTGAAATAGACCCTATCTGCTAGGATTGCGCGCGTTCAAATTGTCGAATTGTGATTCGAGAATTGTATCGCCTCAATCATGCGAACCGATAGCCCTGCGAAATGCCTGATAGGACCAGCCGCGCGGCGGGTTCCCCACAATCCCGCATTGTTTGCAAACTGCTTTGTACGCGGCCTTCTTAGACACGAAGGTGTTACCCTCGGCAGTCAAGGCACTAATGGCCGCACGCATGTTGGCATGAGCGGATTTCGGGCCGGGCGTCCCCCGAGGCGTTCCCTCTTCACGGCTGCGCCTCGAAAGCCAGCTGTTGAATTGATCAGGATCGAGCCTCACCTGCCGGGTCCAACCGTAGAGCGACGGGTCTGCATCATGCTGGCGTGTCGAGTTGCGGGTGCTGGCAAGAAGATTGCGCCAGTGCTTCTCCTCAATCTCCGGTGTGTCGAAAGGCTTATCGCTCGGGAACTCGGCTGTGAGTTCGACTCCCAGAATCGCGTCGAATGCCCAGCACCACACTTCCCGGGCAGCACGCTTGTGTTTCGCCGCACCGCGCTCAACTAGATCGCGAAGATTGCCGCTCGCCATAAGGACGGCCCGTGGAAATCGGCGCATCCGCCAATTGCAGACGATAGCTGACTTTCGGATACAGGCACAGACGCAGACGCAGACGCCGCCGACTTTGGTTAAGCTCGCGCCGGAAGATTGACGACATTGTCGTGCGCGATCGGCTCGCAATAGTTCGCCCAAGCCTCCATCAGCGCCCGCCGCTTTTCGAGTGCGTCGCCTCGCCTGTAGGCCCGCTCCGCCGCGTCGCCGATGACGTGCGCGAGCGCCGCTTCGGCGATCTCGCGCGCGAAATGGGTTTCGTTGCCTGCCCAATCGCGGAAGGCCGACCGGAAACCATGCACGGTGACGCTATCGAGGTTCATGCGGCGGAGAACCATTTCCATCGCCATCACCGAGAGCGGTCGGGCAGCGCGCGAACCGGGAAACACGAAGTCGCCTGTGCACGCCTTTTCCGCCTCGTCGAGTACCGCGAGCGCACGCCCGCACAATGGGACGCGATGCTCGCGCGCTGCTTTCATACGGTCCGCGGAACCGTCCAGACCTTCGCGGCCTTGTCGACTTCATCCCAGCGCATCCCGAGCACTTCGCCGGAACGCGCCGCGGTCAGGATCGCGAACTCAAGCGCCAGAGCGGAGACAGATCCGGCCTGCCGCTCCCTCAGTCGACCAAGGAAGGCGGGCACATCGGCATAGGACATTGCCGCATGGTGGCCGCGCGTGAGCTTCTGGCGCTTCGCCAAGAGCTTGTCGAGGTGACCGCGCCAGCGGGCAGGGTTCTCGCCCGCCCAGTGGCCTTGAGCCTTGGCCGCGTCCAAACACCTGCTCTATGCGGCCTCGAAAGCGCGAGGCGGTTTCAGGCTTCGCCTGCCAAATCGGTTTGAGGACAGAGAGAACCGCCGCCGTGTCGATCGCATCGACCGGCAGGTTTCGAAGCGGGGCGGCGTATTTGGTCAAGGTCATCGTCCATTGCGCACGATGCTTCTCGTTGCGCCATTCGGATTGCTTCGCCGCGATGAATTCGTCCGCGCACTCGCCGAACGTCGGGACTGGCCGCCGCTCCGCTCCGGACTGGGCGCGCACTTGCAGCGGATCGCGTCGCGCCGCAACGATCGCCCGACATTCCGCCGCCAGTTCGCGCGCTCGCGCCAGCGGCACGTCGCGGGCGGAACCGAGCCCCATTTCCCGCCGCCGCCCCGCGACTTTCCACATGAAGAGCCATGATCGCGCGCCCGTCTCTGTGACGTTGAGGTAGAGTCCGGCGCCGTCAGAATGGCGGCCAGGCTTTGTTACCGTAGCGACGCCACGCGCGCTGAGCTTTCGAACTTCCTTTCCCATCGCCTTCCCCACCTTCTTCCCCACCCGCTAGCGCGGATTGTAGCAAACAAGGGGAGACAACGGAAGACGATTATGTCAGAAAGTTCCCTATTATCAGCGAGTAGTGAGACAGCGACGAACGACGGAGATGAGAAGTGTGGCGGACTGCGTCTCCGCCAATTCAGAACAGAACTGCGAACGCCGGGCGTAGCCACGGGCCACAAGACGCGCGACCTCTCGACGGACGAGGAAGCCCGCAAGCTCCTGTTTTGCCCGCGCGCGCGATCCTTCCCCAGCTCGGCTGGGGAAGGTGGCCGGCGAAGCCGGTCGGATGGGGTATGGTCCGCCGCCGCGACGCTGGCAGGATGGCGCGAGCGCCGTCGCCGACCTTCGCCTTCTCAGCACTGCTTTCGTTGCGCGTCCACTGTTCGAGCGGAGCTTTTTTCAAACGCATCGTTATAAAGATGCGTGTGTCGCTGTATTCCCAAAATGTAGCGTCTCAGCGGCGCCAGGTCCCGAGATCGGCGCCGGCGCTCCCGCCACGCTGGATATTGGCGGCGTTATTCTGGGAGCGATGTTTTTGAGACCCTGGCGTGAATTCATCGCTGCCTGAGCCTTTATCGTCCCGGGCGGGCGTCATTTCAACTTGAAATCCACGACTGCGGCGCCGAGGCCTATTCTGAGAGGCTCGCCAGCGCGAGCGTGACGTGATTCGAAGCCGCGGCCGTCGCGTGAGTAGATTCCGAGGGTTGCCCAGGAGCGCCACGGTCCGGTATTGCGGAACTGTCTAGGCGGGGAACTGTTTAGACTTCGGCTGGCGAATCCGCCGTCTTCAATAAGTGGTCCGCTGGCGAGGACCTGCGGTGATGGGAAGGCGCCCGCCGCCCCCGCACCGCAGGTGGTCCACGGTTATGGCGAGGTCGTATCCGGAAAGTCAACCAGTGACCCTCTATCACTACTCTTGTTGGTTCTGGCCCTTCGCCTGGGTCTGCTATGGCCCTACGGCGGCCCCAGGGCCCAGCGCCGTCGATACTCCACGTCGCGTGTACGAACCAAGCAACGACAACAGGAAAAGTAAAAAAAGCGCGAGCGTGACGTGATCCTGCCTGACGGGACAACTCATGCGGGCCGGACCCCGGCGCATTGGGCGGCGCCTAGCGCTCATCGTGGCGCGCATAACGGGCAGACATCGGCGTCGACACGACGACGCGGATGCTCGAATGAAGGGTGATGCGAACCGGCTCCCTCTCCCTGGCCGAAATATCCCTCGCTCCTTCGTGCGTATAGACGGCCAGCGAGGCGGACGGGCTGCGATTACGGTGATGGGGTGGACGGCGCAACTCCTCGAATTTGTCGGCCGTGGGCTGGCGCGCCCGCCTCCCGGGAGCGCTGAATTTGTTCATTGCTGCTTTTGAGAGTTCAGTTGTTCCTTCAGCTTTTCGATGCCCTGCTGCCGTTGCCGTTCCTCGTCTGGCGTAGGTTGGGGGGGTTGAGCCGGGCTTGGCGCAGGTGAACTATCTTCACGAATAAAGTTCCCGATCGGTTTCGTCGGGCAACGTTGCGGCCACGGAAAATTCCAAATCGAATAATGGCGGCAGGCAGCGGCGGACGGCTCGGCGACGCCGAGTGCGAGTGCAAAGGCCAGCGCCCTCCTGAACATGATCGCAGAAGACGCGAGGCAGGCCCCGCCGTCAATCCGCCCGTCAGCGGTGATATGCGTCTTCTCTCACGATTGGGAACATTGATCCATGATCAAATGCCTTGTCGCCGGAGTCGCTCTGACGATCGGCCTTGCGGGATACGCCGTCGCTCAGGAAACGGCGCATCGTCACCACCATCATTACCGCCGCCACACGCCTCAGTCGGGGCCATCTCCTGACCTTCAGTCGGGGCCATCTCCCGACACAACCGGCCCCTCCATCTATTGGTCGCCGGCCGGCGGCAATCCCGTCCATTATGCACAGACAACCGGCTTCTACGCCGGCCGCTGACAGCATCTGTGAAGGATTACCGTGACGCTTGCATTTTTCCCCATTCGAGCAAAAGAAGCGTTTTTTCAAAGGCATTGTTATAAAGATGCAAGTGTCACTTGTATTCCTCAAAGGCCAGCGCCCTCCTGAACATGATCGCAGAAGACGCGAGGCAGGCCCCGCCGTCAATCCGCCTGTCGCGGCCCGACGCAAGGAACCGACTACGTCACGCTCGCGCCGACGAGCCTCATCATAGGCCTCGGCGCCACGGTCGACGATAAAGGCCTCGGTCGGCGAAAAAATGGGCTTACGATCGCCGCCAACGCGTCAAGAGTGTCGTGGCGAGCAACACGCCGCCCACGGCCAGCGCGACCGGAATGCCGGAGCCGATCATTGGAGCAGGCGCCGCTTTACATAACGCAGTCGCACAAACACTGGAAACAGGTCCGGACAGCGCCGCAGTTGCCGCGCTGACGCAGAGCCACGCTGCGACCGCCAAAGATCTCATTGCTGCCTCCCCCGAGGGTCCCATAGTGAAGCGCCTTGTTAACGCCCGATGATACAACCATTGGAATTGTATCCTGTCAAGCGTCGCAGGGCTGGCTCACATTGGGCGAATGCTGCAGCAGACCGCGCGGTACGCGCCCGCGCTCTTGCGCCACAAGGCCACCGGTGACGCCTGTGCAGCGACAGTGCCGCCAGCGCGAGCCCCGGCTCACCCGGCGCGAACAACCGGCCTCGTCGACGGGCAAACCGAGAGCCGCTACCTCGTCGGCTTCCACTCCTGCGCCAGTCTTTGGGCGTCGCCGATCTGGGCGGGCGTCATCATTCTCGCCAGGTGATCGCGGTTGGCGAGCGCCACGGCGTCGCCCTGTGCGGCCGCCAGATTGAGCCACATGTGCGCGAGGATGTAATTCTGCGCCTCACCTTGGCCCTTGACGTACATGACGCCGAGAATGGACTGCGCTTCGACAAGCCCCTGATCGGCGGCTTTGCGGAACCACCTCGCGGCGTCGGTGTCGTTCTGCGCCACGCCCTGGCCCTTGGCGTACATGAGGCCGAGGTTGGACTGCGCCGCGGCATGGCCCTGATCGGCGGCTTTGCGGAACCACCTGGCGGCCTTGGCGTCGTTCTGCGCCACGCCCTGGCCCTTGGCGTACATCACGCCGAGAATGGTTTGCGCTTCGGGCCACCCCTGATCCGCAGCCCTGTGGTGCCATTCCGCAGCCTCGACGTAGTTCTGCGCCACACCGCGCCCGCCGGCATACATCACGCCGAGAACGAACTGCGCGACGGCAAGGCCCCGATCGGCCAGAGGTCGCGTCAGCGCGTAGGCCGTCTCATAGTCCTCGCGCCGAAGAGCTGCGTTGGCATGCTCGAGATCCTTGAGGCCGCCGGCGCGGGCCACCGAAAGCCTGCCCGCTTTGATCGCGCGCCGGATCCTGGACTTGCCTGTTCCGGCCTGTTCCGATGGGACCGAAAGGAGGGGGCTCTGAGATGGCATTGCGCCCGCGTTCCGCTAAAATGTTGGGGCAGCGTGAGCGCAACGCGGTTAAGGAAGTTCTAACTTCGACGTCCTGTATTAAAGTTACGCACTTGCATGTTTTCCTTTTTGCCAGTGATCGTGCAGGTTTCGATCGCCGGTATTATCAACATGCGGCCGTAACCGTCTTTACCCTACGAAGCTTTAGCGAAGAAGGGCGCTTGGATTCGGCGCGCAACTGGTTATAACTGAGAAATACTGGGCCACAATTCTGGACTTGGTCATTGTCCTTGCGGACTGACTAGGCCTGAACTGTCGATGCGGACCCTGACGGCGCAGAACGTTGACCAGCGTCGGCGCGGCTCGCCCTTTGCGTTTTGAGAACGGCGTTAACCGCACCTTATCGCGGCTTCGGCAGGCTGCTCGACCATGTCGCTTGCCCTGCCGACCGCCGCCCGCTCCGTGAGCTCGGAGACCTCGGAATCGCGCGTGTCGGGCCTCGTCCTCGCACTCGTCGCCGTCTTCGTGTTCGCCGTGTCGGCGTTTACGGCCGTGCTCGGCGACGGGGACACCTGGTCGCATCTGGCGACCGGAGAATGGATGCTGGCGCACGGCGCCGTGCCGCGCGTCGACCCGTTCAGCTTTTCGATGCCGGGCGCGCCGTGGACGGCGCACGAATGGCTGTCCGAAATCCTGATGACTTTGGTGTTCCGCTGCGGCGGCTGGAGCGGCGTCGCGCTTCTGACCGCCGCCGCCGCCGCAGGCGCAGCGCTGATCATGGGGCTCAGGGTCGCGCGCGATCTTTCGGGAGCTGCGCTCGGCGTGACGGTCGCGCTCGGCGTCGCGCTGTGGCTGCCGAACCTGCTCGCCCGTCCCCATGTGCTGGCGCTGCCGCTCGCCGCGGCTTGGACGGTCGGGCTTCTCGACGCGCGCGAGCGGCAGGCGGCCCCGTCGCTGTGGCGCGCGGCGCTGATGATTCTCTGGTCGAACATGCACGGCGGCTTCGTCTTCGGCCTCGCCTTGATCGGGCCGTTCGCCGTCGAGGCGGTAGCGGCGGCAGAGCGAGGGAAGCGTCTCGCAGCGTTGCGCGCGTGGGCGCTGTTCGGCCTCGTCGCGACCGCGGCCGCGTTGATCAACCCCTATGGCCTCGAGGCGCTCCTGTTTCCTTTCCAGCTGATGAGCGTCGAGAACCTGTCGCGCATCAGCGAATGGCGGGCGCAGGACTTCAGCCATATCGGTCCGATGGAGGTCGCGCTCGTCCTCTTCCTGGGCTTTGCCCTGACAAGGCCGCTGACGGCGCCGCCGGTGCGGGTTGCGCTCATCGCCGGCCTCCTCGCGATGGCGCTTAAGCACGCGCGCCACGCCCAGCTTCTGGGGCTCGTCGCGCCGCTGCTGCTGGCGCGGCCGATTGCGGACGCGATCGGCGCGGCTCGGCCGCGAGGCGCGAGGGCGGAGGTCACGCGGGTCGCGCTGACGGCGAGCTTCGCGGCGATTCTGGCGATGGGCCCGCTCCGGCTCGCCGAGCCGATCGTGCGCGTCGACGGCCCGGCCGCGCCGATCTCGGCGCTCGCCGCCGTCCCGCCTGAGCTCCGGGCGAAGCCGGTCCTCAACAACTACAGTTTCGGCGGCTATCTCATCTGGTCGGGCGTCAGACCCTTCATCGACGGCCGGGCCGACATGTACGGCGGCGCCATGCTCGGGCTTTACCGCAAGCTCGCGGCCGGGGACCCCGCGACCGTCGAGGAGACGCTCAGGCGTTATCGGATCGCCTGGGCAATCTTCGCCCCGGACGACGAGATCACGGCGATCCTCGATCGCGAGCCCGGCTGGCGACGCTATTACGCCGACGGGGTCGCAGTCGTGCATGTGCGGGAGACCGCCTTGTCGGGCGGCGAAAGCTTGAGAGGGGAGTGAGGGCCGCCGCGTCCGAGGCGGCGGCGTCGGGAAGCTGCGCCGAGGAGGCGTTCCGCGTGCGAGCGTAGGACAGATTCGCAGCCCATTATGGCATGAAATTTGCTTTTCGATCCACGGACCGCCGGGCGGCGGTTCCGTCGCGGTCGGAGCGGCGGCTTTGATCCCAGGATCCTGGGCGAATTGGGAGGAATCCAGGCGTTCGAGGGGGCGATCGGCATGCGGTCCGATCGAATCGACGAGCCAATCGATCGGTCGACCGCCAATGAGGAGCGGTTGACGATGATGAATGCTCTCTTGCGCGCGATTGCTGGCGGCGCCCTCGTCTTTGCGTCCTACTCCGCGGCCAACGCCCACGACATCTACACCGGCGTGCACGGAAAGAACGGGCAGCTGTGCTGCGGCGGCAACGACTGCGCCGCGACCTCGTACCGCGAGCGCGGCGGGCGCTTCGAATTCCTGACGCGCGAGCAGCATTGGGTATCGATCCCGGCGGAGCGGATCACCTTTCTGCCGATCCCCGGCGACAGGATCGACAGCGACACGCATCATGCGCATCTTTGCTATCGGCCGGCGACCGACAGCGACCGGCTCGGCCCGCTCGCGTCGAATGTCTTCGACGACATCTATCTCTATTGCGCGTTCATTCCACCCGGCTCGATCTGAAGGGACGTCTCAGGGCAAGGCGCCGCGCAAGCGCAGTTCGCGTTCCAGGTCGAGGCCGGGCGAAAAGTGGATCGCCGCCATCCCCGCGGCCTCGGAGGCGCGCACGTTGGCGATCGAAGTCGTCGACGAACAGCAACTCGCTCGCCGGGCGGCCCACGCGGTCGAACAGGGTTTCGTAGATCCGCGGGTCGGGTTTGACGACGCCGACATCGCCGGAAACGACGCAGACTTCGAATTCGCTCAGGAAGTCATATTGCTTCCGCACGAGCGCGAATGTCTCGAGAGCGAAATTGCTCAGCGCGTGAACCGGCCGGCCCGCCGCCCTGAGGCGCCGAAGGAGCGCGACATTCTCCTCGATCGGGCCGCCGATCGTCTCGAGCCACCGCTCGTGGAACAGCCTCAGTTCGTCGGCGAATTCCGGAAAGGCTTTTCCCCGCTCCGCGACCGCCTGCGAGAAATCCGGGGCGACGTCGGTATGGGCGACAAAGTCCATGCTGCAGGCGTTGGCCAGAAAGCGCTCCATCCGCGCCTCGTCGCTGAACACCTTCCGGAAGAGATTACGCCAGTCCCAGCGCACCAGGACGTTGCCGATGTCGAAGACGACGATCAAGGGGCTCTCCCTGCGCTGACGATTAGGGCGGTGTATGGGCCATTGCCGGGCGAAAAGGAATTTACGCCGCACCGTGACTTACCGTCGAGCCCGGCACGGCGACCGTGTTCGACGACATCTCTCTCTGTTGCGCGTTCATGCCGCGCGGCTCGATCTGAACGGCGCGCGACGTTCGGAGATGCCTTGACTCCGGCGTATATGGTCATAATATACGCGGATGCTGGATTGGACCCGCGTCGTCGGCTTCGACTGGGACGCCGGCAACGAGCGCAAGGGCGTCGACAAGCATGGCGTCACCCGCGCCGAAGCCGAGCAGCCGTTTTTCAACGAACCGTTGCTTGTTCTCGAGGACGACCGTCAGAGCGTCCACGAGCCGCGGTTTCACGCGCTTGGGCCAACGAACGAGGTGCGACGGTTGCACATCACATTCACGCTGCGCCGTGAGAACACTTTGATCAGGGTCATCTCGGCGCGCGACATCAGCGTCAAGGAAAGGGCTGTCTATGACAAGAGCGCGTAAGAGCGTTCGCCCTTTCGCCAATGAGGCGGAAGAGCGTGCCTATTGGGAGCGAGCGGATTCGGGCGCCGACCTCGACTGGCGCCGCGCTGAACGCATCCGGCTGCCCAATTTGCAGCCGAGCACGACGGCGATCTCGCTGCGCCTGCCGATCAGCCTTCTCGAACAGATCAAGATCGCCGCCCACAAGCGCGATGTGCCCTACCAGTCGCTGATCAAGATGTGGCTCGCCGAGAAGGTAGGATAGGAGCGTACGCTCGATTGACGCCTGCGTGGGCATGATCGGCCGCGGAGTCGACGACTTTTGGAGAAAGCCTGATGAAGACCTATTCGATCGAGGAAGCGAGCGCGCGCCTTTCCGAGCTGATCGACAAGGCGCTCGCCGGCGAAGGCGTGACGATCGCGCGGGACGGAAAGCCGGTTTCGGAACTGAGAGCGACGATGAGCGCCCCGGGCCGGGCGCCGCCGCGCCTCGGCAACGAGATCGCCGCGCGCAGGAAGACGCGCCCGCGCTTCGGCGAGAACGCGGTCGACATCATCAGGCGGATGCGGGACGAGCGCGCGGAAGCAATTCTGTCGGCCGTCGCGGCCGCCTCGCGCGCGCCGATGTTTTCCCGCTATGTCGGCGTCGACTATTCCGGCGCCGAGACGCCGGACCAGAGCCTGCCGGGCATTCGCGTCTTCGTCGCCGAGGGC
Source organism: uncultured Alphaproteobacteria bacterium (assembly GCA_963835885.1). Lineage (GTDB taxonomy): Bacteria > Pseudomonadota > Alphaproteobacteria > Rhizobiales > Beijerinckiaceae > Roseiarcus. The sequence continues at coordinate 86,745 of CAWIHF010000001.1, forward strand.
GATGCGACTCGGCCGATCGAGGTCCCTCCGCCGCCGGGGCCGCGCAAGTATTGGTCGCGACGCGCGCTCGCCGAATGGCTGATCGAGCACCTCGGCGGCGACGTTCCGACGCTTGTCGGATTGGACCACGGGTTCTCCTTTCCGCTCCGCTATTTCGACAAATATCGCCTGGACCGGGACTGGGCGTCGTTTCTCGACGATTTTCAGCGCCATTGGCCGACCGACGGCGATCATACCTACGTCGATTTCATCCGTGACGGCGCCGTCGGAGACGGCGATGCACGCAAAGGCAATTCAAAATGGCGCCGGCTGACGGAGGAGCGCGCCGGCCGGGCCAAGTCGGTCTTTCACTTCGACGCCCCCGGTTCCGTCGCCAAAGCGACGCATGCGGGCCTTCCGTGGCTGCGCGCCATTCGCCGGCGACTTGGAGGGAAGGTGCATTTCTGGCCGTTCGACGGCTGGACCATCCCAGAGGGACGATCGGCGATCGCCGAGGTCTATCCCTCGTTGTGGAGCAAGCGCTATCCGCCCGAGGACCGAAACAGCCACCAGCACGACGCCTATAGCGTCGCGGCATGGATGGCGAAAGAGGATCGGAGCGGGCGGCTCGGCGCGTTTCTCAATCCAGACCTTTCCGCGTCGGAGCGGTCGCTCGCCGCCGTCGAGGGATGGATTCTGGGGGTGCTGTAAGGGCCGAGGAACGCATCCCGCTTTGCGGTCATCGGGCCGAAGCGTATGTTGGCCATGGCTGGCCAGAAAGGCGGCGGCGTGCCCATTTATTCGATCGCCAAGGCGAAGGACAATTTGTCGAAGCTGATCGACGAGGCCGTCGCCGGCGAAGAGGTGGCGATCACCCGCCACGGGAAGGTCGTCGCCTATCTGCGCTCGGCTGTCGAGCGCCCGATGCGGCAACCGCCGCACGAATTGGTGGCAGAAATCATGGCGCGCGCCAAATCTCGCCCGAGACTGGGCGAGAACGCGGTCGACATCATCCGCCGAATGCGAGACGGCTAACTCGATTGATCAATTTCGACGCCTCCGTTCTCATGTGTCTATTGGTCGCCGACGCGCAACGGGCAGGGACATCGCCTGACTTTTCGACATGCACGCGACGATTTCCTAAAGGTCGCGGACGGCGCTTATCGCGGTAAGTGACGGCGCTCGCCTCGCCCCCTCCACCGCGCTGTCGCGCGGTCCTCCTTCCCCGCCGCTTTGCGGCGAGGGAGGATATCGACCGCCGACCGGAGTGCGAGTTCCTCACCCGCAACGCGGGGGAGGGGAATCTCGCTATGGAAGCCCCTCTTGCGAGCGGCCTCTGCGAGGCGAGAGTCGAAAGTCACGAGGCAATGCCCGCCATCGGCGCTCAGTGCGAGATGGAGCGCGTCGGCGGCGGAGAGCTTCAGCGCCGGATCGCGCGCAAGGGCCGCGGCAAGCGCCCCCGCGGCAGGGGATTGCGAGAGTCGCCGCGCCCGGCTCCCGGCGAAATCGTCGAAGTCTACAATCGCCGCGCCGGCGACGTCGGCGCCTAGGAGCCCAGCGCGCGCTCGGCGGTGAATCAGGGCGAAGAATTCGGCAGCAGCCCAATCGCTGACGTAGATCGGTTCTCTTACGTGCTCGAGCCAGGCGAAAGCGTGATCCGTGTGCGTGTCGACAAATAAAATCGAGACCAGAAAATTCGTATCGAGGCAATAACTCACGGCTCTTCGTCGCGCATCTCTCTCACCAGCGTCACGGAATCTCCCCCGAGACTCGGTCGAGCCTGTGCACGGCGGCGCATTGCATTGATATATTCAGAGGTCAACGGTTTCCGCGGCGGCGCGCTCGGCGTCAGGCCGACGACAGGTTTGCCGTGACGCGTGATTGTCACGATCTCGCCGCTCAACGCCTCGTCGATCAGGCGCGACAACTGGTCTTTGGCTTGAGCGACGGAATAAACGCCCACGGAGGCCTCTTCTGGCTATCGCTGGCCATAATAGTCGGGGAGCGCTAGGCTTTCAACTGGATTTGCCGCTCAATCTCGCGCTACGGCGCAGGCCGACGCCGTTTTTCGCGAGCGGGTGCGATTGTCGAACCTACATGCGGAGCATGACGGCGATCTCGCTGCGCCTGCCGATCAGCCTTCTCGAACAGATCAAGATCGCCGCCCACAAGCGCGATGTGCCCGACCAGTCGCTGATCAAGTGTGGCTCAGCGAAAAGGTCGGGTAGGGGCGTTATACCAAGCCTTGCTGATTGCGACTTTAAGATACAATTCCCGATCAGTCGTGGCGGATCACCTGCCTTGGAACGCCGGATTTGGCCGACAGGTTCTGATCAGCGAGTTCTTGGTATTCGCCGGCGGCTGCTTCGTCCGGACTATCCGCCTCAATCAGATCGTATTCGACTTCATCTGGTCGGCGATGTAATCGGCCTGACGGATCGCGAGGGTCACGATCGTCAGGGTCGGGTTCTCCGCCCCGCCGGCGGTGAACTGGCTCCCGTCCGAGATGAACAGATTCTTGATGTCGTGGGTCTGGCCCCATTTGTTCACAACGCCGTCGCGCGGATTGGCGCTCATCCGGTTCGTGCCGAGGTTGTGCGTCGAGGGATAGGGCGGTGTGGGGAAAGTGCGCGTTGCGCCTACGGCCTCATACATCGCCTTGCCCTGCCCATAGGCATGGTTGCGCATCGCGACATCGTTCGGGTGGTCGTCGAAATGAACGTCGACGACCGCAAGGCCCCATTTGTCCTTTTGGTCGCTGAGGGTGATCCGGTTGGTTTCCTGCGGCATGTCCTCACCAACGATCCACATCCCGGCCATATTCGAATAGCTGTCGAGCGCGGTCGTGAATTCGCGACCCCAGGCGCCGGGATCGAGGAAGGCGGCCATGAAGGGAATGCCGAGCGATAGGGTCTCCAATTCGTAGCCGCCGACGAAGCCGCGGCTCGGGTCATTTCGGGCCTCGTCGCGCATGATGCCGGCCATCGTCGTGCCCCGATACATGTGCACCGGCTTATCGAAGACGGCGTAGACTGATCCAGTCGTGTGACGCATGTAGTTGCGGCCGACCTGACCCGAGGAATTGGCGAGGCCGTCAGGGAACTTCGCTGAAGCGGAGTTGAGCAGGAGGCGCGGGCTCTCCAGCGAATTGCCGGCGACCGCGACGATGCGCGCCTTCTGCCGCTGCAGCTTGCCGTCCGCGTCGAAATAGGTCACGCTCGTGACCTTGCCCGAGGTGTCGTGCTCAATCTGCGCGACATGCGATTCCGGGCGAACCTCCATGTTGCCCGTCGCCTCGCCCTTGGGAATCTCGGTATAGAGCGTCGACCATTTCGCTCCCCATTTGCAGCCCTGGAAGCAGAAGCCGGTCTGACGGCAGGACACGCGGCCATCGCCCGGGACGGAGTTTATCGCCATCCGGCCGGTGTGACACTCCTTGTAGCCGAGCTTGTCGGCGCCGGCCTTGAAGACCTTGAAATTGTTGTTTCCCGGCAAGCCGGGCAGGTCGCCGGTGCGGGTGACGCGCATTTTCTCTTCGGCCTTCGCGTAGTAGGGCTCGAGCTCCGCGAGCGTCAGCGGCCAGTCGAGAAGATTGGCGCCAGGTATGCGGCCATAAGTCGACGCGGTCTTGAACTCGTGGTCCTGCAAGCGGAGGGACGCGCCCGCCCAATGCGTCGTCGTTCCGCCGACCGACTTGACGATCCAGGCCGGCAGATGGGGGAAGTTCTTGTGAACTCGCCAGCTGCCGGAGGTGGTTCGCATGTCAGTCCATGCGAGCTGAGCGAAGCTCGCCCATTCGTCGTTGATGAAATCCGGGAAGTCGTAGCGCTTCCCGGCTTCGAGCACGACGACTTTGACGCCCTTTTGCGCAAGCTCGTTGCCCAGCGTGCCGCCGCCCGCGCCCGATCCCACGATGACGACGACGCTGTCGTCGTTCACATCGAATTTCGCTGCCATGTCCTTTTCCTCGCCTGAATGTTGCTTTGCTCGTGCGGTCAGAGCCAGGTGATGTCGTTGAAGCCGCGCTCGATGTATCCGCCCTTGGAGAAGGACTCGCCCTCGTATCCGAAGATCGGCCAGATCTCCTGCTGGTTGTAGAGCGACACGACGAGGCCGGAACGGATGGTCTCGAACATCGGATTCTCGCTCTGCGCCTTGAGAAGGGCGACACGCTCGGCTTCCCAACCTCGACCGACATAGCCGCCTGGGCCCGCAGCTTCGTCGAGCGCGGCGACGAACCCCTCGATCTGCCCCTTCATTGCGGGATCCGTAACGGCCTTCTCGTCGTAGGACTTCATCGCGATCGCGTAGTAGCGGTCGGGGACCTTGTCGTGCGGGTAGATGTCGCGCGCGACGAGGATCAGGGTCTTCATCGTCTCGGGCTTCAGACCCTTGACGTCGAGCGCCCAGGCTTCAGACGCATTGAGCAGCGCTCCCGTCGACGTGATGGCCACGGCGGCGGCGAAGCCGCCCGCCGACCTTCGCAGGAAGCCGCGGCGGGACAAGCCCTCCTGCGCGGACGCCCTATCATTCGCGTTCATGAATGTTTCCTCCTGTTTTTTCATAGATTTGCCGGCCGTTTCGTGGAGACTATCTGTAGCGCCCGAACTTCTGCAGCACTTCAATCTTATAGCCGTCGGGATCTTCGACGAAGAAGAACCGCGCGATCTGCTTTCCGCTGTTGAACTCGACGATCTTGCGCGGGTTGAGGCCCTCGGCGTCGAAGCGGCGGTGCTCCCCGTCGAGGTCGTCCACAACAAAGGCGACGTGGCCATAGCCATTGCCGAGTTCGTAGGGCTCGGTGCGGCCCTTATTGATCGTCAGTTCGACCTCAAAGGGCGTCTCCGAGTTCGAGAGATAGATGAGCGTGAAATCCGGGAAATCGAGCCGATCGGCGATGTCGAAGCCGAACGCCTTCTTGTAGAAGGCAAGCGACCGCGCCTCGTCGAGCACGCGGACCATCATGTGTATCGCTTTTGCCATTCTTCGCTCACGCCAACGGCCGCCGCTTTTACGACGGAACTTGCAGAATAGTAATGGAGCGCTACGGTCGCGGGTGTTATCGGCTTACTACGCGGTCTCGCGGCTCATGCCGCCTCTGGGCGCTTGCGGTGGACGCGCTGGGTTTCGATCGCCGCGACGCAGATGCAGCGCAGGTGGGAGGTGAAGTTCGGGACCTCCCCCCAGAGGAGCAGGACTTCACGATGCAGCGTCGATATGAAGCGAGGCACCGTAAGTCCTTCGCCCGCGGCGACCTCCTCGAGGATCTCCCAGAACACCTTCTCGAGGCGGATGCTCGTGCTCTGGCCGTTCAGCCGGATGGAACGCGTCTCGAACGCGTAGCTCTCCGGGGGCATGCTTGCAAAAAGGTGGCACATGTTCCCTCCCGTCGCACGTTTCGACCCCCCTTTGCGATGATTAGAGCGGTAGGCGTTTGCTTGGCCTCGATTTAGCGGCGCGACCGCTTGTTTAGAACGGTTCGAACCACGCCATCTATCTAAGGGCGTCGGGAGCCGCCGTCGAGGGTCAGTGAGGGAAGCGGCGAAGGCGGCGCGATCGGCCTGCTTGAGCAGATCAAGATCGCCGCCCTCAAACGCGACTGCGCTATTAGTCAGTGTTCAAGATGTGGCTCAGCGAGAAGGTTGGGTAGCGGGGCGAGATACGAATGTAAGCCGCGCCCGAAGAGAGTCAGATTTGTTGTAACTCAAAAGCTCCAGTATCGCGATCCAATCGCGTAATCTTCATTTTCATCGGGCTAGGGAAGCACTCCTTGATTGATCGTGGGGACGCCTCAGTATCCTTCGCTATTGCTATGATAACATGAATAAGACCGTCACAATTATCCTGAGCCAAAGCTAGATTGTCCCTCAACTCCTTGAATCCAGGTTTCCCTTCAGGCGTTGGAACGAGCCCCCTCTCGTTGTAAATCGTGTGGCCATCTTTACGTACAAATTTATCTTGCCATAGGGTGGCTACGACTGTCTTTCCATCATCGCTTCTCGCTGACCAACTCCACTGGACGTTGCGAGGCTTTGTCCCAAAATGGGCAAAGGCCTTCGTGTGAGACATTTTTGTAGGCATTGAACTTACTAGGTCCTCTTCAGAGTCAACTACGATGGCTGGCTTATCGGGCAAGCCCGGGAGGACGCGCCCGCCCTCACCTCGAAAACTTCTTATACTTCAACCTGTGCGGGATGACGCTGTCGATCCCCAGCCGTCGTTTCTTGTCCTCCTCGTAGTCGGCGAAATTGCCCTCGAACCACTCGACATGGCTGTCGTCTTCGAAAGCGAGCATGTGGGTGGCGATGCGGTCCAGAAAGAAGCGGTCGTGGCTGATGATGACGGCGCAGCCGGCGAAGTCGAGCAGGGCCTCTTCGAGCGCCCGCAGCGTGTCGACGTCGAGGTCGTTGGTCGGCTCGTCGAGCAGGAGAAGGTTCGCGCCGCTCTTCAGCATTTTCGCCAGATGCACGCGGTTGCGCTCGCCGCCCGACAGCATGCCGACTTTCTTCTGCTGGTCGGGTCCCTTGAAGTTGAAGGCGCCGCAATAGGCGCGTGAGTTCATCTCGCGTTTGGCGAGATTAATAATGTCATTGCCGCCGGAGATTTCCTCCCACACCGTCTTCTTGTCGTCGAGCGCGTCGCGCGACTGGTCGACATAGCCGAGTTGCACGGATTCGCCGATCTTGATCGCGCCGGAATCGGGCTTCTCCTGGCCGGTGATCATGCGGAAGAGCGTCGTCTTGCCGGCCCCGTTGGGGCCGATGACGCCGACGATGCCGCCCGGCGGCAGCTTGAACGACAGCTTGTCGATCAAGAGCCGGTCGCCAAAACCCTTCGACAGGTCGACGAAGTCGATGACGTTGGCGCCCAGCCGCTCGGCGACCGGAATGATGATCTGCGCGGTCGTCGGCGCCTTGTCGCTCTGCTTCCTGACGAGCTCGTCATAGGCCTGGATGCGGGCCTTGGATTTCGCCTGGCGGGCTTTCGGCGAGGCCGCGATCCACTCGCTTTCCTCGGCCAGCGCCCGCTGGCGCGCTGCGTCCTCGCGGCCCTCCTGCTCGAGGCGCTTCTGCTTCTGCTTCAGCCACGCGGAATAGTTGCCCTCGTAGGGAATGCCGCGGCCGCGATCGAGCTCGAGGATCCAGCCGGTGACGTTGTCGAGAAAGTAGCGGTCGTGGGTGACGATCAGGATGGCGCCGGGATAGGCCCGCAAATGCCCCTCGAGCCAGTTGACCGTCTCTGCGTCGAGATGGTTCGTAGGTTCGTCGAGGAGGAGAAGGTCGGGCTTTTCCAGAAGCAGGCTGCAGAGCGCGACGCGCCGCCGCTCGCCGCCCGAAAGCGTGGTCACGTCGGAATCGTCGGGCGGACAGCCGAGCGCGTCCATTGCTTGTTCGACCTGGCTGTCGAGATCCCACAGGCCCTTGGCCTCGATCTCGTCCTGCAGCCGGGTCATCTCGTCCGCCGTCTCGTCGGAATAGTTCATCGCGAGCTCGTTGTAGCGGTCGAGGACGGCCTGTTTCTCGCGGACGCCGAGCATCGCATTGCCGCGCACGGTCAGCGACGGGTCGAGATGGGGCTCCTGCGGCAGAAAGCCGACTTTCGCGCCCTCGGCGACAAAACCCTCGCCGACGAATTCCATGTCGAGCCCGGCCATGATGCGCAGCAGCGTCGACTTGCCCGAGCCGTTAACGCCGAGCACGCCGATCTTGGCGTCCGGATAGAAGGAGAGGTTGATGTTCTCGAGAACCTTCTTTCCGCCGGGCCAGGTCTTGGTCAGGCCCTGCATATGATAGATGAATTGGCGCGCGGCCATTTCGAAATCCTTGCGAACTGACGGGAGGAATTTGGCGTCGGGAGATATCAGGGGCGGGGAGGGGTGGCAAGGCGCGGGCTCCTTTGGTCGGTCGGGCATGCGAGCCTGAGCAGAGGGCGCTTATGGGGATGAAGGAGGCTATGGCTGAGTTCGAGACGGTGTTGACGCTGATCGGCGGCCCGACCCTTTTGATCGAAGTCGGCGGATTCCGCTTGCTGACCGATCCAACATTCGATCCGCCGGGCCATTATCCCGGCGCGGTCCCGCTCGAGAAGACCGCCGGACCTGCCCTGTCGCCGGGAGACGTCGGCCGAGTCGACGCGATCCTGCTCAGCCACGACCAGCATTTCGATAATTTCGATCGGGCCGGCCGCGCCTTTCTCGGGAGGGCGCGCACGACCTTCACGACCAAATCCGGCCGCGCGCCTTGGCGGGAACAGCGTCGGACTCCTGCCGTTCGAGACTGTCCCGCTCGAAGGCGACGGGGGCGCCCGGCTCATGATTACGGCGGCGCCTGCTCGGCACGGGCCGGCCGGATTCGAACCGATATCAGGCGACGTCGTCGGCTTCCTGATCGGGCTGCGCGAGCCCGGCGATGCGGTCTATGCGACCGGCGACACGGTCTGGTACGAAGGAACGGCCGAGGTGGCCAGGCGTTTTGCGCCGAGACTCGTCATCGCCTTCGCCGGGCGGGCCGAACCCCGCGGGCCATTCCATGTGACCATGGACAACAACGACGTGATCGAGATGGCGCATGCTTTTCCCGGCGCGGCGATTGTCGGCGTTCACAATCACGGCTGGAAGCATTTCACGCAGAGCTCCGCCGACCTTGAACGCGCTTTTGCGGCGCTCGGCCTCGCCGGCCGTCTCACGAGCCTCGAACCCGGCCGTCCCGTGCGCCTTGTGCTTTGAACTCACGCCAGGGCGGCTCACGTGGGCCGCCGAGGCGCAGTCGCCCAGCGAGGTTTCTCATGATGCGCGTTTTCCTCGGCCTCGCAGCGCTCCTCGCCCCGGCTCTGGTCGCGGCCGCTGAGCCGCCGCTGACGATCGAGCGGCTCCTGGCGGACGGGTGGGAGATCGCCGGCTTCGCCAGCGGCTACGACAATCGTTCGTCGCTGATCCTGTTTCGCCACAAGGACAGGAACGCTCTGGTTCAGTGCGGCGTTCTTTACGACGTGACGCGCAATCCGCGAACAATCGTCAATTGCTACGAATTGCACTGACTAGTTCATCGATTTCGAAATTCGAATCGTATCATGCGGCTTGGTCGAGCTTATAGGACCAAGTGTGGACGATGGGGTCTCGATTGAAGTGATCCATGGCGGCCATGATGCGGTCCTTGAGTTCCTGTTTGGATGCGACACGGATGTGACGCAGCACCGAACGGGCGAGCTTGGAGAAGAAACCTTCTACGAGATTGAGCCAGGAGCCGTGCTTGGGGGTGAAGGTGAATTCGAAGCGACCGACAGGCTGGTCCGCGAGCCAAGCCTTGGTCTCCTTTGAGATGTGCGCGGAATGATTGTCGAGGATTAGCTTGATCGCCGTATGGGTCGGATAGGCGGCGTCGAGAAGCTTGAGGAATTCGATGAATTCGCGGCTTCGGTGGCGATCCTTGACGAGGGCGTGGACCTGGCCGGTGAGCAGATCGATGCCCGCCAGCAAGCTGACCGTGCCGTGGCGCTTGTACTCGTGATCGCGCGCCAAGGTCGCATGTCTGCCGGGCTCGGGCGGCAGGTCCGGGGCCGTCGTGGCGATTGCCTGAATGCCAGGCTTCTCATCGTAGGAGACGATCGCCACCGCATCGCTCGGCTTTTGTTTCGCGGCGGCCGCGGTCTCCTTGATAAGCTTCACCTCGCGATAGACGCACAGAACCTCCGCCATCCTCTGCTTGAACTCCGGGTCGCGGCGTTCCAGGTAATAGCGGACCTTGTGCGGCTTGATCTCCTGCTCATTGAGGATGTTGCACAGCGTGCCCTGAGCCAGCTTGGCAAGGCAAGCGTGCCCTTCTGCCGGCCCATGCTCGCGCACATGGCGGGCGAGCAGCCGCGTCGTCCACAATTCGTGGGGATAGCCGAGGTCCTTGGCCTTGCGGCAGGCGAGGTCGACAATCCATGCCTTGGCCTCGGCGGTGATCGTCGCCTCCCGGCCGGGCCGCGGGCGATCGTCGAGCGCCGACATCGGACCATAGGCCAACGCCCGCTCGACACAGCGCTGGACCGTCTGATGGTGTGCGCCCATGGCTCGCCCCACCGCGAAAAACGATGGGTCCTCCCGGTAGGCCAGCAAAATCCGCGCTCGCTCGACCCGGCCCGCCGGTTCCGTTCGCGAGCGGGCGATCGCGCGCAACGCCGCCAAATCCGCCTTGCCAATTGCCAATTCGATCGCCTTCCGCCGTCCCGCCATGTCCTCAAACCCTGCTTCCGAATCAAACCAGCAAGGCTACAAGCCATGTCGGGAAAAATGAATCCCGCGCATAGGATCGGTTTCAACGAATCGATGAACTAGTACACCTCGCCGGAAGAACGAACCCCATTTTTGGGCTCATGCGGCGAGCGGTTTTCCGGTCATGGTCCACTTGAACGGCTTGGCGAGGGTGCGATTGAAATAGGCGATGAAGGCTTCGATGCGAGCCTTCAGGTGTTCTTTGGAAGTGAAGCTGGCGCGGCGCAGGAGTTTGCGCGCGAGGATGGAGAACCAGATCTCGATCTGGTTGAGCCAGGAAGCGTGTTTGGGTGTGAAGTGAAAGCGGATCCTGTGGCTTTGGTCGCGCAGAAAAGCTTCGCGCGTGGCCATTGAAGCCAGCACGCCGGACTTGCCCTTTTCGCCGAGGTCGTCCTCGATATTGCACAAGCGAGCGACCAGATGCACCACGCTTTCCGAGACATGCGTGTTGAGATTGTCGGCGATCACGCGCCACTTCGTGGTCGGCGCGCCGGCGGCGAACAGAGTGTCCAGGAAGTTGGCGTAGTCTTGCTCGGTGCGGGTCTCGCCGACGCTGGCGGTCATCTGGCCGGTCGCTATGTCGAAAGCCGCAATCACCGTCTGCGTGCCGTGGCGGATGTATTCGAATTCCCGCCGGGCGACCTTGCCCGGCTGGACCGGCAAGTCCGGGGCGGCGCGCTCCAACGCCTGCACGCCGGTCATTTCGTCGACCGACACCGTGCGAACGTCCTGCTGCGCCGCCGCGGGCGCCTCATGATAGAGGGTGCAAACCTCGGCGCATTTGCTCTCGAACTCAGGGTCCGGCTTGGGCGTGAGCCAGCCGCGCACGAGATGCGGTTTGAGGTCGGCCTCTTTTTAAAAAGCGCCCGACCGAGCCGTGCGAGATGCTGTCGACGATGCCGCGCCTGACCGCCTGGCGGGCCAGTTCGCTCTGGCTCCAGTGACTGAGCGGCAACTCGCTCTTTTCCGGGGGTTCGCAGGCCAGCGCCACGATCGCGCAGATCTGCTCGGGCGTGAACGTCGCCGGCGCCCCAGGCCGCGGTTCATCCGCCAGCCCCGCCGCAGCCGCGGCATCCGCCTGGCCGGACAGCCAGCGGTTGCGCCAATGGCGCACGGTCTTTGGCCAAACGCCAAGCTGACGGGCGATCTCGCGCACCTCTGTCCCCGCCGCCGAGCGCAAGATCATCTCGGCCCGTTCCGCCAGCTTGCGCGGCGTCTTGTGCGCCCGGGCAAGACCTCGCAGGTCCGCCTCTTGCTCAGGCGTCAGCGTGATCGGGGCGGCGGACAGGCGCGGCATGCAAAGACTCCGGCGAATCAGGGCAAAACGTCAGGCCCCGCTGTGCCACTTCGCCCACGCCCTGACTTCGCCAAAACCTACGCCGCAGCCTGCCTCTCGCGCGAATTGCGGCAGGTGTGGCGCAAGGGACTCACCTCAGGCTTCCACGCGCCACCAAACGGAGTCGCCACTTCCGGCGCGGTGTACTAGAGGGGCTTCGGCCAAGCGCGCGCCTCCGTCGGCGCCAAACCAGCCGATCGATCCCTGCGGTTACGACGGCCTACATGGCGCCTTGCGATAGATGGTTGCGGGTCGCGCGCAGCTGCTGGATCGCGCTATCGATCTCATCGCGCTGCCGTTCGAGGTGTCCAATCTGACTGACGATCTGATGCGGTTGCAGCCGCTGCTCGAGATCGGGTGTCTCGTCCGCGCCCTTTCCGCCGATCAGGTCGATGATTTCGGTCAGGGTGAAGCCGAGCTTCTTTCCCCGCCGGATCATTTCCATGCGCACCCGATCCGAGGCGCGATAGAGGCGGACGCTGCCCCCCCGACGCGGCTTGATGAGTCCGCGATCCTCATAAAACCGCAGGGTGCGGGGGCTGACGTCATAGAGGCGCGACATCTGGCTGATGGTCAAATCCGCAGATTCCGAAACGGGCGCGACGGGCCCTTTCTCTTCGGGAGCAATGGCGGCTGCGCTGGTTGAATGACCGAGAGACGACATCCGATGCATGAGCTTTCCTTTCGGCGTATCGTAAGGTTAGCCGCTAATCTGCGATCGCATTTCTGCACTGGCAATCGACAGATATGTGGAGGTTTACGAACGCAACTGACTCCGATCCGCTCTCCGCCGGTGTCTCCAGCCGCGGTCATCGAGCGGGGGCAATCCGGCACGCTCGGGCATCCAGAGTTTCGGAGATACAATCGGGCCAGACCCGGTATGACGGCTCAGGCGACCCTTGCCGCCACGAAATCCGCCGCGGACCGCGCGGCGGCCCCAAACCCGCTGAGCAATTGCTGCAGCAGGTTCTTCCTCGCCTCGACAGAGACCTCGTAAAGCCGCGCGCTCTCGCGGGCGCGAAAGAGAAGTTCGTCGCCGGTCGCGATTTCGTCGACGAGTTCCAGATCCACCGCTTCGCTGGCGAGCCAGGTGTCGCCGTTGGCGACGCGGGCGATGTCGACCTTCGGCCGGCAGCGCCCGACATGCGCCTTGAACGCCCCGTGCGTGTCTTCGAGCTTGCCGCGGAAATGTTCGCGCCCCGCCGGGCTGATCTCACCCAGCACCGAGACCGAACGCTTCCACTCGCCCGCCGTCATTTCCTCGAAATCGATCTCGTTCTTCTTGAGGAGCCGGTGCAGGTTCGGGATCGGCGCGACCACGCCGATCGAGCCGACCACGGCGAAGGGCGCGGCGACGATGCGGTCGGCGGCTGAAGCCATCATGTAGCCGCCGCTCGCCGCCACTTGATCGACCGAGGCGGTGACCTTGAGCTTATGCTCGCGCAGGCGGAGGATTTCCGCCGCGCCGAGGCCGTAGCCGGTCACCGTCCCGCCCGGGCTTTCCAGCCTGAGCACGACCTCGTCGGCTCCGGGCCGGGCGACGGTCAGCACTGCGTCGATCTGCTGGCCGAGCTGCTTCACCGCGGTCGCGCGCATGTCTCCCTTGAACGCCATCACAAAAATGCGTTTGCCGGGCGCCTCGCCGCGGAGCGCCTTCAGCGCCTTCTTGCGCGCCTTCAGGTGCGCCTTGCGCTGCTTCTTGTCGAGGAGAGCGCCGTTCATCGCGTCGCGCATGTCGTCATAACGCTCGTTCAGCGAGCGGACCTTGATCTCCCGGTCCTTCGGCTCGGCCGAGCGCATCAGGCGGACGATGAGGATTGCGAGCCCGCCGATCGCTACGACGATGATGAGCGCCTTGAGGGCGAAGTCGGCGATGTCCAACCAGAAAGCCATGCTTGGGGTCCAAAGACAGGAGACGCAGATATAGGTCGAGGCGCCGCTTTTTCACGTGGATGGGGAGGAAGGCAAGAGCGCTTGTCGCCGCCATCCCGGGCGGGCCTCATCCTGCTTCGCTATCTTCCTCGGTCAACTTCACGCCGAGCTGCTTCGCCAAAGCTGCAACGATCGGCCTTTGCCCTTTGGTCACTTTGGTCAACGCTTGATCGAGAGAATACCAGGCGGCCTTGTCGACTTCCGCGAATTCCGCCGTCTTCCCGGAACGGGGAGGCCACTCCATCGTGAACGTATTGCTCTTGAGCGACGCAGGATCGAAGTCGTTTTCGCAACCCCAGGCGACGATCGTTTTGCCGCCGGCCTGTTTGTGCGCTCCGAGGTCGATGAGTTCTCCAGAAATCGACGCGCCGGTTTCCTCGAAGAATTCCCGCTTCGCGGCGGTGAGCAGGTCTTCGCCCTCGTCCGCCAGGCCCTTCGGGATGGACCAGGCGCCTTCGTCTTTCTTCATCCAGAAAGGCCCGCCTGGGTGCACCAGCATGACCTGCGCGCCGCCCGGGCGCTTCCGAAACAGCAGGATCCCTGCGCTTGTCTTGACCATTCCAGACTTTCAATCCGACGCGCGCGGGCCAGCCGTCCACCCCTTCGCAGGTTTTCGGCGCGGCGTCATCACCTCAACATGGGGCGGGAACACGGGATCAAGATCTTATTCTTCCCGCGTGCGCGTATTGCGTCACGCGTAGCCCGGTCCTCATTGAAAAACAATATAGAACTGTATAATCTCTTTGAAATGGACAGCTTTTGGCGCCTAATCATCCTGAAAAGACGCTCTCGCGGCCAAATCTGCGCTGGTTGCGCCGACCCGGGCCCCGCCTTCTATTTCACCGGCTCCTGCACAAGACCCACGAAGAGGTCCGGCACATACATCTCCGCCGGGATCGGCGCGCGGTGATATTCGGGGTTGTGGACGCGGGGCGGCAGCGCCGGCTTTTCGTGCGGCACTTCCTGGTAGGGCACCTGAGTCAGGAGATGGGCCATGCAGTTCAGTCGGGCGCGCTTCTTGTCGACCGCTTCGACCACCCACCACGGCGCCTCGGGGATGTGGGTGCGCTCGAGCATGGTCTCCTTGGCCTTGGTGTAGGCCTCCCAGCGCCGGCGCGAACTCGAGATCCATCGGAGAGAGCTTCCACTGCTTCAACGGATCGTTGATGCGCATGAGAAAGCGCAGGTTCTGCTCGTCGTCGGTGATCGAGAACCAGTATTTGACCAGGATTATGCCCGAGCGGACCAGCAGGCGCTCGAACTCCGGACAGGATTGAAAGAAGTCCTCGTATTCCTCGTCGGTGCAGAAGCCCATCACGCGCTCGACGCCGGCGCGGTTGTACCAGCTGCGGTCGAACAGCACGATCTCGCCGCCGCCCGGAAGATGCGGCACGTAGCGCTGGAAATACCACTGGCTGCGGTCGCGCTCGCTCGGCGCCGGCAGCGCGACCGCCCGACAGACGCGCGGGTTGAGGCGCTGGGTGACGCGCTTGATCACGCCGCCCTTGCCGGCCGCGTCGCGCCCCTCGAAGATGACGACGAGCTTCAGTTTCTTGGCGACCACCCAGTCCTGCAGCTTGATGAGTTCGCGCTGCAGGCGGAGAAGCTCCTTGAAGTAGAGGCGGCGCGGGAAGGCCCCTTTCTCGGGCAGTTCGTGGCCGTAGGTCAGGAGATCGGCGAGTTCGCTGTCCTCCAGCTCCAGCTCCAGGTCCTCGTCGAGGTTGTCCTGAATCTCGGCGTTGATGCGCTGTTGCATCGCGCTGGCCGACCCGTTCTTGATCCCGTTCATGATCGTCGCATTCCCCGGTGAGCGGATGATTTGCGGAGCACTGAAGCGCAATGTCAACGATCCGAGTGAAGATTTTGCGACGGGGATTCTGCATCGCTCAGGGCGTCCGCGGTCTATGACGTCGTCGGGAGTTCCATGGCGCGCCCGGGCGCCGTCCTCGCCGCGTTCAAGCTCTGAGCTGAGCTCGCCGCCCCTGGCGGCTTCGAGCCAGGATCAGCGCGATAGCGCACGAGCCGAGCCGGGCAAGGGTGTTGTCGGCGCGGCTCGTCAGCATGATCGGAACGCGCGCGCCGAGTACGATGCCGGCCATTTCGGCGTCGGCGAGATAGACGAGCTGTTTGGCGAGCATGTTGCCGGCTTCGAGGTCCGGAACGACAAGAATGTCGGCCTGGCCGGCGACCGGCGACACGATCCCCTTCGTCCGCGCCGCCTCGAACGACACCGCATTGTCGAAGCCGAGCGGCCCGTCGAGGATGCCGCCGGTGATCTGACCGCGGTCGGCCATCTTGCACAGAGCCGCCGCGTCGAGCGTCGAGCGGATGTCGGGCGAGACCGTCTCGACCGCGGACAGGATCGCCACACGGGGCGTGACGATGCCGAGCGCGACCACGAGGTCGACGGCGTTCTGGACGATGTCGCGCTTGTCGATGAGCGATGGGTAGATGTTGACGGCGGCGTCGGTGATGAACAGGGGCCGAGGGTAGGCCGGGGCGTCGATCGCGAACACATGGCTGATGCGCCGCGATGTGCGCAGACCCGTATCGGCCGCCACCACGGCATGCATCAGTTCGTCCGTGTGGAGCGCCCCCTTCATCAGCGCTTCGACCTCGCCGCTTCGCGCCATCCCCACCGCCCTGTCGGCGGCGGCGTGGCTGTGTTCGGTCGAGACGATCTTGAAGCCATCGATATCGATATTATGCATCGCCGCGGCGCGCCGAATTTTGCCTTCCGGTCCGACCAATACCGGCTCGATCAGATCCTCCCGCGCCGCCTCGATTGCGCCCATGAGGGAGGCCTCGTCGACCGGGTGCACGACGGCGGTCTTGAGCGGCCTCATTTCGCGTGTGGCGTCGATCAGCTGTTTGTAGCGGCGTCCCTTATCGTGCATCTCCTCGATGAATTCCTCGCGCGGCTCCACGACGATCGCCTTCTTCGGCGCAACGATCTCCGCCGACGCAGCCATCGCGAGCTCGCCATGCTGATTCGTCGCGCGCACTTCGATCGTTACCCGTCGTCCTTCGGGGGCCTTGGATATGACCTTGGCGACGATCGTCATTACGTCGCCCGGCCGCGCCGCGGTCATTGTCTCGATGGTTTGGCGGACCAGCTTGGAGCCGGCGCCGGGGAGCCGCCCGGCAATGAGCGCACTCATCAGCGCGCTCGCCCAGCCGCTCTGGGCCGCGTCGATGCTAAAGGCGCGCGTCGCGACGACCATCGGATCGACCAGGCCCGCGCCGATCGTCGCCGCCTGCGTCGCGAGCAGTGAAAAGTCCTCCGGGGTCAGCGCGTGTACGAGGCGATCCTCCTCGCCAACCTGCAGCTCGTCGAACGTACGGTTTTCGATCGGAGACATGGAACGCTTTCGTTGTGGCTGTTGCATAAAGCCGCCCGTCAGGCGAGCAGGACGAGACAGCGTAACGCTTACACGCTGTACAGCCTCCAAAATAGTCCACCACGGTCGCGCCGAGTTGACCCGGATCAATCAGCTGCCGGCCGCCGCCGCCCAATATCCTTTCGGCGGCAAAATCGCCATAAGCGATAAAGGACGATATAAGCGCGACAAAGGGGCTGGCGAGGGAGGCGCGGGGCCGCGGATTCCGGGGGAAGCAGGATGAGCGAGTTTGTCGACTTGCAGGAAGCGGTTTTCCGCTTTCTTGGTGACTCACGCACACATCGCTTAGCCCGGCCGGTCGAGCGCATCGACACCGCGGGCGCGGTGGTGTTTCTCGCCGGTCCCGATGTCTACAAGGTTAAGCGAGCCGTCCGGTTTCCGTTCATGGACCTCTCGACGCTCGACAAGCGGCGCCAGGCCTGCGAAGCCGAGATCGCCGTCAATCGAGAGAATGCGCCTGGCGTCTACCTTGAAGCGCTGCCGATCGTGCGCCAGGGCGCCTCTCTGGCGATCGGAGGCGCGGGCGAGGTCGTCGAATGGGTTGTGCACCTCCGCCGGTTCGACGAGAACGCGACGCTCGACCGGGTCGCCGAGCGCGGCGGCGTCACCAGCGCGATCATCGACAAGCTCGCTCTGGCGATCCGGCGCTCCCATGCGCGGGCGCCGCTGCGCGACGCCCTGAGGGCCGCGCACGAGCTCGAACTCTATATCGGGCAAAACGACGCCGCATTCGCCGAATGGCCTGATCTGTTCCCGCCGGCAAGTGCGCGCCGGCTCACCCAGGAGTCCCGAACGGCCTTCGCGATCGCGCGGCCTGCGCTTCTGGCCCGCGGCGCTTTCGGATACGTGCGTCGCTGTCACGGCGATTTGCACCTCCGCAACATCGTCCTGATCGACGGCGAGCCAACTTTGTTCGACGCCGTCGAGTATTCCGACGAGATCGCCAGCGGCGACGTGCTCTACGATCTGGCGTTCCTTTTGATGGATCTCGAGGAGCGCGGCCTCCGTCCCGCCGCGAACCGGCTGTTCAATCGCTATCTCGGCCCCGAACCGCCGCAGGCCATGGCGGGCCTCGCCGCTCTGCCGCTTTTTCTGAGCCTGCGCGCCGCAATTCGGGCGAAGGTCGAGGCGGCGGGCGCCGAGCGGCTCGAAGGCCGAGAGCGCGTGCGCGCTCGTTCGCTGGCGCGCGGCTATTTTGATCGCGCCGCCGCGTTTCTTCACTATGCTCCGCCGAGGCTCATCGCTTTCGGCGGTCTTTCGGGCGCAGGCAAGAGCGCGCTTGCCGGCAAGCTCGCGCCGCGGATTGGCCGCGCGCCCGGCGCGCTTTGGTTGCGAAGCGACGTCGAGCGCAAGGTGATGTTCGGCGTCGAAGAGACGGATCATTTGCCGGAGGCGGCCTATTCCTCCGACGCTTCGCGTGAAGTTTATCGACGCATCGACGACAAGGCGCGGCGCACGCTGAGCGCCGGTCATTCCGTCGTTCTCGACGCGACCTTTGCGTCGAGCGCCGACCGCGCGGCCGCCGCTCGAGCGGCCTTTGAGACCGGCGTCGCCTTCGACGGCCTTTTTCTCGAGGCGCCCCTCGAGACGCGGCTCGCTCGCCTCCTTGGTCGCCGGATGGACGCGTCAGACGCCGACGCAAGGGTGGCGACTGCGCAACGAGCTGACCCGCTCGACGAGCGCGGCTGGGCGTCCATGAATGCATCGCAGGATCTCGATGAGACAGCGGCGGTGGCCTCGACACGGCTCGCCATCTGATGTGGTTTCTTCGAAGGAGAACTCGAGCGGATGGCTTGACCCGCCGCCCCAAATCAGAGTTAACATCGTTCATGCCCTGTTCAACGAAGCGGCGGCATGAAAAACAAGGCTCGGCGATTGGGCGGAGCTGTGGGCTTCGGGCTTGGAATCCAAAGGTTGGGGAACCGGAGCATACCGAGGGAGCGGACATGAAGAGTCAATCGTTCAAGGTCGCGGTTTCGGCCTTTCTGCTCGCCGCCGCCATGGGGCTGGCGGTGACCGGCGCGGCGCGCGCCGAGAGCGTCATGAAAGAGTGCGGCAACGAATGGAAAGCCGCGAAGGCCAATAATACGACTAACGGCATGACCTGGCAGCAATTCCTGGCGCAATGCCGCACGCAGAAGGCGGCTGCGCCAGCAGCGGCTCCGGCTCCGGCCCCCGCAGCGTCTACCGCCCCGGCGCCTGCGCCCGCTCCCGTCCAGACCGCGCAGCCGAAGCCCGCTCCGGCGCCGATGAAGCCCATGGCCCGCCCGACCGGCGCCGGCGAGTTCAGCACCGAAGCCGAGGCCAAGGCCCGCTGTCCCTCCGACACCGTGGTCTGGGTGAACACCAAGTCCCACATCTATCACTATGCTGGCACGCGCAGCTACGGCACGACCAAGCAGGGCGCGTATATGTGCGAAGCCGACGCTTCGGCCGCCGGCGACCGCGCCTCGAAGAGCAGGATCGGCAAGAAGAGCCAAGCGTCCCAATAAACTGCGCTCATGGGCGCTGCTTCGCCACAAGACGGCGTGGCGCCCGGGGCGACATTTGTCCGCCGCCACAAACAGGTTGCGGTGGGAGCTTCGCACACTACGGCCGGCCGAGCCCGGCTGATTGCGCGGAACTTCGAACCGAGGTGAGAAGCTGAGGCGGCGGTCGGACGAAGGTCTGACGGCCGTTCTTCCAGCCGGTGACGGCAGGTGCGATTTGCGCCACTGCGTCCGCCCCGGAACATGCATCGAAGACCACGAGGTCGGCTGGAGCGCCGACGGCGATTCCCCTCTTCACGGTTCCCAAAAGTCTTGCCGCCTTGACAGTGATCATGTCGAATATCGCAGCGAGTTCCGCCGGGGCGCCGATCTGCGCGACATTGGCGAAAAGGTTGGCCATTCGCATCAAGGAGACGTCGCCAAAAGGAGTGAACGGGTTCAGCACGTTGTTGGTTGAGAGGGTCGTCACCACGCCCTGCGCCGCAAGTCGGTGAATAGGCGCGACGCCGCGAGGGATCAGACGGTCGAACTCGCGGCCCGCGAGGAAGAGATCGGTCGCGGGCAACGCGGTGACCGCGATCCCTGCCGTGGCTAGGCGCTTGCCGAGCGACTCGAGTTCTTGATGAGTCATCGTCGATAGCTTGGTGACATGCCCGACCGACACGCGGCCTTCGTAGTTGCGCGTCATCGTCTGCGCGATGACTTCCGGCAGGTTGGATCCCCCCGGATCGAGGTCGAAATCCAGATGGAAATCGACGGGAACGGCGTAGCGCTCGGCAAGGTCGAAGACGCGGCGGATATGTTCGGCCGGTTGCGGGTCGGTGTAGGGACATCCGCCGAGAAGATCGGCTCCCGACCCAAGGGCCGTTTCGAGCATGGATTCGGTCGCCGGTTCATTGGTCAGACCGTCTTGCGCGAAGGCGCAGATCTCGATTGCGATCGCGTCGGAATAGTCGGCCTTGAGTCTCTTGATCGCCTCGAAGGAGCGATAACCTGCGCGGGGATCGATCTCGACAAAGGTCCTCAGCCAATTCGTCCCGTTCAGGATCGCTTTTTCGATCACCAGGGAGGCGCGCCGGTAAACGTCCTCCTCGGTGAAGGCGGCTTTGGCCCTGGCGGTTTCGCTTACTGCCTCGGCAAGCGTTCCGGCGCATATCGCGCACCTGCCGATGATGCCCGCCTTGTCTAGATGGATGTGGGTTTCAATCAGGCCCCCGCAGACGAGCTTGCCGCCCGCGTCGTGCTCCGGCGCGTCGCAGGCAAAGCCTGACTCAATCACGGCTATCCGGCCGCCTTCGACGCCGATGTCGGTCGGTTGAAGTCCATTCGGCAGGCGCGCATTGCGGATCGCGAAATCGATGGCCAATTCGCTTTAGCCTCTTCAGTTAGGTCGGCCCCTGTTCCGCAGTCTCTGCGAAGGCGATACCTCAACCCGGCGGAACGGCGGCCGTCCGGTCCGCAGAACTCTTCTGGCCCAAGCCGTTCCAGCGTGGATCCGGAAAGGACGCAGTCTAATCGTAGCGCGGGATCGGGCCGTTGTGCGGCGTCATGCGATCGGAAAGGTCGAACATGACCTCATCGACATAGCACCATCCCCATCCTTCCGGCGGGTCATAGCCTTCAATGATCGGATGGCACGTCGCATGAAAATGCTTCGTCGCATGGCGTCCCGGCGATTGGTCGCAGCAACCGACATGTCCGCACGTTCGACAAATTCTGAGATGAACCCAGGCTTGGCCGATCTTGAGGCACTCCTCGCAGCCGAGGGCGCTCGGGGTCACGTCGTGAATCGTGCCCAGACGCGTATAGGTCTTTGACATGGCGGCTTGCCTTTCCGTTAGAGGCGCCGGCCCGGAGAATCCAAGAAGAAGCGGGGTCGATTGCGGATCATATTGGCGCCAAATCAATAGCCCATCGCGGCGCCGTCGCCACGAGGATCGGCTCCACCCTCGAGGAAGCCTTGTTCAACGTCGACACGAATAGCCTGTGCGTGGCCCATGCTATCGCTCCAATCACTGACCACCCGGACGGGCTGCCCGCGCCGCTTCAACTCGCGCACCACGTCATCGGAAATGCGGCCCTCAAGCGAGAGATCGCGCGATGCCGCTCCCCACGTGCGCCCCATGAGCCAGCGTGGCGCCTCGATCGCCTGCTGCACGTCATAGCCAAAATCGATGACTCGGGTTGCAATCGCGGCCTGTGTCTGTGGCTGCCCTTCGCCGCCCATCGATCCGAACGCCAAGTAGGGTCTCCCGTTGCGGGCCAGCATCGCAGGAAATCAGCGTGTGGAAGGTGCGCTTGCCAGGCTGCAAATGGTTGGGGTGACGTTCATCGAGGGCGAAGAAGGCGCCACGATTTTGCAAGATGATGCCGGTGTCGGCTCCGATTACGCCGCTGCCAAAATCGTGATAGATCGACTGGATGAGCGAGACGATCATGCCGTCTCGATCGGCGGCGCAGAAGTAACAGGTATCGCCTTCCGGCGTGCGACGCTCGTGCGAATGCCGGTAGGAGATACCCGCCGTCACCTCGGCAATGTTGTGGGCCCGCTCGGAGTCAATGAGGCGCCGGCGTTCATCGGCATATTTCTTGCCGATCAGCTGCTGGACTGGAATGTCCACGAACCGTGGGTCGGTCAGCCACTCGTCACGATCGGCGAAAGCGACCTTAACCGCCTCAGCCATATGGTGATAATAGTCCGCCGCGCCGTCTCCCCAGCCGGCAAGGTCGTAACCTTCGATCAAATTCAAGATTTGAAGCGCGGTAAACCCCTGGGTATTGGGCGGCAACTCGTATGCGTCGTAGCCGCGGTAAGTCGATTTGATCGGCTCGACCCACTCTGCATGGAATTCCGCAAAATCATCCATTCGTAGCGGCGACCCTTGGTCGCGCAGTCCGTCGCAGATGCGTTCGGCGAGCGCGCCTTCGTAGAAGCCGGCGCGGGCTCCTTGGGTTGCGATCTGTTGCAGCGAGCCGGCGAGATCCGCTTGGACGAGACGCTCGCCCTCGGTGGGCGCGCGGCCATCGGGCAAGAAGATCGCGGCGGTCGTCGGGTACTTGGCGAGAATCGGAGCGGCTTGCGCGGACCAATCAGCCAGAGAGCGGCTCACCGGCGCGCCGAATCGAGCATAGGTAATGGCGGCTTCAAACAGTTCATTCCAGGCGAGGCGGCCAAATCGATCATGCGCCGCGCGCCAACCGTCAACCGCCCCCGGCGCCGTCAGAATGCTGAGGGGACCGCGCGACGGAATCTCACCGTTTTCGCTATGTGCGCGGAAATAGTCGAGAGTCGCCAATCGGGCTGCCGGGCCGCTGGCATTAAGTCCATGAATGTCGCCGCTCGCCTCGGCGATCAGCCAGAAGCCGTCGCCGCCGAGCCCGGCCATGTGTGGGTAGACGACACATAACACGGCGTTGGCGGCGATTGCGGCATCCACAGCGCTGCCCCCGCGCTGCAGGACATTCAGGCCTGCGCCGCTGGCCAGGTAGTGCGGCGTGGAGACGACGCCGCGTGGCGCCCGCGTCGGGGGGCGGCCAGTGCGTGGGCCATGGGGAATGCTCATCGTTGCCTTTGTCCTCTGACGCACGCGGCGGAATCAAAAACGGCCGCTGCGCGCTCAACCAGAACCCCATCCTCGGCGACGACGCGCCCTGCGCGGAACACCAGGGACCGCGGCGGCCGATCGACGACCGCATTCGCGACGCTTGTCGCATCGACAGCGACGAGATCAGCGACCGCGCCGGCATGGAGACCCCGGCGAGGATCGCCTAGCGCCTTGTCGGCTTCACAGGTCGCGAGCGCGAGGGCGTCCTCGAGTTCGTTGTCCAAGAACATTTCGTGGCGGGCAGCGATGATCGCGGCGCGATCGAGCATGTCGCCGTTGCCGAAGGGTGACCAGCAGTCGCGGATATTGTCCGACCCCGCGAACACCGTAACGCCGCGTTCCCGCAACGCCCTCACCGGCGGGACGGGCGCCGAAGGCGGGCATGAGGTCATGATGGCCACCTCGCCGCGAGCAAGCCAGTCGGCAGTCTCCTCGAAAAGAGCTTGTGGGATCGTTCCGAGCGCGAACGCATGGCTGACCGCCACTCGACCTTGCATGCCGGCCGCGATCGTCCGGTCGGCGATCTCGCGAAGCTCCGCCGCGCCGGTTTCTCCGCCGTCATGCAAATGAATGTCGATGCCCCTTCCGAATCGCTCGGCGAGTCCGAATACGATGTCGAGTTGGCCTTTGACGTCTCCATCGAAGCCAGCCGGGTCCAGACCGCCGACAAGGTCGGCGCCGGCCCGCAGCGCCGCCGCGAGAAGGTCAGGCGCCCCGTTTTCCGTCATCACGCCGCTTTGCGGGAAAGCAACGAGCTGAAGGTCGATCCAGGCGCGATAGGCCTCGCGCACTTTCAGCACGGACTCGAGATTGGCGAGACCAACGTCGTTGTCAATGTCGACATGGCTGCGAGCACGTGTGCTGCCGTTCACGATCAGCGTTTGAAGAAGCGCGGCGGCGCGGGCTTCGATTGGCTGCGTGACCCGGTGGCGCGCGATGCGCTCGGCCGCGATGCGCTCGCGCACGGTGTGTCCCTTGACGTGGGGTTGACGCGGCGCGCCCCAATGCGTCTTGTCGAGATGGATGTGGCCGTCGACGAACGCCGGCAGGATAAGCTTTCCGGCGAGATCGACACGCACGGCAGCCTCAACTCCGGTCCCCGGCGTATGCGCAGCGACGATCAGGCCGTCGGCGATCTCCAGGTCGGCGAGACCTCCGTGCGGCAGGCGCGCGTCGGTCACGATCATCAGACGAGGTTCAGCCGTTTCGCAGCCGCATATTTATAGAGCGGGTCACCGTATCGCTTGAATTCTTCGCCAGCGGAAAAACTGAGGCTGAGATCGTGCTCGTCGTCGCGCGTCACCGCCTCGCTGAAAATCTCCGGCCAATCCGGCAAGCGCATGCGACGCCATGCTTCGAGCTGATCTGCGGTCGGCAGAGTGGGAAAGCCGATCTTCGGCACAAGCGCCGCAATCGCCTGCCAGAAATAGCGTAGCGGCGTCGCCGCATCGGACATCGTGCGCGGCGCCATCAGCCGCAACCAGTGCGTTCCCGTCACCGCATGCAACGCGCAAAAGTCGAGCGTCGAGGCGTAGAGCGCCAGCGAAAGGCGCGCGACCCGCTCATGCGTTTCCGGGCCGATCGCCAGCATATCGACAACCGGGGCGAATTCCGGCTTCTGGGCGATTGCGTGCATGAAATGCCAGAGCAGGTCGCGTTCGGTCTCGACATGCCGGAACGTCGGCGGACCATACATGTAGGCGAGAACCTCGGCCGGGTCGTCGGTCGTCGGCGCGCGGGCTTGGGACGCGCCGAGGGAAAGATAGGTCGCGGCCCAATAGGCCAGCGCGACGCCGGTCTCCTCGTCGTCATCGGTCATCGTCGCATAGGCCATGCGCATGAACGCATGCAAGGCGCTCGCCGCGAATCCGGGAAACAGCTGCGGCAGGTAAACGACGGCGGCCCGCGTTGCGCCAAGTCGCGCGACTTCGCCGGCGAAAAACGCCCGATAGTCGCCTTCACGCTCGCGCTGGCCGAGAAACTCGCGCCAATTGCCCCGATTGACCTCGCCGATCGGCCCGGGAACGGGCACGAGGCCATTCTTCTCATGGTAGATATGGCAATAGGATTCCAGCCGGGCGTCGTCTGCGCCCATCCGATGGAGCGCGATCAGAACCATTGGCAGGTGATTAGCGAGAAAGAACGGAAATTCCGCGCTCCACTGTCGAGACCAGGATACGGCCCGTTCGAGCGCTTTCGTCGCAGGGTTGACCGCGCCGCGCGCCAACGCCGCTGTCATGAGGCCCTCCATTCCGCCCGAGTTCTAGCTATCTCATCCACCCGACCTTGAAAAGTAATTTCGGTCGAAGACAAACAGCCGGCATTCGCTTTGATCGACGCCGCGCAATTTTGATTGCCTTGTCGAAAATCGAAGTGTTAGCTTTGATCCTTAACCTCGGGAGAGGGATACTGGCATGAAGCCGTTCTTCGCTCAGCTTACAACGATTTCCCTCAGCGCTTTCATGATGGTTGGCTCCGCGGGCCTGTCCGACGCCGAGACGCGTTACGATGGCGTCACGCTCAATCTGGCGTCTCAGAACGATCAGTTCGCCACGGTGCTCGCTGCGATAGCGCCGCAATTCACGGAGCTGACCGGCGCCAAGGTCAACGTCGACATCATGAGCTACCCCGAATTGTTGACCAAGATCACGGCGGACTACGTCGGGCACACCAAGGGTTACGACATCGCCACGGTCGACATCGTCTGGTCGGGCCAATTCGCTGAAGCCGGCTACACCGTCGATCTGACAGATTGGATCAAGCGCGACGCGGCGGAAATCAAGGTCGACGACATCTATCCCACGCTGATGGCCGCGCTCGGGGGCTATAAGGGCAAGCAGGTGGCGTTTCCCTTCGCCGGCTACGCCAACGTGCTGGCCTACCGCAAGGATCTCTATGAGGCCGCCGGCTTGAAGCCGCCGACGACCATGGAGGAATATGTCTCGGACGCGCTGAAGCTGACCGACCCAAAGAAAAAGATCTATGGCTTCGTCGCCAACGGGCAGAAGGGCCCTGCGGTGGCGCAGGACTGGATGCAGTATAATCGCGAGTTTGGCGGCTCGATCCTCGACAAGAACGGCAAACCCGCGCTCAACTCGCCGGCGAACATCGCCAGCGTCGTCGCGTACAAGAAACTGTTCGACGAGGCGGCGCCTCCGGGGGCCGCCGATTACGATTGGGGCGGGCGCGAGGAGGCCTTCCGCCAAGGTCTGGTCGCAAACATGCAAACCTGGTCGATCGGCGCCGCCGACTACGACAATCCGAAGGTGTCCAAGATCGCCGGCAAGGCGGGAATCATGCTGACGCCGTCGGCCAAAGGGCTGCCGCAGCAATACGGCATCGGCGGCTGGGCGCTCGGAATCAACCGCGACATCGACCCAAAGAATCAAGAGGCGGCCTGGGCCTTCATCAAGTGGGTCACGAGCCCGGCGATTCACAAGGAGCTCAACATGCGCGGCGCCGGAAGCTATCTGCGCAAGAGCGAAATGACCGACCCGGACTTGCTCGCCAAGTATCCGTTCCTGCCGGTGATCGCGACCTCGTTCGAGAAGGGTGACGGCGACTTCCGCCCGCGCATTCCGCAATACCCCGAATTGCAGGATTTGATCGGCGGCGCGATCAATGCGGTTCTCGTCGGCCAGGCTGATCCGAAGGCGGCGATGGACGGTATTCAGGCTAAGGCTGAGGCCCTGTTCAAGTGATGGTGGGAAAGCGCGCCTGAGGCAGATCCCGACTCGATCGGCAGCCAGCGCAGGTCGGGCGCCCCGGGGGGAGCGCGCGATCGGACGCTCGGCGTTCGGGTGAGCGTCGCATCGCAGGATGGCGCGCCGAGCGCGAATGAAGCCGCGGCGGACGCTGTGGGTTTTTCCTACGCCCGCAAACGCAAGCTTTTTTTGGTTGCGCTCTCGACGCCGGCGCTTCTTTACGTCCTGGCGGTCGCGGTCGGGCCGATCGTCCAGGGTTTTCTGTACTCCTTCGACAGTTACAATCTGATCCGGCCGGGGCAGCGGCATTTTGTCGGGCTCGACAATTATGTCGCCCTGTGGCGGGACCCGACTGCACGCAGCGCGACGATCAACACTTTCGTGTTCACGTTTGGCGCTGTGGCGATCGAATTCGTGCTCGGCCTCGGAGTGGCGCTGCTGCTGTGGCGCGACGATTTGTTCAACAGAATCGCCCTCGGCCTGCTGCTCATTCCAGCAACCGTGACGCCACTGGTCGTCGGCCTCGTGTTCAAGGCGCTGTTGAGCCCGGAATACGGGATGCTCGGCTATCCATTTGCTGAATTCGGCGTCTCCGGTCCGCGTGGCCTGCTCGCCGATCCGCAGCGGGCGCTCGCCACCCTGGTGGCGATCGACGCCTGGGAATGGACGCCGCTGATGGCGCTGATACTGCTTGCGGGACTGAAGTCGCTGCCGACCGATATTCTCGAGGCAGCCGCCGTCGATGGCGCCACCGCCTTGCAGCGTTTCCGGCTCATCATCCTGCCGCTCTTGCTGCCCGCGGCCTTTCTCGCGCTCATCCTCAGAATGATGGACGCGTTCCGCGTGTTCGACATTATTTTTGTCAGCACCAACGGCGGACCGGCCGACTCGACCAACACCTTGATGATCTATGGCGTCAAGCAGGGACTTGAATTCTTCAACATCGGCGCCGCTTCCGCCGTCAGCACCGTTATCGTCGTCTGCATCCTCGTCATGGCCGCGGCGTTCATCGCCGTCATCCGACCCGCGAGGAACCGGCATGCCTGACCACGCCGGCCTCATGTTGCTTGCGCGGCGAGCCGCGATCGTGGCGGTCCTGGTCGTGGCGCTCGCGCCGGTGGTCTGGCTGTTCTCGATCGCCTACAAGCCGACAAGCGATATCTTCGCGTCCCCGCCGCAGCTGCTGTTTTCGCCGACCTGGGACAATTTCGTCAGCGTTTTCCGCTACTTCGATTTGGTGGCGCTGTTGAAATCGAGCCTCATCATTTCAATCGGGTCAACGGTCCTGTCGCTCATCATCGGCGTGCCGGCGGGATACGCGCTGGCGCGCGCCGAGAGCCCACGCGCGATCTGGCTCGCCTATTTCTTTCTCATCATCCGCACCGTGCCGCCGATCGCCACGCTGATCCCGTTCTACCTGTTCATGCGCGATATCGGCCTTTTGGGCACATGGTGGGCGGTGATCCTGCTCAACACTGCGCTCAACAGCGCCTTCGTCGTCTGGATGATGTTTTCGTATTTTCGCGCCGCGCCGGCAAGCATCGAGGAGGCAGCGCTGACTGACGGTTGCACCGACCTCGGCGCTTTCGTCTCGATCGCCCTTCCGACCGTCGCGCCAGGCCTGATCGCAAGCGCGATCTTCTGTGTAATGTTTTCCTGGAATGACTTTCTGTACGCGATGTTCCTTACCAAGGCCGACACCGAGACGATCTCCGTCGCCCTTCTTTCCGCTTATGGCACCAAGGACATTTCGTGGGGAACGCTCGGCGCCCTCGCCCATTTTTCGACGCTCCCGATCGTCCTGATGATGATTTTGCTCAATCGCTATTTCGTGCAGGGTCTCACCAAAGGCGTGCACTGATCGTCGGGGCGAACGATATGGCGACAATCCGATTTTCGCGTGTGAGCAAGACCTATCCCGGCGGCCATGTCGCGGTCAAAGACCTGACTCTGGAGATAGACGACGGGGAGTTCCTGGTGCTGGTCGGACCGTCCGGATGCGGCAAATCGACGGCGCTGCGCATGATCGCCGGCCTCGAGGCGATTACCGACGGGGTGCTGTCGATCGGCGGCGCCGTCGCCAACCACCTGTCACCGCGTCAGCGCAATGTCGCGATGATCTTCCAGAGCTATGCGCTTTATCCGCATCTCAGCGTCGCCGAAAACCTTGGGTTCGCCTTGAAAGTTCGCAAGGAGCCAAGTGCGTTCATTGAAGCCCGCGTCGTTGAGACGGCCGCGATGCTCGAATTGCAGGCGCTGCTGGCGCGTCGCCCGGGACAGCTCTCCGGTGGACAGCGCCAGCGCGTCGCCATGGGGCGCGCGCTGGTGCGTCACCCCCAAGCGTTCCTGATGGACGAACCGCTCTCCAATCTCGACGCCCGACTGCGCGGTCAGATGCGGGTCGAGATCGCCAGACTGCAGCGCGCCGCCGGCGTCACGACGGTCTATGTGACGCACGATCAGGTGGAGGCGATGACAATGGCCGACCGCGTTGCGGTGATGCGCGATGGCGTCCTGCAACAATTGGGCGCCCCGCGCGAGCTTTACGACCATCCGGTCAATTTGTTCGTCGCGACCTTCATGGGCGCGCCGCCGCTCAATTTGCTGCTTGGCGCGCTCCATTCGACCGAGCAGGGCGTCGAACTCGAGCTTCCCGGCGCGCGTGTCGTTCTGCCGCCAGATCTGGCGCGAGAAGAACTCCGAGCTCATGGCGTACCGCGATCGCGAAATCATCGTCGGCGTGCGGCCTGAGGCCGCCTCGCTCACCGACAATCGGGAAGACGGCCTGGCGGGCGTCGTCGCCTTTCAGGAAGACCTCGGGGCGAATGTGGTGACGACGGTCGAGTTGACCGGAAGTGCGCCGCGTGGCGGTTTCGTGATCGAGGACCTCGGCGAGTCCAGCGTTCCCCGGGCTTCGAATCGGATGCGGATCAATGGCCAAAGCGGCGCGCGGCGCGCCGTCGATCAACCGGTCGGCGTCCAGCTTGACCTCGAGCGGTTGCACTTCTTCGATCCCGTCAGCAAGCTGGCGATTGGCTGATGTGGGCGTCAGCAATCAAGCCTCATTGTCAAACATCACAAGCAGTTCCGACAGAAGCGCGATCGTTCGATCAACCCCGACGAAGCTTCCCTCGGGCGCGTAGCCGACCACATGGAGTCCGGCCGCACGCGCCGAACGGGCGCCCGCTTCACTATCCTCGACAGCCACGATCGCCGCGGCCGGCAGCGCGAAACGGCGCGCCGCCTCCAGAAACGGTTCGGGACTGGGCTTGCCCTGGGACACGTCGTCGAGACTGATCGAAAACGCCATCACCGGTCCAATTCCGAGCGCCTCCAGATTGGCGTCGACGATCGCCCGCCCGGAGTTCGACACGCAGGCCTGCGGGACGCCGCGCGCCGCCAGCGCCCGAATGACCTCGACCGCGCCGGGAGTGGGCGCGAGCGATTGCACGCGGGCGACATAGAAGCGCTCGATCGCGGCGAGCCACGACTGCCTTTCGACCTCGCGCGGAAATCGCGGCCGGAGAGCGTTCCAGACATCGAATGCGTGGACGCCGCGGAAAGAATGGTTGGGAAGATCGGAAAGATCGACTCCGAAGGCGGCGCTCGACTCGATCAACGCACGCTGGTGCAGAAGCTCGCTGTCGATCAAAGTGCCGTCGATGTCCCAGGCCACCGCCCGAAAGGCGCTCATGGCGCGTTCTGCTCACGCCGCGCCGCGAGGGCGGTATAAATATCCCGATAGCGGCGATAGCCCTGGCGATAGATCTGCGCGACCTCGCGACGAGGTTCGATCCGGTCGGCAGGACTGACGAAGGCCGATATCGCCGACCAGTCGGATTCGAGACCTGCGCCGATTGCAGCTGTCCAGGCGGCGCCGACACAGGAGCCGGGATGTCCGGCGAGACGCGTCAGGGGCTCTTGCAGTACGTCGGCGACGATCTGCATCCAGACGCGACTGCTCGAGCCGCCGTCGGAGACGATATAGCGTTGGCTCTTGTATCCGATCTCCTTGAAAACCTCGACGTGATGGGCGATCGCGTAGGCGTAGGCCTCGAGCAACGCTCGCCAGACATGGCCGATGTCATGCGAGAGCGTCAGGCCGTCGAATGTCGCGCGTGCGCCGGGATCGTGGATCGGCGTCTTTTCACCGAGAAAATACGGCGTGATGACGAGACCGTCGCTGCCGGCCGGGCGCGCCTTGGCGAGGCGGTCGAGCCATTGATGGATCGACACGCCCGCGGACTTGGCCGCCAGGGCTTCGCCGGACGCGAACTGGCGCACGAACCAGTTGAGCGCGGAACCCCCGGTCGCCATGCATCCGTTGGGCACGAACAATCCCGGCCTCAGATGGTAGTCGAGGAACAGCCGCGCGTCGGGCCGGGCCTGGTCGGTCGCGGTCAAGATGTCGACAGAGCCGCCAAACTTCAGCAGCACGTCGCCGGCGCGGACGACCCCCGCGCCGAGCGCCGAGGCGATCATGTCAGCCGCGCCGCCGATCACCGGAGTTCCCGGCGCGAGCCCGCTTTCCGCCGCGCCCTGGCGTGAAACGGCCCCGAGAATTTCGTGCGACGCGACCTTGCGGGGCAGGGCGTCGCGCGGAATGTGGGCCAGCGCGACGAGTTCGTCGTCGATCGCGTGGTTCTTCAAGTCGACGAACCCCGCCTCGAGAGCCCAGTTCTGCTCGATTGCGCGCTCGCCGGTGAGGCGCCAGTTGATGTAGTCGTAGGATCCGAACACCGTGCCGATCCGAGAGAAGAGCTCGGGTTCGTGCCGCTCGATCCATCTGAGCTTGCCGGCGACGAGCTGCTGATTGACGCCATTGCCGGCTTTGGCGAGAAAGGCCCGCTGGTCGATCTCGGCTCGAAGCTCGTCGACTTCAACCCCGCAGCGCGCATCGCTCTGCTGTATGCTGGGGCGCAGCAGGCGCCCGGAAACGTCGATGAGGACGACTGCCGGCAGCATGCCGGCCACTCCGACGGCGGCGACATCGGCCGGCGAAGCGCCGCTTACGCGCAGCAATTCGCGCACGATCTCGCCGACATTGGACCACCATTGCTCCGGATCTTCCTCCGCCCATCCGATATGCTCTGAGCGCAAAGCGACCGGTCGCGAGGCCAGGCCGAGCGTCTGACCCGTCAACCGGATCAGAACCCCGATCGTTGACGTCGTGCCGATGTCGAGACCGAGAACACAGGGCATGAATGGGCTCCAGAGCATGGTGCGATCGGGTTGAACCCCTGCCGTCACGGGGTCAAAGGATAGAATGTCTATCCTTTTACGGCGCCTGGCCGAGCGCCGGCCAACCCGCTTTTCGACGGCCCGGTAAGCTTCTGCTGTCGGAATCGCTTTTGCCTGTTATCGCCGAAACGCCGCCTGTTATCGCCCTGATAAGTGAAAAATCGCCCCCTCTTACGCTCCTGCTCTGCGCCTCATTTCGGCGCGCAACAGTTCCTCGTAATCAATTGCAATCAAAT
This sequence comes from uncultured Alphaproteobacteria bacterium, assembly GCA_963835885.1. Taxonomy (GTDB): domain Bacteria; phylum Pseudomonadota; class Alphaproteobacteria; order Rhizobiales; family Beijerinckiaceae; genus Roseiarcus. The sequence goes on from CAWIHF010000001.1 coordinate 118,923, forward strand.
GACTTTCCTGCGTTGACGGCTGCCGAAGGAACCCGACTCGCCCTGTTTTTCCGCCTGTTCGCAGGGCGTTCGGCTTGTTCGGCGGGCGACCGCGGCCGCCGTTTGATCGCCAAAGGCGGCTGCCTGCGATCCGTCCCAGGCTCCTCGCGAAGGTCAAGAAATGGCGCCGTCATCGTTCGACCGCCGGCCCCAAAGATCGGCATGTCCAAACAAGCGGACACTTTCGCATTTTTTTCTTCTGTTGATATTGGTCGCCGTGGATAAAGTTGGCGGAGAAAAATGACCAGCGCCGGTTCGCCCTATTCCGAGCTCAACGGCAAACGCGCCTTTGTCACCGGCGGCGCGCAAGGCATCGGCCGGGCCATTGCGGCTGCGCTGGTCCAAATGGGCGTAAAGGCGGCGATCGCCGATATCGATGTCGAGGCCGGCCGCCGAACGGCGGACGAGATCGGCGGCGGCTCCATTGTCGTCGAGGTCGATGTGCGCCAGCGGGCTTCGGTCGAGCGAGCCTTCAACAAGGCGCTTGCGCAACTGGGCGGCTGCGAAATCCTCATCGCCAACGCCGGCGTCTCAACGATGCAGCACGCTCTGCACTTGACCGACGAGGAATGGGACGTGAATTTCGCCGTCAACGCCCGCGGCGTGTTCCTGACCAACCAGATCGCGGCTCGTCATTTCGTCGCGCAAGGCGGAGGCTGCATCGTCAATACCGCTTCGCTCGCCGCCAAGGTTGGGGCGCCGCTGCTCGCGCACTATTCGGCCTCCAAGTTTGCGGTGCTCGGCTGGACCCAGGCCCTTGCGCGCGAACTCGCCCCGAAGGGCGTTCGGGTGAACGCCGTTTGTCCGGGCTTCGTGAAGACCGGAATGCAGTCACGCGAGATCGATTGGGAGGCCCGCCTGCGCGAGATTTCGCCGGAGCGGGTCGTTGCCGAATATGTCGCGCAGACGCCGCTTGGACGACTGGAACTGCCAGAGGACGTCGCCGATGTCGTGGTGTTCCTTTGCTCGGACCAGGCGCGCTTCATGACCGGCCAAGGAGTCAACGTGACCGGCGGCGTCTACATGACATAACCAGCGATACCCCAGCGAAGGTCGAGCAGACCTTTCAGTTGTAGCGACAATGCACGGATATGATGGCGCGCCCAAGGGGACTCGAACCCCTGTTTTCGCCGTGAAAGGGAAACTTTTCAATCCGCGGACGTCCGGTGGTGTCCTCATAACCCCTTGAATTGTCGTCATCTCGTCCTTTTACGTACGGGCTTGTGCGTCGGCGTACGCCCCCATATATTGGACAGAACTTGGACACGTTCTGACAGAGGGGTGTTTTCGCCGTGGCCAAAACCGTTCGCGATAGTCGCCTAGACAGCCCGACTGCCCGCAAGAAGCTGCCGCCATCGGGCAAGCCCTACTTCCGATCATTGGAGCCGAATTTTCCACCTTGGATACCGGAAGGGGAAGCGCGGCGGTGGGAAGTGGCTAATTCGTCGCTACCTTGGCGGAGAGAAATACGCTGTCGAAACGATCGGCGACGCCGACGACTTCGCCGACGCGGACGGCGCCGAGGTCCTCAGCTTCCATCAGGCGCAAGGCAAGGCTCGGGAGCGAATGAGGTCGATCGCCGAGGAAGCGCGGATTGCGGCCCTCGGCCCGGCTCTAATCATTCGCGACGCGATCGAGGAATATCTGACGGCGCGCGAGGCGCGCGAGGCGAAGGATCACGGCGACAAGGGATTGAAGCGGGACGCCCGGTCGCGGCTTACAAAGCACGTTCTCACCGCCGACGAAAAGCTCGCTGCGAAGCCTCTGGCGGCCCTTGCAAGCGATGACCTTGCTACGTGGCGGGACGGCCTGGAAATGGCCGCAGGTTCGGCGCAGCGCCTCGTCAATGACTTCAAGGCGGCCTTGAACCTCGCCGCGAGGCGCTACAAGGCGCAATTGCCGCCGACCATGCGGGACACGATAAAGGACGGGCTGGCGCGCGTTAGCGCCGCGCCCGCGGTTGCGCGAGAGGCGCAAGTCCTCCCCGACGCAGACGTTCGCAGGATCGTTTCGGCGGCGTGGGAAGTCGACGCCGAGGGGGAATGGGGCGGCGATCTCGCACGGATCGTGCTCGCGCTCGCCGCGACGGGCGCGCGGTTTTCGCAGATCGCCCGGATGACGGTCGCGGACGTTCAGCCGGATCAGCGACGGCTGATGATCCCCGTCAGCCGGAAAGGCAGGGGCGAGAAACGTACGACGCATATCGGCGTTCGCGTCGGCGAGGACGTTCTGGCCGCGCTGGCGAAGTCGACAGCCGGGCGCACGGGATTTGAGCCTCTTTTCCTCCGGCCACATTGGCGGCAGATCGGCCCAGCGAAATGGGAGAAGGGCGAGCGCGGCCCTTGGTTCGCAGCGGCCGAGTTGACGCGCCCTTGGGCGGCGATCATCGCGCGGGCGGGCTTGGCACCCGGTACCGTTCCGTACGCGCTGCGGCATAGCTCCATCGTCCGCGGCCTTCGGGCCGGGCTGCCCGTGAGGCTTACCGCGGCCGTGCACGACACGAGTTCCGCGATGATCGAGCGGCACTATGCGGCCTTTATTGTCGACGCGATGGACGAGCTCGCCGCTCGCGCCGTTGTCCCGCTCACGACGGCGCCCGCGACGGTCACGCCGATCGAACAGGCGCGGCGATGAGCCGCATGGAACGACCGCCCTTGGCGGCAGATGCGGCCCCGCCGCCGTGGATTGCTCGCAATCCGCGCGATCGTCAGGCGATGGAATGTTGGGTCATCGCGCGACTCGACGATCTTGATGCGGCGGAAAGGCAACGCCAGGCCGACAACTTTCCACCTGTTGTCCCGCCCGAACACGCGGAGAAATATGACAAGTGGCGCCGTGAGGGCGGCCTCGAATTCGAGGCGGCGAAGCGCGGCGTCATCGTGCCCGCGCGCGACTTGGTGCGCACCGTCTTTCCGCTCCTGGCCGATTTGGTGCAGTTGCCGCCGTTGAAGCGTGGCGAGAAATACCGTCCGGAGCATGCCGGTATTAGGACTTTCGGCGAGCTTCGCCATAGGTGGCGCATCGATAGTGCGGCGAAGGACGTGGCGCGCATCCGGGAGGTTTGGCAAAGCCATTACGGAAAGAGGAATCGTCGTCCCGCCGATGGTCCGTCGGCGGTCGAGATCGCCGCCAAGCGACACGACGTCTCTTTCAAGGAAGTCGAGTTGCGGTTGAAGAACTTTTCTCGCGACAAATCGCACATTTCGTGAGGATGTTCGTCGCGCGCGTATAGGGCACGATTCCGCTCACGTCCAAAAGAACGGAGGCGAACCGATGCCGCGAAACGTACAGGAAGCCGCACTTATCGAGCGCATCAAGGCCGCGGTCCGTGAAGACCTTTCTCGATCGAGCCTGATGACGGTCGAACTCGGCCACAACGGCGGACCGCCCTTCGATCCCGAACCGCCGGTTTACGACATTCCCGAGTTTTGCCGCGCGCATCGCCTCTCGCGATCGACATTGTATGACCTCTGGCAGCAGGGCCTCGGGCCGCGAGTTTCCGAATCAACGCAAGCGTCCGGATCAGCCGCGAGGCGGCTGCTGCATGGCGTCGCGAGCGCGAGGCTGCAACGGATCAGCGGTTCGGTCAAAAGGGCGAGGCCGCGTAATCCGTGCGGCTATCGAAAGCGATGAGGGCCGCCCCCGTCATCAGCGGCGGCGACCCTCCCGAGATTGTTCCGCTCCCCGGCGCGAACGGCTCGGACGCTAACAAAATTCAAGGACCGCAGCAAACATCGCGCCCGCCGGACGTCGAGGGGGCGCCATGACAAGCGCGAGGGCTCCAAAGCGACGGAACCCGATCGGGGAGGCGTTCGCCTCCCGGCCGATCTCTATGCTGAGATCGCCGGCTTGGAACGTCACGAGCCTGTCGGCACGAAAGGTTCTCGACCGGATCGAGATCGAACTCGCCCAACATGCCGGGCGCGATAACGGACGATTGCCTTGCACATTTGATCAATTCGCCGAATTTGGCATGGACCGTCATGCGATTGCGCCGGCCATCCGCGAGCTCGTCGGCCTCGGGATCATCGAGGTCACTGAGCACGGACGATCCGGGAATGCGGGAGGCCGTCGGCCGAATTTGTTTCGTCTCACCTATCGGCACACCGAAAGCGGCGAACCAACGCACGAATGGCGCAGGATCAAGAGCGTCGAGGCCGCCGAAGCCATCGCCCGAAGCTCGCGCAGCGCTCGGGGCGCGCCAAGGGAGGATAAACTCTCCAGTGGGGATTTTGCGCCGTGCCGTAGTGGGGAAAACCCCCACTACAAACCAAAATCTCCAGTGGGGAAAACCCCCACTACTGCCAAGGGGGAAAAACCCCCACTACCTATAGAGTCTCGGGACGTTGTCCCGCCTCACACCACTGCGTCTGACGATGGCGCGTGTCTGTCCCTTGGTGAGGCTGCGCGGCTCAAGTGCTGCCATCCGAAGACGATCAAGGCGGCGATCGAAACGGGGCGATTGCCCGCGCGCCGCTGTGATGTCGGTTACTCGATCAACGTGGTCGATCTTGAACAGTTTCGGCCGGCGCGTGTTCTGGCGGCAAAATCGGCGGCGGAGCGAGTTTGCCTCGCGTGCGGCAATCCTTTCGAGGCCAGAAGACCGGCTGCGAAATTTTGCTCGCCGACATGCACGAAGAATTGGCCGCGACGAAAACGGCGAGCGGAAGCGCGCGCGGCGCGGGGGTGGCGTCCGCTGCAAGGCCCGCGAGGAGAGTTGGCGCGATGACCGATCCTTGCCGGGATGGCGTTCCCGCATTCCTCCGCCGGGCTACGCCGAGTGGTCGGTCCGGCGACGCAACGAATGGTGGCGCGATGCTTACGCGTCGTACTCGCGTGAAGCTGCGGCGCGGCCTGAGCCGCACAATTACCCGCCAACGCCGACGCCGGAGCTTCTCAAGCAGCTAAGGGCGATTCGAGACGCCAATCGTCAATTCCGAGCGAGCAACGGGCGGCGCGTCACGATAAATCCCGACGGCATTTCGCGAACGCTGGACAGGCGCGTCATTGCTCTTGGGACCTTGCGCCATGAACCCGCACCGCTCGCCCTGGCAGTCATGGGAACGTCACGACGCGAAGGCCGCGACCCGCGCGCCCGCCCGCCGCCCGGCGATATCGCGGACTGTCACAGAAAGACGCGCTCCTCAATTGCGAGCACGTTTATGTGTGACGCAATGAGCAGCACACACCCGGCCGACATCGCTCGGGCCGCCTATGTGCGAGCGCGTCGCGCCGCTCATCGGCACAAAGAGCGCGTCTGTCAGGCTTGCGGCAACGTCTTCACGACGACACGCAAAGACGCCCGCTATTGCTCGGCCGCGTGCAGACAGCGAGCGCACCGAAAGGCCGCCGCGTCATGATCCACCCGCCTCGGGCCTCCCACAAATACCGTTCGGGTCCTGGTCAATGCGACCCTCCGTTGCGAGGTCCGCGCAATCACCCGGCCTCGATCGCTGCAATGAAAATTTCATCGGGGGTTAGGCGGAATGCGGTTTGGTTTTTGCAACCGGAGAACGAGGTTTTGAGATGGAAGACAAAATGACAACCAATGAGATCGGCGCTTTGCTCGGCTTGTCCGCGCCGACGATCCGCAGCTTGCAGCGCCTCGGGATCATCGGAAAAACCGGGCGAACGTTCGAGGTCGCCGGGACGGTCAGAGCTTACCTGGCGCACCTCCGCAGGGCGCAACGTGCGCCGGCCGACAGGACGACGGCCGCTATTCGGAAGTTGGCGGCCGTCAGTGACGTGATTGTATTTCCCGTCGAAAAAATTGACGGCGTCGGTCTGGTCCAAACGTCCATGGTCGGGACGCTTGTCCGACGATCTCGACGTCGAGCGTCGCCGCGGATCTGATGACGCGCGTGGCCATGCGCAGGACGGCCGCCGACGGCCTTCCGCCCTCGGCCGGCCTGACCCTGTCAGACCAGGCCGAGAAGGCCGCCACGGGCCTCCTGGGGGCCATGAGCGCGAAGCCGGACGTCGAGAAATCGATATCGCGCGTTTGCCCGCCGAATCACTGCGCTCGAACTACGCGTGGAGCAGCTCGAAGGCCGCGTACCAGCGCCACGTGTCGAGCCGCCGAATGGCTTCGTCGCTCCCAAGGTCGCCGCCGGCCTCTTGGGTTTCAGCCTCCCTCGGGTTTATGCGTGGGCTAGCGCCAAAAAGCTTCGGTCGGTGAGGATCGGCTGGAATATCTACATCGACGTTTCATCGAAAAAATAAGAATTCGCTTTCTCGGCTGAGCCGGGCGACGCTGCGAAAATGGACGACGTTCTTCTCGCGCTGAAAAATTTCGAGACGCGCCTAAACATGGCGCTCGACGCCTGCATTCAGGCGGCGGCGGATCTCGACGACGTTCGCGCAAAAAACGGATTGCCGCCGGCCACGCCGCTGTTCGTCCTCGCCTCCGAGCATCGTGCCGCGCTCGCCGCAAGACTCGCAGAGAAACCGTCGCCGCCGCCTCCGCCCGAGAAACCGAAACCGCGATACACTTGGACCAAAGGAAGCGCTTCCGGCCGCGATCCCGGCATCGGCTTGTCCGTCATCATCGCCGCATCGAAGCATCCGGGACTCCAGCGTCCCGACGATCTCGAATGGGTCGCCGAGTGCATGAGCAAACTACACGGCGACGTCGAGGCCGGTTCCGCCCGAGCGGCCGAGGCCACGGGCTGGGCCGATTTGCTCGCGCATCGCCTCGCCACTGTCGAGGCCGAAGCCTCGGGCACGGTACCGCCGCCGCCGCCCGCGCCCGTGCCTGAGCCAAGCGTGCCGGTCGAAATGAGCGCCGCCGAAATTCATCGCTGCGCCGAGATCGCGGCGGGCAGGATTACGCCGCTGCCCGTCGATCGCGGCGCTCGCGAAATTATCCGCGCGGCTGCGAAAGCGCGAAACCAGAAGGACCCGACACTATGACCAGCCTTCCGAAATTCCACGTGCTCACGCGGCTGCGCCCGCTAGCGCCAGACCGGAAGCCCGAGCCAGATCGAGACATCGACGACTTTTGTGAACTCGTGCGGCGGGCAGGCGCGAAGCGTCGCGGCGAGACATTCGATGCGCCGAGCGAGGACGCAGCCTTTATCATTGCGGCCGGGAAAAAACGCAGAGGGGAGGCGTGATGGTCACGATCCGCACGATGGCGGCTGAGACATTTTTCATTCGCCCGGATGACGCTCAATTGCGCCGCTTGTTCCAAATCCTCACCGCGGCTCGTCCCGCACTGGCCGCGAAGACGAGCCTTTCGGAGTTCGGTCGCGCCGTCATTGCCGCCGGGCATGCTTTCAGAATTCCCGACGTCTCGAAACGCGCATTCGTCAGTCTCGTCGACGACGCCAATTCATGGCTGCATGAGCGCGACCTCGCCCCCGTGAATGGCCATGCGTTCCTCGCCGGAATCATCATGCACAACGATATTGTGTACCGCCTCGGAGACGAGGCGATCGGAGAAATCACCGGCGCCGGACTCGACCCGCATCATGGAGCGCCATGTTCGAACGGCTGGAAAGGCGTTTTGGACGGAAATACTCCGCTTCGACAGCCGCTGCCGCCACGCGAAATCCTGATGCGGAAGGCCGAGGCGAGCAGCGTCAGAATTTATGAGGAAAACCCAAGGACAAAAGAGATGCAGCTTCTCGTGCTGCACTATCCGAGGTGGCGATGACGACAGTTCGGCCGGCGGCGCCTTCGCCGGCCCATCCTCTCCCGCGAGGGAGAAGCCAGGTGCTCGGGCGACTCTGCGGGCGCGCGGCGACGTCCAAGAAAAGGTAGCAGGCCTCCCCGCCTGGGCGCGGAGTCATTAAGGGGCACTAAGGCCTGCAACGCCGCGAACTTAACGAGGCCGGCCGCGATGTGTGTGGGCCTCCTCATATATCGCGGCCGGTGGGCCAGGGAAGCCCGCCAGCGCCCTTCGCCATCGTGCGGGCCATCATCGGCTCGGCTCGCCTGACCGCGGCCTGAGCGAGGACGGGGATAGTGGCATCGGAAATCTTGCGCGAGCAACCCGCGCCTTGTTATGCCACTACGATGTTCGTTCGCTTCCGAAATCAAGGCCGTCGCTTTCAGCCCAGCCTGATGCAGACCCGGCGCATCGCCGAGAAAGTCCGCAGCGAGCATGTCGCCTCGCTCGGCTCGGTCGACGCCGACGTGTCGGTCCGCGAGCGCCTCGCATTCTGGGCCAAGCTGCCGGGGCGCCTGGCTCGCCTCGCAAACCGCGTTAGTCCCGACGACCACGGCAAGATTTACGAGGCGCTGCACGCCCGCATCCCGATGGTCACGGCGGAGGAACTACGGGCGATCCAAGAGGAGAACGCCAAAGACGATGAGCGGTTCTGGGACATGATGCGGGACATGGGCGCTTCGACCATCGAAGAGCACAAGGCGCTGATCGCCCATGCCGAGGCGAAGATCGCCGAGCAAGCGCCGAAGGTGGCGGAAGCCGGCGAGCGCGCCAAGGCCGCCAAGGCTCGCCTTGCGCGGCTGGCGCGCGGCGAGAGCGTTCCCGGCGGGCTCGGCAAGCGGATCGACATGGAAGCCTTGGCCAAGGCGGCGGGCATAACCCCGGCGATGATCAGTCGCGCGAGACTGTTCAATAGCCTGACGGAAGCCGAGTTCGAAAGGCTGCTCGACCACGCGCACATGAAGCGGCGGATTGAAACAGGCGACAAAGCCTTCGATCGCGAGGCGCGGCGCATCATCCGGGCGCGGAGGTAAGCTCCTATGCTGCGATGGCTTCGCCGCCGCCAGGAAGGCCGCCGGCTGGCGCAGGCCGACGCCGAGGCGCTCATCCGCGATCATGGCGCCGAGGCCTGTGGGGAGGCCAGACTGGCGCGAGCGTGACGTGACCTTGCCCGACAGGACAACGCATACCGGCCGAACGCCTGAGCGCTGGCGGCGGGTCGCGCTGATCGTGGCGAAGCTGACTGGACATTTTGGTCGGCGGCGACACACCGACGCGCTCCGGAGCTTCACGTCCGCGGCATTCTCCCGCTGTCCGCTGCGTTGCTCAAGGCGAGCGGGTTGCCAGAAACGTCCATGACGCCAAGACTCCCGCCCCGGGACAGAAAGCCGCAGACCCGCTGAAACCCGGCCCAGCGCCCGCCCCATCCCCGCGCAAGGCCTGCCCACGTCAGCCCGAATTGCGCGCGCGCTCTGACCCCTGCATAATACCTTCTCAAGCGCGGATAGACCGGCCAGTCGACAAGCGACGAGCATCGCACCCGCTCCCGCTTCCGCGCCTTCAAACGAAAAGGTGCGAACGGGAGACGGCTTCGCCAAGGGCCATTGCCCGCATCATTGCCGAGGATGCCCTTGTCATGTTCAATTTCTTCAAAAAACAGCCGACCGTGCTGGATGCAGCCATTCATGCGATTTATGGACCGAATCCGCCCCGCAAGTCGGCCGACCCTCAACAAGCGGCCAATCTGGCCGCCGTCCTGTTGCAGGGACGCGTAGGCTTTCAGGAGATCAAAGCCCTCGCCAGCGACTTGGCCGCCGGGCCGATGCCCTATTCCACCCACGATCTGGCCGCGTCGACGGCGTTGAACTTCTTCCGTCGGCCGGAGCTGATGCAGCGCCTCACTGAGGCGCAAATCCCCGCGAGAATGCAGGTCTTCGATTGGTTCAAGGCGGGCTACCTCAACCCGAACCTAGCGCGCATGTTCGAGGACGCCTTGTACAAAGATTACAAGCCTTTCGTAAACGCCGCCGAAACCAATCCCGCGCAGGAACAAGAGACTCCAAAGCCCGATGTCCTTTCCGACGAGGATTTCAACGCCATCGAGGCTAAGTTCGAGGCGTTCAAGTGCCAACATGCGGGAAAGCCGTGGCGGGAAGGCGTGACCCTCGGGCGCAAGTTCGTCAACTGGCAACATAATGAGGCCGAGTTCGAGAAGCCGGATAACCCCACAGCCGAACAGAGCCAACACGCGCGTCAGATCGAACGGGCGTTTTGGTTTGGCGCGGCTCGAACCGTCATTCATGGCTTTGCCGTTCCCCAAGCAGACTACATTCTGTTCCTAGAGAACTTCGTTGGATATAACCACGGCTTCAAGGGCGATATTTCAGAAGTCACGGCCGCAATCGCGAAAGAGGTTGTGCTCATGGGAGAAGCGGCCGATTTCGGAGGAAGAAGCAGACCATTTTGGCTGCTTCTTCATGAAGGACTTTCTTGTGAACGGAAAGGACGAGCGCAAGAGACTCGTCCTCGCCCACCTTCAGAAGAGGTGCTGGGAGCTGGACGCGCCTAAGCCACCGCCCGCACCCAAAATTCCAGCCTTTAACGAGGCGAACATCGCCCGGTCTTGCGCCGAGGCTGATAGGCTATATGCCGAGTATGGCCTACCGTATAGGGCACAGGGAATAGCCGTATTCCTCGATGGAAAAACCGGTAGCAAGCTCACAAGCGCGACAATCTTCTCCGAGCACGATGGCGAGGACGTGGAGGGCCACGGCCACGAACTAGCCGTCGTGCTCGCGAGTAATTGCTATGAGGTTATGTCGGAACGTCAAAAGGAGAATGTTCTAACTGGTGAAGATAAAGACAAATTGGACGCGGGGGTGAAGGCGCTGCGTGGGTTCTTGTACGAGCACACGAAGGCGTTCGATAACGACCCACTAGCGCGGGAGGAAGCGGCGGCTCGGAAGCAGGAGGATGCTGCGAGGCAGGCTGCGGCGGCTCGGGAGGCCGCGAACCGTGCCCGCGAGCAAGCAGAAAAGCAGGCGGCGGATGATGCTGCGAGGCAGGCTCCGGAGGAGGCGGAGCATGTTCGCGTAGCGAAAATTGCGGAGCTTTGGGACACGATTGGAGAGGACGAGAGGACCATTGCCTTTGTCGAGGCGCATCGGGCCGACGTGGCGGCGGGGCGTACGACCCCCGATGCTGATTTGCTAGACGAGGAAGGGCTTGCGGAATTGCATGCCGAGCGCGACGAGGCGCGGCGTGAGCTTGCAATCGAGCTTGGCGTGCCCGTCGAGACAATAGAGACATGGAAGGAACATCAAGCCAAACTGGAACTTTATCAACGTGAGGCGGAATCCCTTATGCAAAATGATCCGCGATGGCAACAGTATTTTACCCAATCACCTGCGGCTGTTTTCAAGGCGCTTGGTCAAGATATTGAGGATGATTTGTCAGGCTGTTTTAACAAAGGTATTTCTGTTCGCCAATGCGCAGGTAATTATCTCCACTTTTTTACTGATGGACTAATGCCGTTTACTACTCAAGCGGCGTTGCATAAGGTCGCGAAGGCGAATATTGCCGAGATTGAGGATTCGTTGCGCAGCTGGCAGGCAGACTTGAAGGACATTGAGGCTGGTCGTTTTAAATATGACCCGGAGTCGGCAGCTGGGAAGGTCCTGAATGATCCCGTCTCGACCCTTGATCATATCAAGAGCATGGAGGCGTCGCTGGTGGAGGCGAAGGAGGAACTGGCGGCGTTCGAGGCAAGGTGTGACGGCGGTGGTAGAGGTGGAAGGTACTCTACAAAAGAAGGCATAATCCAGCTTGTCCGCTAGATGCCCCAGCGCCGCAACCGCGCCCTAACCATCGAAGCCAAGAAACCTTGGCTCAAGCTCGAAATGTCACGGCGGATATGGTACCGCCGCCAAGCCGAACAGCGTAAAGGCCGGGAGTGATCGCGACCGACACACGTGAATGCGCGTTCCTCTCGAAGCCCGCGCCGAGTTGGCGCGTATTGACAGCATATTGGCTCGCTAGAGCAGGCCGAACGAGCGCCGGTCCGTGTCGGGGATTTCAGCCTGTCCCGCGCCAAGGGCAACTTGGCGTCGGCCGCGGCGGGTCGCAAGCGGAAAAAGAACGGGGCAAGGACGGCTCCGCCTTAAGCACCGACCCGCCCGGAATCCGCGGGATGGGATTGCGAGGCGCTCGCCCCGGCCGTCACGCCGCGCATTGGACGGGGGACGCGCCGTCCAAGCCTGTCCATCTGAGTACGCCCCTGCTTATTGGCCAGATATTGGACAGACCGGCGAGGATTTCATCTAAGTCATTGAAAAGATTGGCGCGCCCAACGGGACTCGAACCCGTGTTTTCGCCGTGAAAGGGCGACGTCCTGGACCGCTAGACGATGGGCGCAAGGCTAACCGGCTGCCGACTCCGGGCGGCTCCGGAGCGCGCGGTTGCTATAGGGGGCGCGGTCCGGAGGCGCAAGAGGCGTGGGTCGCTTTTCCCGACCGTCTCCGTCATGGCCGGGCTGGCCGGCCGCTGGACGGAAATGCGACAATTCCTTCGTGGAAATCGGATTCCATGCTACCTCCCAAACGTCCCTCTCCGATCAGCGCCGCCCTTGGGGCAGCGTGTGCCCCGGGAAATGGCGGCCAACAAAGGTTTTTTCAACGCAAGTCGGACGCAAGCCGTTGAGAAGTCCGATTCGCGGTCAAAGATGGAAGGCTCGACTGCCGGTCTTTGAAGCTCGAAGGCGGGTCGGCTTCGACAATGGATTTTGAGGACAGCCCCGATGCGCGCGATTCGCGTTCAAGAGACAGGCGGACCGGAGGTCCTGAAACTCGAGGAGGTCGAGCTGCCGAAGCCGGGCAGGGGCGAGGTCCGCCTTCGCCAGCACGCGGTCGGCGTCAACTTCGTCGACGTCTATCACCGCACCGGCTTCTATCCGATGCCACGGCCCTTCACGCCGGGGTCGGAGGGGGCTGGCGAGGTCGTCGAGGTCGGGCCGGGGGTCAAAGACCTTAAGCCGGGCGACCGGGTCGCCTACGCGGGTTCGCCCGGCGCCTATGCCGAGGAGCGCAACATCGAGGCGCGCTTCCTGGTCAAGCTGCCGCGCGCGATCTCCTACGAGACCGCAGCAGCGATGATGCTCAAGGGACTCACCGCGCAATATCTTCTGCGCCAGACCTATCGCGTGAAGGCGGGCGATTGGATCCTGGTGCATGCGGCGGCCGGAGGCGTCGGGCAAATCCTCTGCCAGTGGGGTCGGGCGCTCGGCGCGAAGGTGATCGGCACCGTCGGCTCGGCCGAGAAGGCGAAGATCGCCAAGAAGGCCGGGGCGCAGCACACGATCCTCTATCGCGAGGAGGATTTCGCCAAGCGGGTCGAGGAGATCACCAAGGGGCAGAAATGCGCGGTGGTCTACGACGGCGTCGGCAAGGCCACCTTCCCGGCCTCGCTCGACTGCCTCAAGGCCTTCGGCATGTTCGTGAGCTTCGGTTCGGCCTCGGGCGGCATCGAGGCGTTCGACCTCGGGCTTCTCGGCCGCAAGGGCTCGCTGTTCGCCACCAGGCCCTCGCTCTTCACCTACGCGGCCGACCGGGCGCGGCTCGAGAAGATGGCGCGCGAGCTCATCCGCGCGGTCGGTCAACGGCGACGTGACCATCCGCATCGGCGGCCGCATGCCGCTCGCCCAGGCGGCCGAGGCGCACCGGGCGCTGGAGGCGCGCGAGACGACGGGCTCGCTCATCCTCTTGCCCTGAGACCCGAACAGCCATCGTTCAGCCAAGTTCGAGGGCCATGAGCCCCGCCGCTTGGCTCGACCGGATTGCGTCTGTATAGGAACGGCGCCGGCCGGCCGCGAGAATCACAGGAAGGGCGTCGTGACGCAGATGAGCGATAAGAGCGTAAAGCCGGCCGAAGCCGCGGCGACGCCAATCAAGAAGGAAGAGGGCTGGTGGGAGACCATCAAGGTCATCGTCGAGGCGCTGCTGATCGCTCTCGTGGTGCGCACGCTCCTCTTCCAGCCGTTCAATATTCCTTCCGGCTCGCTGGTGCCAACTCTGCTTGTCGGCGATTACCTGTTCGTGTCGAAATACGCCTACGGCTATTCGCACTTCTCGCTGCCGAGCTTCCTCGATCTCGCCCCGTCGGCGATGCCGGGCCGCATCTTCGCTTCGCAGCCGAAGCGCGGCGACATCATCGTGTTCAAGCTGCCGAGCGACGGCCAGACAGACTACATCAAGCGGCTGATCGGCCTTCCGGGCGACAAGATCCAAGTGACCCATGGCCGGCTCATCATCAATGGCGAAATGGTCCCGCGCGAGCAGATTGCGCCGTATCCGACTGTCAACCATTTCGGCAAGCCCGAGGAGGCGCCGCACTACATCGAGACGCTGCCCGGCGGGGTGAAGCACCAGATCATCCAGATCGATGGCGACGAGGGCACCTTCGACAACACCAAGGTCTACGAAGTGCCGCCCGGCCATTATTTCATGATGGGCGACAACCGCGACAATTCGAGCGATTCGCGTCTCGCCGGCGATCAGGGCGGGGTCGGCTATGTGCCGTTCGTGAACCTGATCGGACGCGGCGAAATCATCTTCTTTTCGATCCGCGAGGACACGCCCGCCTGGGAGATTTGGAAGTGGCCGTGGGACGTGCGCTGGAACCGCATCTTCCAGCGCGTGCGTTGACGGGCGCCAGCCGCCGCTCTCCCGCCCCGCTCGCGGGGGCGGGCCGGAGGCGCGGGCCGTGAACACGCGGGTGAAAGTCGAATTTGCCGATCTCGAGGGCAGACTCGGCTATCGTTTCAACGACCCGGATCTCGCTCATCTGGCGCTGACCCATCTTTCGGCCCAGGTGACTGGGGGCCGCTCCTACCAGCGGCTCGAATTCCTGGGCGACCGGGTGCTCGGCGTCGTCGTCGCCGACCATCTCTATCGCTCCTTTCCTGACGCGACCGAAGGCGAGCTCTCGATGCGGCTCGCCAAGCTCGTCCGCCGCGAGACCTGCGCCGCGATCGCCGTCGAATGGGACGTCGGCCCGCATGTCGTGTTGGGCCTGGGCGAAGCGAGGGGCGGGGGGCGCAAGAAGACGGCGATCCTCTCCGACGTCTGCGAGTCGTTGATCGGGGCTGTCTATGTCGACGGCGGCTTCGAGGCCGCGCACGCGCTCATCCTGCGCGCCTGGGGCGGTCGGTTTACCGCCGACGCCGCGCCCGCGCGCGACGCGAAGACCGCCGTGCAGGAATGGGCGCAGGCGCGGGCGCTCGCCGCCCCGCGCTATGAGGAGGTTGCGCGCAGCGGCCCGGCGCACGCGCCCCAGTTCGTCATGCGCGTCGTGCTGCCGGGCTTCGAGTCCGTGATGGGCGAGGCGACCTCGAAGCGCGCCGCCGAGCAGGCGGCCGCGCAGGCCTTCCTCGATCGATGGAGCGACACGTGAGCGCGACTCGCTGCGGCTTCGTGGCGCTCATCGGCGCGCCGAACGTCGGCAAGTCGACGCTCATCAACGCCGTCGTCGGAGAGAAAGTGTCGATTGTCACGCGCAAGGCCCAGACCACGCGCTCGACCGTGCGAGGCGTGCTGACGCGGGGCGAGGCGCAGATCGTCTTCGTCGATACGCCCGGCCTGTTCGCCCCGATGCGGCGGCTCGACCGCGCGATGGTCGCATCCGCATGGGGGGCGGCGGCGGACGCGGATGCGCTGGCGCTTCTCATCGACGCGCGCAAGGAGGCGGCGCACGAGGGCCTCGGCGAGGAAACGGACGCCATCCTCGGAAAGCTTCGGGAGATCCGGAAGCCGAAGGTCCTCGTCCTCAACAAGATCGACCTCCTTGCGCGCGAGAAGCTGCTTGACCTCGCGGCGCGGCTCAACGCGGCGCAAAACTTCGAAGAGACTTTCATGATCAGCGCCGCGACCGGCGACGGACTGGACCGTCTCGTCGGCCGTCTGGCGGCGATGATGCCTCAGGGGCCCTGGCTCTATCCGGAGGACCAGATCGCAGAGGCGCCGATCCGTTCGCTCGCCGCCGAAATCACCCGCGAAAAACTGTTCGAGCGACTGCACGACGAACTACCCTACAACGCGACGGTCGAGACGGACAGCTGGAAAGACCTGCCCGACGGTTCCGCCCGCGTCGAGCAGACGGTGTTCGTCACCCGGGACGGCCACCGGAAGATCGTCATCGGCGATGGCGGCCGCACCATCAAGGCGATCGGCTCGGCCGCCCGCAAGGACATCGCCGAAGCGCATGGGAGCAACGTCCATCTCTTCCTGCACGTGAAGGTGCGCGAGAACTGGCTCGACGACCCGGAGCGCTACCGGGCGATGGGCCTCGAGTTCCCGAAGGGGTGACTCCCTCTCCCGCTTGCGGGAGAGGGCTGGGGTGAGGGAAAGCGGCGACCCTCATCCGGCGCTTCGCGCCACCTTCTCCCGCAAGCGGGAGAAGAGCCTCACGGCAGCAGCACCCCCGGATTGAGAATCCCCGCCGGATCGAGAGCACGCTTCGCCGCCTCGAGCGCCTTGCCGAACAGTTCTGGCCGCTGGGCGCGATACCAGGGCATGTGATCGCGCCCCACGGCATGGTGGTGGGTGATCGTGCCGCCGGCGGCGATCAGCGCGTCGGATGCGCGGGTCTTGATGTGGCGCCATTGCTCGACCAGCCGGGCAGGGTCGCCGCGGACGTTGAAGGTGTAATAGACCGCCGGGCCGTCCGGATAGACATGGGTGAAGCGGGTCGAGACGGTTCCGGCGTTGCCGGTTGCTTCCTTCATCGCCTCGGCGGTCGCCTCGCGCACCGCCGCGTGAAAAGCCTCGAAACGGTCCCAGGTGATCGCGCTCTCGAAGGTGTCGTTGATAACACCCATCGGCACGGTCAGCTCTCGCGCGTAGGGCATGCGGATGAAGGCCGTGCGCCAGCGCAAGGCTGCGGCCTCGTCCGTATGGCGGCGGCCGCCGTGGTCCTGAAGGAGCTTGATGGCGCGGGCCATCCAGACGTCGACCGGATGATCGGCCAATTCGAAGGCAAGGACGAGCAAGCTCTCCTCGTAGGCGTTCACGCCGTAGGCGCCGGCCTCGTCGTTGTCGATAACTCGCAGGTTCGATGGATAGAGCCCCGCCTGCGCCACCGCACGCACGGCTCTTGTCGCGGCGAAGAAGTCGGGGAAGCCGAACACCGCGTCGCCGCGGAATTTTGGCCGGCCTTGCAGGCGCATCCACGCCTCGGTGATGATTCCGAGCGCGCCTTCGGAGCCGATCATCATGCGGTCGGGGCTGGGGCCGGCGCCCGAGCCGGGCAGGCGGCGCAACTCCATCACGCCGGCGGGGGTGACGGTGCGGATGCTTTCGACAAAGTCGTCAATGTGGGTAAAGAGCGTGGCGAAGTGCCCGCCAGAGCGCGTCGCGATCCACCCTCCAAGCGTCGAGAACTCAAAACTCTGCGGGTAGTGCCGAATGGCGAGGCCGTGCGGCTTTAGCGCCGCCTCGATCGCCGGGCCGCGGATCCCGCCCTGGATGCGCGCGGCGCGGCTCGTTGCGTCGACCTCGAGCACCCGGTCGAGCCGGCGTGTGTCGAGGCTCACCGTCCCCCGATAGGCTTCGCCGACCGCCGGCTCTACGCCGCCGACGACCGACGAGCCGGCGCCGAACGGAATGACAGCGACCTTCGCGCCGCTCGCCCAATCGAGCACGGCGGTGACGTCGGCCTCGTTCGCCGGCAGGGCGACGAAGTCGGGCGCATTGGCGAAGTCACGGGCGAAAGCGCGCACGATCTCCGGAAACGATTTGCCGTAGGTGTGCAGCAACCGTTCATAGGGGTCGGCGGTCAGGACGCCGGCGAGCGCGGCTGGCGCCGCGACGCGCGGGTCACGCAGGGTGATGTCGGCTTCCTGCGGCGCGGCGATGAGGCGGGGCGTGACGCCGAGGTTTTCGGCGACGAAGCGGAACAAGTGGTCCCGCTCGGCCTCGGTCAGGCCGGTGTTCTCGTAACCCCAGCCGTAGAATTTAAGCCTCTTTACCATCGCCGAGTCTCTCCCGGGTTCCTGATGAGGAGCGCGCGACGGCTCGCGCCCTCGTGGTGTCGCCTTTGTGTCCCTTCGTATTCTTGCTGGTAAGACAGGGCGCCATCAAGGAACACCAGGGTAATGCGAAGCCGGCAGGCCGGGCTGCTCGGCGACCCGCCGTGCCTACGCCTCGGATCTGATGACGGACGACGCAGCTTCCGCGGCCGACCGAATAGCCGCCCACACCGCGGCGACGTCGGCGGCTTCTGTCGCGAGAGCGCCGACGGATACGCGCGCGATCCACCGACCATCGACGATCGCGGGCGTCAGATAGGCCGCGCCGGAGCGGTTGACCGCGTCGACCCACGTCTTCGTATGCGCATCCAACGCCTCGCCATCCAGCGCAGTCCCGTCGCGCACTGCCGGTTCGTGGCGGATGCAAACTGTCTGCAGGTGGACGGGGGCCATCACGCGCCAGCCCGGAGTCGCCGCGACTTCCTCGGCCAGATGACGCGCGTTGGCGATGTCCCGTCGCAGCCGCTTCTGCAGCCCGGACACGCCCTGTTCGCGGACGAGGAACCACAGCTTCAAGGCTCTGAACCGGCGGCCCAAAGGAATGCCCCAGTCGCGCAGGTTCTTGACTTGGCCGTCCACTGAGGATTGCAGATAGCTCGGATTGGTCGACATCACCCTCATCAGATGTTCGGGGTCGCGGACATAATAGAGTGAGCAGTCGAACGGTACGCCTAGCCACTTGTGCGCATTGACCACCAGACTGTCGGCGTCTTCGATTCCCTTCCACATCCACCGGCACTCCGGCAGGATCATCGCGCTGCCGGCCATCGCTGCGTCGACATGCAGCCAGGCGCCGTGGCGCTTGGCGACCGCGGCGATGTCCGCGACGGGGTCGAGCGCCGTCGTCGCGGTGGTTCCCACGGTGGCCACCACAGCGCAGGGCAGATCGCCTGCCGCCGCATCGGCGGACGCCATTTTCGCGAGGGCGTCCACCCGCATGGCGAAATTGGCGTCGCATGGGACCAGCCTGATGTTGTCCCGCCCGAAACCCGCCAAAAGCGCGCCCTTTTCCACTGAGCTATGCGCGTCCGACGACACGTAGATGCAAAGCTTGCGCGTCTCGCCCTGCAGTCCGCCGCGCGTCAGCGCAAAGCGGGTCGCCCGCTCGCGCGCGCAGATGAGCGCCACCAAAGTGCTCGTGGAGGCGGTATCCTGAATGACCCCGCTCCAGGCCGGCGACAGCCCGAGCATTTGCCGCAGCCAATCGGTGACC
The DNA here is from genome assembly GCA_963835885.1 of uncultured Alphaproteobacteria bacterium. GTDB lineage: Bacteria > Pseudomonadota > Alphaproteobacteria > Rhizobiales > Beijerinckiaceae > Roseiarcus. Next base: position 137,925 of record CAWIHF010000001.1, read on the forward strand.
ACCTCTTCGATTTCCGTGATCGCCGGGCTCGACTGCCAGGAGAGCCCAAGCACCCCCAGTCCGGTGCTGACGAGATCGCCGAGAACGCCGGCGGGCGACGCATTGGCGGGGAAATAGCCAAAAAAGCGTGGATGCTGCCAAAGCGACAACGCCGGCAGGACGACCCGATCCAGATCGTCGATGACGGCGGCGAAGTCGTCCGGGTCGTTCGGCGGCGCTGTCGGCAGCACGTCGCGAACCGCGCCCGGTCGGGTCGTGGCCATAACGGGTCGACCGGCCAGGCTTTGATGGTAGTCGGCCAGCCAGTCGATCAGCCGATGACCATAACGACGGAATTCTTCAGGCGTCACGTTTTGGCCTCGCGGGCTGCAAAAGGGCTTTGTCGAAGGCCACGGATAACGGCTTCTCGGACAACGCGCCATCTCAGCCGGGCGACCGAGAAGCCGGTCGCAAGAAGAGCCGTAAGGGAAGGGCTACCCCTCGAGCGTGCGCCACGGCGCGACGATCATTGTCAATCCGCTCGCGCCCTCGCTCCGGCCCCAAAGGCTTTTCGGAAGAACGTCCGGGGGCGGGAACGCGTCCGAGCCTCGCAAGCGCGGACTGGCAAACCGGCCTGATCGCCTCCCGCTCTAGCCAAGCTCGCCGCCATCGCCCATGATCGGCGTCGAGCGGGAGGAAGCGCGATGGACACGCCCAGAGAGCCGCTGCGGCCGCTTGGTCTCGACCCCGCGCGTGTCGGGCGCTCGGAGCGGCCGCATTATGCGATCATCGACATCGGCTCGAATTCGGTGCGGCTCATGGTCTACGACCAGCTCGGCCGTGCGCCGATGCCGCGTTTCAATGAGAAGTCGCTTTGCCGGCTCGCCGAGGGTCTGGCGCAGACCGGGGCAATCGCGCCGGATGGCTTTCGCAGAACTGTCGAGGCGACGCGCAGGTTTCGCAGCATCGCCGACGCCATGGAGGTCGGCAGGCTCGACGTCACCGCAACCGAGGCGATCCGCCGCGCCGCGAACGGACCTGCTCTCGCCGCCGCAATCCTCGCGGAAACCGGCCTCGAGGTTCGCATCCTGTCGGGCGCGGAAGAGGCGCGCTACGCGACGCTCGGCGTCATCTCCGGATTCTTTCGCCCGGTCGGAACGGTCGGCGACATGGGCGGCGGCAGCCTCGAGGTGGCGGAAGCGATCGACGACCATGTGGGAGAGGCTTGGGTCAGCCTGCCGCTCGGCGCCCTTCCGGTCGAGGCGATGCTGGCGGAGGGACTTTCGGCGGCCAAGCGCCAGGTCGATGAGATCCTGCGCGATGGGCTGAAGCTGACGTTGGCGCGGCCGGTGTTCTTTCCGGTCGGCGGCGGCTGGCGCGCGCTCGCCAAGGCTCACATGGAGGCGGTCGACGCCCCGGTCAAAGTGGTCCACGGCTACGCGCTGGACGCCTCCGTCGCGCGAGACTTCGCCAAGACGCTCTCAAAACTGTCTCCGGCAAAGCTTGCTCAGACCCCGGGCGTCTCCCTGCGGAGGGCGCGAACCCTGCCGTCCGCCGCGCTGGTCATGGACCGCGTGCTGAAGCGTCTCGCGCCGGAGCGGGTGGTGTTTTCGGCGCTGGGCTTGCGCGAGGGGCTTCTCTTCTCGCAACTCGACGAGGCGGAGCAATATCGCGATCCGCTGGTCGAGGGCGCGCAACTGATCGGTTTGCCGCTGGCGCGGGTGCCCGACTTCGCCCCAGCGCTCGCAGCCTGGACGGCAAACCTCTTCTCCGGCGAAACGCCGGCGGAGAAGAGGCTTCGGGTCGCGGTTTGCGCCCTATCCGACATCGCATGGCGGGACGGGCCGGACTTGCGGGCCGAGGAAAGTTTTCGCCGCCTGCTGGTCTTGCCCTTCATCGGCCTCGATCACGCGGACCGGGTTTTTATCGCCGCCGCGATCCATGCGCGCTACGCCGGCCGGCCCGACGCGTCGTGGCTCAAGCCCGCGATAGGCCTGCTTTCGCCCGCGGGCCAGCTCCGGGCGCAGATTCTTGGACGCGCGATCCTGCTCGCCTACCGGTTTTCCGGCGCGGTCCCCGCGGTGCTGGCCGGCGCGCGCCTCAGCATCGAAGCCGATTGCGTGCGCCTCGAAGTCGCCGCGTCGGCCCGCGCGCCCGACAGCGAAGTCGTCGCCGACCGGCTGCGCTTCCTCGCCAGCGCCGCCGGCGTCCGCCGCAGCGAGATCGTCGTCACGGAGGATGCGTCGCAACCTTGAACTGGCGTTTGGTCGGTACGCGGTCAGAATCGAAGGTAGGTGAAATGGTTGAAAACGCTTCGCCGGTTGAAATCGGTTTTCTCGTCTTTGCAAAAGTCCAGCAGCTCGACCTGACGGGGCCGTATGAAGTGTTTGCGTCCTGGCCGAGGGCGCGGGTCCGAATGGTGGCGAAGTCGCTCGAACCGGTCATGTCGGTGACCAAACTGGTTCTCGCGCCGGACGCGACCTTCGAGACCTGTCCCGAGCTCGACGTCCTCTGCGTTCCCGGCGGCGCCGGGGTCAACGCGCTTTTGACCGACGAGGAGACGCTTGCCTTCGTGCGCGCTCAGGCCGGGCGCGCGAAATTCGTGACGTCGGTCTGCACGGGGGCGCTGGTGCTCGGCGCCGCCGGACTTCTCAGGGGTAAGCGCGCCACGACGCATTGGGCCTCGCACGATCTCTTGAAAGCGTTCGGCGCCGAGCCGGTGCATGACCGGGTGGTGCGCGACGGCGCGCTGATGACCGGGGGAGGGGTGACGGCCGGCATCGATTTTGCGCTGGCGCTGGTCGCCGAACTCGCCGGGCGGGAGGCCGCCGAGGCGATCCAGCTCAATCTCGAATATGCGCCCGAACCGCCGTTCGCGGCTGGAAGGCCGGAAACCGCGCCGGAAGCGGTCGTGCGGGCGGTGCGCTCGGGGCTCGCCCCGATCCTCGAAGAACGCCGGCAAATCATCGACAAGGGGGCTGCGTCCTGAGGGGCTCGCCGCGCCCTCCGCCGGCATCCGGGTGGTCCACTTCCCCGCTGCGCGGGTGAGGAAAGCCGTGGCGCCGCCCTATCCTCCCCTGCGCTTTGAAAAAGCGCAGGGGGAGGGGCGACCACGCGAAGATGAACTGGACCCCATTCGTGGGACCACGGGTCGTTGGATTTAAGGTGTAATCTCGCCTGCCCTTCTCCTTCAAGAAGTCAAGCCGCTTCTTGCTGCTTCGTGCTTCTGCTGTGGGGATGTGGGCAACGCGTTTGCGTTGTCCAAGCGAAGCGGCATATCCACAGCCCTCGGGCCCGCGCCCGACAGCGCCAGCGCGTTCACTCGGTTAGGTTGAGCGTCTTTTGCTCGCAGACGTCGATGTCGGACGCATCCATCGACTGACCGTCGGCGAAGGTCCCGTGCAAGTCCACGCGACAATTGAAGCCATGCGGCACTTGAGCCGACGCCTGCTTGCCGGCTTTCAGCGCGCCGAGCACTTTTTTCCAGTTTGCCGAGCCGCTCTCGGCCGCCTGCAATTGGACGAGATCGGTCTTGCGCGAGTTCGTCACCGTCACCGTGACCGTGGGCGCGCCCGCCGGCGTCTTCGGCTTGGGCTTCGCGTTTTGTCCGAGCGCCGGCGCCGCGATCAGGCCGCTCAGCGCCGCCGCGAGCGCCACGGCAAATGTCCGTCTCCTCATAAATCTTCTCCCTGCACTCGCGCCAGCCGCTGAAGCCTTAGAATTGCACAGGGGCTGACATTGTCGCGCCGCGCCATCGAGCGCAAGGTTGCTCCCTCCGCGTCGCGCCGCTCACGGCTTCAGTCCGGCTCGGAACGCGCTTTTTTGATTGCGTCGATCACCGATTGAGGGTCCGCTGGTTGAGCCATCACTTCGGCCATTGCATCGACCCGATTGTGAAGGTGCGGACTATCGTGGCGAAGCTCCTCAAGAAGGGCGACCACCTTGGCGATCTTTTGCTCGCTCAGGATCGTCAGCTCCAGATTGAGCAGCTCGCGGCGTTGGGTCAGGCGATCATCTCCTCTTTGCGTCGTGAGGATCAGGATAACCAAATAGAGGGATGCTAGCGACGATACGCCCGCCAACCATGCAAAGGGAGGCGGGTCGGGTGCGCGGTAGCCAAGCCGAGGGCGAACCAGTTCAGGCTCACCCAGCCGACGACGAAAGCGGTCAGTGTTATGATGAAGCCGGCGCGGCCCAACAGCGATGTGATGCGATCGACGGCGCGCTGATGGGGTGTGGCGCTCGCATGGTGCTCTGCGTTAAGCCCCGCGATCGACTGGATGGTCTCCTGGATATGGATCGGAAGGCTCGATGACGCGACGTCCGTTTCAGCCACTTGCTATCCTCTATAGCGGACTCCGCTCCTCGCCGCGGTCAGCGCCGCGGATACCTCAGCGCCGACCTCGTAGCAGGATAGGGATGGTTCTCATGGCCCGGCGTCCCGCCTGATTGGGCTCGCTACGAGGAGGCCCGCGGACTTCATCGCTTCCGCGTCGCGCACCGCGTCATTCAAGCCGCCAGTATAATTCTGATTCTTGCCGACAGCCTCGTCGGCCTCGCCGTCGCTCTGCAACTTGGCGTCGCCGACAGCCTTGCCAATGGCCTCTTTCGCGACGCCTTCGACTTCCTTGATGGAACCGGCGACTCTGTTCTTATCCATGACTGGGCACTCCTTAGCGTATTGCGAAGACGCGTGACGGCGCTTGGATTTAGGCCATTCGCCTCCGGCATTGAGGCGTTAGGGGAGAAAGTTGAGAGAGGGCAGCCTCGGAAACTACCTACTCGGGGGCCGCAGGCGGCGAAGCAGGATACAGCGCTGCGGTACCTGGGCCTGTCCCGCCGCAAGCGCGCCACGCTCATCCGGCGGGGGCGGGCCGCGTCCGAAGCCGCGACCGGCGGCGGAACGGCCAGGCGCATAAGTGAGTCGCTGCCCAGCCCACAAGAGCCGCGACGCCGGCGGTCACGAGGGCCTCGAACGTCAGAGGCGTGGCGGGCTCGTAATTGTCGATCGTGCGTTGCGCGATTTGCGGATCGAAGTCCTTGATCGTCACGTAGAGTCGCTTCAGCGGGCCGGCGGAAGCCATCGCTTCGAGCTGCTCCTGGAGCCGGGCGGCGCGCTCGATCGTTCGCTCCATGTCCTCGCCGCGCCGTCGGGCGAGGGGATCGCTGTCGGCTTCGAGCCGTTTGACGCCCTCGGACGGCGACAGCCGTTCGGTCGCCGTCTCCGCTTCGAACTCGGCCACGATCCGCCTGAGCTCGTCGAGGGCGCCTCCGAGGCGTTGGCGATATTGCTGGGCGAACTCCGGCCCTTGCGAGCCGATCAGGCCGGCGATCAGGGCGATCGCCAAGGCGAGTCTGCGCGCCAGCATGGGGCTGTCCTGTTGGTTGGCCGGGGAGCACAGGATAGAGGCGCCCAGCCGCACCGTCACGCGCGAGGTTGACCCGGTTTTACGGCCCGCCCGCGCCTCCGGCCGGAGCGCATCGCATGGATCATGGCCCGACGATCGCAGCCGGCGCCCCCGATGGCGCGGGTTGCGGCGTTTAGAGAGCGGAGGCCTTCTCCAATCGCCTCGCCGGGGATTTATGGCATGCCGAGTTCCGCATCCCAGACCAGCTACAGGCTGGGAAGCCTCTATGCCGTGGTCACCGCCGTTCTGATGGCGACCCAGGAGCCGTTTTCCTTTCTTGCCGCCAGCCGCCTGACCACGCTGCAGTTCGTGTTCCTGACCCAGGTGGCCCTGATGGTTTCCATTCCGTTGGTGACGCTGCCGCGCCGGGCGAGCCGCCGCGACTTCGTCGCGCTGCTCGGGAACGTGTCGAATTACGGAAAGCTGGCCGTCCTGTTCGCCATCGGCCTCGTCGGCTTGCTACTGTACAATTACGGCCTCGGCAAAGCCAATCCGGTGATCATTTCGGCGGTCGTCAATCTGTCGCCGTTCTGGGCCGCCCTGGTGGCGCTGCTGATCGCCAAGGTTCCGATCCCGGTTTCGCCGGCCGTGTTTTTCGGCTGTTTTCTGGGCGCGTTTGTCGGCGCGATGGTGGTCGCCTGGAGCCAGAACGGCGGGACCGGCAAGCCGGCGGCGAGCGTCTTGCACGACTTTCTGCAGGGAGGCTGGGTCTACGCGATCCCCGTGCCGATAGGCACCGCCTTGGGCGCGACGCTCATCGGCAAATGGTTCGCGAAATACCAGGAGTCCGCTGCAGTGGCGGCGAATTTCTTTGTCGCCGGCGTCATCTTGATCCCGGCGACGCTATTCATGATGAACAGCCGCTCCGAACTGCGCTTCTGGGACCACCCGGCCGCGATCGTCCTCATGATCGTCGGCACGATCCTCGCCGGATCCGTCGGCCGCGTTCTTTATCAGGTCGCCTTGAGGATTACCGGCGGCGACAACGGCTTTGTCTCGATGTTCTTCAACCTCGTACCGGCGCTCACGGCTTTCATATCGCTGGCCATGTCGTTTTGGCTCGCCGCCCTGCACTTTGTCGTCGATCCCTTATTTTTCATCGGTCTGGCGCTGATCGTAGCCTCGCTGCTTTTGTTCTCGCTAAGAGCCTGGCGGCAGCCGGAGCGTGTCCCTTCGGCCCTTCGCCCCCGCACGACCGCGCGCCGGAAAAAGGTTAGGACGAAGGGCTGGACGGACCGCTCGCGGTGTTTGCCCGCGGCGTTCGTGCTAGGTCTTAGCCGCCCGTGCTCGCGAGGAGCCAGAGGAGCCTCGAACGCGACCTCCATGCAAAATTCCGCGCCCCCGAATTACCGACTTGGAAGCTTCCTCTCCCTGGTGACCGCCTTTCTGCTGGCGACGCAGGAGCCTTTCTCCTTTCTCGCCGCAAAACGCCTCACGACGATGCAGTTCGTGTGCCTGACCCAGATCGCCCTCCTGATTTCGATTCCGTTGGTGACGTTTCGCCCGTCCAGCCGTCGCGACTTCGTCGCTTTGCTCGCGGACGGCTCGAATTATGGAAAACTGGCGGTCGTCTTCGCGATCGGCATGACCGGATTGCTGCTCTACAACTTCGGCCTCAGCGACGCCCATCCGATCATCGTATCGGCGATCCTCAACCTGACGCCCTTCTGGGCCGGCATGGTGGCGCTGAGCATATCAAGGGTGCCGTTCCCAGTTTCGCCGGCGGTGTTTTTCGCCTGCTTCCTCGGCGCCTTCGTCGGGGCGATGGCGGTCGCCTGGAGTCAGCTCGACGTCTCCGGAAGACCGACGATCGGCCAACTGGCCGATAATTTCCTGCATGGCAGCTGGATATACATCATCCCCGTGCCGATATGCTCGGCTCTGGGCGGAACCCTGATCGGCAGATGGTTCGGGAAATACGAGGAGTTTGCCGCGGTCGCGGCGAATTTCTTCGTCGCCAACGTCGTCTTGATTCCAACAACGGTCTTGATCCTCTACCGCCGCTCCGAACTGCAGTTCGACGCTCAGTTCGTCGCCGTGGCCCTGATGATCGTCGGCACGATCATCGCCGCGTCGGTCGGCCGTATCTTCTACCAGATCACGCTGACCGTCACGGGCGGCGATAACGGCTTCGTCACGATGTTCTGGAATCTGGTTCCAGCGCTCACCGCCTTGGTATCGCTCGCCATGTCATTCTGGATCGCCGACCTGCATTTTGCCGTCGATCCCATGTATTTCCTTGGCCTGGGCTTGATCGCGGCGTCGTTGATGGTCTTTTCCTTAAAGTCATGGCGGATGCCGCCCCGCGCCGCCTGAGACGCTGTCGCCGCGCTCCAAAGTCCGTCGAAAGACGGGCGTCCTTCCGGACGCTGGGTGGATCACGCCGAGCGTTCTGCAGCGGCGGCGCCTTCGCTGAACCCGGAATGCGGTGGATCCCGTGCTTGGCCGGACGCGGCCGTCGCGTCTCAACGTCAACGCTTTCGTCGCGGCCGTCGCGTTTCCTCGGGCGCCAAGCGCCAGTCTCGCGAAATCCATGACCCTCTAAATCGTCGGCTTCTCCCGCCCGAGCATGATCGAAAAGATCCGCCCGGCGATCGCTGCGCCGAGCGCCGGCGTCAACCGTAACGGCAGGCAGGAATTGACCGCGCGCTCGGCCTCGTCGAGAAAGCGCTTTTGCGCCTCGGCGTCGCCCTCGAGATGCGTATAAGTGATCCTCGGCTTGCCGAAGATCGAGCCGTCGCGCCTGGTCATGAACTTGATCGTCACCCGCGAGCCGTTTGCGCCGAGCGAGCTCTGCGAAAGACAGGCGCCGAACTGGCGGCGAAGATCCGTGAGGCTATTGGCCGGCGTCGTCTCCTGCGCGACGGCGACCGCTGCGGCGAGCAGCACGGCTGCAGCCACGACGCCCCGACAAAGGGGATGATGCAAGCCGCCCACCGCGCTAGCCAAACAGCGCCTTGCGCCGGGCGAGGCTTTCCGCCGGCCACAAGGTCTTCGAGTCGTAATAGGCCTCAAACGCGGGAACGTCCGCGGGCAGCGCGATCCAGGGCAGTTTGGAGCGGGTATAGATGTGGACGTCGGGCGGCAGCGCTGACGGCTCGTCCAGCGCGCCGACCCGAACGAAGCTCAACGGCAGAACGCCGCCGTAATGGCTCCAGACCGCGATCTTACACACGGGGCATCGATGGATGACGTGCGGCCGGCCGCTGTCGGTCGGAACCGGCGCCGCCTCGGTGTCGCCCTTGAGCTTCTCGACCCGGTCGGTCTCGATCAGGGCATTGATCACGAAGGCGCTGCCGGTCTGCCTAGTCGCGGCAGTGGCAGCAGTGGACGAACATCGGTTTCGACGCCAGCCGGTAGCGCATCCGTCCGCAGGCGCAACCGCCGTCGAGGGCAAGGCCCATCCTCTCCTCCTTTCAGGCTCTGATGATCGTCGGTAAGCCTCGCAGTGATGCGCCGGACGCTGGGATGGGGGCAAGATAAAATTGGCGCTTCCGTTGCGGCGCCGGGCGATACGTGGGAATCTGGCGGGAAAGAGCCATCGGAATCGCGCCATGCCGGACCGCTCGGCCAGACTTCGCAAAGCCTATGCCGCCGCCATCGCCCGAAGCGCCGGCCTGACCGACAAGCGGGTCGAGGCCGCCTTCGCCGCCGTCCCCCGAGAGGACTTCTCCGGCCCGCCGCCGTGGCGGATCTCGGGCGGATTGTTCAGCCACTCCGCAGAGGACGACGTCGCCAGCCTCTACGGCGACGTGCTGGTCGTCATCGACGCCGGGCGCGGCATCAACAACGGCCAGCCGTCCCTGCATGCGATGAGCATCGAGGCGCTGGCGATCAAGGAGGGCGAGACGGTCGTCCAGATCGGCGCGGGAGCGGGCTATTACACGGCCATCCTCGCCCACCTCGTCGGCCCGACCGGCAGGGTGGTCGCCTACGAGATCGAGGCGGACATCGCCGAGCGCGCCCGCAAGAATCTCGCCGGGTTCCCCCAGGTCGAGGTTCGCGCCCGTTCGGGGATCGGCGACGACCTGCCGCAGGCCGACGCGATCTATGTCAACGCGGCCGCGTCGCATCCGCCGCGGGTCTGGCTCGACGCGTTGAATCCCGGCGGCCGGCTGCTCTTCCCGCTTCAGGCGGCGCATTCGAGCGGCGCGATGCTGCTCGTCACGCGGCCGATGAACGAGGCGAAGGCCTGGCCGGCCCGGCTGCTCGGCGGCGTGGTGTTCATCGCCTGCGAAGGCGCTCAGGACACGGAAATGGGCCGCAGGGTCGAAAAAGCTTTTCACCGTGGCGGCGCACATCAGGTACGCTGGCTGCGCTTCGGCGACGGGCGGGCCGAAAACGTCTGGCTGCAGGGCGACGGCTGGTCGCTGACCACCAAGGAGGATGGTTAGGCCATTCTCCGAGAGCAACCCTGAGGGTCAAAAGTGATAACTGACGCCCGCGCGCACCTGCTCGCTTTGGCGTACCAACCGATACTCGACGGGAACGTCCCCTTAACTTGAGGAAAGCGCTGGAGCTGGTTCCGATCGACTGGGATCGTCGTTCGCCAGGAGGGGGCTCGACGCCGACGACCCGCCATTTCCTTCAGAAAGCTTCCAAACGCTTCAAAAAATTTCAAAGAATTTCACTGGGAAAACCTTACTTATCAAAGCCTTACGACCGAATTTGGCGAATTTGGCGGCTGAAACGGCTGAAATTTTCTCCGTGGCGCCGCGCGGCTCGGTCCGAAGGCGACTAATCAACATATCGACATCGGCCTTCTCTCCATATGCAAGGCTGCGAGGGGACCATCTCCCCAAGACCGGGGCGGGTCCGAGGGAAGCGGACAAGGACGTTCTCCGTTGCGGTGTGTTAAGAACATATCAGGAACATATCTTGGGGCTCTTGTCGAGAGATTGTTCTGCTTCGGGATCGCCTCCGAGTTTGAATTGCGGATCCCGGGCCGGAAGCGAAAGAACGCCGAAGGACCGTCCCGTGGGGCACGACAAGACGATCACCCTCGTCGCCGGTCTCGCGGCTTCGAGGGCTTGCGGCACCGAAGGTCTACGACCGGCCAATGAACGCCGCCGAGCGAACCGTCGCTGGCCTGATCTGCTCTAGTCCCATAGCCAGCCTATTCCGGACGCGCATTTGCCGCGCTCTCAAGGCCTCGGTCAAAGCCGGCGTCCGCGTCGCTCAGCTCCGCGTCGCCAAACTCCGTCCTGACGCGTCGGCGCGCAACTTCGCCATCCTCCGCTGAGGCAGGCCGTCGAGCCCGGCGAAGCGGGCCGCTGCTCCGAGCGCCTCCTCGATGCGCAACACCTCATTCCATTTCGCCATTCGCTCGGACCGCGCGAACGAGCCGACCTTGAGCTGTCCGGCCCGCCAGCCGATTGCGAGATGCGCGATCGACGTATCTTCGGTTTCGCCCGAGCGGGCGGAGACGATCGTCCCGAAGCCGTGGGCGAGACCTTCGTCGAGCGCTTCCTTGGCCCTGGTGACCGTGCCCGCCTGATTAACCTTGATCAGGACCGCGTTCGCGCTGCCGGCGCGGTCCGCTTCCGCGACAAGCGGAGCACTGGTGACGAGAAGGTCGTCGCCGATGACCTGGACGCGGTCTCCGACCGCCGCCATGAAGCGTTGAAAGCCGGCGACGTCGTCCTCGGCGAACGGGTCTTCGATCGAGACGATGGGGTATCGCGCGCACCAGCCGAGAAGCAGTTCGGCGAGCCCGTCCCGGTCGAGTTCGCGCTTCTCGAGGCCAAGCCGATAGAATCCTCCCCGCCCCAACTCCGACGCGGCGACGTCGAGCGAGATTGCGACGTCGTCGCCCGGCGTCAGGCGAGCCTGCTCGATCGCCAGGATCAGCGTGTCGAGCGCCTGTTCGTTGCTCGAAAAGGCCGGCCACCAGCCGCCTTCATCCGCCACGCCCTGCAGGAGGTCGCGCTCGGCCATGATCCGTCCCGCGGCGTGATAGACTTCGGCCGCGATCTCCAGCGCTTCTGCGAAGGTCTTGGCGCGGGGCGCGACAATCATGAAATCCTGAACGTCGGTCCTCCGTCCGGCGTGGGCGCCGCCGCCGAAAATCTGGATTTCCGGCAGCGGAATGAGCGCCGGGCCGTCGCCGGCGAGGTGGCGCCAGAGCGGAACCCTGCGGCTCGCCGCGGCGGCGTGGAGAACCGCGAGCGAAACCGCGGTCAGCGCATTGCCGCCGAGCCGGGAGAGGTTCTCGGTGCCGTCCAGTTCGACAAGCGCCCGGTCGACACCAGCTTGATCGAACGGATCGGCGCCCATCAACGCGGGCGCGATTTCGGTCAAAATTCCGTCGAGGGCGCCGCGAACGTCGAGCCCGCCGAGCCGTGAGCCGCCGTCGCGCTTCTCCACCGACTCGCGGCTGCCGCGCGACGCGCCGGCGGGGGCGATCGCGCGCCCGGCGGCCCCGTCGCTCAAGTCGATTTCCGCCTCCACCGTCGGCCGGCCGCGCGAATCCCAGACTCGCCGTGCCCTGAGGGATCTATGACGGGATCGCTCATCCGGTCCGGCTCCAGGCGTCGGCCACGCCCGCAAGAGTTTGCGGCGGCGCTGCGATCAACGGCGTCGCGCAGCGCCGGACCGCCTCGCGCTCGCTGTCGCGGGTCAGGTATTCGACCGGGGACTTGCCGTCGACCCGCGCCAAGAACAAGGCCGGCAGCAGGGCGGCGGCGCGCGCCTCGAGGCTGCTCGCCGACTCCCAGTCGACGCCGGCGAGATAGGCGCCGGCGAGCGTCGCGAAGGCCGCAAGATAGGGCGCCTTGCGCGCGCCCTCACGCGCGCCCTTGAGAAGCAGATGATTGAGGCAGAAAGCGATGTCGAACGCCGGGTCGCCGAACCAGGCGCATTCCGCGTCGAGAAAGACCGGTCCGTCCGGGCCGACGAGGATGTTCTTCGGGCTGACGTCGCCGTGCACCAGAGCTCGCTTCGTCGACAGCGTGATCTCGACGAGCCTATCCAACCGGGCGGCGAGGGCAGGGTGCGCCCGACCGGTCGCGCGCAGATAAGGCTCGATGCGGATCGCCTCGAAGGTGCCGTCATGGGCGAAGGCCGTCCGCATTTCCGGCTCGGCCGCGCTCCTCGCGTGGATCAGCGCCAGGTCGCGCCCGACCGCGGCGGCGAAGTCTTGCTCGACCCGCCCCTCGAGCAGTTCGGCCTTCCACAGGCGAAAGCGTTCGGGCGGCAGATAGTCCATGGCGAAGAGGCCGGCGTCGGAATCTTCAGCTAGCACGCTCGGGGCGGCGCGCGGAAGCCAGCGCGCGACTGCGCGCATCCACGCGGCCTCGGCGGCGTTGCGCTGGACCGGCGCCTCCCACAGCGCGGCCACCTTCAGCCTCTGCAGCGCCCGCTTGACGCAGAAGCGTCGTCCGCCGGCCTCGACGAGGCTGATGTCGGACGAGACGCCTCCGGTCAGCGGCGTGATCAAAACCTCTTCGCCTGATCGCACGAGGCCGAGGCGGCGAAGATCCTCGCCGAGATCGCCGGTTGGCATCGGATCAATAGGTGGCGCGCCCGCCGGACAGGTCGAACACGGCCCCGGTGCTGAAGGAGCATTCGCGGCTCGCAAGCCAGCAGACGAGCGAAGCGGCTTCCTCGAGCGTTCCGAAGCGCTCCATCGGGATCTTCGAGCGCATGTAGGCGATAAAGTCGGGAGTGACCTGCTCGAGGATCGGCGTTTCGATTGTCGCGGGTGCGACGGCGTTGACGTTGACGCCGTCCTTGGCGAGCTCCTTGCCGAGCGACTTGGTGAGGCCGATCACCGCCGCCTTCGAGGCGCTGTAGGCCGACGCCTTCGGATTGCCTTCCTTGCCGGCGATCGAGGCGATGTTGACGATGCGGCCGTAGCCGCGCGCCTTCATCTGCCGGGCGACAAACCGGTTGCAATAGAAAAGGCCGTTGACGTTGATATCGAACACCCGCTTCCACTCGCCGATCGGATAGTCGATCAGGGTCGCGGTCGGTCCGGCGACGCCGGCGCTGCAGACGAGGGCGTCGACCCGGCCCATCGCGGCTTCGGCATCCTCCGTCGCGCGCTCGACGTCGTCCGGGTCGGTGACGTCGACCCGCCGCGCCCGGCTCTTGCCGCCGAGTTTCGCCGTCGCGTCGTCGAGCCGCCGCGGATCGATGTCCCAGAGCAAAACCTCGCCGCCTTCGCCGACGATCCTTGCCGCGACGGCAAAGCCGATCCCGGAGCCGCCCCCTGTGACAACGGCGTTGATCCCCTCGAAGCGTTCGCCGGCTGCCATGTCGTGCTCCTCCCGTTCCGTCGTTCGTCTACGGCGCCCAGGAAATTGGGCCAATCCCGCCGCCGGACCTCCGGCAGGTTAGCAGCGCGAATTTTTCTGGGAAGCCCTAACGCGCCTGCCGCCGTGCGGGAAGTCGGCTTGGACCCGCCGGTTGTACGTTACCCTGCGCTGCGAAGACCCCGTCCGGCCGTCGACCGAATTGGCGCTGGATGGCCAGCCGACCCGATTTAGAGATTCGCAGCGGGCAAATTGAGTGTCGCGGATCGACGTTTTACGGACGTCGCAGACCACGGTCTTGGACGCCTTAATTGGGCGGATCGTGCGTCTACAGAGGTCGCTTCGGGAAGGACCGGAGTTCGCATCGCGAAGGGGGATTGCGATCATTCGAAGTCGACACCGTGGACGGCCGAGATGCGCAAATATCATCTGCCAATTCGAGGCGCTGCGCGCCCCGCAAATCGGAGTGCGACCTCTCACTCACGCTCATTTGATAAATCGCATATCTGCCAAAGTATTGTTAGTCCGACCGCCGGAAATTGCGGATCCGGTCGAACGTCACCGCGAGCAGGATGAACGCGCCGATGAAGGCGCCCTGCCAGAAGGTGTTGATGCCAAGCAGGCCGAGACTGTTGCGGATGATTTCGATCAGCGCCGAGCCGACCAGGGCGCCGAACGCCGAGCCGACGCCGCCGACGAGGTTGGCGCCGCCGATGACAGTCGCGGCGATCACTTGCAACTCCAACCCGGTGCCGAGATTGGTTGTGACCGCGCCGAGCCAGCCGGTCTCGATGATCCCGGCGATTCCCGCCGACAGCGCGGAGACCATATAGATGGCGACCTTGATTTGGCGAACCGGCACGCCCGTCAAGGTCGCGGCCCGTTCGTTACCGCCGATCGCGTAGACGTAACGGCCGAACCTCGTCCAACGGAGAACGAAGGCGGTAAGCAGCGCCAGGATGAGCGCGAAAAAGACTGGGTTGGCCACGCCGAACAGCAGCGCGCCGCCGCCCAAGAACAGAAGTTTGTTCTGATCGGGCCCGAACTGGTAAATGACCGTGTTCGCGGAGATGACCATCGCCAGACTGCGCGCCAGGGACAACATGGCAAGGGTGACGACGAAAGGCGGCACGTCGACATAGGCGATGAGGACGCCGTTGAAAGCGCCGACCGCCAAGGCGCAGCCGAGCGAAGCAGCGATCCCCAACTCGATGCTGTAGCCGGCATGCATCACCACCCCGAGGACCATGCTGCACAGGCAGAGGACGGAACCGACCGACAGGTCGATGCCGCCGCTGATGATGACGATCGTCATGCCGAGCGCGACAATGGCGGTGAAAGTGAATTTGCGCGTGATATTGAAGAGGTTGTCCGCCGTCGCGAACGAATTCGTCGCGAGAGAAAGAAAGACGGAGGCGGCGCAGATGGCGACGACAACCCTTGCGACAGGGAAAGCTCAGGAGAGGAGAATGAACATGAAGTTCTGAAACCTTTCATCGCGATCCAGAGGGTTCAACTCCCTCCCGGTAAAGGTCAGCCAACCAGCCGGAAGCGAGCCTTGCATGGCGTGCGGCGACGCCCGTCGTGAAGCGTAGGCAGCAGGTGCCGAAGCCGCGTGAGTAGCCTCGAAATTATGATCGCTGGAGCCTTCGCTGTGGGTTGAGCGGGGGCAGCATCGACGACACCGTCAGGGTGAGGATCGTCGGTCCGGCCGGGGTCTTGGACCGGGGCAAAGGCATGGGATGGATCGCCTGGGAACCTGTGAGATCCCGCCTGCGTCCACGTGAAAGTGTGCCGGCAACGGGGCGGCCGGCTGACCAAGTGCCCTGGCCCGGATGGGTCCTCCAACCATCTGGGAGCGCCGCCAAGGCGAGCACGAAGAGCGGAGGGATCGCGTGGACCCTGGAAGCGAAACAGATAAGCGGCCGGGGATGCGCAAGCGGGAAGTCGTAGCGCCTTCATAGTACCGCTGACCGCGGGGAACTGGGCTCACCGGGACCCGTGTAAGGGAAGGGGGGCGCCACGGGATGAGAGCCGTTGCCGGGAAACACGGGAGGAGACCTTGGGCTCCGCGAACCTGTCCACGAAACGACAACGGATAGCCGAACTGGCGAGGACGAAGGCGGGGACAGCTCTGTCCACGCTTCACCATGTCATCGACCTGGAATGGATGCGAGAGGCGTACCGGCTAACGCGCAAGGATGGAGCATCGGGCATCGACGGAGTGACGGCGGCGCAATACGAGGCGAACCTGGAGGCCAACCTTTCGGCTCTCCTGGAGCGCATCAAATCTGGCCGCTATGTCGCTCCGCCGGTGCGTCGGGTCTACATTCCGAAGGCGGACGGCTCGGAGCGGCCGCTCGGCATTCCGACGTTTGAGGACAAGGTGGCACAGCGAGCGATCGTCATGATGCTGGAGCCGATCTATGAGCAGGAGTTTCTGTCCTGCTCATTCGGCTTCCGGCCAGGGCGATCGGCGCATCAGGCCCTGAGTGCGTTGCGTCTGGCCTTCATGGGTCGACAAGGGCTGCGCTGGGTGTTGGACGTGGACATCTCCAAATACTACGACACGATCCAACATCATCACCTCCGTGCGTTTCTCGACAGGCGAGTCACGGACGGCGTTATTCGCCGGATGATCGACAAATGGCTGAAGGCAGGCGTGCTCGAACACGGTGTCCTTCAGCGCACGACCGAGGGCACCCCGCAAGGTGGCGTCGTCTCGCCTCTGCTCG
This sequence comes from uncultured Alphaproteobacteria bacterium, assembly GCA_963835885.1. Taxonomy (GTDB): domain Bacteria; phylum Pseudomonadota; class Alphaproteobacteria; order Rhizobiales; family Beijerinckiaceae; genus Roseiarcus. Next base: position 154,302 of record CAWIHF010000001.1, read on the forward strand.
CAAACATCTACCTGCACCATGTGCTGGATGAATGGTTCGAGCGGGACGTGCGCGTGCGCCTCAAAGGGAACAGCATCCTCGTGCGGTACGCCGATGACAGCGTGATGGCGTTCGAGAACTCTCGACGACGCCAAGCGGGTCATGGACGTGCTGGGAAGGCGGCTTGCACGGTACGGGCTCACGCTCCACCCGGACAAGACGCACCTCGTCGACTTTCGCTTTCATCGGCCGGGGGGCGTATGCCACCCGGATACGGACAGCGTCACGTTCAACTTCCTCGGCTTCTCCCATATCTGGGCCAAGTCAAAGAAGGGGGTGAACGGGGTGAGGCAAGTGACGGCCAAAGGCCGGTATGCGCGGGCGCTGGCGGCGGTAAGCGATTGGTGCCGACGCAATCGGCATCGATCCTTGCGCGATCAGCATGCCCATCTGTCCCAGATGATGCGAGGCCACTATGCCTACTACGGCATATCGGGCAACTCTCGACGCATACGATGGTTCGCCTGCCAGGTCGTGGTGCTGTGGAAAAAATGGCTGGCGCGACGGCATCGTGGAGGAGGCGCGTTCCACTGGGACCGCCTCAACGCGATCCTTAAGCGCCATCCGCTTCCACCGGCGCGGATCGTCCACCGCCTTTACGCCAACGCGAGCGAAACTCTCCCGTGAAGAACCGGATGCGGGAAACCTGCACGTCCGGGTGTGTGTCCAGCGAAGGCTGGCATGTTCAGCAGGAGAAAGGCCTGCCGGGGCAAGAGTCAGGAGCCCCGTAGTTTGGATAGCAGGGTGGCGGGAAACCAAGACTTTGAAGCCTATCGACAACGTCTCCCTCGGGAAGACGACGAGTCACCGGGCCGTAACGAACAGTGAACGTAAAAGTGGCCTCGAAAGTGCGTAGCCCCGAAGGCCGAGCCCTCAACCGGAGGGCGAAGGCGGCGTGGGCAGCCGAAATCTGACCGATGCGGCTCCTTCACTTCGGCGGGGTGGAAGCGACAGCACGGTGGCAAGGGCATGCCGAGCAACTGGAGAAGCCCTCCTCGTCCCGGCGCGAAATCGCCGGAGCAGGATCGATCGTATAACCGGCTCAACCGGGAAGTCGATCGAAGGCGAGAGGGTGACGGATGGGTTCGTAGTAGCGTTGAGGCGGGGTAACGCCCGTGGAGCGAAGGAGCCCTGCTGTTTGTCAAGTCTCCGACCACAAGGAAGGCAAGGACGAGATGACAAAGGCGTCCATCGATTTGCAGGACCTGAGGCGGAGAATATACGTCAAGGCGAAGGCTGAGACGTCCTGGAAGTTCTGGGGATTGTACGTCCATGTCTGCAAGCTGGAAACGCTACGCGAGGCGTATGCGCTGGCCAAAGAGAACAATGGGGCTCCGGGAAGTGACGGGGTCACCTTCGAGGCTATCGAAGCGCAGGGCGTAGAGGCTTTCCTCGAGCAGATTGCGGACGAACTGGTCGGGCGCTGCTATACGCCATTGCCGGCCCGGAGGCAGGAAATCCCGAAGGATGGCGGCAAGGTCCGCGTCCTTTCGATTCCTGCGATCCGCGACCGGGTGGTGCAGGGGGCGCTCAAGCTCATATTGGAACCGATCTTCGAGGCGGACTTCCAACCGGGGTCGTTCGGATACCGACCGCAACGGACAGCTCATGAAGCAGTAGACCGGGTGGCGCGAGCAATCGTTCAGCACAAGACGCGCGTCATCGACATCGACTTGCGCAGCTATTTCGACAATGTCCGGCACGATCGGCTGTTGGCGAAAGTAGCCCAGCGCGTGGACGATGCCGACGTGATGCACCTGCTGAAGGTCATGCTCAAAGCCGGCGGGAAACAGGGCGTTCCGCAAGGCGGGGTGATTTCGCCGCTGCTCAGCAACATCTACCTCACCGAGGTTGACAGGATGCTGGAGCGGGCGAAGGAGACCACGCGCTACGGCAAGTACACCTCCGTCGAATACGCGAGATTCGCTGACGATCTGGTGATCTTGATCGACGCCCACCCGCGACATGACTGGCTGATGGCGGCGGTGGAGAAACGGCTGCGGGAGGAACTGGCCGAGCTGCAGGTCGAAATCAACGAAGAAAAGAGTCAAATCGTGGACCTCCGCCGCGGCGAGAGCTTCGGCTTTCTGGGGTTCGACTTCCGCCGAGTGCGTAGCCTGCGGGCGCATGGCGCGCCCACTACACGCCCAAGCTCAAAAAGCGGACGGCGCTGCTACGCAAGCTCAAGGATGTGTTCCGCCGCCACCAATCGCAACCGGTTGATCGGGTCGTAAAGTTGATCAACCCGGTGCTGCACGGTTGGGTGAACTACTTTGCGGTGGGACACGCCAGCGAGTGCTTCGGCTTCGTGAAAGACTGGGTGGAACAGAAGATCAGGCGCCATTTGATGCGAGCCCGGAACCGAAAGGGCTTCGGCTGGACGCAGTGGAGTAGGGGATGGCTGTACCAAACTCTGAAGCTGTTTAATGGCTACCGAGTGGTTCGACCAACGCCGAAAGCCGCTCCGGCAGGATAGGTCCCATAATCCTTGAGGCGAAGCAAACAGGAGAGCGCAGTGCGGGAAATCCGCATGCTGCGTTCGACGAGGCGGAGGCTGGAAACGTGGCATGGCCGAGATGGTGTGACACTCGCAGACGAAAGAGCGAGCCAACAGGGAACACAAACTTCGGCCTAAACCGGCGCGCCAGTCCCCGACCCTACCTGTGAGGGGTGGGGATGGCGACATCCCCACCTACTCGGCAGAACGCCTGGCTCGACGTCAACCGCCCGAGCCAGGCGTTGCGCGCCGGTTTGACGAGTTCGTCGGCGACCGGGGTCATCGGCCCGACCTCGCGATGGGCGGAAAAGCGATCGTCTCGGGGTCAGTGCGCATGTTCGATGGCTCCCGTGATCAGCCCGGTGACTTCCTCGGGCGAGCTGTTGGCGATCGGCTTGTCCGCCACTTTGCGCCCGCGGCGCAGGACGACGATGCGGTCGGAAACGGCGAAGACGTCGGGCATGCGATGACTGATCAGCACGACACTGACCCCACGATCGCGCAGCCGGCGAATGAGGTCGAGCACTTCTGCGATCTGGCGGACCGAGATCGCCGCGGTGGGTTCGTCCATCAGCACGATCTTCGCTTCGGACAGACGCGTGCGCGCGATCGCCACCGCCTGCCGCTGGCCGCCCGACATCTCCCTGACGAGATCGCGCGGCCGCGTCTCGGACTTGAGCTCGGCGAAGATCTCGCCGGCGCGACGAAACATCGCCCCGTAGTCGAGGATCCTCAGCGGCACGACGCCCAGGAGAAGTTCGCGGCTGAGAAAGATGTTGTGCGCGGCGGCGAGATTGTCGCACAGCGCGAGATCCTGATAGACGATCTCGATCCCGTGCGCGCGCGCGTCCGCCGGCCCGCGTAGCGCGAGTTCGGCGCCGTTCATCCGCATGACGCCCTCGCTCGGCGGAAAATTGCCGGCGACGATCTTGACGAGCGTCGATTTGCCGGCGCCGTTGTCGCCCATCAGACCGATCACTTCGCCCGGCTCTACGGACAACGAGACTTCCGACAGCGCCCGGATCGCGCCGAAATGCTTGGATACGCTGTCGATTTCGAGAAGAGCCATCGCCGTCCCTCCCTCGCCTCCCCGCTCTGATTGGCTCAAAGGCTCTGCAATTCCCGCAGGCCTCGCGAAATCGATTTCACGCGGCTCGAAGCCTATAAGCGGGGTTAAAGCATATGATATGACAATTTGCGCCACGATTGGGGAATACCCGATTTCTTGGGTTCGCAGTAATGATTTCGGCGCCCCTTCTAGCCCGCATTATGCACCGCGCTGACCGTTCTTCCGGGTCTTTCGTGGCATTTGGTTGATTTTGGTCGAGTTTGGACGTGTTGGTTCGGCTCGGGCTTTGAGCCTGAGTTTTGGTTGGAGGGGGGTTTGCAGGTTGGTGGGATGGGTTTGCGTTTTGGGGCCTCGCGCCCCGTCGCTCAGGTGACGAGACGCGGTATGCGTTCCAAAGCGAGGCGCAGAATATCCTGCGCCGGGCACGAGGTCGGCAAGTGCACGCGGATCATCGTTTTCATTTCGACGACGCGGGCGGCGATCTTGATGAGGCGCAGGCGCAAGGTGTCGAACTGGGCGACGCGCCACATCGAGCGCTTCGGCATCGAGACGCGAAGCCCCCACATCAGCCAATAAGCGCCGGCGTGGAGGAAGAGACGGAACTGATTGGCCGTCGCCTTCGTGCAGGACGTGCGGTCCGCCGCCAGATGCGTCTTCCAGGATTTGATGTGGTTTTCGGCTTGGCCGCGTCGGCAGTAGAGGTCTTCGTACAGCGCGCGGGCGTTGCGCTTTTGCAGATTGGTCACGACGAAGCGCGTGTCGGGTCCGTCCTCGCCGACTTCGACGCGCGCGATGATCCGCTCGACGCGGCTCCAGCTCTGTGCGCCATCGTAGAACTCCTTGAAGCGGCGGAGCTTGCCGTCCTCCTCGAACCGCGCCTTCGTGCTGGCTTCGAGAGCCTCGACATGACGACGCAACGTCGTGGTCGGCGCGACGCCGAGGATGTAGTCGATGCCGTTGGCGCGACACCAATCGAGAACCTCGGGGCCGCAATAATGGCTGTCGGCGCGCAGGAGAATCTCGGTGTGGGGCCAGTGAGCGCGGATCGCGCGCAGCAGCCGGCGCAAGAAGGGCTTGATCTCGGCGCCGCTCGGCCGTTTGGCGGGACGAAGCACGGCCGTGACGAAGCGGCCCTCGCCGTCGAACACGACAATCGGCTGAAAGCCGTATTCGTCGTAATGCGCGTTGAACAGCCGCAATTGCTGGCCGCCGTGCACCGCGTCGAACGTGTCGTCGATATCGAGCGTGATCCGTTTGGGAACCTTGGCAAACAACTCGCAATAGAGGTCGACCATCGCACGGCCCATTCGCAACAGCGCGCGAGCGTCCGGCAGGTTCTCCAATCGCGAGATCGTCGATTGCGAGCACAACTCCCGATCCGACGGCGTCAGATCGAGCGCCATCTTGAATATCGGGTCGCTGCGCAGGGAATTGGCGTCGATCCCGTCCTCGTAGCCGGCGCCGATCATCAACAGCCGAAACCGGATGATGTCCGCCAAGCTGTGGGTGATCTGATCGGGCGCCCGAGGATCGACCACACACGCGGCCAGCCGATCCGCGACCCGAAGCCGCTGTTCGACTTCGCGCAACGCCAAAATGCCGCCGTCCGACGAAAGCAACCCTCCATCGAATTTGGCCACAACGGCTTTGCCCGAAACCGATGACAGACCAGGCAGCGGCAGCATAGAATCGTTCATGGCGGGTGTGGCTCACCTGAAATCGCGCAAATCGGCGTCGACAACCGGATTCTACGCAAAATCAGTCGCTTAGGCTACTCCCGCCGACCCGCGACGCATAATGCGGGCTAGCAGAGCCGAATAATCGGCCAGTTCTGGTCGGAGGAAACAGACTCTCACCTGTCGAACCATGGTCGATGCGTCCCGCGGCGTGCGCGCCTGCGCGAGTTCGAGCGCGTCAACTCCGCAATGCGCCGTCGGCGCCCACGAGGGCCCGCCGGCGCGGGCCAGGGGGGCGCGTCGAGCGCGACGCCGCTCGGCTGCAACATGAGGAGAACGGTCATGAGGGCAGTAGCGTTGGCTTTGGCGGCAGCCGTATTGGCGATGCCGGCGAGTGCAGCATTGGCGCAGAAGAAACAGCTCGCTATCGTGGTCAAGGGACTCGACAATCCGTATTTCGAGTTTATGCATCAAGGCTGTGAGAAGTGGAACAAGGAGAACGCGAGTTCGCCTTACGAATGCTACTACACCGGTCCAGCTTCCACCTCCGACGAAGCGGGCGAAGTGCAGATCGTTGAAGATTTACTCACCAAACCCAGCACCGCGGCGATGGCGATTTCGCCGTCCAACGCGCCACTGATCGCCAACCCGATCCGAAGCTCCAAGACGAAAATTCCGATCATGACGGTCGACGCCGACCTGATCAAAGCGGATTTAGGGCTGCGCAAGACCTATCTCGGCACCGACAATTATGAGATGGGCTATAAGCTCGGCGAATACCTCAAAAAGTTCAAGCCGAATGGCGGCACGGTGTGCTTCATCGAAGGCGGCGCCGCGGCTGACAACATCCTGCGCCGCGCCGACGGCACCCGCGACGCGCTGTCAGGCCAAAAGGGTCTGAAGCGGCTGACCGGCCAGGGCGGATGGACCGAGATCTCCGGCTGCCCGGTCTTCACCAACGACGACGGCGCCAAGGGGGTGGAGGCGATGACGGACATCCTCGCGGCCAACCCCAAGCTTTCCGCGTTCGTCGCCGAAGGCGGCTGGCCGCTGTTCGCCGCCCCCGCGGCCTATCGTCAACTGACGGACCATTACAAGGCGCAGCTTGCCGACAAGTCGCTGGTTATTGTCTCGGCTGACACCATCGGCGCCGAGTTGACCCTGCTGAAAGAAGGCCGCGTCGACGCGCTGGTGGGCCAGCGCCCGTTCGAAATGGGGTTTAAGGCGCCGTCGGTCATGATCGATCTGATCGAGGGCAAGAAGGTCGCCGACCCGGTCTACACCGGGCTCGATGAATGCACGCAGGACAACGCCAACACCTGCATCATGAAGTAGCGCAGGCTTCTCCGCCGGCCGCGCCCGAAGGAGCGCGGCTCAATGCGACCCTGTCAGCACGGCATGGCGCGGCCGGCGGCCAGAGAACATGATGCGAGTGTCCCCTTTCAAGCTTCGCTGATGTTGTCCTAAGGGTCTGCCGTGATGAGGGTTTCGGATGCAGCCCTGCGGGACGATGGTGCGTAGTTCGGGGCCGGCGTTCGAAAGCCTCCAAAGGAGGAAACCGCGGGCAGGAAGGGCGCCGTAGGCCTGATCCCGACGCGGCCGCGACGCCTTCGAGCTTCAGCCGGATGCCCATGTCGACCAGATGCATCATGCCGAGCAGCCCGTTGCCGAACCGGTCGGTGACCCAGACGTTGCCCTCGCTGTCGATTGCGAGGCCGCTGCTATTGTAGCCGACCTTGAAATTCTCGACCTTGCTTGGATCGGACGCGGGGAACCGCGTAACGTGGTCAACGCCGCTGTTGCTGACCCAAATCCGGTCCTGTTGATCGATGCCCAGATGGAATGGCGCGCGGAACGACTTGCACGGCTCGGCGCTATCGCCCTCGCAGACGATTCGGCCCTTGGTCAGGTCGCCCTTCGGGAAGAAGACGAGCTGGCTCTTCTCCACACCCAGAACCCACACGTCGCCGCTCGGATGCGCGGACAGAATGTCGGCGACCGCGCCATCTCCAAAACGACGGAAAAGGAGGTCTTGGAGCTGATCGCCTCCGGCGTGCCCGAATAGCGGCGCAGGTCGTTATGCCCGCAATGGACAAGTCGATCGGTAGCGGCGGAGGCCCCACAGGGAGGGCTCAGGGCCTGCTCGTTCGTTCCGGAGAGCCGAGCGTCTCACAAAGCGAGCAGCGCCCTGATCTTCGCGCGCGTCTCGGAAAGCACCCGCGGTTCTACGACACCCTTTCGCGTCGCCCGGCGCGCCCGCCAATCGAGGCTCTTGAGTTGGTCGGCGAGAACGGCGCTCGGCGGCTTCTGACTGATCACCACCTCGAAGACATAGCCCTTGATCTTGCTCGTCATCGGGCAACAGATCATCATGCCACGCGCCGCGTTGTAGCGCGCAGGTGTCAGGACCAATGCAGGACGCCGGCCGGTCTGCTCATGTCCGGCCTGGGGATCGAACGCCAACCAAACGACGTCGCCGGCGTCCGGGACGTAGGCCTTCACCAGATTTCGCCTCCCCGGGGCGGCCCAAAATCAATGTCCTCAGGGAAAGTCTCGGGACGCATCTGATCGAGGAGCGCGTCGAGATCGTAGGGCTCCGCTCTGATCGGCTCGATGACCACACGGCCCCCCTCTTCACGAACGTCAACGGCCTGATCGACGCCGAAGGACGCGGCCGCCATGACGGAAGCGGGGATCCGCACAGCGGCGCTGTTGCCCCATTTCTTGACGAGCACTCTCATGATTGAAACCCAGGAAGAGCGCTAACGAGCGCGAGTTTCGGCAGTTTATACAATGTCGATACAAGCGCCGTCAATGGGGCGGCGACGCTCGGCCCTCACGGACCGCGCTCATTCTCCCGCAAACCCCGCCTTGCGCAGGCCTTCGGTGCGGGTCGGAATGTCTGGGGCGTGCTCTCGAAACCATTTGATGGTGAAGCTCGGATTGAGGCGAAGGGTTTCGGCCACGTACGGCTTCCCCTCGTCCATCTTGCCCAGGAGCGCGTAGGCAGCCGCGAGGCTTGCGTAGGTCCCGAAGTAATGTTGGCCTGCGTCGAGGGCTTTTCTATATTCGGCGATCGCGGCTTCCGGACGACCAGCGCCAAATTCTATGTCGCCGAGTTGCCGTTGAAATAAAGTTATGAACCGATCGCGCGGGCTCAACCGAATCGCCTATTGTACGTCGGATTTTGCCTCGCCGAAACGGCCCAGGGATATTTCCGCAGGGTAATCGGGTGAAGAAGTAGGTGACAAACGGCGAAAGTGCTGAATCCATGACGGCCCTCGATTCGCATCAGAGGGGCGAGCCATGGCCGAGGCGACAGGCGACTGCGCGGCGTTCGACGAAACCGTAGTTTTTCTAGTCATTTCAATGATCTGAAGGATCCCCGCCAGCAGGGGAAGGTGGACTACCCGCTGGAAGAGATCCTTCTCCTCTGCCTGATCGCCGTCCTGGCCGGCGCGGAGACCATCACCGACATCGCACTGTTCGGCCGCAAGAAGCTGGACCTTCTGCGCCGCTTCCGCCCCTTCGCCAACGGCACGCCGGCGCACGACCATCTTGGCGATATCCTCGCCGTGCTGGACCCCGAGCAGTTCCAGCGCTGCTTCGTCGCCTGGGTAGCCGCACTGACCGGAACCTCCGAGGGGGTCATCGCCATCGAGGGCAAGACCGCCCGGCGGTCCGGCCAGAAGCGGAAGGGCCACGCGCCAATCCACATGGTTTCCGCCTTTGCGGCACGCCAGCGCCTGGTGCTCGGCCAGGTCAAGGTGGCAGAGAAGTCCAACGAGATCGTCGCCATCCCCAAACTGCTGGACCTGCTGGTCATCGAGGGGGCGATCATCACCATCGACGCCATGGGGTGTCAGCGCGACATCGCGCAGAAAGTGGTGGAGAAGAAAGCCGACTACGTGCTGGCGCTGAAAGGCAACCAGGGATCGCTGCGCGAGGACGTGGAACTGTTCGTGGCCGAGCAGAAAGCCGCCGGTTTCAGGGACACAACGATCAGTCGCGGCCAAACGGTGGATGGCGATCATGGCCGCATCGAGACCAGGACCACGACCGTAATTCACGACATCGCCTGGCTGCAGGAGCGCCACAACTGGCCCGGATTGAAGGCCGTGGTGGTGGTCGAAAGCGAGCGGGACACCGGCGACAAGATCGAGCGGGAGACCCGCTTCTACCTGACGTCGCTGGCGCTGATGGCGTGCATGCTAGGACCGATCGTACGCAGCCACTGGGCGATCGAGAATAGCCTGCACTGGATCTTGGACATGGTGTTCCGCGACGACGAGTGTCGGCTGCGAACCGATCACGCACCCGCCAACTTCTGTACGATCAAGCACATGGCGCAGAACCTGATCCGATTGGCTCCCGGAAAGGCTTCCCTGCGGCTCAAGCGAAAGACCGCCGGAGCCAGCCGCGCGACGACCTGATCCTGCAGCTTGAACAGATCAGCGACGTCCTCCTGGAACCGGTCGGCCCAGAGATGCGCGCCGGAGGCCGCGTCGACGAGCTGCGCGTTGACCCGCACCCGGTTTTGGTCGCGCTGGACCGAGCCTTCGAGCACGTAGCGGACGACGAGCTCCTTGCCGATTTCTCTGGCATCAATGGGCTTGCCCTTGTAGGCGAAAGCCGTGTTGCGGGCGATCACGAAACTGTCGTGGATGCGCGACAGTTCGGTGGTCAAATTCTCGGTGATCCCGTCGGCGAAATAGTCTTGCGTCGGATCGCCGGAAAGATTGGCGAACGGCAGCACCACTATCGAAAAATGCGCGGCTTGCGCTGGTCTTGTCAGGCGGCCGCCAAGCAAGGTCCAGCCGCCGGCCGCGGCCAGAAGGAGAAAGGCGGCGATCGCGGCGAGCGCAGGCCAGCGCGAAGACCAAGCCCTTGCTCTCGGCGCCGGCGTCCGGCTCTCCGGCTTGACCATGGCGATCGCTGAGGGCGCGGGCTTTGCCTCGGCCGGCTGGCCCACTTCCAGCGAATAGACGCGCACCGGCTCCGCAATGTTCTTGAGCTGCGTCGCGCCGAGATCGGTGACCTTGAGATCGAGCCGCTGCTTCACCTGACGATAGGCGTCTTCGGAAAGACAGATCGCGCCCGGCTTGGCGACGCCCTCAAGCCGCGCGGCGACATTGACCCCGTCGCCCATCACATCGCGTCGCTCTCCTCGACGACGTCGCCCACGTGAATCCCGACGCGGAACTCGATCCTCCGGTCCTCCGGCACGCCCGCGTTGCGCTCGATGAGGCCGTTTTGAATCTCGATCGCGCAGCGAACCGCGTCCACGGCGCTGCGAAACTCGATAATGCCTCCATCGCCGGTGCGTTTGACGATACGACCGTGATGAGCGGCGATGGCGGGATCGATGAGGTCGCTGCGCAGACCCCTCGGGCGCGCAAGGGTCCGATCCTCGTCGGCGCCGGCGAGCCGGCTATAACCGACGACATCCGCAACCAGGATCGCCGCGAGCTTTCGGGTCTCGCTCATCGCGCCTCTCCGGCTGTTGGCAGATTCGCACAAATGCCAGCCCGAGTCCGCCCAAAGGCGCGGAGCTTCTATGCGAAGCAGATTGAATGATTCCCTTGTCTTTCAAGCTGACCGCGCCCCCTCGGGCCTCCCGTCGACCTCGGCGTCAATCAGACGTCTGCACATCGAAAAACGCAGTCCGCCCCGAAGAGCGCGCATGGTGCAGGGCAGGTCGGATCCGTTCAGGCGGCTGCCGTCTGGGCATATATCCGGTCGATCTTGGCGGCCATGATGAAGTCGTTCTCGTGCAGTCCTTTGATCTTCTTGGTCTGCAGGGAGACGGTCGCATTGCCCCAACCGAAGCTGATATCCGGGTGATGGCCTTCGGCTTCCGCGAGTTCGCCAATATCCTGAACAAAGCCAAGCGCCTCGCGGAAATTACGAAACCGGAAGCTCCGCTCGATGCGGTGAGCGTCATCGACCAGGCGCCAGTCTGGGGCCTGGGGTTGAAAGCGCTCAGCGTCTTCGCGCGTCAGCGGAGGTATTCCCCCGCGACAAGGCGTACAGGTTTTGCTTGCAAGGGATTCGGTCACTTGTCTCGCTCCTCGTGTCAACCGTCGCAAGCGCAGGGCTGGCGAACGGCGCCGATGTTGTGTTCAGGCGACCGGACGGATCGCGATCGCGGTCTCTATTGCATCCTGTCGGATCCGTTGGGCCGGTCTCCCGTCCAGCAAAAAAGGCCGCCCTGTGAAGGCGGCCTTCCTTTTTTCAAGCGCCTTATCAGGGTTTATCGGCCTTGCGAACCGCGTCCTTGACATCGCCGGCGGTCTGATGCGCAGCGCCCTTGGCCTTGTCCATCTTGCCTTCGGCCTGCATCTCTTTGTCGTCCATTATCTTGCCGGCCGTATCCTTGATCGCGCCCTTGGCTTTGTCGGCCGCGCCCTTAACGTGTTCCTTGTCCATAACCCATATCCTCTCGATTTCCCGACCCTCATCCCAACAAGCAAGTCGTTGGTGAGTTCCCCCCTTGCGCGGCAACCCGTCATCACCAATGCGAAATACGAGATGAGCTCGTGTGAGCTGACAAGCTCAGAACGAGGGCTGTAGGGAGGTGAGATATTTCTCAATATGTTCGTTGTTTGTTCTTGATGGTGCGCGTCGATCCGGGTAAAGTTGCTTGTTGATCGGGCCATGGCGGAACGAGCAAGATGAGGACTTGTCGGGAGGCGAGGTGAACTACGGTCCTCGGCGTCGGTCCGGGGATCGCAGTAGGAACTCCTTGGCCAGGTTCGTCTGCGCCGAGGGCTCTCATCCCGCCGGCGACATTTCGTCCAGCCCCGTCATGGCGAGCGACGATTCCAGTCGATCGGAGCCTGCGCTAGACCGAGAAGCTGACCCCGCAGCCGCAGGAGGCGACGGCGTTCGGGTTGTTGACCCGAAACGACTGGCCCATCAGGTCGTCGACGAAGTCGAGCTCGGACCCCTTCACCATCTCAAGCGAGACAGGGTCGACGACGACCGTCGCCCCATCGCGGGTGGCGACGAAGTCGTCCTCAGCGCGGGTCCGGTCCACGTCGAAGGAATATTGGAAGCCCGAGCAGCCGCCGCCCTTGACCGAGATGCGCAGGGCCGCGCCTTCTTCACCCTTGAGGATGGCGTTCAGGCGACGCGCGGCGCTGGCGCTGATCGAGACGGCTTCGGCGGTCGAGACGTCTGCGCTCATCAATGCTGAACCTTCCATCGCGCGCCGAAAGGGCGCGCCTTCAAGTGATTGCCCGTCTAAGATATGGACGCGGGGCGAAAGCGCAACATGGGGGAAGCTATGGCCGACCAAACGGGGCAGGGGGCGCGCGCGCCTTACGCGGCGGATCCTGCGCGCGCTCCCGGGCGCCTCGTTGCCGAGCCGCCGTCGGCGACCCGGACCGAATTCCAGCGCGACCGCGACCGCATCGTCCATTCGACCGCGTTCCGCCGCCTCGCCCACAAGACGCAGGTCTTCGTCCATCACGAGGGTGATCACTTCCGCACCCGCCTCACCCACACGATCGAGGTCGCCCAGATCGCCCGCGGGCTCGCCCGCGCCCTGAAACTCGACGACGATCTCGCCGAGGCGGTCGCGCTCGCGCACGACCTCGGGCATACCCCCTTCGGCCATACCGGCGAAGACGCGCTCGACGCGTGCATGACCGGCTACGGAGGGTTCGACCACAACAGTCATGCTCTGCGCATCGTGACCGAGCTCGAGCGGCGCTACGCCGAATTCGACGGCCTCAACCTGACCCAGCCGACGCTCGCCGGGCTCGTCAAACACAACGGACCGCTCCTCGACGCATCGGGCGCGCCGGCCGAGCGCTACCGCAAGCGAGGCGTCCCGGCGGCGATTCTGCGATACGACAGCGTTCAGCCCCTCGACCTCGGCCTCCATGCAAGCCTCGAGGCGCAGGCGGCGGCGCTCGCCGACGACATCGCCTATGACGCTCACGACATCGACGACGGCCTGCGCGCGGGGCTTTTCACCGTCGCCGACATCCGCGCCGGCGCGCCCTTCATTGCCGATCTTCTGCGAGAGATCGACGACCGCTATCCAGGCCTCGAGGAGGCGAGGGTCATCCATGAGTTGAGCCGGCGCGTCATCACCCGCTTCATCGAGGACGCGATTGACGAGAGCCGGCGGCGGATCGCCGAGGCGGGGGCGGCGAGCCCCGAGGCGGTCGCGAGGGCAGGGCGGGTGCTGGTCGGGCACTCGGCCGCAATCGAGGCGGCCGACCGCGACGTCAAGACGTTCCTGTTGGCCCGGATGTATCGCCATCCGTCCGTGCTCGCGGTGCGCGACAAGGCCGACGCGATCGTGCGGCGGCTGTTCGGCGCGTATATGGCAGATCCGGCCGCCATGCCGCGCGACTGGGCGGCGAAAGCGGAGCAGGGCGAGCGCGCACGCGCGGTCGCCGACTATATCGCCGGGAATGACCGACCGTTTCGCGGTCCACGAGAACGTTCGACTTTTTGACGGCCCTGCGGACTTGCGTTAGACGCGCGGCTCTTCGACCGCGGCGAAAACGATGAACATTTTTGCGGATTTCCAGACCCGCCTAGCGGAGCTGATTGAAAGGCGGATCGCAGCCGGCGAATTGCCCGGCGGTCTCGATCTCGGCCGATTCCTGGTCGAGCCGCCGCGCGACGCCTGCCCATGGCGATCTTTCGACTAACGCCGCCATGGTCTATGCCCGCGAAGCGAAGGCTTTGGGCTCAAATCCGCGCGCGCATTGCCGAACGCCTGGCCGCCGACCTCGCCCGGCAGCCGGACGTGCTCAAGGCGGAGACGGCGGGGCCTGGATTCATCAATATCGTCCTTCGCCCAGAGGTTTATGAGCAAATCTTGAGAGATGTTCTGATCGAAGGCGCGGCCTTCGGAGCAGGCGCGCCAGGTCCGCGGCGGGGCCGGTGAACGTGGAATACGTCAGCGCCAACCCGACCGGGCCGATGCATGTCGGCCATGCGCGGGGAGCCGTGTTCGGCGACGCCCTTGCGAGCCTTCTGATCTTTGCCGGCCGCCGAGCGACGCGCGAATATTACATCAACGACGCGGGGGCCCAGGTCGACGTGCTCGCCCGCTCGGCCTTCCTCCGATATCGCGAGGCCCTCGGCGAGGACATCGGGTCGATTCCCGAAGGACTCTATCCCGGAGATTACCTTAAAGCGGTCGGCGAGGCTCTGGCGAGCGAGTTCGGCGGCGCGCTTCGGGGCAAGCCCGAGGCGGAATGGCTCCCGGTGGTGCGCAAGCGCGCGACCGAAGCGATGATGGCGATGATTAGCGACGATCTGGCGACGCTCAACATCCGCACGAGGTGTTTGCCTCGGAGCGGGCTTTGATTGGAGTCGGACGGAGGGCCGGACCGAGTGCGGGAGGCGATCAACTCGTTGCGGGCGAAGGGTCTCATTTACGAGGGCCGCCTGCCGCCGCCCAAAGGCGCGCCGGCCGATGACTGGGAGGATCGCGAGCAGACGCTGTTCCGCTCGACGCTGTTCGGCGACGATATCGACCGTCCGCTGATCAAATCGGATGGCGGCTACACCTATTTCGCCAGCGACATCGCCTATCACAAGACCAAGATCGACCGCGGCTTTCTCGACCTCGTGGACGTCTGGGGCGCGGATCACGGCGGCTACGTCAAGCGCATGCAGGCCGCGGTCGCGGCGCTGTCCGACAACAAGGCCAAGCTCGAGGTGCGCCTGTGTCAGCTCGTCCGCCTCATGCGGGCGGGTGAGCCGATCAAAATGTCGAAGCGGTCCGGTGACTTCGTGACGCTTCGCGAAGTCGTGGATGAGGTGGGCTCGGACGCCATGCGCTTCATCATGCTGATGCGCAAGAATGACGCTCCGCTCGATTTCGACCTCGCGAAAGTCATCGAGCAGAGCCAGGACAATCCGGTCTTTTATGTCCAGTACGCCTATGCGCGCGTCCGGAGCGTTCTCAGACAGGGAAGGCGGCCTTTCCGGACATCGACTTGAACCTCGCTCGCTGGCTGAAGCCGACATGTCGGTCCTGACCGATCGGGCGAGAGGGACTTGATTCGCACGATGGCGAATATCCGCGCCTGGTTCTCCAGGCCGCTGAAGCCCACGAGCCGCACCGGATCGCATTTTTCGCTCACGAACTCGCTACGCGGTTCCACGCTCACTGGAATCGCGGCAAGGACCTTCGAGATTTGCGGTTCGTTAATGAAATAAATCGAAACCTATCCATGCTGCGACTTGGCCATGGTGGCTGCGGTTGGCCTGGTTTTGGCCTCCGCGCTGACAATTTTGGGGGTTAGCGCCCCTGAAGAAATGCGTTAGCGGATCGCGGCAGTGGAATTGACGAGCATGAGGCGCGTCAACGAGGCGTTCCGCCCTGATGAGGACGATATGAGCGTTTCCGGATCTCGAGCGGTCGCGGACTTCAACCTTGACGAATTCGAGCGCCGCCTGCGCACGGCCGGCTCCCTTCCAACAGGCGGCGAGGACCCGCTGTTCGAACTGGCGCGGCTTGTCGAGTCCTCGAAGCCTGAGCCCGCGAGGGCTGCCGCGGCTCGGCCGACCAGACCGGGCGAGCCGGCCCGCTTGAAGGGACGGCTTTGAGACCGGCGTTGGAGGAGGCGGAATACCACGGCGAGGCGGAAGGACGCAGAAGAAGAGGTCCGTGGCGCGGCCGATGGCGACCCCGAAATGCGCGGATCATGCGACGGACCGGCTCGCCGCCAAAGCGCCGCGCATTTGGCTGGAAGATGAGAGTGTCGGCTCTCGCGGTGGCCGGCGTCGCCATGATCGGAGCGGTCGTGGCGCTCAAGGGCGAGCGTGCCCGGCTTGCCCCGAGCAAACCGCCCTACATCGCCGCGGCCCAAGGGCCTACCAAGGTGGCGCCGCCGAGCGACGACACGGTTTCGGCCCCGAACGAAGCCGGCGCGAGCCTGCTGAAGGACAACACGCAATCCACCTCACGTCAAGGTCGTCGCATCCCAGGAACAGCCGGTCGACCTGAACGCGCTGGCGTCCTTGCGGTCGCCGTCCGGCCGGCGGATCCGACGCGCCGTCGCGCATCCGGCGGATCCGCGGTCAGGCGGACGGTCGATGCGCCGGTTGTCGTCGTCGGCGCTGTGTCCCCGCCGCCCGCCTGTCGCAGTTTCCCGATCCGAAGCCGGTGAGGACGGTTTCGCTGAGGCCCGACGGCACGCCAATTCCTTCGCCGCGCATGGCGTCAGCCGATGCGAGCTAGCGGCCGCGCCCGTGGTCGAAGCGCCAAAGCCGACCGCGAAAGTCCGCGCCGAAGCCCGCGCCGGACGCTGCCGCGTCAGCGCAGTCCGTCGACGCCGCGAATCGATTTGCCGACGAAGCTTTCAGGAAAGTCGTCGGCGCGGGTGGCGGTCGCCAAAACGGACACAACGGCGCCGGGTTCGATCGCGGAAGCCTCGAACGAGCCGCTTCAGCCGGATCTCCAGCGAAACTGGAGAAGGCGGCGAAGAGCCCCGAAAGCACAAGTCGCCGCCGCCGAACCGGCGACGCCCGACGGCGCCGGATCAGACGGTTGATCCCGCCGCGACGAAGTCGAGTGGATGGGCGGTCCAGCTTGCCGCGCCGAGGTCCGAAGCCGAGGCCAAGAGCGAGATCACGTCGGCTCAACTCCAAATATGCTGCGGATCTGAACGGGTCGTCGATCGGCGTGCACAAGGCGACCGTAAAGGGCGAGGCGGTCTATCGTCTGCGGGTCGAGGGTCTGTCGAAGGCCGACGCGGCCGCGTTGTGCGCCCGCCTGAAGGGCGACGGCGGCGAGTGCTTCATCGCCAAGTAAACTGGCAAGTAACGGGAGGCGATGTCCGCCTCGCGCGGTCGACAGGGGCGATCATGCCGAAGGCGTTCATCTGCGGCTGCGCGGGTCTTTTGCTCTCGCCTCGAGGAACGGTCTTTTCTCCGCACGAGCAATCCGTGGGGCCTCATCCTCTTCAAGCGCAATATCGGCGACCGTGATCAGATTCGCGCGCTTACGCGATCGTTTCGCGAATGCGTCGGTCGGGCGGACGCTCCGATTCTCATCGACCAGGAAGGGGGGAGGGTCCAGCGGATGGGACCTCCGCATTGGCGAACCTACGCCGCCGCAGCTGCTATCGAGGCGGGTCTGCCGCCTTCCGATGCGGAGGCGGCGGCTCGTCTACGGCGCGCGCCTGATCGCAGACGATCTGGTCGAAGTGGGGATCACGGTCGACTGCGGGCCGGTGCTCGATGTGGCGGAGGTGGAGACCCATGCCGCGATCGGGTCACGGGCCTACTCGCAGCGACGCCGAGCCGAAGTCGCGGCGATGGGCGGGCGTTTCGCGACCGGGCTGCTTGCCGGCGGAGTCCTTCCGGTCATCAAACACATGCCGGGCCACGGCAGGGCGCGGTCGGACAGCCACGACGAGCTTCCCGTGGTCAAGGCGGCGCGCGAGGAATTGAAGCGGGATTTCGCGCCCTTCGCGGCGCTGCAGGACTTGCCGATGGCGATGACAGCCCACGTCGTCTACAGCTGCGCTCGACGCGGAGCGGCCGGCGACGACCTCGCCCGTCGTTGTCCGCGACATCATGCGCGGAGAGATCGGATACGAGGGCCTGATCATGAGTGACGACGTGTCGATGAAGGCTCTGCGGGGCCCCTTTACGAGGAGCGCGCGGAGGCCATCTTCGACGGCCGGGCTGGACTCGTTCTCCACTGCAATGGCGAGTCTCGACGAGGCGCGGGCGGTGTCGTTCCGCGGCGCCGGAACTGTGCGGCGATGCGCTGCGCCGCGCCAAGGCCGCATTGGCCGCACGCCGGCCTCCGGATGAGCTCGACCGCCGCGAGGCAGAGGCGAATTTCGCCGCGTTCATGGCGCAGATCGCCGCCTGAGCCCTGTCGTTCGCACAAAAACGAACCAGATGGGCCGGCTCAGGCTGCGCGTCCCAGGAAACGGTCGATCGTCTCGAAAAACCTGGCGACCGAGATCGGCTTCGACAAATAGGCCTCGCAGCCGCCCTGCAGAATTTTCTCCTCGTCGCCTTTCATGGCGAAAGCGGTGATCGCAACGAACGGGAATTGCGCGAAGCTCTTCGTCGTCCTTCAGCCACTGCGTGACCTCGAGGCCGGATACCTCCGGCAGCTGGATGTCCATGAGAATGAGGTCCGGCCTGTATTTGCGAGCGAGCGCGACGGCCTCGATTCCGTTGCGGGTCTGCACGATTTTATGGCCGCGGGTCTCGACGAGATCGTTGAAGAGCTTCATGTTGAGCTCGTTGTCCTCAACGATGAGCACGGTCTTGGCCATAGGCAGGTCCCTCCGCGCCAGGGCAGGTTGCGCAACGACACTAACGCCGAGACCTTGACGAAAGGAGAATTGGTGGAATGCGCCGCCCGTCAAGGCCAGGGTTATCCACAGACCGCTCGACCGGCAAATCGATGGCGGTCTCGGCCCTAACATTTCTGGCCGCCGACAGCGATCGGATCGAAAGGTTTCTTTCCGTCACAGGACTCGGCCCCGGACAACCTGAGAGCGGCGGCGGCCGGCCCCGGCTTCCATGCCAACATCCTCGCATATCTGGTCGCGAACGAGCCGCTCCTCATCCAGTTCGCGGCTGAGGCGGGCTTCGCTCCCGAAGAGGTCGTTCGCGCGCTGGAGCGCCTCGAAGGGCCGCGCCCACTCGGGGAGTTCTGACGCTGGCGAAGCGGCGGCTGCCGCAATCCAGGCGCGACTATTTCGCGCAAGCCGATGTCGGCAGGATTTCCAGTTTCCGCAGACGCGCGCTCAGCGCGAAGGTTCCGTAGTCGAGCTTCAGGCTGCCTGACACGCCGTTCTCATAAAGATCGAAGGACAGGATGTATTCGGGCGAGGAATCCTTGGAGGATTCATTGAAATAGGAGACGACCACCGGCCAGCGTCGAACCCCTTTCAGCTCCGCCGCGGCCGCAGCGTCATCGCTCGGCTTGCTTGCTTCTTTTCCGACCACCGCCAGCGTCGCGTAAATCTTCGCCCCTGTGTCAGAGCCGTCATAGACCCTCGCCTGAATCGCCCCGCCGCCATTCTTGGCGGCTTCAATCAGCCGTTCGATGTGCTGGGTGGGAAACAGCACGTCATGGCCGAAATCGATCTCCTTCGGCGCCGGCTTGGTCAGTTCGACGCGCATGTCGTCGTCCGCGCCGCGGGTCGCGGTCCCGGCGATCGGCGGGGTCTGTTGCACGCCCTTCGAATCGACCTGGAAACGCATCGACTTGCCGTCCGCGTCTTCGAACGACTTGGCGCTGACATCCATCGAAAGAGGCTCGCCCTCGCTGCGCTCCATTTCGGTCATCTGGCGGAAATTGGACGTGTAGCCCTCGCAGGCGGAACCGCGGAACTCGTAGGCGATCAAGCCGGTCGCGGCGATCGGGGTCTGCGCGGAACTCCGCGACGGCGAAGTAGAGTCGACGAGAGAGAGCTCATACGCCGCGCGATGGGAGACAAGGGGAAGAATCGCCGAGGGATTCGCCAGCGCCCCTGTCGGAAGCAGGAGAAGGGCGAACGCGCTCAAGCCGAATTTCAAAACCATGATCTCTCCGAGGCGGAAGGCCAAGGCAACGTCCCTTGATTTTTCGGCGCTTTCGTGACGGGGCCCCGACCGCCTAAGAATTGTCGTCCGCGGCTATCGGTCCCCAAACCTGTTCAAGCGGCCCAGGCCCGTCCAACGGATCCTCATCCGCCCGGAGCGCAGGTTCGTCGCTAGGTCGAGGAACGCCGTAGCCTGTCGGCAGTTTGCCGTCGAACATGCCTGCCCCCTGCAATTCGTCGAGACCAGGCAGATCGCCGATCGCGTCCAGTCCGAACTGAATAAGGAACTCGGTCGTCGTGCCGTAGGTGATGGGCCGCCCCGGAGCCTTGCGCCGACCCCGCATGCGCACCCACCCCGCCTCCATCAATACGTCCAGGGCGCCTTTCGACACCACGACGCCGCGGATCTCTTCGATGTCGGCGCGCGTCACCGGCTGATGATAGGCGATGATGGCGAGCGTCTCGAGCGCGGCGCGGGACAGCTTGCGTTTCTCTTCCCCGTCGCGCGCCAGCAGCCATGACAGGTCTTCCGCGGTCCGGAACGTCCAGCGCCGGGCGACCCGCACGAGATTGACGCCGCGCCCGGCGTAAAGCTGGCGCAATTCCTCCATCACCGCCCCGACGTCCGCTCCGTCGGAAAGGTGGGCGGCGATCGACAATTCCTCGAGCGGCTCCGCGGACGCGAACACCATCGCTTCAGCGATGCGCAGGTCGTCGGGGCTCGGACGCGGAGCGATCGCGTCGAATAATCGGGCGATGTTGGTCCCGACTGTCATCCTGCCCATGGATCACCTCTGCTTCTGGCTCGGAGCGATGCGGATCACGCCGCAACGCCGCTGGAGGATGGCTGCGGCGCTGCGCGGATAAAGATCGGCGCGAAGGTCTTCTCCTGTCGAAGCTCGATCTTTCCTTCGCGCACGAGTTCGAGCGAGGCGGAGAAGGTGGAGGCGCGGGCGCTCCGCCGCATCCCGGGATCGACACAGGCCTCGAAAAGCCATTCGTCGAACGCGGTCCAGTCGCAATTGCCGCCGATCAGCCGCGCCAGGACCTCTCGCGCGTCGGCCAGCGACCAGACCTTGCGCGCCTCGAAGCGCACCCGGGCGCGGGCGTGGTTTTGCGCCTGACGGGCGTAGGCCGCGAGGAGATCGTAGAGATTGGCCTGCCAAACGGAGCGGCGGACGATCTCCACCGCCTCGGGCGCACCGCGGTCGAAAAAATCGCGTCCGAGGCGGGGGCGATTGACCAGGAGTTCAGCCGCCTTGCGGATCGACTCGAGCTTGCGCAGACGCTGCGCCAGGGCGTCCGCGAGCTCGGATGCGTCGGGGTCCGCCGCTTGAGGCGGGGCGGGAAGCAGGAGGCGGGACTTCAGAAAGGCGAGCCAGGCGGCCATCACCAGATAGTCGGCGGCGAGCTCGAGCCTCAGCTTGCGCGCGGCCTCGATGAACAGCAGGTATTGCTCGGCGAGAGCGAGAACCGAAATTCTGGCGAGATCCACCTTCTGCCGCCGGGCGAGCTCGAGGAGCAGATCAAGCGGTCCCTCGAAACCATCGAGATCCACCGTGAAGGCCGGTTCGCCGGAAGCCGCGTCGGGGTCGAAATCGCTACGAAACTCCAGTGCTCCCGGCACAAATCACCTCCTCGGGACAATGTCCTGTCTGGCGCCGCCCCAAGGACGCGGCAAGGGGCGGCGGTCCGACGTCAACAGCTCCCGTCGCTGGAAGAGCCTCACCCGCCCATAAGCAGACGGAGTTAACGGTCTCTTAAGCCGAGGTGATCCCGTGCGGCTTTGCCGAAGACGATCGTCGCCGTCCCAAACTGCTTTTGTTCAGGCGAGGTGTCAGAAGTAAGGAGATGAAATCAATTGACGACGCATGATAACCGCGCAACGGCTGTCGAAGCCCCGGCCGAACTGCCGGGGCCCGGAGATTCGCCGCGCTGCGCCGCGTGGCGGGGCCGCTTTCGCCGCCGCTCAGTAGCGCCTGAGAAGGCTCACCATTTTGCCCTGGACCCGGACGCGGTCGGGCCCAAAAATCCGCGTCTCGTAGGCGGGGTTCGCCGCTTCGAGCGCAATCGAGGCGCCGCGCTTGCGCAGGCGCTTGAGCGTCGCCTCCTCGTCGTCGATCAGGGCGACGACGATATCGCCCGTCTCGGCTGTATCCTGCTTGCGGATGATCACCGTGTCGTTCTCGAAGATCCCCGCCTCGATCATCGAATCGCCGCGCACCTCGAGGGCGAAATGCTCGCCGCCTCCGAGAAAATCCGGCGGCATCGCGATCGTGTCCATCCGCGTCTGGATCGCCGCGATCGGCGTGCCGGCAGCGATGCGGCCCATCATCGGGACCATCACCGGAGGTTCGCCGCCGGCCTCGCGGGCGGGCGCTGGCGTCCGCAATCGCCCGAGATTGCCGTTGATCACGCTCGGGGAGAATTTCTGCGGCCGGGCCTGCGCGACCGTCGCCGATTCCGGCAGTCTCAGCACCTCGATCGCCCGCGCCCGGTTGGGCAGGCGCCGGATGAAGCCGCGCTCCTCGAGCGCCATGATGAGTCGGTGAATGCCCGACTTCGACCGCAGTTCCAAGGCGTCCTTCATCTCTTCGAAGGACGGCGGAACCCCTTCCTCCTGCAGGCGCTCGTGAATGAAGCGCAACAATTCGTTCTGTTTTCTGGTTAGCATCTTCGATCTCCGGGCGAACCCCTCGACTCGGATACGACAGAATCACTGACCCGCCGTAAACAAATCACGAACATACGCTAGCCGTTCACGCTGTGTTCGGCAAGCGGAATTTTTGCGCTTGTCGGCGACGGCCTGGCCCGCATTGCTCCGCAAGCTTGATCGGATCGACCCTTCGCACCGTGATCGAGGCGGCGCCGACCCCTGCGCACGAAAGTTCCGATCCTTTCTCCGACTGGGAATTCCGTGTGTACGGCCCATCGATGGGCGGCTTTCGGCGAAACGGAAGCCGTCTGTCTTCAACCAAGCGCCACGGATGGGCAACCAAGCCCAATCGAGCTGCGATTGCGTGCGACGGAGGTCCGAACAGCCCTTCCAAACATTTCCATTTCCTTCCTTTTCCTTCCTTTTGTGACGCCGATTCGAGACTTATCAAGGCTTTACGGGGCGGGAGGACCAAAAAAACATTCCCCGCCGATTTTCCGTCTGGCGAAAACCGGCAAATTTTCGAGAATTCCGATGACGAGCATGGACCTTGCCGCCTCGAGAAACCTGAGCCGCCGCTCCACCGCTGCGGCTGCCGTCATCCCAACCGCTTCACCGTGCTGAGCTCGCGTCTGCGATCCTTCCGCTTAGAACGTACCATGAACACACGCTTTAAGCAACCAAATTTCAAAGGTCGGCCGAGGATTCACTCGGCGCCTTACCCCAGTTCCCGCCGCTTGGCGGCTGGAACTTTCGTTTCAGGATTCAACTCGCGCGCGAACGGCAATGGCGCGCCTCCCCAAATATGTTCATTGTCAACTTTTCCCTTTGGTCGCTTACTAAGCGCAGTTAGCGGCTTACGGAGAGAACGATGTCGCTTCCTCGGACGCCTTACCAAATGTCTCATCGCAACTGGCGAGCTTCCGACTTCGCGGAGGGGGAAGTCGCGATGCGCATACGGCTGACCAACGCGCGCTTCCATCGGTTGCTCGACTATTGCGCCGGCGTTCTCGGCGAGAGCGTTCGAGCAACTGACGCACTTTCCGAGCGCGTGCATTCGTTGCGGATAGGGATCGAAGCGCAAACGAGCGGCGAAGGCCGCCGCAACACTGGGGAGAGAGGCTTATGAAATTCCGCCGCCTTGCCTGCGACTGCTGCCAGTCAAGCGAGTTTCCGTCGCTGTGCAAATCGCCCACCTACCTGATTAGCGAAGTCGTGGACAACTCCAACGTCATCTTCGTGCTGATGACGAAACGGGGACGAGCGTCGTGCCGTGGGCCGCTCGGGATCGACCGCGATCCGGTCAGAGATGAGCCGAAGGACCTTCCGTACGAGGATGACGTGCGCGCGCCGGGCGACATTGTCTGGATCGGCCAGCCGGCTGCGGAAATCCTCGCCGCTTGCTGGCGCCCAACCTACCGGCTTGCGGGCAACGACGATTTCGAGCCGGACGAATCGCCGATCCGCCGCAACCAGCGGCTGCTCGAAGAGGGGTCGGGATTCTGGCCGAGGCGGCTCCCCACCCGGGAAGCAGACGCCGCCATGCGGGAGCGGGAGTGAAAACCAAGGCGCGCCTGCTCCAATAGCAATCATTCGCCAAAGCGCCCTTTTGAAAGGGCAGCCGCGCGGCGGGAAGACCGGATTTCGTTCTGGGCGTGGGTCAGGCGCTTCTCCTCCCGCCAGGCCCGCGCCCAGAGGGGATGTAAATCCGAACGAGCAGCTGAGGCCGTAGCTCCCTACGCGGCTTCGTCTGCATCGTCCGCGGCGCGCCCGGCGCCGCGTTGCGCGGGCCTGACGTTCCTCCTCCCGTCAGGCCCGCGCCCGAAAACCCCGATCGAGATGCGTGCAAGCGCTTGCTACGCTCGGCCTTCAAGATGGAAAACGTTCGCTCGATCCGCTCACCGCCGCCGGTAAGGACTTGCCTGCAGGCGCGGCTTCGCGCAAAGGCGGACAGAGCCGCACAGGATGTCGCAGCGGGGGAGAAGGGCCATGGCCAGGACAGTCGCGCCGAAGGGCGGCGCCGTCGACAGCATCGTCAGTCTCAAGGTCACGCTCCGGGGAACGAAACCGCCGGTCTGGCGCCGGCTGCTCGTCCCTGGATCCATGACGCTTGGCGATCTCAGCGAAGCGATTTTGACGGGCATGGGTTGGATGGGAGGGCATCTGCACGCATTCGACATCGGCGGCCAGCAATACGGCGATCCCGCCACGACCGACGACGTCGCGGACGAAAAACGGCTGACGCTGGACGGCGTGCTCAAATCCGACGTCAAGCGCTTCGGCTACGATTATGACTTCGGAGATAATTGGGAGCACATTGTCGCCATCGAGAAGACTCTCGCCCCCGTTTCGGGGCTGGGCTACCCGGCCTGCGTCGACGGCATGCGCAATTGTCCCCCGGAAGACTGCGGCGGCGTCTTTGCCTATGCTGAGCTTTTGGAGATCCTTGCCGATCCCTCCCACCCGGAGCGCGAGGAACGGCTCGAATGGATCGGCGAGGACTTCGACCCCGAGGAATTCGACGCCGCTGCGGCCGACCTGAGGCTCGCCGCTCGATTCGGGCGGAAATGACGGTCGAGGCAAAGGAAAACACGGATCGGGACAGCGTTTAACCCTTTAAGTGGCGAGAGCGGCGAAGGCCGTGGCGCAACGCCCCCCAGTCTGCCAGCGTCGAGATACACTGACGGATTGACCGTGCATCCTGTTGACTGACAGGGCTCCTGCCTCGCCGACGCCGGTTACTTGCGCTCGCCTTCCAGCCCGCGGCGCGCCTGCTCGATGGCCTGCGGCTCGACGAGCAAGCCCTGGCGCTCGTAGCGGCGACGGCTCCTGCTGAAGCGCACGACGACAGCGTATCGCGCGCTTTTGGCCTTGACCCGGCGCGTGAGCAAAGCGTCTCCGGCCGGCAAGAACTCGAGGTCGCCGAGACCGACGCAGCGCAGACAGGCGGGTCCCGCATTCTCCATCATAAGAAGGTCGCCCGTGCCGCCGCAGCGGCAGCAGGTCCACGAACTGTTCAGCGGCTGGACCGCGACCAGCTCCGGCGCGCGGCTCGCCTTTTCGGCGACGCGTTCGCGCCTCTTGTCGGGGATTTCAGGCGAGGCCCAATGGGTCCGGAAGAGCCGCTCGGTCGCGGGATCGCCGCTCCGGCTGAAGCGCAAGACCTGTCGCTGCGGGGTGCGCGCGACATAGTCCGCCTCGCATGCGATCAACCCTTTTTCCGTCGCCCAGGAACGAAAGACCTCCATGGCCTCGGCGAGGCGCAGGGGATTGGTCTGGATCGCCTCCTCGATGCACTCGATGCGCCCTTGCCGCCAAGCGTCGACGGCGCTCGCGTTGAGCCAGCCAATTCCGCGGAGCACGTCGATGGCGCATACGACGTCTTCGATCGCGAGCGTCGTCTCGGCCGTGCTGACGACCCGCTCGGCGAGGTTCGCGCGGTTCTTTCGAACTCATGGCCACATCTGCAGAAACGATGGCTTCGCCTCGGCTTACCCGCAAATCCCGTCTGCTCGCTGCTCCAGCTCGCGCAGGAGAGAACAGCTTACCCGATCCGCGTGTTTCAAGCATGTGGAGAAAAGAATTTCGATTCGACAGCGGCGGCGCCGGCACGGCCCTCGAGCGAGCCCGTGAGAGGTGAGAGAGTGCGGAAGGCCGGGGGACTGTCGTCAGCCTATATGGCCGATCGACCGGCGTTCTGATTCTGCCAGGTCGACAGTGGAAAATGCGCGATTTCGCGGAGTGAGCGGTCGATGCGGTCCCGCCAGCCGCGCCGGGCTCGAACTCGCTGTTGTCCACCGAATTGGCTGAGCGTGGACAACTCCGCAACCGACTCGTCATACGGCGAACGTTCTCGCCGCCAGCTCGGCAGGACCTTCTTGTCGGGCAATCGGCGCATCTGTCTCAAGACATTCGATGCGGTCTCGTCATCACTCCGCCGCCGCGGCCGCGCCTTCCTCCGGCGCCGGCTCCTTGCCGGCGAGCGCTGAGCCGGCGTCCGGCTTCAGCCGGATGAAGATGAGGGTCGAGAGGCTCGAGACGATCGCAACCAGCACGAAGGCGGTCGAGAGATCGCGGGCGGTGAGCGTTTGGTCGCCGAAGCCGACCTGAATGACCTGTATGCAGACCGCTGCGACGGCGACGCCCAGCGCGCCTGACATCTGCTGCGACACGCTGGCGAAGCTGGTCGCCCGGCTCATCCTTGGCGGGTCGATGTCGGCGTAGCTGATCGCGTTGAGCGCGGTGAATTCGAGCGAGCGGAAGAAGCCGCCTGCGAGCAGCGCGAGAAAGATCAGCCAGTGTGGCGTCGACGGGGTGAAAAGGGCGTAGGAGGCCAGGAACGCGCCGGAAATCAGGGCGTTGACGATCAGCGTGCGACGAAAGCCGAACCACCGGAGCGCGGTCGAGGCGGTGAACTTCATCGCCATCGCGCCGAGGGCGGCGGCGAAGGTCAGCGATCCGGACTGGAACGGCGTCAGGCCGAATCCGATCTGCAAGAGGAGGGGCAACAGGAACGGCAGGGCGCCGATGCCGATGCGGAACAGGAGGCCGCCGACCACGCCGGAAAAAAAGGTCGGGATCCTGAGGAGCTTCAGGTCGAGAATCGCGTCCTCATTCGTGCCGGCGTGCCGCGCGTAGGCGGTGAGCGCGGCGGCTCCGAGGCAAATCATCGCCACAACCGCCCAGACAGGCGCGATGCCCCGCCCGATCGCCGAGAGGCCGGAGATCAGGCTGAGCAGGCCAACCCCCGACAGGACGAATCCATTGAAGTCGAAGCGCGGCACCCGTTCTTCGCGCAGGTTGGCGATGAATTTCAGCGACAGCAGAACGCCGAGCAGTCCGATCGGAACGTTGATCCAGAAAATCCAGCGCCAGTGGAAATAGGTGGTGATGAAGCCGCCGAGCGGCGGGCCGGCGACCGGCCCGAGCAGCGCCGGCACGGTGAGATAGGCGAGGGCGTCGACGAGGTCGCTCTTTTCCACACTGCGGAGCAGCACGAGCCGTCCGACCGGCACCATCATCGCGCCCCCGAGGCCCTGGAACACCCGCGCCCCTATGAGCGTCGCAAGCGAGGTCGAGGCGCCGCAGAGGATCGAGCCCAGCGTGAAGACGACGATCGCCGAGCAAAACACCGTACGCGCGCCGAAACGGTCGGCGACCCAGCCGGAGGCGGGAATGAACACGGCGAGCGTCAGCATATAGGAGGTCAGCGCGAGCTTGAGGACGATCGGATCCTGGTGCAGGTCGAGCGCGATCGCCGGCAGCGAGGTCGAGATCACC
Source organism: uncultured Alphaproteobacteria bacterium (assembly GCA_963835885.1). Classification (GTDB taxonomy): domain Bacteria; phylum Pseudomonadota; class Alphaproteobacteria; order Rhizobiales; family Beijerinckiaceae; genus Roseiarcus. The sequence continues at coordinate 182,053 of CAWIHF010000001.1, forward strand.
GTGCCGTCCATGTTCTCCATAAACAGGGCGGTTGCGATGATGAGGGCGGTCACGAGGGCGGGGCGCATCGGTGCGCCGTAATTGGCACCCCGTCCAGTCCGCGGCAAGGCTGGGGGCGGAAGGGGCGGTCACAATGCGTTGAAAGGGGCCGCCTTCGGCGGCGCCCGGCGCCGTCACTTCGGGAGAACGCCGAGAATGCGTCTCACGTCGGCGAGCGCCTTCTCGCAGCCTGCGTGATCGTTCGTCGCGTCTGCATTGCGCGCCGCGTCCATATCCTGCGTGATCGTGTTCAGGTCGGAGTCGGACAGGTCGCCGACCTGGGCCTCCGCGCTCGCCAGGCTCTGGGGAGTCGGCTGGTGGTGCGTGGTCGCGAAGCTCGACTCCGGCGCAGCCTTCCCTTGCGCGGCGGCCGCGTCCAGGCGCTTTCCGAGGGCGGTCTGGGCCTGGTAGATCTCGTCCGCGCAGGGGCCGGCGTAGGAGGCCGCAGTCCACAGCGCGAACGCCGCGGCGCCGGATGCAGTCGCAAAGGAAACCCTCATTTCAAAGCTCCGTGCGCGGAGCGGCCCTTTTCGGCCGCAGTTCCCGCCTCAGTTTACGACCGATGGTCGGCGATCGCCAGACGGCGTTTCCTGTTCACCGCGGAACCTCGTGCTCGCCATGAGCCTGCAGAAGCGCATTCAGTCGCTGGCGCATCAGCATGCCGGGCCGATCGGACGGCATGTGCATTTCGAGCTTGCGACTCATGTCGACGATCGCGTCAGGGTCGGTCGATTCGAGGATATCCCGGTCCTCCTCGATGATCGCCTTGTCCCAGGCGACGAGCTCGGCGGTCGAGCAATCCTCCTCGCGGTCGTTGCGGAAGAGGATCTGGATGAGCCGGATCGAGCCATCGTCGATCGGCGTGGCGGAGTTGAAGATGACGTGCCTGAGGCCCGACGGATATTCCATGTCCATCGTGCGGCAGAACGGCATGTACCAGTGGTTGCGCATCTTGCGCTTCGTCCACGGCTCGCTCGTCCCCGTGACGCGCGCGGCCTGCGGCGGGTTCTTCACCGGCACGATCGTCTCGGCTACGAAACCGTAGGGCGTCTCGCTCAGTTCGTATTTCTCCGGCTTTGGCTGGGCGATATTGCCGAAAGTGTCCTTGTGGACGAAGGAGAAGTGCGAATTGTCGAAGGAGTTCTCCATCATCCGAAGCGCCGAGCATTTCCACAATTCGTCGAACTGGTGAATGCGGCGGAAGGCCGGGTCGCCCTCCTGCGGCTGGTCGGGAATGTCGAGAAGCGGCTCGCCGAGGCAGACCCAGACGTAGCCGTAGCGCTCCTTGGCGTGAAAAGCCCTCGCGCGGGCGTCGGGCAATGGATGGCCGGGCGGAAACTGAGGGATTTTCTGGAGTCTGCCGGCTCGATCGTATTCCCAGCCGTGGTAGCCGCAGACGATATGGCCATTGTCGATCCAACCCTTCGACAGCCTTGTGGTGCGGTGGCAGCAGCGGTCCTCGAGCGCCGCAGGCGCGTCGCCCTCGGCAAGAAAAAGGACGATGTCCTCGCCGAGCAGACGGAACGCCTTCGGTCCGTCCTTCATTCTGTCAACCGGCAGGGTCGCGTACCAAAAATTGCGCAAGACCTTTCGTCGCGTGTTCAGCATGGGCGGTCATTCTCCGGCGTACGTGGGCGGATTCGGCGACGCCGCTTGAAAGCTCGGCGCCGCGTGTGCGAGGATAATTTGCCTGTTCCATCCAGCCTGCCTTCTGGGGCCATGATGAGCAAGACCGCCACACGGATTAAGACCAAGACGCAGACGCTCACCGAACGTCCGCGTCTGCACAAAGTCATCCTGTTTAACGATGATTATACGCCGCGCGATTTCGTGGTGCAGGTGCTCAAGGCCGTGTTTCGGCTGAACGAGAACTCAGGCGCTCAACGTGATGATCACCGCTCACCGCAAGGGGGTCTGCGTCGTCGCCGTTTTCGCCCGCGACGTCGCCGAGACCAAAGCCGCGCGGGGAACGGAAGCAGGCGCGGCCAAGGGCTATCCGTTGCGCTTCGGGACCGAGCCGGAGGAATGACCGCGTCGCCGATTCGAACGCGCAAGCTCGGGCGGACGGGCGTCTCGGTCAGCGAGCTCGGCCTCGGCACGGCGCCGCTCGGCGACCTCTTCGACAGGGTCGACGACGACGAAGCGGCGGCGGTCATCGAAGCGGCTTGGGACGGCGGCGTGCGCTATTTCGACACCTCGCCCTGGTACGGGCGCGGCCAGTCCGAGCATCGGCTTGGCCGGGCCCTCTATCGCAGAACCAGGGACGACTTCGTCATTTCGACCAAGATCGGGCGTGTGCTGCGCCGGCCGTTGAAGCCCGGCCCGATCAGGGATCAGTGGATCGGCGGCCTGAACTTCGAGACGGTGTACGACTACGGCTACGACGGGGTCATGCGCTCGTTCGAGGACAGCCTGCAGAGGCTCGGGATCCCTTCGATCGATCTCCTGCTGGTGCACGATCTGGACGTCTGGAATCACGCCAACCCGGCCAAGCTCGACGCTTACTTCGGTCAGCTCATCACTGGCGGCTGGCGGGCGCTGATGGAGCTGCGCGACTGCGGCGCGATCAAGGGCGTCGGCGCCGGGTTCAACTCGATGGGGACGATCCCGCGATTTCTCGATCTGTTCGACATGGACTTCTTCCTCCTCGCCATGCGCTACACGCTGCTCGAACAGGAGGTGCTCGACAGCGAATTCCCGCGCTGCGCCGAGCGAGGCGTCGGCATCGTCGTCGGCGGCGGATACAATTCCGGGATTCTGGCGACCGGCGCGGTTCCTGGCGCCATGTACAATTACCAGCCTGCCGGACCTGCGATTCTCGAGCGCGTGGCGAAGATCGAGGCCGTCTGCAAGCGCTGGAACGTCCCACTGGCGGCGGCGGCGCTGCACTTTCCGCTCGGGCACCCGATCGTCGCCTCGATCATTCCGGGAGCGATCGCGACCAAACAGGTCGAGCAGAACCTCGCCGCGTTCCGCCACAAAATCCCCGCCGATCTCTGGGCGGAGCTCAAGCACGGAAAATTGATCCGCGCGGACGCGCCGACGCCGGCGTAGAGCCCGCGTCGCCGGACCGCCATTCGGCTCCAAAGGTCGGGAGAGGACAAATGTTTGTGTGTGAAGCCGGCGACGAGCGCGACGCCTCGTACCGACGATGCCTTTGCCATTCCCCGGCCTTCGCGCGGCTCAATGCAAGCCTGAACGCGAAATTCGCCGGCCGCGCGTTCGGCTGGGTTGCGGGCGTCTTCGCCGCCGGATCCGGCGGCTCCGCTGCGGTTCGGTCTGCGGCGGGCGCCAGCCGAATCGCCTTCGCGAACGTCCGCATTTTCGACGGCAAGTCGGACGCGCTGCGGGCCGGACTGCGCGTCGTGGTCGAGGGCAACGCGATTCTGGCGGTCGAGCCGGTCGGTACGCCGGTCGGCGAGGGCGTGGAGGTCGTCGACTGCGGCGGCCGCGTGCTGATGCCGGGGCTGATCGACGCGCATTGGCACGCGATGATGGCGCCGATTCCGCTCGAGGTCCTGCTCATGGCGGACGTCGGTTACATCAACCTCGTCGCCGCGGCCGAGGCCGAAAGAACGCTCTTGCGCGGTTTCACCAGCGTCCGCGACATGGCGGGCCCGACATTCGGGCTGAAGCGCGCCATCGACGACGGGCACGTCAGGGGACCGCGCATCTGGCCCTCCGGCGCAATGATCTCGCAGACCGGGGGACACGGCGATTTCCGCTTTCCCTACGAAATCCCCTCTTCCCCGAATGCGCCGCTGAGCCGGGGCGACGCGATCGGCGGCGGGGCGATCGCCGACGGCGCGGATCATGTGATGATGCGTGCCCGCGAGCAGCTGATGCTCGGCGCGAGCCAGCTGAAGCTCGCCGCCGGCGGCGGGGTTTCCTCGAACTACGATCCGATCGACGTCAGCCAGTACACCGAGGTCGAGTTCCGCGCCGCGGTCGACGCGGCGGAGAACTGGGGCACCTACGTGGCCGTTCACGCCTACACCCCGCGCGCCATCCGGACGGCGATCCAGGCCGGCGTGCGCTGCATCGAGCACGGCCAGCTGATGGACGAGGCGACCGCGAAGCTGATCGCCGACAACGACATCTGGCTCAGCACCCAGCCGTTTCTCGACAACGAATTCGCCGCGCCGGTGTCCAACCCCGGCGGGCAGGAGAAGATGCGCCAGGTGTTCGCCGGGACCGACGCCGCCTATCGTTTCGCCCGGGCGCACGCCATCAAGACGGCCTGGGGCACGGACATTATATTCGCGCCGCAGATGACGAAACATCAAGGCGCCATGCTGACGACGCTGACCCGATGGTACAAGCCGGTCGAAATCCTGAAGATGGCGACCAGCGTCAACGGCGAGCTTCTCGCCATGTCGGGTCCGCGCAACCCCTATCCCGGCAGGCTCGGCGTGATCGAGGCGGGTGCACTCGCCGACCTCATCCTGGTCGACGGCGACCCAATCGACACCATCGGGCTGATCGCCGATCCGGAGAGGAATTTCGTCCTCATCATGAAGGACGGCCAGGTGGTGAAGAACGCTCTGCCGGCGCTGGCGGCCTGACTCTAACGCTCCGATCCTTCCCGATTGCGGCCGTTCCCTGCTATCAGGGAAAAATGCAGGCAAATTCGCGTTTTTGGCCGATTCGAGGAAAATCCGTCGCGAAAAGCTCAACGATTCGAGGCGTTTCCGGGAAGATTCCCTACGCGGTCGAACAGGGAATTCATTCGGCGCATCAGGGAATTAAAGTTCCCTGTTCGGCCGAAAACAGGGATATCTCGCGCCTGATACGCTGAGCCGGCGGGCGGTGGGATGCGCGCGCATCGCCAACAACGAAGCCGCCGCCGCCGCGGCTGAACGGGACGTGTTCACATGATGCGGATCGCCGTCACCGGGTCCATGGGTCAGGTGGCGACCTCGCTGATCGACCAGGCGGGGCCCGAGTTCGAGATTACCCTGCTCGGCCGCCGCGTTTTCCTGCTCGAGGATCGCAAGGCCGTTCTCGCCGGCCTCCAGGCCGCGCGGCCGGACGTGGTGATCAACGCCGCCGCCTACACCGCCGTCGACCAGGCCGATGCGGAGGAGGGCGTCGCGCTCGCCGTCAACGGCGAAGGAGCCGGCCACGTGGCGGAGGCCGCCGACCGGATCGGCGCGCCCCTGTTGCATCTGTCGACCGATTACGTGTTCGACGGGGCGCTCGATCGCCCCTACCGCGAGAACGATCCGCCCGCGCCGAAAAGCGCCTATGGGCGCTCCAAGCTGCTTGGCGAAAGGTTAGTTGCCGAGCGCTGCGCCGACAGCGTGATTGTGCGCACCGCCTGGCTGTTCAGCCCGTATGGCGCGAATTTCGTCCGCACGATGCTCTCGCTCAACGAGACGCGCGATGAGGTCTCGGTGGTCGCCGACCAGCACGGCAATCCGACCTCGGCCCTCGACCTCGCCGCGGCGCTGCTCTTGCTCGCCGCGCGCGTGCGCGGCGATTCGTCGCCGGCTTTGCGCGGCGTTTTCCACATGACCGGTTCGGGCGAGGCGACCTGGGCCGATTTCGCCGAAGCGATCTTCGCCGAGGCGGCGGCGCGCGGGCGACGCTCGACGCGGGTCAAGCGCATCACGACGGCCGACTACCCCACGCCTGCGCGCCGCCCGGCCAATTCGCGCCTCGACAATGAAAAGCTGAGGCGCGCATACGGCCTCGAACTGCCCGACTGGCGGACGTCGCTTGCCGCGTGCTGCGCGCGGCTCATCGCGTGATCTGCGCCCGTCGCCGCTGCTCGCCGGCCGAGCGCCCCCCTTGCGGGGCGGGCAGGGGTGGGGGACGCGCGGCGCTCTCGGCGGAGTGCGTCGATGAACGGCTTCCGAATTCTGGCGCGACCCCCCTCCTTAATCCTCCCCCGCAAGGGGGGAGGAGATCGCCTTCGCCCGATTGCCCTGCGCTGCGGCGAGAGGCTCCATGGAGGCTCCAGGCAAAGCTTGCATCCCGCGGGCTTGAGGTGTAGAGGCCGCGCTAGCCTCCCCTTTTGCTGCTCTTTCGAAGGAGTCTCCATGGCTCGCGTCACCGTCGAGGATTGCATCGACAAGGTCGACAATCGATTCGACCTCGTTCTCATGGCCAGCCATCGCGCCCGGGCCATTTCTTCCGGCGCGCCGATCAATGTGGCGCGCGACAACGACAAGAATCCGGTGGTCGCTTTGCGTGAGATCGGCGACGGTAAGCTGTCGCCCGGCGACCTGCATGAGGACCTGATTCACGCCTTGCAGAAGCACGTCGAAATCGACGAGCCGGAGGCCGAGGCGGCCCCGCTTATGGTGAACCCGAACGTGCAGGCCCAGATTGAGCTCGGCGTGGAGGCTCAGTTCGACCGGATGACCGAAGAGGATCTGCTGCGCGGCCTCGAGGGCCTGGCCCCTCCGCCGGAACCGGAAGAAGAGGCCGAGTAGGGCTCTCGCCGCGAAACAGCACGCCATGGAGGCCCTCCGCTTCCGTTGCATCAATCCCGTCGGCTCTCATGGGCGCGGCGGGGTTTTTTTATGCCGTATCCACAGCCACGCTCAAGTTTCGCATGGTGTCTCTATTCTGCGCGTGATGATTTGCTATCTTCGAGACTGAGAATCACCCGCAAGGCGGATCGCGGGGTTTGACGGAACAGTTCAAGTGTTGCCGGTCGCAAGGCGCAAATGATTCGAGGACGGCCATGTTGCGCCGTCGACGCGTCGAGTAGGGGGCTGAATTGGCCGATGAATGCATCAAGCCGCCGGCGAAGACGGAAATCGCTCTCGACGGCGGCGCGAGTCCCGAAGAGCTCGTCGAAGTCGCCGGCCGGGTCAAATGGTTCGACGCCGCCAAAGGCTACGGTTTCATCGTGCCGGACGGCGGCGAAGCGGACGTTCTCATTCATGTGACTGTATTGCGCCGCGAAGGCTTCTCCACCATCCGCGAGGGCGCGCGCATCGTCGCTGAGGCGCAGCGGAGAGAGCGCGGCCTCCAGGTGCTCAAGGTAATCTCTGTCGCCGAGCCGGAACCGGACTATGCTTCTTCCATTCCCCCGGTTCGCACCCGCGCCCAGGCGACTTCCGTCGGCGGCTTCGAGATCGTCATCGTCAAATGGTTCAACCGGACGCGCGGCTTCGGCTTTCTCACCCGTGGCGAGGGCACCGAAGACATCTTCGTTCATATGGAGACCCTTCGCCGCTACGGTTTTATCGATCCGAAGCCCGGCGACAGCATGCTCGCGCGGTTCGGCGCCGGCCCCAAGGGACTTATGGCGGCGGAGGTGCGCCCGCTCGACGGTTCTCGGATCTTCGTCCACCATTGAGATCCATCGCTCGCGCTTGACCTCCCGATCGCGTTCCTCTTGAAGCTTCAAGCCGCCGCCGCTCGCGCGACGGCTCGGCGAGTTTGGAGCGATGCGATGACGACGTTCGGAGTTCGGCTTTGGCGAACAATCGCGCTCGCGCTGATTCTGGCCGCCGGACTCCGCGCTCCGGCGAGCGCCGGCGGGCTCGAGCCCCTGCAGATCGTGACCGCCAGCGGGACGCACGAATTTCAGGTCGAAATCGCTGCGGACGATGCGACGCGTGAACGCGGCCTGATGTACCGCCGCTACATGGCGGCCGATCGAGGCATGCTGTTCGAGTTCGACCGGGTGGATCCGGTCAGCTTCTGGATGAAGAACACCTATATCCCGCTCGACATGATCTTCATTTCCCGGACGGGCGTGGTGACCAACGTGGTGGCCGACGCAGAGCCACTGTCGGAACGCGTCATCCCGTCCGGACCGCCTTGTGCGGCGGTGCTCGAGCTGAACGGCGGCGGGGCGGCGGCGATCGGGCTGAAGGTCGGCGACAGGGTCCGTCACCCATTCTTCAAGCCCTGACCCGATCGTCCGGGCCAAAGCCCTCAAAGCTTCGCCGCGTTGCATCCGCCGCCAGTCTTGCTACATTGACGGCGATTACAGCCCGAGGGTGATCTTTGTCCGCCGAGCAAGGCCGAGGTTTTTGTTTTGTCTGAAGCATCCACGTTGAGTCCCTCGCAGGGGGTCAACGCGCCGTTGGGCGGGCCTCAGGCCCGATTCGGAGACCGCCGCACCTCTGCGACTTACGCGGCGTTGGATCTCGGCACCAACAATTGCCGGCTGCTGATTGCCCGACCGACGATCGACGGCTTCCGGGTGATCGACGCATTTTCCCGCATCGTTCGTCTCGGCGAGGGCCTCTCGCTGACCGGACGCCTCAGCGAGCCTGCGATCGCCAGGACGCTCGAAGCCCTGCGGATCTGTCGCGACAAGATGACCGCGCGGGGAGTGACGCGCGCCCGGACCATCGCCACCGAAGCCTGCCGATCCGCCGCCAATGGGCCGCGCTTCGTCGACCGGGTGCGCGAACAGCTCGGGCTCGAGCTTGAAATCGTCGATAGCGAGACCGAGGCCCATCTCGCGGCGGCGGGAGTGGGTGATCTGGCCGACAAGGACGCCCGCTCGATCGTCATGTTCGACATCGGCGGCGGATCGTCGGAAATCATTTGGCTCGGCGTCGAGGAGGGCGGGCGGCGGGCGCGGATCGTCCGCGCGTGGGAATCGATGCGGATCGGCGTCGTGTCGCTGGCGGAGAAATTCGGCGGCGTCGACGTGACCGACAAGACATTCGCCGCGATGATGTCCCATGTGTCCGACGCGCTGCAACCGTTTGTCGCCAAGGTTGCCGACGAAACCCGGTGCGGCCGGTTCCATCTGCTTGGCACCTCCGGCACGGTGACCACCGTCGCCGGCATCCACCTCAATCTGCCCCGCTATGACCGCCGCGCGGTCGACGGGCTCTGGCTCGGACGCACGGAAGTCGACGAGGCCATCGCAAGGCTGCGGTCGATGAGCTACGCCGAGCGGGCCGCCAACGCCTGCATCGGTCATGAACGCGCCGATCTGGTGCTGGCCGGGTGCGCGATCCTCGAACGATCCGTTTGCGTTTTCCCGCCGAGCGGCTGCGCATCGCAGACCGGGGCCTGCGCGAGGGAATCCTCAGCCATCTGATGCGGGAGGACGGCGTCGGGCGCGCACGGCCGGGAACGCCGGCGATGACCGGCGGCGGCTCGGGACGCGAGGGCGGCCGGGCCTTGAAGGCGCGGGTCAAGACCGCCCGCAAGACGCTCGCTCTCGTCGACCCTATGGCTCGAGCGCCAGCTGAACGACCCCTATGTCGCGCAGGCGAGGCGCGAGGGTTATCGGTCGCGCGCCGCCTATAAGCTTCTGGAGATCGACGAGAAATACAAACTCTTCAGGCCCGGACAGCGCATCGTCGACCTCGGCGCCGCGCCCGGAGGCTGGAGCCAGATCGCGGCGGCCCGGACCGGCGCCCGCGAGGGCAGGGGACGGGTGATCGGCATCGATCTTTTGGAGATGGACGCCATCGAGGGCGTGGAGTTCAGAATGCTGGATTTCCACGAGCCCGAGGCGCCGGCGCGGCTTCGCGATTGGCTTGGCGGCCCCGCCGACGGGGTCCTCTCCGATATGGCCGCCAACGCCACCGGCCATCGCAAGACCGATCAACTGCGCATCGTGGGTCTGGTCGAGCTTGCGGCCGAGTTCGCCCATGAGGTTCTCGCGCCCGGCGGCTTTTTCCTCGCCAAGGTGCTGCAGGGAGGGGCCGAGGGGGAGCTGCTCGCCCGGCTGAAGCGCGCGTTCGCCTCGGTTCGGCACCTCAAGCCGAAGGCCAGCCGAGCCGACAGCGCCGAGCTTTATCTGCTGGCGACAGGGTTCCGCGGCGCCGCTGGACCGCCGCCGGACTGAGCCGCCGCGGCATTGTACGCGACGCAAGCGATTTCAATGATTTGGGTGCCAATCCCGAATCCCGAATCCTGCAACTTCCGCGGCGCGCGGGCGGTGTCGCCAACCGAACCGCTTTCAGCACGAATTCAATCTTTTCAGCACTTTGCGTCGCCCTGTGCAGTCCGCTTCGAAAGAAACGCAAGGTTATCTTTCAATATCATATGTTTACGTAGTTTATACGATCTAATTTCTGAACCTGACCGGCCATTGCGGACCTATCGTGCTTGCCTGCCCCCGGGCTCGGCAGATGGACGAACTCTGCAATCGCCGCTCCTGAGTTGGCTACCGGGGTATTTCTGATAAGCAGAATCAACTTGTCTTCAACCAAGCCGCCACGGATGGGCAAACAAGCGCAGTCCAGCTGCGATTGCGTGCGAAGGAGGCCCGAAAAGCCCTTCCATACATTTCCATTTCCTTCCTTTTCCTTCCTTTTCTGACGCCGATTCCAGACTTATCAAGGCTTTACGGGGCGGGAGGACTAAAAAAAACATTCCCTGCCGACTTTCCGTCCGGCGGAAACCGGCAATTTTTCGACAATTCCGATGACGAGTTGATCTTGCCGCCTTGGCCGCTCCTCCGCCGCCGATGCTGACGACATCCCATCCGCGTCACCATGTGGGCTCACGTCTTGCGGAACGTTTGCGTAGAACATACAATGGAATACGCTTCAAGCAGCCAAATTCGTACTCGGAAGATGGCGGATTTGCCGCTTGCGGTGAACTTTTGTGTAAGGAGACGCGCGGAGCGCAGCGTCTCGAACGAAGATCGCATGAGCGGCGCCGTTTGCTGGAGCTTGCTCCGGTGACGAACCCGGCCGTGACGCCGCGCCAAAGTCGGTAATTTGCCGCGTGGCTACCAAGATCCATTGTCGGTTCGTTGTCCGTCGCAATCTCTTGAAATCGAACGGCTGTTCCTCAGCGATGCGAGGCGCGCGAATGCGCGCCACAAAATCGGCGCCGTTTCGGGGTCGAAAAGCGCCGCGCCGGCGCTGAATGGCGCGCTTGGGAGGCAGATGCCGAAAAGCAGTCGGAAGGATGACGCAGGTATTGGTTTCGCCGAGACGGCGGCGCTGCTCGGGCGAGAGGGCGTGATCCCGCCGCATCGGCGGGCGACTTCCAGGCCAGCCGACGTCCCCGGAACAGCCAAAAAGCCCCGCCGACAGGGAACGCGCTCGAGCGGACGCTGCTTGCTCGATGGCCTCCGCCAAAGCAGGTTTACAAACGTCGGGGATCGCGCCGGGTGAGCGGGCGCGTCTTTGCCGCCGTCGGGCTGAAAAACCTGCGCAGGATGGCTGCGAACTTCTGGCGCCTGTCGACCAACCGCTTGGCGTTAATGGCGCTGGCGGCCGTCGTGGTCGTCATCGTCGCCATGACGCAAGTCGCCTCTGTTGTCGTCGACCACTGGTCGCAGCGCGACATCGAGCTGCGGTCCCATCTCGTGTTCCGTTCGATCCATGAGAGCATCGTCGCCGGGCTCGCCGCGAAGCCCGCGACCGATCTCACGCCGTTCTTCGAGCGCCTGGCCGAGGACGAGCGCCTGCTGGCGCTCGGTTATTGCGACCCTGAAGGCCATCTCGTCTATGCGACCAAGGAGATGCCGAAGGCGGTCAAATGCCCCGGCGAGCCACGTACCAAGGTCGATACTTATTATCGCCTGCGCGAGGACGATCGACCGATCGGCGTCGCCGTGTTTCCAATCGCCACGGCTGAGGGCGGCGGCGATCTCCTGGTGGTGCACGACCTCACCTACATCGCCCGGCGCGCCAGAGAGGCGCAATTCTATATGGCTCTCGCCCTGGTTGGAGTGGCCGGCGGACTGGCGCTGCTGGCGACGGTGATCGTGCTGACGCTGATGCGGGGGTGGACCAATTCGCTGCGCGCGGCCATCGCCAATGCCGGCCGCGGTGGGAGCGAGGGCGGGCCGCGCCACGCCGAATTGCCGATCGGGCGCGATATCGAGGCGATGCTGTCTGAGCTTCGGCTTGAGCGCAAATATGCGGACGGGATCCATGTGGAATGGTCCCCAAAGACCCTGCACCGGCTCCTCGATGAGGAACTGCCCGGCGTGCATGTGATGGTGGTCTCGAACAGGGAGCCGTACATCCACAACCGCATCGACGGCAAAGTGACGCTCCAGATTCCCGCGAGCGGCCTGGTCTCGGCGCTGGAGCCGGTGATGCGCGCCTGCGGCGGCACCTGGATCGCCCATGGGTCCGGCTCGGCGGATCGCGATACGGTCGACGCGCATGACCGCCTCCCGGCGCCGCCGAGCGACCCCGCCTACACGCTCAGGAGGATCTGGCTAACGGACGAGGAGCAGGACGGCTACTACTACGGCTTCGCCAACGAAGGCCTGTGGCCGCTCTGCCATATCGCCTTCGTTCGGCCGACGTTCCGCGAGCGCGACTGGGCTTATTACGTGGCGGTGAATCAGCGATTTGCCGACGTCATCGCCGAGGAAGCCGAGCGGGACGATCCGATCGTGCTGGTGCAGGACTATCAGTTCGCCATGCTGCCGCGGATGTTGCGCAAGCGACTGCCGCGGGCCACGATCATTACCTTCTGGCACATTCCCTGGCCGAACCCGGAAACTTTCAGCATCTGTCCATGGCGCGAGGAAATCATCGACGGGCTTCTCGGCAGCTCGATCCTCGGCTTCCATACCCAGTTCCACTGCAACAATTTCCTCGAGGCGGTCGACCAATTCATGGAAAGCCGCATCGACCGCGAACGGAGCTCGGTGACGTCGGCCGGCCATGAAACATTGATCAGGCCCTATCCGATCTCGATCGACTGGCCGCCGGCGGCGATGGCCCGGCAGGCGCCCCCGCAAAAGTGCCGCGAGGCGGTGATCCGGCGCCTGGGCCTGCCGGCCGACGCGCGCATCGCAGTCGGCATCGAGCGCTTCGACTATACCAAGGGGATTCTTGATCGCATGCGCTCGGTCGATGTCCTGTTGGAGCGACGGCCGGAGTGGCGCGGCAAGTTCGTCTTCGTCCAGGCGGCGGCGCCGACGCGCAGCAAGCTCGACGCCTACAAGACCTTGCAGGCCGAGGCCCAGCGCGAAGCGGAGGCGATTAACGCCCGCTACCGCGACGGCGCCTATGAGCCGATCAAGTTGTCGATCCGCCATCACGAGCCTGACGAGGTGTACGAACTTTTCCGGGCGGCGGACCTTTGCGTCGTGTCGAGCCTGCACGACGGCATGAACCTGGTTTCCAAGGAATTCGTCGCGTCACGCGATGACGAGCAGGGCGTGTTGGTGTTGTCGAGCTTCGCCGGCGCCTCGCGCGAACTGTCCGAGGCGCTGATCGTCAACCCGTACGACGCGCACGGGATGGCCGAAGCTTTCGACACGGCGCTGCGCATGTCGCCCGAACTCGCAACGCGAGCGGATGCGTGCGATGCGCGATCTCGTCCGGCAGCGCAACGTCTATCTGTGGGCCGCGCAGATGCTCCTGGACGCGGCGCGCCTGAGGCGGCGCGAAAGCATTGCAGCGGCCCGTCCAGAAAGCTGGCGAGGGGCCAAAGCCGTCAAGACGGTGGTCGAAGCGGCCTCGCCCCGAGCTTCGCGACGTTCCGCCAGAATCGGTTGACCGGAGGGCAACTCCCAGCCGCCTGGCCGCCCGTCAGTTCAGCGTCATCTCCGGCGGCTCGCCCTCGACGACCAGGCGCGCGCCAGTGGCGTCCTCGATTTCATGCACCGACACGCCTGGCCCGCGCTCGCGCAGCATGAGGCCTTTTTCGGTGGGCTCGATCACCGCCATTTCGGTGACGATCAGACTGACGCGCCGCGTCGCGGTCAGGGGCAGGGAGCAGCGCGGGACGATCTTGTGGCCGCCCTTGGCGGTATGGACCATGGCGATGATCACCCGGCGCGCGCCGCAAACGAGGTCCATCGCCCCGCCCATGCCGGGAACCATCTTGCCCGGCACCATCCAGTTGGCGAGATAGCCGCGTTCGTCGACTTCGAGGCCGCCGAGTACGGTCATGTCGAGATGGCCGCCGCGGATGATCCCAAAACTCATCGCGCTGTCGATCGAGGCCGCGCCCGGCATGGCGGTGACGAAGCCGCCGCCCGCGTCGGTCAGGTCCGGGTCCTCCATGCCCTCGGGCGGACGGGGGCCGAGGCCGATGACCCCGTTTTCCGCCTGGAAGAAGACGTGGACGTCCTTCGGCAGGTAGTTTGCGACCAGGCTCGGCAGTCCGATGCCGAGGTTGACCAGCATGTCCGGCTTCACCTCCTGGGCGACGCGGCGCGCGATGATTTCCTTGGCGTCCATCAGAAAGCCCTCTCCATGAGATGGGTGACGAGCACGCCCGGCGTCTTGACGTTGTCGGGCGGAATGACGCCGACCGGCACGATCGACTGCGGCTCGGCGATCACCACATCGCCGGCGAGCGCGATGATCGGATTGAAATTGTGCGCGGTCAGCGAATATTCGAGGTTGCCAAAATAGTCGGCCTGCTTGCAGCCGATCAGGGCGAAATCGCCGCGAATCGGCTTCTCCAGCAGAAAGGGCTTGCCGTCGACCTCGATGATCTCTTTGCCTTTCTCGACCAGCGTGCCGAGCCCGGTCGCGGTCAGCACGCCGCCGAGACCCACCCCGGCGGCGCGGATGCGTTCGATCAGGGTGCCCTGGGGCACGAGCTCGACCTCGATCTCGCCGGAAATCATTTTCGCCTGCGTCTCGGGATTGAGGCCGATGTGCGAGGCGATGACCTTCGACACTGCGCCGGCGGAAATGAGTTTGCCGATGCCCTTGCCGGGCATGGCGGTGTCGTTGGCGACGACCGTCAGACCCTTGGCCCCGCGTTTCACCAGCGCGTCGATCAGGCGATGGGGCGATCCGACGCCCATGAACCCGCCGATCAGGCAGACCGCGCCGTCTGGTATCAGCGCCGCGGCCGTCTCGGCGTGAATCGCAGCCTTCACCTGCGCCCCCTTATCCCATGCTTTGGCTCGCATCGAGCGGACGCGGGCATCGCTAGACCATTTCAGCCCGTCGCGGAATGCCCGGCGTCTACGGCAGGACGTCGCCCGTGCACGAATCGCGCCAAGCACGCCGCCGCTGCTCACCGGGATCTGCCGGTTGACCTGGCGGCAGACTTTTCGGCAGAGAGCGGGGCGCCCGCTGATCGGGCGCCGATGTCAGGGACACGATCGATGCCGGACGCCGTCTTGCGGGGCGTGGCGATGTGGGACCAGCGCTATCGAGCCGACCACTACGCCTATGGCCTCGAGCCCAACGTTTTTCTCGCCGCGCAGCGCGACCGGCTGAAGCCGGGCATGCGCGCGCTCGTGCCGGGCGACGGGGAAGGGCGCAACGGGGTGTGGCTCGCGACGCAGGAGCTCGAAGTCGACACGCTCGACTTTTCCGCCTTCGGCGTCGCCAAGGCGAGGCGCCTCGCGGAAGAGCGCGGCGTCTCGATCAATGCGCTTCACGCCGACGCGCTGCAATGGGACTGGCCCGAAGGGCGCTACGACCTCGTCGCGCTCATTTTCTTCCATCTCGTCGAGCCGCATCGGCGCGCCGTGCACGCCAGGGCGATCGCCGCCCTCAAGCGCGGCGGCCTCCTCGTGCTGGAAGCCTTCCGCCCGGAGCAGATCGCGCGCCAGGCGGCGGGCGCGCGCGGCGGCCCGCGCGACGCGGCGCTGCTCTATTCGCTCGATGCGCTTGAGGCGGATTTCGCCGGAGAAGACGTCCTTCTTCTCGATGCGGCCGAGGCGGACATGGAGGAGGGCTCGCTGCACGTCGGGACGAGCGCGGTCGTGCGGATGCTCGTGCGACGGAAGCAAGACGCCGGGTTCGGGCGTTCTTAGCGGCGAGGCTCGGACGTTTCAAAGGCTTGCGGAGTGCGCCCTTGGAACGGCGCCGACGGATCGGGCGAATGGCCTGGTGGACCATCGCGCAAAGCCGTTTGCAGGAGCGCGGATCTCTGCCATCATCATTCGCGGCCCGAAGGGGTCTGCGCCAGGCTGCGATCGAGGACAGGAATGCGCCGAACAGCTTTGCTTTTCATGGCTTTTGTCTGCCTGTTCCTCGGCAAGGCCGGCATCGATGGCGCTCACGCCAAGGCGGGAACGTCGGCAACGGATATCGGCGTCGCGATTCTGGATTTCGGCTACTCCGACACATCTGGCGAAACGCAGGATCTGACGGTGGAGCATCGGGCGCGGCTCGAAGCGCTCGCGTCCGGCCTTCGCACCGATTTCGGCCGCGCGGCGGGCTATCGCATCGTGACGCCGCTCTGCCGTCCTCAACCTTGTGCGGTCGGATCGACGCCCCTCGACGAGCTTGAGCGCGCGGCGAGGGAAGCCGGCGCAAAACTCCTCGTCATGGGCGCCGTGCACAAGGAAAGCACACTTATTCAATGGGCGAAAATCCTCGCCGTGAATGTCGATGACGGGCGGGTCGTCCTCGACAAGCTCCTCACTTTCCGCGGCGATTCCAAAGAAGCCTGGGAGAAGGCGGAAGCCTTCATCGCGCGCGAGCTCATGAGCGCCGCGCCGCCGCCAGGCGCGGCCGATCTCAATCATCCCATCAAGCTGGCCGTGTTCGGATTCGAGCTGCTCGACGTCAGCGGTGGCGCAGGGATAATCCGGGAAGACGCCAGAGACGCCGAGCAACTGCGACTGGCGACGGAAAAGGCGCGCGACCTCATCGCGCAGTCGGGCCGCTACACGCTTGTCGACGTCAGCGGCGCGGACTCTGAGCCGTTGCGAACCCATGACTTGCATGAATGCAGCGGATGCGACGCCGCGCTCGCCGCAAAGTTCGGGGCGGACCAATCCCTGGTTGGCGTCGTGACGCGCGTCACCCGGACAGATTACAACGTCACCTATACGCTGCGCGACGCACATTCAGGCAAGGTCATTGCCGTAGCGCAAACGGACTTGCGCATCGGCGCCAACTATTCCTGGCCGCGGGGCGCGGCGTCGCTGATCAGGGACAAGTTTCTGGCGAATTAGCCATTCACGCCGCCAGCTCGATCCGGATCGGCGTGTGGTCCGAGGCCTTGTCGCGGCCGCGCATCGCCTTGTCGATCTCGACCGAGACGAGGCGGTCGGCGGCCTGCGGCGACAGGAGGAGGTGGTCGATGCGGATGCCGTTGTTTTTCTGCCAGGCGCCCGCCTGGTAGTCCCAGAAGGTGTAGAGGCCGCCGTCGTCGGTGGTGGCGCGCAAGGCGTCGGTCAGGCCGAGCGCCATCAGCTCGCGATGCTTGGCGCGGGTGGCGGGGAGGAACAGGGCGTCCGAGGTCCAGAGTTCCGGGCGAGCGGCGTCGACCGGCTCGGGGATCACGTTGAAGTCCCCGGCGAGGACGAGCGGCTCCTCGTAGTCCATCAGGTTCCGCGCATGGCGGATGAGGCGGTCCATGAAGGCGAGCTTATACGGATATTTCTCCGTGTCCGGCGGGTTGCCGTTCGGCAGATAGATGCTGGCGATACGGACGACGGCATTGTCGATCGAGATCACCGCCTCGATGTAGCGCGACTGAACGTCGGCGTCGTCGCCCGGCAGGCCGCGGGCGACCTCCATCGGGCGCTTCGAAAGAATGGCGACGCCGTTAAATCCCTTCTGCCCGTGCGTGGCGACATTATAGCCGAGTTCCTCGATCTCCATGCGCGGGAACTGCTCGTCGAGGCACTTGATCTCCTGCAGGCAAAGCGCGTCCGGGCCGACCTCCTTCAGGTAGTCGAGGAGATGCGGCAGCCGCTGGCGGACGGAATTGACGTTCCAGGTGGCGATGCGCAAGGCGCGGGGCTCCTTTGGTGCCGACCCGCATATTGGCATGCGTAGCGCGCGAAGGGGAGGGCGGGCCGAGACCGGCGCTTTAGATCGCGGCCTCCCGAAGTCGGGAATGCAGGCGCACCTTGAGCCCCGCGGGCGACATGGTGAAGCCAAAGGATTCCGAGACATCAGTGGAGCTGCCGGCGCGCTCGACGTCGAAGTTCTTGTAGAGCATCGACAAGAGGGTCTTCATCTCCAGGAGCGCGAGCGAGCGACCCGGGCACATGCGAGGACCGGAGCCGAACGGGATGTAAGTCGAGACGTTGTGCGACCCGCTCGCACCCTCGAGCCAGCGCTCCGGCCGGAATGCGGTCGCCTCGACGAAGTTTGCCGCGTTGAGAGCCGAGGGTCGCGAAAGAGTGATGACCACCGTACCCTTGGGAAGGGAGAAGTCGCCAAGCGCCGTGTCGACATTGGCTTCCAGGACCAAAAATGGAGCGACGGGGCGCAGACGCATCGTCTCATTCGCGACCGAGGCTGCTCTCGTCAACCCGTTGGCGGTATCGACATCCTCGACGACATTGTTTGCGCCGATCACGCGATCGGCCTCGCTTCGGAGTTGCGCCGCCCATTGCGGGCTGTCGCAGAGCTGATGGATCGCCCACGCGAGCGTGAACGCCGTCGTATCTTCGCCAGCAAGGAGCATGGTCAAGAGGTTGGACAGGATCACGTCGTCTGAGAACGGCTTGCCGTCCTCGTCGACCGCTGTGAGCATGGCCTCGATGAAGTTTGACGGTTTGTGCGCACGCTCCGGCTCGGCCTTTAGACGGGAACGCGCGTCGTTCAGCAATCCGTCGAGCCAATCACGGACTTTGGCGAAGGCGCGCGCGAGTCGCCGGTCGGATGGCGTCCGAACGTAACGCCAGACCGGAAAGATTGCGACGAGTCGGCGGTTGATCGCCGGCAAGATAACTTCGAGTTCCCGCTGGATGACGTCATCCGCCTGCTCAACCGTGTTGGCGTCATGGCCGAATGCGATTAGCATCGTGACATCGACTGTGAAGCGCTTGAGCTCTTCAACGACGTCGAGCACATCGCCGTCGGCCGCCGACTTCTCCCATCGCATCTTCAAGCGCTCGGCGACAGTCCGGATGCTCGGGTAAAGCTGCCGCAAATTGCGCTGGGAGAGGGCCGCGACAGAAAGCCTGCGTTGTGGCCGCCACGCCTCGCCCTCGGCGTTGAACACGCCCCGAATTCCGATCTCCGTCATTATGCGATTCATATTGGCTCCACGGCGGAATATTTCGGGTCTCGCGCGCAGAACATCTTCGATCAGCGCCGGGTCGGTTGTTGCGACCGCGCGCGCAGGGCCCAATCGGAACTGGAAGGTCGACCCGTATCGAGCAGCCCATTGCTCCAGGATGAGATGAACCTTGGTCGCTTCGAGCTGGGGCAGGTTGCCGACAATCGGCCATCCCTTGGGGCCGGGCAAGTCGTCAATCGATCGGGTCGCCGCTTTCGGTACGGAAGACCGCTCCAACCTGGCGACGTCGACGAAGACGCCGCCACCGCGTTCGACGACCGGATGCGACGCGAGACATTCCGGTCCGCCTTCGCGCCGTCCAGAGTCGACCGAGAATCGCCAGCGATGATTTCGACAGACAAGAGCGCCGCGATCGAGCTCTCCCTCCCCAAGCAAAGCGCCCTGATGGGGGCAGCGGCCATCGAAGGCGCGCCATCCGTTGCGGGTCTGAACCAGAACGATGTCCACCCCGTTAGCGGACAGCGCGAAAGGCCCCGCGCTTTGGAGTTCGCTGAGGTTGGCGACGCGAACAAAAGTGTCAGGCTTCATCAGAACTCTCCGTCCGCTGAATTAAGCTGGAGAAGTTGTCGAACGCTACGACTGCGGCCGAGGGCGGCCTCTAAAAATTATACACTGACCAAAGGCGCCAGACTGTGATGAAGGTCACACTCCGCCTGATGGCATACATTAGACCGGCCAGGGACTCTCGGCTTCTACCTATCACATGAAACAGACCGCCGGAGCGGATTGAGCGCACTTCAAACAGCCCCAAGAACGTCGATTGACAGCGCGTCGGCGGGGCGCTCTACATGGCGCTGTCGCGGTCGCCTGGGTTCCGAGGCTCGTCGCCCACTGCCCGCCGGTTGGCGGGACTGGGCTGCCCGCGACACAGGGAGTGACGCCTAATCGCCAACAGAGCAGGGGGAACAAAAATGTCCGCTGCAGACATGGCCGGCCGCGGGACAGGACAAGACGCCGAAATGGCGGCGCCTTCATCCGTCGGACGCCGGCGATGGACGATCGGCGTCCTGCTCGGCGTCGGAATTCTCATCAATTACTTCGATCGCGTGAACATCTCGGTCGCGGCCCCGCAGCTGCAGAAGGAATTCGGACTGACGCCGGTCGAGCTCGGGCTTCTGTTCAGCGCCTTCTTCTGGACCTACGCCATTCTGCAGGTGCCGGTGGGCATGGTGCTCGACCGCTTCGGCGTCAAGACCGTCAGCCGGGTCGGCGCGTTCCTCTGGGGCGTGGCGTCGGGGGTGGTCGTGCTGGCCAGCGGCTTCGGTACGATCTTCGCCGCGCGAATGCTGCTCGGCGTGGCCGAGGCGCCGGCCTTTCCGGCCAACTCGAAGGCGACCGGTTATTGGTTCCCGCGCAGCGAACGCTCGCTGGCGACCGCCATCTTCGACGCGGCGGCAAAATTCTCCAACGTCATCGGGGTGCCGCTGGTGGCCTTCGCCGTGGTCTCGTTCGGCTGGCGCTGGGGTTTTGGGCTGACGGCGCTGTTGAGCTTCGCCTATTTCATCGCCTACTGGTTCATCTATCGCGATCCGAGCGAGGACCCGAAGCTCAGCCGCCAGGAGTTGGCCTATATCCGCGAGGGCGGCGCCACGCCCGAGGGGACCGCCGAGGCCAGCCCGTTCGCGATGCTCGGCTACCTGCTGCGCAACCGCAAGGTATGGGGGCTCACCATCGGCTTCGCCGCATACGGCTATTGTTTCTATCTCTTTCTGACCTGGCTGCCCGGATATCTCGTCACCGCGATGCACATGAGCATCATCAAATCCGCCGGTTACGCCGCGATCCCGTGGCTTTGCGCGACCATCTCCGACCTCATCGTGGGCGGCTGGCTGGTCGACCGGCTGATCGCTCAGGGACACGACGAGACGCGGGTGCGCAAGACCGTGCTGGTCGGCGGGATGATCCTCGGCCTTGCGGTGTTCGGCGCCACGATGACGACCACCCCGTTCTGGGCGATTTTCTGGATCTCGATCGCGCTGAGCGGGCTGGCGGCGGCGGCGCCGGTCGGCTGGTCGATCCCCTCGCTGATCGCGCCGCGCGGGGGCACCGGCGCCATTGGCGGCGTGATGAATTTCGTCAACAACCTGATGGGGGCGGTGGCCCCGGCGGTGACCGGGCTGCTGGTGGGAGAGACGAGTTCGTTCTCGAGCGCCTTCGGGGTGGCCGGCGTCATGCTGCTGATCGGCATTTTCTTCTACATCGTGGTGCTCGGCCGGATCGAGCCGATCCCGGAGCCGGAGGGCGGGGAGTCGGCGGCCAAGACGTGACGCTTGGCCCCGGCCGACGATTTCGGGAGAGACGATGATGAGCGAGCCCGAGCCTCGATCGGCGGCTGAGCCCGGAAGGACCGGACAGGCGCTGGTCGTCATGGGCGTGTCCGGCAGCGGAAAGTCGACCGTCGCCGCGCTTCTTGCCGAGCGCCTCGGCTGGGACATGATGGAAGGCGACCTCCTGCACCCGCCGGCCAATGTCGAGAAGATGCGGCAAGGCATTCCGCTCGACGATTCTGACCGGGAGCCGTGGCTCGATCGAATCGGGGACGAGCTGCGCGCCTGGGCCGCCGCTGGCCGCTCCGGCGTGCTGACCTGCTCGGCGTTGAAGCGCGCCTATCGCGCCAGAATCCTTGCCGCGCGGCCCGACGTCCGTTTCGTCTACCTCAAAGGGACGGAGGAGCTGTTCGGCCGCTGGGTGAGTGCACGGCATCACGAGTACATGCCCGCCTCGCTCCTGCACAGCCAGTTCGAGACCCTCGAAGAGCCAGGTCCGGACGAGCCGGTGATCACCGTCGACGCCGGCGCTCCGCCGGACGTCGAGGTGCAAAAGGTCATCGACGCGCTCGGGCTCTCGGCCTCGAGATCGGAGTCCGCCTAGCGAATTGCGATGCGATCGGTCCACGGGTCGCTCGGGGTCGCCCCAAGCGACCCCTTGCGTGCGGCGCATTCCTGAAGGCCCAGGTGACGGCGGCTACGTCGCGGTCCATGCGATCCTCGGCCCCCCGCCCCCACGCCGGGGCGCCTACCTCGCATTCGCCTCGACGGATGCGGGCGCCGGTCCGATGTTCTGGTTCATGCGGAACCGGTTTTCGGGATCGTAGCGGCGCTTGATCTCGGTCAGCCGGGAAAAGTTCGCGCCGTAGGCGTTGGCGACCCGGTCGGACTCGTCTTCCGGCATGAAGTTGACGTAGACGCTGCCCGAGGCGAAGGGCGCGGCCGCCTCGTACAGGCCGCGGGCCCAGGCGATGCAGGTCGAAATCGTCGGCCTTGTCGCGCCAGCGGGTGTGCACGTTCATGATGAAATGCGCCTTGCGGTTGGCCCACGCGGTAGCGTCTGGGGCGACGCGGGCCATCGCGCCTCCGACATGGGCGATGAACACCTCGCATTCGGGCGACGGCAGCGCGCCGACGGCGCGGACGATCACCTCGATCGCCGCGTCCGGGAGATCGGCGAAGTCGTGGCTCTTCCAGTAGTTGCGCGCTCCTGGGGTCAGGAGCGGATCGAACGCCGCTTGCCAGCCGACGAACGGGTGAGGCGACATGACGTCGGCGATCGGCTTGCCGAGCGCGCGCAGCGCCCGGGTCGCCTTCTCGCCGTCCGCCATGTCGCCGCTGTAGCAGGCGGCGAAGATCAGGACTTCCCGGCCGTGCCATTCGGCGGGCACGAAAGGCAGCGGCGGCGCCTTGCGCATCACCGCCCAGGTGGTGAGTTCGTCGGGCAATTCGTTGGCGAGGCGGCGGAACTCCGGCAACAGCCTCGTCGCCGCATCGAACGGATGGACGACGAGCCCGGACCAGACCTGCGGCCCAAGCGGATGCAGCCTGAACTCGAACGAGGTCACGACGCCGAAATTGCCGCCGCCGCCGCGCAGCGCCCAGAAAAGATCCGGGTTAACAGTCTCACTGGCGCGCACCAACGCGCCGTCGGACGTGACGACGTCGGCGGAAATGAGATTGTCGATCGTCAGGCCGAATTTGCGGGTGGTCCAGCCGAAGCCGCCGCCGAGCGTCAGGCCGGCGACGCCGGTCGTCGAGTTGATGCCGAGCGGCGTCGCGAGACCGAACGCCTGCGCTTCCCGGTCGAAATCTGCCAACGTTGCGCCTGGCTCGACGCGGGCGGTGCGAGAGACAGGGTCGATACGGACGGACTTCATCGGCGAGAGGTCGATCAGCAGACCTCCGTCGCAGACCGCGTTGCCCGCGATATTGTGCCCGCCGGCGCGCACGGCGACGAGAAGATCGTGATCCCGCGCCAGCTTGACCGCCTCGATGACGTCGGCGGCGCCGAGACATCGCGCGACGACGGCGGGACGCCGGTCGATCATCGCGTTCCAGATCGTGCGGGCGGCGTCGTAGCCGTCCTCTCCGGGCAGGGCCGCAACGCCGCGCAGCCTGCCCTTCAGGGACGCGACGGTCTCCTCGGGTATCGTCCTTGTCGCGTTGAGCGTGCGGATGGTAAGATCGGTCATGTTCGCCTCCATCTGGCGCTAAGTCCCGTTGGACTTCCGCGCCCGCCGCGCGGCAATGAGGTTGATTTCGCCGCGCCGGCGCATTCATTTCATGTGCGCTCGGCCGCCCGCTAGTTCAGGAACTGAATCCGCCCGGTATCGATTCTGAACTGGCCCGCTCCGCCCGCGCCGCTTACGTCGATGCAGCAAGGGAGCCGAGAATGCCCGAGAACAGCTATAACCAGTTTTGTCCGGTGGCGATGGCCGCGGAGGTCCTTGGCGCGCGCTGGACCCTGCTTCTCTTGCGCGAGCTGGTTTCCGGATCGACCCGTTTCAATGACTTGCGGCGCGGCGTGCCGCGGATGTCTCCGGCCCTGCTGTCGAAGCGCCTGAAGGAACTCGAGATCGCCGGAATCGTATCGCGCGCCCCGCTCAGCGGCGAACCCGGCCTGTACGAATACCGGCTGACCGAAGCCGGGCGGGAGTTGAAGCCGGTGATCGAGGCGATCGGCTGCTGGGGACAACGATGGATCGATCTCGAGGCGTCGCTCGAGAAGTTGGACCCCAATCTTCTCATGTGGGACATGCGGCGCAATATCGATCCCCGGCCAATGCCCCCCTCGCGAACCACGGTTCAGGTCATTTTCAACGACCTTCCGGAAGCCCGACGGAACTGGTGGCTGGTGGTGGATTCCGACCGGGAGGTGGATTTGTGCTCCATCGACCCGGGTTTCGACGTCGATCTTTACCTTTCGACCGACCTGCGCACCATGACCGAAATCTGGATGGGCTACACTACGATCGCCCGGGCCAAGGAGCAGGGGAAATTGCTCATTACCGGCGACCGTCAGCTCGAGGCCGCGCTCGGTTCGTGGATGACCCTGAGCCCGTTTGCGCGGATCGAAAAGAAAGTCGCCTGACACGCTCAGCCTGAAACCGTGTATTCGCTGGCGGGTTGTGCGAGCGTCCGAGTTGGCCGCGCAGGGCGGCTCCGCTCGCAGACGGCTCAGCCCGGCAAGGCGCTCGACACGATCCTCGCGATCAAGGAACCGCGCTCATGAAGCTGACCGAGTTCAAGGCCCTCACCTTCGACTGCTACGGCACACTGATCGATTGGGAGTCGGGGATGATCGCCGCCCTGAAACCCTTGACCGACAGGGTCGGGCGCGCGCTTACCCGCGACGACATCCTCGAGGCGCATGCGCGGCACGAAGCCGCGCAACAGCTGCAGACCCCGACCAAGCTCTATCGGGATCTTCTCGCCATCGTCTACCGGCGCCTGGCCGAAGAGTGGGGCGCCACCGTGAGCTGGATCGAATGCGTCGGCTATGGCCGTTCGATCAAGTGTCTGGCCGGCGTTTGCCGATTCCGCCGGCGCGCTCCAGTATCTCAAGCGGCACGCCAAGCTGGTGATCCTGTCGAACGTCGACAACGAAAGCTTCGCCGCCAGCAACAAGAAGCTGATGGTCGACTTCGATGCGATTTACACCGCCGAGGACATCGGCTCCTACAAGCCGTCCGACCGAAATTTCGACTATATGCTGGAGAAGCTGACGACTCTCGGGATCGAGAAGCATGAGATCCTGCACACGGCGGAAAGCATGTTCCACGATCACGTTCCGGCCAACAAGCATGGGCTGGCGTCGTGCTGGATCCACCGCCGGCACGACCAGAAGGGCTTCGGCGCCACCATGAACCCGGGCAAAATGCCGAAGTGCAATTTCCAATTCAACAGCATGGCCGATCTGGTCAAGGCCTATCAGAGCGAAGTGACCGGCTGACGATGCAGGCCTCGTTGAACTGTCGTCGTCATTGCGAGGAGCGAAGCGACGAAGCAATCCAAGGGACGTCGGACGCGCGACCTTCGCCTGGATTGCTTTTGCCGGGGGCTCTTCGACCCGGGGGTCGCTCGCTCTGACGGCGAGTCGACTTGAAATCCTTCCGCTCTAGTACACCTCGCCGGAAGAACGAACCCCATTTTTGGGCTCATGCGGCGAGCGGTTTTCCGGTCATGGTCCACTTGAACGGCTTTGCGAGGGTGCGATTGAAATAGGCGATGAAGGCTTCGATGCGAGCCTTCAGGTGTTCTTTGGAAGTGAAGCTGGCGCGGCGCAGGAGTTTGCGCGCGAGGATGGAGAACCAGATCTCGATCTGGTTGAGCCAGGAAGCGTGTTTGGGTGTGAAGTGAAAGCTGATCCTGTGGCTTTGGTCGCGCAGAAAAGCTTCGCGCGTGGCCATTGAAGCCAGCACGCCGGACTTGCCCTTTTCGCCGAGGTCGTCCTCGATATTGCACAAGCGAGCGACTAGACGCACCACGCTTTCCGAGACATGCGTGTTGAGATTGTCGGCGATCACGCGCCACTTCGTGGTCGGCGCGCCGGCGGCGAACAGAGTGTCCAGGAAGTTGGCGTAGTCCTGCTCGGTGCGGGTCTCGCCGACGCTGGCGGTCACCTGGCCGGTCGCTATGTCGAAAGCCGCAATCACCGTCTGCGTGCCGTGGCGGATGTATTCGAATTCCCGCCAGGCGACCTTGCCCGGCTGGACCGGCAAGTCCGGGGCGGCGCGCTCCAACGCCTGCACGCCGGTCATTTCGTCGACCGACACCGTGCGAACGTCCTGCTGCGCCGCCGCGGGCGCCTCATGATAGAGGGTGCAAACCTCGGCGCATTTGCTCTCGAACTCAGGGTCCGGCTTGGGCGTGAGCCAGCCGCGCACGAGATGCGGTTTGAGGTCGGCCTCTTTTTAAAAAGCGCCCGACCGAGCCGTGCGAGATGCTGTCGACGATGCCGCGCCTGACCGCCTGGCGGGCCAGTTCGCTCTGGCTCCAGTGACTGAGCGGCAACTCGCTCTTTTCCGGGGGTTCGCAGGCCAGCGCCACGATCGCGCAGATCTGCTCGGGCGTGAACGTCGCCGGCGCCCCAGGTCGCGGTTCATCCGCCAGCCCCGTCGCAGCCGCGGCATCCGCCTGGCCGGACAGCCAGCGGTTGCGCCAATGGCGCACGGTCTTTGGCCAAACGCCAAGCTGACGGGCGATCTCGCGCACCTCTGTCCCCGCCGCCGAGCGCAAGATCATCTCGGCCCGTTCCGCCAGCTTGCGCGGCGTCTTGTGCGCCCGGGCAAGACCTCGCAGGTCCGCCTCTTGCTCAGGCGTCAGCGTGATCGGGGCGGCGGACAGGCGCGGCATGCAAAAACTCCGGCAAATCAGGGCAAAACGTCAGGCCCCGCTGTGCCACTTCGCCCACGCCCTGACTCGCGAAAACCTACGCCGCAGCCTGCCTCTCGCGCGAATTGCGGCAGGTGTGGCGCAAGGGACTCACCTCAGGCTTCCACGCGCCATCAAACGGAGTCGCCACTTCCGGCGCGGTGTACTAGTTCATCAATTCCTTGAAACCAATCCTATGCGCGGGATTCATTTTTCCCGACATGGCTTGTAGCCTTGCTGGTTTAATTCGGAAGCAGGGTTTGAGGACATGGCGGGACTGCGGAAGGCGATCGAATTGGCAATTGGCAAGGCGGATTTGGCGGCGTTGCGCGCGATCGCCCGCTCGCGAACGGAACCGGCGGGCCGGGTCGCGCGAGCGCGGATTTTGCTGGCCTACCGGGAGGACCCATCGTTTTTTGCGGTGGGGCGAGCCATGGGCGCACACCATCAGACGGTCCAGCGCTGTGTCGAGCGGGCGTTGGCCTATGGTCCGATGTCGGCGCTCGACGATCGCCCGCGGCCCGGCCGGGAGGCGACGATCACCGCCGAGGCCAAGGCATGGATTGTCGACCTCGCCTGCCGCAAGGCCAAGGACCTCGGCTATCCCCACGAATTGTGGACGACGCGGCTGCTCGCCCGCCATGTGCGCGAGCATGGGCCGGCAGAAGGGCACGCTTGCCTTGCCAAGCTGGCTCAGGGCACGCTGTGCAACATCCTCAATGAGCAGGAGATCAAGCCGCACAAGGTCCGCTATTACCTGGAACGCCGCGACCCGGAGTTCAAGCAGAGGATGGCGGAGGTTCTGTGCGTCTATCGCGAGGTGAAGCTTATCAAGGAGACCGCGGCCGCCGCGAAACAAAAGCCGAGCGATGCGGTGGCGATCGTCTCCTACGATGAGAAGCCTGGCATTCAGGCAATCGCCACGACCGCCCCGGACCTGCCGCCCGAGCCCGGCAGACATGCGACCTTGGCGCGCGATCACGAGTACAAGCGCCACGGCACGGTCAGCTTGCTGGCGGGCATCGATCTGCTCACCGGCCAGGTCCACGCCCTCGTCAAGGATCGCCACCGAAGCCGCGAATTCATCGAATTCCTCAAGCTTCTCGACGCCGCCTATCCGACCCATACGGCGATCAAGCTAATCCTCGACAATCATTCCGCGCACATCTCAAAGGAGACCAAGGCTTGGCTCGCGGACCAGCCTGTCGGTCGCTTCGAATTCACCTTCACCCCCAAGCACGGCTCCTGGCTCAATCTCGTAGAAGGCTTCTTCTCCAAGCTCGCCCGTTCGGTGCTGCGTCATATCCGTGTCGCATCCAAACAGGAACTCAAGGACCGCATCATGGCCGCCATGGATCACTTCAATCGAGACCCCATCGTCCACACTTGGTCCTATAAGCTCGACCAAGCCGCATGAAACGATTCGAATTTCGAAATCGATGAACTAGTCCTCGATCGCCTGATAGGCGAGGGCGCGCAGATCGAGCTCCGGCAGGTCGAAACTCATCATCGACTGGGTCATGAAGAGCCCGACCATCTGCTCCTGCGGATCGACCCAGTAGTGGGTCTTCGCCGCCCCGGACCAGCCGAACTCGCCGATCGATCCCGGCGCGCCGCTCTGCGCCACATCGAGGAGCACGCGCGAGCCGAGACCGAAGCCATAGCCGGGCAGGGGCAAGCCGCCGATTTCGAGGGGGAGGAGCGTCGCCGGGACGTGATTGGCGTGCATCAGCGCCAGGGTCTTGCGCGACAAAATGCGGGTCCCTTCGGCGCGTCCGCCGTTCGCCAGCATCTGGGCGAAACGGAAATAATCGCCGATCGTGCTGAACAGGCCGTGGCCGCCGCGGGCGAACACGTCGGGCGCATCGACCGGGTAGGACTTCGAGACGTCGAGGCGGTCGTTGACGCCCTTCGCCCAGGCCTCGAACTCGCTCATCACGGTCGGACCGGAGGCGACCACGTCCGGACGGCCATACACCGCCGCAAGGCGGTTTCGTTTGCCGGGCGGGACGCCGAAGCCGGTGTCGACCATGCCCAGGGGATCAAACAGGCGTTGGCGCAGGAATTCGCCGAGCGGACGGCCGGAAACCACCTCGATCACCCGCGCGGCGACGTCGATGCCGACGCTGTAGCGCCAGCGCGACCCCGGCTGGAAGGCGAGCGGAAAGCGCGCCAGGTCATTTATGGCGACTTCCAGCGGACATTGCGCGTCCAGCAACTTGGCCCCCTGGTACATTTTTTCGACCGGGGAATCGCCGACGAAATGGTAAGTCAGGCCGCTCATGTGGGTCATCAGATCGCGCAGCATGACCGGGCGCGCCGGATCGACCAGACTGCCGTCCTCCTGCCGCACCTTCACCCCGGCAAAGGCCGGGACAAATTTCGCCAGCGGATCGAGGAGCGTGCAGCGCGCCTCCTCGAGCAGCGTCATGAGGCCGACGCAGACGATCGGCTTCGTCATCGAATAGAGGCGGAAGATCGTATCGGCGGACATCGGCGCCTGCGCTTCCTTGTCGCGCCAGCCGAACTGCTCCGCGTGGACGATCTTGCCGCGACGCGCGATCAGCGTGCTGACGCCTGCGTATATTCCGCGGTCGACGTAAGCCTGCATCGCCGGCCGGACGCGTTCGAGGCGGCGGCCGCTCATTCCGAGGGATTCCGGGCTCTCGACGACAAGCGTCATGTTTCCTCCAATTGCAAAGTCGCGGCGCGTCGACGCCGCGCCGCCAGAACGAGCATGATCTCAGGTCGTCAAAAGGAGAGCAAGGCGCTTGCCGCGCCGGTTCGAACGGCGGCCCGTGAGACCTCTCGAGAGTCCGCCTCTCACTCGGCGGCCGCTGCGCGCTCCCGCTTCGGCGCGCCGTAGGTGTTGGGGATCTTGTCGGCGAACGCCGTCACGAATTCGGCGTTCCGGTCGGCGTCGGTCGGAGGGCGCAGCGACTCGTCGACATAAGCCGCTCCCGCCTTGTCGGCGACGACGCGGCGGTAGATTTTTCGGTAGCGCATGGCGAGCTTGAGCCATTGCGCGGCGACCCGGGCGAAGTCGTAGGCGCGCCAGGGGTAGAAGATCAGCGGGTTGACAATCCGAGCCCCATGTCGCCGCTGGGTCCGGATTTTTCGCCGCACATAGCCGAACTGCAGCGGATGGACGCGCTCGATGCGCGACGATCCGGAGAACACCGTCATCGCGTCGACGATCTTTTTCGGGCTGATGCCGCTCGCGACGGCCCGGCGGAGCACCGTCTCGACATGCTGGTCGGAATAATAGCGCGCCCAGGCGTCGCGATAGACGCCCCGCCATGTCTCGGCCGACATGATCGGGTGATCGGCGCAGACATGCTCGAGATCGTAATTGTTCATGTCCGGCTCCATCCGCGCCCCCTTGAGATGGAGGACTTTGTGGTCCTCCGAGCCGGGCAAGGGGGTGAGGAAGAAGAACTCGAGGATATCGATCGGCAATTCGCGCTTGATCGTGTCGATGTCGCGCGCGATGGATTCCGGCGTGTCGGTCGGAAAGCCGAGGATGTAGCCGGCCCAGGTCATCACCTTGGCCCGCCGCCAGGCCTGCAGCATATCGCGGTATTCCCAGATCTTGTTCTGCCGCTTCTTCGCGCCCATCAGGAACTCGGGATTGATGTTCTCGAGCCCGATGAAGACCGCGTTGCATCCGGCCCGCGCCGCCTTCTCGATGAAACCGGGAATCTTGTGGCAGAGCGTGTCGACCTGCAGCAGGAGCCTGATCCGAAATCCCTTCTCTTCGCGCAGCTCGATGAGCCGGTCGAGGATCGGCTCCCAGTTGCGGTTGCGGGCGAAATTGTCGTCGGTGACGAAGAAGCGGGTGATCCCCTGCGCCGCGTTGGCGCGCACGATCGCTTCGACGTCGTCGGCGGTCCGGTAGCGCGACTTGCGTCCCTGGACGTTGATGATCGTGCAGAAGCTGCACTGATAGGGGCAGCCGCGGCCGGCGTCGAAGCTGGCGTAATGTCCGGCCACCTTCGTCACGACGGGGCGCGGCAACACCGGAATCGCAGCGGACGCCATGTCCGGCATGTCGTCGAGATAATTGTACAGCGGCTTCGGCGCGCCGGCGTCGATGTCGCGCAACAGGCCGGCGAGGCGCCCCTCGCCCTCGCCGGCGAACAGGATCATGCCGAGCG
This sequence comes from uncultured Alphaproteobacteria bacterium, assembly GCA_963835885.1. GTDB lineage: Bacteria > Pseudomonadota > Alphaproteobacteria > Rhizobiales > Beijerinckiaceae > Roseiarcus. Next base: position 212,768 of record CAWIHF010000001.1, read on the forward strand.
CCTGGGCTTGCCTCAGCTCGGGCGGCAGTCCCGGCAGCATGGCGATGCAGCCGGACACGTGGAAGCCGCCGACCGCGACGGTCACGCCCTCGGCCCGGAACTGGCGGCCGAGGTCGAGCGCCCGGGGAAACTGGTTGGACTGCACGCCGACCAGGGCGACAAACCCGCCCCCGGCGGATTGAAGACGTCGGGCGATGCCCGGCAGGTCGAGGATCGTGTTGCACTCGTCAAAAACTTCGATCTCGATTGTGACGTCAGGGCCGAGCGCCTGTTCCTCGGCGCATTGGGCGAGCAGGCCGTAGACGCTGGCGAGGCTGTTCGACGGGATGGTCGAGCGCCGCCACTGGATGACGTAGCCATCGTCGTCATAATGCGACGGCTTGATGAGCACGATCGGAAACTTGCGCTTCGACATGGCCGCCCGCGTCCTGGTCCATCATTGCGCAGCCGACACCGCGGGCCCTCGCAGGCCGTCAGTCGACGTAGTTAAGCGGTCTAGCCAGTTGAGAGCGGGGTGGCAACTCCCCTTCGGAAACAGTGGCCGTTCGGTCCTGGCGTGCGCGCATCGCCGGGCTCATCGATGCGAGGCAATTCTGTCAAGGGCGACACGCTCTTGGTAAGGGCGGCACGGCGTATTTTTCGACGGCCGAGGGCCATTTCGTCGCCGCTCCTGGAAAACTTTAAAGTGTCACACACAGCCAATAGAGATTGTGTTCAATGGGAGGACGGCGCCGTGAGTGCGTCGGGCGGAAGGCAAACGTCCGTGTCGTCGGCTCATTGCAGCCCCTCGCGAGAATCGATCAGAACGGGAGCCGAAACATGGTCCAGGTCGCTGCACCGAAAACGCTAAATCGATCACCGGCGAAAACGGTGCAGGAATATATCGACGAATTGCCTGTATGGCCCGACGGCACGGCGCTGAAATCCACGCCCATGACGGGGATGCAGTGGCGCATCTGGACGCTCGCCGCCTTCGGCAAGTTCTTCGAGGGATTCGTCGTGTTCATGGGCGGCGTGACGGTGCCGCTGATCACCCGCGAGTTCCACCTCGCGGCCTGCGGAAAAAGGCCTCGTCACCTCGGCGAGCCTCGCGGGCATTCTGGTCGGCACCATCCTGCTTGGCGGCCTCTCGGATTATTTCGGGCGCAAGCGGATGTTCATCGCCGAGATGATCATCTTCTGCCTGTTCCTCGCGCTGCTGATCCTGGTGCAGGACTTCTGGTCGCTGGTGATCTGCCTGTTCGGCGTCGGCATGGCGCTCGGCTGCGACTATCCGACCGCGCACATGATCATCTCCGAGAACATCCCGAGCGTCTCGCGCGGGCGCCTGGTGCTCGGCGCCTTCGCCTTCCAGGCGATGGGCGCCATGTGCGGCATCGCGGTCGGCGCGCTCGTGCTGGTGCTCGATCCGAGCATCGACGCCTGGCGGTGGATGTACGCGACCGCGCTGGTGCCGGCTTTGGCGATCACTCTGGCCGCTTCTTCATCACCGGAAAGCGCGAACTGGCTGATCGTCCGCGGCGAGCATGAAAAGGCGGAAAAGGCCGTGACGCGCCTGCTCTTTCGCAAGCCGCTCTACCCGCAGCAGGTGGCGCTCGCCCGCCACGTCGCCGACGAGGCGAGCGCTTCGAAACGCTCATTCTTGGCTCTGTTCAACCCGCGCAATCGGCGCGCCACGATCTTCTCTTCGGCGCCGTGGTTCCTGCAGGATCTCGGCACCTACGGCATCGGCGTCTTCACCCCCACCCTGATCGCCGCCGCGCTCGGCAGCGGTCCCGACAAGATCCGCAGTCCCGCCGACCTGATCGCCAGCGGCATCCATTCAGCGGAGGCGGCGGCGCTGACGACCTCGCTGCTGATCGTCGGCATCGTCGTTCGCGATCGCGCTCTCCGACAGGTTCGGGCGCATCCGCCTGCAGATCTTCGGCTTCCTTGGCTGCGCGGTCGGACTCGTGATCGCCACACTGTCGATCGATGCGAGCGGCCCGATCAAGCTTCAGCTCATCATGGTCGGCGTGATGCTGTTCAACTTCATGACCAATCTCGGCCCCAACGCGCAGACCTACCTGCTCGCCGGCGAGGTGTTTCCGACCGAGGTGCGCGGCATGGGCGCGGGATTCGCGGCCATGATCGGCAAGGTCGGCGCGGTCGCCACCACCTATGGCTTCCCGCTCCTGCTCGCTCTCCCTCGGCACGCGCATCGCTGCTTTACGGCCTCGCAATCAGCTCTGTGCTCGGCGCGATCGTGACCTGGTTATTCCGGATCGAGACCACCGGCGTGAATCTCGACCGGATCGGGCGCTGAACGCCTCTCGCGAAAGGGAGAGTCATGAGCGACAGCGTTCACCGAGCGGCCGCCTGCGCCGTCGTCGTCCTCGCGCTGGCGGGTTCTCTCGCGCGCGCGGCGGCGATCACGCTCAACGAGAGCGGGTCGACCCTTCTCTTGCCCCTCTTCCAATCCTGGGTCGTCGGGCTACAAGAGTGTCGCGCCCGACGTCGCGCTGGACGCCTCGGGCGGCGGCTCCGCCGCCGGCACGAAGGCCGCGATCGCCGGAACCGTGCGCATCGGCGCCTCCGACGCCTATCTTTCCGATGCAGTCGCGGCGCACAACCCGCAGATCCTCGATATCCCGCTCGCCATTTCCGCGCAGACGATCAATTACAACCTCCCGGAGCTCAAGGGCGCTCAACCTCAAAATCGACGGCCCGACGCTCGCCGCCATCTATACCGGCGCCGTCACGGAGTGGGACGACCCGGCGCTCACGGCCATGAATCCCGGCGTGAAGCTGCCGCATCAGACGATCATCCCGGTCCGGCGGGCCGACGGCTCCGGCGACACGTTCATCTTCACCCAGTTCCTGGATTTCTCGACCGAGAGCTGGGAGGACAATCCCGGCTTCGGCACCGACATCACTTGGCCCAGGGTCGCGTCGGAAAAAACCGCGGCGGGCAACGAAGGCTTGGTCAAGACGCTCGCCGAAACGCCTAACTCGATCGGCTATGTGGGCGATCAGCTACGCCGGCGAGATCGCCAAGGCCGGCCTCGGGACCGCCATGGTGAAGAACCAGAGCGGCGAAGTTCCTCCTTCCCACCCCGCAAACGATCGCCGACGGCGCCGCGCGGCTTGACCCGCGCACGCCGCCCTACGAGCGCATCAGCCTCGTCTTCGCCCCTGGCGACGACAGCTACCCGCTGATCAACTACGAATACGCCCTCGTCTCGAAAACCCAGCCCGACGCTGCGACGGCCAGAGGCGCTGCGCGCCTTTCTCTTGTGGGCGATCTCGGTGACTGGCGGCAACAGCGAGACCTATCTCAAGCCGGTCGGCTTCATCCCCTTGCCGGATTTTGTCCGTGGTCTCAGCGAAGCGCAGATCGCAGAGATCAAATGAGCGCCGAACCGTGTGAAACAGGCGTGCGGCGCGCCTTGCGGGCCAGAGGGCCGTTGAGGGCGCATCGACGATCTGTTCGGATGATGAAGACATCGCCAAGCTCGCCGAAGGCCGTTTCCGGCTCTTGAAGAGTGAGAGTGCTCCGCTCTGGCGCGCCGTCGCTCCGCGATGCATGGCCCTGGGGAATTACGGTGACGGCGTACTCAACCCCTTTTTGTCTTCATCCAGATCGTCGGAGTTCTGGAGGGAGAGTCCGACCGATCAGGGAGGGCTGGCCCTCCCGTTCGCCAAGGCGAAGAAAAATCAGACATTCTCTTCCCTACCGGAAATGTTCATGTTATGTTCAAGAGAAATCACCCGAGCGGAGCCGTGCGAGACAGGCGTGGAAAAGTGGATGGAGCGTAAGGCCGGCGCCGGCGAGGAAAAAGCGGCCGGCGGTTTCGCCGGCAAGGTGGAAGCCGATGCCGATTTCCGAAGGAAAGAAGCCGCGCCGGCTTTCCTTCGGAGAAGGAGGAAACAAATAATCTTCGTTCGGTCGCGCCCGCAAAGCCTTGATAAGTCTCGAGTCGGTGCTAGGAATGGAAAGATTTGGAAAGCCTTTCTACCGCGGAACGTGCCTTGGCTCTGCCAAATGGCGCGTCCGGGCGCGCCTCTGAACGACAACGGATTCGACTTTGCCGAAATTCCCCGATCGACATATCCTCTGCTCAAGGCTCAACGGCGTCGGCAAGGCCGCCGCCTGAACCGACGGGCGGCGCGCGCGGCCTGCGACGGTCGGCCCGAAATGTAATCGCAACGCATTGAAAAGGTTCAATTTTGGAATGGAATTGGCGTAAGGAGGCGCGGGATGGGCCAGAGGACCGGATTGAGCGGGCGCCCCGAACGCCCGGCCATCAGTCCCACTTCCGGTGCGCCCACATCCACTGTTCCGGCGCTTCCCGGATATAGGCCTCGAACTGCTTCTGCAGCGCGGCCGTCGCCGCGATCGCGTCGGCCGCCCGGTCGTTGGTCGCCGGGACCGGAACCCGCTCGATCCGGATGACGAAGCGGACGTTTGGCTGCCGGAAGGCCGCGCCGGCATAGAGCGGCAGGCCGGTCGTGCGCGCAAGCAGCGCGGGAAAGGTGTTCGACCGCGCCGGATGGCCGAAGAAGGGAACTTTTGCGCCGCGGTCGTCGCGCAGGTCGGCGAGGAAGGCCGGGTAGCCGCCCTCCTGCGCCTTGCGCAAAAGCGCGCGCGCCGTCACCGGGGCCTTCGGCAGGAGGCCGCCTTCGTAAAGGAAGGCGCGCAGCTTGTGGGTTTCCGCGTCGACATAGGGGTTGCTCAGGCGCTGATAGACGCCGGTCAGCGGCACGCCCATGCGCTTGCCGGCATGAGCGACGATCTCCCAGTTGCCGAGGTGCAGGCCGCAGACGACGAACGGTCCGCCGCGGGCGATCTCGTCGAAACGTTCCTCCGGCTCGAACCGGATGCGGCCCCCCGCCACGATTGTCTCGAGATGGAAGGATTCGGCGAACGTGCGGCCGAGGTTTTCCCACATGTCGGCGGCGAGCTTCCGACGCTCCTTAAGCGGGATCTCGGGATAGGCGAGCGCCAGATTGTCCAGCGCGCGCTCCTGCCGGTAGAGGCGCGGCGCGATCAGACGCCACGCGAGTCCCGAATGGCGCGACGCGGCCTCGAGCGGATAGGCCCGGGCGACCGCCTGGACCGCCCGGAATCCAAAATATTCCAGGCGAAAGCGCAGGTCTTTGGTGAACGTCATCGATCGGCCGGGCCCATCGGCTCTTAAGGGCCGAGGGCGCCTGATGGCTCAGGCCGCGCCACGCTGTCAAGCGACCGGCCAGCCCTGCGCGAGGCATACGGATCGCCCGCCGCGCCGCTCGGGGTGACCGCGGTTTTATCCGTTGCTTAGGCTTGCGAGGGGAGGGGTGCGCGTTCACTGGCGCCCGAGATAGAAATCCTTTCAAAGACGCCAGACGGCTCGTGTAAGCGTCTTTAAGGTTGCCGGAATGGGCGACTCCGGACGCGGGAGGAACCGATGAGCGAGCAGAACAAATATATGATGGGCGAGGATCGGATTCCGCACGCCTGGTACAACATCATGGCCGATCTGCCGTCGCCGCCGCCGCCGGTCCTCCATCCGGGCACCGGCAAACCGGTCGGACCCGACGATCTGGCGCCGCTCTTTCCGATGGCGCTGATCGGCCAGGAGGTCAGCGCCGAGCGGCACATCGAAATTCCCGCGCCGGTCCGCAACATCTATCGCATGTGGCGCCCGACGCCGCTGCATCGCGCCCGACGGCTCGAGCAGGCGCTTGGGACAACCGCGCGGATCTTCTACAAATATGAGGGCGTGAGCCCGGCCGGAAGCCACAAGCCCAACACCGCCGTCGCCCAGGCGTTCTACAACAAGCAGGAAGGGGTCGCGAAACTGTCGACCGAGACCGGCGCGGGACAATGGGGCTCCTCGCTCGCCTTCGCCGGCGCGCTGTTCGGCCTCGAAGTCAAGGTCTACATGGTCAGGGTCTCCTACAACCAGAAGCCGTACCGGCGGGCGCTGATGGAGACTTACGGCGCGAAATGCGTCCCGAGCCCGAGCGAGGAGACCCAATCCGGGCGCGCAATTCTGGCTGAGCATCCGGACTCGCCCGGCAGCCTCGGCATCGCCATCTCGGAAGCGGTTGAGGTCGCTGCGACCAACGCGGACACCAAATATGCGCTCGGCAGCGTGCTGAACCACGTGCTCCTCCACCAGACGGTGATCGGCATCGAGGCGATCGAGCAGATGGAGCAGGCGGACGCCTATCCGGACGTGGTGATCGGCTGCGCCGGCGGCGGGTCCAATTTCGCCGGCATCGCCTTCCCCTTCATCGGCAAGAAGCTGCGCGACAAACGCGAGGTGCGGGTGATCGCAGTCGAGCCCGCGGCTTGCCCATCCCTGACGCGCGGCAAATATGCTTTCGACTTCGGCGACACCGGACATCTGACGCCGCTGGTCAAGATGCATACGCTCGGGTCGGAGTTCATCCCGCCGGGCTTCCACGCCGGCGGACTGCGCTATCACGGCATCGGCGCCGTTGGTCAGCCACTGCAAGGAGCTCGGCCTGATCGAGGCGCGCGCTTATCACCAGAACCCATGCTTCGAGGCGGGCGTCATGTTCGCGCGGAGCGAAGGCATCGTGCCGGCCCCCGAGACGACCCATGCGGTCAGGGCGGCGATCGACGAGGCGCTGGAGGCAAGGGAGGAGGGCAAATCGCCGACCATCCTCTTCAACCTCTCCGGCCACGGCCATTTCGACATGCAGGCCTACACCGACTACTTCTCGGGCAAGCTGGAGGACCAGGACTACGATCCGAGGGCGCTCGAACAGTCGCTCGCCCATCTGCCGAAGGTGGCGGCGGAGTAGGGCGCCCATCTGTAGCCGCGCTCCATAGCCCGTCGAAAGACGGGCGTCCTAACCGGACGCCCTTTGGAGCGCGGCCGGCGGGGCCGGCGCGCCGTAGCCTCAGCCGGTGGCGAATTGCCAGAGCGAGCGCCACAGGCAAGGCTTGGTCGGGTCCTTGAACGCGGCGCGGTCGAAATAGGCGAGATGGCCGGTCGAGCCGTCGTCGACCCAGCGGAAGCCGACCTCGACCTCGGTCGGCAGGAATTTGACGAACTGTTCGACCGGCCCGAGGTCGTCCTTGTTCGACGGGCTGATGCGGCCGGTCACGCCGTCGTGGTAGGTGTAAGTGCGTCCATCCTGCGTCGTGACTCGCACCGAGTGCGCCGATTCGTCGAAATCGACGGTCAGCGGTCCGAGTTTCCCGTCGCCCTTATAGGCGCAGGTGCGCGTGATCGGCTGGGCGGCGAGGGGGGTGGTGAGAAGCGCGGCGACAGCCGCGAGCGCCAGTGGGGTCCAGTTCATCCAATTCCCATCGATAAGAGTCGAACGAGCCTACTAGGTCACGGAACAACTCTGCGCGCCGCAACGCCACAATTCCAGCTATTTTGGAAAAGCGGCGAAAATGGAGCGCGCGGCTTTCCAGGGATGAATTGTCGCAGGACCAGTCTTGAGCGCGCCGGTTGCAATGCCTCGCTAAACTGATATCACGCGCGCCGCGGCGATCCTGCCGCGCCCTCCCGAGGCCTGCATGCTGCTTTTCACCCGCCGCACCGCGTTTGCGCTTCCCTTCTTCGCCGCCGCCGCCGTCCGGGCGGCGACGGACGAGACAGCCAACACTGTCATCATGACCCTCAAGAACGGCAAGGTCGTCATCCGCCTCCGTCCCGACTGGGCGCCCAAACATGTCGCGCAGATCGAGACCCTGGTGAAGCGCAAGTTTTATGATGGCCTCGTCTTTCATCGCGTCATTCCGGGCTTCATGGCGCAGACGGGCGACCCGACCGGGGCCGGCTCGGGCGGCTCCGATCTGCCGGACCTGCCGGCTGAATTCAACAAGACGCATTTCAAGCGCGGCATCCTCGGCATGGCCCGGACCCAGGACCCGAATTCGGCCAATTCGCAGTTCTTCATCTGCTTCGGCGACGCGGGCTTCCTCGACGGCCAGTACACCGCTTTCGGCGAAGTCGTTTCCGGCATGGACGTCGTCGACAAGATCAAGGCGGGAACGGAAGCCAACAACGGCCAGGTGACGAATCCCGACAAGATCGTCACCATGCGCATGGCCGGATCGTCGAAATAGGAGATTCAAACCGATGAGCACAGGCAACACGCTGACCCTCGAGACGACCAAAGGTCCAGTCGTCATCGAAATGAACCCGGCCGCCGCGCCCGGACACGTCGAGCACATCAAGAAGCTCGTCTCCGAAGGCTTCTACGACGGAATCGTCTTTCACCGCGTGATCGACGGCTTCATGGCCCAGACCGGCTGCCCGCACGGCACCGGAACAGGCGGCTCGAAATACCCCGACCTCAAGGCCGAGTTCAACGCCGAGCCGCACGTGCGCGGCACAGTGTCGATGGCCCGCGCCCAGAACCCGAATTCGGCCAATTCGCAGTTCTTCATCTGCTTCGACGACGCCCATTTCCTCGACCGCCAATATACGGTCTGGGGCAAGGTGACTTCGGGCATGGAAAACGTCGACAAGATCAAGCGCGGCGAGCCGGTGCGCGACCCTGATAAGATCGTCAAGGCGACCCTGAGCTGAGGGCTTCGCGCTTCGTCCGCCGTCATTGCAATCCGCCGTCCGAGTTGACGAGCGGATCGCTTCGCCAACCCTCGCGATGACGTGCTGGCAGTCGCAATTCCCGCCATGCGCGTCGACGCCTTCGACTTCAAACTCCCGCCGGAGCTGATCGCGCTCCGGCCGGCCTCTCCCCGCGACAGCGCGCGGATGCTGGTCGTCGGCGCCAGCGGCGGGCTGACGGACGCGCGCGTCGCCGATCTGCCCGACTTTTTGCAGCCCGGAGACGCGCTGGTCGTCAACGACACGCGCGTCATCGCAGCGCGGCTCGAGGGGATTCGGGTCAGGGGCGATGCAGTCGCCGCGATCGAAGCGACGCTGATCAAGCGCGTCGATGATTGTCGCTGGCGGGCGCTCGTGCGCCCAACAAAGAAGCTCAGGGTCGGCGAGCGCATCCGCTTCGGCGAGATGTGCGAAAGCATGGCCTGCCTCATCGCGGCGCTCGACGCCGAAGTCGAGGAGAAGGGCGAGGCGGGCGAAGTCTTGCTGCGCTTCCAGTTCGCCGGCGCCGCGCTCGATGAGGCGATCGAACGTCTGGGCTCGGCGCCCCTGCCGCCCTATATCGCCGCGCGCCGCGCGCCGGAACAAAGAGATCGCGCCGATTACCAGACGATGTTCGCGGCTGAGGCCGGCGCGATCGCAGCCCCGACCGCGGGCCTCCACTTCACCCCCTCGCTAGTCGAACGGATCGCGGCGCGCGGCGTCGGTCTTCATTGCGTTACGTTGCATGTCGGCGCGGGGACATTCCTGCCCGTCACGGCGGAGGATACGCAGGACCACAGGATGCATGCGGAAGAAGGCGCGATCGACGATGCGACAGCGGAGGCGCTGAACAAAGCGCGCGCCAGCGGCGGCCGGATCGTCTGCGTCGGCACGACCTCGGCCCGCATCCTCGAGAGCGCGGCGGACGAGGGCGGCCGCATTCGCCCGTTCGCCGGCGAGACCTCGATCTTCATCACGCCCGGCTACCGCTTCCGCGCCGTCGACGCGCTGATGACCAATTTCCATTTGCCGTGCTCGACGCTGTTCATGCTGGTCAGCGCCTTCAGCGGCCTGGAGACGATGCTCTCGGCTTACGCGCACGCGATCGAAGCGGGCTATCGCTTCTATTCCTACGGCGACGCCTGCCTGCTGGAAGGTGCGCCGCGCGCCTTCTCAGGCCGCTGACAGCTCGATGCGATCATCCCGATCGACGAGGCGCGCGAATTCGACGAAGGGCATCGGACTGGCGAAGAGATAGCCCTGGCCGAGCCCGCAGCCGGCGGCGCGGGCTCGTTCCGCCTGCGTCCGCCGCTCGATGCCCTCCACGATCACCGACATGCCCAAGGACCCGCCGAGGGCGACAATCGCCCGCAGGATCTCGAAGGATTCGGCGCTCGCATCGACGTCCTCGACGAACGCCTTGTCGACTTTCAGCTGGTCGAAGGGAAAGCGGCGCAGATACCCGAGGCTCGAGAATCCGGCGCCGAAATCGTCGAGGGCGATCGCGGCTCCGAGATTGCGCAACCGCTCGAGCACTTCGCTCGTGCGCGCCTCGTTGGTCAGCATTATGCTCTCGGTGATCTCGAGCGCGATGCGGCGGGGATCGACTCCGGAGCGCTCCAGGATGCCGGTGAATGAGGGGACGAAGTCGTCGCAAAGGAAATGCGCCGCCGACAGGTTGATCGAGACTTGCAGGCGACTGGGGAGCCGCAGGGCGTCGGCGCAGACGAGTTCCAGCATGCGACGGTCGATCGCGACGATGAGGCCGCTCTCCTCCGCAAGCGGGATGATCTGGCGCGGCAGGATCAGCTTGCCGCGGCGGTTCCAGCGGATCAGCGCTTCGACGGCGACGACACGGCCGGTCGCGAGGTCGACCTGCGGTTGGTAGTAGGGTTCGAATTCGTCGAGTTCGAGCGCCCGCCTGAGATTGGATTCGAGCGCCCGCCTGCCGATGACGTCGCGATCCTTGGCCGTGTCGAAAACGCTGATGACGCCGCGGCCGCCGGACTTGGCTCGGTTAAGCGCAATATCGCTGCCGCGCACGATTTCGTTGGGGGTATCGCCATGGCTCGGCGCGTGAGCGAGGCCGATGCTCGCGTTCGAGGCGATGCTGAGGACCCCGATGCGATGCGGGCGTTGCAAGGCCTCGAGCGTCGCCTCGGCCAGGCGGCGGGCCCTGTCGACGGCTGCGGGTCCTTCGACCAGCAGAGCGAATTCGTCGCCGCCGAGGCGTGCGGCCGTGACGGCGTCGCTTTCGCCGGAAAGGCGCTTCAGACGGTCGGCGATCGACGTCAGAAGCTCGTCGCCGGCCGCGTGGCCGAGGGCGTCGTTGATTGTCTTGAACCGATCGACGTCCAGGGTGAGCAGGGCGACCTCTCCGCCTTCCTGGTCGCGTCGGGCGAAGGCTTGCTCGATGCGCTCTGAAAACGCCGCGCGATTGCGCAGCCCCGTCAGCGAGTTCGTGCGCGGCGAGGAATTCGAAGCGCCGAGTGGCCGCGATCTGCTCGCGGTGCATGCAGAGGACCTCACGCTTTTGCCAGAACAGTACGCCGATCAGACCGAAGCCGCTGACGAGGAGACCGATTTCGATCGCAAGCTGCTCTTCCTGCTGCCGACGCAGGATCTCCGCGTCGGCGCGCGACCGATCGATGCTATGCGCCAGTGAATCCGACACCAGAGCGGCGACCGGCTCATCGAGCTTCACCATCAACGCATCGGCGCGCTCCGCGGCGCCCGGCGCGTTCGGCGCCGCCAGCAGCGGCTGCAACGTCCTCAGCGTCGCCATGACGCCTGCCGCCCTGGCCGCCATATCAGCGTCGCTGCGCACGAGTTCGCCGAAAGCGCCACGCTGCAGATCGCCAATCCAGCCGACGACCACAGCGAACGCTGTCGAAAGGTCTCGTCGCCGCGCGGCGCTGGGATCGACCCTCCACAGCGCGAGCGCGACCTTCAGGCGCGCGATGTCGATCTTGCCGTTAGCGGCGTTGAAGGTCGTCTCGAAGCGCGCCGCGCGACTGATCGAAACGCCAATTCCCGCGTTGACGCGCTGGATTGCGATCCCTGCCGCGGCGAAGCAGATGACGGCGGTCAGCAACGCATAGACGACGCGCTGCGACTTCTGCGAGGCGCCGCTCTCGGGCTTCCGGCTCACGCGTCACTCGATGCTGATGTGCGCGATCTGCCAGATCGAGCGCGCATAGTACGTTTCCGTCGCCAATTGCGGTGTCGAGTCATACGGATAGACGAGGAACAGCGGGCCCTTCTCTTCGATCGTCAGCGGCTTGCCGTTTGCGGCGTAGGCGAACACAGCGTCGTATTGGGTGAAATCCGCGAGCGGTACGTCGACCCTGTAGTCGTCGAGCGCGAGGATCGCCGCCCTTTGGCCCGTCGCGCCGACGAGCGCCATCAGGTCGCGCGCAGGCACGCCGTCGAAATCGACGACACCGTCGTGCCACGGCGTGTGGGTCGAGACGCGTTCTGCGCGGAGCTTCAGCAAATCGTCGCGCGTGAAGCGAAAGGTTCTGCCGTCCGCGGTCTTGTCGTCGACGGTGAGGATCCACTCTTTCCCCCCTACGGCAGCATTCGCAACGGCGAACCGCGCGCCGATAATCGTCAGCGCGATCGTCAACAACGCCTGACGCCGCTGGAACATGTCCGACCCCCTTCGATCAACGGCGGAGAACGCAACGTAAGCCTACAACGTTTCGAACACGTTAAGTCTTCATGAGAATTTCAAAGGGCTTACCTAACGCTTCGCAAGCGACTGCGGCGATTTGCTACACCTCGCCAATTCTGCTTTATCGACCTCTGCCCGGCGCGCCCGCCCTTCCCACACTCTGAAGACTTCAAGACTCTCGATGACTTCGACATTCCGCTTTGCCGTCAAAGCCGTCGACGGCGAGGCCCGGCTCGGCGAAATCGCGACGCCGCGCGGCGCCATACGGACGCCCGCCTTCATGCCGGTCGGCACCGCGGCGACGGTCAAGGCGATGCATCCCGAGGCGGTCAGGGCGCTCGGCGCCGACGTCGTTCTCTCCAACACCTATCATCTCATGCTGTCGCCGGGCGCTGAGCGGATCGCCTCGCTCGGCGGCCTGCACAGGTTCATGAACTGGCCGCACCCGATCCTGACCGACTCGGGCGGCTTCCAGGTGATGAGTTCTCGCAAAGCTCAGGAAGCTCAGCGAGAAGGGTGTGACGTTCCAGTCGCACATCGACGGGTCGCGCCACGAACTGACGCCCGAGCGCGCGATGGAGATCCAGCGCCTGCTCGGCTCCGACATCCAGATGCAGTTCGACGAATGCGTCAGACTGCCCTGCGCACACGTGGAGGCGGAACGGGCGATGCGTCTGTCGCTGCGCTGGGCGGAGCGCTCGAAGACAGCCTTCGGCAAGCAGCCCGGCAGGGCGATTTTCGGCATCGTCCAGGGCGGGACGGAAAAGGATCTCCGTGTCGCCAGCGCCGGAGGACTGGTCGAGATCGGCTTCGACGGTTACGCCATCGGCGGTCTTGCAGTCGGCGAGCCTCAGGCTTTGATGCTCGAGATGATTGAGACGGTCATTCCCCGTCTGCCGGCCGACCGGCCCCGCTACCTCATGGGCGTCGGCACGCCGGACGATCTGCTCGAGTCGCTCAGGCGTGGCGTGGACATGTTCGACTGCGTGATGCCGACCCGCGCCGGCCGGCACGGGATGGTTTTCACACGGCAGGGCCGGATGAACTTGCGCAATGCGCGCTTCGCCGACGACCCGCGGCCGATCGACCTAATGTCGTCGTCGCGGATGGCGCGCGACTATTCGCGCGCCTACTGGCGCCATCTCGTCAAGTCGGGCGAAATCTTCGCCATGATGGGCCTGACGGAGGTCAATCTCGCCTATTATCAGGACCTTATGGATGGCGCGCGCCAAGCGATCGGCGAGAGGCGCCTGGAGGAATACATCGAGGAGGCCAGGCGGGGGTGGGCGGAAGGTGAAGCAGAGCGCGGATGAAGCAACGCGCCGAATAAATCCAGATTCGAATTAAAGTAAAGCAAACAAAGTAATCTCGAGGTTGATGCAAATGCAAGGGGCGAACCGCCCTCGGGCGGCTCGCCCCTTGTCTTCGTCCTCGCATGCGCTCCGAAATCCCGATTTTGTCTTTATTTTCCGGCCTGAATTCGGCCAGACGGAACAGTGGAGCGCGTCGTCCTCCCACAGACTTTGCGGCGTCCGGCGCCAAAATCTTTGGCAGCGGCCTCCTTTTCGCACGTCATTGCTAGTCCACTTTTTCGGCGCTGTCACGGGCCTTGGCAGCCCTGCCATGCAAATTTTTTCTGGGACGTCGCGGTTTGGTCAATTGTTCCCCGGCGGAAGCAAAAGTACTTCGGCGCCGGGCGCCCCTATGGCTGGACGCGCCTTTCGCCGGTTGCGGCGATGGCGTAAGAGACCTCGCGAAATTCGCCGGAGGGAAGCCATCCATGACCGCCATCGTCAACGTCGTCTCGCGTGAGATTCTCGACAGTCGCGGCAATCCGACCGTGGAAGTCGATGTGGTCCTCGAGGACGGTTCGATGGGACGCGCGGCCGTTCCGTCGGGCGCCTCGACCGGAACCCGTGAGGCGGTCGAGCTGCGCGATGGCGACAAGGGCCGCTTCGGCGGGAAGGGGGTGCTGAAGGCCGTCGAGGCGGTGAACCGCGACATTTTCGATGCGATCTCGGGGCTCGACGCGGAGGACCAGCTCAAGATCGACGAGACGATGATCGCCCTCGACGGCACGCCGAACAAGTCGCGGCTCGGCGCCAACGCGATCCTCGGCGTGTCGCTCGCGGTCGCCAAGGCGGCGGCGGAGGCCTCCGGACTGCCGCTCTACCGCTATGTCGGGGGCACGACGGCGCGGCTTCTGCCGACCCCGCAAATGAACATCGTCAATGGCGGCGTGCATGCCGACAATCCGATCGACTTCCAGGAATTCATGATCCTGCCCGTCGGCGCGCCGTCCTTCGCCGACGCGGTTCGCTGGGGCGCGGAAACGTTCCACGCGCTGAAGAGCGCGCTGAAGAAGGCTGGCCACAACACCAATGTCGGGGACGAGGGCGGCTTTGCGCCGAACCTTCCATCGGCCGAGGCGGCGCTCGAATTCTGCGGGAAGGCGATCGAGGCGGCGGGCTTCAAGCCCGGCCAGGACATCGCGCTCGGTCTCGACTGCGCCGCGTCTGAATTCTTCAAGGAAGGCGCCTATGTCTATTCCGGCGAAGGCAAGACCCGCTCGATCGAAGAGCAGGTCCAGTATCTCGCCAAGCTCGCCGACGCCTATCCGATTCTGTCGATCGAGGACGGCATGGCCGAGCAGGATTGGGAGGGGTGGAAGCTTTTGACCCAGAAGCTCGGATCACGCCGCCAGTTGGTCGGCGACGACATTTTCGTCACCAACACCGAGATTTTGAGCCGGGGGATCAAGGAGAAGATCGCCAACTCGATCCTCATCAAGGTCAACCAGATCGGCTCGTTGAGCGAGACTCTGGCCGCCGTCGAAATGGCCCATCGCGCAGGCTACAGCTCGGTCATGTCGCACCGGTCGGGCGAGACCGAGGATTCGACGATCGCCGATCTCGCGGTCGCCACCAACTGCGGGCAGATCAAGACCGGGTCGCTGTCCCGGTCGGACCGCCTGGCGAAATACAATCAGCTCATCCGGATCGAGGAGGAACTCGGCGACCAGGCCCGCTACGCCGGCCGCTCGGCGATCAAGGCGGTCTGACGATTGCGCTTTGCTGTGGACGCGGCCGCTGGCCGCGCTCAGCGAGCGCTGCGACAGGGGATCGGGTAACGCGGCCTTAACCACACGCCCGGCAGGATCGCCGCATGGTCGTTAGAACCCGCCTGCGATCGATCGTGCTGCCGATCCTCTTCTACCTCGTGCTCGGGGTGGCGAGCGGCTATCTCGTCTGGGGGGCGGTGAACGGCGAACACGGCCTCAAGGCCAAAGAAAAATACGACGCCCAGGCGGAGACCCTGAAGGCCGACCTGGCGAGGCTGCAAGGCGAGCGCGCCCGCTGGGAGAGGCGCGTCGCCGCGCTCCGACCCGAGAACGTCGACCGCGATCTGCTCGAGGAAGAGGCGCACACCAAGCTCGACCGAGTGGGCAAGGACGAAGTCGTCATCTTCACCGGGCCCAACCAGCGCCGCTGACCCGCCTCTATCGGCTGTCGCGTGCGGAAGGATTGCTCGCCGCCCGCCGCCCGTCTATAGGCATGCACAATTCGCTTACGCCGTTTGGTTTCGGCGAGTGAGCCCAGGAGCAAGCATGGTTCAGGTCACATTTCCCGACGGCGCGCAGCGCGCCTACGAGACCGGCGTCTCCGGCCTCGACATCGCCAAGTCGATCTCCCCTTCTCTCGCAAAGCGCACCGTGGCGGCGATCCGCGACGGCGATCTCGTCGATCTCGCTGACCCGATCGACAAGGACGCGACGCTCGAGTTCATCTCCCGCGACGATCCTCGCGCGCTGGAGCTGATCCGCCACGACGCGGCGCATGTGCTCGCCGACGCGGTGCAGTCGCTGTGGCCGGATGCGCAGGTGACGATCGGGCCGGTGATCGAGAACGGTTTCTACTACGACTTCTACCGCTCCGAGCCGTTCACGCCCGAGGATTTCCCGGCGATCGAGAAGCGCATGCGCGAGATCGTTGCGCGCGACGAACCGTTCAGAAAGACCGTCGTGTCGCGCGACGAGGCGAAGAGCTTTTTCGAGCGGAAGGGCGAAGCGTTCAAGGTCGAGCTCATCGACGCCATCCCGCCGGACGAGGACGTCAAGCTTTACAGCCAGGGCGAGTGGACCGACCTTTGCCGCGGACCGCACATGACCTCGACCGGCAAGGTCGGCGACGCGTTCAAGCTGATGAAGGTCGCGGGGGCCTACTGGCGCGGCGACTCGACCAAGCCGATGCTGTCGCGCATCTACGCGACCGCTTTCGCCAGGAAGGAAGAGCTCGACGCCTACCTGAAACAGCTCGAGGAGGCCGAGCGGCGCGATCATCGCAAGCTCGCCCGCGAAATGGACCTCTTCCACTTCCAGGAAGAGGGACCCGGCTCGATCTTCTGGCATCCCAAGGGCTGGACGCTGTTCCAGACTCTCGTCGCCTACATGCGGCGGCGCTTGGCCGACGACTATCAGGAGGTCAACGCGCCGCAACTCCTCGACAAGCGGCTGTGGGAGATTTCCGGGCACTGGGGCTGGTATCGCGAGAGCATGTTCATGGCGCGGCCCGCTGGCGAGGACGCGGAAAGCGAGGACGAGCGCGTTTACGCGATCAAGCCGATGAACTGTCCGGGCCACGTGCAGATCTTCAAGAACGGGCTGCGCAGCTACCGCGAGCTGCCCGTGCGCCTCGCCGAGTTCGGCGCGGTCAACCGCTACGAGCCGTCGGGCGCGCTGCACGGCCTCATGCGCGTGCGTTCCTTCACCCAGGACGACGCCCATATCTTCTGCACCGAGGAGCAGCTCGCAGAAGAATGCCACAAGATCAACGAGCTGATCCTTTCCGTCTACAGCGACTTCGGCTTCGACAAGATCGTCGTCAAACTGTCGACCCGTCCCGAGAAGCGCGTCGGCACGGACGCCATGTGGGATCACGCCGAAGCGGTGATGAGCCGCGTGCTCGACGAGATCCGGGCGCGTCACGGCAATGTCGTGACCACGAGCCTCAATCCCGGCGAGGGCGCCTTCTACGGCCCGAAATTCGAATACGTGCTGCGCGACGCCATCGGCCGCGACTGGCAATGCGGCACGACTCAGGTCGACTTCAACCTTCCGGAACGGTTCGGCGCCTTCTTCATTGCCGCCAACAGCGAGAAGACGACCCCGGTCATGATCCATCGGGCGATTTGCGGCTCGATGGAACGCTTCATCGGCATTCTGCTCGAGCACCACGCCGGCCATCTGCCGCTGTGGCTGGCCCCCGTGCAGGTCGTCGTCTGCACGATCACCAGCGACGCTGACGATTTCGCGCTGAGCTTCGCGGCCAACGCCAGAAAGAAGGGCCTGAGAGTCGAGACCGACCTGCGCAACGAGAAGATCAACTACAAGGTGCGCGAGCACTCGCTTGCCAAAGTCCCGGTCCTTGTGGCGATTGGTCGGAAAGAGGCGAGCGAGAACACAGTGTCGATCCGACGTCTGGGGTCGAACGCGCAGACGTCGATGGGCGCTGACGCGGCGGTCGAGGCGATGGTCGCGGAAGCTCTGCCGCCGGATTTGCGGAATTAGAGCGCGGCGCGCCTATTGCGGCGCGACGGTGATCCCGCTGCGCGGGCGCGGCCTTCGGTTGTGAGGCCGTCACGCTTCCGTTTCACTCGTAAAGCCTTCATTATGGGATCGGCTTGAGGAGCGGAGATGGAACAGTACAACAATCCGGCCAGAGTTCGGGGTAAACTGCGTTTCCGGTTCCAGGGGCGTCCGGTTTCTATCGACCGGTTTTCGCCTCGGGCGACCGTGCTAGACTGGCTGCGCGAGAGTGCGGGCGCCAAAGGCACGAAAGAGGGCTGCGCTGAGGGCGATTGCGGCGCCTGCACGGTCGTCCTGGCCCGCAATCGTGCTGGACGCCTGACCTACGACGCTTTCAACGCCTGCATTCTGCTGCTCGGACAACTCGACGGCGCGGAGCTGATCACGATCGAGGATCTGGCGGATGGGGATGCTCTGCACCCCCTGCAGCAGGCGATGGTCGACTCTCACGGATCGCAGTGCGGCTTTTGCACGCCCGGCATCGTCATGAGCCTGTTTGCCGCCTATCATTCCGGCGCCCCCTCGACCCGAGCGGCCTTATGCGATCAGCTCGCCGGTAATCTCTGCCGTTGCACCGGCTACCGGCCGATCCTCGAGGCGGCGCTCGTAACCTGCGACGGAGCGCCCGACGATCGTTTCGCCGTGACGGCCGAGGCGAGGGCCGAGTCGATCGCCCGCCTGAACGACAACGCCGATCTCTTCGTCGGCGACGAGACGTCGTTTTTCGCCGCCCCCTCAAGCCTGGACGGGCTCGCCGAGCTATACGCGCGTTTTCCCGATGCGACGCTGGTCGCCGGGGCGACCGATGTCGGCCTTTGGATCACCAAGCAGTTGCGCGATCTTCAGCGGGTGATATGGCTCGGCCGGACGGCGGGTCTCGACGACATACACGAGACATCGGACGGCGCGCTTTCGCTTGGCGCCGGCGTGTCGCTCGCCGACGCCACGCCGCTGCTCGCCGCGATCCATCCCGACCTCGGCGAGCTCATGCGGCGGTTCGGCTCGATCCAGGTGCGGACGAGCGGAACAGTCGGCGGAAATATCGCCAACGGTTCGCCGATCGGCGATATCGCGCCGGCGCTCATTGCACTCGGCGGGCGGGTCGTGCTCCGCAAAGGCTCAGGGAGGCGCACGCTGCCGCTGGAGGACTTCTTCATCGCGTATGGAAAGCAGGACAGGGCGCCCGGGGAGTTCGTGCTGGCGGTCGAAGCGCCGCGCCTTGGCGACGCCCACCACTTCCGCGCATTCAAGGTCTCCAAGCGGATCGACGAGGACATCTCCGCCGTCATGCTGGCCGCCCGCGTTGAGATCGACGGCGCGCGCATCGTCGGCGCGCGCATTGCCTGCGGCGGCATGGCGGCGACCCCGAAGCGGGCCGCGAACGCGGAGACATTGCTGATCGGCGCCAGTCTCGCTGAGCCCGCGACCTGGCGCCCGGCGCTCGCGGCCCTCTCGTCCGATTTCACCCCCTTGACCGACCAGCGCGCGAGCGCCTCCTATCGCATGACCGTCGCGACCAATTTGCTTGAAAAGGCGCTCATCGAAATCGGCGGCGCGGAGGCGCCGACCAGAATTGGAGCGCTCCATGCCGCCGAATGACGTCGCCGATCTCGCCCTGTCGACGCTGGTCGTCCATAAGCCGCTGCCGCACGATTCCGCCCGCCTGCACGTGCAGGGGTCGGCGATCTACGTCGACGACCTTCGCGAGCCGGAGGGAACGCTTCATGTCGCTTTCGGCATGGCCGACAAGGCGCGCGGCTTGCTGAAGAGCCTTGAGTTGGCCCCTGTGCGCGCGGCGCAGGGCGTCGTCGCAGTGCTGACGGCGGCCGATATTCCGGGCCGGAACGACATCGCCCCGGCGTTCGCGGACGAGCCGCTGTTTGCCGACAAGGAGATCCTGTTCCACGGGCAGCCATTGTTCGCCGTGGTCGCCCGCACGCGCGACGATGCGAGGCGAGCGGCCCGGCTTGCCAAAATCGACATCGATGAGCAGGCCCCGGCAGTGACGATCGCCGACGCTTTGAAGACGGGCGAGCGGGTGCTGGACGACTATGCCTTCGGTCGCGACGGCGCAGCCTCGGCGATCGACCAGGCGCCGCACAAGCTCGAAGGCCATTTTTCGATCGGCGGCCAGGAGCATTTCTACCTCGAAGGCCAAGCCTCGTTCGCCATCCCGGGAGAAGGCGACGAGATGACCGTGCACGCTTCGAGCCAGGATCCGACCGAGACGCAGCACATCGTGGCGCGCGTCCTGGGTGTTCCGGACGCCTTCGTCACCGTCGAAACCCGACGCATGGGCGGCGGCTTCGGCGGCAAGGAAAGCCAGGCGTGCACCTGGGCCGCCATGGCGGCGCTTGCCGCCCGGGTGACCGGCCGGCCGTGCAAGGTCCGGCTGGATCGCGACGACGATTTTATGCTGACCGGCAAGCGCCACGATTTCCGCGCCGACTGGCGCGTCGGTTTCGACCAACGCGGCGTCGTCGCCGGCTATGACGTCATGCTCAACGCGCGTTGCGGCTGCTCGGCCGATCTCTCGCTGGGCGTCGTCGACCGCGCGATGTTTCACGCCGGCAACGGCTACTGGTTGCCGCACGTCTCGATCGGCTCGCGTCGCCTGAAGACCAACACGGTCTCCAACACCGCTTTCCGAGGGTTCGGCGGCCCGCAGGGCATGATCGCGATCGAGCGCGTGATGGACGCCATCGCGCGGGAGCGCGGCCTCGATCCGCTCGACGTTCGCAAAGCCAATCTCCTGCGCCCTGGCTTCGACCGGACGCCATACGGGCAGGCCGTCGAGGATTTCGAAACTCAAGCGCTCATCATCGACGAGCTCGAGGCGACGAGCCGCTATCGCGAGCGCCGCGCCGCGGTCGCCGCTTTCAACGCCTCCAGCCGGCTCATCAAGCGCGGCATCGCGTTGACGCCGGTGATGTTCGGCATTTCGTTCACGCTCATTCGCCTCAACCAGGCGGGAGCCCTGGTGCACGTCTATTCCGACGGCTCGATCCATCTCAACCACGGCGGCACGGAGATGGGGCAGGGGCTGTTCACCAAGGTGGCGCAGATCGTCGCCGAGGAGTTCGGCGTGCCGCTTCATTTCGTGCGCATCACCGCGACCAACACCTCGAAGGTTCCCAATGCGTCGCCGACCGCTGCTTCTTCGGGGACCGACCTGAACGGGATGGCCGCCAAGATCGCCGCCGGCGCGATCAAGCAACGCATGGCCGCTTTCGCCGCGAAACATTGGGGAGTCGGCGCTGACGCGGTCGAGTTTCGCGACGGTCGCGTGTTCGCCGGCAACGCATCGATGAGCTTCGGCGAACTTGCCAAGGAGTGTCGCCTGGCGCGGGTCCCGCTCTCCTACGCTGGACATTACCGGACGCCGGACATCCATTGGGACCGAGCCAAGGCGCAAGGCCGGCCCTTCTTCTACTTCGCCTATGGCGCGGCCTGCTCGGAGGTGGCGATCGATACGATGACCGGCGAGATGCGGGTCCTGCGCGCCGATCTGCTGCATGACGTCGGCGCCTCGATCAACCCGGCGCTCGACATCGGCCAGGTCGAAGGCGCGTTCATTCAGGGCATGGGTTGGCTGACGACCGAGGAGCTGGTTTACGACGACAAGGGGCGGCTGACGACCCACGCGCCGGCGACCTACAAGATCCCCGTCGCCTCCGACGTGCCCCCGGTGTTCAACACGCGGCTTCATTTGCGAGCCAATCCGACGCCGAGCGTTTACCGCTCGAAGGCGGTCGGCGAACCGCCGCTGATGCTGGCGATCTCGGTCTATTCGGCGATCCTGGACGCCGTTCATGCGACGAACCCGAAGGGTCATCCCAAGCTCGAGGCGCCGTGCACGCCGGAGTCGATCCTCAACGCGGTCCGCTCGCTCGACGGAGCGCCATGAGGCGGCGCCATGCTGGCTTTCCGCCGCCTGATCGACGCGATCGAAGCTGAAGGGTCGGCGGCTCTGGTGACGCTCGCCCGCGTCCAGGGCTCGAGCCCGCGCGAGGCCGGCGCGCGCATGGTGATCAGGCCGTCGGGCGGGTTTCACGGCACCATCGGCGGCGGAGCCTTGGAGTGGGCCGCCCTCGAGGCGGCGCAAGCGGCGCTGCAGCAGGGGCGCGGCGCGGCGTTGCATCGCTCGCTGGCGCTGGGGCCGGAGCTCGCGCAATGCTGCGGCGGCCGCGTCGAGTGGCGGATCGAGACGTTCGATCGTCGCGACCTGGCGGAACTCGGCGTCATCGCGACCGCGGAGGCCCATGGACCGGCGACGATTCGGGCGGCGATCGGGCGGGAGGGGCGGATCGCGCGAAGCCTCGAGGGCGACCGGCGAGGGGAGGGCCTGACGGCGGTCCTGCCGGAGGAGAGCGGTTGGACCGAGCCGCTCGGCGAGAGCGCGCGGGCGGTCTATCTGTTCGGCGCAGGCCATGTCGGGCGGGCGCTTGCGCTGGCGCTTGCGCCGTTGCCTTTCGCGGTGCGCTGGATCGATTCGCGCCGCGACTCCTTCCCGACCCATGCGCCCGCCAATGTCGCGCTGATCCATGCGCCCGCGCCGGCCGCCGAGCTCGCCAACGCGCCGGACGGGGCGCTGATCGTGGTGATGACGCATTCCCATGCGCTCGATCTCGAAATCGTCGCCGACGCGCTGCGCTCGCAGAGGTTCGCCTATGTCGGCCTGATCGGATCGGCGACCAAGCGGGCGCGGTTCCTTTCCCAGATGCGCGCGGCAAAACTGTCGGAGGCGGTTCTGGAAAAGCTCGTCTGCCCGATCGGTCTGCCGGGCGTCGAGGGCAAGGACCCGGCAGTGATCGCCGCCTCGACCGCAGCGCAGCTCCTGATGGCGGGCGAAGGGGAGCAGAGGCCGGCGGGCGGCGGATGAGGTCGTAGGCGCGCGCCGGGCTCGACCGGCTTTTCGCAGGCTTTAGCGCCAATTTACGGACCGGCCCCAACAATTTCAGGAGGTTGCGACCCCGTTTAGGGTCGCCTCGAAAATCCCCTTCGACGGGCTCAATCCGAGCCTACTCCGTTAACCAAAACTAATACCGTACTAAGCACGTAATATACTGAACCACTCGGTATTGACGCTCGCCCTTTGAACCTCGACGCGCTCTTCCAGAGCTCGGCGGAGTGAGCCAAAAGCGTGATGCGATGTAATCGACCAGTGTCGTCATCGCGAGCGCCAGCGAAGCGATCCAGACTTTCCGCTGCCGCCTGAGCGACCAGAGTCGCGCCGATCCGGGCAAATCGGATCGATTGTCTCCTATATATCGTTTCCCTTCCGTGATTGTTCGGGTCTAGGTTAAGTGGATGTTCGCAGCACGTACGCAACTGCCCCGTCGTGGACCGCAACGTAAAGTCCTTCGGGAAAGGCGCGACGCCCAACAAGGGCCGGCGTCCGCGCCCGTCAAGGGACGCATGTGGCCGCCGGCGCTCCGCGCCACCTTCTCCCTTTGCGAGAAGGGGTCCGACGGCTGGAGTTCGCAGTCGGGCGGCGTCCCGCTTGCGGTGGTCAGAAGCGGCGACCCCCCGCCGCACAGTCGCGGTCGGCGTCGCTCCCGATGGGCCACCAGCCGCAGCCGATGTTCCGTCGTCCACGCTGCTGCGCGGGCGCTGTCAGCGGCATCGGGAGTTCACCCCCGGCGAAGTTGCCGTCACCCCGCTCCTCCAATCGTACCTGACAGCTTCCCGTCGCCAGCTGCAAGGCGTGGAGGTTGTGCGACTGCTCATAGTTTTGCAGGGCCTGACCCATGCAGTCGCGCCACGTTGCGACGATGGGCTCGTCGGGGATCGTGGAGCGGGGAGCGACCGGCTTGGCCGCCACGACGGGAGGAGCCGCGGGAGCCTCGATCACGGGTCCGCCCTTGTCGGGGTAGCATTGATGCTCAAAATCACAGACAGTGTTAGGCGAGGCGGACGGCTGCGGCTTCGGCGTCACGGTCAGCGGCTCAATGGCCGTGGGGCCATCATACACGTCTTCGTCTGCCGCGACTGGCGTGACACACAGGGCGCACCCGACCAGCCCCAGACCAATCAGTCTGATCATCCTGTTCTCCTATTCGTCGCACTTGGTGCAGACGATGACTTATGGCGACCGTCTTGGGTCAGGCCAATTTTATCGGAAACACTTTTGTTGCAGATCACGGCGCTTGAAAGGCGCGGCGCGAGGCCGCCAAGAACCGAAAAATGACGAAGACGAAAATAAGAATGAGCGCGCTCGTCGTCGCCCTGTGCATGCCGGCCGCCGCCCGCGCCGACAGCCATTTGCGCTTGTCGAATCGGCGAGGGGTTCGAATGCCGATCGGCATCGTCCAGATATCTTGATTGGATTCAATCTGCCTGGGCCAAGTCGCGACACTTACCGCGTCGGCATCGAGCGTAGGTCGAACAGCATCGACACCTTCGCCGCCATGATGTAAGTACTCCTTACATGAATTGGAGCAAGGACGGACCCGGCGAGCGCGATTCGCCGCGCGGCTATCATCACGGCAATTTGCGCGAGGCGCTGATCCGAGCGGCGCTGGAACTGATCGCAAGGAAGGGAATAGCAGGATTCACATTTGCGGAGGCCGCGCGCTTTGCCGGCGTCAGCCCCGCGGCGCCCTATCGGCATTTCCGCGACCGCGATGAGCTGATGGCAAGCGTGGCGCTACGCGGCTTCGAGCAGTTCGAGGCTGCGCTCGGGCGCGCATGGGACAGCGGACGTCCCGATTTGTTCGTTGCGCTGGACCGGCTCGGCAAGGCCTATCTCGATTTCGCGCACGCGGAGCCGGCGCTTTACTCGGCGATGTTCGAAGCCGGCGTTCCAGTTGGCGCTGATCCCTCGCTGCGGGAAGCCAGTGAACGGGCTTTCGCGGTATTGCGCGGCGCCGCCGACGTCGTCTGCGCCGCCTTGCCCGCAGCCGGCCGCCCGCCCGCCTTGATGGTCGCGCTCCACATGTGGGCCATGGCGCACGGCGTCGCTTCGCTGTTTGGACGGGGCGATGGCGCGCAACGGGCGATGCCGATGTCGCCGGCGGAACTCCTGGAAGCGGATATGCTGGTCTATTTGCGAGGGCTCGGGGTGAACGCGGCGCGATCGTGATGGCCCGTCCGTCCTGCGCGGCCCAGGTCGAGTCGTGGAAAATGAAACCGGCGTCGAGCCCGGCGACCGCGCGGCGGCATTGGCGCCGCAGTCGGGATCGGAGACCCGCGGCCTGAATTCCGCATCAGGAAAATTCAAGTTCCCCGTTGGCCCTGAGGAATCAGGGAGATAGTCTTGGTTTGCTGGTTTGCGACTTCGAAGAATCATCACCAACGGGGTGCGCGATGCAGGGACAGGGGCTGCTCGATTTCCAGTATGAGGCCAATTCGTCCAGCCATGGATTGACGTCGTTGGCCGGGCTTCCGTTGTATCTCGACCTGATCAAGGCCTGCGGCCTCGGCGGGGCGATCCAGCGGCATGTTCGGGCGGCCGGCGGCCAGGGCTGGCTCGACATCCAGATGGTTCTGGCGGTGATTTTCCTGAATCTGTCCGGCGGCGACTGCGTGGAAGACATCGAACGGTTGGAGCGCGACAGCGGCTTTTCGGCGATCCTGCGGGCGATCGAGAAGGATTTGCTGTCGCGCGCCGAACGGCGGTCGCTGAAAAGCCGCTGGCGGCGCGAGCGCGAGCGGGCGACGCCCTCGCCGTCGGCGCTGTCGGGCTGGCTGGAACGGTTCGATGATCCAGCTTCGCCCAAGGCGGTCGCGGGGATGGCGTTCATTCCGGCGGTGACGCAGGCACTGCGCGGTCTCTGGAGAGTGAACCAGGCGCTGCTGGACTTTCTGCAGAAGCGTCAGCCCGCGGCGACGGCGACGCTGGACATGGACGCGACGCTGATTGAGACGCACAAGCGCGAGGCGTTGTTTTGCTACAAGAAGTTCAAGGCGTATCAGCCGCTGAACTGCTGGTGGGCGGAGCAGGGCGCGATGCTCTATTCGGAGTTCCGCGACGGCAACGTGCCCGCCGGACACGAGCAGTTGCGCGTCCTGAAAGAGAGCCTGCGCTATCTGCCGGACAGCGTGAGGAGGGTCTCGTTGCGTTCGGACACGGCGGCCTATCAGGAAGAGCTGCTGCTCTATTGCGGCGAGGGAAAAGACCCGCGCTTTGGCGTGATCGAGTTCGCGATCGGCGCCGACGTGACCGAGGCTTTCCGCGCGGCTGTGCGGACGACGCCCGAGAGCGCGTGGAAGCCGCTGATCCGCAAAACGGACGGCCAGCCGCAACAGACCGATCAAGAATGGGCCGAGGTCGTTTACGTGCCCAATTGGGCCGGGCACAGCCGCAACTGCGCCGATTACCGCTTTCTCGCGATCCGCGAACCGCTGCGCCAGCTGGCGCTGGGCGACGAGGCGAAGCTGCCGTTTCCCACCCAGGCGTTCGGCCCGAAGGGGGTCTATAAACTGTTCGCCGTCGTGACCAACCGCACGGGCGCCGGCGAGGGCGTGATCTGGTGGCTGCGCGAGCGCTGCGGCAAGAGCGAGGAAGTCCATTCGGCGACGAAATCCGACCTGGCGGGCGGACAGATGCCCTCTGGGCTGTTCGGCGCCAACGCCGCCTGGTGGGCGCTGACGATCCTGGCGTTCAATCTAAACGCCGCGATGAAGCGTCTCGCGCTGGGCGAGAGATGGGCGGCCAAACGCATGAAGGCGCTGCGCTTTCATCTGATCGGCCTGCCCGGACGGGTGGTCAGCCACGCCCGCCAGCTGATCATTCGTCTGGGCGGCGGGGCCGAAGCGCTGGCCACCCTCCTCGACGCCCGCCAAAGGATCCGGGCGCTGGCGCAAGAACCGGCCGGATGAGCCCAAACCGCGCGCTGCCGAGCGTCGACCTGATATCGCGTGGCGTTCCCTGGCGCGGCGACGACGCCCCGCGCCCGCGTCCGGCGAGCCCAACTCGCTCCGGTTGCACGCAGTCATCGCCGGACTCGCCATGCGTCTCGACGAACGTCAGGAGGTGATCGACCCCTCGGGATTGTGACACTCGGACCCGTCAACGACCGCAAAATCGGTCACGCACCGGCGCGCGCGGTGATTTGTTCGGGAATTGTGGGCGGGGAAGGGACTTGACAACGGCCGAAAGGGATGTAAATGTTCATTACATTCACACGCGAGGACGCGCCATGCCTCTCATTTTGACGGTCTTGGGGTTTCTGTGGTGGTGGCCGCTGGGATTCCTGATTCTCGGTTTCCTGATCGCACGGGGAAGGTTCGGCTGTTGGCGTCACCCAATCTACGCAGGAGATGGACCGATGCTTGACTGGGAACACGGTAGGGACCGCTGGGAGCGCAAGATGGCTCGCATGCAGGAAAAGATGGAAATGATGCGCGCCAGAATGGATCGTGTCAGGAGCAGCCGGGACTGGTTCGGCCCGACTTCGAGCGGCAATCGCGCCTTCGACGATTATCGCTCGGAGACGCTGAAGCGCCTCGAGGACGAGCAGCGCGAGTTCAAGGACTTCCTCGCGCGGCTTCGCTTCGCCAAAGACCGCGCCGAGTTCGATCAGTTCATGGCCGACCGGCGCCAGCGCCCCTTCGGGTCGAATCCGCAAGCTGAGACGCCGCCTGCTGAACCGAGCAACTGAGCTTGCAGAGCTTCAGGAGCTCCCCGGCCCGCATGACCGCCCGTGCCGCCCATTCCCCGAAGGGCGGCGCGTCGCTGTTTGCGCGCTAGCGTAAGCGGGAGACCCCCCGGCTATGCCGGGGTGGCAGTAGCAGTTTGACGTTTCCGGCAGTCCACCAGTGAAGTTCCGACGTGAGCAGCCACTCACACGAAAGGAACTCCACCGATGGACGAGTACGAGAGCCTAAGCCACACGACTTGGGACTGCAAATATCATGTTGTCTTCATTCCGAAATGTCGGCGCAAGACGCTGTATCAAGAGCTGCGACGGCATTTGGGCGAAGTGTTCCGCAAGCTTGCGCTTCAGAAGGACTCAAAGGTTGAGGAAGGGCATCTGATGCCCGATCACGTGCACATGCTGCTTTCGATCCCACCCAAATATGCGGTGTCGCAGGTGGTCGGCTTCATCAAGGGCAAGAGTGCGATCCACGTGGCCAGGGTTTATGGAGAGCGCAGGCGCAATTTCGTCGGGCAACACTTTTGGGCCCGCGGTTTTTTCGTGAACACGGTCGGGCGCGACGAAGGAGGCGATCCGCGCCTACATCCGCAACCAAGAGAAGGAAGATCAGAGGCTCGAGCAGATGAACCTTTGGCGTTGATCATGCCACCCTCGGGTGGCCCCAAACTCAAGGGGCCGCGTTAGCGACCCCTCCTACCGCTTCGAGCGGTTCACTTCCTAAAGCCCCCGGCTTTGCCGGGGGATACTTACCGGAGTTCGAGATCAGGGCGCAGAGGCGCCCATCGACTGAAAGAATCGCAACAGACGGCGAGGTCGGCTAAAAGCGCCAGAAGAGCTGCGCGAAGCGTGGCTCCTGTCGAACTCGAGGAAACCGTTGCCCGTCTCCGCCAATCTCTTCGATCTCATTGCCGCCCGCGCCGCCGCCGATCCCGCCAAGCTGGCTCTGGACACTGGCGATGGCTTCGCGCTCTCCTACGGCGCTCTCATCGACCGTTCGGCGCAGACGGCGAACGCGCTTATCGCCCTCGGCGTCGAGCCGGGCGACCGAGTGGCGGTGCAGATCGACAAGTCGCCCGACGCGATCGTGCTGGCGCTCGCCTGCCTCCGGGCAGGGGCGGCGCTGTTGCCGCTGAACACCGCCTATACGCTTGCCGAGCTCGAATATTTCCTCGGCGACGCTCAGCCTGCCTTGACCGTTTGCCGGCCAGAGCTGCTGCATCCGGTGCGCGAGCTGGCGGGCAAACTCGGCCTGCCGGCGGCGGAAAGTCTTGGCGTCGCGCGCGACGGAACGTTTGCCGAAAAAATCGCCGCCGCGCCGCAAACATTCGACACCGTTTTGCGCGCGCCCGGCGATCTCGCGGCGATCCTCTACACCTCCGGCACCACCGGCCGCTCGAAAGGCGCGATGCTGACGCACGAGAACCTTTCGTCGAACGCCCTGGCCTTGATCGACTGCTGGCGCTTCACCGCGGCCGACGAGCTCATTCACGCCCTGCCGGTGTTCCACACCCATGGGCTTTTCGTCGCCGTCAACGTCGCGCTTCTGTCGGGCGCAACAATGATTTTTCACAGCCGCTTCGACCCGGACGCAGTGATCGCGGCCATGCCGCGGGCGACGTCGCTGATGGGCGTGCCGACCTTCTACACAAGGCTCCTCGACCATCCCGGCCTGACGCGCGCGACTTCAGCCAACATGCGCCTCTTCGTTTCCGGCTCGGCGCCGCTGCTTGCCGAAACGCATATCGCCTGGCGCGAGCGGACCGGCTTCGCCATCCTCGAGCGCTACGGCATGACGGAAACCAACATGATCACGTCGAACCCTTACGAGGGAGAGCGCAGGGCAGGGACGGTGGGCTTTCCCCTGCCGGGGGTCAGCGTGCGCGTCTCCGAGCCGGACAGCGGCGCGCCAGTGGGGCAGGGCGAGATCGGCGTCATCGAGGTCAAGGGCCCGAATGTCTTTCGCGGCTACTGGCGGATGCCGGAGAAGACGGCGCAAGAATTCCGCGCCGACGGTTTCTTCATTACCGGCGACCTCGGGCTTATCGACGCAGATGGATACGTCCATATCGTCGGCCGCGCCAAGGACCTCGTCATCTCAGGCGGCTTCAACGTCTATCCGAAGGAAGTCGAAGCCGAGATCGACGCGATCGACGGCGTCCTGGAGAGCGCCGTGATCGGCGTTCCGCATCCCGATTTCGGCGAGGGCGTGACCGCTGTCGTCGTCCCTCGGCCGGGCGCCTTGCTGACCGAAGCCGCGATCCTTGCAGCGCTCGGCGCCCGGCTGGCAAAATTCAAGGCCCCGAAGCGGGTGTTCGTCGTCGAGTCTTTGCCGCGCAATGCGATGGGCAAGGTGCAGAAGGCGGCGCTGCGCGAGGCTTACAAGGACATTTATCGCGGCTGACGGCAGGCGGAGCCGGCAAAGGAAACGCCGCGCGGCTGTCGCGCTAAAGCCGCAGAGACTGAATTAGCCTCGGGGGCGAAATCCGGGGCCTCTCCGGCGCGGTTGGTAATCGCCGGAGTCTACGTAAAGCGGCCAGATCGCGATCTTGGGGGGAAGCGGTCGGTGGGAGCTATCTTAAAACGGCTTCGCCGGGTGCAGCCTTCGTCTGGCATTCGAACAATCCTATTAGGTCGCCGCCAATGGCCTCCGCGCGATCATGAGCAAGCCAGCGCCTTCGTCGGCCGTCGTTCTTGGCGCGCCTAACAGCATGAAGGCGAGAGTCCCGAGCACATGCCCGATCAAGGCGGCGGCATGCCACTTAAGCGCCCCGCGAAAATGAACGTCAGAGCACTTGATCGGCGAACAACGCTCGATCCAGTACACCCCGGAATCTCCGCTTCCCCATGGCGTACTTTCAACGCTTTCGACGACCGCGCCGGCGTTCGTCGCCAGCTCGGAAAGCGCCGCTCTCGTCCACCAAGTCAGATGGTGCGGCGGGGCGTTGAGCAGAAAGTTGGGAATACGGGTCAGCGCCGATGGGACCTGGGGAACCCCGATGCATATGAGGCCGCCAGGCTTCGCCGCCTGGACGATTTGGGCGAACAGGGCCTTCGGATCGCGCACGTGTTCGATGACCTGAAAGCAGCACACCGCGTCGTAAGAGGCCGCGTATCGTATGAGATGCTGCGCGAGCGTCTCGCTGCGGATTCCCTCGATCGCAGCGCCCGCGGCAAAATTAGGGTCGAGACCAGTATAATCGGCTTGCGGCACGCATTGTCGCAAACCGCCATGGCCGCAGCCGACGTCGAGGACGCGCGCGCCCAACGGAATGAACTTGCTCGCAATAAGGAATTCCTCGCGAACTGTCTCGTCCGAGAAAAGACGCCATCGCTTCAGACGCGCGTAGAACTGCGTGTAGAACTTATGGTCGCCTTCGAGCGGCGGGTCGAAGAAATATAGGCCGGTCGGCAACTCCCACAGGCCGATGCGGTCGATCCCCGCCAAGCTGTCGCGCGCGTCGGTATTGAATATGATCCGCCAGAGATCGACGAGCAAGCGGGTCGTCACAGTCTGCACCCGGCGGATCGCCGGTTGACTGGTGACCGGGCAAAGAGGAACTGTTTCCGTAGAAATCCAAACCCCCAATTTCGGCCACAAATCCGCCGACACTGATCAAATCGAACACGCTCGGACTATCGACTGCGCGACGGGCAAAAGCAATCTGAGCCCAGTGAGCGCGATTTGAGTTCGCCATGTCGCCGGGGAATGACCGTTTTTTTGCGCATTGCCGCCGCCGGTCCATGTGGCCCGTTCCCTTCGTTCTGGTCCGGCGAGGGCGCCAACCATTCGGTGCAGGCGGCGCGGGTTCTGACCTGCTTCCGCGACGATGAACGAGAGGTTCGCCGTCTTCGCTCGTCTGCAATTGAGCCAGCGCGAGCGCGGCAGTCGAGCGCCGCGAGCGGAAACAACCCCACGACCCGAGCGCGACGGCTTCTTCATCGCCGGCGACCTGGGGCGCGTCGACGTCGACAGCTACATGGCCATCGTGGCGCCAAGGACCTTGTCATTTCCGGCGGCTTCAACGTCTATCCGAAGGAGGCCGAAGCCGAGATCGATGCGATCGATGGCGTGCTGGAGAGCGCCGTGATCGGCGTTCCGCACCCCGATTTCGGCCGCAAGAGCTTGACCTCAGTGCGGATGATTTCAAGTCGAACTCTCAAGTCGCCGCCTTCAAGAAACACTCACCGGCACTGCACGCGGCCCCAGCGGTCGCGCCAACACCAACGGCAATGCCGGCGACCCCAACGATCACGCCAGCAGCGTCGCCAACCGGCCTGGTCGATGTTGCTGTTAAGTCCGCTCATCACGCTTTTCGACATCGGCATAATGGGCATGGCCGATGCGCTCGTAAGAACCGTCCCGAACATCAGCCCTGCCAACCCAATCACCAGCGCAGCCTTCGACATGGCGCATCTTCTCCCTGCGGTACGGTTTGATCCTAGACGATCAATTCCACGAAACCGCTCAATTGCTTAGTTGGCCATCGATCCACGGAATGTGGCCGTTTCGAGCATCCCATATGATTCGAATTTTGAAATCGATGAACTAGCATGGCGCGGCGGCGCGTAAACAGAAGTTCCCCAGCCGTCGGGACGCATTGCTCTCCGAGTCACATGACGGCCGCGCGGCGCGGACCGTCGTCGATCCACGTCTCCTCCAGCAGGAAAGGCGCCTGCGAAACGATCTCCGCGCTGGAGAGCCCGACGAGCAAAGTGAACGATCCGGATTCTGCCACCCATGCTTTGCGCGAGACGTCAAAGAACGCCAGCGCCCGCATATCGAGGGTCAGCGTCACGGTCTTCGTCTCGCCTGGCGCGAGGGCGACCTTCTTGAAGCCCTTCAACTCCTTTTCCGGGCGCGACACGCTTGCCTTCTCGTCCGCAACATAGAGCTGCACGACCGTCGAGCCGGGTCGAGCGCCGACATTCGTCACGTCCAGCGACGCCTGCAGCGTCGTTCCCGGCGCCAGCCGCGTCTTGTCCAGCCGAAGCGGTCCCAACGCGA
Organism: uncultured Alphaproteobacteria bacterium; assembly: GCA_963835885.1. GTDB lineage: Bacteria > Pseudomonadota > Alphaproteobacteria > Rhizobiales > Beijerinckiaceae > Roseiarcus. The sequence goes on from CAWIHF010000001.1 coordinate 245,196, forward strand.
AGCGCGTATAGGAGAGTCCAAATCCGAAAGGAAAGAGTGGCCGGACCTTGGCCTTCTCCGCGTTGCGGTAGCCGACAAAGATTCCTTCGCCATACCGGACATGGCCCGCTTCGCCGGGATAGTTGATGCGCGTCGGATCGTCTTCGAGCCGGCGCGGGAATGTTTGGGGCAAACGTCCGCCGGGTTCGGTCTTGCCGAGCAGAACATCTGCAATGGCGTTGCCGACCTCCTGGCCCGGATACCAGGCCTGGACAACGGCGGCGACCTGTTCGATCCAGGGCATCAGCACCGGACCCCCGCTCTGCAACACGACGATCGTGTTCCGATTGGCTTCGGCGACGCGGCGGATCAGTTCGTTCTGATGACCCGGTAGATCGAGGTTGGGACGATCCATGCCCTCGCTGTCCCATTCCCCGTTCAGGCCGACGAGCAGCAGCGCAACGTCGGCGGACTTTGCGAGCGCGACGGCCCGTTCCACCGCATCGAGCCCGACGACCGGGCTCAACCCCATGCGCAGCACCGTCAGATTGAGGTTCTGACAATGATCGGGCGAACGCCATTCCACGGTAATCTCATAAGCCCTTCCCGCTTCGAGGCGGCGGATGCCCGTGGCCTCCTCGCTTGCCGTCGCGAAGAATTCCTCGCCATAAGCGAAGTCCCAATTGTCGACGACAAGGTCGCCATCGACGTAGAGGCGGGACGGGCCGGTGGAGATGAGGCTAAACTGATGATCCCTGGATTTCCCCGGCGTCTGCGTCGTGCGAATTCGCGCCGAGAAGTTTGAGACGTCAACACCTGGGTTTTCTTGGCCCATGAACATGAAAGGCCTTCGGGGCTCTCGGTAGCGCATTTCGCCGGGCCGGCAAATTCCGTTCCGTCATAGAAATTGGCGACACGTCGCCATTCATACGGCAGCAAGCCGGCGATTGTCGGCGCCGAGTTCAAAGGCAAGCGCCACGTCCTTCGGCAGCGCCTTGCGCAACGCCTCGAATGGCGAGACGAGATAGTGCGGGTTGAGCTGCGCGCTGCCGCCGCCCATGGCGCGCGCCGCTTTGGCGTTCGGACCGATGACCGCAATCGTCGCGGGGCGGCGAAACGTCAGCGGAAGCGCGCCGTTGTTTTTTAGCAGAACAATGCCTTCGGCTCCCGCGCGGCGGATCAGCGCGCGCGTCGAGGGGAGGTCCTCGGCGCGCTCGGCAGGGATATCGGGATTGTCGAATGCGCCTGTCCGGTCGATCAGGCGCAAATCCGGCGCGCAAACTCGCGGATGGCGGGCGCGCCGACGAGACCGGCCTTGTAGGCCTCGACCAGTTTCGCGCGCCGGTAAACGCCGGGCCCCGGCATTTCCAGGTCGAGGCCCGCATTCAGCGCATCCGCCGTCGCCCGCGTGCCGCCCCAGTCCGACATCGCAACGCCGTCGAAGCCCCATCGGACTTCAGCACCCCGTTGACGATCTCCGCGCGCTCGCTGGCATAGGTTCCGTTGAGGCGATTGTAGGAGGTCATTAACGCCCAGGTCCTGGCGCGCTTCACCGCCGCTTCGAAGGGCGGCATGTAGATCTCCCGCAACGTCCGCTCGTCGATGTCGGAACTCATGGTCGTGCGCTGATATTCGGATCCGTTGCCGATGAAGTGCTTGACGGTCGCGCCGACGCCGTTGGCCTGCAGCCCAGTGATGTAGGCGACGGCTAGTTCGCCGGTGAGGAACGGGTCTTCCGAGTAGCACTCGAAATTGCGGCCGTTGAGCGTCGAGCGATGGATGTTGACCGTCGGCGCCAGCAATAGGCGCGCGCCCTTCGACTTCGCCTCGCCCGCCAGATCGGCGCCGATCTCCTCGACGAGATCGACGTTCCAGCTCGCAGCCAGCGCGATAGCCGCCGGGAACGCTGCCGCCTTCACACCGCCGACGAAAGTCCCTCCGCCGCGAGCGCCATTGGGCCCGTCGGAGACCTTGATGGAAGGGATGCTCAGCCTCTCGATCGGGACCGTGGTCCAGAAATCGCGACCCGCCAGCAGCGAGATCTGCTCCTCGACCGTCAACGCGTCGAGCAGCAACTCGATTTTAGTTTCCGACATACCAGGCTCCTGAACGCGCCTCGAATGTTCGCGCATAACGGCTTCGTCAGCCCGGGGTTGGCTCGTCGATATCAACCTCGGCGCCGAGAAACAGCCGCGCCACGCGCGGATCGTCAAGCACGCCCGCGCCGGGCCGACCAGCCGCGTGCGGCCGCCCTCAAGCACGATGGCGTGGTCCGATATTTCCAGCGCACTGCGGGCGTTCTGCTCGATCATGAGCACCGACATGCCGCCGTCCCGCAGCGGCGCAGCGTGTCGAACACGTCGCGCATCATCAGCGGCGACAGCCCGATCGAAGGTTCGTCGATCAGCATCAGCGCGGGCTCCGCGATCAGGCCGCGGGAAATCTCCAGCAGCTTCTGCTGGCCGCCGGACAGCGTCGAAGCTTGCGGCCGCCTTCCGGCGCAGCACCGGGAAGCGGTCCAGCGCCGCCTCCACGCGCCCGCGCTATGCGGCGGCGGTGCCGAGCGCGACGCCGCCGAGCTCGATATTGTCGCGCACCGACAACTCCGCGAAGATGTTGCGGCCCTGCGGAATGTAGCAGACGCCACGGCCGATCAGCGCGGCCTGCGCCAGGCCGGTCACGTCCGCGCCGTCGAGCAGCACGCGGCCGCCGCGCAGCCGCAGCAGCCCGAAGATCGCCTTGAACGCGGTCGACTTGCCGGCGCCGTTCGGGCCGATCACCGTGGTGATCGCGCCGCGCGGCACGTCGAAAGCTGCAGCCGTTCAGGATGGTCATGCGCCCGTAGCCGCCGCAGGTCGCGCACCTGCAGGACGGCGGCGGCGCCTCAGTGCCCAAGATAGGCCTCGATCACGATAGGGTCATTGCGCACCGCCTCGGGCGCGCCGTTGGCGATCACCCGGCCCTCGGCGATGCAGATCACCCGAGTGCAGAGCGACATGACGAAATCCATGTTGTGCTCGATCACCACGAAGGTCGATTCCGCCCTCGGCGTTCATCGCCCGCAGCCGTTCGCGGAACGAACCGAGCAATGTCTGATTCACTCCGCCGGCCGGCTCGTCGAGCAGCACGAGCCGCGGTCCGGCCATGAACGCCATCGCCGCGTCCAGCAGCTTCTGCTGGCCATAG
>CAWIHF010000002.1:0-51355 GCA_963835885.1 uncultured Alphaproteobacteria bacterium
GCCATACCGGACATGGCCCGCTTCGCCGGGATAGTTGATGCGCGTCGGATGATCTTCGAGCCGGCGCGGGAATGTCCTCGGGCAAACTTCCGCCGGGTTCGGTCTTGCCGAGCAGAACATCTGCCATGGCGTTGCCGACCTCCTGGCCCGGATACCAGGCCTGGACAACGGCGGCGACCTGTGGATCCGGCATCAGCACCGGACCCCCGCTCTGCAACACGACGATCGTGTTCCGATTGGCTTCGGCGACCGGCGGATCAGTTCGTTCTGATGACCCGGTGATCGAGATTGGGACGATCCATGCCCTCGCTGTCCATTCCCCGTTCGGCCGACGAACAGCAGCGAAACGTCGGCGGACTTTGCGAGCGCGACGGCCCCTTCTGCCGCATCGAGCCCGACGACTCGGCTCAACCCCATGCGGGCAGCGTCAGGTTGCGGGTCTGACAATGATCGGGCGACGCCATTGCACGGTGATCTCATAAGTCCTTCCCGCTCAAGGCGGCGGGTGCCGTGGCCTCCTCGCTTGCCGTCGCGAAGAATTCCTCGCCGTAAGCGAAGTCCCAATGTCGAAGACAAGGTCGCCATCGACGTAGAGGCGGGACGGCCGGTGGAGATGAGGCTGAACTGATGATCCCCGGATTCCCCCGGCGTCTGCGTCGTGCGAATTCGCGCCGAGAAGTTCGAGACGTCGACACCTGGGATTTCTTGGCCCATGAACATCAAAAGGCCTTCGGGGCTCTGGGTAGCGCATTTCGCCGGGCCGGCAAATTCCGTTCCGTCATAGAAATTGGCGACCACGTCGCCATTCATGACGGCAGCAGCCGGCGATTGTCGGCGCCGAGTTCAAAGGCAAGCGCCACGTCCTTCGGCAGCGCCTTGCGCAACGCCTCGAATGGCGAGACGAGATAGTGCGGGTTGAGCTGCGCGCTGCCGCCGCCCATGGCGCGCGCCGCTTTGGCGTTCGGACCGATGACCGCAATCGTCGCGGGGCGGCGAAGCGTCAGCGGAAGCGCGCCGTTGTTTTTTAGCAGAACAATGCCTTCGGCGCCGGCGCGGCGGATCAGCGCGCGCGTCGAGGGGAGGCCCTCGGCGCGCTCGGCTGGGATATCGGGATTGTCGAATGCGCCTGTCCGGTCGATCAGGCGCAAAATCCGGCGCGCAAACTCGCGGATGGCGGGCGCGCCGACGAGACCGGCTTTGTAGGCCTCGACCAGTTTCGCGCGCCGGTAAACGCCGGGCCCCGGCATTTCCAGGTCGAGGCCCGCGTTCAGCGCATCCGCCGTCGCCCGCGTGCCGCCCCGTCCGACATCGCAACGCCGTCGAAGCCCGATTCGGACTTCAGCACCCCGTTGACGATCTCCGCGCGCTCGCTGACATAGGTTCCGTTGAGGCGATTGTAGGAGGTCATCAACGCCCAGGTCCTGGCGCGCTTCACCGCCGCTTCGAAGGGCGGCATGTAGATCTCCCGCAACGTCCGCTCGTCGATGTCGGAACTCATGGTCGTGCGCTGATATTCGGATTCGTTGCCGATGAAGTGCTTGACGGTCGCGCCGACGCCATTGGCCTGCAGCCCGGTGATGCAGGCGACGGCCAGTTCGCTGGTGAGGAACGGGTCTTCCGAGTAGCACTCGAAATTGCGGCCGTTGAGCGTCGAGCGATGGATGTTGACCGTCGGCGCCAGGAGTACGCGCGCGCCCTTCGACTTCGCCTCGCGCGCCAGATCGGCGCCGATCTCCTCGACGAGATCGACGTTCCAGCTCGCAGCCAGCGCGATAGCCGCCGGGAACGCGGCCGCCTTCACACCGCCGACGAAAGTCCCTCCGCCGCGAGCGCCATTGGGCCCGTCGGAGACCTTGATGGAAGGGATGCTCAGCCGCTCGATCGGGACCGTCGTCCAGAAATCGCGACCCGCCAGCAGCGAGATCTGCTCCTCGACCGTCAACGCGTCGAGCAGCAACTCGATTTTGGTTTCCGACATACCAGGCTCCTGAACGCGCCTCGAATGTTCGCGCATACCGGCTTCGTCAGCCCGGGGTTGGCTCGTCGATCTCAACCTCGGCGCCGAGGAACAGCCGCGCCACGCCGCGGATCGTCAAGAATCGCCCGCGCCGGCGCCGACGAGCCGAGTGCGGCCGGTCTCCAGCACGATCCCGTAATCGGATATTTCCAGGGCGCTGCGCGCATTCTGTTCGACCATAAGGGTCGATACCCCTTGCGCGCGCAGCGTCTGCAAAGTGGCGAACACGTCCTTGACCATGATCGGCGATAGCCCGATCGAGGGCTCGTCGATCAGCATCAGTTTCGGTCGGGCGATGAGCCGCGCGCGATCTCGAGCAGTTTCTGCTGGCCGCCCGACAGCGTGGAGGCCTGCGTGCGCGCCCTCTCGCGCAGGATCGGAAAACGGTCGAGCGCCTCTTCCACCCGCGGGCGCATCGCGGCCGGGGAGCCCAGCGCCACGCCGCCCAATTCCAGATTGTCGCGCACCGAAAGCTCGGGGAAAATGTTGCGCCCCTGCGGCACGTAGCAGACGCCGCGGCCGATCAGCGCGGCCGGGCTGGCGCCGGTCACGTCCTCGCCGTCCAGCACGATCCGCCCGCTGCGTACGGCGATCAGTCCGAAAATCGCCTTGAAGGCGGTGGATTTGCCGGCTCCGTTGGGGCCGATGATGGTGGTGATCGCCCCGCGCGCCACCGAAAACGAGCAGCCGTTGAGGATGGTCATGCGGCCATAGCCGCCCACGACGCCTTCCATCACCAGCACGGGCGCCTCGAGGTCAGTGGCCAAGATAGGCCTCGATCACGATAGGGTCGTTGCGCACCGCTTCGGGCGCGCCGTTGGCGATCACCCGGCCCTCGGCGATGCAGATCACCCGAGTGCAGAGCGACATGACGAAATCCATGTTGTGCTCGATCACCACGAAGGTCGATCCGCCCTCGGCGTTCATCGCCCGCAGCCGTTCGCGGAACGAACCGAGCAATGTCGGATTCACTCCGCCGGCCGGTTCGTCGAGCAGCACCAGCCGCGGTCCGGCCATGAACGCCATCGCCGCGTCGAGCAGCTTCTGCTGGCCGTAGCTCAGTCCGCCGGCGGCAAGTCGGCAACGTGTTGCAAGGCGAAAGAGCTCGAGCATCCGATCCGCGGCGGCGGAAAGCCCGGCGTCCGGACGCCCGAACAGCCGCGAGATGCGGCCGCCCACGTGCTCCTGGCCAGCCAGAATGAGGTTCTCGCGCGCCGAAAGCTGCGGAAATACTTGCAACAATTGGAAAGTGCGCGAGACGCCGAGGCGGCTGAGCGCAACGGGCGTCATTCCCGTGACGTCCCGCCCGTCGAGCAGCACCTGGCCAGCGCTGGGCGCCACCTGGCCGAGCAGGCAGTTGAACAGCGTGGATTTGCCCGAGCCATTGGGGCCGATCACGCCCAATATCTCGCTCTCCTCCACCTGGAAGGACACCCCATTCACCGCCAGCACGCCACCGAAATGCTTGTGCAGATCGCGCGCCTCCAACACGACGGTCATGACGTGGGCTTCTTCATCGCTGGGGCCGGGCGCAGCCGGCGGAGCAGCCTCTCGGCCAGCCCCACCAGCCCATCGGGGCAGACCGCCAGCAGCAGGACCACGAGCACGCCGTAGAGCACCAGGTAGTAGTTTTGCAGGAAGCGCAGCCACTCCGGCAACAGCACCCCCACCAGAGCGCCAAGATAAGGGCCGAGGAACGAACCCGACCCGCCGACCACGACCATCAGCAGCAGGCTGAACGACAGAGCGAGCGCGAACGGCGAGGGTTCGATATATTGCACCAAAGGCGCGTAGAGCGATCCCGATACCCCTCCCAGCGCCGCGCCGATGGCGAACGCGAGAAGCGTGTAAGTTCGGACGTCTACCCCGAGGCTCGCCGCGCGCACCGGGTTCTCCCGCAACGCCATGAAGGCGCGCCCCCACGGGGAGCGGAGCAGCCACCACGCCCCGACCGTGACCAGCGCCAGCGACAAAAGGCAGAGCCAAAGATAGCCAATCGCCCCGGTGAACGGCGCGGGCCGTAAGATGTGGCTGATGCCGTTGACGCCACCTGTCAACCAAGCTTCGTTGCGGAACACCAGGAAAGCGATGGTCGCGAGCGCCAAGGTGACGAAGGCAAGGTAGTGGCCCTGCACCCGCAGCGCGGGGAATCCGAGCAGCACGCCGAGCCCGAAGCAGAGCACGGCGCCGATCAGCAGAGTGACGCCGAACGGCGCACCGTGCGGCATCAGCAGCGCCGTGGTGTAGGCGCCGATGCCCACGAAACTCGCCTGCGCCAGCGACACCTGCCCAGCGTAGCCCAAGGTCAGGTTGAGGCCGATCGCGGCGATCGTATAAACGGCCCACAGCGAAAGCAGGTAGACGCCGTAAGGCTGCAGCCCGAAGGCGAGCAGCCCGGCGGCGAGCACCAGGCCAAGCGCGCCGGCAAGAACGCGGGTCTGACTGCTCATACCCGACGCTCCTCGCGCCGGCCGAGCAGGCCCTGGGGGCGGAACAAGATGAACAGGATCAGCAGCAGCATCGGCACCGCGTCGCGATACTGGTCGGGGCCGAAGGTGGCGGCGAAGTTCTCCACGACCCCCAGCAGCAATCCGCCCGCCACCGCGCCGCGCACCTGGTTGAACCCGCCCACGATCGCGGCGGTGAAAGCCGAGAGGCCGATGCCAATGCCGTTATTGAATTTCACCAGGTAGATCGGACTGATCAGCACCGCCGCCAAGGTCACCAGCGCGGCATTCAGCAGGAAAGTGATCATCACCATGCGCGGGACATTGATGCCGAGCAGGCGCGCGACCTGCGGGTTTTGCGCGCTGGCCTGGATCGCCCGGCCGACACGGGTGCGCCCGAGAAAAAGGTTCAGCGCGACCACTGCGGCGACCGCAACCGCCAGAATGGTCAGGCTTTGCCAATCGAGGAAAATCTCGCCCCAGGAAATCCCGCCGTCGATCCCAGGGAACGAATAGGCGATCGCGCCGGCGGCATTCATCATGCCGTTCTGCAACACGATCGACAGCGCCATGGTCGCGATGGCGAGCTGCAACGCGCCGTGCGGCAGGATGGGGTCGACGATCAGCCGCTTGAACAGCACTCCGAGCACCAGGCAGGCCGCCACCAGCGCCAGCGGAAAGGCGACCCACAGCGGCAGGCCGAGCGATCTCGCCCCCAGCATGACGAAGGCCGGCGCGACGACAAAATCGCCCTGGGCGAAATTGACCGTCTGCGAGCCCTGCCAGAGCAAGGAAAAGCCGGCGGCGATCAGCGCATAGATCGCGCCGATCGCCAAGCCGGAGATAAGGACTTGCGCGAGCAGGCCGACCATCTTGCCAGGCCCTTGTCCGACCGGGACCGCCTTACGAAGCCGGCGGCACAGAACTCAGAACTTGCGGCTTGCCGTCCTTCACCTGGACCAGGTAGCCGCCATTGTCGACGTCGCCGTTGTCGAGCACCTTCATCGGTCAGCAGGATTCCGGGCTCCATCTCTGGCGTGATGGTCATGCCGTGCAGAGCGGCGGCAATGGCTTGGGGTCGGCGCTGCCAATCTTGTCCACGGCCGCCTTCAACATCCCCACTGCCATGTAACCCTTGATCGAGTTGTGGTCGGGCTGGACATGGTACTTGTCCTCGAAGCGCTTGACGAAGTCCTGCACCGCGGGCACCGGCGAGCCGGTGGAGATGCCGGAGAAGGTGACGACACCGTCGGCCGCGCCGCCCGCCAGCTTGATCGCCTGCGCATCTCCTGCGGTGCTGCCGCCGACCAACGCGGCGTTCATCCCCATCTGCCGGAAGGCCTTGAGGAAGCGGGCGTTCTCTTCCTCATGCCCATAGAGGAAGACAGCATCGACATTCGCCGCGCGCAGCTTCAGCAGATCGGGGGTGAAGCTGACCTGGCCGACCTCGCTCGGGAATGTCCGCGACGATGTCGAGGCCGGCTTTCTTGGCGTCGGCGAGGAACAGGTCGTGACCGCCCTTGCCGAAATCGTCGTTCACCCACGAGATGCCGACCCGCTTCGCGTGCACCGTCTTCACCAGATAGGCGATGATCGGCGGGATTGTCTGCGACTGGGTGAGAGAAGTGCGGAACAAATATGGGATCGCCGCGGTGAGTCAGGTTGGCGGCCTCGCCGCCCACGATCTCCGTCACCTCGGCCGCCTCGGTCAGCGGCTCATCGACGATGCATGGAGCCGGAATAGACCGGGCCGAGCACGGCGAACGGGATGGCCGTCAAGCGCCTGAAGGATCACGGCTCGGGACACCGACGGGTTGGTCTGGGTGTCGTAAGTGGTGGCGTGGAGCATATGACCTTGGATGCCGCCCTTGGCGTTGACGTCCTCAATCGCCATTAATATCCCGTCGCGCCACAGCACGCCGACGGTGGCGCCGCTGCCCGAAAGTTCCGCCGGCACGGCGATTTCGAGCGTCTTGCTGTCGGCATACGCGGCGGGCGAAGTGACGATTGTTGCAAGCGCGAGCGCGCTGCAGCCGAGCGCCAGACTTGCGGACAGAATGCGCATCTTGGGTTTCCTTTCTGGTGAGTGCCGCGGGAAGGATTGGGGCCGCCCGACGTCCCGGCGGGACGCGACAGCGCGGTCTGCGGGCGTAGAAGCCATGCGGCGGACGCGCGAAAAATGAAGGAGAGGCCAACAATCCGATGTTTCCTCCGCTCATTCTTTGGCGCAACTTTATAGTGCAAAGGCGCTCACGACCAACCTACGTAAAGCCAGATGGACCTGTAAACAGAAAATTTGGCGCTTGGGCCCGTGCCAAAGTTTGTCGATTGCAAATTAAAGGCCCCGACTCGCCTGTCGATCGTCATAATCGTCGAGCGCTGATCGACCAGCTCGTTCCCACCTTTGGAGTGCTTGGGCCTTCGGCCGAGGGTGCGCCTTTGAAGGCGTGAACTTGGGCAAGGGCGCGCTGAACTGTCTGGAGCAGGCGCCGGGTCAGGCTAAGATGGTCGAAACCGATGGCGATGAACGCGGAACCAAGGCAAAGTTCGTCAAAACGGAGGTCGAGATGGATAGGGTCCGCATAGCCGTGGCGGGCGCGGGAACAATCGGCATGCGCCATATCGAGGAAATCCAAAAGAGCCGGGGCGCCACACTTTCGGCGATCATCGACCCCTCACCGACCGCGATCGAAGTCGGACAGCGGGAAGATGTGCCGCTCTACCGTTCGTTGCAGGAATGTTTCGCCATCCATCGACCCGACGGAATCGTGCTGGCGACGCCCAGCCAGATGCACGTCGAGCAGGGTTTGCAATGCATCGCCGCCGGCGTTCCGGCGCTGATCGAAAAACCGATCACTCATACGCTCGAAGAAGGCGTGCGCCTCGTTGAGGCTGCGGAACGCGCCAACGTCAAGTTGCTCGTCGGGCACCATCGCCGCCATAGCCCGATCCTTCATAAGGCGGTCGAGATCGCCCGATCGGGGATCCTTGGTCGAATTGTCGCTGTGATTGGCAGCGCGGCGTTCTACAAGCCCGAGAGTTACTACGATGGACCCTTCGCTTGGCGCAGGGAGCCGGGTGGCGGTCCGATTCTTATCAACATGATCCACGAAGTGGACAACTTGCGCGCGCTGGTTGGCGAGATTGTCGCGGTCCAGGCGATGGCGTCGAACGCGACCCGCAAATTCCCGGTGGAAGATACGGTGGCGATCAGCCTGCGCTTTGAAAATGGCGCGCTCGGAACCTTCCTATTGTCCGATACGGCCGCATCCGCGAAGAGTTGGGAACAGACATCTCAGGAAAACATGACCTACCCGACTTATCCCGACGAAGACGCCTATGTCGTGATGGGGACAGATGGTTCACTGGCGGTGCCGACGATGCGGCTAAAGCGCTACGCGAGGAAGGAGGACCGCTCGTGGTTCAAGCCATTCCTGGCCGAGACGATACCACTTCGTCGAACTGACCCGCTCGCGGCGGCAAATCGAGCATTTTGTCGCGGTCATCCGTGGCGAGGCCGAACCGTTGGTCAGCGGTCGCGACGGGTTGCAAAACCTGTGCGTGACCGACGCGATCCTTGAAGCGGCCAAGACGGGAACAACGGTCAGGATCGGCGCGTAACCGACGGCCATGCACGTTTTGCTGTCGATCGGGTCGAGCCACGATCGCCGTCCGTCAGACGCCGAGCAGTCGTGACGCCGCTTGGCGCGCACGAAGAGCAACGGCTTCAAAACCTTCTGCCGCGGACAAGGCCGTCATAGGCACTTCGATTGCGAGCGGAATTCCGTCAGGCATATGGTTGAGGATATTTCGAATGTCGATCCCGCCCTCCCCAGGGGGCAATCGCTCTGCGCGCCCGGCGTGGAGCAATTCTTCCGTTGTGTAGCTCTCCTGTACCGGGGCGTCGGCGACATGCACGAAGGGCAGCCGCGAACGCGGCATCCGGGATAGTTGCTCAACCGTGCTGCCCGACCGATCGAAATGCAGCGTGTCCACGAGGACGCCAATGCCGGGCCGCCCGGTCGCTTCGACGACGCTCGCCGCAGCGCCGAGGTCTGGCACAAGGGTCCATGGAAAGAATTCCAGCACCGCGTGAAGCCCGTATCGGACAGCGAGATCGTCGATAGCGCCCAATCGATCGGCAAGTCGCGTCAGGTCCGGATCGTAGGGCGCCGTGATGACGTATCGGGCGTCCAACTCGGCGCCGGCCGCGAGAAATGGCTCGAGGTTGGCGACGTCGATGTCGGGCGTAATGCGAACAAACTCGATATCGAGCACCCCGACACCGGTTTCCTTCATCGCGGCCTTGGTCGCGCTCATCATCGTCGGGTCTTGCATGAGGGGATAGCCAGGACTGGTTTCCGTAACGCTGATCAGGCGGAGACCAACGGTCCTGTAGCCGGTGCGGGACGCGACGCGCACAACGTCCGGCGGCGATAGGCCGATCACCGTCAAATGGGCGAGAGAGAAGGAATGAGCCATCTGAAATTCCGCCGCGACCGAGTGGGCCTATTGCGCCTCGCGTGCGCCCTTCCGCTTGGCCTTGCGACCAATTCGCTCGAACCCAAAACCGATGCGCCTCATACGTCAAGGCGGATCGGCGCTGACGCCGCGATGGGACGGCGGAGCGGCAAGGGCGCGGCGCTCAACGTCCTGGGCGAGGTCTGCCCAGTTCGCGTCCGCGCCGGAACGCGACGATCTCGGCCATGATCGAGAGCGCGATTTCCTCCGGGCCGATGCAGCCGAGGTCGAGCCCGGCCGGCGCGCGCAAGGCGGCGAGACGCTCGCCAGCGACGCCGCGCGCCGCCAGCGCTGATTTCAACGTGTGCGCTTTCAGGCGGCTGCCGACAAAAGCGACATAGGACGCGTTAGTCGCGAACGCGGCCGCCAGCGCTGCCTCGTCGCCGCGACCCTGGGTCGAGACGACGACATAGCGCTCGCCGTATTCGGCGGCGGGGAGCGCATAGCCGTCGATATGCCGGTCGACCTCGGCGAACGCGCTATGTTCCGCGGGCGGGGCGCAGGCGGTGACGGAAAAGCCGAGCTTCGCCGCGAGGCCGGCGAGCGCCACAGCCACTGGGCTCGAGCCGCAGAGCACGATCTGCGGACGAGGCAGCATCGGCTCGATGAAAATGTCCATCGTGCCATGGCTTGGGCAGGTGTTCCGGGCGAAACGCACGCCCTCCCGCTCTTCCCCGGCGGCGACGCCATGCTCCTGCAGCACGTCAGGCGGCTGGACGGAGATGAGGCGCGCCCGCCCGTCGGCGAGCGCCTCGCGCGCAGCCTTCAGCACCGCGCCGCGCGCGCAGCCGCCGCCGATCCAGCCTTCAGAGATTGATCCGTCGGCGCGGATGATCGCCTTCGCGCCGGCCTTCGCGGCCGTCGCCGCCACCGTGCGGACAACGGTCGCGAGAGCAAACGCTTCGCCTTTCGCCTTGAGGGAAGGCACGAGATCGAGCACGTCCGACTGACGGTCCATCAGATCCTCGCAAGATAGGGTTCGAGCGCCGCGAGGCTGTCGAGGTTATGCGCCGGGGCGAAGAGGTCGACATAGGGCAGGGCGGCCTGCATGCCGCGCGCCGTCGGCTCGTAATCGCGCCAGCCGAGCAGCGGATTGAGCCAGATGATGCGGGGACGTCGCCGCGTCAGCCGTTGCATCTCGCCACCAAGCCGCTCCGGGTCGCCGGTGTCGTAGCCGTCAGATACGATGACGACAGCGGTGCGCGAATTGATCACGCGCGCCGCGTGCCAGCGGTTGAAATCGGCGAGGCTTTCGCCGATCCGCGTGCCGCCGCCGATGCCCTGCGCCATCAGCGCAAGTCGATCGACCGCGCGGCCGACGTCGCGTTCGCGCAAGGCGCTCGACACATGCACAAGCCTTGTGTGGAAGACGAAGGCCTCAGCCTCGCGGAAGGCGTCGACCGCCGCGTGCAGGAAGCGCGCGAAGAAGGCGGTGTAGAGCTCCATCGAACCGGACGCGTCGAGCAGCAGCACGAGACGCAGCGGGCGAAGCTTTCGCCGCCGCCAGACGAGTTCGATCGGCGTCCCGCCGTGGGCGACGCTTCGGTGGATCGTGCGCCTGAGGTCGAGCCGCGGGCCAGCCCGACGCGCCCGCCAGCGCCGCACGAGCCGCGCCCGCATGCGCCGGGCGAGCCGCTCGGCGAGCGCGTGGACCTTCGCCATCTCCTGCGGATCGGCGACATGTCGGATGTCGCGGCTGGCGAGCGCTTCAGCCGAGGAGGCTGCGTCCCGCCGGGCGCCGCTCGTCGAGGCGCCGCCGGCCTCGTCGTCTCTGGCGCCGCTTTCCTGGCCGCCGTCCTGCGGCGGTTGGGGCGAAACGCCGGAGGGCAGGGGTTTGCGCCGCGCCGTGCTTGCGACGCCTGAGCCGCGCAAAGGTTGGAGCCGGCGCATGCCCGTCCCGCGCCAGAACGCGTCGAAGAGCTCGTCGAAGCGGCGCCAGTCCTCGCGCGTCGCCGAGAAGAGCGCGCGCAGGGCCGGCTTCAACAGCGCGCGTCGCCGGCCGGCGGGCGACGCGAGAACGGCGAGCGCATCGCGGCTCTCGGCCAGTCCGACCGCAAATCCGTTCGCGCGCAGCAGGTTCGCGAATGCGGCGATCCTGCCGGCGGATCTCTCTGCCGTCGCCGCGTCCGGAGCGTCGATTTCCGAGGGATCGGCCATCCCGCGCCTCAAGCGACCTTGCCGATCAGACGCGCAGTCGTCTCGCGCGTCAGCCGGGCGCGGTCCTCACGCGTCTTGAGCAGGGAGATCAGGCTGTCATGCACGAGTTCGGGCGACTGCCGCAGGTCCTCGACCGCGAGCCCGGCGAGGGTCGCCGCCCAGTCGAGCGTCTCGGCGACGCCCGGCGCCTTGCGCAGATCCTCGCGGCGGACCGCGGCGACGAGCCGGGCGATCTGCGCCGCGAGCGAGGCGGCGACCCCGGGCGTCCGTGCGACAATGATCGCCGCTTCGCGCTCTTCGTCCGGAAAGTCGACATAGTGATAGAGGCAACGCCGCCTCAGCGCGTCGGAAAGCTCGCGCGTGTTGTTCGAGGTCAGGACGACGCGCGGGATCGTCACCGCCGCGATCGTGCCGAGCTCCGGGATCGAGACTTGGTAGTCCGACAGGAGTTCGAGCAGGAAAGCCTCGAATTCCTCATCGGCGCGGTCGACCTCGTCGACCAGCAGCACGGGCGGCTCGGCGCGCCGGATCGCCGCCAGCAGCGGGCGTTCGAGCAGGTACTTTTCCGAGAAGATGTGCTCCTCGATTCGCTCGGCTGTTTCTCCGGCCCCCTCGCGCGCCTTGATGGCGAGCAGCTGGCGCTGGTAGTTCCACTCGTAGAGCGCTGCATTCTGATCCAGACCCTCGTAGCACTGCAGGCGAATGAGTTCGGCGCCGTGCAGCGCCGCCAGGGCCTTGGCGACCTCCGTCTTGCCGACGCCGGCCTGGCCCTCGAGCAGCAGCGGCCGCTTGAGGAAGTCCATCATCCAGAGCGCGGTCGCGAGGTCGCGATCGGCGATATAGCCGACTTCGGCGAGGCGGCTCACGATGTCTTCCCGCGCGAGCGGCATCAATCGATCCTTTCGGCCGCGAGCCGCATCCCACTCCTTATGCCGCGTGCAGTCCGAGTTTGTCCGCCGCGGTCCAGGTGCGCCAAAGGTCGTGCGGCATCGGGATATGGGTCGAACCGAGGAAGGCGAAGGCGTCGTTAATCGCGTTGGCGAAGGCGGGCACGCCGCCGACGTTCGGGCTTTCGCCGACCCCCTTGGCTCCGATCGGGTGATGGGGCGAGGGCGTCGTCGTCCAGTCCGTCGTCCATTTTGGCGTCTCGACCGCCGTCGGCAGGAAATAGTCCATGAACGACGCCGTCAGCACATTGCCCGATTCATCGTAGCGGATCTCCTGGCCCATCGCGATGGCGAAAGCTTCAGTCAGTCCGCCATGCACTTGCCCCTCGATGATCATCGGATTGATCCGAGTGCCACAGTCGTCGAGCGCGTAGAACGAGCGGATCGCGGTTGCGCCTGTATCGACGTCGACGTCGGCGACGCAGATATAGGCCCCGAACGGATAGGTCATGTTCGGCGGATCGTAATAATTGACCGCCTCGAGTCCCATCTCCATCCCTTGGGCACGGAATTGTAGGCGGCCCAGGCGAGCTCCTTCATCGTCTTGAATCGCTCCGGCGCGCCTTTGACGCGGAACCGGTCGACGTCCCATTCGAGATCGTCGTCATGCACTTCGAGAAGGTGGGCCGCGATCATCTGCGCCTTGGCCTTGATCTTCCGAGCCGCCATCGCCGTCGCCGCGCCCGAAACGGGCGTCGAGCGGGAGCCGTAGGTGCCGAGGCCATAGGGCGCGGTATCGGTATTGCCTTCCTCGACCGTGATGTCGTCGGCGGGAAGGCCGAGCTCGCTCGCGATGATCTGGGCGTAGGTCGTCTCGTGTCCCTGCCCTTGGGACTTGGTGCCGAGGCGGGCGATCACCGAACCGGTCGGATGGATGCGGATCTCGGCGCTGTCGAACATCGCAATGCCGAGAATGTCGCAATTCTTCGACGGGCCCGCCCCGACGATTTCGGTGAAGAAAGAGACGCCGATGCCCATGAGCTCGCGCGTCTCGCCGCGCCGGAACGCCTCCTGTTTCGTCTTCTGCTCGGCGCGCAGTTTCGCGTAACCGACCGAGTCCATCGCCTTCTGCAATGCGGCGTGATAGTCGCCCGAGTCGTATTCCCAGCCAAGCGCCGACTGATAGGGGAACTGCTCGCGGCGGATCAGATTCTTCATCCTGAGTTCAGCGGGGTCCATGCCGAGTTTCTGGGCGAGGATGTCCATCGCCCGCTCAATGCAATAGGCGGCCTCCGTCACCCGGAACGAGCAGCGATAGGCGACGCCGCCCGGCGCCTTGTTGGTGTAGACGCCGTCGACCTCGCAATGAGCGACCGGGAAGTCGTACGACCCGGTGACGATGTTGAAGAAACCCGCCGGCCATTTGGAGGGATCGGCGCAGGCGTCGAACGCGCCGTGGTCGGCGAGCACGTGCACCCGCAGTCCGGTGACCTTGCCGTCGCGCCGGGCGGCAATCTCGGTCGTCATATGATAATCGCGGGCGAAGGCGGTCGTCGACAGATTCTCGATCCGGTCCTCCACCCATTTGACCGGCCGCCCGGTGACAATCGAGGCGACGATCGCGCAGATATAGCCCGGATAGGCGCCGACCTTGTTGCCGAACCCGCCGCCGATGTCGGGCGAGATCACGTGGATCTTGTGCTCGGGAATCTTGGAAATCAGCGACGCCACGGTTCGGATGACATGGGGCGCCTGGAACGTGCCCCACACCGTCAGTTCGCCACGAACCTTGTCGAACGAGGCGACGCATTGGCAGGTCTCCAGCGGGGAAGGGTGCACGCGCTGATAGGAGATCAATTCCTTGATCGCGACCTCGGCGCGCTCGAAGGCGGCGTCGGTTGCGCCCCTGTCGCCCATCTCCCAGGTGAAGATATGATTGTAGTGCTTGCGGCGCCCATGCGCGCCGTCGGTCTTGTCCTTGATGTCCTCGCGCAGCACTGGCGCGTCCGGCGCCATGGCCCTGAACGGGTCGATCACCACGGGCAGCGCTTCATAGGACACTTCGACGAGGTCGACCGCATCGGCCGCGGCTTCCCGTGTTTCGGCGACGACGAACGCGACTTCCTGGTTCTGGAACAGCACCTTCTCTTCCGCCAGCACCGCCTGCACGTCGCCCGCCAGCGTCGGCATGTAATGCAGCGCGAGCGGCTTCAAGTCCTTGGCCGTCAGCACCGCGAGAACCCCCGGGACCTTCATCGCCTCGGAGACGTCAATCGACTTGATCCGCGCATGGGCATGCGGCGAACGCGCGAGATCGCCGTAGAGCGTTCCAGGCAGCTTGAGGTCGTCGACGTAATTGCCTTTGCCTTGGACGAAGCGGATATCTTCCACCCGCTTGCGCTTGCAACCGACGCCCTGGAGCTTTTCGGATCGTTCTTCCGATGTCGGCGCGATGGCGTTCATTCCGCGGCCTCCTGGAATTGTACGCCGCTCATCTTGGCGGCGGCGAATTGAATGGCCTTGACGATGTTCTGATAGCCGGTGCAGCGGCAGAGATTGCCCGAGATGCCGTGTCGGATGTCCTCTTCGCTCGGGTTCGGATTCTCCTGCAGCAGGCGGTAGGCGCGCGTGATCATGCCTGGCGTGCAGAAGCCGCATTGCAGCCCGTGCATTTCGCGGAAACCCTCCTGGAGGGCGTGCAGCGTTCCGTCTGGCGCGGCTATGCCCTCGATGGTGAGGATCGAGGCCCCCTCCGCCTGCACCGCAAACACGGTGCAGGACTTCACCGACTTGCCGTCGAGATCGACCGTACAGGCCCCGCAATGGGTCGTTTCGCAGCCGATGTGCGGCCCGGTGAGGCAAAGATCCTCACGCAGGAAATGGATCAGGAGCGTTCGGGGCTCGACCAGACCTTCAACCGACTTGCCGTTGACCGTCATCGATAGGTGCGTTTTGGGCATCGGGCTCTCCGGATCAGCGGGCGCGCGATCGGGCGCGTTCGAGGGCGCGGGTCAGCATCACGCCAGCCATCTTGGTGCGGTACGCGGCCGGGCCGCGGGTGTCGGACGCCGGCGACGTGATCGCCTCGGCGGCGGCGACCGCGCGCTTGACCGTGGCGGCGTCGAGGCTCGACCCGACGAGGATCGCTGCCGAATCTTCCGCCCAGAGCGGCGTCTCGGCGACATTGGTGAGGCCGATCGATGCGGTGGTCACGCGACCTCCGGCCATCGTCAGCACGATCGCCGCCGCCGCGGTCGCGTAATCGCCGATCTTGCGTTTCAGCTTCTCGTAGGCGTAGCCGTGCCCCGCCGGGGGGACAGGGACGCGGATCGGCGGAGAGGATCTCGCCTGGCTCGAGCGAGGTGAAATAGGCGCCCTGATAGAAGTCGCGCGCCGCGACGCGGCGTTCGGCGCTCTTGCCGGAGAGCTGATAGGTTGCGCCGAGGCACATCATCACCGCCGGCATGTCGTTGCCGGGATCGCCGTTGGCGACGTTGCCGCCGATCGTGCCGAGATAGCGCACCTGCGGATCGGCGATGACCGAGGCCGCCTCCGCAAGAATTGGCGCTCTGGCGGCGATGAGCGCCGAGCCGAGCAGGTCGTGCTGCGTGGTTGTCGCGCCAATGACGATATCCGGTCCGTCCTCGCGAATGCCCTTGAGTTCAGCGATGGTGCCCAGATCGACAAGGTCGGAAGGCTTGGCGAGGCGGAGCTTCATCATCGGGATGAGGCTGTGCCCACCCGATAGCGGGCGCGCGTCCTCGCCGAGGTCGCTCAGCAGGGCGACCGCCTCGGCAATCGACTTGGGGCGGTGATAGGCGAAGGCGGCGGGAATCATGTCGTCCTCCCTGCCGCTCGCCTGCCTCTGGTCCGTCCGACTCCGAGGGGTTGCGGCGTGTGATCGTTTTGGTGAGGGGAATCCCCTGCGACGGTTTGTCGCGCCGAACGCTCAGCCAGGACAAGCGCGCATGCACAAAAGCGGGCTTTTCGGCGCCAATGGCGGCGGCCCTGCACGAACTGCAACAGGGAGTGCTGTGAACCCGCGTTATTCCGCGGCGCGCCCGAACGGGGTGAGGCGGGCCTTGATCTGCCCGATGCGCGCTCGACTGACAGGAACGCTGTAGCGCGCGGGGGCCGCGAGTTCGATCACGCCGCCGTCGCCGTTGAACTTGACGCCGTCGACGCAGGCGATGTTGACGATATGGCTACGATGGACCCGCGCGAAAATCCGCGGGTCGAGCTGGCTCTCGATCTCGCCGATCGACAGGGAGCAGAAGTGGGACGTCGTACCATCGAAGACCTGGGAGTAATGCGCGTCGGCGCGGACGGCGACGATCGACGCAGCTGGAATGTAGGATGTCAGTCCGTTGCGCTCGACGGGAATGGCGCTTGCCGGGCGCCGGGGGGCCCGCCGGCGCCGCCGAGCGGCGAGAACGTTCCGGTCCCGGCGATAACGGGTTCGGCCGGCTGGTTCGCGGGCAGAGGCGCCGCTTCAGCCGCAGTCTCGCGCGGCCGTCCGCTCCGGGCCGGCGTCAGCGACAGCAGAAAGCCGCCGGAAACCAGAAAGGCGACGATGGCGACGACGACCGCCAGAAGGTCGGGCGACAGCGTCGGCTCGACCACGGCAGCGGGGCGGGGATAAAGGGAAAGTCCGGCCATCGCGGTGTAATGCATGCCGGAAATAGCGAGGCCGAGCACGGTCGCGGAAACCGGAAGCCATTGCGAAGCGCCGCCGAAAGCGAGCCACAGCGCCAGCCCGGACGCGGCGATGGCGATCGCTGCGGCGGCCAGCACCAGCGGCGTCGAATTGACCATTTCGGCGCAGGCGCGCAGCGTCTCCATGCCGACGTAATGCATCGCGACGATGCCGAGCCCCATGAAGACGGCGCCGGCGGCAATGCGCGGCAAGGTCGCGCGGCCGGCGCTTACCGCCAACACTGCCGCGCCAACGACGATCACGCAGACGAGAAACGACAGCAGCGTCGGCAGGACGAGATAGTCGACAGGAAACGGAACGCGCTCCGCCAGCATGCCGACGAAGTGCATCGTCCAGACGCCAAGCCCGAGGGTGATTGCGGCGCCGGCGAGAAGCGCGCGCTGCCGCGCGCCTTCGGCGCCGGCGACCTGGACGGCAAAACTCAGCCCGACATAGGAGCCCTGGATCGCGAGTACGACCGAGAGCGCAACCAGCCATGGCGAGTACGACACCGGCATCGACCGCCTCTGTGCTCCGCCCCTGCCGTCGTGAAGCTTCTAGAGTGGGAATATAATACAGTTGAGGAAAATCGGGGAGACCATCTTCGGTTTTCTGTTTGATCGAACAAACTGCGCATGGCTAACACTTGATCGCAGTTGAAGGGCCAGCGTTATTGCTAGATGAATACATCGCTTACGACGGTCTTTCGGACGCCGGCTTACCGCAATCGATCGGCGCGGAAGTGCGAGCGGTCGGGCTTGATGTCCAGAAGCGGCGTGCGATCGACACAGTCGAGGCCCCGGACATGCAGGACGGGCCCCTCGCGGGCGACCAGCGTCACGATGGACGTGCCGATCGGGTTGGGCCTTACCGGCGAGCGGATGGTGAAGGTCGCCTTGGTCAGGCCGTTTCTCCCAGGGCTCTGACGCACGAGATCGCGGCGGGCTTCGTGCAGCCAGTAGAAGACCTCGAGCCGCTCGATAACCTCGATTCCGTCGAGCGCCGCCTCCCACGGCGCGTCCACTTCGATCCGGCAGATGGGACCCTCTGGATCGCCATGATGCGGGCATTCCGCGCGCGTGGCCCACGGGGTCCGGATGACGCCGATGAAGGCGAGACCGGCGTCAAGATGGTTTGGCCACTCGACAGCGACCTCGTTTCGGCGGAGTTCGTTTTGCAGCGCCATGGCCGTCAATACGACAGGTGCGTCATTATCGCATATCTGCAATTGAGCGGGAGCGACCGCTCCCTGTCCAGCGCCGTCGGCAAAAAAAACGCCGCGCGACCCAAGCCGCGCGGCCTTTTTTTGTGCGGTTCGATTTCCCAGGGCTAGCCGAGCCGACCCGAGGCGTGAGCAAGGATCGTATAGACCTTGCCCGTGTTCGACAGCAGGTACGACCGCCACTGCGCGCCGTCGCGGTCGTTCTGGCTGACCTTCGCCAGAAGGCGCTCGAATTCCTGCACGTAGCGGGTTGTGGCGTCCTGGAATTGCGCGTCGGTGCGATACCGCCGGCGAATTTCGTCGAAAGCCTGTTGCCCAGCTTCGGTGTAGAGGCGGCGCGACACCGCTGTAGCGTCGCCGCGGCGCCAGCGATCCCACATCTCAATGGCGGCGACATTGTCGATGAGACCTGCGATGCCCTGTGTCAGCGCCTCCAACGTCTCGTATCCGTGCGGCGCCGCCACTGTGTCCGATTCGTCGCGCGACGCAGCCGCGAGCAGGCTCGAAAGCCATCCGGCCTGAGTTCGGTCCTTCGGGGGCGCCGGAGACGGCTGCCATGCCGGCGCGGTCGGAGGCACGGGAGCGGCCAACTGCGGCGCCTGCGCCGGAGCCGTCGTCTCCTCGGAAGCGATGACCCGCTCCGGCGCCTGGGGCGGCGCGATCGGCACGATGACTTGAGGAGCGATCGTTTCGACGGCGAGGGCCAACGGCGCCTCCCGCGACGGCGCCTCGACGCTGCGGACAGGCTCGGCCGCGCCGGCCAATGACTGCTCATAGCGCGGGGTCGCGGTTGCGGTCGCCGGCGCGGCGATCGCAACCGGCTCCGTTACGTCATAAGCGGCCCCGGAATCGGACACCAACGCGGCGAGTTCCTTCAAGGCCCGGATCTGGTCGGAGACGACGCGGCGCATAGCCTCGGCGGTCTCGCTCGTCTCCTGGGGCAGCTCGAGAACTCCGCGGCGCAGCTCCTGGCGGGTCGCGTCGAGTTCCTGCTGGACCACGCTCGCCATTTCCTTCACATCGGCGACCGATCGACGGAACCGCTCCGCGGCGTGATCGAGCGCGCCGGAGAGTTGCGCGTTGGTTTGGTCGATCGCCGCCTGCAACGTTTGTGCGGTGCGTTCACGCTCCTTGGCGGCCGTCTCGCGAATAGTTTCGAACTGCCCGGCGACCGCAACCGATGCGCCCCTGGCCGTCGAGGCGAGCGCAGCGCTGATCTCCTGCGCGCGCGCCTGGGCCCGACTGAAACTGTCCTCGACGTTCGAGGCGAAGCGCGCCAGCGTCGCTTCGAAAGCTTCGCTGCGACCGGCAAGGTCGCCGACAAGCGCTTGCAGACTGTTGCGCCTGCGCTCCAGCACCGCGTCGAGAGACTGCTGTTGCGTTGCAAGTTCCTTGGCCACCTGCGAAAGCGAGTCCGCATTCTGGGAGAGCCGCGAGGAAAGCGCGCCCGCATCGGCTTGTGTCGCCGAGCTCAGGCGGCCCAGCGTGGCGACCTGGGAGGCGATGCCGCCCAGAGCGCGCTGGAATTCCTCGACCCTTGCCGCCAACCCGGACTGGACCGACGAAAGCTTGTCGCCCGCCGCCGCGACAGTCTGATCGATTGTCGCGCTGGTCTTGCCCAAATCGGCGATCACCACCGTCAATTCGTTGCGCAGCCGGTCGCCAGTCCCGGCGAGCGTTCCGACGGACGTCTCGGCGCTACGCTCGACAGAGTCCCGCAGCGAGGCGCTGGACAACTCGACCTGTTCGGTCAACCGCTTCAGTAAAGCGTCGAGCGCTTCGCTGGAGCGCTTCGCCGCGTCTTGCGCGACGGTCTGAAGCGCCTCGCTCGAATTGGCGACCTCCGCCCGCAGTTGACCCGACAGCTCGCTCAAGACGCGCACCGGGTCGGCGGCGGTTCCATTCACGGCGGCGACCAGCTCCTCCGTTCGCTGCGTGAGCAGCGCGGTCAGGCCCGCCATTTGACGGTCAAGCGCCTGGACGGCCCGTTCCGCCGCCCCGGCAATCTGGGTCGACGCGTTTTCGCCGCGCTGACCGAGCGCGGTCGCCAACTCGCCCCCTTTGCCGTCGACGAGGCGTTGCAAGGTATCGAATTGGGAGGCGATCGAGGCCGCCAGCTCGCCGCCGCGCGCCGCCCAGCTCGAATTGGCTTCCGCCGCCGTTTTCGCCAGCAACTCGCTCATAAGCTGGATTTGTGCGGCCAGCCGCTCGTCGATCATTCCGGCGCTGCGGTCGGCCGCGTCCGCCAGATCCTTGAGGCGGGCGTCGATAATGCGAGCGCCCTGGTCGGCTGCCTCGGCGAGGCTGGAAAGACGACCGTCGAATTGCTCCGCGCTTTGCTTCGCGCTGTCGTCCAGTGAGGCCCTATGGCGATCGAAGGCCGCCCCGATCGTCGCGCGGTGCTGGTCGAAAGCGGCGCCAAGCGTGTCGCGATGCGTCTCGAGCAAAGCTCCAACAGTTTGCGCATGCTCGCTCACCTTTTGCTCGAGCTCGGAACGGCTGGCGTCGAAACGCTGGCTCACCTCCTGCAGCGGCGTAACGATCTGGTCCTTGAACCGTTCTACGCCAACGCCAAGCGACCGAGAGACGTCTTCGACGCGGCCGGACAGCGTCGCGGTGACGTCTTGCGCCAGCGCCGACACGGTTTGCGTCAGTTGGCCCGCCCGCTTCTGCAATGTCTCGCCGATTTCCGCCGACTTGGCGTCAAGGCCCTCAACCAGCTCGCGACCACCTTCGCCGAGCGTGCGCGCCACCTCGAGGGTGTGGCGAGCCAGCGACTCTGTCAGCGTGCGGCTGCGTTGAGCGAGGCCGTCCTGGATGCGAACAAGCAGGCCTTCGAGTGAGCCGGACACCACGTTGAGCCTGGCTCCGGCGCTCTCCTCGATCGCCTTGAGGTGGGAATCGATCAGAGCCGCTGTCTCCTCGTTGCGGCGGACGAGCTTCTCGTCGATTGCGCCGCCCCGGCTGACCAGCGTCTCCTCGATTGCGCTGAGCTTGGCGGAAAGATCATCGGCGAGCGCATCCGATCGATCGCCGATCTGGCGCACGAGGTCGCGTCCGCGTCCGTCGATTGCGCCCTCGAACCGCGCCAGACCCTCGCCGAGCGAGGCCTCGACGCGGCGCGACTGCGAGACGAGCGCTTGATCGATGGCATTGTAGTGTGCGCTCGAAGCCGTTTCGAATTGCCCCAAACGCTGCGCCGACTTGGCGGACAGGTCCTCGAGATGGTCGCCGAAGCGTCGGTCGAAATCTTCGCGGCGGGTCCGCAGGATGGAATCGAGGGCGCCGAGATGGTCGGCAAGTCGGACGTTAAGTTCGTTCGAATGGACGGCGATGCGATCGACGACGCTGTGGCCGTTTTCGCCGACCAGGCCGTCGAGCGCCTCCAATTGCTCGCGCATCAGCCCCGCCTGATCGGTGATCGACTCGACCAGCCGGACGCCGCGTTCGCTCACGATCTTCTCGAATGAGGCGACCTGCGTGGTCAAGGCCTCGTGGATGTTGGTTGCGCCAGCTGTAACAGCGGCCGCAGCGTCGCTGGCGAGCGTGACGAAGCGTCGTCCGACTTGCGCCGTTTCGGCGTCGAGCTTGTCGATCGATTCCGCCGCTGCCTGCTCGATTTGCGACTGTGCGGTCGCGGCTTGGGCCGACATGGCGCCGACCATGCGACGCGTGGATTGCTCGATCAGCGCTTCGACAGCGGCGTTTTGGTACTCGATCGCGCCGCGCAACTGCGCGTTGCGCGAGTCGAATTGCTCACTCCACCGCGTTGCAGCCGCGTCGAGGGTCGCGGACGTCTGCGCAGCGCGATCGTGCAAAAGCGCCGCCACGCGCTCGGTCGAGCTTTCAAGGCCTTCGCGAAGGGCCTGGCCGCGCTCGATGACGGTCTCTTGCAGGCGATCGGACGCGCCGTTGAGCCGGACCACCAGATCCGCGCCATGAACGAGCACGGTTTCGGAAAGGCGGCCGCCGGCGGCGTCGAGCCGCTCGAGCAGCGACTCGGAACGATCGCCGAAATCGCGGGCGAGCGCCTCGCCGGCTTCGCTGAGGCGGCCTGCAACTGAGTCGCCCTGCGCGCGGATGGCGTCGACCGTCTGGGTTCGATTGGCGTTGATGCGGCCGACGATCTCCTGAGCGTGCCCGTCCAGGGCCGAGCGCATTATGAGCGAGGTCTCGGCGAGGCGGGTCGCGACGGAGTCCCCGTGCGAATGGACCGCTTCGGCGGCCTCGGCGAGTCGCGAAGCAAGCGCGTCCGCATGCAGACGGAGCGTCTCGACGGCCTCCGAACTGCTCGCGTCTATGCGCCCGACAAGGGCGTCGCCGTGCGAGCCGACCGCGGCTCCGGCGGAGTCCGCAGCCTCGGCGAGACGCGACGCCACGGCGTCGCCGCGCGCGCGAAGGGCCGCGAGAGCCTGCTCGCTGCTCGTATTGATTCGACCGACGACTTCGTTGGCGTGGGCGCCGAAAGCGCCGGACAGGGCGAGAGACGACGCCACGAATTGAGCCGTCGCCGCGCTTTCGTGCTCCTTGATCGCATCCGCGGCGCGGGCGCTGCTGGAGGCGATGCGCTCGAGGACTTGCTCGGCGTGGGCGCCGACCGCGCTGGAAATTGCCGCCGAAGCTTCGGCCAATTGCTCGGCGACTTCGTCTCCGTGCCCCTTGATCGCGTCGACGGCGCGGGCGCTGCTCGCGTTGATCCGGCCGACGACCTCATCGGCATGGCCGCTGACCGCCCCGGACATTGTTCGCGACGCCTCTGCGAGGCGCGCGGCGACGCTGTCTCCGTGTCCCTGTATCGCGTCGACCGCATTGGCGCTGTTGGCGTTGATGCGTCCGACGATTTCATCGGCGTGGGCGCCGACGGCGCTGGACATGGTCTGCGCCGTCTCGACCAGTCGAGCGGCGACGCGGTCTCCATGGCTTGCGATCGCATCGACCGCGTCGGCGCTGCTGGCGTTGATGCGTCCGACGACATCGTCGGCGTGCGCCCCGACGGCGCTGGACATGGTCTGCGCCGCCTCGGCGAGGCGGTCGGCGACACGGTCTCCGTGGCCGACGATGGCGCCGACAGCGTCGGTGCTGCTGGCGTTGATGCGTCCGACGATGTCGTCGGCGTGCGCCCCGACGGCGCTGGACATGGTTTGCGCCGCCTCGGCGAGGCGATCGGCGACGCGGTCTCCGTGGCCGACGATTGCGCCGACAGCGTCGGTGCTGCTGGCGTCGATGCGTCCGACGATTTCGTCGGCGTGGGCGCCGACGGCGCTGGTCATTGTTCGCGTGGCTTCGGCGAGCCGGGCGGCCACCCTGTCGCCATGCCCCCGAATCGCGCCGACGGCGTCCGTGCTGCTCTGGTTGATCCGTCCGACGATTTCGTCGGCGTGGGCGCCGACCGCGCCGGACATTGTCTGCGACGCGTCGGCGAGCCGGGTCGCCACGCTGTCGCCATGCCCGGTGATCGCGTCCACCGCCTCGGCGCTGATGGACTTGATGCGTCCGACGATTTCGTCGGCGTGGGCGCCGACCGCGCCGGACATTGTCTGCGACGCGTCGGCGAGCCGGGTCGCTACGCTGTCGCCATGCCAGGTGATCGCGTCC
Organism: uncultured Alphaproteobacteria bacterium; assembly: GCA_963835885.1. Classification (GTDB taxonomy): domain Bacteria; phylum Pseudomonadota; class Alphaproteobacteria; order Rhizobiales; family Beijerinckiaceae; genus Roseiarcus. The sequence goes on from CAWIHF010000002.1 coordinate 23,543, forward strand.
ACCGCCTCGGCGCTGCTGGACTTGATGCGTTCGACGATTTGGTCGGCGTGGGCGGCGACGCCGCTGGACATCGACTGCGATACGTCGGCGAGCCGGGCCGCCACGCTGTCGCCATGCCAGGTGATCGCGTCCACCGCCTCGGCGCTGCTCGACTTGATGCGTCCGACGATGTCATCGGCGTGGGCGCCAAGGGCGCCCGACATCGCGCTCGACGATTCCTCGAGTTGTGCGGCGACGCTGCTTCCGTGGCCCCGCATGGCGCGGACCGCGTCGGCGCTGCTGGCGCTGATGCGGCCGACGATCTCGTCGGCATGGTCGCCGATGGCGCCCGACATCGTCTGCGACGCCTCGGCGAGTCGCGCGGCGACGCTGTCTCCATGTCCGGTAATCGCGTTGACCGCGTCGGTCGTGCTGGCGGCGACGCGTTCGACGACGTCGTCGACATTCGTGCCGACGGCGCTTCGGGCCTCGTCGGCCGCCTCGGCGAGCTGGGCTACGACGCCGCTGCCATGGACGCGGATCGCATCGACGACGTCCGCGCTGCTTGCGCGGATGCGCCCGACCATGGCGTCCGCATGCGCGCCGACCGCGTCCGACATTGTGATCGAAGCCTCCGCCAGGCGATCCGCCGCCGCGCCGCTATGACTGTTGATCGCGTCCGTCGCCCGGGCGCTGCTCTCGTCGATGCGGCTCACGACGCTATCCGCATGGCTGCCGATCGCATCGACGATAGAGGTCTGGGACGCGTTGATGCGGGCGATGAGGTCGTCGCTGCGGGTATCCATATTGGCGACCAGGACCTCGCCTGCGGCCCTGACGCGCGCGTCGACGTCGCCAACCCGATCCAGAATATCGTCGGCGGCCCTTTGGCCGGTCTCGGCGAACCGAGCAGCCAGGCTTTCGCCGATCCCGGCGATGGAAATGGCGACTTGAGTCCCTTCCGCGACGATTCGTTCGACCGCAGCCGAACCGCCCCGTCCCATTGCCGCGGCGATTTCCTCCGAGGATGCGCCGAGCGAAGCGGCGATGCGCCGTCCGGTCTCGGTCAATCGCTCGCTCAGATTGCCCCCGGCGGAATTGAGATCTTCGGAAATGCCGCTGCGCACATTGGCGATCGCGTCGCGCACGCGGGTCCCGCTGGCGACAATGGCCTCTCGCTGGTCCGCCATTTCAGCGATCAGCGACCGAATCTTGCGCTCGTTGTCGGAATAGGAACGCTCAAGCGTGGAAACCTCTGACTTCACGCGTGTTTCGAGCTCTGCCGCGCGCGCCAGGGCGCGTTCGACGCCGTCGCCCATGGAGGTCAATTCCCGGCGAATGGCCTGCGACAGATTGGCCATGTGCTCTCCGGCGATCGAACTCGGGCTCCGCCAGTCGGACCGCAACCTGGGAAATCGCCCGCGCCGACTGGCGCAACTCGCCAAGTCGCCGGCCGAGCGCTGCAAAGCCGAGCATGAAGAGGACGGGGCCGAGCGCCGCCAGAGCGAGGAGGGGAGTCTCCGGACGAAACAGGGTCTGAGCGAGCGGCGCCGATGAAATGGTCGGCCACACGTTCAGGTACCCGTACAACCCGCAAATCGCCAGCCAGGCGAGGGAGCCGACCACCGCAAGAATGAAGGGCGTGTTGCTCGCCGGACGGGTGTTCATCGCCTGCAGGATCACCCCGACCGTCTCGCGGTCGTCATTGGCTGGGGGGGTCGACGCGATCGTCGGCTTTCGCTCACCCTCGTTCATTGGGGACGAAGGCGGCAAAGCGGGGCGCAACAGCGGCGCCGGCTCCCCCGAAGCGGCGCTTGGTTTCAGAAACGGCGACGGCGCGGCTGATTTTGCAGACGCCATCGGGGGGATAAGCGTCGCTTTCTCGGCAGCGGAGATGTCGTCGTCCCCCAGATTTAGCGCGCTTTCGATCGCCGACATCGCCGCGGAGATCGGGTCCGTCGCCGAATTCTGCTTTGCCATGATGTCCCGCCTCGTTTGCTTGGCGTCGATCGTCTAACCGATTGACCAACGCGCCAACACTTTCCAGCCGGCGCGGCTCGAACGCCGGCGGAAACGCACCATTAACCACGTCTCAGTCTATCGCTATGGGTCCAATATGAAAACCACGCCGATCAGAGATCCTTCAAACGTCGTTAACGCTTCATTTACCATGTCTTTTCAATGTGTTCAGCGACATGCGGGCCAAAGGTCCGCTTGGCGTCCGGGTCGCGTCGTCCTGCCGGGCCGCGCAAGGTTCGGCCAAAAACGAGGACTTGATGCTCAACAATACCGGGCCCGAGAGCCCCGAGGTGACCGTACCGCGCCGCGAATCCCCTGCGCTCGGCGACCGCGATCGGCCGATCGACCTTGTCCACCTCGCCCGCCAGTGTCAAGGCGATCCGGTTTTGGCGGAGGAACTGCTCGGCCTGTTCAAGCTGCACGCGGCCTCACAGGCGGCGCAATTGTCCGATCCGCAAATTCGGCTGGAGCTGAAGGCGGACGTCGCCCACAAGTTGCGTGGCTCGGCGCTGGCGATCGGAGCAGGGCAGGTCGCCCGCGCGGCCGAGGCGGTCGAAGCGATGGCGCGCTCGGCGGGCCGCGGCGCCGCTTCGAACGAGGAACAGACAAGGGCTGCGGTCGCCGCTTTGCAGGCAAATGTGGCCGAGGCGATCGCTCAGATCGAACGCCTTCGCCCCTAATTCCCCGGCCATCGGACCGGGCACCGGGGAGCGCCGCGCAGCCGCTGGGAAGATCGGCGAAAATGCGCAAAGCGGCGCTCTTTCGGCCTCGCTGCGCTTGCTCTATGAAGGCGCCCGCAAGGCTCGGACCGCTCCGCAGCCAAGACTCTGCGTTCCGGGGATTCTTCGACTCGATGACAAAAGTGACTTATATCGACGCTTCGGGAGAGGCGCGCACGGTCGAGGCCCAGGTCGGATCGACGGTGATGGAAACCGCGCTGCGCAATTCCATTCCGGGCATCGAGGCCGAATGCGGAGGCGCCTGCGCCTGCGCGACCTGCCACGTCTATGTCGCCGACGAGTGGACGGAGAAGGTCGGCAAGCCGTCTCAGATGGAAGAAGACATGCTCGATTTCGCCTTCGAGGTGCGGCCGACTTCGAGGTTATCCTGTCAGATCAAGGTCAACGAGGAACTCGATGGCCTCGTCGTGACGACTCCCGCCAAGCAGGGATGAATCCATGAGCGAAGTCCTCTCCACCGACGTCGCGATCGTCGGCGCCGGGCCGGTCGGCCTGTTTGCCGTGTTCGAACTCGGCCTTCTCGACATGAAGTGCCATCTCGTCGATATTCTGCCGAAGGCGGGCGGCCAGTGCGCCGAGCTCTACCCAGAGAAGCCGATCTACGACATTCCCGGCTATCCGATCATCAACGGCCAGGAGCTGGTCGACAAACTGATGACGCAGATCCATCCGTTCGGGCCAAAATTTCACCTCGGCGAGATGGTCGAGAGGCTCGAGGCGCTCGGCACGGCCGAGCGGCCGCTGTATCGGATCGGCACCGACGCCGACACGCTGATCGAGGCGAAGTGCGTGTTCATCGCCGCGGGGGGCGGGTCGTTTCAGCCGAAAAAGCCGCCGCTCGCCGGCCTCGACGCCTTCGAGAACACTAGCGTGTTCTATTCCGTTCGCAAAATGGAGCATTTCCGCGGCCGCCGCGTCGTCATCGTCGGCGGCGGCGATTCGGCGCTGGATTGGGTGCTGAACCTTCATCCGGTCGCGAGCCGCGTCACGCTGATTCACCGGCGCGACGCTTTTCGCGCCGCGCCGCACTCCGTCAACGCCATGCGTGCGCTGGTCGGGGCCGGCGCGATGGATTTCGTCCTCGGCCAGGTGACGGCGGTCAAGGGCGAGAACGGCCAGCTTTCGGCGCTGACCGTGCGCAAGGAGACCGGCGAGGTTTATGACCACGCCTGCGACGACATGCTGCCGTTCTTCGGTCTGACGATGAAGCTCGGGCCGGTCGCCGGCTGGGGCCTCAATTTACACGAGAACCTCATCCCGACCGACACGGAAAAGTTCGAGACGAGCGCGCCCGGCATTTTCGCCGTCGGCGACATCAACACTTATCCCGGCAAGCTGAAGCTGATCCTCTGCGGCTTCCACGAGGCCGCCCTCGCGGCCCAGCGCGCGTTCCACTACGTCTATCCGGACAAGAAGCTGACCTTCCAGTACACCACCTCCTCGACCAGCCTGCAGCGCAAGCTCGGGGTGAGCTGAGGCAAACCTTCCTCCGTCCTCCCTCCTCCGCGAGAAGCCTGCCCCGAGCCGAGCGAGCGGTGGCGCGAAGCGCCGGAACCGCTTCTCCCCCCGGGAAAAGGTGGGGCGAAGCGCCGGATGAGGGCTCCAGCACCTCGAGCGTGCGGGCTCATCTTGCGGGGCGACACAACGCGCTGGTCGACGTCGGCCCGGTGCTTAAGCGAGCGCCGCGCTTCGCCGATCTCTTGGAACTGTGGCTCGACGAGCAGGCGGCACCTGACGGAATCGAGACCCTCAGTCCCAACGCGCGCCAGGGCCGCCCTCAACCTTGTGGCGCTGGGCGACAAGACGGACGGTTCGGGCGAGTTTGGCGTAGTATTCGCATAGCTCGATCACGTCGATCAGCGCGTAACGAACATCATCGGTCGAACAGTCAACGTTGCGCCGAATTTCGCCATAGTTTGACAGTATTGTGGGTGACATTGTGGCGCTATTGCAGCGCGAAAATCTGGATGGCGCGTAAGTCGCGGGGATGGGCTGGCGTCAACTTGTCGGTATAGGCGCCGGAGAGAGAAGATGCTTGACCTGCTTGAAATTGAGCTGACGAGAGTTCGTAGAATGGCGGAACGCGCCGATGACAACGTCCTATTGCTGTATTTAATCGACATGGCGATTCTGGAGGCGAATCGAGCAGCTCGCTCCAGGGAGGGAGCGAGCCCAGTGGTGGCCAAATCAAAATTGCTCGGCGAGGGTCACTTCTCCCCTTTGGTCACGTCTTGAGAACTCCGCCACGGCGCTGATTATCGCCTCGCGCTGCGCGGGGTCTCGAATTTTCATGAAGGCAAGCATCAGGCGATGTCCCTCTTCGGGGCGTGGTCGGGAGTTCTCCCCGAGAGGGTCGGGTTGTCCGTCGTCATATTGACCCGCAGCCGGAATCACGAAGTTGGGCTTCTCTGACATCGCTAACCCGTCATGCCTCGCCCGAAAGACCCATTGCGCCACCAGAGACTCCACCAACACGAAGCGCCCCAAGACGATTACAGTCTGCGAACGTTTTTCCGACGGCGTTGAACGGACACCCTCATGTCGCCCCTTAAAGCTGTTGATCGCAGACCGAGCGTCGCGCGTCTTGCGATTTTGGGCCAATCAGTTGTTGGACGGGGCCAAGCAGCTTTCCTCGACCGAGCGCCTTGATCGTGTGAGGGATGCCGATTTCGCCCATGGGCTTCATCCTCCTCGTCGGGAAGAGGGAGCGGCGCGAAGATCGTCGACGGGTTTTCGCCCTCACTGCTCAAACGAGTTCAGGCGGGCGACTGCCGACTCGCTCCGGCAGCCGTTTTTTGACTTGGGTCGAGACGAAGAATATTCGTCTTAATGGGTATCCCCTTCACACCCGCTCGACTGCGGGCCGCGGTGGAGTGCCGCCAACGATCGATTTGTACGGCGCAGGGCAGATGGCAACTGCCTGTTGGGCCAGCCTGTGGAAGAGGAGCCCCCTTGCCTGTGAACGTCGCCGATTGAACCGGAAGGTGAATTCGTCGAGGTAGTAGTCAAGATGCGGATGCTGAATGCCGCCCTGGTGAGTTCCGACCAGCCATCGTTTGAGCAGCGAGGCCACGAGGTGGACGCGCGGCATGACTTCGTGAGCCGGATCGGGGCTATCGCTTATGACGCTGACGTGGCGCCGATAACCAGCCGCCGCCAGCCCGTTGTAGCCACGCCAGCCGTCGGTGTGGATCATCGCCCCCCCCGGCACAACGACGTCCCGGACAAACGTTATCAGGGTGTCCGCCGATACATCTTCGATGCGCCGCAGGCGGATACGACCAATTCCGCGCCCGCTCTTTTCGGCCGCCACAGCGATGATCGCCTTGGTTTCGGCTCCCCGCCCACGTTTACCCTCTTCCGCGCCGCCGACATAGGTTTCGTCCACTTCGATCTCGCCACTGAGATTGTCTCGCCCTGGACGCACCATCGCGCGCCGCAGCTTGTGCAGCCAAGTCCAGGCGGTCTCATAGCTACCAAGCCCCAATTCCCTCTGGAGCCCGAGCGCACTGACTCCGTTCTTTTGGCTGGTGATGAACCACATCGCCAGAAACCACAGCCGCAACGGCTTGCGTGTGTCCTGGAACACCGTGCCAGCCGTCAAAGTTGTTTCCCACTCGCAGGCGCGACACCGGAACCGGTCTCGCGACATGGTCCACGGCTCACCAGCCGCGCCGCATTCCGCGCACACAAATCCATTCGGCCACCGCAAGCGCCGGACATAGTCGGCGGTGTTTTACTCGACGCGTCGTAGGCAGCAGGCATGAGTCAACCCGCGGTGGCGCGGGTTCATTCCATCGTCTGGGCTCCCGCTCGGCCGCAAAAAGCCTATCCCTAAATCAATCGCATCCAGTCGTCAGATGGGTGCAGAGAGCAGTTTCTCTTTCGAGCTGCGGACGGCGAGAGGCCTGTCCATCGCCGGAAAGCATGATTGAAGGAGGCCGACCCCTCGTAACCGAGCAGCCATGCAATTTGCGAAAACGATACGCCTCGATCCTTTATGTATTGGAGCGCGAGGCTTTGCCGCAGCTGATCCACAACCTCCTCGAAAGTCGTGCCCTCGCTCGCTAATTTGCGCGTCATGGTTCGCCCGCTGAGGCGCAAAGTCTTGGCCACGCTGTGTCTTTTTGCCTTGCCGTGAGGCAACAGCTTTTGCGCCTCGATCTCCACTGCGGCTCGCAGAGTCCCTGACGCCGTCGTGCGCTCCTTCGCGGCGGCGTCGCAGACGGACTGAAGCGCATCAAGCAAGTGTCGATCTTCTGTGAGAAGCGGGATGGCCAGCGTCTCGCGCGAGAATTCAAGTTGATCGTGCGATGCGCCGAACTCGACTGGGCAGCGAAAGAACCGCTCAAACGCCTCCAAGTCAGAGTTTCGTCCGTGGACGAAGCTCAAATGTGTCGGGTGGATATTCCGATCCGCAACCTCTCGTAACCCCTTGATCGTGATGGCGGTCGTAAATTCGGTAATCTGCTTCGCGCCCTGCCTGGAAAGGCCGACGAAGGTGATCTCGGCATTGAGCCCCTCTGGCGCCCGCGCAAGCTTGATCCGCAGGGCTTCGTTGACGATCCGGCTGTAACGCGAAAAGAGCGCCAGCGCCTCGCCGATGTTATCGGCCGCTGAGGCGACATAGAATAGCAATCCGGCTTCGCGCGGATTTGCTGCCTCGGCCAAGTGGAGTCCGAAAGCGCTGTCATCCACCGCCTCCGCCGCATATTCGAGAAACTTACTTTGGCACGCCGCCGAAATGCGGCGCTGCCGACCGCTAAAGTCGTGCTCCGAAAGACCGGCCCGTCGCAGTATTGGCGCTATCGCAACATTGTGCTTCTCTAGAGCCGCGATCGTGAGCCTGGCGCTGAAGCCCGTTGCAGTTGGTAGAGCCTGCTCGAGCCTTTGTTGGGTCACGTCCAAAGCTCCCTTGGCGAAAGCTTGGCCCCATCTAGCAGCCGATTGGCTCCAAATAGCAAGCGCCCAACGCTTCTTTTGAGCTTCTTTTGCGACCGCACGGTTTTGGGTCGACACGAAACGGGGATCATTTGACCCCCGCGGCGGCAACCGGTCGTGGTTGGCGGCGGTCGAGTGCGAGCGCAATGGTCGCCAACGATTGCCGAGCACCCTCATCCGGCGCTCCGCGCCACCTTCTCCCTGAGGGAGAAGGGATGCGGGCGGCTCGAACCAAGATTCGTGCATCCCCGCGTAGCCCGCAACCTTTGTCATGCCCGCGCACGCGGGCATCCAGACCGCGGGGCCTGGGCCAGCAGCCGGGCGGCGACTCTGGATCCCCGCGGTCGCGCCGGGATGCACCCATCGCGACGAGAGCAAGAACAGGCGCCACCTCCCTTCTCCCTCTGGGCCCTCTGGGAGAAGGTGGCGGGCGAAGCCCGACGGATGAGGGTTTTGGTCGTCTCCGGTCGTGGTTGGCGCCGGTCGAGTGCGGGCGCTCTCGTCGCCAATGCTCGCCGCCCACCCTCATCCGGCGCTCCGCGCGAAGGAGAAGGGTGCGGGCGGCTCGAACCAAGATTCGCGCATGCCCGTAGCCCGCAACCTTTGTCATGCCCGCGCACGCGGGCATCCAGACCGCGGGGCCGGGTCTCTCAGCCAGCAGTCGGGGCGGCAACTCTGGATCGGATGTTCCCCTGTATCAGGCTTAGTGCGCTCCCGATAACGGGTTGACCTTATTTCGCTTTTCGTCGCTGTGGGAGGGTTTTCCTGGTGGCTACGCGGGCCGGGTCGAGGGGCAGCGCGGCGGGAATGGCGACGCCGGCGGCTTCGAACAATTGGCGCACGTCGTCGCGCGGCGTCGGGACCTGATTGTAGGAGGGCCGACCGCCGATAATCACTTCGACGACGCAGAGACTGGCGAGCCGGTCGAGGCCTTCCTGCACGGTCAGGTCGATGTCGCGCCAGCGCTGGCGCAGGGCGTGCGCCAGGAGATAGGCCAGCATGACGACGAGGGCGTGGCCGCGCGTGCGGTTCTCGTCGCGCAGATAGACCGGCCGCATCTCGAGCTGCACGGATTTGGAGTCGCGGAACGTCCATTCGACGTGGGCAAGGTCCTTGTAGCGGTCGTGCACGATCTCTTTGCCGACGACGGTCTTCGGCAAATCGGTGCGTAGCGCGTAGCAGCCGTCGAGGCGCGCCGCCTCGGCCAATGCGGCCTCGTCCACCGTGACGACGACGCGCCGCGCCTGTTCGGCGATCTGGACGACCTTGTCGAGGCCGAGCGTCTCGGACCTGGCCTTCAGCCTGGCCAGTTGCGTCTTCGCCGCCGCTCGCGGATGCTCGTTCAAGTAGGCGCTGGCCGTTTCGGCAGAGGTGTGCAGCCTCGTCAGCTTGTCGGCTCGCCAAGCCGCCAGCTCCTCGGCGCGGGCGGGATTGCGGCGCACCACATAACGCTCGCCGTCCAAGCCCTCGACCTCGGCCAGCGCGTCCTCGAACAGGTCCATCTGCAATACGCCGGCTGCGATCAGGCCGTCGATCTGCGCTTTCGTGATGGCGGTGAGATAATGAAAGCCGGCGGCGGTGATTTCGGCGCGCTGTGGGGCTTTGATCATGCCGCGGTCGCCGACGAAGGTGACCCGCTCGGCCCCGAAACGGGCCGCGGCTTTTGTTGACTTGCGAAGAGAACGTCTTGACGTCGGGCGTGTTGCCTTTGAAGACCTCGATCGACAGCGGGCGACCGTCGGCGTCGGCGAGCAGGCCGATCACGATCTGACGCTTGCCCGACTTGCGATCCCGGTTGTAGCCGAACGCGGCAAAGGCGTTGTGCTCGCCTTCGAGGTATGTGCTGGTCACGTCGTAGAGAAAGACGTCGGGCGCCGAGGCCGGTTCTCTCTGAGCAAACAACCGGCTCTCGATCTCGGCTTGGTTGTCCGCCAGCCAATCCAGATTGTCGTAAAGGCCGTCCTCGTCGAACCCGACCATGCCCAGCGCCGCGCCGACGGCGTGGCCGCCGGCCAGCCGAACCGCCGACAGGCGCGAGCCCTGATCGAGCACACGCGCAATGATCTGCCACAGCGCCAGCTTGCCCTGCCGATCGGAGCCCAGGGCGGCGACGACGCCGAGTTCGCGCGCCAACTGTGACAGAACCCAAACCGCCCCCACCGAGGGACCCTGCTTCAACTCCGGCCCGCTCTCGCCGGCGGACGCCAGCATGCGGCCCAAATCGCCCTTGTGTTTCAGCGCCAGCCGGATCGCCTCGACCTCTTCCGGTTTGCAGTGGGTGAGGTTGGCCAGCGTTCGATGCTTGACCTTGCCGTCCTCGCGATAGGTCTCGCGCAGCAGGTGGCGGGCGTAGGTCTTGCCGTTGAGGCGGGTGACCGAGCTGTCGACGAACATTATGGCTATATATGTAAGCCAAAACGTCTTGACTCGCAAGAGTCATATGCCGCAATTAGTGGCTACACATCAAACGCGAAAATCGCACCCAACATATTGATTTACAACTATAAACTCTCGATGAGCAAGCGACTGAAGGGGGAACATCCGCTGGATCCCCGCGGTCGCGCCAGGATGCACCCATCGCGACGAGAGCAAGAACAGGACCGCCACCTCCCTTCTCCCTCTGGGAGAAGGTGTCGGGCGAAGCCCGACGGATGAGGGTTTGGCCGCCTCCGGTCGTGGTTGGCGGCGGTCGAGTGCGAGCGCATTGGTCGCCAACGATTGCCGAGCACCTCATCCGGCGCTCCGCGCCACCTTCTCCCTGAGGGAGAAGGGATGCGGGCGCTTGAAGGGATCATGGCCGAGGCGCGACGCGAGCGGATGGTCCCTTTCACCCACGGACCCGATCCGGCGGCGCTTTCACGGACGTTGCTGAGGCTGAGACACGACCTCGTCATCCTCGGACGCGCGGCGGCCGCGCCGCTCCCCGACGCCATTGCGAGGCGTCTCGATCCGAGGCTTCAGCGGGTGGGCGAAGCCGAAAGCGAATTTCTGCTCGGGAGCGCGGCGGCGCTCGCTGAAGGGCGCGATTCGCCGCCGCTCGCGCCGCTCGAAGCGGCGCTCGAGGCGTTTGACGCCGAGGTCGCCTCGCTCCGGGCTGAAGGTTTGACCCGCTCTCTTTCCACCGGCGACGTCGAGCGCCTGTTCGCCCTCGGCTTTGCGCTTGAACAGATGCGCCAGAATTTCGCCGATCTTGCGCGGCGCATCGGCGAATTCGCCGACCACTCCGGCGGACAGAGCTGATCCACCAGGAATCGCGGCGTGGAAGGCGGCCGCTTCTCAGAGCCGGTTGCAAAAGCAGTTCCTCACCCCGAGGCCTTTTGCGATACGCAAAAGGCCTCGAAGGGTGCTGCGGAAGTTCGGTCCGGGAGGCGCCGAACGCGCCCTCCGGAACGTCCGGCTCTGCGCGGGTTTCTTAGCAAAGGGTTAACCGGCCGGCGCTATTCGTTCCCGAGGATACGGGCGCGAAGGATTCGAAAGCGCGCGAAGGCGCGGAGCCGGAACGAAACCGTCTTCAGCCGCTGCTTGGTGGAAACGACGCTTTGATTGAACAGCTCATACGCATCCGCAATTCTGCGCCCTTCCTCGGACCGACCCGCGGAGCGGCCCGCCTGCTGATGAAATGGGTGATGGCCACGCCAAGGCGAGCGGCCGTTGGCGCAAGCCTGGCGGCGATCGTCGCTGGGATCGGGGGCAACGCGCTTCTCTTGCGGACCGGCCGGCATCCGGCGCCGATCTTGGCCAATGCGACGAACGAACCTTTGCCGGCCTCCGCGAACGCGGTTTCGACTGCGGCGACCGCCCAGCCAGCACAAGCGTTTGCGTCCCAGGCGCCAGCGGCGGCGTTGAAAACGGCCACGGCCGTAGCGCCGCTCGAGGGGAGTAGACTGCGCACGCCCAAGACATCTGCGCCGGAAACGACGTCGTCGATCGGGCCCGCGGCGCAGCATTCATCTGCGTCGTCGTCGGCGTCCCATCGCCAAAGCCCCGGCGAACGGCGGCCGGTCGCCCGCTCGCCCGACCCGATCGCCGCCCTTTTGCGCGGCGAGCCTGTCGAGGACGGATCGCATCTGGTGCGCACCGCGCAAATTGCGCTGGCGAAGCTCGGATATGCAGTCAAACCCGACGGCGCCGAAGGCGCTGCGACCCGTCGCGCCCTTCGCCAGTTTGAGCACGCGCGTGGGCTGGCCCCGACCGGCGAAGTCAGCGCCGACCTCGTCAAGCAGCTCACGGCGGCGGCCGGCTCGGGACGCTGACGCCGCCTCCGTTCGCGGCCATGTGCCGCCGCAGCGACGGGCGCGTCGTCCTGAGTTGGCCACCGGCGGCGACCCATCTGAAAGCCTCGCCCTGAGCTTGTCGAAGGACGCTCCAGCCCGCGCACTCGGCGCCCCTCACGCGATCATCCTTCGAGACGCCGTGCTACGAAGCTATTGTCGATTCACGATAATCTCTGATTTCAGGACTGGCTCGACCGCATCCTCAGGGCGGGCGATCAACGCCGATATTGTTCGTCGCTGACGTGCTCCATCCAATCGACGGCCTTGCCGTCGAGGGCCTCCTGGATGGCGATGTGGGTCATTGCGGCGGTCGGCGCGGCGCCGTGCCAGTGCTTTTCGCCGGGCTCGAACCGGACGACGTCGCCGGGACGGATCTCCTCGACCGGGCCGCCCCAGCGCTGCACCCAGCCGAGGCCGAATGTGACGATCAAAATCTGCCCGAGCGGATGCCTATGCCAGGCGGTGCGGGCGCCGGCCTCGAAAGTCACCGCGTTGCCGGCCGCCCGCGCCGGCGAGGTCACCGGGAACAAGGGGTCGATGCGCACCGCGCCGGTGAACCAGTCCGCCGGTCCCTTGCCGGACGGCTGCGTACCGCTTCGCTTGATTTCCATTTTCCTTCCCTCCGATCGATGTGGCTTTCGGCCTCTCGCCTGCGCCGCAGGTTCAGGTCCGCTTGGAGCTTGGCGGCTCGATTGTAGATCGCGCGGCGGCGCTTGGTTAGAGGGCACGACGTTTCGACCGATCAGTCCGGCCTGATCGGCGACGCCATGCCCTAATGACCTGCGTCACGGCGCGCCCCAGCATTCCCGTCGTACGGCAGAGGCGGTGAACGGATGACAATGGCCTGCCCGGGTTGCGTCGTGGCCGGGGCGGTGCCTGACGAGTCTCGTTCGGCGGTCGGTTCGTTCGCGCTTGAAGCCGGCTAGGCCGGCATTTCCGGGGCGAGGGCCCTGAAAAGGGCAGCGAGGGCGCCGCGCGGGAGAGGCCGTCCGGCTGTCGGCGCAAAGAGCGCGACGAAGAGCGCTGAGCGCCGGCCGGCAGCCGTCAGCTCTGATCCATATCGACCGGCAACGCTCGTGCTTCGAGGGAAAAGCCGCCGGCTGGCGGCAATTCCCTGTTGGCGCACAAAAGCTCCCTGTTCCTGCGAGAAAGCTCCCTGTTCGAGGAGACCGAAGCCTCTGTTGTTTGGACCGAACCGACGGTCTGGCGGCGCCTCCGGTCGTCGTCTGCGACCCATCGGCGCCGGGGCGGCGCCCGCTTGGCGCCCCGTCTCTTGTCGGGAGGTTTGGTTTTCCATTCGCGGTCGTATGAAATTCTTGGCCAATGTCGGCCTTTGTGCTACATTTGTTCTCAATCAGAAGGGCGCTCGAGGAAATCGTGCCGCTTGTTTGTACGAACCCGTTGAAAACGCTCGAAATGGCAATGGGGAGGGGTTGGTACGAGTTGGCATGGATTTGGGGTCGGCGCCGCATCGGCTTGGCGCCGACGCCCTTCCGACTTCATAGCAGTGAGGCAAGCGGGCCGCGGCGGTGACCATCGCAACCCCTGGCGGCCCTTCCGCGTTGATAAGGAGCGGGCGGTTTTAGGAGAAGTTGGTCATGGCTCGGGAAAGCGATACGGCGAATTTGTCTGCGGCCGCCACGAAAGCCGCGGAGAGGGTGACGAAGGAGGCGACGGCGCAAGCCGAGAACGCCGGCAAGGCCGCCAGCGGCGCGGTCGAAACGGCGAGCAAGGGCGCCGCTGGCTCTTTCGAGGCATCGGTCAAAGCCGTGCAGGATTACCAGACGAAAATCGTCCAGATCTTTCAGGCGAATGCGACGGCGAACCTCCAGCTCGTGCAGAAGTTGATCGAGACCCGGTCCCCGACGGACTTCATCGAGACGATGAGCGCCCATATGCGCGAGCGCGCCAACGACATGTCCGAACAGGCGAGGGAACTCGCCATGCTGAGCCAGCAGGCGACGCGGAGCGCCGTCGACGCGCTCGCGCAACCGAAACGATAGGCCGGCCGGGCTTCGTCTCCCGCCCGGATTGGCCCAGACCAGCGTCTTTGTCGGACGGCGGCGAAGCCCGACTTCTCGCGATTGTCGCTCTTACTTGTGCGTCATAAATATATCATTATCAGTATGATAATAGAATACTATAAGATAATAGATTAATTACGGCGCCGAGCGGGCCCGGCTTGGGGACTGCAGGTTTTCTATCCGCCCCGGCGCCTCGGTCACGCGGTTGTTGTCCTTCGGCGTTAGAAAGCCGTCGCGTTCTTTGCGCGGGGGAGTATTGTCTTAGCCGCCGAAAGCGTCCCTTGAAGACCTGCCCCGCAAGCGGCATCTGTCATGTCAACGGCGTTCGGTGGATATCGTAGCGGTCGGCTGGCGCCTCGTCCGGGATGACCCTGCGACACAATTTACGTTGACGGCGGCCTCATCGACGTGGCTTGAAGGCGCAGCCAAGGAGAGAACATCATGGACGACATCGTTATTGCATCCGCCGCCCGCACTCCGGTCGGCAGCTTCAACGGCACGCTGAGCTCTCTGCCAGCGCATGAGCTGGCCATCGTTGCGGTGCAGAGCGCGCTTCAGCGCGCCGGCGTCAATGCCGCAGACGTGGACGAGTTGATTCTCGGCCAGATCCTCGCGGCCGGCGAGGGCCAGAATCCGGCCCGTCAGGCAGCGCGCGGGGCCGGCATGCCGGACGACAAGACGGCCTTCGGCATCAACCAGCTGTGCGGCTCGGGCCTGCGCTCGGTGGCCCTGGCGGCTCAGCAGATCCGCACCGGCGAAAGCAGCATCGTCGCTGCCGGCGGCATGGAGAGCATGAGCACCGCCCAGCATGCGGCCCATCTGCGCAACGGCGTGAAGATGGGGCCTTTGGAGCTCGTCGACACCATGCTGAAGGATGGGCTCATGGACGCCTTCCACGGCTATCACATGGGCGTCACCGCAGAGAACGTGGCGACCAAGTTCCAGATCACGCGCGAGCAGCAGGACGAGTTCGCCCTCAATTCGCAGCTCAAGGCGAGCGCCGCGCAAAAGGGCGGACGCTTCAAGGACGAGATCGTCCCGGTCACGGTAAAAACGAGGAAGGGTGACGTCGTCGTGACCGATGACGAATTCATTCGCCACGACGCCACCATCGAGGGAATGCGCAAGCTTCGCCCGGCGTTCAACAAGGAAGGAACAGTGACCGCGGGCAACGCCTCGGGAATCAATGACGGAGCCGCCGCGGTCGTCGTGATGACGGGCGCTGAGGCAGCCAAGCGCGGCATCAAGCCGCTCGCGCGGATCGTCAGCTTCGCCACCGCCGGCGTCGATCCGGCGATCATGGGCACAGGTCCGATCCCGGCTTCACGCAAGGCTCTCGAGCGCGCCGGGTGGAAGATCGGCGATCTCGATCTCATCGAGGCGAACGAGGCCTTCGCCGCTCAGGCGCTGGCGGTCAACAAGGACCTCGGCTGGGATCCGGGCAAGGTAAACGTCAACGGCGGCGCCATTGCGCTTGGCCACCCGATCGGCGCGTCGGGCGCCCGCATCCTCGTCACCCTGCTGCACGAAATGCAGAGGCGCAACGCGAAGAAGGGACTCGCGACACTCTGCGTCGGCGGCGGCATGGGTGTGGCGATGTGCGTCGAGCGCGCCTGACCAACGTCGAAATCCGTTTCGACGTTACGAACCTGAGTGGAGGTGACCTATGGCTTCGGAAAGCGAAAACCCGGCCGCGGCTGCGGCCAAGATCGGCGAGAACGTGGCGGCGCAGCTCGCGAACGCCGCCAATATCTACGGCGGCGCCTTCGCGGGTTCATTCAAAGCGATGCAGGACTATCAGACGAAGCTTCTGCACTTCTTTCAGACGAATGCCGAGGCTAACATGCAGCTGGCGCAGAAGCTGATGATGACCCGCTCGCCATCGGACTTCATCGAGACGGTGAGTTCGCATATGCGCGAACGCGCCGCCGCGATCGGCGATCAGGCCAAGGAACTCGCCGCGCTCGGCCAGGAGACGGCGAAAAAGGCGATGGACTCGCTCGGACAGCCGAAGAACAGCTGAGCGGCGGGTCAGGCCAAAATGGCGTGGCCGGGCGTGACTCGGCCAAGCCAAGTTACGCCGCTCGGGCGGCCTCTTCGCGCTCGCGGATCTCGTAGATCTCGAACGCTTCGCTGACGCCGCGCAAGGACAGCTGCTTTGAGCTCGTGCGGTACCCGGCCTCGCCGACGAGGCGCGCGACCTCCGTGCTCTCAACGATTGGCTTCGTCGCAAGGATCGCGCTCGGTTCGGCGAGGTCCTGAACGCGTGCGGCGATGTTGACGGTCTGGCCGAAATAGTCCTGCCGCTCATCGAGCATGACCGCCAGGCACGGCCCTTCATGCAGGCCGATGTTGAGCGCCAGGTCCTCGCTGCCGCGCGCCTCGTTGATCCTGCGCATCGCCTCGCGCATCCGCATGGCGGCGCGCACGGCTCGATCGGGCGTCGGAAACGTCGCCATCACCGCGTCCCCGATCGTCTTCACCACCGCGCCGCCCTCGGACGCGACCGCCGCGATGAGCTCGCCGAAGTGGCTGCGCACGAGATCGAATGCGGCGAGATCGCCGACCCGGTCATAAAGCGCGGTCGAGCCCCTGAGATCGGTGAACAGGATGGTGAGGCTGGTGATCTTGAAGCGCTGCTCCGGATCGAACGTTTCGCCGCGATAGAGCTCATGGAATGTCTGGTTGCTGAGGAGCCGGGTCGCGGTCAGGTACGGCTGGCGGCGGTTGGAAAGACCGTCCAGTTCTGGGCTGTGGACCCACAAACCCGGAAGCGTTCGCTGGCCGGACTTGTTTTCGAAGGTGATGCGCGCCGGACCAGGCTGAAGCTTGGTTGAGCCGAAATGCGCGTGCGCGTCCGCCAGCACGACCGTAAGGCTGCGGCGATCGCTGGCCTCCTCGCCCGCGACATCGAGGAAAAGCGTCGAGTGGGTGACGGGATCGAAAGCGATGACGAGCCCCTTCGGCAGCGCGAGCGACATCGCGGCCCTTTCGCCCGGCTGAAGCTCCATCAGGTCGAGCGTCACTCTCTGGATTGCGCTCTCAACATCCTCGGGAAGGACGGCGCCGGAGCTCCAGAAAATCTGGCGCATGTATTCGGGGAGGGCGAGGGAATCAGGATCGTGCGCGGCGATGCGCCGGATCCGGGGATTGACCGTGAAGGTGACTTCGACGAGCTGGTCGAGGGTCGGCTCGCTTTCCTGTACGCAGAACGCGCAGAAATAACGGTCGCGATTGAGGGATTTCAGGGCTGCGCCCGAACTCGAGCACCCCGCCGCAGCCCGGGCAGAGCATGTTCCAGGACATGTCGAAGATCCCGAGCCGCGCGGCATGGACGAGCGCGCCGATCGTCGCCTCCTCGTTGAGATTGTGCTGGGCGGCGAAGGCGAGCGGGTTGATCCGATTCAGCGCGCGGTCGGACTCGCCTTCAACCGCGGTCTTGAAAGCCTGCGCTACGGAAGGCTCCGCCGCCTGCTGCAACAGATCCCAGAGCGCAGCCGCCTCAGCCATCGTCTTTCCCCGGTTCCGGACACAGTCCTTGATGTAGGTCGCCGGTCGCGGTTTCGCCAGAGCGAGGCTGACGTCGGACGGATACGCCTTGACGGGGCCTCTTAGGCGGACCGTTTGGGTAAGGCGCGAGCCGCGGCCCCGTCGACATCGCCGTGTCGGGCGGTGCGGGTCGCTCGGCTCGTCGAGTCGCGCGCTTTTTTTGTTTCCAGAAGCGTGCGACCGGCGGCCGAACGGATTCGTCGGCGCGACAGAAGCGCAAGCGGCGGACGGAATTACGCCCGCGCAAACCTTGCCGTCCCTCGCCGAGATAACGATATGAGTTTTTCAGTCTCCAAACCGACGATGGCGGGGGCAGCGGATTGAGGGGAGAAGTTGATGATGCGCCACCGCAATATCCCTCACGACGCGATCGTCTTTGTCGCGGACGGACGCAAGGCATTGTTCCTGCGCAACGACGGCGACGAGAAGTTCGCCAATTTCGTCACTGATGACGTTTTCGTCGATGGCAATCCGATGACGCGCGATCAGGGGACCGACAGGCCCGGCCGCAACTTCGCCGCCGCGCATGCGACGCGCCGCAGCGCCATGGAGCCGACCGACTGGCACGACATCGAGGAGCATCGATTCGCCGAGCGCGCCTCGCAGGCGCTCGAACGCCTGGTGCGCACGCGCGGCGCGCCGGCGCTGGTCGTGGCGGCGCCGCCGCGCACGCTTGCCGACCTCCGCAACGCGCTTCACCCAGACGTGAAGGCGGGAATTGTGCTCGAGATCGACCGGGACTTCACTAACCAGCCAGTGTGGGAAATCGAGCGGCACGTCCTCGCTTCGCTGGCGAGCGTCTGAGCCTGAGCAACGAAAAGACCGCCTCAAGGGCGGACTTTTTGGCAATCGATCTGTGGAGCCGCGAGCCGCGGCGCTTTTCGTGATTTCCAGCGCCGGATGCAACTCGCATCGTTGCGCACACCTTACACAAAAGCTCCAGTCGCCAAGCGGCGGAAACTGGGGTCAGGCGCCAGTGAATTCTGGGCCGACTTTTGGGAGGTACGAATTTGGTTGCCTAAAGCGTTTGTTCATTGTATGTTCCAAGCGGAAGGGCCGCAGAGGCGAGCCCAGCAGGGAAGGAATGGGATGACGTCAGCGGCAGCGGCTCAGGTTTCTCGAGGCGGCAGGGTCGATGCTCGCCATCGGAATTCTCGAAAGATTACCGATTTTCGCGGGACGGAAAGTCGGGAGGGAATGTTTTTTTATGTTCCTCCCGCCGCGTAAAGCCTTGATAAGTCTGGAATCGGCGGCACTAGAGGAAGGAAAAAGGAAAAGGAATGTTTGGAAGGGCGTTTCGGGCCTCCGTCGCACGCAATCGCAGCTTGACTGGGCTTGGTTACCCATCAGCGGCGCTTCGTTGAAGGCATATGGATTCCGTTTATCCGAAATCAGCCCATCGATGAGCCTTATACGAAATTACCAGTCGGAGAGTGGGATCGGAACTTTCGTGCGTTTTCGCGGACGGAGAGTCGCCCGTCCGCGACCTCCTCCGCTTTGGATCACGAGAAAAGATCCGCCTGCCGCTTTCGCGGGGAGTGAAATGCCGCGAAACCGAGGCCGACGAAGCCCAGGGCGATCATCATCCAAGTCGAAACTTGGGGAAGTTCTATACCGAAGAGCATGTTCGCCGGCCGGTTCGCGTCGACATTGCTGATGTCCGGCGCGGCGGCCGAGTTCGGGTTCCTGTTCGCCGACGGGATCGGGTCATTAAAGGCGAAAGTCACCCCCGCGGCCATACTTGGACTTGGAGCCTCGACTCCAATGAGCGAATGATAGCCTTGACCGCCTGGGATCGGGACAGCTACAACCTCGGCTTCAGCAGCCGCGATCCACGCAATACCCAGAGCGGCGATCGCTCCGCCAAACAAAGACTTGAATTTCCCCATTCCCCAATCCTCTCCAGGTTAACTGGACCGACAAACGCCCTTCTCGATAGGAACCCGAGTCACCCAGCCAGAGTTGACGCGGGTCAGTTACGTAACGTCATTGCAACTATCGTGGTTGCAGCCAAAGGTCAACTGCTTTTTCGAGGATCTCGGGGTAAACAAGCGTCCGGTGATCACGATTTACCTGCCGCTTAGGGCAGCCCTAGCGCGGTTTGGGTTCCAAGCCGGGGTTCGCGCCGATTGGTTGGAAATGCGCGCAGACCCTTTCGGCCCACAGACAGAATCCGATGGCCGCCGACCGCAAGGGGGAAGAGGCAGCTGAAGTTCCTCGACCGCGAGCGCCTGGAACGGATATGTTGCGAGCCGCTCGCGCTCGAGCGGATCCGGCGACAGGACGCGACGATGGAAAGAGGCATGGGAGCAGTGAAGTTCGGCATCGGCCAGCCAGTCAAACGCGTCGAGGACGTTCGCCTGGTGAAAGGGCAGGGCGCCTTCGCCTCGGATTACACGCCACAAGGCGCTCTGTACGCGGTCTTCCTGCGCAGCCCGCACGCTTGCGCCAAGTTCGCAGTGACGGACATCGGCGCTGCGCGCGCCCTCCCGGGGGTACACGGCGTTTTCATCGCGAGCGACTTCGCAGCGTTGGGCGGGCTGCCCTGCCTCGCCCCGATTAAGAACGCGGATGGATCGCTGACGCCGCTGAAGCCTTATCCGGTGATGGCCGACGACGTCGTGCAGCATGTCGGGGATATCGTCGCGATGGTCGTTGCGGACACGCCCTGGCAGGCGCGCGACGCCGCCGAGGCCGTGGCCGTCGATTGGGAGGCCCGTCCGGCGGTCGTCGAAGTGGAGGCGGCGATCGAGAAAGGCGCTCCTCAGGTTTATGCCGGCGCGCCGGGCAACCTCGCCTACGACCACGAGATCGGTGACAGGGCGCAAACCGAAATCGCATTCGCCAGGGCGGCTCGCGTCGTCAGAATCAAGGTCGTGAACCCGCGCGCGGTCGCCAACTTCCTCGAAACGCGCGCCGCCGTCGCCGAATACGATTTGAAGAACGGCCGCCTGACGCTGCACGTCGGAAGCCAGGGCGTCCACGGCATTCAAAGAACGATCGCCCGCGACGTCCTCAAGATCAAGAAGGATAGGCTCAGGGTGACGACCAACGACGTCGGCGGCGGCTTCGGCACGAAGATCTTCACCTATCGCGAATATCCGCTAGTGCTCGAGGCGGCGAAGCGGCTCGGCCGTCCGGTCGTCTGGCGCAGCGACCGCAGCGAGCACTTCGTCGGCGATACGCAAGGACGGGACAACGTGACGGTCGCCGAGATGGCGCTCGACGACGCGGGCCGGTTTCTCGCGCTCAGGATCGACATCCTCGGCAACCTCGGCGCCTACCTGTCGCAGTTCACCCCCTTCATTCCGTATCTCGGGGCGACGATGGCGACCGGGCCTTACGACATCGGCGCGCTGCATGCGCGCGTGCGCGGCGTCTACACGCACACAGTGCCCGTCGACGCTTATCGCGGCGCGGGGCGGCCGGAGGCGGCTTATGTGCTCGAGCGCCTGGTCGATCGCTGCGCGCGCGCGCTTGGGCTCGCCCCCGAGGAGATCCGTGCGCGCAATCTCGTCAAGGCGGCGCAGATGCCGTACCGAACGCCGACCGACCGCACCTACGACGTCGGCGATTTCGAGCGGACCCTCAGGGCCTGCGTCGAAAAGGCCGACCTCGCCGGTTTAGGCAAGCGCCTGGAGGAGTTCGCGTTCGCGCGGCCTGATCCGCGGCGTTGGCATGTCGAGCTATATCGAATGCACCGCGTGGGACGACCCGGAGAGCGGCGCCGTCGTTCTCGAGACGTCGGGCGACTTCACCGTGCTGATCGGCACGCAGTCGACCGGGCAGGGACATGCGACGGCCTACGCTCAGGTGGTCTCCGAATATCTCGATGTCCCGCTGTCGCGGGTGAAGGTCGTGCAGGGCGACACCGACCGTGTCGCCACCGGGTTCGGGACGGGGGGCTCCCGGTCGATCCCGGTCGGCGCGGTCATGGTCGACCGCGCGAGCCGCAAGCTCGCCGCCATGCTGAAGGATCTGGCGGCCGACAAGCTCGAAGCCTCGGCGCAGGACCTCGAAATCGTCGACGGACGCATCCGTATCGCCGGCACGGACCGGTCCATTTCCTACGAGGAACTCGCCGCGCTGCCGGCCGCCACGCCGGACAGGCGGACCGCGACCGACAGCTTCGAGCCGCCCCAGGCGACCTATCCCAACGGAACGCATATCTGCGAGGTCGAGATCGACCCGGAAACGGGGCGGACGCGCATAGCCCGCTACTCGGTGGTCGACGACTTCGGCATGACTTTCAATCCGCTGCTGCTCGAGGGTCAGGTCCACGGCGGAATTGCGCAAGGCGCCGGACAGGCGCTGATGGAGGGCGCGGTCTACGATGAGGACGGTCAGCTCCTGACGGCGAGCCTGATGGACTATTCGGTGCCCCGCGCCGACGACCTTCCGAGCTTCGCCTTCGAAACGCGCAATGTTCCCTCGATGGCCAACCCGATGGGCCTGAAAGGGGCAGGCGAAGCCGGCAGCATCGGTTCGACCCCCGCCGTCATGAACGCCGTCGGCGACGCCCTCTGGCGCGCCTATGGCGTCGACCATATCGACATGCCGGCGACCCCGTTCGCCGTGTTCAAGGCGATCCGGAGGGCGCGCGGCGGGGGCTGAATTCCCTGCCGGCCGAGGCGACGCGTTGTCGCTGGCCGCCGGACAGCTGCGCGGGACGTCGATCGAGGAGTTGCTTGATGCCGAGAATTCGACGCGGCGCGTTCGACGCGCGTGTCACGGTCCGGCTTCTTCTTCATCCTGCTGAGAACCAGCGAGAACTCCATGTTTTCCCGCACCGTCATGTGCGGATAGAGCGCGTAGTTCTGGAAGACCATCGCAATGTCGCGATCCTTTGGATTGAGGTTGTTGACCACGCGGTCGCCGATCCGGATCCGACCGCTGGTGATCTCCTCGAGACCGGCGATCATGCGGAGCAGTGTCGATTTCCCGCAGCCGGAAGGGCCGACGAGCACAACGAACTCGCCGTCTTCCGCCTTGATGTCGACGTTGCGTATGACCTTGACCGAGCCGAACGACTTTTCGACGTTCTCGATCCTGACGCTAGCCATGCCGTGGCCTCCGATATCTAGCGCGCCACAGGGGACGAGCGCGCCTTGTCTGGCGTCTGCGGCAAGCTCCGCGGAGGCGCCACGCGAACCTCGGCGCACGAGCATGCGCCCCCCTCAATGATCATTGCGACGCCGCCGTCCGCGAGCGCCAACGGGCTCTCGTCGCGCACCTTGAGCTCGACTCCACCGACGGAAGACTCGATCTCGGCGCCCGACACCTGGACGAGTACGTCGTAAGGGGTCTCAAAGGACCATGCGAGGGAGTTTTCCGCGAGAACGGTCACCGCGCCGTCGCGAACCCGTATGAGCCGGACCCGATCCGGCCGGACGAGCAGCACGGCGTAATAGCGGCGCAGGCCCTGGACGCGAATGCCGATCCCCGCGTAATCGGCGAGATGAACCGTGAGAGCCGTCTCGAGGCGGTAGTCGGTCCATTGCCGCCCACCGTGGATGATCATGCCTTCGCCGCGGTCCTGCGAGATTCGAAACGCCTGTGGAAAGTTGGTCGAGAAAACGCTGACCGCGTTGACCCAGGCGCGTCGCCAGAAATCGCCAGGCGCATCCGGACGACGGAGGCGCACATCAGGCGGTCCGTCCCAGCGGAGATAATCGAGCGTGATCGCGCCGCCGTCCTGAGCAGCGTCCAGCGCGCGAAGACTGAGGCCGATGGACTGGAAGGGCTCCCCGCCCGTATCCGGCAGACGCCAAGTCAAAACCGTCTCGGCGCCTGGTGCAAGGGCAACCGGTTCGCCATCGAGCGGCGCAAGGACGTCGTTTGCGCCGTAGATCAACGCTTGCAGGGCAACGCCGACTGCGCCAGCGTTGCGCGGATCGGCGGCCACGCTGGCGCTGACCGTTTGTCCTGGATAGATGAGCGGCGTCGCCATGAGTTCGTACGTGCGCATGCGCGTGACTTCCGGCGGTGCGAATGTCGGCGTCAGAACTGCGGCCAGCTCGGACCCGATTCCCGAATACCGCACCTGCAAGGCTCGGCTCGACCCGAACGGCACGTTCGCGACCGCGAGGCGCGCCTCGTTGGCGGCGGCCATGAAGCCCTGCACGCTGCCGGGCTGGGAAAAATGGAATTGGGCCCCGTCCTTGGGTGCGGTGAGCGGAGGCAGCCCAGCCAGTTTCCTTCCGAGGTCGACGAGGCGGGCGCTGACCCGCACCGCATCGTTGATTGCGGCGCCGCCATCGGCCGATGAGATCAGCAACCGGTCGGCAATGGGCCCGCGCCAATCATGGCCGGCCTCGATCCCTTCGAGGCCAAGCATGGCGCCCATCAGGCAGCCGAGATTGCCGGCGTTGCAATCCGTGTCCCAGCCCGACGTACAGACAATGGTCTGCGCCCGCGAGAAATCATCGGGCGCATACAGCAGCGCCATGATCATCAGCGCGTGATTGGGGATGACATGGCAATTGCCCGGATATTTGTCGTAGCCGTATCGCGCCTCGATCGCCTGGCGCGCGTCGCGCCAGTCCTGATACTCACGCCGCCACTGGCGGATGTCGGCCACCAGCCGAGCGATTGGGCTCCGCGGCGGAATCTCCGCAAGGCCGACGTCGATAAGGCGTTCGACATCGCACGAAACGAAAGCCTCCGCCTCCATGGCGGCCCAGAGCTTGGCGGCGTCCACCGCCGCTCCATCATGACTGACCCTGGCCGCATGTTCGGCCAGGCGGGCCGCCAGGGTTGGATTGCCGGCCGCGACGATCGCCCAGCCGTCAATGAAGATCTGCGCGCCGATCTGCTCGGCGACGGTCTTGCCGTTGACCGCGATCGAGCCGCTCGCCGGCGCATCGATTCCGCGCTTCAAGTTGAGCCAGGCGGTGTGTTCGGTCGAATTGCCGTTGCCGCCCCACCACAGGATGGAGCGATTCTCGATGATGTAATTGAGCCAGGATTTACCGATCTCGCGCGCGCTGATGTCGGCTCGGGCGCCGTGATCCTCGAGGGCGCGGATGAAGGTGAAAGTCCCCGCAATGTCGTCGTCGGTGACGACCAGCGGGCAGGTGAGGCGCTGGTGGACGTATCCCTCGATCGGTCCGAGTTCGCTCAGGATGCGGTCGTAGTTCCAGCCCTCGAAGGGGCGGCCGAGATAGACGCCGATCAGCTTGCCCAGCACCGCCGCGTAGGCGCGCTCGGCATAATCGTAGGGGAGGGTCGCCATCGCGCGCCTAGACCATTTCGAGATAATCGCGGTCCGGCAGCGGCGGAAATTGCCCTGTCGGCAACGTCTGGCGCCAGTAGGCCACGGAGGCGATATCGTCCTGCAGCGGCAGGTAGCGTCGTCTGTCGGTTCGCCAGCCGATCGCCTGCAGGTCACCTTGAGGTCCGTCTCGAAGCGGATTGGATCCATGATGTGTCTGGACTGTGATCCCTGTCACTGCGCTAAGGAATGTTCTTTGGCAGTTCATGAAGGAGAAACATGCAGAGGGCGGGCGACGGCTGACAGCTTTCCAACCCGCCCCACCGGAGCAATCAGCCAGGTGACGGCGCGTCGTCTTGAAAGTGAAGTCTATCGGGAGCGGCGGTCAAAATGGCGACAAACGAGGCACTTTCGATCATGCGCAACGGTCTTTCTGCCGATGTGGGGTCCTCCAGCTTGGCCGATCAGAACGACTGGCCAAGTCCGGAGGAGGGGCATCGCCTGATGGTTGCCTTTATGAGTATTCGGCACACCGCAGTGCGCGAAGCAATCATTACGGCTGCGGTGGAGCTGTCAAGACGTGACGGCGGTGGATCAGTAACCGCCAGCGAACAACTCTGACCTTATCGCTGGCTGATAGGTCTTTGCTTACAGCAGGCGATGCGGTTCAACGGCGACCCACCGCTTTGCGGTACTGGCGAAGATATTGAGGGGTTCGGCGGGAGACAGTCAATGTTATTCCGTTGCGGTTCTGTCCGACAAGACTGAGCTAGAGCAGGTTCCGATCGACTGGAAACGTCGCTCACCATGACGGGGCTGGACGCCGACGACCCCGCCATTTCCTTCAGAAAGTTTCCAAACGTTTCAAAAAATTTCCGCCGGGCTTCCAAATCTTTGCAAAAAATCAAATTTCCTTTCGAAAATTTCAAAAAATTTCACTGGGAACCTTTACTTATCAAAGCTTTACGACCGAATTTGGCGGCTGAACGGCTGAAAATTTCTCCGTGACGCCGCGCGGCTCGGTCCAGAGCCGCTAATCAGCATATCGGCAGCGACCTTCCTTCGATACGCAAGGCGACAAGGAAGCCCTTCCCGCGCAAGGTCGGGGCGGGTTTGAGGGGAGCGGACAAGCACGTTCTCCGTTGTGCTGACGGAACATATCATGAACATGAACTTGGAGCTCTTGTCAAGAGATTGTCTTCCTTTGGCAGCAATTCTAAAAATGCGGAATTTTTAGGATTTCGCGAATCGGCAAAAGTCTGATTTAGGGTTGGGATGCAGGTTTTGCCCTCCCTTTTGTCCGGCTTGAAGGCCGTATGCTCGACTTTTCCCGACAGGCGAAAAGGGCGTGGCGGCAATATCCAGATTTCCGACTTTGGCCTTTCGGCTTTCGCGATGTTTTTCATGCAGAGCACGTCGTTTCTTGCCTTTCAGCGCGCGCTGGAAAAGGGCCAGGGCCGCTCCAATGGCCAGACCCTATTCGGGATCGGCAGAATTCCTTCGGACAATTATATTCGCGACACGTTGGACGAGGCCGACCCCACGCTTCTGCGGCCCTGTTTCGAACGCATCGAGACGCTGTTGGCCGGGCCCGCCCTGCGGCAGGTCTTCGGCCGATTGGGCGGAAGGACGCTCATCGCCTGGGATGGAACGGAGTATTTCTGCTCGCAAAAGCTCGCCTGCCCGAATTGTCTGACCCGCAAGCGCTCCAACGGCAACACCGAGAGCTATCATAGCCTGCTGTCGGCCACCGTCGTGGCGCCCGGCCATTCCAAGGTCATCCCCCTGATGCCCGAGTTCGTCGCGACCCAGGACGGCGCCGAAAAGCAGGATTGCGAGCGCAACGCCGTCAAACGCTGGTTCTCCACGCACGGCGCGCGCCTCGCCCCGTTGCGCCCGATCTTTCTCGGCGACGATCTGTTCGCCTGTCACCCCGTCGCCAACATGGTCATGGATGCCGGCGACGATTTCATCTTCACCGCCAAGGCAAGCTCGCACAAGGCGCTCTACGACTTCATCAACGGATCTGAGCTTGCGCGCCACGAGGAGAAAGTGCGCCGCCGCGCCACCAAAGAGACGTTCCGCTATCGCTGGATCGAGCGGGTTCCGATCCGCGACGGCAAGGATGCCCTACTCGTCAACTGGATCGGCTTCGAGATCGTCGACGCCAAGGGCAACCTCAAATATTCCATGGCCTGGGTGACCAGTCTTCCCGTCTCCAAAGACAACGTCGCAGAAATCGTCGCCTGTGGCCGCGCGAGATGGAAAATCGAGAACGAAAGCTTCAACGTCATGAAAAACCACGGCTACGAACTCGAACATAATTTCGGCCACGGCCAAAAATTTCTCGCCATGACGCTCGCCGCCCTCAATCTGCTCGCTTTCGCCTGGCATACCGTGCTCGAATTGCTGGACCCGCCCTGGCAAGCCGCCCGCCAAGCCGCGGCAAAGCGAACCAGCTTTTTCGCCCACATCCTCACACTGACCGCCTACGTCGTCTTTCCCTCCTGGCCCCTCCTGCTCGAAGCCCTCACCAATTTCGCCATCCCCCCAGAACTCCTAAAAATCCGCGATGGCCCATGAGCAGAATGAAATTCCCTACTTTTAGAACTGCTGCTTCCTTCGGGGTCACTTCGCGGTCGTGTCCGAGGTCGAATTTCGGGTGCCGGACCGGAAGCGGAAGGACACCGAAGGACGGTCCCGCACGGCCACGACAAGACGATCACCCTCGTCGCCGGTCTCGCGCCTTCGAGGGCTTGCGGCGCCGAAGGCCTGCGGCCGGCCGATGAACGCCGCCGAGCGAACCGTCGCCGGCCTGATAAGGGCGCTCGACGCCTGCGCCCGTATCTTCAAACCCGCCGAATGCACAAGTTATTTCGCCGGCTGCGGCTATGAAACAACTTGATCGGAGTTTGCTCTAATCGGCGCATGGCATCAGACGAGGGGAGCGCGTGAGGCCACGTGGCCCGGCGGACTGCCGAGCGCCTCGGGCTTGCTGGCGTCGAGACGGAATTTCAAATAGTCGGCCGCAAGGACGGGCGGGTAGTGGATGGGTTCGCCCGGCGCGAGGCAGG
>CAWIHF010000003.1:0-271934 GCA_963835885.1 uncultured Alphaproteobacteria bacterium
AGGGGCAGGAGTCCAAGATTTCCGCGCGCGAGCCGGGAAGGTTCGAATTGCCCAAGGGCGTGGCCAAGGGTCAAATCGACCTTAACCGAGATGAATGGCCCGTCGAAAGTCGGGCGTCCTTTCTGACGCCCGATGGAGCGCGCCGGACCCGGTCAGTTGCCGACTGCAACTCGAACGTACCGAACCGGCGCGCTGACGCCCCGCAACATCGCTATTTCTTCGAGCCGCTCCAGATCCGCCAGCGTCGCTTCCGTTTCGGCGTCTTTCGCCACGGCTTCTGACACGATCACCTCACCGCCGCGACACTGATGTTCGAGGCGGGCTGCTATATTCACAATGGCCCCGAAGTAGTCGAGCACGTCGCCGGTAGTGACTGCGATGCACGATCCGGCATGAAGTCCCAGCTTCAATACGATGGGCGTCGCGCTCGTGCCTCCGCCCCGGGCGGAGTTGAAGCTTGCGACATCGTTTTGGATCGCGAGCGCCGCGCGGACTGCGTCATCGGGACGGGAGAAGGCGGCCATTACCGCGTCGCCCACGGTCTTGACGACGAAGCCATGATTGCGCTGCACCCGGTCCGATAGGAAAGCGAAATGGTCGCGCACAAGGTTGTAGGCGGCAGCGTCGCCCAGCGCATCGTAGAGCTCCGTCGAGCCCTTCAGGTCGGTGAACATGATAGCGATCCAGCCTATCTCGGCGTTGTCGCCTGCACGAAGCAGCTGCTCTGGACACAGCCGACGGAACGCGGGCATGGCGATCACCCGCTCCCCGGTCAGCGCGTCCTGGGCCGAGTTGCGATCCTCAACGACGAAGACGAGCGGCCTGTCGCTTTCGTTGCGGATCGCGAGCTCATCCCTGCCGTTCGCCCCTTCAAGCAGAATGTCGCGGCCGCGCGCCACGAGCATCGGGACGACGCCGTCGGCGCCAATTTCGCCATCAACTTCCGCGCCGGCCTCGACGGTCCGAAAACGGTATGGGCCAGGAACCAAGGAGAGGTCAAAGATCTTGGCCGACTGTGCCGGAACCTCGCCCTGAAATTTGACGTGCCGCGTAGAGCCCTGGCCGAGCATGCACATCTCCCCGTCCGGCAGCGGACGAATCCAGGGCTCGGGATGGAAGGTCAGCTCGACGTTCCGGCTGAAATTGCGTTCGTAGTCGATGTTGCAGGAGGAGCAATGCGCGCCTTTCGGCAGTTCGTGAAGTCGGCTCACGCGGGACTTCGCGCCCCGGCAGCGGGGGCATAACAGATCCCATCCCATCGCCACGATGCCGTTCCGCGCCGCCGCGAGGAACAACTCCACGGCGTGGTCGGGCGAGACGGACCAAAGCTTCGCCAGCGCCATCGGGCGAATGCTGCGCAGATCAACGATCGGCGCATGCCGCAGGAAATTGATGAGGTTCGTCGCCAGACCATGCGAGGCAGGATCGCGCACGAGTTCCGCCGCAAGCGCGTCGAGTCGTTGGCGGGCGGGAGGCTCCACCAGGTCCCTGGCGCTCCAGCCCGGGACAAGCGCGGGACCTTCGCTTTCGCGAATGAGCCGCTCGATCACGGGCATGCTCTTGCTGAACTCGGCGTCGAAGACGCCTGCATGCTTCCCCACGAATCCGAGGAGACCGGCTGGTTCGGCCATGCCGGTCACCACAAGCCGACAGCCCTCGCCTTCGGCAACGAGCTCGCACGACCACTCCCAGCGCCGAATCGGGCCGTTCCGGTACTCTCGGACTTGGGAAAGGCGGCGATTCTCCCGCCATTCGGCAGAACCCTCCTCCCATCGCACCGGCAAGGGCCCGACCTTGCCATTGGCGAAGCGGCGGACTCGGCCCTCACCGTCGACCCGTTCCTCGAAACGATAGGGCGCGAAGCCGCACAACTCCCAAAGGCGGGCGGTGTCGGAAATGAACGGCCATATCGCCGCCGCCGGCTTGGCGAAATGCCGTTCCCGGCGGTAGCGGTAGATTGCTGTCATTCGATCGCGTCGCGACGTTGGCTGGAATTGGCGGGAGCGTCGGAAAGTCGTAGGTCAGGAAAGCCGATCAACGGTTTGCTCGTTGGTTACGCTTAGCGGAGCCATACAAAGCGCGCCAGCCTGATACGGCAGCGAGCAGAATAGCCTGCTCCGGCGCGCGTGACCGCGCGCCGCGTGATGCTCGGCCAAGTCAACCATGTTCTCCGCACGGCAGCAAAGTGAAACAGACAGAGGCCCGTCATCGCGAGCGGCAGCTTTACGTCGATTCGCGACGTTCAACTTGTTTGAGACGAATGTTGCGCGCCGGGTTGAGCTGACGCGTTCGACACTTCCCTCAGGAACGGAGGAACGGTCGCTCCTCGCGCATTCTTTCGTACCGGGACTGAACAGGAACGCCTGCTTCGGCTTCCAGCGGTGACGACCTTCGTGTTCCGGGCGCGCAACGTGCCGGCCGCGCTTTACAAGGCGCTCGGCGGCTTCGCTTCCAACGCGGGGTCGACATGACCAAGCTCGAGAGCACCATGCAGGGCGGCGAGTTCTCCGCCACCCAGTTTCTCTCCGACGTCGCCGGCCACCCCGACGATCCGCCGGTGATGCGGGCGCTCGAGGAGCTCACCTTCTTCTCCCGAGAGGCGCGCATCCTCGGCGTCGATCCGGCGCATCCTTTCCGGGTCGAGACGCAGAACGGGCGGTAGCGGCCAAAGTCCAAGATTCCGTGCGCGGGCCGGGAAGTCTCGAAAGGGCGGGGAGCGGGCCTACAACAGTCGCCAGGCCCGAGCGGGCACTGATCATGGCGGCGGCAGAACACGCGAAGGGAGACTGCAATCATTCGAAGCCGCCACCCGGGACGGCCGGAGTGCGCAAGGAGCGCGTCTTCGCCGACGGGCGCGGCGAACAGGTCAGACCGACCCAATTGGAGACATTCTGCTTGCCAGGAACCTAGCGACGTGGTGCCGGACGGCGAGCGCGCTAGGCGGCTTCCGCGACGGATTTCCGCGACCGAACTCAAAGCGCAACTGCGCGCCCTTCGCATCCGGCAGCCAGATCGTCATTTGCGGAAAGATTGTGCGCCGGTAGAGCGTGCGCCGTGCGCGGACCTGAGCAAGCACGCGCAGCACTTCCGCGCGCACTTCGTCCGGATCGGCGCAATACGCCGCCGCAGTTCGCTCGACGCCGAGAAGGTCCGGCTGGCTTTCGCCGAGCAAGTCCAGTTGACCGTCCGCGCGCGATTGGCTCCTCAATTAGGCTCGCCCAATGCCATTGCGGGTCGCTTCGCGCGAACATATCCGGCAACCCTCTCATGGTGACCCTATGCCACTGCCGCGATTGCCAGCGACGGACTGGAGCGTTAGCAGGCAGTGGTGCGATTTTCGAGAAGTCACGCAAGAATCGATAGCGCCCATGGCCCTTGATCGCCGCCAAGTCGTGCGAGACCATCCCTTCGGGTCGTTCGATCGTGATTTCAACTCCATCGTGAGAAAAATCTAGCAACGTGAGGCCACAACGGGCGTCGCCGCCATGGGATTGCGGCGCTGCAAACGCAACAGCGGGCTGCCATAGGTGGCGCGCGCCGTTGAATGTGCGATCGCGATATTGATGCAGGTGGCCGCTAACGACCAGACTTACACCATGTTTATGTAGTCTATCGACCAAACTCGCACGCGCAAGCGGCACAATGCAGGCGGCGCTCGCTGGACCTTCGTTGAGATCTTCCAAGAAAAGAGGCTTGTGTAAGAACAGAGCGATTGGCCGACCCGTGGCGGCGATTAGGACACTTCGAACAATAACTAAATCGTGATCGCTGGTCATGCGAGGGAGTGACTCGGGTTGCGGGGATTCCGGCGCTGAGCGAACCGGCGTAGGTCGGTGGGATGATCGACGAGAACGCAATTCGGCAACGGTGGGAAGCGGTTGGCTCGAAGCTCGACGAGCGGGGACGGCGGTTGTTTGCTGCGGGCGAGGTGCGGAGCGCTGGGTGGGGTGGTCTTGCGGCCGTCTCGAAGATCACCGGGCTGGCTCGTTCGTCGATCAATCGCGGGAAGGATGATCTGGAAGCGCCAGCGCTGCCGAGGGGGCGCGTTCGCCGCGCCGGCGGCGGGCGTCGCGCGCTCTCTGCGAACGATCCGGGGCTCGTTCGCGCGCTCGAACGGCTGGTCGAGCCTGCGACGTTGGGTGATCCGATGCGGCCCTTGATCTGGGTGTCGAAAAGCATGGAGAAGCTCGCGGCGACCCTGACCGAGATGGGACATCCGATCAGCGCCGACACGGTGCGCAAGGAGCTGGTGAAGCTCGGCTTCTCGCGCCAGTCCAATCGCAAGGCGGATGAAGGCGCCAAACATCCCGACCGAAACGCGCAGTTCGAATATATCAACGCGAAAGTCGTGGCGGCGCAGGCCCGACAACAGCCTGTGATCTCCGTCGACACCAAGAAAAAGGAGCTGATCGGCAACTTCAAGAACGGCGGAACCGACTATCGCCCGAAAGGCAAGCCACGGCGCGTGAACGTGCATGACTTCGAGGACAAGAAACTCGGCAAGGTCGTGCCCTATGGCATCTACGATGTGACCGCCAACGCCGGCTTCGTCAGCGTCGGGATCACGAGCGACACGGCCGAGTTCGCTGTACAGTCGATCCGCTGCTGGCGCGAACGCATGGGACGGCAGCGCTATCCCCATGCGCGAGAGCTGACGATCACGGCCGATTGTGGCGGCTCGAACGGGGCGCGGGTGCGGCTGTGGAAGGTCGAGCTGCAGAAGCTCGCCGACGAGACCGGGCTCGTCATCCATGTCCACCACTATCCGCCGGGCACATCGAAGTGGAACAAGATTGGTGTGTCACGAACACATCCTCAGAGAAAGGAGGTGTGGAACTACACGAGAGATGAGGGCAGACCCCTCGCGGTCGGCAGTCAGGTGCAGGCCGCAAACCACTGCAAGCTGCCAACGTTAAGAGCGCTGGTGGTGAACGTTGCAGTAAAAGGCGGGAGCAAATCCCGTCAGGTATGGTCCGGAGAGGCGAGCGAAAGCAAACCGCTGATGACGTGTCGAAATTCCATAGGTGATGTCGAAACCGGGGGTGCGATTTTCTCCCGGGACGAGCTTGGGGGTTGCCCTGAAGGCTGCCCAAGCGGCATCCGGCATGTAAGCGGCGCGAAGCCGGACCGGGCTCTTGTGCGGAACGTGAGAACCTGTCGCCTCGATGCGAAGGGAGACGTCCGAGCGGCAAACACCGCAAGGACCAGAGTACCGAAGCGAGGCACAGGGGCGGAGCAGTTTGTAGTAGGGATGAAGGTTCTGTAATGGGACTGGACCGAAGGAACTGCGTTGTTCAGCTGCGGCCCAGAGCCAACTGGTAACGGGAGGAGCTCTGTGGACAAGGCAAAGTCGTTCGACATTCCGAAGCGGGAAATCTGGGAAGCCTTCAAGAAGGTGAAGGCCAACCAGGGAGCGGCTGGAGTCGACGGACAAACGGTGGCCGACTTTGAGACAGACCTATCGGGTAACCTCTATAAGTTGTGGAACCGAATGTCCTCTGGGAGCTATGTTCCTCCACCGGTTCGACGGGTGATGATCCCGAAGGACGGGGGCAGCGGGGAGCGGCCGCTCGGCATTCCGACGGTCGCCGACCGGGTCGCCCAGGAAGTGGTCAAGCGTTATCTGGAGCCGATCCTGGAGCCCATCTTCCATGGGGACTCCTACGGATATCGCCCTGGCCGCTCGGCCATCGACGCAGTCCGGACGGCTCGCCAGCGGTGCTGGCGATACGACTGGGTGCTCGATATCGACGTCAAAGGCTACTTCGACAGCATCGACTGGGAGTTGCTGCTCAAGGCGGTCCGAAAACATACGGACTGTCCGTGGGTGCTGCTCTACGTCGAGCGCTGGCTAAAAGCGTCGGTACAAATGGAGGATGGGAGCGTCGTCACGCGAATATCGGGAACTCCTCAAGGTGGGGTTGTAAGTCCCATTTTGGCAAATCTTTTCCTGCATTATGTCTTCGACATGTGGATGAAGCGGAATTACTCCAGCATCCCTTTCGAGAGGTACGCGGACGACATCATCTGCCACTGCCGAAGCGAGGCAGAGGTGCGAGCACTATGGGAAGCCCTGGAGGCCCGCTTCACGGCCTGTGGGCTGGTT
Organism: uncultured Alphaproteobacteria bacterium; assembly: GCA_963835885.1. Classification (GTDB taxonomy): domain Bacteria; phylum Pseudomonadota; class Alphaproteobacteria; order Rhizobiales; family Beijerinckiaceae; genus Roseiarcus. The sequence continues at coordinate 6,107 of CAWIHF010000003.1, forward strand.
CTGCACCCGCAGAAAACGAAAATCGTCTACTGTCGGGACACGAACCGGCGTGGTGACTTTGCGATCCAGGAATTCGACTTTCTCGGCTACCAATTCCGGCCGCGGAAGGCGATCTGGCGCGGCTGTCAATACGGCGTTTCATTCCTGCCCGCCGCCAGTCCGAAATCGCTGAAGGCGATCCGGCAGACGATCCGGCGATGGGAACTCCATCACCGGAGCGACCTGGCCCTGGACGATCTGGCCCGAATGTACAACCCGTACATTCGTGGCTGGATCAACTACTACAGCCACTTCTACAAGTCGGCACTTTCCTGGACGTTGCGCCGGATTGATGCCTTCGTGATCCGTTGGGCGCGCAACAAGTTCAAGCGCCTACGCTCGCGCCCCAAAGGCGCCAGGGACTGGCTGGCTCGGGTCGTCCGCGCCAATCCAAATCTCTTTGTCCAGTGGGGATTTCTGCATGTCGCCGGCCGAGCATCGGGAGCCGTATGAATCGAGAGGTTCACGTACGGTTCTAGGAGCGCGTGGGGGTGAAATTCCCCTGCGCAACTCGACAGCACCGACTGTTCTGCCACATCACCCAGAACTGGCGCGGCCGGCCGCTCACCGATCGCCTTGCCGTCGTCGAGCTGATCGGCGCGACGACGACCAAGGCCGGTCTGCGGGTCGAAAGCGCGCTCGACACCCGCACCTACCAGAAAGGCATCAAGGTCGGCAGAGCCGAGATGAACCGTCTCGACATCACCGGCGATCCGTTCCATCCTGAATGGAACTACACCATCAGGCCGCGACTTCCTGCCTCGGCCCAGCCAGCGGAACTGTAGCGGTTATTTTGCGTGATGTCCTTAGTTGCTCTTCAAGCCAACGGTTCTGTTCGTCCTCGCGCGTCAGGCTTGAGCCGAAGAGTTGTGCGTTCACACCGACTAGACGCCATCCTTCTGTGTCCAGCATCCAGCGATCGGCGCCGAAAAAACTGTCCCATCGAGCGAGCCGGAGTGTATTGACAATCTGGTCAGGGTCTTGGCCAGGCGGTTCGTCGCCGACATCGTGATTGCCTGGTAGGGGCAGAACAGGTCCACGCAGGCTCTTTAGCGCCGAGGCGGCGAATCTAACTTCCTCATCGCTGTCTGGACCATTGATCGTGAGGTCGCCATTGACGATCACTGCTTCAGCCGCCGCCCTGTTGGCAAAGTCTCGAGCAATACACCAATTCTCCCAGAAGAATCCATGCGTGGGTGAGATGTGGATGTCTGACAGGATGATGATGCGTCCCATGGGGGCTACTTTCGTAGTTTAAGATAAGCTCAATTCGCGTTAGATTGATATCATCATTTGGGCTCCTCCGACCGATGGCGGCATTGAGGCATGCTCGGGGCGTGGGATTGTGCTTGAGGCCGGCGAGGTGGAACCACCTGAGGTAGCTGTCGAGGTATTTTGTGGCAATGCCGCGACGGGGGCGCAGGAAGGTTTTGAGGCTCTCATGGCGACTGTTGACGGTCTGGATGTGTAATTCGCCGCGGACGCGTTCACCTTTCGACTGGTTGAGCGCTTCATGGCTGACGCCGAGGGCGGCGGCGCAAGGCGGGTAGACGTTATTGCCGTCGGTGACGAGCAAGGTGTCCTTACCCAGAATGGGCGCGAGCACCGGCTTGATGGTCTGGGCGGTCACGGCCGAGAGGACGGCGCTGATGGTGGCGCCGCTCCGGTCGGCGGCCACCAGGATCGGCGTCTGTTCGTCCGAAAGGCCGCGCTTGGCTGCTTTTCCGCCCCGCCTGCGAGCCTTGCGACCGAGGCGACGCTCGCCCTTACAGCTTGATAATATATAGGTTTCGTCGACTTCGACGATGCCGCTCAACAGGCGCGTGGGGTTCTTGGCGGCGCGCAGGAAGCGATGTCGCCAGCGGAACGCCGTGCTCACCGCCACCCCGCACCGCTCGGCCGAGGCGGCCACCGTCTCGCCCTCGCTCAACGACTGACCAAAATCAAGCCAGCGTTCCTTCTTGCGCAATCGGGCCAGCGGCGTTCCGGTCAGCGCATTGAAGCTTCTGCGGCAATCCTTGCAGCGGAAACGGCGCAGGCCGTCGGTTCGGCCCCCGCCCACCGACGCCCCGCCGCAGTGCGGACAGCGCCGCGCCTCGCCCAAGCGCTCCTCGATCGCCGCCGCCACCGCCGCTCTGGGCTGCCGGCCGGCCAGCACCGCCTCGAGCTCCTGGCGCTGCTTTGCCGTCAGACCGTCGATCTCCGCCAGCCACGCTCGAAACATCCCCTGATCCATCGCTATCCCCTGTCAATCCATAATAAATCGTAGCACAAACAGGCCACCTCAATCTAACGCTAATTGAGCCTTAAGATATATTAGGGGAGTCTTGTGCAAACCGCATGAACGCGGCATAGCTCCGGGCAAATGGGCCGAACGGGGGATCTAACGGACTCGGCGTACCTGAAATCAATAGATTACGCGGTGCAGAGAGCAGGCGCATAAAGGTCCGCTTCCCGCCCAACTTTTCCCGTCCACGGACAACCTCGGCCAAGTCCGCTCTACGTCAATTCGCGACGATCAATATGTTTTGAGACGAATGTTGCGCGCCGGGTTGAGCTGACGCGTTCGACACTTCCCTCAGGAACGGTCGCTCCTCGCGCATTCCTCTCGTACCGGGACCGAACAGGAACGCCCAGGAGCGCCTGCTTCGGCTTTCCGGTGGTGACGACTTTCGTGTTCCGGGCGCCCGACATGCAGGCCGCGCTTACCAAGGCGCTCGGCGGTTTCGCTGCCAACGGCGTCAACATGACCAAGCTCGAGAGCACCATGGAGGGCGGCGAGTTCTCCGCCACCCAGTTCCTCTCCGACGTCGACGGCCACCCGGACGATCCGCCGCTGATGCGGGCGCTCGAGGAGCTCGCGTTCCTCTCCCGAGAGGTGCGCATCCTCGGCGTCTACCCAGCGCACCCTTTCCGGGTCGAGACGCAGAACGGGCGGTAACCTGCTTGTCCGGGGGTTGGCGAGGCTTGACCGCGGCCGCGCAACGACGCATCGCCGCTCCGAGACCCAATTTCTTGTGAGCTCATCCCCGTGAGTCGCTACTGGTCGCAGCTTGCCCGAGACCTCTCCCCCTATGTTCCAGGAGAGCAGCCGCAGGTCCGGGGCCTTGTGAAACTGAACACCAATGAGAATCCGTTTGGTCCGTCGCCGAGTGCGATCGAGGCCGTTCGAGCCGCCGCCGGCGACGCGCTTCGTCTCTACCCGGACCCGCGTTCGACAGGCCTGCGCGAAACCATCGCACGCATTTATCGGGCGAGTCCCGATCAGGTTTTCGTCGGCAACGGCTCGGACGAGGTCTTGGCGCACACCTTCGCGGCTCTCTTGAAGCAGCCGGCGCCGGTGATCTTTCCCGATGTCACATACAGCTTCTACCCGGTCTATTGCCGGCTTCTCGGCCTGACTTACGAGACGGTCCCGCTCGACGCCGCGATGCGGGTTGACGTATCCGACTATTTCGACCGGGGCGGCGCGATCGTCCTCGCCAATCCGAACGCGCCAACCGGCGTCGCCCTGCCGCGCGCGGATATTGAGCGCCTCCTGAAGAAGCGGAGTGACGCGCCGGTGGTCATCGACGAGGCCTATGTCGATTTCGGGGGCGAATCCGCCGCGCCCTTGATTCAGGATTTTCCAAATCTGCTGATCGTCCAGACGCTGTCGAAGTCGCGGGCGCTCGCTGGGCTTCGCGTCGGCTTCGCCCTCGGGCAGGCGAGCCTGATCGAGGCGCTGACGCGGGTGAAGAACAGCTTCAATTCTTATCCTCTTGGCCGGCCGGCCGAGGCGGGGGCCATCGCGGCGCTCGAGGACGAAGCCTATTTCGAGGCGACGCGCCGGACGATCATGAAAAACCGCGCATCCCTGACCGATGCGCTTCGACGCCTCGGCTTCGAAGTCCTGCCGTCGAGCGCCAACTTCGTTTTCGTGCGCCGTCCGGGCCTGGCGGGGGCCACAGTCGCGAAGACGCTCCGCGAAAAGGGCGTGCTGGTCCGCCATTTTCCCGGACCCCGAACCGACGATTACCTGCGCATCACGGTCGGCTCTGAGGACGAGATCAGGCGTCTGGTCGACGCCTGCGCGGCGGAGCCATGAGCCCGGACCGCTTCACGTCCCGGGCCTTTGCCTAACCCGATCGCCGCGCCTGCTCAGCCGCTATAGGGAGGATGGCGAGTTCCCCGCCGACGTCGACGGCTGCCCCGACGATCCGCCGCTGATGCTCCCGCGCTTCCAAGCGGGGTGGACCGACACCCCAAAGAAGGAAGACGCCCGGATGGCTCACGCCCATTTCTCGTCGAGTATTTGTTCGCTGCCAGAAAAGTGGTTATGACAACGCGGCAGCAATCCAACGCGCTACATTAGTGAATAGGTGTCGGCGCATGCGGACCGCGGCAAGCGGTCAGAAAGGTCTAGGTCGCTTTTGCATGAAACAGAATCTATGGATGCCCTTCTGTCGGCGCGAGGAAAAATGCTGCTTCCGAATCCGCCCGTTCCAATTGTCGCACACGGCCTCACGGCGGAACAATGCGTGTTGGTTGCGAACATCTTTTTGACTTGGGGGGCGGCGGAAGACGAACTCAGCAGAGCTCTCATGTTGACCTACCAATCGCCAGACGAAGACGTCGCCAATGACCTTTTCGGTTATCTCGACTGCGTGAAGAAGCGCGACCTCCTGAACCGCGTCCTCAGGCGCCGTGATCCGACCCACCACGCCCTTTCCATTCTGTCGGAAATAGGCAAAGCCTGTGACCGCTGGAAGGATGACCGGAGCGCTATCGCCCGCGGCCATGAGGAAAACAGCGCCGGTATCTCCAGGCTCAAGTCGAAGCCGCCACACGCAGCAAAGAAGCTGACAGAAGTCCTCAACAGGGCAAATTGGCTCTATCTCGCCTGCTTGGAGGTTCGGCGGATGCTGGCGGGCGGTCCGCCGGACGGTCCTTTGCCGCGTAGGCCGGCGTAGCGGCGCAAGGGAATTCACAGTTCTGTAGCGGCCCCGGTCGAAACTTGTCGTTTCCCTAAGGCCGTTCGGACGGCGTCTCGAAGCTGGCCGGCGTTCCTCGCCCTCAACCGCCGGCTGCGCCCGCCATGCCCGCGTTTTTTTTGTCCGAAGCAATGCGTATCTTTCGTCGCTTATGAGACGTAGGATACGATTGTCGGAATGGGCCAACCGAGAGGGCGTGTCCCGCACGACCGTGACGACTGAAGCGATGGGGACGATCAGCCGCGAACCGTCGGGCGCCTGGACGGCCGACCCGGGACCGCTCCGCTGTCCGTGCTGCCACGGCGCCCTGCACCGGACGGACGCCGGCTTCGACTGCGACACGTGCGGCACAGGCCTCCCCGTTCGCGACGGCGTGCTCGTCGTCCGCAGCACCGCGACCGACGGCAACAAGATCGCAGCCGACTTTTACAACAGCAAGCTCTGGCCGAAAGTCCGGTTCTGGGAGCGTCTCTTCTGGATCTTGAACGGCGGCGAAAGGCGGGCGCGCGACGTGGTCCTGCGGCGCCTGCCGAAGCGCCCCGGCCTCCGCCTGCTCGACGTCGCCATAGGCGACGGCGTCTACACCAGCTGGCTCCCCGAGGACTGGCCGATTGTCGGCATCGACGTCTCCACGATTCAGCTCGCCGCCTGCCAGCGCCGTAACTCCGGCCGCAATCTCCGGCTCGTTCTGGGCGAAGCCGAGGACCTGCCCTTCCGTGACCGGGAGTTCGACGCCGTGCTGAGCAACGGCGGGTTCAACCACTTCAACGATCCCGAGGCGGCGCTCCGCGAGATGGCCCGGGTCGCGAAGCCCGGCGCCCCGATAATCGTCGCCGACGAGATGCCTGACTTCCTCGACTTCGGCCATCGGCTGGGCTTCCCAGGACTTGACGGCTGGATCGCCGCCAAGCTCATGCGCATGGGCGGCGACTTCGCCGGTCTGATCGAGCGCCACCGAAACATCGACATCGCCAAGATCGGCCGCCGGGTCCTGAACGACAGCCGCTACGAGGTCATCTGGCGCGGCCGGGGCTACCTGATGGTCGGCAACGCCCCCTGAAAAGTTGGTTCATACGCGGCCTCGCATGCCCCGACGCCTCCTGCCCATAGCAGCCAGTTCTCCGCCGCCCAGTCGCATATAACGGCTTTGGCCGACATTTGTGAGCGCGCCGGGGAACGTCGGACCCGGCGGCGAGGCTCCGGCTACAGCCCGGCCTCGATCGCCCGGAGCAGCCGGAAGCGCATCTCGCCGTCATTGCTGGAGAGCGAGATCACGAAACGGATCTGTCCATGGCTCGAGGTGTCGGCATAGCCGGCGAGCGTGCGGACCCCGTCCATGGTGCCGGTCTTGTTCCGACCGCCGTCGTGGCCGTGGAGCAGGTCGGCGTGGGGCGCGAAGAGCGCGAGCACTTTGGCGAGACCGCGGGCAGTGAAGCGGTTGTTGCGGCTGATGCCCGAGCCTTCCTCAAGATGGATGTCCGCGGCGAGGCCGTGCGCGGCGAGCATCTCGTTGGCGACCTCAAGCGACTTCTCCAGGCTGACCGGCCCGCCGAGACGATGTCCGCCGATCTCCAGGAAGACCTGGTTGGCGATGTAGTTGTTCGAGGCGCGGAGCAGCTCGACAAGAATCTCCGAAAGGGTGCGCGACTGTCGGTGAACGGTGACCGGCTTCAGTCCCTCCGGCACGGTTCCGGTCGAGATCTTGCCCTTCACGCTGCCGCCGGCCCGCTCGATGAACGCGGCGATCAGCTCGCCGGCATATTGGAGGCTCACCGCGGGGTCCTGGTTCAGGCTGATGCGGCCGCTTCCGCGAGGGCCCCGGGCCCGGAACTGGGCGATCGCGATCGGGGTGATCGGGGTCTGCTTCTCCGCGGAGCGCACAATATTGCCATGGCGCACGGCGGCGACAGTGTTGAAATTCACCGCCAGCGCGGAGTTCAGGGCGTTGTAGGCCTCGTCGGTGTCCTCGATGCCCGGGATGCGCAGGTTCGATGGATAGTAGCTCGCGTCGAGCACGATGCCGGTGATCGGCTCCTTGCCGACCGCCGCGACCAGCTCAGTCGCGAGCGGCGCCAGCTCCTCCGAGATCAGGAAAGGATCGCCGCCTCCGCGGACGTAGAGCACCCGCTTGTCGTCGAGGTAAAAGCGGGTCTCGAAGCGGTAGTCGCCGCCCAAAACCTCCATCGCCAGCCAGGCCGTGACGATCTTGGCGACGGAGGCCGGGACGAAGGGCTCATCGGCATTCTGGGCCACCAACTCGTTGCCCTCGGCGTCCACCACGAGCACCAACGCCGACGGAGCGAGCGCCGCGACCTTCTCCTTGACGCCGGCCAAGGCCGGGGCGGGCAGCAGGAGCAAAGCGAGGGCGAGCAGGCGAGACCACATGGCGGCTCCAGCGCGGACGGAGCGTCCGCAGCTTGCCGACCGATGCCGGTGAAACTCAAGCGCCAAGTCGGTCAGCTCGCAGAATTTCCAATGACGACGGATTCTTTTTGTACCGCGACCGGCGTTACGCCCGATCCCGCCTCGCGCCGAAAATCGGCTAGGCGCGGCGCCCGCTTGCTCCAGTCGAAGGCGGCCGCCTCTTGCCTGAGCCAGGCGCGGAAGGCCTGCACATTCGCAGATTTCTCGTCGCTTCTTCGGGCAAACGAATGAGTAGCAGCGGCCCGAAGGCAGGGTCAGGTTGAACGGCGTGACCAGACGCCCGGTGCGCAGATCGTCGTAGGCGAGCGCATTGAGAGCGAGCAGCACGCCGGCGCCTTCGACTGTCGCGTCGAGCGCGTGATCGGCGCTGTTGAACCGAAGGCCGCGACCGACGTCGGCGTCCCTCACGCCGGCCGCGGCGAACCAGTCCGCCCAAGTCGGCATGTCGGCGCGGCTGGACAGGCTGTCGTCATGGATCAGCGGCACGCCCTTGAGCATGTCGGGCGACGTGAAGGGCCCATGCTTTTCGACCAGGGCGGGGCTGCAGACCGGGACGAGAGACTGATCGATCAGCTTTTCGACCTCGAGCGCTTCATCGTACGCCGCATCGATCGGAAGGTTGCGGACCGCAGCGTCCACGCCGTCGGTCGTGAAATTGGCGTTGTTGATCGACGAGGAAACGCGAACGTCGATTTCGGGATAGGCGATGGAAAAGCGGTAGAGACGCGGCGCCAGCCATTTCGAGGTGAAGCCGGGCGGCGTGCTGACCACGAGCACGCGGGCGTCGCCCAACCTGTTGAGGCTCGCCAGCGCGTCCCAGATATGAAGGAAGCCCGCCTGCAAGCCGGGTTGGAGCGCCTTGCCTGCCGCCGTCAGGGCGATCGACCGCACGCCGCGGTCGAACAGCTTGAGGCCCAGATGATCCTCGAGTCCGCGAATCTGGTGGCTGAGCGCTCCAGGCGTGACGTTCAGCTCCACCGCCGCCTTAGTCAGGCTGAGATATCGGGCGGCGGCCTCGAAAGCGCGCAGCGCATTCAGCGGGGAGGGGCGTTATGCATGAGAGTCCCTCATCCGTAGGGTGAGACAACATCCTTTGTCATACAAGGCTTTTACTGCCATTTTTACCCGCGTCGAGCATGGCGGGTGAGCATATCTCAAGCTGAGCCATGGTCAATGATGAGGCTGGTCCAATGGCCTATATGATCCATCGCGCGGATTTCGGCCACGGCGACGTTCGGACGGCGCCAGTCGCGGATGGTCTTGCCGCGAAGCTGAAGAAACGGGTTCGCCGACTGATCGACGCTGTCGTCGCGCCGGGCCGGAGCGAGGTCGATCGGCGGATTGCCCGCCTCCTGGCGCACTCCGGCGGGCACTTCACGGACAGCATGGAGCGGGAAATCATGCGGAAGGCCCTGGAGTTCTGACTGGAGCCTGCCGCAGGAGCACATCCCCTGATTGCGAGGCTCACTTATGGTTCCCGCGCCTCTGCTCGAAGGATTGGTTGAGCCTGCAATTCGCGCGCATGCTGACGAAAGCGCTCTCGACCGTGTTCATTCGGAGTTCCGCATGCTGTGGGCGAAGCGCCGGCCAGAAATTCGGTTGGCTCTTCGTCCGGCCCGCTCGAGCGACGGCGACGCCTTGCAAACCTATGTCCGAGAGCTATCGCCGCAGTCGCGCTACAACCGCTTTCTGGGCGCCGTGAACGAGCTGCCGGCGTCGGAACTGGCGCGCACATTGGCCGCCAATGGTCGCGACACGCTCACCTTGCTGCTCACCTCGACAGCGAAAAATCGTGAAACAATCGTCGGCGAGGCCCGGGTGGCGCTTTCTTGCGCGGAACGCGCCGGCGAATTCTCCATGTCGATTGCAGATGACTGGCGGCATGTTGGCGTCGGCTCGGCCTTGCTCGAGGAAATCGAACGCAAAGCGGCGGCCGACGGCATCGAATGGCTGTTCGGCGATACGCTCCGGACCAATGAGGGGATGATCGCGCTGGCGCGCGGCCGCGGTTTCCGGCTTGAGCCGGGGCTCGAACCGCGTCTCGTGCGAATTCAGAAGCGGCTGGATGCAGCTCCTGACTTGCCGTGCGGGAAGTGGGCCGAGATCGCCGGCGGCGCGGAACTGCGCACCGCGCCGTCTCAGACGAAGACCAGTCGCAGCGGATAAGACGAACGCCACCACTGACGTCTGGGCGCAAAACGAGCGCGACATAGTCGGTCGTCACGGCCCTCGACTTCAGGGCCGCGCCTCCAGGATCATGTTGAAGGGCGTCTCGGTCGCCTTGCGCACTTTGCTGAATCCGCCTTGCATGATTGCGGACGACAGCTTTGCATAACCGGCCTGCGCCCCGAATGCCGCTCCGACTGGTTGATCGAGCGAGGTCGGCACGCAGATCATGGTGGAGGCGGCGTACATCATTCGGCTCACCGGATTGAGATTGTCCTCCAGTCGGTCGCCCGCCGCAGGCTCGACGATCATCCAGCTTCCGTCTGGCTTCAAAGTTTGTCGCACATGTTGCGCGGCGCCGACCGGATCGCCCATGTCGTGCAGGCAGTCGAAGAAGGTCACGAAGTCCAGATTCTTACCGGGGAATTCCTTCGCCAAGGCGACTTCGAACTTCGTGTTCGCGGTCGCCCCATGCTGCTCGGCGTGAACCCGCGCTTGCTCCACCGACGCGGGGTGAAAATCGTAGCCGACAAAGGTGGATTTCGGGAAGGCTTTCGCCATGAATATCGTCGAAAATCCGTGCCCACAGCCGACGTCGGCGACGACCGCGCCACGCTCGAGCTTCGCCACGACGCCGTCCAGCGCCGGCAGCCACGAGGACACGAGATTGTTCTGATAACCTGGACGGAAAAACCGTCCCGTCGTGCAGAATAGACACTGCGACTGGTCGCCCCAGCCGACGCCTTTGCCGCTGCGGAAGGCGGGCTCGACCAGCGCCTGGTTCTCCATCATCACCACTGCGACGTCGAAGCCGCCCTGCAGATAGACCGGACTGTCGGGCTCGGCGAACACCATCGCCTGTTCGGGCGGCAAGGTGAATTTGCCGCTGGCCGAGTCGTATTCGAGGTAGCCCGAGGCGGCCTGATGCGACAGCCACTCGCGCGCATACCGCTCGGCAATATTGGTGCTCGCTGCCAGCTCGCCCGGCGTCATCGGGCCGTGCTCGTTGAGGGCCTTATAGAGGCCGAGCTTGTCGCCCATGCGCACCAGGGGCACGCTCAGAGCGCCGCCGAGATCGCCCAGTACCCTGCCGATGAACTGGTTGAGCTTGGTCTCGTCCACCATCTTCCTCTCCCTTTGCGGATTTTGGTAACCCTCATTTTTTGCGCGGGTCGCTAGGCTCGCGCTGTGACCCAGATCACACAGTAGATTACAGAGCGTAAGGCCCTGACGCCTCGTTTGGCAGCGCGCAACGCCATCTAAGCATTATAAATTGGCCGTTATTCGCTTCGGTACTCGACTATTCCGCCCCCTCCGCCCTGTTCAGGAGTTGAGGCGCATTCCCCTCTGGCGCGGGGGGTGCGATTCAAATCGATGCAGAGTAGGTTGGGTTTGCATTGATTTGGCGGGAGGTTACGGATGGCGGGGTTGGAGTTGAGCGACGAGGCTCTGGTTGCGGCTTTGCGATCGCATCCCGGTCTCCGGGAGCGGGTGGGCTCGATCGTGCTGGCGGTTGAAGGCGGCGGGGGCGAATTGAAGGAAGCCGACGCTGCGGAAGAGCGCATCGTGGATGAGATGCGTCTGATGGGACGGGAGGCGCTGCGCAGTTGGGCCGAGCGGCGGGTCGAGGCGACGGAGCGGGAGATTCGCCAACGACCTCAGATGCATCGCCAAGGTGAAAAAAACTCCGCTGGCATACGAAATTCGGCGAAATAGAAGTCCGGGAGCCGCAATATCGGTTCGGGACGCAACGGGTGCGTCCTTTCGTGCTCGGGGCGAAGGTGAGCCCGCTCGGATGTTCGCGACCGCTGCAGCGCGCCATCGTCGACTTCGCCGCCGATCAACCCTTCGCGCAAGCGCGCGCCAAGTTGCAGGAGCACTACGGCTTTGCGATCGGCGAGAGCACGATCCAGCGGATCACGTTCGCCCACGCCGAGGCGATCTACGAAGCCGGCCGCCAGGATTGTGAAGTTCCGGAGGCGCCGGGCCTCAGCAAGCCGATCATCGTCGAGACGGACGGCGGCATGGTTCCGATCGTCGAACCTTGTCGCGAGGGGAAAGACAAGCGCAAGGGCAAGACGTTGTCCTGGCGGGAGGCGAAGCTGTCGCTGGCGCACGCGCAGGGGAGCCGGACGCCGGTCTATGCGGGCTCGATTGAGGGCGGGGTCGAAGAGGCCGGGCGTCAGATGCTTTCCTGCGCGGTTCGCGCCGGCTTCGGGGCGGGCTCACGGGTTCACGCGGTCGGCGACGGCGCGCCATGGATCGTCGGTCAAATCGAGCAGCAGTTCGGCGACCAGGGTCGCTACTTGATTGATTTCTATCATGTTTGCGAATATCTGGCCGCCGCCTCAGCGGCAATCGCGCCCGATCCGGTCGCGCGCAGCCTCTGGATGGAGACGCAAAAGGACGCGCTCAAGAGCGGGCGTCTCGACGCCGTCCTGCGGGCGCTCGCCGGACATTGCGAGCCTCCCGAGGTCGACGACGAGCGCGCGCCCGTGCGAACCTGCCATCGCTACCTCGGCGCCCGCGCCGGCCAATTGAACTATCGCCAGGCCTTGGCCGAAGGACTGCCCATCGGCTCGGGCGAGATCGAAAGCGCTCATCGCTACGTCGCCCAACAACGCCTCAAGCGGCCGGGCGCCTGGTGGCGCGTCGAACATGCCGAACACATGCTTGCCTTGCGGATAAACCGAATAAACGGCGATTGGGACGCCTACTGGAAAGCCCTCGCCCAACCCAGCTCCGCTGTCGCCAATGACAACTACCCGAAATCACTCCGCCGCACCGCCTGATTGCATCACTTTGGATCGCACCCCTGGCGCGGGTTGCAGGCGGGGGTTTGCCGGGAAGTATGCTATCAATCTCTACCCAGTCCCCTTGGAGGCCGCCATGCCGTTGCTTCGCCTTGCGCTGGCCGCCACGATCGCCTTATCGGCCGCGTCCGCCTTCGCGCAGAACCCGCCGTCCACGTCCGTGCGCGCGACCATCGAAAGCGTATCGACTGACGGCGCGAGCCTCACCGTGCGCACCCGCGCAGGCGAGCAGAAGACGATTCGTCTTAGCGCGAAGACCCGTGTGATCCTGGTCGTTCCCGCCTCGTTATCCGAGGTGAAGAAAGGCGACTTCATCGGCGTCGCGGCGCTGCCCGGCGAGGGCGGCGAACTGAAGGCGATCGAAGTGCATATTTTCCCCGAGGCGATGCGCGGGACCGGCGAGGGTTTCCGCAAATACGATCTCGCGTCCAACCAGCTCGATGACCAACGGCAATGTCGAGGCCAGGGTCGAACGGAGTGGACGGGCCCCAAGCTCACGGTGACCTACAAGGGCGGCGAGCAGACGATCGTCATCGGCCCAACAACGCCGGTCGTCGCCTTCGCGCCTGGCGCGCGCGACGATCTCAAGCCCGAAGCGGCGATCATCGCGCGCGGCTCGCGTCAGGACGACGGCTCGGTCGACGCTGTGGCCATTCTCGTCGGCAAGGACGGGCTCGTTCCGCCGATGTGAGGCGTTCGATGGTCGTCGAATGGCGGATTTGCGGCGAGTCGTGCATCCTGTGATAGCAGCGGAAACTCATTTCTTGGGGTTGAGGCGCATATGAGCACTGAGTCTGGCCACAACGAGGCCGAACGTTCGCCAGATACCAATTTTACTTTTGTTCTGATCAAGCCAACCCATTACGACGACCAGGGCTATCCGATTCAATGGTTCCGCTCGGCTCTGCCGTCGAACACGCTTGCCTGCATGAACAGTCTCGCCGAGGACGCGCGCATCCGCGAGGTACTCGGCCCCGGGCGTCGATATCGCCATCGAAACCTATGACGAGACCAACCGCCGCGTCGTTCCGAGCCGCATCATTCGCGAGTTGCAGCGGCGCGGCGGACGCGCGCTGGTCGGCATCGTCGGGGTGCAGTCGAACCAGTATCCGCGCGCGATGGACATCGCCCGGCGGTTCCGCGCCGAGGGCGTGCAGGTCTGCATCGGCGGATTCCATGTCTCGGGCTGCATCGCCATGCTGCCGGAAATGCCCGCCGAATTGCGCGAGGCGCAAGCGCTCGGGATATCCCTGTTCGCCGGCGAAGCCGAGGAGCACCGGCTCGACGACGTGCTGCGCGACGCGTGGCGCGGCGAGATGAAGCCGCTCTACAATTTCATGGATCGAGCTTCCCTCGCTCGAGGGGGAGCCGGCGCCGATCCTGCCGCGCAAGCACGTCGACGCGCACCTCCGGCACCTATTCCAGCATCGACCTCGGCCGCGGCTGCCCCTACCAGTGCTCGTTCTGCACCATCATCAACGTGCAGGGACGCAAGAGCCGCTTCCGCACCCCCGACGATCTCGAGCAGATTATTCGCGCCAACAAGGCCCAGGGCATCGACCGGTTCTTCATCACCGACGACAATTTCGCCCGCAACACCGACTGGGAAATCCTGCTCGACCGGGTCATCGAGCTCAAGGAGCGCGAGGGCATCCACGTGCGGCTTCACCATCCAGGTCGACACGCTCTGCCACAAAATTCCGAACTTCATCGAGAAGGCGACCAGGGCCGGCGTCAGGCGGGTGTTCATCGGCCTCGAGAACATCAACCCGGACAATCTCATCGCCGCCAAGAAGCGGCAGAACAAGATCACGGACTACCGTGTCATGCTGCAGAAGTGGCGCGAACACGGCGCCATGACCTACGCCGGCTACATCCTCGGCTTTCCGGCCGACACCAAGGAATCGATCCAGCGCGACATCGAGATCATCAAGCGCGAACTGCCGCTCGACATTCTCGAATTCTTCTTCCTGACGCCGCTGCCGGGCTCGGAGGATCACCGGACCCTGCTCAAGAAGGGGGTCTGGATGGACCCCGACATCAACAAATACGACCTCAACCACCGCGTCTCGCATCACTCAGAAAATGTCGGACGCGGAATGGGAGGAGGCCTACCGGGCGGCCTGGGACACTTTCTACACGCCCGAGCACATGCGGACGATTTTCAGGCGCGCCGCGGCGATCAAGAACGGCCGGCCGAAGCAGATCGCGAGCACGGTCATGTGGTTCAAACTGATGATCGACCACGAGGGCGTCCATCCGCTCGAAGGCGGGGCCTTCCGGCTCAAATTCCGCCGTGACCGCCGAGGCAACCTGCCGCTCGAATCGCCGTTCGTCTTCTATCCGCGCTACGCCGGCGGGATCGCGGTCAAGGCGGTTAAGTACCTCCGCTTCTTCCTCATGACGCGTCGCATCCTCAAAGAGGCGCTCGAGGCGCCCGACCGCTGGACCTACAGCGACCTCGCCATCGCGCCGCCGCGCGACGACGAATTCGAGGCGCTCGAACTCTATCACGCGACGACCGGCGGAGAAGCGGCGCTCGCCCGCAAGAAGCTCGGCGACAGCCTGCGCGAAACCGCCGCGGCGCGCGCGCCGGCCGCGGCGGCCGAGTAATCGGGCCTTCGCAGCGACGGGAGGCGACCGGAGCTCGCGTCATGCTCGTCGATGGCAAGTGGACAGACGCTTGGCAACCGGTTCAGGCGACCGACGCCCAGGGCGGCTTCGTCCGCCAGGCCTCGAGCTTCCGCAACTGGGTCACGCCCGACGGCGCCGCGGGTCCGACCGGCGCCGCCGGCTTTCGCGCCGAGAAGGGGCGCTATCATCTTTACGCCGCCTTGACCTGCCCGTGGGCGACCCGCGTCCTGATCGCCCGCAAGCTCAAGCGGCTGGAGGACGTCGTCTCAGTCTCGATCGTCGAGCCGGCGATGACCGACCAGGGCTGGCGGTTCGGCGACTATCCCGGGGCGACCCGCGATGCGGTCAACGGCGCGACCTATCTGCACGAGATCTACACCCGCGCCGACCCGCACTATACCGGCCGCGCCACCGTGCCGGCGCTGTGGGACAAACAGCGCGGCACGATCGTCAACAACGAATCGGCTGAGCTTCTGCAGGATGTTCAACTCGGGCTTCGGCGCGCTCGCCGCCGGACCGCCCGACCTCTATCCGCCGGACCTCAGGATCTCGATCGACGCGCTCAACGACGAGATCTACCCCTTGCTCAACAACGGCGTCTATCGCGCCGGCTTCGCCACCACCCAGGCGGCCTATGAGGAGGCCTTCGCCGGCGTCTTCGCCATGCTCGACGCAAGCTGGAGAAACGGCTCGACTTCGGCCGCTATCTGTTCGGCGAGATCCTGACGGAGGCCGACATCCGCCTGTTCGTCACGCTCGCCCGCTTCGACGCCGCCTATTTCGGTCAGTTCAAGTGCAACCTGAGGCGGATCGCCGACTATCCGAAGCTCAGCGCCTATCTCGAGCGGCTCATGGCTCTGCCGGCCTTCCGCGAGACCTTTAGCCTCGACCACATCAAGCGCGGCTATTATTCGATCAAGAGCCTGAACCCGAGCCGGATCGTGCCCGTCGGTCCGGAGCTGGCCTGGGCGCGTTGACCGCCGCCGTCGTCGCCGAGATGGCCAGACGATCCTTTTCGCCGCCGCCCGGCGGGGCCTGCTGGTTCTGCCACCGCAAGGCCGTATAAGGGAAGCTCAGAGATGCATCTTCCGTCGCAGCCAGTAGGCGAACGCCTGCGAGAGGTTCTGGACCCGACCTTGGTAGTGCCTGCTCCGGCAATGCCTGATCGGTCGGGTTCGCAATATAGGTCGATGTCGCCCGCAGTCTTGTCTGCCGCCCGTTCAGCCTCGCGACGCCCGTCATCGAGTCCGGGTCGGCGGGCCCACCCCCGCCGAGATAAATGGAGTTGATCCGCACGTTGAGCGTCGCCGCGCCGGGCGCGCCGGGGGCCATGCGTGAAGCCAGAGCCTGCGCGAACTGGCCGGGCAGCGCCTGCTGCGCCCAGGCGGCGGTCGGATTGCCGACCTGCGCCAGCAGCGGCGCGGTGTCGACGTCGATGGCGCCGATGCGAATTCCCGGCGGAGGCGGCCCTGCCGCCGCCTGCGTCTGAACGGTGCCGGTCTGCGGCGCGTTGCAGGCGCTCACGGCGACTGCGATAAAGGCGGCGAGATTGGCCAGCACGGCGCGGCGCGTCAGAATATTGTCAAGCATTTGGATTTCCCCCGTTTGACGTCAGAATATCAGCGTCCCCTGCGTCCGCAACCGCGTGCCCGCGCGGCGCTTCGTGGACGACAGGCAAAAACTATCGATCGGGGACAGGTTCATTCTGTCTTTGGCGGACGTCGCTCAAATCGCGTTCAAGGAAATAATTGAGGAAGGTGCGGATCGCAGCAATCGCGGCGAGCCGTCCCACCTCTTCCCAGCTCGTGGTGACCGCGGTCATGAGAATATCGGCGGCGAGCTGGAAGGTGAGGCCAGCGACCAGCCAACGGCCGAGACGAAGCCAAGCGTCGCGCTTCACGTGGCCGTCGGACGACGCATACATCGTCCACAGGCCGCCGAAAAACGCTTCGATCGCTCCAACAACGATAATGATCAGCGCCAGCCAGTCGATGACGGTGACCGCGAACTCAGTGGCGACGATCAGCCAGTCTCTCACGGCCCCGGGCCCCTCCCGCGGATCTCATCCGCGCCTCCAATCGCCGGACTCGGCGAGCGGGCTCCGGACCCTGCATTCGCGTCCCGACCATCTGCAGGACGCCCTGTCCCGAACGCAGGCGTCAACGCACGCCTGTCGCGTCGAGCACGATCTGATCATACCGCCAAAGGCGCTCGATGAACTCGCGACCCTGGTCGACGTCCTCCGTTCTCGCGGCGCTCCGCAGAATGTCATCGACGGTGCGCTTGCCGTCAATGGCGGCGAATACGCGTTCCTGCGCTGAATTGATCGGCAGGGCGAGGGCAGGGTGGGGGTGCGCCCGATTGATCAGGACAGCCGAGGCGCCGGCAGGCAGTCGCTCGCGGACGACGAGGGTCCACGGCAGGCGCAGCGGAACATAGTTCCGCCAGGCTTCGCCGTCGAAGCCGATCGGTTGTCGTTCGCCAACTCGATCGTCGCGATAGGCGATAAAGTCGTGCTTGGTAATGGCGCCGCGCAGGAGCTCGACCGCGGCGTGTTGCAAGGGTGGCGGCAGCGACGTCAGACGCGCGGCGTGCGGCATGGCGGCGATTGCCCCGCACTGCGGCAGGTACGGAGCTTGCTCGAACCAGCGTGCGAAGGAGAACCCGCACCGCTCAAGCCAGGCATAGAGCTGCGGGACCGTATAGGCGCGATCGAGGGGGTGAAGCAATGCGTCGGCGAGCGCTTCGGGACGTCGGAAATCCTTCGCCTGTCTGGCTATTGTCGCGATCGGATGGTCGGGAGAGAGCGAGCCGATCGTGGCGCTGAGGTCTTGCAACTCCGCCTCAGTAGCCCGAACTCCGAGCAGGCGACAGTATTGCTGCATCATATAGAGGCCGGCGCGCCCATACGCCGCATAGACCATCACATGCAGGGCCCCGTCGGGCGCGAGCGCCTCGCGCAGCGATCGCAGCCCGAGATCGGGATCGGGCAGATGGTGCAAGACGCCGGTGCAGACGATCTCGTTGAAGACCCGGCCGAGTTTCCCGACCTCTTCGATCGCGAGCCGGCGCAGATCGAGGTTTCGCAAGCCGTATTTTCGCTGAAGGTCGCGGGTGTGGCTGAGGCTGGCTTGGCTGATGTCGATCGCGGTGACTTGTGCTTCAGGCTCGCGCATCGCATGGAGCGCGGCCTGGGAAGTGCCACAGCCGGCGACCAGGATCTTTCGATCCGGCCGCGGCTTGTCCCTCGGCCAGAGCAGAAGCGACAGCGCCCGGCGGCGATCCGGGTTCCGATAGAGGTCGCGTTGGCGGTCAAGATTGCGCAGCGGCACCGGATAGGGGAGGTTCTCGTAAAAGGCGCGCACTTCCTCTGCCGGATCGAGGGGCCGCGACCGACTCGCTTCCGGCGAATCTGCGCCCATCGGATGGGCTCCTCCCTTCTGGCAAGCAGTTGGCAAAACATGCCGACCTTGCTTTCATCGATGACGTGCTCGCCACCCGTCAGGTCGTCGGCTGGAGGCAAGAAGGCCGAGCGGCGCCCCAAGAACCTGCCGCTCGGCCCAATGATCCCGTTCAGTGCATTCCGGCGGCGGTCTCGTGCATCGCGGTCAGGGCCTGATCGAGCGTGAAGGTGTTCGGCTTCTGGATGGGCGGGAAGTCCTTGAAGGTCGCCGCCCATTGCGCCGCCACCGCCTGCGCGCCGTAGATCATCGGGATGTGATCGATGTACCACTCCCAATATGAATTCGACGTCTGATCCGCGCGTTCAAAAGGATCGGTGCGCAGATTGAAGATCTTCGGCACCCTGAGCCGGGTGAAGGGCTCCGCCCACACCTGCAGCGTGCCGTGGCAGCGCTGCTCCATGAACACGACTTTCCAATTGTCGTACCGCATGCCGAGCACGTCGCCGTCGTCGCTCAGATACATGAAGAAATTGCGCGGACTCTTCTTTGCTTCGCCGGTGAGATAGGGCAGGAGGTTGTACGCGTCGAGATGGTTCTTATAGGTGCGCCCGATCGCCTGATAACCGGCCTTCAGCTTCTCAATGATGTCCGGCTCGCCGGCCATGGCGAGAAACGTGGGGAACCAGTCGTGGTGCTGGACGATCTCGTTCGAGACCTGCCCCGGCTTGATCTTGCCCGGCCAGCGCACAACGAGGGGAATGCGGAAGGCGCCTTCCCAATTGGTGTTCTTTTCGCTGCGGAACGGCGTCATGGCGCCGTCCGGCCACGAATTCATGTGCGGGCCGTTGTCGGTCGAATACATGACGAACGTATTGTCGGCGATGCCGAGCTCGTCGAGACAATCGAGCGCCTGGCCGACGTTCTTGTCATGATCGATCATCGAGTCGTGGTAGGGCGACTGCCAGCGCCCAGCTTGTCCTATGCTCTCGGGCTTGGTGTGGGTCTTGAGATGCATATGGGTGGTGTTGAGCCAGACGAAGAACGGCTTGCCCGCGTCTTTGGCCTTCTTCATAAATTCCTTGGCTCGCGCGACGAAATCGTCGTCGCAAGTCTCCATCCGCTTCTTCGTCAGCGGGCCGGTGTCCTCGATTTTCTGCTTGCCGACCCTGCCCCAGCGCGGCTCCTCAGTCGGATCGTCCGTATCGGTCGCAAAGGAATGCATGACGCCGCGTGGTCCGAACATCTTCTTGAAGTTCGGGAAGTCCTTCTCGTTGGGATAGTCGGGCAATTCCGGTTCTTCCTCGGCGTTAAGGTGATAGAGGTTGCCGTAGAATTCGTCGAACCCGTGGTTGGTCGGCAGCATCGAGTTCAGGTCGCCGAGGTGGTTCTTGCCGAACTGGCCGGTCGCGTAACCCTGGTTCTTGAGGCAGGCGGCGATGGTGACGATCTTTTCATTCATGCCGACCGGCGCGGCCGGAATGCCGACCTTGGAGAGGCCGGTGCGATAGACGCTCTGTCCGGTGATGAAGGACGAGCGGCCCGCGGTGCAGGATTGTTCGCCGTAAGAATCGGTGAACAGCATGCCTTCCTTGGCGATGCGGTCGATATTGGGAGTCTGGTACCCCATGAGGCCGTGCGAATAGCAACTCAGGTTCGCGATGCCGATGTCGTCACCCCAGATGACGAGGATGTTTGGCTTGTCGGATTTAGGCATTTCCATCTCCTACCCTTGATCTCCACTGGACGATGTGATCCCGGCGCGCTGATGCCGGGAGCGCGGAACAACAATTCGATTTCGGCCAAGCACCTCCCTATCCGAACGGTCCGATCTGGAACTCCATGCTGACGATCGCGGCGACGCCGACGAAGAGCAGGAGAAGCGCCGTAATCAAGGTCAGCGACACCGGAAAGACAGTCTCGCCATGAATGAGGCCTTCCTCCCTCATCAACTCCCGCAAGCCGCGAATGCCGAGCATGAACTGCACGTGATAGCCGATGCCGAGCACCAGCATGACAATCCCGAGCCCGACCAACGCGATCCCGAAGTGACGCGGCGCTGCGGCCCTGGTTATGACGTCCTGTTCGCGCAGCCGCTGGAAGAACTGGTAGATCGTAAAGCCGAAGCCGATCAACGAGAGCGCCGTGCGGATGACCGCCATCAGGGTGCGATCCTCGGCCAGGCGGGTGCGCTGAAACGCCATGCCGGTGCGGCGCGACGCGAGTTCGGTGTTGACGTCGAATTTGACATCGGGGGTCGCCATTGGGGGCGCTCCGGTCGGTTGGGTCAAGGGGACGCCGGCCGGGCGATCCAATGCCGGGCAATTCGTGCGAAAGGCCCACGCAACAGGAGATAGGGAAGAAAAGCCAGCAGAAGTGCGATCAGCGCCGCTTGGACCGGAAAAAATGCGCCCAGAACGGTCCATTGGTAGATGATGTCCATGACCACGCCAAGGATCAGGATTCGCGCGGTCGAGACGATCCCCTCCCACAGGCGTTCGCTACGGTCCTCGGCGCCGCGCGCGATCGCCCAAAAATAGGGCGTCCGGCCTAGCCGCGCGTCTCCCAAGCCGTCGCGCAGCGCGGCGATGGCCGCCATCGCCGGCTGAAGGATGAATCGAAACGTCATTGGACCGCCCGGCCGCTCCAGAAGATCGCGCCACAGGCGATCGAAATTCTCCGCAGTGACCCCATACCAGACAACCCCGAGTGCGATCAGTCCGACGATCAGCAAGAGCGCCAGCCGTGCGACAAAGAGTTGGCCTTTCGATGGCAAATCGATCAAGGCGAAACGCTCTTTCGAACGACGCAGCGGAAGCCGACGTGGCTGGTCGACGTATCGATCGGCTCGGCGTGGCGCGCGGCGGGGCGGTAGCGGCGGCAATAGTTCGGCGCGCAGAGATGCGAGCCGCCCTTCAGCACCTTTCGTGGAATATGAATGGCGGGCTGGCAGGGGTCGTAGCTCTCCGCTTCCGGTCCGCCGCGTGGATTTTGCGGCACGCAACAGGCCTTGGCGGCGTCGGCTGGGTGACGCGTCGACCAGAAATCCGTCGTCCACTCCCAGACGTTGCCGATCATGTCGTAAACGCCATACCCGTTCGGCGGAAAAGACATGACCGGCGAAGTGCGCTCGTAGCCGTCCAGCGCCTGATTTTCATGTGGGAACGCCCCTTGCCAGGTGTTGGCCATTTGCTTTCCCTGCGGCGCGAGTTCCTCGCCCCAGGCGAATTCCGCGCCATCGAGGCCGCCGCGCGCGGCAAACTCCCACTCGGCCTCGGTCGGCAATTCTTTGCCCGCCCAGCGCGCATAGGCCTCCGCGTCGCGATAGGCGACATGCACGACAGGGTGGGCGTCGAGTCCGCTGATCGAGCTGCGCGGCCCATAGGGTCTTCGCCAATCGGCGCCGAACTTGAACCGCCACCATTGTGACCAATCCCGGAGATCGACCGGCCCCTTGGGAGGGGTGAACACCAGGGATCCGGCCTTCAGCATTTTCGGCAGCGCGCCTGGATAATCCTTGGGGTCGGGCGCGATCTCGGCGAAGGTGACGTAGTTCGTGGCGTTGACGAACTTCCGGAACTGGCGGTTCGTCACCGGCGCGCGGTCGATCCAGAAGGCGTCGACGTTGACGCGGTGGACCGGCGCCTCCTCTGCATAGTGCCGGTCCGAACCCATCCGGAACGTTCCGCCAGGCACGTATATCATGTCGGCGAGCGGATCCTCCCGCAGCGCCTCAGCTCGTTTGGAGACCTGGCTTCCTGAACTCATTTCAACGCTTCATCTGGCTCGAGGGGAACGATTGCATGGAACTCTTGCGACGGAAAATTCGCCCAATTGAGGCGCCCGCTGCCCCAGTCGCCCGCCATGCCGATCAGGCCGACGTCGATGAGCTTGCCCACCGCACCGAAGCCGAACAAGAGGCTTTGCGGGATCACTGCGCGGGTGCGCTACTCAAAGGCGAAGATTCGCTTCCAGTCATTCTTCATGCTGACGACGAACCAGCCGTCCTTCGTCGCTTCGTCGTAGAGTTCCTGGGTGAACCGGCCGATTTTGGTGTCGGGCAGGCCCTGCGCCGGCCCGTAGGCGTATTCGCGCTCCGCGTCGTCGTGCAGAACCAGCATTCCAAGCCGCGCGCCCTCGCCCGCCGTCGTATACTCGAGCATCTGCCGGTCGCCAGTCGAATTGCCGAAGGCGAAATGCGGCCGACGCCCGATCATCAGATGGATGCCCTCGGGCTTCCCCGCGTTGTCGTCGTTGAGGAGGAGCTTCGGCTCCTTGACCAGGATCGGCCGCCCGTCCTTGTCGTATTGATAGTTGACCGCGCCGGCGCTGCCGACGACCTGCTCCGGCGGGACGCCGTAGACGCGCTCCGCGTAGACGCGCACGAAATCCTGTCCGCCGCCGGTGACGATGAAGGTCTTGAAACCGTGCGCGCGCAGGAAGGCGAGAAGCTCGATCTGCGGCAGGTAGGTTAGGTCGGTGTAAGGCCGCTTCCAGCGCGGATCGCGCGCGGCCTCGAGCCAGGAAGCGACCTCTTCGCGGAAAGTCTCAACGTCCATGCCGGAGAGAGTCGCTCCGACGATCTTGAGGAGATCGTCCATCGACAGCTTTGCGATCGCCTCGCGATTCCCGGAGAGCACGGTCTTGAACGGCTCTTCGCCCGCGAGATCAGGCTTGGCCTTCACCACCGCCGGCACGCGGTCAAAACAATAGACGACCTGCGTATAGATCGGGTGCTCGACCCACAGCGTACCGTCCTGGTCGAAAGTCGCGATGCGCTCCTCCGGTGGGACGAACTTCGCGCTCGACGGATCGGTCGTCTCCCGGACGAAGCGGAGGATCGCCTGGCGCGCAGGCCCGTCGTTCCAGGACGGCAGCGGATCGGCTTCGGCCCCGGCCTTTCCGGCGAGGCCGAGCGACGCTGCGGCGCCCAGCATGAGCCTGAATTCCGCATCAGAAAATTTCAAGTTCCCCGTTGGCCCTGAAGAATCAGGGAGATAGTCTTGGTTTGCAACTCAGAAAATCATCACCAACGGGGTGCGCGATGCAGGGACAGGGGCTGCTCGATTTCCGGTATGAGGCCAATTCATCCAGCCATGGATTGACGTCGCTGGCCGGGCTTCCGTTGTATCTCGACCTGATCAAGGCCTGCGGCCTCGGCGGGGCGATCCAGCGGCATGTTCGGGCGGCCGGCGGCCAGGGCTGGCTCGACATCCAGATGGTTCTGGCGGTGATTTTCCTGAATCTGTCCGGCGGCGACCGCGTGGAAGACATCGAACGGTTGGAGCGCGACAGCGGCTTTTCGTCGATCCTGCGGGCGATCGAGAAGGATTTGCTGTCGCGCGCCGAACGGCGGTCGCTGAAAAGCCGCTGGCGGCGCGAGCGCGAGCGGGCGACGCCCTCGCCGTCGGCGCTGTCGGGCTGGCTGGAACGGTTCGATGATCCAGCTTCGCCCAAGGCGGTCGCGGGGATGGCGTTCATTCCGGCGGTGACGCAGGCACTGCGCGGTCTCTGGCGGGTGAACCAGGCGCTGCTGGACTTTCTGCAGAAGCGTCAGCCCGCGGCGACGGCGACGCTGGACATGGACGCGACGCTGATTGAGACGCACAAGCGCGAGGCGCTGTTTTGCTACAAGAAGTTCAAGGCGTATCAGCCGCTGAACTGCTGGTGGGCGGAGCAGGGCGCGATGCTCTATTCGGAGTTCCGCGACGGCAACGTGCCCGCCGGACACGAGCAGTTGCGCGTCCTGAAAGAGAGCCTGCGCCATCTGCCGGACAGCGTGAGGAGGGTCTCGTTGCGTTCGGACACGGCGGCCTATCAGGAAGAGCTGCTGCTCTATTGCGGCGAGGGAAAAGACCCGCGCTTTGGCGTGATCGAGTTCGCGATCGGCGCCGACGTGACCGAGGCTTTCCGCGCCGCTGTGCGGACGACGCCCGAGAGCGCGTGGAAGCCGCTGATCCGCAAAACGGACGGCCAGCCGCAACAGACCGATCAAGAATGGGCCGAGGTCGTTTACGTGCCCAATTGGGCCGGGCACAGCCGCAACCGCGCCGATTACCGCTTTCTCGCGATCCGCGAACCGCTGCGCCAGCTGGCGCTGGGCGACGAGGCGAAGCTGCCGTTTCCCACCCAGGCGTTCGGCCCGAAGGGGGTCTATAAACTGTTCGCCGTCGTGACCAACCGCACGGGCGCCGGCGAGGGCGTGATCTGGTGGCTGCGCGAGCGCTGCGGCAAGAGCGAGGAAGTCCATTCGGCGACGAAATCCGACCTGGCGGGCGGACAGATGCCCTCTGGGCTGTTCGGCGCCAACGCCGCCTGGTGGGCGCTGACGATCCTGGCGTTCAATCTAAACGCCGCGATGAAGCGTCTCGCGCTGGGCGAGAGATGGGCGGCCAAACGCATGAAGGCGCTGCGCTTTCATCTGATCGGCCTGCCCGGACGGGTGGTCAGCCACGCCCGCCAGCTGATCATTCGTCTGGGCGGCGGGGCCGAAGCGCTGGCCACCCTCCTCGACGCCCGCCAAAGGATCCGGGCGCTGGCGCAAGAACCGGCCGGATGAGCCCAAACCGCGCGCTGCCGAGCGTCGACCTGATATCGCGTGGCGTTCCCTGGCGCGGCGACGACGCCC
Organism: uncultured Alphaproteobacteria bacterium; assembly: GCA_963835885.1. GTDB lineage: Bacteria > Pseudomonadota > Alphaproteobacteria > Rhizobiales > Beijerinckiaceae > Roseiarcus. The sequence goes on from CAWIHF010000003.1 coordinate 31,185, forward strand.
CGCGCCCGCGTCAGGCGAGCCCAACTCGCTCCGGTTGCACGCAGTCATCGCCGGACCCGCCATGCGTGTCGACGAACGTCAGGAGGTGATCGACCCCTCGGGATTGTGACACTCGGACCCGTCAACGACCGCAAAATCGGTCACGCACCGGCGCGCGCGGTGATTTGTTCGGGAATTGTGGTGAGCGCGGCGAATTGACGGCGGTGCAGCTCCACGGCAGTCTCCTTGTTTCTTGCTCACCCCGATCGCGATCGACCGCAGGCGCAAACCGCCCGGTCACTCCTTGCCCATGACGGCCAGCACCTGTTCGAGCGGCGCGGGCGAGACGCGAAGCACGCCTTCATAGGGGTTGGAGAGGCCCAGGATCAGCAGGACGGCGGTTGCGACCGCGACGGCGCCCACAGCCATGGCGATGACGGGCATGGCGCCGCCGCGCGACGTCAACCCGAATCCGCAGAACAGGAACACCACCCAGCCGACCACGGTCAGGAGAAGCGGATAAGACACGGGATCAGACAGGGCGAAGGCCATTTGCAGGCGCGCCTGGCCGATTGCTTGGAACGTCGCCGTCGCCGTCGCCAGCGCCTGCCTCTGTTCGTCGGTGGAGGGCTTGAGACTCGCCAGTTCCTTTTGCGGGTCGCGCAAAGTCCGTATCGCGGCGGCAAAATTGTTGGCGGCGAAATTGGCGCCGCCCTCCTTTGTGCCCCAGACCTGGTCGATGGTCTTCCCCAGCCGGTCCCGCAAGGCCAGGCGCTCCGGGTTCGCGTCCGGCCCGTAGTCCTGCAACGCAAGATCGAGTTGCAGCGCCTTTGCCGCGACATTCTGAATCGCCGCGTTCTGGCCCGCATAGACACCGTAGGCCGTCCAGATCAGGAGACCGGTGACCAGGGCGCAGAGCAGCGTCAGCAGTCCGGCCATGGCGCCGATCATGTCGCGGGAGGGGCCGGTGGTGTGCTTCTCGGGCAGGACGCGTTGCAGGGCGAGGCCGATCAGCCCGCCGGCGAAGACGGCGACGGCGACGACTGCAGCAAATTTTTCCGGATTCATCGATGTTCCTTAGGCGAACGGGCGGCGGTCGAGCGCTCGCGGCACGTTTGCTTGATCAACCGCGGACCTTCAAGCTGCCGGCCGGCGAACGCTTCGCTCTCGTCGGCTCAGTACCAGTACGGGACGACCGGCCCCCAGACGCCGCCCCAATCCGCCGCCGCTTCGTCGTTCAAGAGCGCCGTCGTCTCCTGCATTTGCGCGATGTTGTTGGCCGCGCGCAGTTGCTGATACTGCTGATAGGCGGCCTCATTGCCGACAAAAGCGCAGCCGCACCCGGCGGCGTCGGCGAAGATGTAGGCGTTGCCCTTCTTGCGCGGCGAATAGACGATCGCGTCCTGCGGCAGCGCCTGAAGCTTGGCCATCTTCTGCGGCGTGTCCGCCTGAAGCCGCGTGAAGCCCGCGGCCGAGAGCTGCCCCTCCTTTTCCGGCGCGCCGACGCTGACGCAGCCGCATAGCGCCGTCGACAAAATCAGCGCCGCAATTGCAATCAATCTTCCGCCCATTTGCGCCCTCCCGGATTCGCGACTCAGCGGCGTCAACAAAACGTTGACGCCCATCATGCGTCAAGCGAATTCAGGACAAGACAACTCCAATGCTATTGTACAGCGGCCTCCGTCTCAACGCGAGGTTTCGTCGTGAGATGTCGCGTCGGTGATCCGAGCGGTCGAGTTGTTCCTATCTCCGCGATATCGCGCGATGCGCCTGCACGCATTACTCCGCGACGCGCAAAAGCTGCTTGCCTTCGTTGCGGCCCTCGAACAGCCGCCGGAGCGTCGCCGGGGCGTTTTCGAGGCCCTGCTGCACGTCGACCCGATATTTGATCTTGCCTTCCCGCACCCAGCCGCCGAGCGCGCTGACTGCTTCGGCGAAGCGTCTTGCGTAGTCGGAGACAAGAAAACCCTCCATCCGTCCGCGACGCGAAACAAGATTGAGGTAGTTTTTCGGCCCCGGCGGCGGCTCGGTCGCGTTGTAGTTCGCGATCCCGCCGCACAGCACCACCCGTCCGCGCAACGCGAGCCGCGCCAGCGCCGCATCGAGGACGCCGCCGCCGACATTGTCGAAAAAGATGTCAATTCCCTTGGGACAGAGTTCCTTCAGGCGCGCCCTCACGTTCTCCGCCTTGTAGTCGACCGCCGCGTCGAAACCGAGTTCGTCGGTCAGCCAGCGGCATTTCTCCGCCCCACCCGCGACGCCGATGGCGCGGCAACCCTTGATCTTGGCGATCTGCCCGACGACCGAGCCCGTCGCGCCGGCCGCGCCAGAGATGACGACGGTCTCGCCGGCGACCGGCCGCCCGACGTCGAGCAGCCCGAAATAGGCTGTCATTCCGGTCATGCCCAGAACGCTCATCGCCATCTCGAGCGGCGCGCCGGTCGGCAACTTGCTCAACTGACCCTTCGGATTCAACGCGACATAGTCCTGCCAGCCGACGAGGCCATAGACGATGTCGCCGACCGCGAAGCCGGATGCGTTCGACGCTTCGATCCGGCCGGCGCCGCCGGAACGCACGACCTCGCCGATCTTGACCGCCGGAAGATAGGTATCGCCGGCGATCCAGCCACGTTGCGTGGGGTCGCACGACAGCATCAGGTTGCGCACGAGCACTTCCCCGTCGCCGGGGGCGGGAACGTCGGTCTCGACGAAGGTGAAGTCGCTGTCCTGAACCGCTCCTTGCGGGCGGCGGGCCAGCAGCCATTGGCGGTTTTTCATGACGGTTCTCCTGTTCCAACGGAAGCGCTCTTCATACTATGAACAGCGCAGCCGAGGGGGCAGGCCAAGATCCGGAGACAGTGTGTGCCTCTCGCTCGCGGCGCCTACTTGTCGATGTTCGTCATCGCCTCCTGGAGCGCGGCGGGATTGACGCGGAACATGCCGGTGTAGGGCAGCCCGAGCTCGAGAATGAGGAACACCGCGAAGGCCACGCAGAGCGCGCCGAAGGTCAGGGCGGAAAGCACCAGTCCGTTGGATTGGGCGAACAGTCCCATGCCGAAGAACAGGATCACCGCCCAGACCACCAGGATGGTCACCAGACCCGCGCTCACCGGCGGGGTCGCGACCTGGAGGTTCATCATGATGCGCGCGTGTTCGATCTGGCCCGCCAGGGCGTTCGCCGAGGCGAGCGCCTGTTTCTGCGCGTCCGTCGTCGGAGTAAGTGACGCCAAAAAGGCCTTCGTCGCCTGAAATGCGGCCATCGGGTTTTCGACCGAGAGCAGGGCCGGGTCGGCTTCGCCGCCGCCCCAGAACGCGTCATAGGCCTTTTGGGTCGCTTGCTTGAGCCTGTCGCGAGCGGGCTTCGTCTCGGGGCCGTACTGCGCGAGCGCCTGGTCGAGCTCCAGAATCTGCGCCGAGAGCCCCTCGAGCGCGGTCTTCTGCCCACCGAAGAAGGCGAAGCTCGTGCCGATCAGCGTGCCGAGAACGAGGGCGAGGAGCAGGCTGACGAGTCCCGCGACCTGTCCGACCACGCTGCGTGCGCTATCGCTCTTCTGCTCCGGCGGCATCTTCGAATGCGCGTAAAGGCCGAGGAGCCCGGCGACGAGAGTCACGGCAAAAATGAGAATTGAAACAAGAACGATGCTCACCCGGATCCCTCCCGCCGTCCCTTGTTTGTTGAGTTTGCGGCTCCGAACGGTTCTTCTGGCAAGAGCCGTTCGGAAAGGCAAGCGCAGCTGTTATTTCTTCGCGTCGAGCAGGGCGCCCTCGCGGTAGAGGATTCCGGCGACGCCCGCGCCGATCAGCGGGGCGATGATGAACAGCCAGAGCTGCGCGACGCGTTCTGGTTTCGAGGCGAAGCCGACGAGGGCCGGGCCGATCGAGCGGGCCGGGTTGACCGAGGTCCCGGTGATGTTGATGCCGACGAGATGGATGACGACCAGCGTCAGGCCGATCGCCAGGCCGGCGAAGCCGGTCGGTGCGAAGGGGTGCGTGACGCCGAGAATGCAGACCAGGAACAGGAACGTTCCGACCACTTCGAACACGAAGGCGGAGACGACATTGTATTCGCCGAAATAGCCTGGCCCCCAGCCGTTCTGGCCGAGGCCGCCCGTCCAGCCGGACGCCTTGCCCGAGAGAATGAGATAGAGGACCGCCGCGCCGACCAGCGCGCCGAGCACCTGCGCGATCCAGTAGCTGACCATGTCGGCCGCGCTCATGCGGCCGGCGACGAAGACGCCGAAGCTGACCGCCGGGTTGACATGGCAGCCCGAGATCGGGCCGATGCCGTAGACCATGGCGACGATGGCGAAGCCGAAGGCGCTGGCTATGCCGAGCAAGTTGATCCCGGCCCCGCCGGAGCCCATGCCTCCAACGACCGCCGCCCCGCAGCCGAAGAACACCAGGGCAAAAGTTCCGATAAATTCCGCCAATTGCTTGTTCACTTTTTCCGCTCCTCTTGAAGTTGCGTCGTTCCCAAGGGCCCGCAAACGACCCGGGCCCAAAGTTCAGTTCTCGCGTCGGGCGTTCGAACGCGAAAGCGGCGGCTAAGGGTCGCTCCTCCTGGCTGCCAACTGAGCCGCCACCGCGGCCCAGAAGTCGAACCGCTTCCGGGATCGCGACCGTCTCGCTTTCATCTGCTCGAGCTTTGCAATTCTGCAGGCGTTCGCCTGGTCGCTGTCGCGCAGCGCTGCGACGGCGCCGGCGACGTGCAGGCGGCTTGAGGCCTTATCAGCCGGCATTCGTGACCCCCGATCCGCCGCTGCGCCCCTGCACGTCGACCCTCCGCCTTAAGGGTCGGGCTACGTCCCCGATGAGCGGGGCCAATGATTGCGACGCTGTATAGTCGTCGCTCTTCTGTGAGTCGAGACGCCTTGTCGCCCCGCCGGCCTCCCACCGGCCGGCAAGGTCTTGCGGGCGGAGGCGAATCGCCGCACCGTGCGCGCTGACGCCTCGCGATAACAAGAAGGCGTGCGGCCAGGCAGGTTCTGATGCCTCCGGCCGACCCGGTTCGCCACGCATCTGGCGGAAGGACCGGGCACGTTGCGGCATAAGGAGGGCGCCGTCATCGCGATAGCCGCTTCGCTTCTCGGACTTGCGCTCGCCGCCTTTCTTGCGGGGCTCCTTGCGGCCAAGAGCCGCGGCTTCGTTCGCGTCGCGGCGCAGACCCTTGCGGTTATTCTCGCGTCGCTGACCGGCGCGCTCGCGGGATTCTTCATCCCGCTGATCCCGCTCCCCGACGGCGTCCGCGGCAGCGCGTTCGTGGCCGGGGTCCTCGGAACGCTCGGGACGATCGCCGCCATGTCGGTGGCCGAGAATCTCACCGCCCGGCTCGATAAGCCGCGATAACACTGAGCGGCGATCTCGCCGTTGGTCAAAGCCCCGAGCGCTACGCGCCGTGAACAGCGCTTGCGCATCGTCTTTCGGCGCCCTCTAACGTCGGCGAGCGAGGGAATGGGGATTCTTTAAACCATGACATGGCTGTGGGTCATGCTGGGCAGCGCGCTGGGCGGGGTCGCGCGCTACTGGCTCTCGGGGCTGGCGGCCCAGCATATCGACGAGACCTTTCCGATCGGCACGCTCTTCGTCAACGTCACCGGCTCGTTCATCATCGGCTTCTTCGCCACCCTCACCGGGCCCGACGGGCGTCTGTTTGTCGGCACGGATGCGCGCCAGTTCGTGATGACCGGAATATGCGGCGGTTACACAACGTTCTCGTCGTTCAGCCTGCAAACGCTGAACTTGCCCGCGGCGGCGAAATGGCGCTCGCCGGGCTGAACGCCGTGCTGGCGCTTGTCCTCTGTCTCGTTGCAGTCTGGCTCGGCCACATTGCGGCGACCGTGCTGAACCAACTGAAGGGAGCCTGACTCATGTCTCTTCCCCGCGACGCGATGCCGTTGTGCATCTTCTTCAGCGAGGACGACAAGTTCCACGATCGTCCCCTCCACGAGGCGATTGTCGGAGCCGCGCGCGACGCCCGCCTCGCCGGCGCGACCGTGTTGGGCGGGCCGATGGGGTTCGGCCGCTCGAGCCACCTGCGCACGACCAAGATCCTCAGCCTGTCGGAGGACTTGCCGCTCGTGATCGAGATCGTCGACACGGAGGACGCGATCAAGGCGTTTCTGCCTACGCTCGATTCAATGATGTTCAGCGGGCTCGTGACCCTGGAAAAAGTGCAGGTGCTGCAATACGGCGCCGGCGTGAAACACGCGCCGGCCTGATGGGATTTAAGATTCACGGGCTGGGCTTCACCCTCTTTCTGGGGGGATTGTCGGCCCTTCCCCCTCTCGCCATCGACATGGCGCTGCCGGGCATTCCGGCGATCCAGGCCGGGTTCGGCGCCAGCCCCGCGGAGGCGGCGGCCGTCATCGCGATCTTCATTGCCGGCTTCTCGACCGCTCCGATCGCCGTCGGCCCAATCGCCGATCGCTTCGGCCGCAAACCGGTGATGCTCGCGGGGCTCGGCCTCTTCACCCTTTGCGCGCTCGGTTGCGCGCTCGCGCCCTCGATCGGCGCGATGCTTGCTTTCCGGCTCCTGCAGGGCGTGGGCGCCGGCACGGTCGGCATCCTACCGCGCGCCATCATCCGCGACCGCTTCGAGGGTCGGGCGGCGCGCCTGCAACTCGCCGCGGTTTCGCTTGTGTTCAGCGTCGCTCCGCTCATCGCTCCGACGCTCGGCGCCGGCATTCTCACTTTTGGAAACTGGCGCACGATCTTCTTCACACTGGTCGCTGTGGGCGCCGCGACCATACTCGCGGCGTCGCTCGGGTTCCGTGAGTCGCATCCGCGCGACAGGCGCCGCAGCCTCAGGCCTGCGATCATCATGGCGGGCTACCAGCGGGCGCTTTCGAATCCGATGTGCGCCGGCTTCTCGATGATCGGCGGGACGGCATTCGCCGGCCTGTTTGCTTATGTGAACACGTCGCCGCTGCTGTTCATGCAGGGTTTTGGCGTTTCGAAGGCTGGCTTCGCCGGCCTGTTCGCCATCACCGCGTCCGGTGTGATCGTCGGTTCGACGATCAACACATGGCTCCTCAATCGCCACGCCAGGCCGCGGACCGTGCTGGACGTCGCGCTCTGTCTGCTCTTTTGTGTCGCGATGGCGCTCATCGCCGTCAGCCTCGCCGGGAGAAGCTCGGCGCTCGAGACGGCAGCATTGGTGATGCTCTATATCTCGACCTTCGGCCTCGTCTTTCCGAATGTTGTGCATGAGGCGATCCACCCGCTGCCGGAGATCGCCGGCGTCGCGTCGGCGGTGGTGCAGTCGATCCAGATGCTGTTCGGCGCGGTGGGCGGTATGGCCGCCGCGGTGCTCTATCGCGACGGATCGCCGTTTTCGATCGGCCTCGTCATGGGAGTCGGGGCGATCTGCGCCTTGGCGCTCTATTTCGGCTGGCTGAGACGGCGGGTCGAGGACTGACCGGCGCCTGCGGCCTTCACGCCTGCTGCTCAATGCCCTCGCGCAATATTTCGAGAGACAGCCACTCGTCTTCCGCCTTTTCTAAGTCCGCGCGGACGCGCCCGTACCGAATGGTCGCCGCCTCGAACACGGCTGGCTCGCGCGCGGCGAAGTCGGGGTCGGCGAGCTTCAGCTCGAGCGCCTCGACATCCTGCCGCAAGGCGTCCATGCGCTCGGGAAGGAGCTCGAGCGCCCGCTTCTCGTTGAATGTGAGCTTCCGCTTCCCCGGGGTCGGGTTCTTCGACCTGACAGCCGACCTGTCGGTTTTCTCCGTCGGCGGCGCGGCGAGCGGACCGGAGAGCCCATAGCCGCGCTGCGCCACCATGTCGGAATAGCCGCCCGCATATTCGAGCCAGCGGCCGCCGCCCTCGCTGACGATCACGGATGTTGCGATGCGATCGAGAAAATCGCGATCGTGACTGACTAGCAAAATCGTACCCTGGTACTCGCCGAGCAGCTCCTGCAACAAATCCAGCGTCTCGATGTCGAGATCGTTGGTCGGCTCGTCGAGCACGATCAGATTCGACGGGGCGGCCAAGGCGATGGCGAGCGTCAGGCGGCCGCGCTCTCCTCCGGACAGCTTTTCGATCGGCGTCCGCGCCTGCTCGGGGCCGAACAGGAAGTCCTTCATGTAGCCGATGACGTGGCGGCGCTCGCCGTTGATGGTCACGTAGTCGCTGCCGCCGCCGGTCAGAGCGTCGAGAAGCGTCGCCGAGGGCTGCAGCGACGTCCGCCTCTGATCGAGCCTCGCCATGATCACGTTCGAACCGATGCGGATTTCTCCGGCGTCGGGCGCCAGCGCTCCGGTCAGGAGATTGATCAGGGTGGTCTTTCCGGCGCCGTTGGCGCCGATGATTCCGATCCTGTCGCCCCGCATGATCCGGAGCGAGAAATCGCGAACGATCGGCTTCCCGTCGTAGGATTTGCCGATTCTCTCGGCTTCGCCCACAAGGGCGCCGGAGGCCTTGGCCTCCTGGGCGGCCATGTTGGCCAGTCCGACCGACCGGCGCGCCTCGCGTCGGTTCCGGCGCAGGCCTTCGAGCTCCGCCACCCGGCGCATGTTGCGCTTGCGTCGCGCGGTGACCCCGTAGCGCATCCAGTGCTCTTCGTCGACGATGCGCCGGTCGAGCTTGCGCCGCTCAGATTCCTCCTCCTCGAGCTTTGCGTCCCGCCACGCCTCGAAAGCGCTGAATCCCCGGTCGATGCGATGCGTCACGCCGCGGTCGACCCAGACCGTCGCATTGGTCAGATCCGCCATGAGACGCTTGTCGTGGCTGACCAGCGCGATCGCCGAACGGCATGCTGCGAGATGGTTCTCCAGCCACTCGATCGCGATCAGGTCGAGATGGTTGGTCGGCTCATCGAGCAGCAGGATCTCCGGTTCCGGACTTAAGGTCCGAACGAGAGCCGCCCGCCGTGCTTCGCCGCCGGACAAGGTCGCCGGGTCGGCGGTGGGATCGAGCCCGAGCTCGGTCATCATGGCGCGCGCGGCGTAGGCGTCGTCGTGCTCGCCGAGCCCGGCCAGCACATAGTCGAGCGTCGTCGCAAAACCGGAAATGTCCGGCTCTTGCGGGAGCAACGCCAGCCGGGCCGAGGGCTGCTGGAATCGCGTGCCGCGATCCGGCGGCGCAAGCCCTGCCGCGATCCGCATCAGCGTCGATTTCCCCGATCCGTTTCGGCCGACGAGGGCGATCCGGTCGCCCGGAGAAATCGACAGCTCCGCTTTCTCGAACAGGGGCGCGCCGCCGAGCGTCAGGCCGATGTCACGCAATTGCAGAAGGGGCGGCATGTTCGCATCCCAAAAAGGGCGCGCCACGGATAAAGGCTGCGGGGCGAAAGGAAAAGGCCGAGCGTGCGATTGCGCAATGGATCGACCGGCTCGCGCTCATCGGACCAAAAAATTTCACCTGGTTGGTCTTGCGCTCCTCCACCCGACATCCATATACCATCCACATGGATGGTGGAGGGAGTGTTGACTGGAGAGATACACCGATTGCGAGACAGATCCGGTGATAGCGAGAAAATTACGATCAACGTCGGATTTGTCGACCTCGGCCATATCGACCTGTTGGTGCGCGAGGGCTTCTATTCCAATCGCACCGACTTCATCAGGACGGCGATCCGCAACCAGCTCGTCTCCCACGCGGACGCCGTCAAGCAATCGATCGTGCGGCACACCCTCGAACTCGGCTTGCGGCGCTACAGCCGCGAAGAGCTGGAGTCGGTGAAAGCGAAAGGCGGCAAGCTCAACATTCAGGTCGTCGGGCTTGCCGCGATCGCCGAGGACGTCACGCCCGAGTTGGCGCTGGCAACGATCGAATCCATCACCGTCCTTGGCGCTCTTCATGCCAGCAACGCGGTCAAGACGGCGCTTGCCGATCGCATCGGCTGATCAACTCGACGTCCCCCTTCACAATAAGGATCCAGCAATGAATTCGGATTTCGACGCCGCGATGCGTCAGGCTGCTCAACTCACACGCGCGCAGAAACTCATGGAAGCGACGCGCGTCATCCAGCGCGCTCTCACGCGCCGAAGCCCTGTCGCTCCTGACGCCGGCCGGCAACTCGAAAGCGTCCCATTGATCGCGCCGCCGCGCCGAGCGACCGAGGCCGCGCTCGTAGACGAACCGCCTCCGCAACGTTCGCCCATGCCGAGCGCTCTCGCGCAGGACGCCATAGCGCACGGCAGCCCGGCCAGGCGCCCGCGATGGCCACTGGGAGAGGTCCTGCAGCGGTTGCGTCAAGCTGATCCCCGGGGCCTCGGTCCTCACGCCGCGCCAATGCCGAAGTTGCGGAAGGCGCCGACGGTCCCGGTGCCGGACGGGGCGGCTTATCTCACGCGGACCTTCGCCTGTGTGGCGGGTTCGAGGGATTACACGCTCTATATCCCGAGCCACGCGCCGGGTCGGCCGCGTCCCTTGATTGTTATGCTCCACGGCTGCACTCAGAATCCCGACGACTTTGCCGTCGGAACCGGTATGAACCGACTGGCGGACGAGCATGGCTTCATCATCGCCTATCCAAGACAGCCGGCGGGCGCCAACCCATCGGCCTGCTGGAACTGGTTCAATCGGGCGGATCAGATGCGCGATCAGGGCGAGCCGAGCATCATCGCCGGCATCACGCGCAAGGTCATAGCGGAGTTCGGGATCGACGCGAGCCGGGTCTATGTCGCCGGCCTGTCGGCAGGCGGCGCCATGGCCGCGATCATGAGCGCCACCTATCCAGAGCTTTACGCCGCGGTTGGCGTTCACTCGGGTCTCGCCTATGGGTCCGCGGCCGACCTGCCTTCGGCGTTCGCAGCCATGCGCGGGGCTGGCGATCCAGCCGGGCCTAAGCCGGGGAAGAGCCGCCGGAAAAGAGCAAATTCCCGCGTCCGCACAATCGTGTTTCATGGCGCAAACGATAAGACCGTCGATCCGTCGAACGCCGAGACGATCCTTGCCGACGCTCGCGCCGACCTCCATGATTCCGTCACCGAAACGCAGGACCACGGCTTCGCCAGGGGACGCGCTTACAGGCGCACAGTGATCGCAGACGCGAGCGGCGCTCCCCACGCGGAATATTGGGCAATCGAGGGACTGGGGCACGCCTGGTCCGGCGGCGAGCCGCAAGGTTCATTCACCGATCGTCATGGACCCGACGCCTCGCGCGAAATGGTGCGGTTCTTTTTCGCGAATCCGACGCCCTCGACACCGAGCTGACCTCGGCGTCATGAAGCTCTCCCGGCCCGATCGCGCTAATTAGAACGGACCCAAGATGACGGCAATTCAGGCGCCCGGGCTTCTGACATTTACGATCGCGATCATCGTGTTCTTCACCGGAGCTGCACTCAATCGTCTCATCAAGCCATTGCATCGCTGGAATATTCCGGAAGCGGTGACCGGAGGCCTTCTCGCCGCGATTGTGACGCTGCTCGCGTATAAGGCGCTCAAGACGGAGGTCAGTTTCTCGCTCGACGCGCGAGACATGCTGCTGCTCTATTTCTTCACCGGCATCGGCCTCAACGCCAAGCTCGACGACCTGGCTTCAGGCGGCCGTTCGTTTGTCTTGCTCCTGGCGCTAACCCTGGCCTATCTCGTCATCCAAAATCTGATTGCCGCCGGCTGCGTCGCTGCGCTCGGTCTGCCCAAGGGCATCACGGTCTTTGTCGGTTCGGCCTCGCTCATCGGTGGGCATGGAACGACGATTGCCTGGGCGCCGACGATCGCTGAGCGCTTCGGGCTTTCCAATGCGCTCGAAGTCGGCGTCGCAACCGCGACGCTCGGGCTGGTCGTCGCGAGCCTTGTCGGCGGTCCAATCGCCGGCGTCCTCATCGCGCGTCACCATCTCGCCGGTCCTCCGGCGCCCGACCCGGTCGTCGGGATACCGGACAGTCCCGGCGACGAGCCCGTCGACGATCTCAGTCACATCGAGCTTCTGCGGACGCTCTTGGTGCTCAATACAGTAATCTTGATTGGCTACGCCATCGACGACCTGATTGCAGCCACTGGCGTCAAGTTGCCGTTGTTCGTCGTCTGCCTGCTCGTTGGGATCGTCGCCACCAATACGATTCCTCGCATTTTTCCAGGGATCGAGTGGCCAACTCGAACGCGGGCGTTGGCGTTGGTCTCCGACTTATCGCTCAATATCTTCCTGGCGATGTCGTTGATGAGCATGCAGCTTTGGACGCTGGGCGGGCTCGGGCTGGCCCTGGTCGTTGTCTTGGCTGCCCAGACGATCGCGGCCGTTGCTTACATCGCCTTCGTTGTGTTTCCGGCTATGGGCAGAAACTATGAGGCCGCGGTGATCTCGGCTGGTTTCGCCGGCATAAGCTTGGCGCAACGCCGACAGCCATCGCCAATATGACGGCGGTGACAAAGCTCCATGGCGCCTGCGCGCGAGCCTTCATTGTCCTGCCGCTGGTTTCGGCCTTTTTCATCGACATTGCCAACGCGTTGGCGATTGGACTTATGGTGCGGTGAGGGGACGCCGGATCGATAGGAAGAAAGACATACGAACGTTACTCGGTTCCAAACAGGCTATTGAGTTTTCACACGGCCTCGCCCGACGGCGGCCGGTCGCCGCCGGGTCCAAACGTCAGGTCGGAGACGCCAGTCCTTACTGTCGGCCGCGCGCGTCATCTGAGCAAGAAATCCTGCACCGCGCCGATCTGGTCGTCGCTGAGCAGTTGCGGCGCGTGGCCGATGCCGGGGAACTCGACGAGCTTGGCTTTCGGGCCGCGCTCAGTCATCGCCTCGGCGACCTCGCGCGAGAGGACGTCCGACTTTTCTCCGCGCAGGAGCAGGGTGGGGCAGCGGACGGAGTCCCAGACGGCCCAGAGGTCGACGTCGCCGACGGGTCCGGACTTGTACGGATCGCCGAGACGCGGATCGTAATTGAAGCCGTAGCCGCCGCCGGGCTTCTCGCGGGCGCTGTCGACCGTCAGCTTGCGCCACTCGGTGTCCGTCAATGGTCCGAAAGGCGCGTTGTTGAAGCGCACGACGGCCTCCATCGTCTCGATCGACCCGAACGTCGGATCCTTCCCCAGGTAGCTCCCGATGCGGTTGAGACCCTCACAGGAGACGAAGGCGCCTGCGTCGTTGAGCACCAGCTTGCGAATTGGGCTGCCGGGCTGTGCTGCGAGCATCATGCCGATCAGAGCGCCCATCGACGTGCCGATCCAGTCGAGGCTCTCGACATCGAGCCGGGCGATCAGCGCGGCGCAGTCGGCGAGATAGAGCGGAAACGCATAGTCCGTCGGATTAGCAAGCCACTCGCTGCGCCCGCGACCGGGCATATCCGGGCAGACGACGCGATAGTTCCGCGACAGGACCGCGGCGATCGAGTTGAAGTCGCGCGCGTTGCGTGACAGGCCGTGGACGCAGAGGACCGTCGGGGCGCCGGCGGGGCAGCGCCATTCATCGTAAACGACCTGATGAAAGCCCGCCAAGCCGAGGCAGGCGAGATGGCGTTCGAGCATAACGGGATGATCGCCGATGCCGGCAGCCAAGTCCATGATCGGACGGAAACGCGCGCGCCGGGACGCGGTGCGCGCCGGTCAGCCGGCCTCGGATGGGCGCCGCCTCAGGAGCTGCGGAGACCGACCAGTGCCGAGCCGCATAGGACGGTTGCCGATGTTCGGCGCGGCGCGCCGAACAACCCGCTATCAGCGAGAAAACAAGGAGAATCTGCCGCGTCGGACCAGGTTAACTCTCGATAAAAACTTTAATTCCAATGGGTTGTGCGAAGACTTGAAATGTTACTGCGCGGCGGAACAGGAAGGCGACCGGGAGATTTGTCTCGCATAGCAGGGCGACAACAGGCGCCGCGGCGCTTCGCGCCTAGCGATGACGTCCGCGGCCTGAGCGGGTCCTCTCCTCCTCACGCCGCCTCGAGCGCCAGGCCGCGCGGCAGGCTGGCGACGCGCAGCCGCTCGCCGCGGATCATCGCGTTGACATGCGCGAGCGCCTCGCCGAAGGCGAAAACGAGCTGGTGCGGGTCGTCGATCGGCCGGCCGAAGATAACCGGCACCAGGTCGGCGACCGTCTGCGGCGCGACCTTGCAGGCTTCGAGGATCGCCAGGCAGCGCGCCTCGTGATGGGCGATAAGCTCGTCCGCCCGTGCGCCAAGGCCGACGAACGGAAGATTGTGGCCGGGCAGGACAAGGACGTCCTCGGGCAGCGTCCGCTTCAGTTTCTCCAGCGAGCGCAAATAGATTCCGAGCGGGTCGCCGTCCGGGTCCATCGCCTCGACGCTGACGTTGGGCGAGATTCTTGCCAGGACCTGATCGCCCGACAGAACGAGATTGTCGGCCGGCGAGTAAATCATGACCTGTTCCGGCGAATGACCGCCGCCGGTCATCACCTCGAATTCGCGGGAGCCGATCGCGATCTTCTCTTCCGCGATGAGGCGCATGAAGGTTCTCGGCGGCGTCGACACCATGCGCAGATAATTCAATCCGTGGCCGAGCAGAATCTCGGTCGCATCGGCGCCGAGCCCGTGCGAGCGGTAAAAACTTCGATAGGGCTCGGACTTGAGGCCCGCCGGGTCGAGGCGGATGTTGAGCGCGATCAGGTACTCGGTCTGGCTCATCGCAAGCTGCAGGTCGAACCGCTCGCAGAGCCAGCCGGCAAGGCCGATGTGGTCGGGATGGAAGTGCGTGGCGATGATCCGCGTCAGCCTGCGGCCGGCGAGCGGGCCTTCGAGCAGCGCCTCCCACGCGGCGCGCGAGGCCGCATTGTCGATCCCCGTATCAATCAGGGCGAGGCCCGCGCCGTCCTCGACGAGGTAGATGTTGACGTGGTTCAGCCGGAACGGCAGCGCGAGCCGCGCCCAGAAGATTCCCGGCCGAACTTCGATGGCTACGCCGGTCTTCGGCGGCTCGCTGTAGGGAAACTCGAGCGTCTCCGGCATCGCGTGGGTCAAGATCGCCCCCTCTCAGATCTCATTCGAGCGGCGCGAAGCGCGGCGCCTCCGCCGCGTCCAGCCGACCGTCGCCGCCTTGCCGAAAAATTCCCCGCGCGGCGTTGTGCGGATGCTGGGCCGCTTCGGCGAGGCTCAGCACCGGCGCGAAACAAACGTCGCTGCCTTCGAGCAGCGCGCGCCATTCCGCGCTTGGCCGGCTCAGGAAAAGTTCGCGGAAGCGAGCCTTCAGCGCCGGCCATTCGCGCATGTCGTATTGCGCCTTCGGATCGACGTCGGCAAGCCCGAGCTTTTCGAGGAGAGCCGCATAGAACTGCGGTTCGAGCGCGCCGATCGTCACGTAACGGCCGTCGGCGCAGAGATAGGCGTCGTAGAACGGCGAGTCGTGGAAGATGCTCGGGCGTGATCCATCCACCATGCCGACGCTGCGCGCCCAGAGCGCGATGCCGCTGAGAGCCGCCACGACGTCGACGATAGCAGCGTCGACGACGACGCCCTTGCCCGTCCGTTTCGCGGCGAAGACGCCGCTCATGATTCCGAAAGCGAGTCCGAGCGCGCCGCCCGCGTCGCCGAGCACGGTCGGCGGCGCCATCGGCGCTTCGCCCGGACGGTGGCTGAGCGACAGCGCGCCGCTCAGCGCGAGATAGTTGAGATCGTGCCCGGCCGCCTGCGACAGCGGCCCCGTCTGACCCCAGCCGGTCATGCGCCCGTAGACGAGGCGCGGATTGCGTTTGGCGCAGTCGGCCGGACCGAGGCCGAGCCGCTCCATCACGCCCGGCCGGTTGCCCTCGATCAGGGCGTCGGCGCCTTCAATGAGGCGCATCGCCTGTTCGACCGCTCCCGGCTGCTTGAGGTCGAGCGGAACAACCCGCTTGCCGCGGCGCAACGGATCGTCCGCCGCCGCCGCACGGTCGGGATTGCCGAGCACAGCCTTCATCGGACGGCCGACAACGACGAGTTCCGCGCCGTGGTCGGCGAGCATACGGCCGGCGAGCGGTCCCGGCCCGATTCCCTCGAATTCGATGACTTTGAGCCCCTCGAGCGGACGCAACATGGAAAGGGTCCCCGACAATTGAATTTGCGCGCGGCGGGCAATCTATTCCGTCCTTCGGACGACGTAACCCCGGGCGGAAAGCTGCGCCCCGACGTGGCCAAGCCCTAGGCCCGCTCCGGAAACAGCGCCTTCAACCCCTCCGGCGACGCCTCGGCGACGCCGCGTTCGGTGATGAGACCGGTCACCAGGCGGGCCGGGGTGACGTCGAAGGCCGGATTGGCGGCTTTGCTGCCCTCGGGCGAAATGCGCACCCGCGTGACCTTTCCGTCCGCTCCCCGACCCTGGACGAAGTCGACCTCGTCGGTGTTGCGCTCCTCGATCGGGATCTCTCTGACGCCGTCGCTGACCGTCCAGTCGATCGTCGGCGAGGGCAGGGCGACGTAAAAGGGGACGGCGTTGTCGTGCGCCGCGAGCGCTTTCAGATACGTGCCGATCTTGTTGCAGACGTCGCCGTGGGCGGTGGTGCGGTCCGAGCCGACGATCACCAGGTCGACCAGACCGTGCTGCATCAGATGCCCGCCGGCGTTGTCGACGACGAGCGTGTGTGGCGCGCCCTGGTTGAGGAGTTCCCAGGCGGTCAGCGACGCGCCCTGGTTGCGCGGGCGGGTCTCGTCGACATAGACGTGAACGGCCAAGCCTTCCTCCATCGCGCAATAGATCGGGGCGGTGGCGGTGCCGTAATCGACGGTCGCGAGCCAGCCGGCGTTGCAATGGGTGAGGACATTGACCGGCTCGCCGGGCTTTTTCGTCGCCGCGAGACGGCGGATGATTTCCAACCCATTGCGGCCCATGGCGCGATTGATGGCGACATCCTCGTCGGCGATCTCGGCCGCCTGGGCGTAGGCGGCCGCGGCGCGCAGGGAAGGAGCGAGCGGCCGCAGGCGAGCGCGAACGGCGTCGAGCGCCCAGCGCAGGTTGATCGCGGTCGGCCGCGTCGCGTGAAGCGTCTCCCAGGCCCCGTCGAGCGCGGCGTCGCTCGGATTTTCGCGCATGGCGAGCGCAAGGCCGTAGGCCGCGGTCGCGCCGATCAGCGGCGCGCCGCGCACCCACATGTCGCGAATCGCCGTCGCCGCCTCGGCGACGCTGCGCAGCGTCGCGATGCGAAAGTCGTGCGGCAGCCAGCGCTGGTCGATCACGTCGACGCTTGAGCCGTCCTCGTTGAGCCATATCGTACGATAAGCGCGACCGTCGACCTTCACGTCTACAATCTCCCAAAGTGCTCGCGAGAGCAGGCTGATAGCACGGCCACGGAGCCCAAGGAATTTCGCGCGCGCCTAATTTATCGAGTTCGAGGGCGGCCTGACCATGGGATATGAGAAATTCATCATGGACGCCGACTTCTGCGCCGCGCTGCACGTGTGGATGGGCGGATTGGCGCTCGACGACAATGCGCTTGCGCTCGACGCCTTCCGCGAAGTCGGCCCTGGCAAGCACTTCTTCGGCTCGGCCCATACGCTCGCCAATTACGAAACCGCCTTCTGGGAGAGCGCTGTCGCCGACAACAATTCGTTCGAGCAATGGCGCGACGACGGGATGAAGGATGCGGCTGAGCGCGCCGGGGCACGCGTGAAGCGCCTGCTTGCCGAATACGAGCGGCCGAAGCTCGATCCTGCGGTCGCGGAGGAACTCGCCGACTTCGTCCGGCGGCGCAAGGCCGAGCTGCCGGACCAATGGCATTAGCGCCGGGGGGAGTTCGGAACGTTAGCGACAGTAGGCTACCCCCGGCCTGCGGCCGCGTTCCCTGCCAACAGGGAAAAATGCAGCGAATTTCTCCCATTTCGACCGATTTGGGCAAAAACTGCCCCAGAAAGCCCAATGGTTCCAAGTTTCTCTGGCAAAATTCCCTACGCGGGCGAACAGGGAATGAATTCGCCGCATCAGGGAATGAAAGTTCCCTGTTCGCCCGAAAACAGGGATAACTCGCGCCTGATGCGCCGCCTGTCCGGCGCTTTCCGAGCGCAAGCGCGGCCGGCGAAAAAGATCGGACGATTTGGCCTCTCGCCGCCAGGACGTGGCTCGATCGTCGGGCGCGGCGCTCTATGAAGGAGCGGACGCTCCGATCGGGAAGGAGTGTTTAACGTCAGTGAACAGAACATCAGCTGCATGACGCTGTCGACGGTCCTTATCGCGTTTGAGAGCGAGGAGGCGGCGCGCCGGCGCCTCGAGGCGTTCGGCTATGCGCCGGAGGTCGCTCGGGAGATCGCGGTCTATCTCGCCCAGTCGACCGACCTGCCGCTTATTTCCGGCGACATTGCCGGCGCGCTCGCCGTGGATGGGCTTCAGGCGGAGTTTGTCCCGCTCGACGATTTGCCTCAGCGCTTGCTCGAGCTTGCGCCGCGCCGTGAGGAGACGATCGTCTGGGCGCTGACCGACGGTGTGCGGTTCTATCGGGGCTCGGCGGTTCCCGCGCTCGCCCGCCTCGCGGGCTTCGCCCGGTTCGGCAGTCCGGCGACCGCAGCGCATGTCTGTCAGGACAAGTTCGCCAGCCTTGCCCTCGCGTCTGCCGCCGGGCTCGCCGTCCCGGCGACGCGGCTGATGGAAGGGGAGAAGGAAATCGCGAGCCTGGGATCGCATCCGCAGGCAGGACCGTTGTTCGTCAAGCCGAATACGCTCGGAGCCAAGATCGGCATTTTCGCCGACAGCCTTTGCGCGACCGCGGACGAGGCCGTCGATTGCGCCCGGCGTATCTGGGACCGATATCGCGACCGCGCCGCTCATCCAACCGTTCGTCGAGGGCGACGACGTCCGCGATGAGCTTCATCGATTGCGGCGGCGCCTTCGCCGATCAGGTCGGCGTCGAGCGGATCGCCAAGAATCCCGCGAGCGAGACCGGCGGGGCGTTCCTGACGATGAAGGACAACGAGACCCTCTCCGGCGCGAAAGACACTATTGGGGCGCGCGGGGGCTTCGGTGAGCTTCGACCGGCGGCCTTCATCCCGAGGATGGTGGATCTGCGTCGGCAGGATGACGAAAGATCCCGACGTGCGGTCGAGGCGATTGTCGGCCATTCGGCCCGCGTTGCGAGCCTCGTCGGGCTCCGGGACTGCTTTTCGATCGATTTTCGTATCGACGCCGACGGCCGCCCGACCTTTTTCGAATTCGAGGTCTCGCCCTGCAGTCACGATTTACGACTTCCACAACTATCTCGCCGGCCGCGGGCTGACGCTCGGCGCGGCGCTGGCGAAGGCGCTGCGGCTCGCGTTCGCACGGCGCATGGCGGCGGCCGAGGCCTGAGACTTCAGGGCCGAGGAAAGGTTTCCTTGCCGTTGGGCCGTGTCTCAGTTTGACTTGAATTTCGGGATTCGACCCATTGCTGCCCTTCCCGATCAGCCCGGTACGGGCGGAGAACACCAGAAAGCGACCGTAGGCGTTACGGAGGAAGAGCGCCAGGACCGTCCGTTCCGGGAACAAAGCTCCGAACGCGTCCGTTCGAACTCTTTGCTGTCGTTCAGCGTCACATCTGAAATGGCTCTTGCTGGCCGAAGGCCAATGTCCAACGGCGACAAGCCGACGTTCGTTCAAGGAGATTGTCGACGGCAGCCCTTGAGCCCTCGCGGTCGTGCGGCCGACTTTTTGTCAACTAATCTGAGCGTGCGAGCCTACTCCGTAACCTCGGTCGCATCCAGGCCGTTCGCGATCTGATTACGTCACCAGAAGGAGCCGATCTGCCGCCTGCGTCCCGGTGGCCTTGACGGGCCTCTTTCAACCATTGGCTGCCTTAGCAACGCATCGAACTCGGAGGTTCCGTGCATGATCACCAGTCCCCAACTCTTCGAGAGCTACCTGGAATGCCCTACCAAGTGCTGGCTCCGCTCGCGCGCCGAACCGCCCGCAGGAAATTCTTATGCAGATTGGGTTAGCGTGCGCAATAAGACCTATCTCCAAGATGGTCTCAAGCGCCTGCTTGCTAAGTTTCCAGAAAGTGATTGCGCGACCGCGCCGCCGATTGCCAAGAACCCCAAGGACTTCACGTGGCGTCTAGCCATCGACGTGCGTTGGAAGACAAAGGAAGTGGAATCCTGCATACAATCTGTTGAAAGGGTACCGGCCAAGGGTCGCGGGAGACCTGCTATATTCATCCCCTATCGATTTCGAGTCAAGCAATAAGATTACCAAGCAACACAAGTTGCTTCTCACGTTCGATGCGCTCATGCTGTCCGACTTGCTGGGGCGCGAAATTAGTCTTGGAAAGGTCGTGCATGGCGACAATTATGCTACTCTGAATGTCAACACACTTGCCCTCGTCAAGGAGGCGCGAAAGCGGATCGAGGACAACGGTACGCTGTTGGGTGGCAATGCCCCGCCCGACCTTGTGCTGAATCGACATTGCGGCCAGTGCGAGTTCCAAAATCGATGCCTAGCGCAGGCGAGGGAAAAAGATGACCTGAGTCTCCTGTCCGGGATGTCGGAGAAAGACCGCAAGAAGTTACACGGCAAAGGCATCTTCACAGTTACCCAGTTGTCCTACACATTTCGTCCGCGTCGACGCCGCAGGGAGTTGAGAGGCAAGCAAGAGAAACATCACCATTCCCTGCGAGCGCTTGCGATCCGCGAAAATAAAATCCACGCAGTGGGCATTCCGGCCTAAAGCTCGAAGGCACTCGCGTCTTTATGGATGTCGAAGGAATACCCGACCGGGATTTTTACTATTTGATTGGGCTTCGGGTTGAGACCGCTGAAGGAGTCGTTCAACATAGTCTCTGGGCTGATACAGCAAAGGATGAGAAGGTAATATGGAGCAATTTCCTGAACATCATTTCGCAAATCACGAACCCCCAACTAATACACTACGGCAGTTATGAAACGATCTTCTTAAGACGAATGTGCGATCGTCATGGGCGGCCACCTGAGGGTTCACAAACATCCACCGCTGTCGATCATCCGATAAATATTCTATCGTTCGTTTACGCTCAGGTCTATTTCCCCACGCACTCTAACGGACTAAAGGAGATCACGCGCTATCTCGGATTCCCATGGTCTGCCTCGCCTTCATCGGGCCTCGAAATCGATCGCATGGCGGCATCGGTGGGAGATATCCAGGGAACCTGCATTGAAGCAAGCGCTACTCGAGTACAATCAGCAGGACTGCGAAGCCATTGCACTTCTGACAAAAAAATTGGCCGACCTGCACCCGTCGACGCCCAGTGACGGCAAGTCGTTGCAGCAGAATCTGGTTATTACATCCGACATGAAGCGGGAAATCTATACGGCTTCAAGCGTAACCAATTTGTGCTTCCGGACTTAGAAATCATCAATCAGGCGGCCTATTGGGATTACCAGCGCGAACGCGTCTACGTAAAGTCACGCAAGAAATCGTCGCGTAAACGCAAGAGCTCTGCAATAATTCGAGGCACGTCGACGCCAAATACAACGATAGAGCACACGCGACGCTCTTCCTGCCCAAATTGTAAGTCGGAACAAGCTTGTAAGCATGGCAAGCAAACCCGGATCGTCGTGGACCTTCGCTTCACAGGGCACGGATAAAGCGGTGGATTGTCCGTCATTCTACCCAACGATATCGCTGCAGTTCGTGTGAAAGCAACCTTCTACCCGTTCGATGGCAGCCGTCCAACGAGTAAATATGGCTCTAATCTCATTGCATACGCAGTCTATCTAATTATAGAACTCCGGCTATCGCTAGGGCGTTTAACTTCGAACATAAGAAAATTATTTGACATCTCCCTCTGGGGCGATAAGACGCACAAATTCAAGGCGGATACCGCAGAAGCTTATCGCAACGCATATGACGAAATCTAAAGAGTCTCTGTACCGGTAGCTTGCTACATGTGGACGAGACAAGCGTCAGCGTTGGGGGGACAAATGGTTATGTGTGGGTTCTTACTAGCATGGAGGAGGTTGCATATCTCTATACACCAACCAGGGAAGGGGATGCCATTCAAACTATGCTCAGAGACTTCAAAGGGGTTCTGGTTTCAGATTTCTATGCAGCGTATGACGCCATCGATTGTCCCCAGCAGAAATGCCTGATTCACTTCATTCGAGACTTGAATGATGACCTATTGAAACACCCATATGACAACGGACTAAAGCGGCTTGCTAGCGAATTTACTGATTTGCTAAAGCCAATCGTAGATACGGTGGACCGGCGTGGCTTAAAGAAACGCTTTCTGGGCAAGCACAAAATTAACGTTGATCGCTTCTACAAGCGCCTCCGCAGGCGAATCTGGCTCAAGCGAAGCGGCAAAAAAAATAGTGGAGCGATTGCAGAAACACCGTGAGAAGATGTTCACTTTTCTGAATTTTGATGGTGTGCCATGGAACAATAATAATGCTGAACATGCCGTTAAGGCGTTTGCTAAACTCCGTCATGTCATCGATGGAACAACCTCGGAGAGCGGCCTTCGTGACTATCTCGTTTTGTTAAGTCTTTGCGAGACGTGCAAGTACAAGAGTGTCGATTTCCTGGACTTCTTGCGCTCTGGCTCGAAAAACGTGGACGAATTCGCGGACAGCCGACGAAGCGGCGCATGAGGCGAGGGAAATTCGATGTCCGCGCCAGCGGCGACGCAGATTGTTAATTCGCCACCCTCGAGGACGCGATCCGGCGACGGCTCAATTGAAGGCCGCCGCAAGCGTCTGCCGGGGTCCGATGATCGCGTGCTATGGGCCGGACATCAGGCCCTCCTCGCCGGCCCTTCTACGCCCGCTATCCCGCCTATTGCCGCCGTTCGGCCAACGGTCGCTCTCCGCCCAATTAAGACGCACGCTGCCGGTCAGCGAGGCGACGGCGCAACAACCGCCCGAAGTCCCCTTGAACGCGCCATTTCGACCCGTTGCCGACCTTCAAGGGCGTCACTATGGGCGGGCGGGAAGCGCGAGAAAGCGGTCCTCGGCCGAAAACGTCGGTTGCACAGGAACGGACCTAGTCATGCACGTAGAATTATCCCATCGCCCTCTGCCGTCCTCGGTCTGAAAAGAGCCCCGGTCGTCGCCGTCCCGGACGCCGACTGCCGGCCGCCGAGCCCGTCCAACAGAAGACGGAGCCGACGGCTCAGCTAGACTTATGATAGGCTCCTCCGGCTGGAGCGGAAACGTGACCGAGACCCGAAAACTCACGGCGATCTTGGCCGCCGACATCGTCGGTTACAGCCGGCTCGCCGGCACCGACGAAGAACGGGTTCTGGCTCGATTGCGCACGCTGCGAAGCGACCTCGTCGACCCGACAATCGCCGTCCACGGGGGTCGCGTCTTCAAGCGCACCGGCGACGGAATACTGGTTGAATTCCACAGCGTGGTGGACGCCGTGCGCTGCGCAATCGAAATCCAACTCGGCATGGCCGAGCGCAACGCCGGTCTGCCGCCGGAGAAGCGCATAGAGTACCGGGTCGGCGTCCACATTGGCGACGTGGTCGAGGAGAGCGACGGCGACCTCATGGGCGATGGCGTCAATATCGCCGCGCGGCTGGAAGGGATCGCCAAACCGGGGAGGATTTGTCTTTCGGAGCAGGCCTATTGGCAGGTCAAGGGACGGCTCGACTTGGCCGTCATCGACCTCGGCCTGACCCAGCTCAAGAACATCGCGGAGCCCGTGCACGTTTATTCGCTCGAAGCCGGCATTCCCGCAAAGGCGAAACTGCTCAAGAGCGCCGGTCGAAGACAGCGGGCCGTGATCATCGCACTGGCGGCCTTGGCCGTCGCCCTCGCCGCGATCGCGGCGGGCGTCTGGCATTTCCGATCGGCGGGGTCGGAGGGGGAGCGGATCGCCGTCATGGTGCTGCCTTTCACGAACCTGTCCGGCGACCCTAGTCAGAACCAGCTCGCCGAGGCCGTGACGGGTGGTCTCACCGACGCCTTTTCCCGCCTGACCGCCTCGTACTCCATCTTCAAGGTCATCCCTAGCGACACCGCCAAGGCCTACGCCGGCAAGCCGATCGACGTGAAGCAGATCGGCAAGGACCTCGGCCTGCGTTACGTGCTGCAGGGATCGCTGCAGCCGACGGAGGCGCGCGTCAGGGTGAGCGCGCAATTGATCGACGCCGAGAGCGGCGTTCAGCTCTGGGCGGAGACATTCGACGAGGACCGCGCCGACCCACTCGTGATGGAGGACGAGATTGTCGCGCGGGTCATGAACGCGGTGAGATTCGGTCTCGCCGACGTCGAGGCGGAGCGCGCGCGCCGCGCGCGGCCGGGGAGTCCGATGGCCCTGGCGCTTCTATGCGGCGCGAGGGCGGGCGAGTATGCGGCGGAGGCCGTCGACCCTGAGAAAAGGGCGGAGCTGTTCAAAACCTGCGATGAGGCCCTGCGTCTCGACCCGCATAACGTCATCGCCCTGGGCGTGCGCGCCGCGTGGCTGTTGGACGGCGTGGACCGGGCTCAAAGCGCCGACCGAGAGGGCGATCTTAGGCGCGCGAAAGAGGACATAATGACGCTGCTCGGCATCAACAAGAGCGATGCGTACGCCAACGCGCTCAACGTGAACCTTCTCAGGTTGGAGGGGCGGCCCGAGCAGGCGATCGCCGAAGGCGAGCGAAACATCGCCCTCAACCCGGATTTCGTGCAGACCTATTTCTACCTCTGCCCGGCCTACATCGATGCGAAGCAAGCGCAGAAAGCGATCGACTGTGTCGACAAGGCGGTCCGTTTGAGCCCGCACGACCCGAGCCTCTACGGACTACTGATGACAAAAGCCGGCGCGCTGGAGACGCTGGGGCGAGACGCGGAGGCGTTGGATTGGGTGGGCCGCAGTCTCGCCCTGTCGCCGGCGAACCCGATCGCGCTGCGCAATCGCGCTGTGTGGTTGTTGGATGGCGTGGACCGGGGCCAAAGCGCGGACCGAGAGGGCGATCTTAAGCGCGCGGAAGAGGACGTGAAGACGCTGCTCGCCATAGGCCTCAAAGACCCGTGGGCCCATGCGCTCAACGTGTACCTTCTCAGGTTGGAGGGACAGCCCGAGCAGGCGATCGCCGAAGGCGAGCGAAACATCGCCCTCAACCCGGATTTCGTGCAGACCTATTACTACCTCTGCCCGGCCTACACCGCCGCGGGGCAACCCGAGAAGGCGATCGACTGCGTGGACAAGGCGATCCGTTTGAGCCCGCACGACCCGAGCCTCTACGGACTGCTGATGACAAAAGCCGGCTCGCTGGAAACGCTGGGGCGAGACGCGGAGGCGTTGGATTGGGTGGGCCGCAGTCTCGCCCTGTCGCCGGCGAACCCGATCGCGCTGCGCCATGAAATTGTGATCCTGGAAGTATTGGGGCGCGACGATGAAGCTCGGGATGCCTACCGGCGCTACGCCGCTCTTCCCGGACCACAGATCCGGACGATCGCCGAACTGCGGGCGAGGGCGATGGACGCAGGCGCGTCCGGCCCGAGTCCGACATTTGTGGAAGCGTTGCGAAAAGCAGGCATGCCTGAAAAGTAAGCGCGCGAAGAAGGGACAGTCACCAGTGACGGAAACGGACTTCCAACGTCTTCTTCAGATGAACCCGAGAGAGCGCACGCCCGCTTCGGGCGGTGGAGCCTATCTCGGGCTGACAATGAAATGACGGCTATGGCGCGGACTCCAGTCGTTCCCGAGGCGACCGCTGTAGGCCCGCTATCCACCAAACCCGAAATTCGAACAGAGACACGACCTGCCGTTTGCACGGCTCTTGCAACCGCGCTACCGTCCCACGCACAAACCGACACGCGGTCGACGGGTGTCCGCAGTCGCCATTCGCCGGCGCTGCCGCTCCGGCGACAAAAAAGCGCCAGGATCGAGCGCGCACAAGGCGCGACGGTCATAAACGACGAAAGGGAGAACGCCGATGATCAGCGAAACGCTCAAGAACACGTTCTGGCGCAAGAGCCTGAAGACCTGGGCCGCCGAGGCGAAGGAAGGCGCGATCGACCGGCGTGAGTTTCTGGCGCTCGCGACCATTTTCGGCGCGTCGACGGCGACAGCCTATGGCATGCTCGGGCTCGCCGACCCGACGCCGGCGTTCGCCGATACGCCCAAGAAGGGCGGCGTCATCAGGTGCGGCATGTTCGTCAAGGACCAGAAGGACCCGCGCACCTACGACTGGCCGGAGATGGGCAATGTCGCGCGCCAGTTCCTCGAGCCGCTGGTGCGCTACACGCGTGAATTCACCTTCAAGCCGATGCTGCTCGAGAGCTGGGACGTCAACGCCGACGCCACCGAATACACCCTGCACGTGCGCAAGGGCGTGACCTTCAACAACGGCGACGCGTTCAACGCCGACGACGTGATCTACAATATCAACCGCTGGTGCGATCAATCGGTCGAAGGCAATTCGATGGCTTCGCGCATGGCCACGCTCATCGACCCGAAGACCAAGAAAGCCCTCGACGGCGCGGTCATCAAGGTTGACGATTTCACCGTCAAGCTCAAGCTGCCGAAACCCGACATCACCATCATCCCCGGCGTCTCGGACTATCCTGGCCTCGTCGTGCATCGCAATTTCGATACGGACGGCAAGGACCTCGTCAAGCATCCGATCGGCACCGGTCCGTTCGAGCTCGTCTCGTTCGAGGTCGGCAAGAAGGCCGCGTTCAAGCGGCGGACTCACGGCAAGTGGTGGGGCGGCGAACCCTATCTCGACGGCGTCGAGTTCATCGACTACGGTCCCGACATTTCCGCGACCGTCAGCGCCTTCGAGTCGAAAGAGCTCGACTGCACGATGAAGACGGACGCGGCTTATGTCCCGATCCTCGACAAGGCCGGCCTGACCCGCTCCGACGTCCAGACCTCGGCGACCATCGTCGCGCGCACCAACGTCAAGCAGAAGCCCTATGACGACCAGCGGGTGCGCAATGCGCTGCAGATGGCGGTCGACAACGCGACCATCCTCAAGCTCGGCATCGACGGGCGCGGCACGGTCGGCGAGAATTTTCATGTCGCCCCGATCCATCCGGAATATTACCCGCTGCCGAAGAAGTCGCGCGACCTCGCGGGCGCGAAGAAGCTGATGACCGACGCCGGGCAGATGGACCACGAGCACGAGCTCATCACCAGCGACGAGGAATATTACAAGAACACCGGCGACTCGATCGCGGCGCAGTTGCGCGAGGCCGGCTTCAAGGTCAAGCGCACCGTCCTGCCGGGCGCGACTTTCTGGAACGATTGGACCAAATATCCCTATTCGATGACCGACTGGAACATGCGTCCGCTCGGCGTCCAGGTGCTCGCGCTCGCCTACCGGACCGGCGAAGCCTGGAACGAGACGGGCTATTCCAATCCGGACTTCGACGCCAAGCTGGCGAAGGCGCTGGCGACGCCCGATCCGAAGGACCGCAAGCTCCTGATGAAGGACCTCGAGCAGATCCTTCAGGACTCCGGCATCATCGTCCAGCCCTACTGGCTGACCCTCGCCAACCACCGCACCGCGCAGGTGAAGAACTACGGCATGCACCCGCTCTACGAGACCTATTTCGAGGACACCTGGCTTGATACGTGAAGGATGAGCTTCGAACGATGAAAGCCGGTCGGGCGGCCCTGGCCCGACCGGCTTTTCGCATTGGTGAAAGCGGGGATTGAGCGATGGCCTCGTTTCTGGCGCGGCGGCTCGGCGTCATGCTGCTGACGATGCTGTGCCTGACGCTGGTCGTCTTCTATCTCGTCAATCTCGAGCCGAACCTGCGCAAGCTGGCGATCAGCCAGACGGAGATGCACGCGACAGACCAGGAGCTCGAAAGCTGGCTGACGAAGAACGGCTACCGAAAACCATTCCTGGTCCGTTAC
The DNA here is from genome assembly GCA_963835885.1 of uncultured Alphaproteobacteria bacterium. GTDB lineage: Bacteria > Pseudomonadota > Alphaproteobacteria > Rhizobiales > Beijerinckiaceae > Roseiarcus. Next base: position 58,782 of record CAWIHF010000003.1, read on the forward strand.
GCGACGTGGCTTGGCCTCTGGCCGAAAGCGCCGGTCGTCGATCCCGCGACGGGCCGCGCGACGGCTCGCTTTTCCTGGTGCGACGAACCGACGTCGGCGAAATTCTCCGGCGTGCTCGAAGGCGACTTCGGCTGCTCGACCGCGTTCAAGGAAAAGGTGGTCAAGAAACTGGGGCCGGCGCTGGAGGCGACCGGGCTTCTGATGTTCTGGGTCATGGTCGTCATGATCCCGGTCGCGCTGCTCGTCGGGGTCGTATCGGGCATGCGCGAGGGGTCGCGCACCGACCGGACGCTGTCGGTCCTCTCGATCGCCACCACCTCGACGCCGGAATACGTGTCCGGCGTGGTCCTGACCATCGTTTTCGCCACCTGGCTCGGCTGGCTCAACGGCTCGGCCGCCTCGGCGACCGAAGGCCATCTGAGTTTCTATAACTTCACCCTGCCGGTGGTGACGGTGGCGATCTACGGCACGGGCTATGTCGCGCGCATGACGCGCGCGTCGATGATCGAGGTGATGAACGCGCAATATATCCGCACCGCGCGCCTCAAGGGCCTGAGCTTTACCGCGATCGTGCTGAAGCACGCCCTGCGCAACGCGTTGATCGCGCCCTTCACCGTGATCATGCTGCTGTTTCCGTGGCTGCTCACCGGCGTCGTCATCGTCGAGGTGATGTTCCGCTACCAGGGGTTTGGATATACGCTGGTCGACGCAGCCGGCAACAACGACATCGACCTCCTGCTCGCCTGCTCGATCGTCTCCGTGGCGCTGGTGCTCATCACGCAGCTCATCTCCGATGTCGGCTACGCCTGGCTCAATCCGCGCATCCGCGTGCATTAGGGATGGCGTGATGAGATCCATCCCAACTTCGGCGCCGGCGCGACTCTCCTCCCCCTTTGCGGGGGAGGCCGGGAGGGGGGTCGGGCCATGCCTGTCCGCTTGGGCGTGCGGCCCCGTGCTCCGCCGTCCGCGAGACCCCCCACCCCGTCCCGCCCCCACAAGGGGGGCGGGGGCGCAAACGGCTCATGTTCCGGCCGCCGAGACCAAGAACGGTCGAGCGCCGTGCAGTTCCTGAGCCCCGGCGAGATCGTCCTGCGAACCCTTGTCCAGCTGTGGCCGGTGTGGGCGAGCCTTGCGGTCGTGCTCGGCCTCAGCATCGTCTACCGCCGCAAGCTCGGGCTTTACGGCCACGTGGTGAAGAGCGGAGCGGGCATGACCGGTCTCCTCATCGTCCTCTTCTGGCTGTTCGCCGCGGTCTTCGCCCGCCGGATCGAGCTCTTCGATCCGCTCGGCCAGATCGCGCAAATGCAGTACGCTGCGCCGGGCGCGATCGACCCGACCTCGGGCTTGCCCTATCTCTTCGGCGGCGACAAGCTGGCGCGCGACGTGTTCGGCCGGGTCATCGCCGGCGCGCGCATCGTGCTCATCATCGCGCCGCTGGCGACGATGCTGGCGCTGTCGGTCGGCATCTCGCTGGGGCTTCCGGCCGGCTATTTCGGCCGGCGGGTCGACGCGGTGCTGTCGTTCCTGGCCAATCTGGTGCTGGCCTTCCCGATCATCCTCCTGTTCTACCTGCTGGTGTCGCCGGGCATCCTCGAGACGCCGATCCCCTATACCTTGGCCGGCGTCTTCTTCACCGTCCCGATCGCTCTCTTCAGCGTTCTGTTCGTCTCGGGCTACCGCACGCAGCCGACCCAGCTCGCCGTGCGGCTCGCGCTGACCTTCCTCGCCGGCGCCTGGCTGTTCGCCACCTTTGTCTTCAATTCCGATCCGTTCGGCGTGCTCAGGGTCAGCCCGAGCACGCTCAACATCTTCATCGCCGTCGCGCTCGCTTCGGGACCCGGCATTTTCCGCATCGTCCGAAGCCTGACCTTGGACATCAAGACGCGCGAATATGTGCTCGCCGCCCAGACCCGCGGCGAAAGCCCGTGGTACATCATGCTATGGGAGATCCTTCCAAACGCCCGCGGCCCGCTCATCGTCGACGGCTGCCTGCGCATCGGCTACACCACCATCCTTCTGGGAGCGCTCGGCTATTTCGGCCTCGGCATGCCGCCCGAAAGCCCCGACTGGGGCACGATGATCAAGGAAGCGAGTCCGTTCATGCGCATCTTCACCCATCCGGCGCTCGCGCCGGCGCTGGCGCTGATGTCCTTCGTGCTGGGTCTCAACCTGCTCGCCGACGCAATCCGCGAACAGTCGCTGCGCGATTGAAAGCGAAGCCGATGGCCGAACCGATCCTCGAAATCGAAAACCTCGGCATCTCGTTCTTCGCCCGCGCCGGCGAAATCCCCGCGGTGATGGACTTTTCCTGCAAGGTCATGCCGGGCGAGGCGATGGGGCTGGTCGGCGAATTCGGGCTGCGGCAAGTCGACAGTCGCGCTTGCGGTGATGCGCGATCTGCCGGGGGCCGGCAGGATCACGGGCGGCTCGATCCGCTTCGACGGACGCGACATGGCGGCTCTGTCGGGCGCAGAGCTGCGGGCGATCCGCGGCTCGAAGATCGCCATGGTCTATCAGGAGCCGATGGCTTCGCTCAATCCGACCATGCTCATCGGCCGGCAGCTGATGGAAGTGCCGCTCATCCACGACAAGGTGTCGAACGAGGAAGCCCGCGCTCGCGCGCTCGACATGGTTAAGGCGGTGCGCCTGCCCGACCCGGAGCGGGTCATGCGCGCCTATCCGCACCAGCTCTCGGGCGGCCAGCAGCAGCGGGTGGTGATCGCGATGGCGCTGCTGTCGAACCCCCGTCTCCTGATCCTCGACGAGCCGACGACCGCGCTCGACGTCACGGTCGAGGCCGGGATCGTCGCGTTGGTCAAGGACCTGACCGCCCGGACGGGCGCATCGTCGCTGTTCATCTCGCACAATCTCGGCCTCATCCTCGAGACCTGCGATTCGGTGACCGTCATGTATTCGGGCGAGGCGGTCGAGACGGGCAGGGTGCGCGACGTATTCGGCGCAGTCCGTCACCCCTACACGCAGGGCCTGTTCCGCTCGATGGCGATGCCCGGAACGAACAAGAACGACAATCCGCTGATCGCCATTCCGGGCCAGCTGCCGCTGCCGCATGAACGGCCGAACGGCTGCAACTTCGGACCGCGCTGCGCCCATTTCGTCGCGGGACTGTGCGACAAAACCGACGTGCCGATGCGGGACGTGGCAGGCCGTCCCGGGCATCAGAGCCGCTGCCTCAGAGTCGAGGCGATCGACTGGGCGGCGTCGGCTGGCAAGGGGGAGCCGCTCACTCCCGTCGCGATCGGGCCGCAGGTGCTCGAAGTCGACCGGCTGAAGAAGTATTATCGGGTCGCGGCCAGCGCCCTTTTCGGCGGCGGCGAGGCGCGCACGGTCAAGGCCGTCGAGGACGTTTCGTTCTCCGCCCGCGAAGCCGAGGTTCTGGCGATCGTCGGCGAGTCGGGTTGCGGCAAGTCGACGCTCGCCAAGGTGCTGCTCGGGCTCGAACTCGCCAGCGACGGGCTCGTGGTGTTCGACGGGGAGGCGATCCAGAACCGGCCGGTCGAGCATCGCCCGGTCAAGACGATTTCGTCGATCCAGATGATCTTCCAGAATCCGTTCGACACGCTCAATCCGAGCTACTCGGTCGGTTCGCAGATCGTGCGGACGCTCGAGCGGTTCCGGATCGGCAAGAGCGCCGCCGAGCGGCGCGAGATGATGCTGCGGCTCCTCGATCTGGTGAAGTTGCCGCGCGCCTTCGCGTGGCGGTCGCCGCGGCAGCTCTCCGGCGGCCAGAAGCAGCGCATCGGCGTCGCGCGCGCCTTCGCCGGACGGCCTCGCGTGATCATCGCCGACGAGCCGATGTCGGCGCTCGACGTCTCGGTGCAGGCGGCGATCAGCGAGCTATTGATGAATCTCCAGCGCAAGTCGAAGACGACGATGGTGTTCATCAGCCACGATCTTTCGGTCGTGCGCTATCTCGCCGACCGCGTGGTCGTGATGTATCTCGGCCATATCGTCGAGATGGGCGCCGCCGAGCAGATCTTCTCGCCGCCGTTCCACCCCTATACGGAAGCGCTCCTGTCGGCGATCCCGATCGCCGACCCGACGGTCAAGAAGCGGCATGTCGTGCTGGAAGGCGAGATTCCGTCCGCGCTATCGCCGCCGAAGGGCTGCCCGTTCCAGACCCGATGCGGTCACAAAGGCGAGGTCGGCGGGAACCTGTGCGAGCGCGAAGTCCCGCCGACGCGCGCGGTCGCGGACGGTCACACGATCAAATGCCATTTGCCGGTCGAGGCGCTCGAGCACATGGAGCCGGTGTTCTCATGAGGCTTTAATCCGTCATTGCGAGGAATGAAACGACGAAGCCATCCAGGGGCCGAAGGACTGTGGCGGCGCCACTGGAGTGCTTCGCTTCGCTCGCAATGACGGGGCAGCCAGGGACGTCATGGAGCGATCAATGACCTTCCAAATGACTCGAAGGCGCGTACTGAGGGCAATCGCGGGGCTGCCGTTGGCAAAGGGTCTCTTGCCGGCGGCGGCGAATTCCGCCCCGGCGAAACCCACCATGTCCCGGGTGCGTCCCGGCGACCCGGCATGGCCCTCTGAGGCGCTCTGGGAGGAGCTCAATCGTGAGGTCGGCGGCCGCCTCATCAAGGTGCGATCGCCGCTTTCAGCCTGCGTCTCCGCGCCTTCGTCGGAGGCGTGCGCTCAACTCGCGCGGGAGATCAAGAATCCCTACTACCTTGGCGACGAGCCGGGCTTGACGCAGACGCTCGGCTGGGTCGGCGCGTGGACGTCGCGCCCGAGCATTTACGCGGTCGCCGCCCAATCGACCGAGGACGTCGTCGTCGCCGTGAATTTCGCCCGGACGCAAAATATGCGCCTCGTCGTCAAGGGCGGCGGCCACAGCTATCAGGGAACTTCCAACGAAGCCGACTCACTCCTCATCTGGACGCGCCCGATGCAACGCGTGGTCCTGCACGACGCCTTCATCGGCTCAGGCTGTGAGGGCAAAATCGGGCCGCAGCCTGCGGTATCGGCCGAGGCCGGAGCGATCTGGGGCCGCGTCTACGACGAGGTGATGGTCAAGGCCGGACGCTACGTCCAGGGCGGCGGCTGCCTGACGGTCGGCGTCACGGGGCTGCTCCTCGGCGGCGGCTTCGGCAGCCTGTCCAAGGCTTTCGGGACCGGTGCGGCCAGCCTTCTAGAAGCCGAGGTCGTGACTGCCGACGGCGCCGTCAGGCTCGCCAACGCGTGCACGAACCCGGATCTCTTCTGGGCGCTGAAAGGCGGCGGCGGCGGCTTCGGCGTCGTCACGCGCGTGACCCTGCGCACCCACGATCTGCCTGAATTCATTGGCGCGGTCCGGGCGACGATCGAGGCGGCGTCCGTCGACGCGTACCGCCGGCTCATGGGGAAGGCGTTTGAGTTCTACGCGCAAGCGCTCTTCAACCCGCGCTGGGGCGAGCAATTCCGCCTGCGGCCGGGACGCGTTTTATGGATCCAGATGCTGTTTCAGGGCATCGCGCGGGATGAGGCCGACACGGTCTGGCGCCCGTTCTTCGACTGGGTCGCGGCGTCGCCGCAAGACTACAAAGTCGTTTCTGAGCCTCAGGTCCTTGCCGGGCCCGGCCGCCACTTTTGGGACCCGGCGACGCTGCGAAAAATCCCCGGCGTCGTCTTCACCGACGACCGCTCGGGCGCCTCCGACGCAAACATCTATTGGAGCGGGAATCGCGACGAGGCCGGGCAAGTCATTCACGCCTACCAATCCGAGTGGCTGCCCGCGCTGCTCCTAGAGGCCGACCAGCGCGAGCGCCTCGTCGAGGCGCTGGTTGCGGCCGCGGGACATTCGCAAGTCGAAATCTACTTCAACAAAGGGCTTGCCGGCGGGACTTCCGAAGCGATCGACGGCGCCCGGGACACTTCGATGAATCCCGCCGTGCTGAACGCCTTTGCGCTGGTCATCTGCGGGGCGGGGGGACCGCCGGCCTACCCCGGCTTACCCGGACACGAGCCGGACGAGGCCAAGGCGCACCGCGACGCAAGCGCGGTGAGCGCGGCGATGAACGAAATCCGCAAGCTTTTGCCCCGCGTCGCTTCCTATGTCTGGGAGACCGACTACTTTCAGCCGGACTGGCAGGAAGCCTTCTGGGGCGAAAACTACCCGAGACTTCGCGCGGTCAAGGACAGATACGATCCCGACGGCCTCTTCTATCTGCATCATGGGGTGGGCAGCGAGGGCTGGAGCGCGGACGGGTTCACCCGGCTGGACGGAAAGTAACCCCGAGATGAAGTCGGGGCCGAGCGGGTAAGCGGTGTCAATAAATCCAACACCTGGCGGTCGTGCCCGTATCGACAGTCCTCACGCCACTCCGGACCCTGGCCCGGGCCGACGGATGACTCTCACCTTCCCGCTGCTTCCGCCTCCGCAGAAGAACCGATCGCCACCGTCGGACTCGAGCCCGGATACGCCCGCCCCTGGCGGCATTTCGAGCCTCTCGAGAACCTTTCCCGTCTCGGGGTCGACTCGCCTCACTTCGCTTTCGTCGCCTTCCCAGGCGCCGTGCCAGAACTCGCCGTCGACCCAAGTGACCCCGGTAACGAAACGGTTGGACTCGATGGTGCGAAGGACCGCCCCTGTCTGCGGATCGACTTGATGGATCTTGCGGCGCCGATGCTGTCCCACCCACAGCGACCCTTCGGCCCAGGCGAGTCCCGAGGCGCCGCCGCTGGGCGTCGGAATCGTGGCGAGCACCCGGCCTGTTTGCGGATCGATCTTCTGGATGCGCTCTTCGGCGATCTGGAACAGGTGCTCGCCGTCGAACGCGGTTCCGGCATGGGCCGTGACATCGATCGAGCGTCGAGTCTTGCCGCTCTCGGGATCGATGGCGTTCAACTTGTCTCCCGATGCGAACCAGACTTGCTCACCGTCATAGGTGACGCCATGCACATGGTCGACGCCTGGAAATGGGCCATATTCACGCAGGATTTCTGCTGACGATGTTTTCATGGGCGTCATCCTAGCCGCTCGGCAGCGGCGTGGGGAGTAACAAACTCGTCGTGAATCCTGAGGACAAGCGGAGTCATCCATCGACGCGCTCGCCCGCGGCCGAACGGTTGCACCTTGCCTTCTGCCGCAAGCGCGTCGAGCGCCCGCTGCACGGTGCGCGGGCTGGCTCCAAGCGCAATCGCCAGGGCCGAGCTCGACCAGGACTCACCGTCGGCGAGCAAGGCGAGAACGGCGGCGTGCTCATCTTCCACCGGCGGGACCAGCACGACGACCTCACTTGCTCCGCGCGGTTGGAGGACGAAGCCTCGCTTTGTCGCGCTCACCCCGGCCACCGCCCGAAGTTCCGCGCGGAGCCTCCCGATTTCGACGCGCAACCGTGCGCGGTGCGATTCATCGGTGAATCTCGCTCCGAACGCGCGTGCGAGCAGTGTGCCCCTCGCTACGTCTTCGGGCCAAGCTTCACCCAGCGCGCGCGCAAGGGCGAACAGAACCGGTCGCGATGCCAGCGAGACGGTCGCGCCTCCGCCCTGGACGGCGTGGCGGCAGGCGTCCACGACGAGCCCTTCCGACGCGAGCAAGTCTTCGACCTGCTCGAGCAGGAGCGAGCGTTCTTGGCCGCGTGCGACCAGTCGCGCAGCGGGCGTCTTCATCATCAGAAACGCGCTTTCGACTTCGCCCATTAACGCCGAAATGCCCGCTTCGTGCGCGGCTTGCTCGGCGCGACCGAGCGCGGCGCTGGCCACTTTCGTCCGCAGCCGCCGAATTGCAATTCCCGAGATCACCAGCTCATGAACAGCCCTCCCTGCGGGTGGCAGCGGCGTCGGGTCGAATTCGGCAAGCATGCGCTCGGCCTCATCGAGGCGACCGATCAGGAGCAGGCGTCGGAGCTGGAGATGCCGCGCATGCGCTGCATTCAGGCGGTCGCCATGCGTATCCAGCGTAATTCGCGCTGCGTCGAGCGTCTTCACGGGCCAACCCAGATCCCGCGATACGAGCGCAATTTCGGCCTCCGCGACGGTGCACCTTGCGCGGGCCACAGCCTCTTTCGGACCGAAGGCGCGCGCCGCGCTTCGCAGGAGCGCTCTTGCTCGAACAAGATCGCCGAGCCGCGCCATCGCGATCCCGCGAAGCGCCAGCCCAGGCGCGTCGTCGCGCAATGCGACCCGGTTCAGTGCGCCGAGAACATCGCCCGCAGCGAGGGCGCGCGCCGCGGCGGTGATCAGCGAGTCCATCCGAATCCCGTCATACTTGTAACTCTCACCTCCGACAGCCGGCGGCTAAATCTAACGCACGACCACCACACAGGGACGTTCCATAGGAAACGGAACAACTGATGAAGGGCGCTCGCTAGCATGAGCGCAAGGACACAGCCGACCGAAGGAGAGAAACGATGATTGACCACATCACAGACGAACGGCCCGCCATGCGCACCCCGCCGGTCGTGTCGCCGGTGGCCTGGGAAGCAGAGCGCCAGCGGATGCTGGTGAAGGAAAAGGGCCTGACTCGCGCCCGCGACGCCATGGCCGCCGAACGCCGGCGGATGCCGTGGATGGCCGTCGAGAAGGCGTACGAATTCGAGGGACCCCAGGGCAAGGTCAGCCTGCTCGATCTGTTCGAGGGCCGCCGGCAGCTGATCGTCTATCGCGCCTTCTTCGAGCCCGGGGTGTTCGGCTGGCCCGAGCACGCCTGCCGCGGCTGCTCCCTCGGAGCCGATCAGGTCGCTAACCTCGCCCATCTGAACGCCCGCGACACCACGCTTGCTTACGCCTCGCGGGCGCCGCAGGCGGACATCACGCGCCTGAAGTCGCGGATGGGCTGGGATATGCCCTGGTACACAATCGCCGACAGCTTCGACGCCGATTTCGGCGTGGACGAATGGCATGGACATAACGTGTTCTTCCGCGACGGCCAGCGCATTTTCCGAACCTACTTCATCAACAATCGAGGCGACGAGGCGATGGGGACCACCTGGAGCTACCTCGACGTCACGCCGCTCGGCCGTCAGGAGACTTGGGAGGATTTGCCCGGAGGTTACCCACAGTCGCCGCCGTATAAGTGGTGGAACTGGCACGACAACTACGACGCCGAGGCCGCGCCCGACCGGAAGTGGGTCGAGGTGTCCGACGCCGGGGAGGCCGCCTTCCGAAAGCACAAAGCAGAGGCGGGAGGATGTACCTGCGCATGAGCGGCGCTCCATTCGCCTGAGGGGTCGGTCCAGCCGTCGGGGCGCAGTCGGACGCTGAACCGCGACGGCTATGTCTTCGGCGTTCCGTCAGAGGTCGCGACGAGTACGGCTTCGAATTCACGATGAAGCGCGTACGCCGTCACGATCATTGTCGAAGCGATGAGCAAGACCGGAGATGCATCGAAATGATCTCCAACACAACGGACCTGATCAACCGTGACATGCTGCCGCGTCAGGAGCGCTCCAAAGCAGGCGCCGATTGTTTGCTGTCCCTTGCGGCCGCGCCGACCTTTGCAACCATGGCGCTGATGACGGGGATTCATGACGGCTGGATGCCGGCCATGCTCTGCTCGGCCACGCAAAATGCATGGCCGCTGACCGGAATGGTCCCGATGTATTTGTTGATGAGCGCCTTCCATCTAGCCCCCTGGCTGAGGCTATTTTCTCGACGAAGTGCTGACCGCCGGTCTTGATGCAGAGGGAGCCGGACCGAGGAGTGTCAAAAGTCCCAATGCCCGAAAGTGGGCATGACGTTGTCCAACTTGGGCGACACTAACCAACGTCGTCAGTGCGTTAAGCGAACGGGAGGCAAGTGTCGAACTATCCTACAACGGCTGTTCGCCTCGGACAGGGCGACGTGGTCTCGAATTCAATGGCTATTAGGGCCTCGATCAGCAACAGGCGGAGGCGGTCTGGCGTCCCTTCTTCGATTGGGTCTCCGCCGAGCCGCAGGATTTAACCATCATATCCCCTCCGAAGTTTCTCGCCGCGCCGGCCCGGCATTTCCGGGACCCTCTCGCGCTGCGTCCTATCCCCGGCCCGGCAGCGAGGACTGGAGCGCCGACGGGTTCACCCGGCTGAATGGAAAGTGACCTCGGAATTGAGCCGGAGCCGGCGGCTTGGATGGCGGCCATTGGCCGAATGGCGGGAACGGTCAAGGGACGTCGCCGCGTTCGAACAGAAGGATCGTTAGTCCAGAGATTTGTGAAACCGGAGGATGCTCAACCCGAGAAGGCCGACGCCGAGCACGGCCAGCGCCAGCATCTGCGGCCACAGCACGTCCAGGCCTACCCCTTTGAGGAAGGTCCCGCGGATAACGATGAGAAAGTAAGTCATCGGATTGATGGTCGACAGCCACTGCATGAAGGTTGGCATGCTGGCGATCGGAAAGCTGAAGCCCGAAAGGATGAAGGCCGGGTTGATCACGAAGAAATTGGTGGCGAACGCCTGCTGCTGGGTGCGGCACAGGGTCGAGATGAGCAGCCCGATTCCGAGCACGCTCAGGAGATAGAGCGAGGTGCCGAGCAAGAGGACAAGCGGATTCCCGACGAAGGGAATCTCGAACCACAAAGTCCCCACTCCCGCGATCAGAATTGTCAGGCCGAACCCGACGCAGAAATACGGAATCGTCTTGCCGAGGATGAACTCGAGCGGCCGGATCGGGGTGACCATGATCTGCTCGAGCGTGCCGACCTCGCGCTCGCGCACCACCGCGAACGAGGTCAGATTGACCACCATGACGAGCGTCAGCGTCGCGATGACGCCGGGGACGAAGAACCAGCGGCTGTTGTAATCGACGTTGTACCAGGGCCGGGGCTCGAGCGTCACCATCGGCGGCGGAGGCTGGGCCGGGTGCAGGCGGCGAGAGAGGTCATTAGCCATCTCCTGCGCATAGGCCGCAACGATCTGATTGACATAGGTGAGCGCGATGAGCGCGGTGTTCGAATTGGTTCCGTCGACGATGATCTGCGCCGGAGCCGAGACGCCCTTGCGCAACTCTTCGGCGAAGCCGGCCTCGATGACGATCGCGACGACCGCGTCCGCCCGGTCGATCGCCCTGCGGATCTCTGCCAGGTTCCTGGCCGTTTCGACAATCTGAAACCGGCCGATGTCGGCGAAGCGGGAGATGAGCTCCCGACTCTCCTGGCTGTGGTCGAGATCGAGCACCGCAGTCGATACGTGGTACACTTCGAACGTCGCCGCGTAGCCGAAGATGATCATCTGGATGAGGGGCGGGATGATGAGGCGAAAGCGCGCCTGACGGTCGCGCAGGAGCTGCAGGAACTCCTTCCGCACGAGATTGGCGATCCGCCCCCACATCACCTCACCCCAGCGTCTTGCGGAACGCGCGGACCGCCAGGAATCCGATGATCGTCGCGTAAACCGCCAGCAGAACGATCGGCGTGATCAGATCGCCGAGCCCGCTTCCTTTCAGGAACACGGATTTCAGGATGGTGAAATAGTAGCGCGCGGGGACCAGGTAGGTGAGCCCCTGGATCGCCGGCGGCATTTGCTCGATCGGAAAGGCGAAGCCGGAAAGCAGCGTCGTCGGCAGCAGCGTCACGACGAGGGCAATCTGGCTCGCGCCGATCTGGCTGCGGATGCTCGCCGAAATGAAATAGCCGAGGCCGAGCACGACGATGAGGAAGAGCGAGGTCGTCAGGAACAGGGTCGTGACGTCGCCGCGGAACGGCGTCTCGAACCAGTAGACGGCGATGACGAGGCAGAGCGCGGCGTCGAGCAGGCCGATGAAGAAATAGGGCAAGATCTTGCCGATCATCAGCTCGATCCGGGTGACGGGAGTTGAGACCAGCACCTCCATCGTGCCGCGCTCCCACTCGCGCGAAATCGTGAGCGACGTCAGCTGGGCGCCGACGAGGGCGAGCACGAGGGCGACGACGCCGGGAATGATGAAGTCGCGGCTCACGAGATCCTCGTTGAACCACACGCGGTATTGCGCCACCGCCGGAACGACTGGGGGCGGCTGTCCGAGGCTCTGCGTGCGCTGAAGCTGGACATTGCCGGAAAAGGACGCGACCACCGCCTGCGCGTAGCCGAGCGCGATGTTGGCGGTGTTGTCGTCGGTGGCGTCCAGCACCGCCTGCACCGAGGCGGAGTTCGTCGTCGCGAGGTCCTGCGAGAAGTCCGGAGGGATGACGACCGCCATTTTGCAGCGCCCGCCGTCGATCGCATGGCTGACCCCGGCGTAATCGCGCTCCGTCTCCACGATCTGAAAATAGAGCGAGGCCTGAAAGGCCTTCATCAGCGCCTGGCTCTGCTGGCTGCCTTCGCGATCGAAGAGGCAGATCGGCACGTGCTTGATATCGAGATTGACGCCGTAGCCGAGCAGCGCCATCTGCATGAGCGGCATCAAGAGAACGACCATCAGGCTGCGCGGATCGCGGAGGACCTGGATGATCTCCTTCTTGGCGATCGCCTTGACGCGTCGCAGGGTCATGGGGTCGCCCCCCGCGCGCCGTCGGCGCCGACCAGCTGCACGAACACGTCCTCCAGGGTCGGCTTGATCGGCTCGATCGCCGAGCAGCGAAGCCCACGTTCCGCAAGCCGCGCCGCGATCGCCGGCGCGTCGCGCGCCGCGTCCTCGACGAGGACATGGAGGGACGAGCCGAAGGGCGCGACGTCGCGCACTCCGGGCGCGCCTTCCAGCGCCTCCAGCATCGCGCCGGGATCGCTCCCCTCGACCAGCAGAATCTCGCCGCGGATGGCGCTGCGCTTCAGCTCACCCGGACTGCCGAGCGCCGCCAGCCTGCCCCCGTTGATGAGGGCGATGCGGTTGCAGTACTCGGCTTCGTCCATGTAGTGGGTGGTGATGACGACGCAGACGCCGTCGTCCGCGAGCGCGTAGATGAGATCCCAGAAGCGCCGGCGCGAGCCCGGGTCGACGCCGGAGGTCGGCTCGTCGAGAAACAGGATCGCCGGCTGGTGCAGCACGGCGCAGCCAAGCGCGAGGCGCTGCTTCCAGCCGCCCGACAGGTCGGCGACCAGAGCGTTCTCCCGGCCCTTGAGGCCCGCCATGTCGACGGCGAAATCGAGCCGCTCCGTGAGCCGCGCGCCCTTCACCCCGTAGACGCCGCCAAAGAAGCGGAGGTTCTCCATCACCGAAAGGTCGCTGTAGAGCGAAAATTTTTGCGACATGTAGCCGATGTTCTCGCGCACCTTCTCGGGGTAGCGCGCGACGTCGAGGCCGGCGACTTCGGCCTTGCCCGCGCTCGGCCGCAGGAGGCCGCACAAGATCCGGATCGTCGTGGATTTTCCCGCCCCATTGGGACCGAGGAAACCCATGATCTCGCCGCGCCGCGCCTCAAAGCTCACCTCGTTCACCGCGACGAAATCGCCGAAGCGCTTGGTAAGGCGATCGGCGACGATTCTGATCTCGCCGTTCGCGCTCGTCATTCGGCCTCCTCCGTGAGGAGCGCGATGAACAGGTCCTCGATCGAGGGAGCGATGCGCTCGATCTCGTCGACGGCGATATTCGCCGCGCTCAGCGCCGCTTCGAGTTCGCTCGCGCGGCGCGTGGCGGCGTCGACCACGACGTGGACGCTGTCGCCCATCAGGATCGCCCCCTTCACGCCATTACGCTCGGCGACGACGTCGCGCGCCCGGCGCGCCTCGCGCGAGGAGATGGCGAGGATCTCGCCCGGCATCAACGCTTTCAAAGCGGCCGGGGCATCGCAATAGAGCATCCGGCCGTCGCGCAGGAGGCCGAGCCGGGTGCAGCGCTCGGCCTCGTCGAGATAGGAGGTGGCGACGACGATGGCGACCCCTTCGCCGCGCAGGCCGTAGAGGATGCGCCAGAAGTCGCGCCGCGACACCGGATCGACGCCGGCGGTCGGCTCGTCGAGCAGCAGAACCTTCGGTGTGTGGATGAGCGAGCAGGTGAGACCGAGCTTCTGTTTCATGCCGCCAGACAATTGGCCTGCGCGCCGATTGCGGAACGGCGTCATGCCGGAGGCCGCGAGCAGGCGCGCCGCGCGCTCCTCCCGGTCGCGGCGGCTGACGCCGAACAACTCGGCGAAGAACTCGATGTTCTCGTCGACGGTCAGGTCTTCGTAGAGCCCGAACCGCTGGGGCATGTAGCTGACGTGCGACCGGATGCGTTCGGGATGGGCGACCGCGTCCAGGCCCTCGATGGCGATCGATCCTTCGTCGGGCTTCATCACCGCGGCGAGCAGGCGCATGATCGTCGTCTTGCCCGCGCCGTCGGGGCCGACGAAGCCGAACACTTCGCCGGGCGCACAGTCGACGCTGAGCTTTTCGACCGCCGCGACGCTGCCGAACCGCTTTGTGAGATTGCGCGCTTCGATTGCCGGCTTTGGCGCGTCGCTCATGACTGGCCGGGCGCCCGCACGGGGATTTTTGCGTCCGCCGGCAGGCCGGGGACCAGCTCGTGCGAGGTATTTTCGATGTCGATGCGGACGCGATAGACGAGCGTCACCCGCTCGGCGTGGGTCTCGACGCTCTTCGGCGTGAATTCGGCCTGCTCGGAAATAAAGGAGATCCGGCCGGGATATTCCTTGCCGGGATAGGAATCGGTGGTGACGGTCGCCGCCTCGCCGAGGCGGATCTTGCCGATGTCGGTCTCGTTGACATAGGCGCGCAGCCAGACGTGGTCGATGTCGGCCAGCGTCACGATCGCCGCGCCGGGCGAGACGACCTCGCCGAGTTCGGCCTGGCGCACCAGGATGACCCCGTCGAACGGCGCCGTCAGCGTCGTATAGCCGAGCACGATCTTCGCCAGGTCCACCGCCGCCTGCGCGCTGCCGATGTTGGCGATGGCGAGCGCGACGCTCCTGTCGGCCGACGCCTCGAGCGCCTTGTCGCGGTCGAGCGCGGCCATCGATTGCTTGTAAGCGGTCTGGGCGACGTCGCGCGCGTCGATTGTCCCCGCTCCCTTGGTCAGCAGGGTCTGGGCGCGATCGAACTCCAGCTTTTTCAGCGCGACGTCGGCTTCGTCGCTGACCACCGTCTTGCGCGTCGCGTCGACGTTCTGCTCGGCGACGTCGAGCTGTTGCCTCTGGGCGTTGAGCGCCGCCTCGGCGATAACGACCTGCTGCTTGTAATCGGCGTCGTCGACCCGCGCGACGACTGTGCCCTTCTTGACCGTCTGTCCCTCGTCGAAGGGCAGTTCGACGATGCGCGACTGCACCGTCTTGAAGCTGAGAATGCTCTCATGCGCTTCGATGTTTCCGGAGACTTCGACAAAACCCGGCTGCACCCTCCCTTCAATCCAGGGAATCAGAGCGCCCCAATGGGGATAGGCGACGAGGCCGCCTAGCAGAAGGAACGTCGAAACCCCGATAACCAGCCGCTGCATTGCCGACACGATCGCTTTCGCTCGAACTGCGACGACCCTCTCCCTCGCCAAGTCCCCGGTGGCTCACGGAGAGTTTGCAGGACGACAGCCGTTATGCGCCAGAAATCAGTCATTAGCCAATGAACAGAGGCGCGGTTTGACACAGGTCAAGTCGCACTGGGCTGGCGGCTGATCAGCGGCGGCGGCAATGGCGCCCATCTCAACTTGGGGGCGCTCATATCCGCCGTCATCGACTTTATCATATTCATGGCGGTCGTGTATTTCCTGATCGTCATGCCCGACAGGGACGTTATGGCTCGCACGGGCAAGTCGGTGTTCGACGAGCCGCCCCCGGCCAAGACCTGCCCGGCGCGCCTGTCCGACGACCTGAACCCCGCTGCAACGCGATGCAAGCGCTGCGGCGCCGATATAGGCAAAGCCGCCTGACCAAGGCGCTGGTCAGAGGCGATGGGTCGCCATTGCTCGGCGATTGTTTGCTTCCGACAAGGCGGATAAAGACGGCCCAGCGTCGCACTCTCTCGACCCCTCACTGAGAAAGCCCCCATGGCTTACATCCCCGCCCAGAATCGGTACGACTCGATGCTTTACAACCGCTGCGGCCGCAGCGGTCTGAAGCTGCCGGCGATCTCGCTCGGCCTGTGGCACAATTTCGGCTTCGACAAGTCGATGGATTCGATGCGGGCGATCTGCCGCACGGCCTTCGACCATGGCGTCACCCATTTCGATCTCGCCAACAACTATGGGCCGCCCGCCGGCTCGGCGGAGATCAATTTCGGCGAGATTTTGCGGACCGACTTTCGCGGCTTGCGCGACGAGCTGGTGATTTCGACCAAGGCGGGCTACGACATGTGGCCGGGCCCCTACGGCGAATGGGGCGGGCGAAAATACATGATCGCCAGCCTCGACCAGAGTCTCAAGCGGCTGGGACTCGACACCGTCGACATCTTCTACTCCCATCGCTTCGACCCGGAGACGCCGCTCGAGGAGACCATGGGCGCGCTCGACGCCGCGGTGCGCCAGGGCAAGGCGCTCTATGCCGGAATTTCCTCCTACAATTCGCATCGGACCAAGGAGGCCGCGGCGATCCTGAAAAGGCTCGGCACGCCCTGCCTCATCCACCAGCCGAGCTATTCGATGGTCAACCGGTGGATCGAGGCCGACGGCCTCATCGACACGCTCGAAGACGAAGGGATCGGCGCCATCGTCTTCTCGCCGCTGGCGCAGGGAATGCTGACCGACAAATATCTGAACGGCGTTCCCGACGACAGCCGCGCCAGGCTGTCGCACTTCTTCAATCCAAAATTCCTCACCCCCGAAAACATCGGTCACGTCCGCCATCTCAACGAGATCGCCAGGGGCCGCGGCCAGTCGCTCGCCCAGATGGCGCTCGCCTGGGTGTTGCGCGATCGGCGCGTGACCAGCGCGCTAATCGGCGCGAGCCGGCCCGAGCAGGTCATCGACGCCGTCGCGGCGCTCGACAAGCTCGGCTTCACGGCCGACGAGCTGAAGGAGATCGATCGCTACGCGGTCGACGCCGGGATCAACCTCTGGGCGAAGTCGGCGGAGCTGGCGTGAAACCCCTCTCCCTTCGGGAGACTACGGCATGCACACATCTGCTTAGCTCCGCGAGCGCCGCAAGAGCGCAAGTCGTTTCCCTCGAATATCAGGTGGTTGCGCGCCTCCTTCTCCACGAAGTGGGGAAGAGCCTGCCCCCGGGCGAAGACCCGGGGGTGTCGGGCGAAGCCCGACGGATGGGGTGTGGAAAGCAGGAATGCGTCGATGAAAGTTAGCCGCGGCGCTCATGCAAGCGTGCCAGCGTCGGTGAAGCGGACCATACCCCATCCGGCCTTCGGCCACCTTCCCCGCTTCGCGGAGAAGGGGAAGGACCGCGCCTGGATCGTGATAAGCTTGAAGGATGAATGGCCCGCCCGGTTTCCCTCAGTCGTCGCGCAAGTTCGCTCGGGCTCAGCATCGCAATACGACGCGGGCGGTAGCCATGCTCTGGCGCCGGCCTGGCCACCTTCTCCAGCGGAGCTTTCTCCCAGCGGGCCCGGCGTCGTGTCGGATCGCGTAGTTTGGCCCATACAGGCGCACGATCGCTCGCGCCCTCCTTTCCACGCGTCTGCCGGTCGACGCGGACATCCTGTAGGCGCTTGGTCAACGCGGGACTGAGCAGGATCTGGTCGAGGCGCAGGCCGGCGTCGCGTTCCCAACGGCTCCGCTTGGTATCCCAGAACGTGTACATCGGCTCTTTGGGATGGAGCGCCCGCACGTCGTCGATGACTGCGGCGACTTCGCTCCAACTGCGCTTGAGCTTCTGGCGAAGCACGCTAACGAGCTCGTTGAGAATTTGGACGCTGACGATTCCTCCGTCCGCGACAAGTTCGCGCGCTCGGTCGCCGTGCGCGCTCTCTTCCTGCGCATAGACAAAGATGTTCGTGTCCAGGAACGGCTTCACCGCCTATTCGCTTCCTCTCGATCGAAGCGATAATCGTCGGGAAGCTTCCAGCGGCGCGCGCGCATATTATCGATGGCCCGCTTGCGGCGCTCGTCCTTGGTTACCGCCAGGCGCTCCCCGCTCGCATCGACGATCGTGAGTTAGTCGCCGGCCTTCAGCGACAGCGAATTGACCAGTTCCTTGGGCAACCGGACGGCGAGGCTGTTTCCCCACTTCGCGACGCGCATGATATCCTCTGATATACAAAGTGTGCAGTATAGGGTATCGCGGATATCACAGGGAGGCAAGCAAGCGCTTGCCGCGATGATTTCCTGGAAGCACACGACATCGGGCTCGGCTTCTTGAAGCCAGTCGACGAGGTTCGTCAGGCGGCGGTTGATGTTGTTGATGTTGAAACTGGCGATCTTCATCGGAGCCTCTCAAAGGTCCGAACGCATTTCGCTCTGGAAGGCGAGGAATGTGAAGGTGGCAAGCTATGGTTCTCGATCATCCTGAACCGTCATTGCGAGGAGCGAAGCGGCGAAGCAATCCAGCCGCCGCGCAGCGGCTGCAGATTGCTCCGCTTCGCTCGCAAGGACGGGGCGTCTCCGTTTGATCGAACCGCTCGAAGAGGCTCGTCCGCGCCGCACACGAGCGGTGAGCCGAACGGAGGGGAGGAAGGACGAATGACAAAGCGCCGCGGCGCTCGCCTGGGCTTGGGCGACAGAGATGTTACGAGCGGACCGGCGCGAGCCTCGAGCAGGTTGTCGAGGCCGCAGGCGCGCTCGACAAGCTCGGCTTCGCGATGGACAACGGAAGGAGATCGATCGTTGCGCGGTCGAGGACGGAGTCAATCTCTGGGCGCGGCCGGCGGAATTCGCTCTTGATCGACATAAAACGGTCGGCGACCGATACGGGATGTCGCAAATGGGCGGAGAGCGACCTTTGGTCGAACGGCAGGATGGTGCGGGATAGCGGGCGTACAAGCCCGAGCCTGTACGCATAGAGACTGCCCGAAGAAGAAATTCCAGCGCCGACGATCAACTTTGCAAAGGAGGCAGTCCCAAGTCGCTGGCGAATGACCGCAATTGATCTGGATCACTGCGTTTTTCGACAAGGCGTCTAACTTTTCACGGCATATGACCGAGGTGCGGAAAGTTGCGGCGATCTTGGTCGCCGATGTCGTCGGCTTCAGCCGGCTGGCGGGCACAGAAGAGGAGCGAACGCTTGCGCGCCTACGAGCGCTGCGCAGTGACCTCATCGATCCGACGATCGCTGTTCATAATGGCCGGCTCGTCAAGCGCACCGGCGACGGCGCCGTCGTAGAATTTCGCAGCGTCGTCGAGGCCGTCCGGTCAGCGATCGAAGTTCAGAGCGGTATCGCCGAGCGCAATGCCGGCGTGCTGGCGGAGAAGCGCATCGAAGCGCGCGTCGGCATTCACCTTGGCGACATCGTCGAAGAGGCGGACGGCGACCTGATGGGCGACGGCGTCAATGTCGCCGCGGGCCTGCAAGCAATCTGCGAGCCGGGCGGGATCTGTCTCTCGTCGGCGGCCTACGAGCAGGTTCGCGACAAGCTGCACGAAAACTTCGTCGACCTCGGCGAGCAAACGCTCAAGAACATCGTGCGGCCGGTCCGGGTGTACGCGCTCAAGCCCGGCGACGCGACAAAGACGCCGTCAGCGGCTGTTCCGAGGCCGCAGGGCAAAATCTTGGTATGGGCGGGGCTCATCTCGGTGCTCGTCGTTCTGCTCGCGGCGGCCGGATGGTACGGCATGCGCAAAGTCGCGCCGGCGCCGGCGCCCGCGACCATTGCCGCCATCAAGGACGAGAAGCTCGCCCACGCTCCGCGCCTGTCGATCATCATCCTGCCCTTCGCCAATCTCAGCGACGACACCAAGCTGGATTGCTTTCGCCGACGGCCTCACTGACGACCTGACGACCGACCTGTCGCATCTGCCCGACAGCTTCGTCGTCGGCCGTTCGACGGCAGCCGCCTACAAGGGCAAGCCGGTCGATCTCAGGCAACTCGGCCGCGACCTCGGCGTCGGCTATGCCGTGGAAGGAAGCGTGCGACGTGTCGGCGACGCTGTCACGATTAACGCCCAGCTCGTCTCGACCGACACCGGCGCGTACATTTGGGCCGACCGGTTCGAGGGCGAGCGGGGGAAGCTCGGCGAATTCCAGGCCGGCGCGGCCTCGCGCCTCGCCAACGCGCTACGCGTCCAACTCGTCAACGTCGAGGCGCTGCGTTCGCTGCGCGAACGGCCGACCAATCCCGACGCGGCCGATCTCGTCATGCGCGGGACGGCGGCGGCCAATGCGGGGATGACGCTCGAGAACCTGGACAAGGCGCTCGGCCTCTTCGACGAGGCGCTGCGGCTTGACCCGAATTTGCCGCAGGCTTTGACGGGCAGGGCGGAAAGTCGGCTTATGAGACTGTACAATTTCGGGATTGGCGATTGGTCCGGGGTTCTGCATGACGCCGATCAGGCGGCCGATCGCGTCCTCGCCTCGCACGCCGACAACGCCATGGCGCATTATGTCAAGGCGCTCATGGCGGACGGCAGGTTGGAGACCGACGCGACGCTCACGAACGCGGACGCCGCGATTGCGATCGATCGGAATTTGGCGCGAGCCTATACCGTGAAGAGTCATGTTCTGGTCGCGTCCGGTCGCGCGCCCGAGGCGATTGGACCAGCCGAACAGGCCCTGCGCCTCGACCCATCGGATCCCGAACGGGACGGAACGGAATGGGTCCTGTGCTATGCGCAGGCGCATCTCGCCCATTGGAATGAGGCGATTGAAGCGTGCGGCAAGTCGGCCTCGATCAACCCGTCGTTCTTACGGCCGTATTTCGAGCTTGCGGCTTCCTACGCCTGGATCGGCCGGCGCGACGAAGCCGCCCGCGCCGTGTCCCAACTTGAGATGCTGAGGCCCGGGGTCACCGTACAGGACTACGTCGCCGTGCAACCGCGCGGCAACCCGACCTTTGTGAGGGGAGAGGAACGGATTGCTGAAGGGCTGCGCAAGGCAGGCTTGCCCGAGACGCCCGAGAACAGGCCCGCGGCGGTGCCCGCGGACGCGTCGAAATGGTGCGCGGGCGTCAAGATCGCGGCCATCGTGCCTGGCTGGCCGCCTGGCTCGGGCGACCTGATGTCGCAGACCATTTACAATGGCTTTCGGCAAGCGGAACTCGATCTCGGGCCTACGATGACCTACTCATATTCCCACTGGGACCGCGACGTGATGCTAGCGGAACTTGAGAAGGCGGTCGACGCCAAGGTCGACGGCGTCGTCGTCGCGGGTCATCCCGGCGACGCGGCGGCCGACGATTTGATCGACAGGGCCTTCGCGCAAGGGACGATCGTCACGACGACGAACATGCCTCTGCCCGAGGCCGAAACGAAGCATGTGTCCGCGGGCATGGGTAACGTCGGGGGGCCCAATCATGCCGCCGGCTTCGCGCTCGCCAGCGAAGTGGTCAAGCGTGCAAGCCTCAAAGCCGGCGACAGCGTTATGGTCTGGGGCAACATGGGCAAGCCCAGCGACTTCAGCCAGCGCTCAGTCGGCATGATCGACGGCTTCGAGAAGGCGGGCGTCACGGTCTTCTACCAGGAGATCGATCCGGCCTATGGGCGCGGCGGCGGCGACCCCGGGGGACTCTCGCCGCGATGATCAAGGCCCATCCGGACCTGAAGGCGATCGTCACGGACTCCGCGGGAATCGCCTGGGGCTTCGGCAGGCTTGCGCGAGCGGCGTCTCTCAAGCCAGGGCAGATCTACATGGCCGGGCTCGTTTTAACGCCGGCGACGGTGCAGGGGATCCGGGACGGCTATGTTAATCTCATCCTCGACGAGCAACCTTACCTGCAGGGCTACCTCCCGGTCCTCAACATTTGCCTGAGCAAGAAGTTCGGCTTCTCCGGCCTCGATTTCAACACGCTCGGCGCCTTCATCGACAAAGCGAACGTCGACGCGGTTGCGCCTCTGGTCGAGAAATCCATCCGCTGAGTCGGTGTTGAAAAGGCCGCAACTCGCCGCATGAGGATCCGTAGATCAGCCAGCGCTTGAAGCCGACATCAGCAACAACTCTTCTTGGCGCATTCTGCGCGTATTGCCTACGGCCGGTTTATGGTGCTCACTACGCGTCCGGGCTCGACTGGCAAAGTCAGCAAAGGGTCGATCGCGGTCGATCGCGACCAGTCTGATAAGCTGTGATCTGATACTCGCAATCGCATTCGAGTCAGCCGTGCAAGGCGTCAGCACGGCGCGGTCGAGCAACGAACGGGAAGGATAATCATGGCGCAGAAACGCCCCCGCATTGCCGTCGTCGGCTCGAGCAACGTCGATCTCGTCACCTATGTCGAGCGCATGCCGGTCTGGGGCGAGACGATCGCCGCCCCGCGCTTCGAGATGAGTTTTGGCGGCAAGGGGGCCAACCAAGCCGTCGCCGCGGCGAAGCTCGGCGCAGAGGTCGTCATGGTGTCGAAGGTCGGCGACGACATGCTCGGCGAGGACGTGCTCAAGAACTTCGAGGTTTTAGGCGTCGGGACGAAGCACGTTCAACGCGTTGCGGGCCAGTCGACCGGAACGGCGACCATCCTGGTCAACGCGACGGGCGACAATTTCATCCTCATCGTCAAGGGCGCGAACGGCGACCTGACGCCGGCCGACGTCGAGGCCGCGGGCGAGGATCTCGCGGCCTGCGACCTCATCCTGCTGCAGCTCGAAGTGCCGCTCGAGACAGTCTATGCCGCCCTCGCCTTCGGCAAAAAGCACGGCGTCAGGACCGCGCTCAATCCCGCCCCCGCCGTCCGCAATCTCGACATGGAAAGAATCCGCCTCGCGAGCTTCCTCACGCCGAACGAGACGGAGCTCGCGCATTCTCACCGGCATGCCGGTCGAGACGGAGGAGGGGATCGAGGCGGCGGCGAAAAACCTCCTCGCCCGAGGGCTCGAGACAATCATCGTCACGCTCGGGGCGCGCGGCTCACTGCTCGCGACGGCGCAGGGTTTTCGGCGGATCGCGCCGGTGAAAGTTCAGGCGGTCGAATTCGACCGGCGCCGGCGACGCCTTCATCGGCGCGTTTGCCCGCTACCACGCCGCGGGGCTGCCGATCGAGGAGGCGCTCGAGAAGGCGACGCTTTACGCCGCCAATTCGCGTCACCAGGCGCGGCGCGCAGAAGTCGTTTGCCACCGAGGCGGAATTCGAGGCGCTTGGCGCAGGCATATATACATAATTATTAGGTATTATTTGGCTTGCCGCAGGCAATAGGCCACGGTAATCAGCTCGACCCTAAACGGGGTCGTAAGCCCCTGACATTGTTGGAGGCCGTCCCTAAACCTGCGCTAAACCCGCCTAAAGGGCAAACCCGCCATCCACCAGGTGGATCTGCCCGGTGGTGAAGGCGCTCTCGTCGGAAGCGAGGTAGACGGCGAGCGCCGCCACCTCTTCCGGCCGGCCGAGACGGCCCATCGGCTGGCGGTCGACAAAAGCCTGGCGCACGCTCTCGATCGGCTGGCCGCTCAAGCGGCTCTGCGCCGCGATGCGTCCGTCGAGCGACGGGCTCTCGATCGTGCCGGGGCAAATGGCGTTGCAGCGCACGCCTTTGCGGATGAAGTCGGCCGCCACCGCCTTGGTCAGCCCGATCACCGCCGCTTTCGATGCGCCGTAGACGTAGCGGTTGGGGATGCCGCGCACCGAGGAGGCCCCCGAGGCGACGTTGACGATCGAGCCGCCGCCCTTGTCGAGCATGCCCGGCAAAAAGGCGCGGATCGTCCGATGCATCGACTTGACGTTGATGTCGAAGGAAAAGTCCCAGTCCTCGTCGGAGCAGTCGAGCACGCTGCCGTGGTGGACGAAGCCCGCGCAGTTGAACAGAATGTCGATCGGCCCGATCTGGCGGGCGAGCGCGGCGACGGCTTCTCCCGAGCGGACGTCGAGCCTGTGACGGTCCGCGTCGAGCCCGGCGAGACCGTCGAGATCGATGTCGGTTGCGATGACCCGCGCCCCTTCCTCCCGGAACGCCTTCGCCGTCGCCCGGCCGATGCCCGCCGCCGCCGCGGTCAGCACCGCGACCTTCCCCGCCAATCGCTCCGCCATCGAAAACGCTCCTTCGCCTTTGGGGTCTCGTTTGCTCCGAGCCTGGCCGTCGGCCCCTGCGCCCGCGGCGCATTGCGCGGGCATATTGCCAAAGCCGCGGCAATTGGCATAGACAGCAGCGCCGATCGAACGCTCCTTTCGTTTCCGGTCCCGGCGCCGCAATAGCTCAGCTGGTAGAGCACGTCATTCGTAATGATGGGGTCGGGGGTTCAATTCCCTCTTGCGGCACCAGTCAACATACGGGAAAAGCTTTGCTTTCTCAGATAAGAGCAAGCCTCGAGGAACAGCGCCTGGAACGGGCGGACCCATAGCGGACTCGCTAGCGGGAATTTCAGGCGCGGCCCCTGGCGGTCCTGAACAGCGGCGGAATGAACGATGGCGTGCATCAGCAGCCCTTGTCTGTCGACGAGAAGATGACGCTTCTTGCCCTTGATCTTCTTTCCCGCATCGAACCCGGCGGATCGATCGAGGCCCCCCTTTTTCCGCGCTTCTCACGCTCTGGCTGTCGATAATGGCGGCGGAGGGGCTGGCCTCGCGTTCGGCTTGCTCGCGACACTTTTGCTAGCGCGCGCCGTGGATGCGATCCAACGCGCCGTCCAAGCTCCAGCCTCCCCGCCTCGCTGGACGAATGAGCGGTTCGACATGCGACCACAACTTTACCAGTTGCATGGCGGCCGTGAGTAAGGCAATTTAGAAAATCGCCATCGCTTGGGCGAAATTACGTCGGCCGTGTGACGCGGGTCACAGCGCCCGCGCTCAAAAAGTGAGACGTACAATCCGTTCCGGCGCACACGGAATTCTTGGTGCAGGAGGGAAACCTAATGACAACTCGTATTTCCCTCAGAAGCGCGGGTGTTCTGTCGGCAGTGCCTGTTGCTTCCGCTATATACAAACACAAACACACAGGATGAAAAAATGGGAAGGAGAGACGCCATGAAATACTCAACCGGGATCGCGGTCGTAATGACGGCGCTGTTTGCGCAGGGTGCGCTGGCGCAACAAGCCAGCACCGGAACCGCAGTTACGCCTCAGCTTAGCGCGCCCTCGCCGCAAACAGGATCTTTTTACGTCCCCAATAGCAGCCGGCCTCAGAGCGGCTCGTTTGCTCACACCAACTACGTGTTGCGCAGCCCCTCCGGCAGCAAGCCGGCTGGCGTGCAAGCACCATCTGAGACTGCGTTTGGCGGGAAGCTCACTGCGGCGGCGGCGCCTGGCGGCGGCGCCGAACCGAACGTCGTCCTCGAACAGCAGGCCGAGACACCCGCTTCGATGGGCTGCCTCTACGTGAACAGCCCCGTAGTCCGGTCCACGGGCTGCGTGCCGAACTATAGTTCGGGTTCGGGTGGTCCCAGCCCTGCCGGTTATGGCGCCATCGCTTTAGTCGACGCGTACGATAATCCGGATGCGGCAAGCGATTTAGCGACCTTCGACAGCTATTGGGGGCTCCCGGCGCCGCCCAGCTTCACGAAGATCTACGCCAACGGGAACGGGGACTGCTCGACGCCCCCGGCCAACCAGGATTGGGCCGGTGAGGAATCGCTGGACATCGAGTGGGCGCACGTTTTCGCTTCGAACGCAGCGATTATCCTTGTGGAAGCCTGCTCGAACTCCAACAAGGATCTTTTCTACGCCGAGCAGGTGGCGTTCAACTACATCCATCAGAACTACCCTGCTGGCGGGCAGGTCAGCAATAGCTGGCAAGGGGCAGAGTTTTCGGGCCAAATTGCAGACGATCCGTATTTCGCCGACTGGCACTATACCCCCTATAACACGCACATCCTCGCCTTCGCGTCTTCTGGGGACAGCGGTTACGAAGGCGCCACCGCGGGGTACCCCAGTGGCAATCCCTGGGTGGTTTCGGCGGGCGGCACCTCGGTGGAGCGCAATCAGGCTAACGAACACTTTCAGTCAGAGAAATGCTGGTCCGGCTCCGGTGGCGGAACCAGCGCCTACGAGACGTATGTCACTTCTTTCAGCGGGGGCAATACCGGACCGTGGGCTGACTTCCAGTACCCGATCTTTGGCCAAGCGAATCGCGCCACGCCTGACCTGTCTTTCAACGCCGATCCGGCAAGTGGCGTCTATGTGTACTCGGCCTACGCCTTCGGCGGTTGGATGCCAGTCGGTGGGACCAGCGTTGCTTCTCCGTCGCTGGCCAGCATCGTCAACAGGGCGGGGAATCAGTTAGGCTCGTATGACATAAACGCCATAAACGGCACCTCCTCCTTCAACAACGAAGAGGACAATCTCTTGTACTCCCAGCTGTACACGGCACTGGCCTATAAGGCGAATTTCTACGATGTGACGGCCGGCTCGAACGGCACTAAGGCGGTCAAGGGATGGGATTACTGCACCGGGGTCGGAAGCCCGCGCGGCATCCTCGGGAAGTAAGCTTTCTCCTTTCCGTCGCCATTTGCAGCATGGAGGGGCTCTGCCGGGCAGGGCCTCTCTCTTTTTTGGCGCAATATCTCGAGCATTGGCCTGGCTTCAAAAAGGCCAAAAGGCCGACAAGAGGCCATTTTTACCGCCACTCGATTGTCGTACATGAAGGGCGCGCAATCGGTCATCCTCCGACATGCCCAAGCCGGACGAGGCGCGGGTGGAACAAGCCCCGCCGAACGGACCTATAAAGAGAGCCAGCAGGAGCAGAACGTTGTTCGGATTACGACGATGGCCGTCCTCGGCTAGCGTCGCTCCACTAACCTGGGACAGACGGCCCAAGTGCGCGACAAAGCACGGCAGGGAACTCGTTTTTGTCCCGGGCTCCCCCCCGCAATTACGTTGATCCGCCAAAACTGTAACGGCGCCGCCGTCAGGCGCTACCGGACGACCGGCCCGCCAAACGCACCCTCAGATGGTGCTTGCACGCCAGCCGGCTTCTTACCGTTGGCGCTGCGCAACAGGTAGTTCGTGTGAGCAGAGGAGCCGGGCTGGGGCTTGCTGCTCTCCGGGACGTACACAGATCCCGCTTGCGCCGAGGGCGCGCTAATCTGAGGCCCGCCTGTGGCTGGCCCGGTGCTGGCTTGTTGCGCCACCACACCGTGCGCCGTATTGGCGGGCGTGATGGGAGCCGTCTGTGCGCTTGCGCCGCCACTGATCACGAGGCCGATCACCTCAAAAATCACGACAAGCCGCGGGCTTGGATTGTTGGCCATCATGCTTGCCTCCCTGCCGGTGTTGTGAACAGCAGACCAGTTTCTCGATAACCGGCCTTTTGCGGCTGTGCATCCACCGAATATGGGATGCCGCCATCATAGTGCGAGAGCAAACTCCGATCAAGTTGCATCATAGCCGCAGGCGGCGAAGGAATTTGTGCATTCGGCGGAGTTGAAGATGTCGGCGCAGGCGTCGAGCGCCCCCATCAGGCCGGCGACGGTTGGCTCGGCGAGCTCGCGCAGAGATAAGCTATCGGCTTCATATCGGCTTCGAAAAAGCCCCTCTCGAATCGCTTAAGGTCGGTTAACCAGGATCGATTGGAAGGGTGCGGGAGATCGCGCCATGGGCCTTGGTTTTTCGGATCATCTGCGGGCTGTGCCGGATCACCGGATCCCGGGGATGGTGACCTATCCTTCGGACGAGATTTTGCTGGCGCCGCTGGTTGGGGTCGTTTGCGGGGCGGATGACTGGAAGGGTGCCGAGGAGGTCGCGAACCAGACTCTTCAGCGGCTAACGGCTTAGGACCCGCTCCTGCGGAGGTACGCCTGCGGTCACTTTCACGCGCACTGCCGTCGACACAACGAGGGTTCGGCTTACGGGATCCCGAACGGAGATCCTGATCGCCTCCGGCAGACGTTCCTTGTCTCTCCAGCGTTGCGCCCAGACGCGGTCAGGTCCGGCGTAGGCAAACGTCACCTGGAGCGGAGCCCGAATGAGAGCGACCGGATCGGCGAACTTGAACGGCGGCGCCGGACGGCCGCGCGCCGTCGGCACGAAACGCGCCGCGGTTCGGGTGAGCGCAAGGCCTCGGTCGTCGGAGCCTTCGGCGATGCGGACCACTTCGAGATGCGGATGCGCGTTCGGGCCGATCGCGGACCGCACGAAGACCACGGAGGACGCCTCGCCCTCGAAAAGCGGCCCCCGCGCGTCGGCCGACGGGGTCACCCATTCGGCGGCGGACAGATCTTCGCCGACGCGATCCAGTGCGAGACCGAGGAGGTCGGCGCCCTGAAGGGCGACAAAGCCGTGCCGCCAATTGGGAAGCCATTGTCCGGTTATTGCGGCGAGCGCAAGAATGATCGTTGCGGTCAATGCGAGCGCGGCCGTCACCTCGATTAGCGAAAAACCGGCGATTCGCGAGCAGGGAGTCGTCCGCCTCATCTTGGCGCCAGCTTGAGCAGACGGATCATGGCGATTTCCACGGTCGCCCCTGACGGCGACCGCGCCTGCGCCGAGAGGCGCGGCGTCGATGCGCCAGCCCATGCGCATCGAGAAATCCAGCAAAAGCGCGACCAGCTCCCGCTTCTCCCAAAAATTCCGAGCATGACGTTGCACTGGCATTCTAGCAGCCTGTCGAACTTAGCGCCACGCCTGCGATTACACTATGTCAGTAGCGGATGATATGTCCGGCTTAGGTAGCACACGATCTGTCCGGTAGCGTCTTTCCCTTTGGGGGGATTTGATGCGCCGGTCGGAAGCCCTTCAAGGGGTGCGTGTGATGAGGTTTCTGGACATTTTGGGCCGTTACGAGGCGGCGGAGTTCAATCAGATGGAGGCAGCGGAGCTTCTCGGGGTCGACGAGCGGACGTTTCGACGTTGGCGTCAGCGGTTCGAGGACGAGGGCGAGGCCGGACTTTTGGATCGCCGTCTCGGCAAGGTGTCGGGCAAGCGGGTTCCGGTTGATCGCGCCGACGAGGTCGAGGCTTTGTACCGCGAGCGCTATCGGGGCTTCACGGCCAAACATTTTCACGAGCATCTGGTGGCGAGGCACAACTTCTCGTGGGGCTACACCTGGACGAAGACCTTCCTTCACTCGAAGGGTCTTCTGGAGAAGGCGAAGCGGCGCGGCGCGCACCGGCGCAAGCGGGAGCGCCGACCGATGCCGGGGATGATGCTGCATCAGGACGGCTCGCGTCATGTCTGGCTTGCGAGCCAGCCGGCGCTGGATTTGATTGTGACCTTGGACGACGCGACGGGAGCGATCTATTCGGCGTTTCTGGTCGAGGAGGAAGGCACGGCTTCGACGTTCAGGGCGCTGAGAGAGACGTTCGGCGCGCACGGCCTGCCAATGAGCCTCTATACGGATCGCGGGTCGCATTACTTCCATACCGCCGAGGCGAGCGGCAAGATCGATCGCAGCCGCCTAACGCAAGTGGGCCGGGCGCTCGAGCAACTCGGCGTCGAGCATATCGGGGCCTATTCACCGCAGGCGCGAGGGCGCTCGGAGCGTGCGTTTCAAACCTTGCAGGACCGGCTGGTGAAGGAACTCAGGCTCGCCGGGATCACCTCGGTCGAGGCGGCCAATGCGTTCATCCGCGAGGTCCATCTGCCCGCCCACAATGAGCGCTTCGCGGTCGCGCAGGCTCAACCCGGTTCGGCCTTCACCCCGATCCCAGGCGTCGATCTCGACGAGATCCTGTGCGTGCACGAGGAGCGCCAGGTCGGCAACGACAACTGCGTGTCCTACCGGACGCTCAAACTGCAAATCCCGGAAAGCCCGCTGCGCCCGCACTTCGTCAAAGCGAGGGTCAAGGTCCACCTCTACCCCGACGGCTCCCACGCCATCTTCCACGGGCCGCGGTGCATCGGCCGGTACGACCAAAAGGGAGCGATCCGGGAGGCGAAAATCGCCGCTTAAATCCGCTCGGTGGCGCGCCTGTGGAAATGTGGACAACGCAAACGCGTTGCCCACAGTCCCACAGGAGAACAGAAGCAGAAGAAGCGGACATTTGATGTGCTACCAAAACCGGACAAGTTAACCCGCATTATGCACCGCGCTGACCGTTCTTCCGGGTCTTTCGTGGCATTTGGTTGATTTTGGTCGAGTTTGGACGTGTTGGTTCGGCTCGGGCTTTGAGCCTGAGTTTTGGTTGGAGGGGGGTTTGCAGGTTGGTGGGATGGGTTTGCGTTTTGGGGCCTCGCGCCCCGTCGCTCAGGTGACGAGACGCGGTATGCGTTCCAAAGCGAGGCGCAGAATATCCTGCGCCGGGCACGAGGTCGGCAAGTGCACGCGGATCATCGTTTTCATTTCGACGACGCGGGCGGCGATCTTGATGAGGCGCAGGCGCAAGGTGTCGAACTGGGCGACGCGCCACATCGAGCGCTTCGGCATCGAGACGCGAAGCCCCCACATCAGCCAATAAGCGCCGGCGTGGAGGAAGAGACGGAACTGATTGGCCGTCGCCTTCGTGCAGGACGTGCGGTCCGCCGCCAGATGCGTCTTCCAGGATTTGATGTGGTTTTCGGCTTGGCCGCGTCGGCAGTAGAGGTCTTCGTACAGCGCGCGGGCGTTGCGCTTTTGCAGATTGGTCACGACGAAGCGCGTGTCGGGTCCGTCCTCGCCGACTTCGACGCGCGCGATGATCCGCTCGACGCGGCTCCAGCTCTGTGCGCCATCGTAGAACTCCTTGAAGCGGCGGAGCTTGCCGTCCTCCTCGAACCGCGCCTTCGTGCTGGCTTCGAGAGCCTCGACATGACGACGCAACGTCGTGGTCGGCGCGACGCCGAGGATGTAGTCGATGCCGTTGGCGCGACACCAATCGAGAACCTCGGGGCCGCAATAATGGCTGTCGGCGCGCAGGAGAATCTCGGTGTGGGGCCAGTGAGCGCGGATCGCGCGCAGCAGCCGGCGCAAGAAGGGCTTGATCTCGGCGCCGCTCGGCCGTTTGGCGGGACGAAGCACGGCCGTGACGAAGCGGCCCTCGCCGTCGAACACGACAATCGGCTGAAAGCCGTATTCGTCGTAATGCGCGTTGAACAGCCGCAATTGCTGGCCGCCGTGCACCGCGTCGAACGTGTCGTCGATATCGAGCGTGATCCGTTTGGGAACCTTGGCAAACGACTTGCAATAGAGGTCGACCA
The DNA here is from genome assembly GCA_963835885.1 of uncultured Alphaproteobacteria bacterium. Taxonomy (GTDB): domain Bacteria; phylum Pseudomonadota; class Alphaproteobacteria; order Rhizobiales; family Beijerinckiaceae; genus Roseiarcus. The sequence goes on from CAWIHF010000003.1 coordinate 89,609, forward strand.
TCGCACGGCCCATTCGCAACAGCGCGCGAGCGTCCGGCAGGTTCTCCAATCGCGAGATCGTCGATTGCGAGCACAACTCCCGATCCGACGGCGTCAGATCGAGCGCCATCTTGAATATCGGGTCGCTGCGCAGGGAATTGGCGTCGATCCCGTCCTCGTAGCCGGCGCCGATCATCAACAGCCGAAACCGGATGATGTCCGCCAAGCTGTGGGTGATCTGATCGGGCGCCCGAGGATCGACCACACACGCGGCCAGCCGATCCGCGACCCGAAGCCGCTGTTCGACTTCGCGCAACGCCAAAATGCCGCCGTCCGACGAAAGCAACCCTCCATCGAATTTGGCCACAACGGCTTTGCCCGAAACCGATGACAGACCAGGCAGCGGCAGCATAGAATTGTTCATGGCGGGTGTGGCTCACCTGAAATCGCGCGAATTGGCGTCGACAACCGGATTCTACGCAAAATCAGTCGCTTAGGCTACTCCCGCCGACCCGCGACGCATAATGCGGGTTAGCTTGATCGCCGTATGGGTCGGATAGGCGGCGTCGAGAAGCTTGAGGAATTCGATGAATTCGCGGCTTCGGTGGCGATCCTTGACGAGGGCGTGGACCTGGCCGGTGAGCAGATCGATGCCCGCCAGCAAGCTGACCGTGCCGTGGCGCTTGTACTCGTGATCGCGCGCCAAGGTCGCATGTCTGCCGGGCTCGGGCGGCAGGTCCGGGGCCGTCGTGGCGATTGCCTGAATGCCAGGCTTCTCATCGTAGGAGACGATCGCCACCGCATCGCTCGGCTTTTGTTTCGCGGCGGCCGCGGTCTCCTTGATAAGCTTCACCTCGCGATAGACGCACAGAACCTCCGCCATCCTCTGCTTGAACTCCGGGTCGCGGCGTTCCAGGTAATAGCGGACCTTGTGCGGCTTGATCTCCTGCTCATTGAGGATGTTGCACAGCGTGCCCTGAGCCAGCTTGGCAAGGCAAGCGTGCCCTTCTGCCGGCCCATGCTCGCGCACATGGCGGGCGAGCAGCCGCGTCGTCCACAATTCGTGGGGATAGCCGAGGTCCTTGGCCTTGCGGCAGGCGAGGTCGACAATCCATGCCTTGGCCTCGGCGGTGATCGTCGCCTCCCGGCCGGGCCGCGGGCGATCGTCGAGCGCCGACATCGGACCATAGGCCAACGCCCGCTCGACACAGCGCTGGACCGTCTGATGGTGTGCGCCCATGGCTCGCCCCACCGCGAAAAACGATGGGTTCTCCCGGTAGGCCAGCAAAATCCGCGCTCGCTCGACCCGGCCCGCCGGTTCCGTTCGCGAGCGGGCGATCGCGCGCAACGCCGCCAAATCCGCCTTGCCAATTGCCAATTCGATCGCCTTCCGCCGTCCCGCCATGTCCTCAAACCCTGCTTCCGAATCAAACCAGCAAGGCTACAAGCCATGTCGGGAAAAATGAATCCCGCGCATAGGATCGGTTTCAACGAATTGATGAACTAGCCCGACCAGACCCAACTGTCGTCACTGACTGGCTTGAAAAGCAGCTGTGGGATGCTGACAGCGTAACGTGGCCCGAATTGTTAATTGAGGCTCTTGCAAAACTATTTTGAATGTCAATGAAATTTAGTCGGGGCATATAGGAACGACATGACAGTCTTCAACTACTATAAGAGAATATATATCGCTGTACATTGAGGGTGGTTTCGGTAGTGTCTTGGCGTTGTCGTTCCGATTTGTAGCAACAGGCATGTCCGACGATCCCCTGGAGGCCATGAAGGCCCGCTGGAACCATATCCAGGGCACTCTGTTTCCTTGGCTGCGCGAGGAAGTCGACCCGATGACCGAAGCGCTTGGGCGTCTCGTCACGACCCTCGACGTGATCGGCCTCGAAGCCTTCGTTCCCGAGCCGCCGCGCCGCCCCGGCCGCCCGCCCGAGGATCGGCGCGCCCTTGCCCAGGGCCTTCGTCGCCAAGGCGATGCTGGGCATTCCCACCACTTCCGCTTTGATCGAACGACTCGCCGTCGACAAGTCGCTGCGGCGTATCCTCGGTTGGGAGCGACGCTCGCAAGTGCCCTCAGAAGCCACGTTCTCTCGCGCCTTCGCGGAGTTCGCGCAGGGCGATCTGCCCGACAAAATGCACGCGGCGCTGATCGAGCGCTCGCTCGGCGGGCGCATCGTCGGCGTGATCGCCCGCGACGCCACCGAGATCGAGGCGCGCGAGAAGCCGGCGGCGAAAGAGGCCAACGACAAGAAGGACGATCCGCCGTCCGATGGCGCTCAGCCGCCGCGCAAGCGCGGACGCCCGCACAAAGGCGAGCAACGGCCAAAGCCCCAGCCGACCCGGCTGGAGCGGCAAACCTCACAGAACGTCAACCAAATGCTCGCCGAACTGCCCACCGCCTGCGATGTCGGCTCCAAGAAAAACAGCAAGGGCTACAAGGAAACCTGGATCGGCTACAAGCTGCATATCGATGTCGCTTGCGGCCAGATCCCCGTCTCCTGCGTGCTGACTTCGGCCTCCGTTCACGACAGTCAGGTCGCCATTCCCTTGATGACCATGACCGGCGCGCGGGTTTCCTATCTCTACGATCTCATGGACGCCGCCTACGACGCCGCCGCCATTCATGACCATAGCCGCACGCTCGGCCACGCGCCGATCATCGACCGCAACTTTCGCGCCCAGCATGACGTCAAAGCCGAATGGAAACGGGAGGTCGACAGGATGAAGTTCATCCACATGCCCGACGCAAATGACGTCATCTATGAGCCTCTTGCAGAATTCCCTGAGGGCGAGGAATTTGCCGTGGTTTTGGTTTGCGGGGGCGCGCGGCTCAGGCTGGTGCTGGCCTGAAGCTGGCGACGCGGAGGATTTGATCGGCGGCGAGCGCGACGATGCCGAACATGAGATGGCATTTGACCTTGGTTGCGCCGCGCACGCGTAGGAACCTGGCGCCGAATTCGTCCTTCAATCGAGCATTGACGCGTTCGACCATGGTGCGGAAATCATAGATGACGTCATTTGCGTCGGGCATGTGGATGAACTTCATCCTGTCGACCTCCCGTTTCCATTCGGCTTTGACGTCATGCTGGGCGCGAAAGTTGCGGTCGATGATCGGCGCGTGGCCGAGCGTGCGGCTATGGTCATGAATGGCGGCGGCGTCGTAGGCGGCGTCCATGAGATCGTAGAGATAGGAAACCCGCGCGCCGGTCATGGTCATCAAGGGAATGGCGACCTGACTGTCGTGAACGGAGGCCGAAGTCAGCACGCAGGAGACGGGGATCTGGCCGCAAGCGACATCGATATGCAGCTTGTAGCCGATCCAGGTTTCCTTGTAGCCCTTGCTGTTTTTCTTGGAGCCGACATCGCAGGCGGTGGGCAGTTCGGCGAGCATTTGGTTGACGTTCTGTGAGGTTTGCCGCTCCAGCCGGGTCGGCTGGGGCTTTGGCCGTTGCTCGCCTTTGTGCGGGCGTCCGCGCTTGCGCGGCGGCTGAGCGCCATCGGACGGCGGATCGTCCTTCTTGTCGTTGGCCTCTTTCGCCGCCGGCTTCTCGCGCGCCTCGATCTCGGTGGCGTCGCGGGCGATCACGCCGACGATGCGCCCGCCGAGCGAGCGCTCGATCAGCGCCGCGTGCATTTTGTCGGGCAGATCGCCCTGCGCGAACTCCGCGAAGGCGCGAGAGAACGTGGCTTCTGAGGGCACTTGCGAGCGTCGCTCCCAACCGAGGATACGCCGCAGCGACTTGTCGACGGCGAGTTGTTCGATCAAAGCGGAAGTGGTGGGAATGCCCAGCATCGCCTTGGCGACGAAGGCCCTGGCAAGGGCGCGCCGATCCTCGGGCGGGCGGCCGGGGCGGCGCGGCGGCTCGGGAACGAAGGCTTCGAGGCCGATCACGTCGAGGGTCGTGACGAGACGCCCAAGCGCTTCGGTCATCGGGTCGACTTCCTCGCGCAGCCAAGGAAACAGAGTGCCCTGGATATGGTTCCAGCGGGCCTTCATGGCCTCCAGGGGATCGTCGGACATGCCTGTTGCTACGAATCGGAACGACAACGCCAAGACACTACCGAAACCACCCTCAATGTACAGCGATATATATTCTCTTATAGTAGTTGAAGACTGTCATGTCGTTCCTATATGCCCCGACTAAATTTCATTGACATTCAAAATAGTTTTGCAAGAGCCTCCTATGATTTCCGCACCATGGTCGAACGCGTCAATGCTCGATTGAAGGACGAATTCGGCGCCAGGTTCCTACGCGTGCGCGGCGCAACCAAGGTCAAATGCCATCTCATGTTCGGCATCGTCGCGCTCGCCGCCGATCAAATCCTCCGCGTCGCCAGCTTCAGGCCAGCACCAGCCTGAGCCGCGCGCCCCCGCAAACCAAAACCACGGCAAATTCCTCGCCCTCAGGGAATTCTGCAAGAGGCTCAATTGTATCGCATATCGGCGAGGAGGTCACCGGGTTCGTGCACTTGAATTATCACCGGACCATTCCATTCGCCTTTGGAGCGTTCCTAGGCATCGCCAAGGATTGGAGAACCGTCACGCCTATGCGGTGGCTCGTGAGCCAGGCTGAGGAGCGACTGTTGCGGCTTCAACCCCACTGCGAAGGGGTATTTTTTGAAGTCGACCCGATCGATTTGGCGCTCATTGAACAATGGGCTGGACTGAAGGGACCCATGACATCGCAAACGACGTAATAGTTGAGCAGAGTTGTCGATTGCTTAGAATTAGCCTTTTCCAGAACATGGGCGCAGCGCTACTACTGAATGATAGCGGATGCCCGGTCCCCATCACAGAAGCCTGTCTAACCGAGCCACTGCTTGAGGACAATGAGAAAAGCCAACTCATTATGTTTCGTCCTGCGAAAGGCACCGACTTCCCCAAATTTGATCTAGAGCGGTATCCGAACGCACTGAATTGGCGCGCTTCCCGAGGGCCCGGAGGCCTTTGCCGACATCTTGAAATCGTTGCCTGCGAACATGATACAGCTTGATCGGATTCCGCTCTAACCTTTTTGGATATCTATTACGACCTCGCCAAAGCCGGGTTTGGGCCGGGTGGAATTAGAGCGGAATCCGATCATCCTGTATCGTCCTGATAACCACAGGATTTGAAGTAATTTGTACATTCCGAGGGGTGGAAGATTTCGGCGCAGGTTTCGAGTGCGCGGATCAGGCCCGAGACGGTCCGTTCGGCGATTTTGCGCAGGAAGGCTTTGAGCTTGGAGAAGGCTTTTTCGATGGGGTTCATATCGGGACTGTAGGCTGGCAGGTATCGCAACTGCGCGCCCGCCGCCTTGATCAGTTGATCGACCCGCGGCCCCTTGTGAGCGAGGAGATTGTCCATGACGACGGTCTCGCCGGGCGAGAGGGTGGGCACGAGGCATGTCTCCAGCCAATCCTCGAACAGGGCGGCGTTGATCGGTCCGTCGAAAGTCCTTGCCGCCGTCAGGCCGCGAAGGCGGAGGCCGGCGATCAAAGTCACCGTTTTGTAGTGACTGTGCGGGATAGCCGCCCGCAAGCGGCGCCCGCGCCGGCAACGTCCGCTTTTGCGCGCGAGATTTGTGGAGGCTCCCGTCTCATCAATGAAAACCAGTTTCGTCGGATCGAGATCGAGCTGCCCCGCGAACCATTCCCGGCGTCGATTTTGCACGTCCGCGCGTTGTTGTTCCTCGGCGTGCGCCGTTTTTTTTAAAGGTGATCTCGTGACGGTCGAAGAAACGCCACAGCACGGAGACCGCAAAGCGCTCGCCACAATTGGCGATCAGCCGCTCCTGGATCTCGAGCAGCGTAAGGTCCGGACTGCGCCGGACCAGGCCCAAGAGATAGTCGTGATGCGCCTCGATCCGGCCGGAGCGGCGGTCGCCGCCAGAAGGCGCCGGTGAAATCTCGCCCGTGGTATTGAACCGCTTCACCCGGCGCACCGCGCTCGCTATGCTCACTTTGAAACGCGCGGCCGCCTGATTGCGCGACAACCCGCCCAACACCACCGCCTCGACCACGCGCTCGCGAAGATCGTCGGAAACAGCCATCCCCGCCGCCTCCCTCTCGCGGCGCGAATGAGGAAGCAGAAATTAGCCGATTCGGGAATCCCCCAACCGATTCAATCCGTTCGGATACTGCTCTAATATCCCAGGTTATGTCACTTATCTCGACGGTGTTGTTGCGCGCCAGAAGTCCAAAATTAATTCGAGTCTGCACTTTGGAAAGCTCTACCTGACGTCAGCCATGAGACAAATGCTCAGGGAAAACAAGGCCGGCCTTTGACAAGCCGCGATTACAGTGACAGGCCCGTTTTTATCATTTCAATTCCACTGGCTCCGGCTTCCACTCGTGGTTTGAGGACCCTGGGTGCGACGGCTGCAATTTAGAAAAGGTAAGCGCCGGCGCCCTCTGACCTTGCGTATTGAGGTATTGGAGGGCCTGTCACCGTAACCCCGGGCATCACGAGCTGGGTGAGTTGTGAGGCATGGGCGGTCATGGCGTCGGCTTGCGCAGTAGGTAGCTGCTGATCGTCGCGGAAAGGCCGACAAGAAGCTCTGCCTCGTCTCGGCTGATTTCTCGCCCCTCCAGAACGTGCCGCGCTTCATTGGAAGCGTACCCCCAAACCTGCGAAAGGGCAGCGTCGAGCGGCTTCGGGAGCAGGCCAGGATGGCGCTTAAGGATCCCGCCGAGGGTCGCCTTCGGGTCGCCTGTGAGATCGCGGGCGACACATTCGAGGGCTCCCATGGCGTGGTACGCCGCGCCGGGTAAATCCGCTTCAGGACGGCGCGACAGGTCTTGTAGCGCTTCATGCAGATGCTTCGCTGCCGTAGGGCGCTCTGATGTTTCGAGCGCTGACGCCGCCTCCTTCACCATCGTTTCGAAGGCTTCAGGCCCGCGCGTGAGAATTTGACCGTCGATGAGTTGCCAGCCGATGCCCTCTTGGACAAAGAAGTCATTCAGCTCGGCAGTAAAAATACGGGCATTTTCTCCACCAGTTTGTTTGTCGCTGACCGCCCATCCGATGTAAAATTCTTCAATAATGTCGTAGAACTTGAACCATGGAGCGCTGTACATAAGGTATTCTACTTCACCCCAAATATTTGGATAGTCGCTCCAGTTGTTTGCATCGGGCCTAACCCGGAGGACGCGGCAAATTATTCCCCGCAGGAAACTGGGCCGCCACCCGAGGTCGATGGCGGTTTGCAGCACGAAATACCGCAGAGCGTCCGGCGCATCCTCACGGACGGTGATTTCCTTCGGGTTGCCACGAAAACCTTGCCGCTTGGAGAAGGGTTGCGCGAGGGGCATTATATCTTCCATGCGATAACGGTATTATCGCACTGCTTTAGCCGCTTCGACTGAACGTGTCATCTGGTTTCAGTTTGTGGAAGCATTTAGCAAACGCGGATTACGGTGACGCGACCTCAATTACCTTTTTTCAGCCCTTAAGCGCCGGTGCCCTTGCGTATTTAGGTATTGGAGGGCCTGTCACCGTAAAGCGCAAAACATGGGAGACCTATGCGACGCTCGCGCGGCGCCAGCAGCGTTCATAACCGATCCGGCCAACGCCGCGCGCCGTGTAGTACGCGGAGAACAACGATATTGCCGTCGCGAATTCGATAGGGGGCAATATAGGGCGTTCCGCCCAGAACGAGCTCACGCGTTCCCGAGACACGCCCCGGCCTGCCGATCTGCGGATTGCCCGGAATCGCCGCCTCGATGGCTTCAATGATTTTTCCGGTCGTGCGTTTGGCCGCCGCGGGAGCGTCCTGTGCGAAATATGCGGGCGCCTCACGAAGGTCTGCGACCGCTCGCCGCGACCAGGCCAGTTTCACGTTGAACCCGGCGGCTCAAGCTCCTGGTCTGTGTCCCACGAAGCGACCCATTGGCGAACGGCTTCGTGCGAAATCGTTTCGCCCCGCTCGGTTTCGGCTATCGCGGTCCGGATCGCCTCGATTTGCCATTCATTGACCGACAGATACTCGGTGATCGCTTCGGCGGCAAGGAACGATCGGCTTCGTCCCGTGCTGCGGGCGAGCGCTTCCAACCGGACCTTGTCCGAACTCGTCGATGCGGATGGTCAGGGTGGTCGACATCATCAACGCCTTCGCTGTGCTTGCTTGTACACATCAGCATACAGAAGCCTGCGCCGCGCGACAAGCTCACACCTGCAGGATCTCATCAGCGGTGCGCTTGACCAAGGTCTTTTGCACGAGGAATGTCCAGTTTCACCGCGGCGGCAGTTCAGGTACGGGGTGTCGATTGAGTGCGCTATCACAGGAATCCGGCCCCCGCCGGCCGGCGTGTCGTCGACTGCCCGATGCCGGCCGAGTCCGTGCTCGCGGACATCGCGCGCTTCCAGCGACCACAAGCCCCGCGCGAGCGGCTCGCCGGCCAGCGACCGGCCGAGCGCCCCCGGAGCGGATTGACCGATACGGCCAATATGACGTCCGCGAGCCATCCACATCAGCATCTTGACAGCCACAGGGGATCGCTGTAGGAATGAGTAACCAATCGGTTACTCATTATGCATCGCGCCCAAGCTAACACAGACGTCTATCACGCCATTGCCGATCCCACCCGTCGCGCAATCCTGGACAAGTTGCGGACAGGGCCTGCGCCGGTGAACGCCATCCTCGCTGATTTCCCGCAAAGTCGCCCGGCGATTTCGAAACATCTGCGGGTCTTGCGGGAAGCGCGCATTGTCGTGGAGCAACGCGTCGGCCGCGAGCGGATATACCGCATTCAGCCTGAAAAGCTTCATCAAGTTGCGACGTGGATCGAAGGCTATCGTTCCTTCTGGCAGACCAGTCTCGAAAATCTCAAAAGCTACCTGGAGGCATGAGCTCGACCAAATCCGCACGCGCTGTTGCCGATATTAATGAAGGTTTGATCCTCGCGACCGTGACAATCGGCGTGCCGCCCGACCGGGTTTTTCGCGCTCTTACCTCCGATGAGGTCGCCAAATGGTGGGGTTCGGATCAAGTCTATCGCGTCACTAATTGGACGTCCGATTTGCGCGTCGGCGGGTCGTGGCGATCGGACGGTAAGAGCGCGGACGGCGCACCTTTCAGCGTCGAAGGCGAGTATTTGGAAATCGATCCGCCCCATAAGCTAGTTCAGACTTGGTCATATGATTGGGGCGAGAAGCTTGTAACCAAGCTGACCTACCAACTCCAAGCTACTGCGGAGGTAACAAAACTGACGGTTCGCCATGAAGGATTTAAGGGTAAGCCTGATGCATGCGGCTCGCATGAGCAAGGCTGGGAAATGGTGCTGAGTTGGCTAACTGATTATCTGACCGATCACGGGTGAGAGAATATCTTGGTCGACGAAATCCTTGGATCGAGTGTTTCGGCGTACTGCTGTTCGATCAAATCGTCGGTCAACGAGAGGGGACGTAACATGAGTGACATCGTTGTTTACGGCGTGGCAAGGGTCATCGGACAATTTTCACAAGATCGTACGCTAAGGATTTGAGACTGGCTCAGGATTACGGTGACAGGCCCGTCTTTACCATTTCGATTCCACCGGCTCCGGGCTCCAGCTTCCACTCGTGGTTTGAGGACCCTGGGTGCGACGGGCTGCAATTTAGATAAAGGAAGGGCCTATCACCGTAACCCCGCCTGATGAGCGCGAAAGGAGATTGCTCTCATCGCCTCGTTCCCAAGCCCAGCGTGGCCTTTGGAGTGTGATCCGCGTCACAGCGCGTTCGATAGAAATGTGCATTGGGAAATACGTTTAGCGCCTGACAAACCCGCCAATAGTCTGGCTGTCATCGGAGGCGGCGTCCGGCGAATTTCGGGTCAAAACACGAGATAGGGAGGAGAACGCAAATGAGGGGCATCAAGCTTGTTCCATTGTGCTTTGGCAGTCTCTCAGCGATTGCTTTCGCGCTTGCCGTGCCGAGCGCAACGGCTCAAGAGCTTCATGGGCATAACGTCTGTCGCAATATAGGCGCTTTCACGCCCGAGCAACTCGGCGATCGCGAGGGCCACGCGCTGTCGATTGGGGAAGCAAGTTGTCAGGTTACCGAAGGCCCCCTGGCCGGCGCAGTTTTGACCGAAACAAGCATGTGGGAATGGGATGGGCCGAAGGCGAAAGAGCTTTCAGATTATGGCGTTGCGCGTAAGCCGGGGGCCACAGAGGCATTTCAACATACGGACGGAACGCTTGAGGTCACGATGACCGATGGCAAACCGAGCGGTTGGACAGCCTCCGGGCATGGCATTGTAACTTTGGCGACCGGAAGTTGGGCGTCTCTGCGGCAAGAAGTACGAGTGGACCGGCAAGGGCACAGGGCCGAATGTCTTTGAGGCCGACTATACGTTCAAGTGACACCCTACGCCGGTCTGGAGGTTAGCGTCCAAGGGGAGGCCGCGCAGAGCCGCAAAATTTCGCGTGACGCGTCGCCTCGCATGGCGTCGCGCTGCGCTAGCCTTGGCGCGTGAAGTACAGCACGCCCATTTCGACGCCCCGTGACACGGCAAAGTCCCGGGATTACGGTGACGCGACCGCAATTGCCTTTTCTCCGCCCTTAAGCGCCGGCGCCTCTGACCTTGCGTCAACCGCCGGCTCGCCGCGATCCTCGTTGGCGACCGTCATAGGCTTATGGATTGTGGGCCCGTCACAGATTGTGCGGCCTCGAATTTCACGCTGTGTCCAGTCGAAACAACGGTTCGTAAGACGGTTCAATGGTTACGCGGGCGACTGGCAACACCGGTCGCACATCGGGCAGGCTGATCTTGTAGCGCGAAAGCAGCTGCGCCATGACCATCTGGGCTTCCGACAATGCAAAGGAAAGGCCGACGCAAATGCGCGGCCCGGCGCCAAATGGAAGATAGGCCGGCGTCTGCGTCCACGGGGCTGTCTTTCCCGCGAATTGACCAGGAAGGAACGCGGTCGGCCGATCCCAGAATCTCCGATGGCGATGCATCACCCACGGGCTCATGAGCACCTGTGTGTTGGCGCCAATGCTTTCGCCGCAAATGTCGTCGGGTCCGATTGCGTCCCGAATGATATTGGGAACCGGTGGATAGAGCCGCAAAGCCTCCAGGAGCACATTGCGCAACCGTCGCCAGTTCTGGAGATCGTCGAGGCCGCTGATCCGGTCCGGCGGAAAAGCGGTGATTTCCTTGTGCACGCTTGCCTGTTCTTCAGGGTCCATCGCCAGGAGATAGCTGGCCCAGAACATCAGCCGCGCGGTCGTCTCGGAGCCCGCGAAAAACATAGTCGCGCATTGGTCGCGGATTTCGGCGTCCGACAGCGCCTCGCCGGAATCGGCGTCCTTGAGGGTCAACAACAGATCGAGGAGATCGCGATTGGCCGCCTTTGTCGGCGACGCCTTGCGTTGCGAGATGATCTGGTCAATCGCCGCGGACCAGCGTTTCTGAAAGCGCGCGCGCTTGCCGGTCGCGAAGGCGAAGGAGTCATCGCTTGTCGAGAACACATCGAACAGGTTCAGCCGGCCCGGTCCGTCGGCATACTCGCGCACCATATGGGTCAATGTCTCGCGATCGCTGCTCTCCGGCATGGAGAACAAGGCGCGCAAGACCGCCTCCAAAGCCGTGTCCTGAAAGGCCTTCGAGAGATTGGCTCGCGGCGATCGTTCAGCCGAATGCAACAAATGAAGACCGGCGTCGCGAAAATGCGGCAGCAAGAGGCCTATGCTGCCCGGCGTGAACGTCGGCGCCAAGAGACGGTGCTGACGGCGCCAATCGGCGCCTTCCGCAAGAAAAAGCCCTGAGCCGCCGAGCGGGCGCGCGAAGCGGGTGACGGCGGGAGGGCGCCGATAATTCGCGGCATTGGCCGTCATCACGTGACGCACGCCTGCGGGATCGCTCACGACGATGCTCTTAAGTCCCATCACGCTGTTTCGAAGATAGAGCGCATCGAAAGCGTAGTCTGGCCAGACCGATATGCTGGAACGCGTCAGGTTCCAGAGGAGACGCCAGACCGGCAATTTTTTCGGGTGAACCGTCGGCGCCGGCGGGATGAAGGGCAAGCTCTGGACGGTCATGACGACCTCTCCGACTTCGCCTTTGGCTTCAATCCCTTGGCGGGCGGGGACCGCTGCACTGCGAGATTGGCGGCGTTTGACGAGGTTGCGAGACTATAGATCGATTATGGAGAATTTCCGCGAGAAGGTCTCTCCTTTCCTCCAACTGCTACGTCCAGGACGCGGTATGCCGCTCAACGTCGACTTGCGACGACGGCTGGGCGGGCGTCGCCCTCGAGAAAGACGAAGAATATCTTGACGGGGGCGCACAGATGTTCTATCTTTGTTCTCAAGCCGCCGCCTCAAATGGAGACCGTCAAAGTGTTCGCCTGGCCCGAACCGACCGGGCGCTCAAACCCGTCCCACGCAATCGCGCAAGGACGACGGCCGCGGCGCGAAGCGTCCTCAAGAACCGCGCCGCCGGGCTTCCTGTCGCAGATTGGGACAGCGGGGAAAAAAATTAAGCGGCATCCTTCGGAACCCCTTGAAAAGCCCCGATTTCGGACGAAGGAATCCAAGAATATCCAAGCCCGTTCATTTGGTCTGGCTTGGTTCAGCTTGGTCTGGCTTGGAGAAATTTGGCCTGAAGCGACCCGGTAACGCCATCTCTAAGACGTATAAAAACCGCCGGGCCTGAATTCACTCCCGCATTAGTGGATTTGCGTCGCCGCGTCGTCGCCGCGCGCCAGTTCGATGGTGGTGATCGCCACCAGCATCTCGGCGCGGGCCCTGAGATCGGGCGCCTCGAGCAGCGCCTGCTTTTCCCTCGGTCCGCACGGGCTCATCATCGAGAGGCCATTGACGAGGGCTTCGTTCGACGCCTTCTTGATGTCGCTCCAGACGACCTTGACCTCATTGACCTCGGCGAAGCGCCTGAGGGTCGCGAGCAGCCCGTCGCGGTCGACCGCCTCCTCTCCCGCCCCTTGCTTGAAATCCTCGACGAACGGCGCGTAATCGACATGGGCGACCCGATAGGGCGTCGCGTAGCGCATCTCCTGGACGAGGCGGAACCGCGCCACGCCCATAAGGGTCAGAAAGCAGCGGCCGTCGCCGATCTCGGCGTATTGGACGATCCGACCGGCGCAGCCGAGCGGATAAAGTTCTGGCGCGGCAGGCATTGCTTCCGCCGCCGCCGGCTGGATGATGCCGATCAGACGGTCGCCGCTCAACGCATCGTCGAGCATCGCAAGATAGCGCGGTTCAAACACAGTGAGCTGGATCGGCCGCCGCGGCAACAGCAGCGCTCCCTCCAACGGGAACAACGGAATCGTGGCCGGCATATCCGCCGGCTCGGCGTAAGTGCGGTTGAGCTTCATCGCTCTTAATCTCGTTTCTGCCTCTGCCGTCCCGGCCCCCGTCCGTCCGCCGCCTCAGAACCAGATCGCTGACAGTTTTCGCCGCGCGGCGACCGTCGCCGGGTCCATCAGACCCCAAGCCTCGAAGAGCTGCAAGAGTTGCTTGCGCGCCGCTTCGTCGTTCCAGCTGCGGTCGCGCCGGATGATCTCGAGCAGCTGGTCGGCGGCCCCGTCGCGGTCGCCCTTGGCCGACAGCGCGACAGCGAGATCGAAGCGCGACTTGTAGTCGTCGGGATTGGCCTCGACCGCCTTTTCAAGCGGCGCAAGGTCGCCGACGGTCGCGGCCTGCTCGGCCACCCGCAGCGCCGCCCATGCGGCCGCCACTGCGGGGTCCTGGTCCTTGCCCGGAGCCGGGGCCGGGACGGTGGCGAGCAACGCCTTGGCCTGTTCGATCTGTCCCGCTGCAACCTCGAGCTTCGCCAGCCCGGCGATCGCTTTCACGTCGCCCGGCTCCTGGGCGAGGATTTCGGCGTAAAGCGCCGCCGCGCCCGAGGCGTCCCCCTTCGCCGCCGCCTCTTCCGCTTCCGCCAGCAGCTCGGCGAAACCTCCTCCCAACGGCCCCACCAGCCGCTCGACGAAGCCGCGGATCTGGCTTTCCGGCAGGGCGCCGACGAAGCCGTCGACCGGCTGGCCTTTATCGAATGCGATGACCGCGGGTATCGACTGGATGCCGAGCTGTCCTGCGATTTGCGGGTGCTCGTCGATATTCATCTTGACGAGCGCGACCTTGCCGCCCGCGTCGGAGACCGCCCGCTCCAGCGCCGGCGCAAGCTGTTTGCACGGGCCGCACCACGGCGCCCAGAAATCCACCAGCACCGGCTGCCGCTGCGAGGCCGTCAGCACGTCCGCCCGGAACGAGGCCGTCGTCACGTCCTTCACCGGGCTCGCCGTCTTTGCCAGGGGCGCAGCCGCGCCGGTTGCATTCGCCATCGTCTCGATCTCCAGCCCGCAGCGGGACAAAAGCCCGCGATTAACCCATTCGCCGCTCTAAATGGAGGCGCAGCGCATGTTATTCAACCTGGGTCTCCTGCTGACCGAGCGCCACGATCAACGGCTCGTGCCCCGTCTCGCGCAGGAATCTCACCAGGTCCTTGCCGGCGAGCCCGGTCGTGCGGGTATTGGTCAACGGGTGAAAATTGAGCCGCCCGTGACGCAACATCGCGTGGTCGAGGACGACGGTGACGCGTCCCGCCTGGTCGTTGATCGCGCCGAACGGCGTCACCGCGCCGGGCGCAATCCCCAAAACCTCCTCGAGCAATTCGGCCGAGCCGAACGAGACGCGTCCCTGCGCCCCGATCTTCTCGTGGACGCGCTTGAGGTCGACGACAGTCTCTTCGCCCAGCACCAAGAGGAACAGGCGGCCTTTCTTATCCTTGACGAACAGGTTCTTGGTGTGGCCGCCAGGAATGTCGCCGCGCAACGCCTGCGAATCCTCGACCGTGAAGAGGGGCGGATGCTCGACCGTCGAGGTTTCGATCGACAGCCCGGCGAGATAGGCAAGCAGGTCTTCGGGAGTTCTGGGCATGGGATTGTCGGGAAGGAAAGCGACGGCTTGGTAGCCTCTTCAGACCCGTCCGACAAGCCGCAGGCGGTTCAAGGGGAGAAATCTCTGGCGCGTCGGGCGGAAACCTGTATAAGCGCGCGATCCGCGACGCCAACGGCGCGCGGCCTCTCCGCCGCGACCGACCTGGACGACATCCCGGCTCGGCCGCGCTTTCGATGATCCGGCGGGCTTCGGCCCGCGAAAACACCAAGGAACAGTCCGATGTCGATTACCGCCGAGCGCAAGATCGCGCTCATCAACCAATATGCCTTGAGGGTCGGCGACACCGGTTCGCCGGAAGTGCAGGTCGCGATCCTCACCGAGCGGATCACCAATCTGACGAGCCATTTCAAGACTCATGTGAAAGATAACCATTCTCGTCGCGGCCTGTTGAAAATGGTTTCGCAGCGCCGCACGCTTCTCGACTACGTCAAGAAGCAGGACGAGGCGCGCTACAAGGCCCTCATCGAGCGCCTCGGCATCCGCCGCTAACGAAGCGCGCCGGGGCGGCCGGTGCGCCCCGCCCGCGACCGGACGTCGGCATGGGGCCGCCGCCCGCACAAAACGCGAGAGTCGCGCGTCATGGCAGGATCGCCGAGGGCTGGCGCTGTGGTTCGGCCAGCCCCCCGCCGTCTTGCCGATGACGAGCTTGAACCGCGGCGCCGAGCCGCAGGCTTTCGCTTCCTCAACCGCAGGACAAAGAAAAATGTTTGATATTCAACGCGAAGAACTGGATTGGTGCGGGCGCAAGCTCGTGCTCGAGACCGGCCGCATGGCCCGCCAGGCCGACGGCGCCGTCTACGCCACGTGGGGCGAAACAACTGTGCTCGCCACGGCCGTCGCACTGAAAGAAGCCAAGCCTGGGCAGGACTTTTTCCCTCTCACTGTACATTATCAGGAAAAGGCGTTTGCGGCGGGGCGCATTCCCGGCGGCTACCTGAAGCGCGAAGGGCGCCCCTCGGACCGCGAGACGCTGACTTCGCGCCTCATCGATCGGCCGATCCGCCCGCTGTTTCCCGACGGATTTCGCTGCGAGACCCAGGTCATCGCAACAGTGCTCTCCTATGACCTCGAGTCAGATTTCAGACATCCTGGCTTTGATCGCCTCGTCCGCGGCGCTCACTCTTTCCGGCGTGCCATTCATGGGGCCGGTCGGGGCGGCGCGCGTCGGCTTCATAAAGGGTGAGATAAGGGTCAACCCGACCGTCGAAGAGATGAAGGACTCGACCCTGGACCTCGTCGTCGCCGGCACCGCGGATGCTGTTCTGATGGTCGAATTGGAAGCCCAGGAGCTGTCCGAGGAGACCATGCTGAGGGCGGTCATGGCCGGCCATGCCGGCTTCCAGCCGGTCATCCAGGCGATCATCCGCCTCGCCGAAAAGGCCGCCAAGGATCCGCGCGATTTGTCCGAAAGCGACCGCACCGCAGTCGAGAAGGCCGTGCTCGACATCGCCGAGGCGGACCTGCGGGCCGCCTATGCGATCACCGAAAAACAAGAGCGGTACGCCGCGATCGACATCGTCAAGGCGAAGGTCCTGTCCGCGCTGGCCGCCGAGGGCGGCCAGGCCAGGTTCCCGGCCGCCGAAGTCGCCGAAGCTTTCCATAATGCCCAGGCGAAGGTGGTCCGCTGGAACATCCTCGACCACAAACGTCGCATCGATGGCCGCGACCTGACCACTGTCCGCCCAATCCTGGCGCAGGTCGGGGTTCTGCCGCGTACGCACGGCTCTTCCCTGTTCACCCGCGGCGAGACCCAGGCGCTCGTCGTCGCGACGCTCGGGACGGGTGAGGATGAGCAGTACGTCGACTCGCTCGATGGCACCTACAAGGAGCGTTTTCTGCTCCACTACAACTTCCCACCCTATTCGGTCGGCGAGACGGGCCGCATGGGTTCGCCCGGCCGGCGAGAGATCGGGCACGGCAAGCTCGCCTGGCGCGCGATCCATCCCATGCTGCCGACGGCGGCGGAATTCCCCTACACGATCCGCGTCGTGTCGGAGATCACCGAGTTCGAACGGCTCGTCCTCGATGGCGACTGTGTGCGGCTCATCGCTTGCGTTGATGGACGCGGGCGTGCCGCTGAAGCGACCGACAGCGGGCATCGCAATGGGATTGATCCTCGAGGGATCGCGCTACGCGGTTTTGTCCGACATCCTCGGCGACGAGGATCATCTCGGCGATATGGACTTCAAGGTCGCCGGGACGAGCGAAGGCGTCACCTCACTGCAGATGGACATCAAGATCGCCGGCATCACCGAGGAGATCATGCAAGTCGCGCTCGCCCAGGCTCGCGATGGCCGCATGCATATCCTCGGCGAGATGAGCAAGGCGATCTCCGGGGCCCGCGCGGAGCTTGGCGAGTTTGCCCCGCGCATCGAGACGATGAAGATCCCGATCGACAAGATCCGGGAGGTTATTGGTACGGGCGGCAAGGTGATCCGCGAGATCGTCGAGAAGACCGGCGCCAAGATCAACATCGACGATGACGGGACGGTGAAGATCGCCTCGAGCGACGGCGCCAGGATCAAAGCCGCGGTGAACTGGATCAAGTCGATCGCCTCCGAGCCGGAAGTCGGCCAGATCTACGACGGTACCGTGGTGAAGACCGTCGAGTTCGGCGCCTTCGTCAATTTTTTCGGCTCGAAGGACGGACTCGTCCACATCTCGCAGCTCGCCAAAGCGCGCGTCGCCAAGACCACGGACGTCGTCAAGGAAGGCGACAAAGTCAAGGTCAAGGTTCTGGGTCACGACGATCGCGGCAAGGTGAAACTCTCAATGCGCGTCGTCGATCAGCAGACCGGCGCAGATCTGGAGAAGGTTCAGGCGGCGGAACCCGCGGCCGCGAGCGAATAATCCAATATCAAACTCGCTCTTACCGGAGCGGCGCCGTGGGCGCCGCTCGCTTTCTTAACGGCGTATTTCCCAATTCCAAAGCAATTCTAACGAACAATCCACCGGCTCTTAACCGACCGGAAAGGCGCGGCGTTGTATTGGCGCGGGATCGCAAACAGCACGGACTGGGCCGATGCAGGTCAGTTTTTCAAGCGGTCTCAACGACGGCCGTGAGACGACGGCGATCGGACGGATCAAGGCTGCAGCCCGGTGGCGCGCGGCGGACAAGCCGGGCTCGGAAGACGAACGTCAGGCGGCGATCGAGGCGTTGAAGCTCGAGGCGGCGGAGTACGGGGCCGACGCGATCGTGGACGTGCGCTTCGAGGTGGACGAGGTCAGAGGCGTCGATATCGACGGCGTCCCGTTGCAGCGCGTCACCGTCACGGGCTTGGCGATCCGCTTCGCCCGGGCGGCCTGACCGACTTCGACCCATCGACGGGAGTTTCACTCGGCGGCTTCCCGAAGGACGGGAAGGGCCGCCTCGCGGCGACGCAGTTCGGCTTCGCGTTCCGGGATGTAGTCGCGCGTCAAGGGAACCGCGTCCTGTCTCTTGGCGAGCTGGATCTGGAAGACCATGTGGCCGTCAACGCGAAACGACGTCTCCGACCCCGCCAAGTAGAATTCCCACATGCGGCAAAAACGCTCGTCGTGGATGCGCGCCACTTCCGCCCGGTTCGCCATGAAACGCTCGCGCCAGGCCCGCAATGTGTCGGCGTAGTGAAGGCGAAGGATCTCGATGTCCGTAACGTAGAGGCCGGCGCGCTCGATCGCCGGCAGGACTTCGGAGAGGCTCGGAATGTAGCCGCCGGGGAAGATGTATTTGCGGATCCATGGATTGGTTGCGCCAGGCGTGGAGTTGCGGCCGATCGAGTGGAGCAGCATGACCCCGTCGTCCTTGAGCTGACGGCGAACGGTCTGGAAGTATTCGTCATAGGAGGTCACGCCGACGTGCTCGAACATGCCGACGGACACGATGCGGTCGAATGTTTCCCGGACATCGCGGTAGTCCTGAAGGCGGAACTCGACCCGATCGGCGAATCCCGACTGCCGGGCCCGGTTCGTCGCGACGCCAAACTGGTCCTCCGACAGGGTGACGCCGGTCACATTCGCGTCGGCCACGCCCGCGAGGTAGAGCGCCATGCCGCCGAAACCGCAGCCGATATCGAGCACCGAGGCGCCGTCATCCAGGAGAAGCTTTGCAGCAATATGGCGCTTCTTCGCCTGCTGCGCGTCATCCAGCGACTGGCCTGGATGCTCGAAATAGGCGCAGGAATACTGCCGGTCCGAGTCTAGAAAAAGCTCGTACAAGCGGGCGTCGTTATCGTAGTGTCGGGCGATATTCCTCCGCGCCCGGCGGCGATCGTTGCGCTGATGGACACCGCGCAACGCGACGCGGGCGTTCTCCAACGCCTTGACCCACGGCAGCTCCTCGACACCCGCGAGGTTTCTGGCTCCGAGCTCCACGACCTCGTAAAGGCTGCCCCTGGTGACGGTCAGTCGGCCGTCCATATAAAGTTCGCCGAAGTGAAGCGCAGGGTTGACCAGGAGTTTCCGCTCCGCCGCGCGATCGACGAGCTTAACGCCGAGCTTCGGGCCGGAGCCGTCGCCCAACCGATGCTTCGCCCCGTCGGCGGTCTCCAGCTCAAGATCGCCCTTCCGAACAAGCTTTCCGAGCAGCGCTGCAAAGGAAATCGGCATCGCCCTTCTCCCGCTCCATCGAACCGGCCGTCCCGCCGATTGAACGCCTTCCTTCCGATTTTGTTACAACAAAATCCGCGGGTATTTCAAGGGCCGCGCGGCTGACCCCGGCGGCGGCGTCTTGGTTTAGCCCTAATCGTCAGAGCATGTCGACCAACATTTTCCTTTCGCGCCTTTTGCGATAGACGACGAGCAAATCGGCTAGGATTTCCTGTTCGTGCAGTACATTTCGACGCGCGGAGCGGCGCGGGTTCTCGGCTTCGCGGATGCGCTTCTGACGGGCCTGGCGCGCGACGGCGGGCTCTACGCGCCAACGAGGCTTCCATTGTGGACGCCGGACGCGATCCGCGCCCTGCGCGGCGTCGGCTACGCCGAAGCGGCGATCCAGGTGATGACGCCGTTCATCGGTAATGATTTCGGCGCAGCCGAACTCAGGGCGATGACGGAGGACGCATATCGGGGTTTCCGGCACGCCGCGACCGCGCCGCTCGTGCAGATCGAAGCCAATCTGTTTGCCCTTGAACTCTTCCACGGGCCGACATTGGCGTTCAAGGATTTCGCCATGCAATGGCTCGGCCGGGCGATGAACTACTTGCTCGCCCGTCGAGACGCACGCGCGACTATTCTCGGTGCAACCTCAGGCGACACCGGGGCCGCGGCGATCGAGGCCTTTGGCGGCCTGTCCCAGACCGACGTCTACATTCTCTATCCGCATGGCCGCGTATCTGAGGTCCAGCGCCGTCAGATGACGGCGGTCGACAAGCCCAATGTCCACGCACTCGCGATTGAAGGCACGTTTGACGACTGTCAGCGCATTGTTAAGGAACTATTCGGCGATCTGGCGTTGCGCGACGCAATGAGACTGTCGGGCGTCAACTCGATTAATTGGGCCCGCATTCTCGCTCAGATCGTTTATTACTTCGTCTCCGCGGTGGCTCTCGGCGCCCCCGATCGCTCGGTGTCGTTCTCGGCGCCAACCGGCAACTTCGGCGACATCCTGGCTGGATATTACGCCAAGCGCATGGGCCTGCCGATCGACCGCCTCATGATCGC
The DNA here is from genome assembly GCA_963835885.1 of uncultured Alphaproteobacteria bacterium. Classification (GTDB taxonomy): domain Bacteria; phylum Pseudomonadota; class Alphaproteobacteria; order Rhizobiales; family Beijerinckiaceae; genus Roseiarcus. The sequence continues at coordinate 110,121 of CAWIHF010000003.1, forward strand.
GACCAACGAAAACGACATTCTCGCCCGGGCGCTCGCGAGCGGGCGCTACGAACCGCGGGGCGTGAAGACAACCCAGTCGCCGTCGATGGACATTCAGGTCTCGTCGAACTTCGAGCGTCTTCTGTTTGAAGCATCGGATCATCGCTCCGAGGCTGTCCGCAGCCTTATGGCCGACTTCGCCGCCGACGGTCGATATGCGATTCCTGTGGCGACGCTTGAGCGCATTCGCGCCGACTTCGCGGCCGAACGCGTCGACGAGACGGCCTGCGCCGCGGAAATGAGCCGCGTCTACCGCGACTGCGGCCTCGTGGTGGATCCGCACAGCGCGGTCGGCATCGCTGCCGCGCGCCGCCTGATCTCCGCCTCGCCGGCGACGCTGGTCATCGCGCTCGGCACTGCTCATCCGGCGAAGTTCCCTGACGCGGTTGAACGCGCAACAGGCGTGCGCCCCGCACTGCCGGCGCACATCGCCGATCTCATGGACCGCGAGGAGACGATCATCGTCCTGCCGAACGATCGCGACGCGGTCGCCGATTACCTCCATCAGACAGCGCGGGCGCCGGCGTGAGCGTTCGGGTCACGACTCTGCCCTCCGGCCTTGCCGTCGTGACCGACGCGACGCCGTATGTGAAGACTGCGGCGGTCGGCGTCTTCGTCGCCGCGGGCTCCCGCCACGAGGCCGCGAGCGAGCACGGGCTGTCGCACCTCCTCGAGCACATGGCGTTCAAGGGCACCCGCAGGCGAAGCGCGCGAGATATCGCCGAGGCGATCGAGGACGTTGGCGGCGATCTCAACGCCGAAACCGGCGTCGAGCGAACCGGCTATTTCGCCCGCGTGATGGGCGCCGACGTTGGACTGGCCCTCGACGTCATTGGCGACATCCTCACCGACAGCCAGTTCGACCCCAATGAGCTTGAGCGGGAGAAGAACGTCATCCTGCAGGAGATCGGCGCGGTCGAGGATACGCCGGACGACCTCGTGTTCGATCTCCTCACCGCGGCCGCTTGGCCCGAACAGGCGATCGGCCGCCCGATCCTCGGCACGCGCGAGGGCGTCGGCGCCTTCGACCGCGACGCGATCGGCCATTATCTCCGGCGACACTATCGCGCGTCCGCAATGGCGGTCGCCGCCGCTGGCGCCGTCGAGCACGACGCGGTCGTCTCGCTTGCCGAAGCACGCCTCGAGGGGCTGTCGCGGGCGCCATCCGCGCCCCAGGCGCCGGCGGACTACCGGGGCGGCGAGATGCGACTGCGCAAGCGGCTCGAGCAGACGCACCTCGTCGTCGGGTTCGAGGGCCGGCCGGTCGGCGCGCCGGACCACGACGCGGCGCAGGTCTTCGCCGCCGCGGCCGGCGGAAGCATGTCCTCGCGGCTCTTTCAGGAAGTGCGCGAGAAACGCGGCCTCGCCTACACCATATATTCATTCCACTGGGATTATTCCGACACCGGGCTACTCGGCTTTTACGCCGGCTGCGCCGACCGCGACGCCGCCGAAGTGGTTGCCGCCTCGCTTGACTGTTTGGCTGAGGCCGCGCATGCGCTCAGCGACGGCGAAATCCGCCGCGCGAAGGCGCAGATGAAGGTGTCCCTGGTCGCCGCGCTCGAGTTCGCCCGGGGCAAGGACTCAGCAGCTCGCGCGGCAGATGCATGTCTACGGGCGTCCGCTCCCAGTCGAGGAGATGGTCGCACGGGTCGAGGCGATCTCGGTCGACGAAGTTCGCAAAACCGGCGCGGCCATGCTTAGATCGCCACCGACGATCGCGGCGATCGGCGCCGTCGGCAAGGTCCCCGGCCAGGCCAAGGTCGCCGAAGCGCTGAGGGGAGTTTGATGGCCCTGTTCGGTTTGACCCGGTCCGTCAATCCGGAACCGCTTGTTCGCGGCGAAGGACTCTATCTGCGTCCGGGGACGCCGGCCGATTACCCATCGTGGGCGCGGCTCCGCACGACAAGCCGCGCTTTCCTTGAGCCATGGGAACCGACCTGGCCCGAGGACGACCTGACCCAGACCGCCTTCCGCCGTCGTCTTCGCCGGCAGGACGAGGACATCTCGCGCGATGAGGCGTATGCGCTTCTCGTCTTCGACCAGACTTCGGATCAATTGCTGGGCGGGATCACCCTCGGCGGCGTTCGGCGGGGCGTGTCGCAAACGGGCACGCTTGGCTATTGGATGGGCGCGCCACACGCCGGCAAAGGGCGCATGACCCGCGCCGTCGCCGCCATCGTCGAATTCGCCTTCTCGAAGTTGAGGCTGCACCGTGTGGAGGCGGCCTGCATCCCCGAAAATGCACCCTCGATCGCCGTTCTTGAGCGCAACGGCTTCCAGCGCGAAGGCTACGCGCGAGGATACCTCAAGATCGATGGCGCATGGCGCGACCACGTTCTTTTCGCGCTGCTCGAGAGCGACGCCGGCGCGCGGCGGACGGCTTCCTGAATTGTCCGAGATTGTTTTGCGCGCCGCCGAGCCGACCCCTTTTCCCGTCGTTCGCCCTGGGCGGCCTGCTGCCGTAGGCGAGTTGTCCGGCCGAGCGCTTGGGCTCCTTCTTCGCCTCGTTCTCCTGTTCGCCCTCGTTTTTGCGAGCGCGACACCGGTGCGTGCGGTTCAGTCGGTCAGGGTCTCTGCCGATTCCGACGCAATCGACCTCACCCGGGCGGTCGAGCGCTACAGCGCTCAGGGCGATCGGATCCAAGTCTCGACCGCGCCCGGCGCCGACGGCATCGTGCGGCGCATCGAGGTCAGCGCCCTCGAAGCCGGCGCACAGCCGTCCTGGATCGTTTTCGCACTCACCAACGACTCCGACGAGCAGTTCGACCCGCCTCATTGTCGCGCCTCACTTCCGGTTGGTCGGATCCGGCGTCGTCTGGCCCGATCTCGGCTCCTCGCGCATCACGACAATCACCGCGAGCCAGGGCCAGGCTCCCGAGCGCGAGGACAACCCGCAGGCCGACGTATTCCGCCTGACGCTCGATCCGGGCACGACTGTGACCTATGTCGCCGAATTGCGGACGCCGTCGTTGCCGCAGCTCTATCTCTGGGAGCCGGACGCGTTCAAGGACAAGTCGACCAGCCTGACCCTCTACGAGGGCATTCTGATCGGCATCGCCGGTCTTCTCGCCCTGTTCCTGACCATCGTGTTCGTGGTGCGCGGAGCGATGATTTTTCCCGCCGCCGCCGCGCTCGCCTGGGCGGTGTTCGCCTACGTCTGCATCGATTTCGGCTTCTGGCGGAAAATGTTCGGCCTCGAGGACGCGTCCGAGCGGATCTGGCGAGCCGGCGTCGAGGCGACGATCGCCGCGACGCTGATCGTGTTCCTGTTCGCCTACCTCAACCTGCGCCGCTGGCACGTGCGCTACACGCATTTCGCGATGGCGTGGCTGGTGCTGATGGCGGCGGTGGTCGCACTCTCCGTCTTCAACGCGCCGGTCGCGGCCGGGGTCGCCCGCATTTCGATCGCCACCATCGCCGGCGTCGGCCTGCTCCTGATTCTCAGTCTCGCCGCGCGCGGGTCCGACCGCGCGGTCATGCTGATCCCGACGTGGTACCTGCTGGCCGTTTGGGTCGTCGCTGCGGGAGCGACCGTGCTCGGCTATCTCACCAACGATCTCGCGGCGCCGGGACTCGTCGGCGGCCTCGTGCTGATCGTCATGCTGATCGGCTTCACCGTGATGCAGTTCGCCTTCTCGGGCTCGGGCCGCGGCGCGGAAAACGCCGCCGACGCCGAACGGCGTTCCCTTGCCATGGACGGGTTCGGGCGAGGCGATCTTCGACTGGGACGTCGTCAACGACGAGATCAGCGGCGCCGAGGCGCTCGAAAGCCAGCTCGGCCTTAAGCGCGGCGCTCTCGAGGGACCGGCCGCCGGCTGGCTCGACATCCTCCATCCGCTCGACCGCGACCGCTATACCCTGGCGCTGGACGGGCTCCTGCAGCAGCGGTCGGGCAGGATCAACCACGACCTGCGCCTGCGTGGCTCGGACGGCCATTACTTCTGGTACATGCTGAAGGCGCGGCCGGTGATCGGCGCCGACGGAGAGGTCGTGCGGGTGATCGGCTCGATGGCGGACGTCACCGAAATCAAGTCGGCCGAGGAGCGGATGCTCCACGACGCCATCCACGACAATCTGACTGGCCTTCCTAACCGCGAGCTCTTCCAGGACCGGCTGACCTCGGCGCTCTATCTCGCGCAGAAGCCGGGCGCGATCGCGCCGATGGTCCTCCTCGTCGACATCGACGGCTTCAAGGACGTCAACGATTCCTACGGCCTGTCGATGGGCGACTGCGGCTCTGCTCGCCGTCGCGCGCCGTCTTTCGCGCGACCTGAAGCCCGGCGACACGCTGGCGCGGCTGTCGGGGGATCAGTTCGGCGCCATCGTCCTGCACCGAACCCGCGGCGGACGAGGTCGCCGCGATGCTCGACGAGTCTGCGCTCGGCGCTGGCCGCGCCAATCAGCTTCGGCGAAAAGGAGATCGCGCTCACCGTTTCGATCGGGGCCGCGCTCTACAATCCGAAGCAGCACGTCAAGGGCGGAGAGCTGCTCGCCGACGCTCAACTCGCGCTCGCCAACGCAAAGAAGGCGAGGCGGCGACCGGGCTGTCCTGTTCGCCCCGTCGATGCGCTCCTACGCCTCGGACCGGCGGACGCTGGAAAACGACATGCGCCACGCGCTCGAGCGAGCGCGAGATCATGGTGCTGTTCCGGCCGATCGTCCGGCTGGAGGATCGGACCGTCGCCGGGTTCCAGGCGCTGACGCCACTGGCGTCATCACAAGGCTCGGCGTTCTCAACGAGGACGAGTTCGCCTCGATCGCTGAGGCGGCCGGCGTGATGGTCGACGTCGGCGCCTATGTCCTCGACACGACCGCGCGTGAGCTTGCCGCCTGGCAGAAGGCGCTCGAGGTCAATCCGCCGATTTTCGCTACCGTCTCCGCGTCTTCTCGCCAGCTGCTGAGTTTCGACCTTCTCACCGACGTGCGGGCAGCGCTGAGCCGGCACTTCGCCGAGCGCGGGTCGCTCAAGCTGGCGATCGCCGAAAGGCTGGTGATGGAGAATCCGGAATACGCAGCGGTGCTGTTGCAGCGGGTGAGGGAGATCGGCGCGGCGCTGATGCTGGACCGATTCGGCGCCGGCTACACCTCGCTCGGGCCATTTGCCGCAGTACCGGTTCGACGCGATGCGGATCGACGCTTCGCTGGTGAGGCCGAACGCCTTCGGCACGCGTTCGCCGGTCCTGCGCTCGATCGTCGCGATGGCGCAGGAGATCGGCATGGAGGTCATTTCCGAAGGGGCGGAAACAGAGTCCGACGCCGTCGAACTCGCCCAGATCGGCTGCCAGTTCGCGCAGGGGGCGGCCTTCGGCCAGCCGATGAGCGCGGCGGCGGCGCGCAAGCTGATGGGCGCCGCCCCCGCTTGACGACCACAGGCGACCCACGTTGTGGAAACCCGGGGACAACGCGCCTGCCCCGCTTGCCAAAAGGACGGGCGCGGCCAATCTCACACACATGAAGTTCCCGATCGCCTTTCTCGACGAGATCCGGGCTCGGCTGCCGGTGTCGGAAGTCGCGGGCCGGCGGGTCAAGCTGCGCAAGCAGGGGCGGGAATGGGCTGGCCTCTCGCCCTTCAACGCCGAAAAGACGCCCTCGTTCTTCGTCAACGACCAGAAGGGTTTCTTCCACGACTTCTCCTCCGGCAAGCACGGCGACATCTTCACCTTCGTCAGCGAGACCGAAGGCCTGAGCTTCCCTGAGGCGGTCGAGCGGCTTGCCGGCATGGCCGGCGTGCCGATGCCGCGACAGACGAACGTCGAAGCCGAACAGGAGAAGAAGCGGGCGAGCCTTCTCGACGTGCTGGCGATGGCCGCGCGCGTGTTCGAGGCCAATCTGCATCGAGCCGGTCGGCGCGAGGGCGCGTGGATATCTCTCCGACCGCGGTCTCGGGGCCGCCGTGCAGCAGCGCTTCTCGCTCGGCTATTCCTCGCCGGAGCGGTTCGCCCTGCGCGACGCGCTGGCGGAGCAGAGGGATCGGCGTCGACCAGATGATCGAGGCGGGGCTCCTGATCCACGGCGAGGGGATCGCCGTCCCCTACGACCGGTTCCGCGACCGGGTGATGTTTCCGATCCATGATCGGGCCGGCCGGGTGATCGCCTTCGGCGGCCGGGCCATGGATCCGGGCGCCAAGGCCAAATACCTCAATTCGCCGGAGACGGCGCTCTTCCACAAGGGTGCGCTGCTTTTCAATCATCACCGGGCGAGAAAACCGGCGCACGACAGCGGCGAGCTCATCGTCGTCGAGGGCTATGTCGACGCGATCGCATTGAGCGAGGCGGGCTTTCCCAATGTCGTCGCGCCGCTCGGCACGGCGTTGACGCCCGATCAGTGCGCGCTGCTGTGGGCGATGGCGAACGAGCCCATCCTCTGTTTCGACGGCGACAGCGCCGGCCGCAAGGCGGCCTTCCGGGCGATCGAAACGGCCCTGCCGCTGATCGGCGCCGGCAAGAGCCTTCGGTTCGCGCTACTGCCGGAAGGGCAGGATCCGGACGACCTTGTCCGCGCGAGCGGCCGGGAGGCGGTTGACGAAGTCCTTAGAGCGGCGCGGCCGTTCGCCGACATGCTTTTCGCCCGCGAGAGTGCGAATCGGACGGCTCGACACGCCGGAGAGCCGCGCTGCGCTCGAGCGGCGACTCTGCCGACGCCGTCGCGGCGATCGCCGACGAAACGCTGCGCAAGCATTATCAGGCCGACATGAAGCGTCGCCTCGCTGCGCTGTTCGGCGAGGAGCGGTCCGACCCGAGCCGGCGCTGGGCGAGGCCGCCGTTCGCGAGCGGCGGGCGGCCCCGTTTCAGGCCGCGCGGCCCGCGGTTCGGCCTCGCCGAGCAGCCGTTGCCGCCGCAGGCCAGAGCTCGCCCGCAAGGCGCCCGATCCGGCGCGCGAGATCACCATCCTGGCGATCGCGCTCGGCCATCCCTCGCTGCTCGAGGCGCATTGGGAGGAACTCGCGGCGCTCGATTTTTCGAGCGCAGGGCTCGCCGCATTCCGCGACGCGCTCGCCTCGGCTCCGCCGGAGGCGCTCATTTCTCCGGAGGCGCTGGCCGACGCGCTGACTGCGGCGGGTCGCGGCGAAGAGCGCGCCCGCATCCTCGGCCCAGGCCGCAAAGATGCCGAACTGGTGGTGTCTGCGCGCCGAGGCGGCTCCGGCCGACGCCGAGCATGTGCTGAGGCAGAGCCTGGCCTTGCATCAGCGGGCGGGCGCGTTACATAGGGAACTGAAACTCGCGGAGCAGTCGCTGGCTGCCGAGCCAAACGAGCAGAATTTCGCCCGATTGCTGGACATCAAAGCGCATTTGGCCGATCTCGCGCATGCAGAGGCGGCGATCGACGGCTTTGGCGAAGCAGTCGGGACGAGCCTCGTCGACGATCTGACCTGGGACGCGAGCGACCAGGGGCTGGCGACATTTCAGGGGGCTTCAGACATCGACAGACGCTTCGGCCTCGCCCCCCTTGCTTCGGCGAGTCCCGACGAATATTGAACCGGGCCTCGCGGCCTTCCGCGGCGGCCCACCGGTCGAAACTGAAGCCCGCGCCTGTCGCGGGAGGACGGAGACATCCGATGGCGAAGAAGGACGAGGCGAAGGCCGAAGGCGAAACCGCGGCCGCCGAAACCGCCGACAGCCCCCTTCTCGATCTGAGCGACGCCGCCGTCAAGCGGATGCTGAAGGTCGCCAAGAAGCGCGGCTGGGTGACGCAGGACGAATTGAACGCGGTGCTGCCGTCCGAAGAGATTTCCTCCGACCAGATCGAGGACATGAACGCGATGCTCAGCGAAATGGGCATCAACGTCGTGGACAGCGAGGACGCGGAGGAGGCCGAGAAGGAGACACGCCGAGGGCGCCGCCGACGAGGAGGAGCCCGAGGGCGGCGAGATCGTCGAGGCGAGCCGCTCTACGGCGGTGGTCACCCGCAGCTCCGAGCCGGCCGAGCGCACCGACGATCCGGTGCGCATGTATCTGCGCGAGATGGGTTCGGTCGAGTTGCTCTCGCGCGAGGGCGAGATCGCGATCGCCAAGCGCATCGAGGCCGGCCGCGAGGCGATGATCGCGGGCTTCTGCGAAAGCCCGCTTACTTTCCAGGCGATCATCATCTGGCGGGACGAGCTCAACGAAGGCAAGATCCTGCTGCGCGACATCATCGATCTCGAGGCGTCCTATACCGGACCCGACGGCAAGAAGCCGCCGAAGACCGATTACACCGCGCCCGGCGCCCCGCCTGCGCCCAATCCCGTGCGCGACCGGATCGCTCCGGCGACCGCGCCGCAAGCCCCGCCCGAGGGCTTCGACGGCGAGGGCGCAGTCCCCGCGGAAGGCTTCGACGAGGACGACGATCTCGAGAATTCGGTGTCGCTCTCGGCGATGGAGGCGGACCTCAAGCCGCGCGTCCTCGAAACCTTCGACCGGATCGCCGACGCCTACAAAAAGCTCCGCCGCCTGCAGGACCAGAACGTCGAGAACAAGCTCAGGAGCGAGTCGCTCTCGCCCGCGCAGGAGCGCAAGTACAAGGCGCTGAAAAAGGAGATCGTGACCGACGTCAAGTCTCTATCGCTCAACCAGAACCGCATCGACGCCCTGGTCGAGCAGCTTTACGACATCAACAAACGCCTCATCGGGCTCGACGTGCGCCTCATGCGGATGGCGGAGGCTCACCGCGTCAGCCGTGAAGATTTTCTGAGGAACTACCAGAATTCGGAATTGGATCCGAAGTGGCTCCTGCGCGTCGCCAGGCTGACCACGCGCGGCTGGAAGGAATGGGTCGCCACCGACAAGGCCTCGATCAAGGATATACGGGCCGAGATTCAGTCGCTCGCAACCGAGACGGGACTGGAGATCCAGGAATTCCGCAAGCTCGTCCAAATGGTGCAGAAGGGCGAGCGCGAGGCGCGGCAGGCGAAGAAGGAAATGGTCGAGGCGAACTTGCGCCTCGTCATCTCGATCGCCAAGAAATACACCAACCGCGGCCTGCAGTTCCTCGATCTGATCCAGGAAGGCAACATCGGGCTGATGAAGGCGGTCGACAAGTTCGAGTACCGCCGCGGCTACAAGTTCTCAACCTACGCCACCTGGTGGATCCGCCAAGCGATCACCCGCTCAATCGCCGACCAGGCGCGCACGATCCGCATTCCGGTGCACATGATCGAGACGATCAACAAGATCGTGCGCACCTCGCGCCAGATGTTGCACGAGATCGGCCGCGAGCCAACACCGGAGGAACTCAGCGAAAAGCTGGCGATGCCGCTCGAAAAGGTGCGCAAGGTCTTGAAGATCGCCAAGGAGCCGATTTCTCTCGAGACCCCGATCGGCGACGAGGAGGACAGCCACCTCGGCGACTTCATCGAGGACAAGAATGCGGTCCTGCCGATCGACGCGGCGATCCAGTCGAACCTGCGCGAAACGACGACGCGCGTTCTCGCTTCCCTCACCCCGCGTGAGGAGCGGGTATTGCGCATGCGCTTCGGCATCGGCATGAACACCGACCATACTCTCGAGGAAGTCGGCCAGCAGTTCTCGGTGACGCGGGAGCGCATTCGTCAGATCGAGGCCAAGGCTTTGCGCAAGCTGAAGCATCCGAGCCGCAGCCGGAAGCTGAGGAGCTTCCTCGATAATTGACATATGGCGCCGTTGGGACCCGGAGCGCCGCAAGCGGTCACGCAGCCACCTCTCGCCCCCGGAATCCATTTGCGGGCGACGCGCAGCAGCAATCGCGCGTCTGCGCGGCCTTTTTCGCTGGCTCAGAGCGACCGGCGTCGGGCGCGGTTTGTGCACTGTCGCCGGATGGCGAACAAGGTCGGCCGGTCAAGCGTTGTCGTAGCTACTAGCACCCGAACTCGAACCGCGGGCCAGTTTCGCCGAGGTCGGGCCGTCCGCTGCTACCTGTTTCTGAGAGGTGGTGGGCCGGGCAGGACTCGAACCTGCAACCAGACCGTTATGAGCGGCCGGCTCTAACCATTGAGCTACCGGCCCCAACGGGCGCGAATGAAACCGCATTAAGCGCAAATCGTGTTCGGAGGCAAATGAGGCATCCGGCGTTCCGTCGAAGTGGATTTTGGAGTTCCTGCGCTCGCTATCCGGCTTTGTCGTTTCGACTCGGTCACCCCCGGAGGGGCGCACCGTGGTCCTGCAAGCTGTTGAAATCACGCCAGTCGACCCCCGAAACGCACGCCCGGCTGCTCGTGCGCCGCTTCCGAAAGACGGGGCCGTTACGCCGTTCTTTCTCCGCGGCCCTAACTTTGCCATGCAATTCGCTTTCCTCCGTGCGCTGTGGTAGTTGAATGGGGACAAATGGCGCTTCTTGACAATTCGATGGCTGCCAGCGTCAAGGGCGCGGAGCGGCCCGTTGCGCCCGCCGCCCGAGCCGGGCATCGCCGTGTCGCCTTTGCGCCGCCGTCCGATCGCGAACGCGCCTTTGCGAGCGCTCTGCGGCGCTCGACTCGGATTCGATTTCTCCGCAAAGCGATCCTGGTGTGCGCGTTGGGAAGTGTAACTGCGATGGTGCTCATCGCAGTCTACAACCCTTTCGCGCCCAAGCTCGGCTCGCTCAGCTTCTCGGACGTTTCGATCGACGGAAGCAAAATCACTATGGCGCGACCTAAACTCGCCGGCTTCAGGAGCGACGGGCAGCCTTACATGCTGACGGCCGAGAAGGCTCTCCAGGACGTCAAGCAGCCGACGATCGTCGAACTGCACAAGGTTTCGGGCGAAATCGGCGCGACCGGTGGAGAGACGACTCGGCTGAGCGCCGATATCGGCGTATACGACAGCGTCGCCGAACGGATGAAGTTGTCAAACAACGTCCGGATCGGCAGCGCCAAATTCGAGGTGCGGTTGCGAGCCGCCGATATCGACTTTAAAGCGGGTGTATATAAGAGCGACGACCCCGTAGAAGTCCATGTTGGTGACGGCACGACGATTATTGGCGACCGTGCCATAGCCCGGGACAACGGCCAGGAATTGATCTTCGAGGGTCGCGTCAGGACAACGATAAATCCGCCTGCCGATTCTGCGGACGCCGACTCGAAGAGGACAAGTCCATGACGCTGGGGTGGAACAGGTCCCTCCGCGCGGCGTTTGCAACCGCGACCCTGGTCTTCTTTTGTTACGACGCCAACGCGGCCTCAAAGGCCGCTAATCCGCCGGCTGCCCCCGCCTCAAGCCCCATCCAGATTCTTCCTGGCACAAGTTCGAAGGAGCCGGTGTCGATCGACGCCGACAAGCTGGTCTACTACGACAAGGAAAAGAAGGCGGTTTATTCGGGGAATGTTGTCGTCGTCCAAGGCGACACGAAGATGACCTGTTCGGTCATGACGGTTTTTCTCGACCGATCGCCTACCCCTGGCGCCGCGCCGCCAGATAGCCCGAAAGGCGGTTCCCCGCCCGGTCCAGATGGGCCGCAAGGGGGTTCCTCGCCGGGATCGGGAGTCACGCGTCTCGAAGCGACTGGCCCTGTGACTGTGATCTCCAAGACCCAGGTCGCAACCGGCGACAAAGCGGTCTACGACAAGCTCGAACACAGGGTCCAACTGATCGGTCACGTAACCCTCAGCGATGGCCAGAACGTCACCAAGGGCGACAAGCTGACCTATGATCTCAAGACCAGTCAGGCGACGATCGACACCAACGGATCCAAGGCCGGACGCGTTCATGGGCAATTCCTGCCGAACGCGGGCGCCGACGCGACGAAGCCCAAATAGGAGCCTCCGTTGTCCAGTGCGCGCAGGCCAATTCATGCGACATGAGCGCCCGCCGGTGAGTGAGGATCTTTCCAGCGAAAAAGTGGAGGAGGGGAGCCGGCGGAAATGGTTCGGCGCGAGCCGCTCCCGCTTTCACTCGCCTTCTGCCGAGATCGCACGGTTGGCGCGGCAGGGAGTGCTTGCCGTGCATCACCTGGGCAAGGGCTATCGCGGCCGGATGGTGGTGCAGGACGTAAGCATTTCCGTGCGGCGCGGCGAAGCGGTTGGTCTGCTCGGACCAAACGGCGCGGGCAAGACGACAGTCTTTTACATGATCATCGGACTGGTGAAGCCGGACAAGGGGGCGATCGAACTTGACGGCCATGATGTGACGGGTCTGCCGATGTTTCAGCGCGCAAGGCTCGGCGTAGGCTACCTGCCGCAGGAGCCGTCGATTTTCCGAGGCCTCAATGTCGAGGACAATATCCGCGCGGTGCTTGAGGTGAACGAGCCGAACCGCGAGGCCCGCGAGGCGACGCTCGAGTCGCTGCTCGACGAGTTTGATATCGCGCGCCTGCGCAAGGCGCCCTCGATCGCTCTGTCCGGTGGTGAGAGGCGACGCTGCGAAATTGCGCGGGCGCTGGCTGGCAGCCCGTCGTTCATGTTGCTTGACGAGCCGTTCGCAGGCATCGATCCGATCGCCGTCGGCGACATTCAGGATCTCGTGCGCCATCTGAAGGGTCGCGGGATCGGGGTGCTGATCACCGACCACAACGTGCGCGAGACGCTTGGGCTGATCGATCGCGCCTACATAATTCACAGCGGTCATGTGCTTGACGGAAGGGCCCCCGGAGGCGATCATCTCCCATCCGGACGTAAGGCGCTTTTATCTGGGCGAAGATTTCCGAATGTAACTGGCGTGGCGCTCACTCGTCCTCGCCGAACCGATTGGCGACGAGATCGGCAAGCGCATCAAGCGCTTCGCGCGCCTCGGCGCCCGAAGCGAAGACCGTGATGGTTGCTCCGAGGCCGGCGCCAAGCGTCAGAATGCCCATGATCGAATCGCCGCCGACAGTTTCGCCGCAGCGCGACACCTTGATGTTGGCGTCGAACCGGTCGACGCATTGGACGAATTTGGCAGTGGCCCGGGCGTGCAGACCTTTCCGGTTCACAATCTGCATCTGGCGGGACAAGCCGCCTTCCAACGCGGGCGGAGGAGGTTCCCCGTCGTCGGAGCAAGGCTCGCTCATTTGCCAGCAAGCACTTTGCTGGCGACGGTAATGTATTTGCGCCCGGCTTCGCGCGCCTCGACCACCGCGTGGTCGAGATCGGCGGTCTCCCGCATCGTCGCGAGCTTAATGAGCATTGGGAGATTGACGCCGCAAATGACCTCGATCCGGCCGCCGTCCATGACCGAAATCGCCAGATTGGACGGCGTGCCTCCGAACATGTCTGTCAGAATCACGACGCCCATGCCGTCCTGAACGCGGGATGCGGCGTTGAGGATGTCCGAACGCCGCTGCTCCATGTCGTCTTCGGGGCCGATCGTTATCGTCTCGAGCTGAGACTGTGGTCCCACGACATGTTCAAGCGCTGCACGAAAACCAGTGGCAAGCTGGCCGTGGGTCACCAGGACCATTCCAATCATCAATAGATCCATCAGTCGGCCGGCTCAGACTTCCGGCGTCGGGCTGGCCGCATGCCGGTAAGCGGGCCATTTTTGTGCACTGCGGCGCAATGTTCAAGCGAAATTCCTTTTCGCTTCGCGTTGGCTGCCGTGATAATGCCCAGTCGTTCGTCGACAGCAAGCGCCTGGTCTGTCGCGCTTCGACCGGAATCGAGCGCGAGACGCGGCAAACGGACCCCTTCCACGGTCACGACATCCGGTTCGTCCGGAAGGCGCGGCCAAGTGCGTCCAGGCTCGCTGAGTTCGACGAACAATCCGATAACGGCAGCCGGCTCGTAGGGTGCGCTGACCAGGCCGACGGCGCGCCGCTCGATGATTCCGGCAAGTTCCGGCGACCCTGATGCGACGAGCGCGCGCCGATCGCTCGGGCCCAAACGCGGTCGTCGCCGAGCAGCGCGCCGAAGGTTCCGCTGTCTCGAGCCCGGGCGAGCAACGCGAGAGCCAGCGCGCTTTTTCCCGATCCCGATGGTCCGAGAATCAGCACTCCGCGTTCGCCATAGACGACCGCCGTGGCGTGCATCCCGGTTCTCTGACCTTCAATTGCGCTCATGCGATGAACGCCGGAAGTTCTATCACAAAGCGGGCGCCGGCGCTGTGCCGTACAGGCTCACATTGGACGCCGGGCTCCGATCCGACCCTCGACGGCCTCCGCGACAGCGGCCCGGTTCATCGCCCAGATCCGCCCGCCATGCGCCTCGACGATCTGGCGCGAAATCGACAGTCCAAGGCCGGAATTCTGTCCAAACCCCTGACTTGGCCGATCCGTATAGAAGCGCTCGAATATCCGCTCCAGCGCGTGCGGGGGGATGCCGGGACCGTCGTCTTCGACAGTAATGACCACCTTCTCCTCGGGCGCTTCGCCGTCCCTCGAGGTTGCGCTCCTGGCGAGGGCGACACGAACGATCACTCCCGGGTTCGGAAAATGAGCAGGCGTTGTCGATCAGGTTCGTCACGACCTGCGCCAGACGCAAATCGTGGCCCAGCACGAAATAATCCGAGTTGGTACGTCGACCCCGCCGCGATGGAATTGAAAGTTCTATCCGAGCCCCGTTGCTGCGCGGCGAATCCTGGGACATCGACACGACGGCACGCAGGAGCGCTGCGACGTCGACCGGACCAGCTTCGCCGCGCGCCAGCTCCGCATCCAGCCGAGAAGCGTCGGAAATGTCGGAGATCAGTCGGTCGAGCCGCCGAACGTCATGCTGCATGACCGCGATCAACCGGTCCTGCGAATGACCGGCCTTCACCCGTGGCAGCGTCTCAAGTGCGCTGCGCATCGAAGTCAGGGGATTCTTCAGTTCGTGCGCGACATCGGCGGCGAAGCTCTCGATGGCGTCGAGGCGATTGTAAAGCGCCTGGGTCATTTCTCGGAGGGCGCGGGAAAGATGGCCGATCTCGTCCGGACCGCGAAGTGAAGTCGGGAATCTGCTGGCGCGAGCGGATGCCGCGCCTGACCCGCTCGGCGGCGTCCGCTAGCCGGCGGACCGGCTCGGCGATGGTGTTGGCGAGCGACAGCGAAAGGACCAGCATGACCGCGGCTAGAACCGCGAAGAAACGCAGGATCGCCCAGCGCTCGGAGGCGATCACCCGGTCAATGTCGCCGCCCTGGGTCGACAGCTGGAGCGCCCCGCGCGTCGCCATCATGTACTGAATCGGCACCGCCACAGAAACGATCGTCTCGCCTTCATCGTTGATCCGGGCGGCAGACTGCGTTTTGCCCCTTCAGCGCCGCCGCGACCTCCGGCACCGACTTTCCGTCGACCAGCCAAGGGTCCCTCGCGCGCGGCTGCGACGGCGCGGCGAAGAAATTCCGCACGAACCCGGTCAACCGGCCGAACAGCCCCCGTCGCTCGGCGGTGTCTGGCAAATCGGAGCGCACAACGGCCCCATGCGCCGAGAGCGAACGGGAATCGAGCAGCAGCCGGCCGTCGCTGTCGTAGATGCGCGCACGGGTGTGGGTCGGCGTGACCAGCCGATGCAGCACGGGCCCGACCCGCTCCGGATTGATGGAGAACTGAATTGCATCTTCGTCGCTCGGCGGGGCGGCGGTCTGGCCCGGCGCCAGCTGGAGCAGCTTGTCGGGATCGACGGTGATGGTGTCGGTGTCGACTGCCGCCGACGCCGCGATCGCCGCCGAAATGATGTTGGCCTGTGTCGTCAGGCTCTGGACGCGCGCCGCGATGATGTCGGCCCGAAATTGGTTCAGCAGCAGGAAGCCGATCATCAACACGACGAGGCCGCCGAGATTGAGGACGACGATGCGGCGCGTGAGCGAAGACGAGAAACGCGGCCGTGAGAAAACGCCAGGCGAACCGCGCGCGAGCACGAAACCACTGGCGCCTGCCGCGCGGCGTTACGGCGACAATGCGCTCGCGGCGTGTCTCAGCGCTCATGACCTCGGCGGAGCCGCCTATCCTTCCTTGAACCGATAGCCGACGCCATACAGCGTCTCGATCATCTCGAACTCCGGTTCGACCACCTTGAACTTCTTGCGTAGCCGCTTGATGTGGCTGTCGATCGTGCGATCGTCGACATAGACTTGGTCGTCGTAGGCCGCGTCCATGAGGGCGTTGCGACTCTTGACGACGCCCGGTCTCGTCGCGAGCGCCTGGAAAATCAGGAATTCAGTGACCGTCAGCGTGACCGGAGTGTTGTCCCAGGTGCAAGTGTGCCGCTCAGGGTCCATCTTCAACCGACCGCGCTCCAAAATCTTCGCTTCCGTCTCTTTCTGGGTCGCGGCGTCCTTGGGGTTCGAGCGGCGCAGGATCGCCTTCACCCGCTCGACCAGCAGCCGCTGCGAAAACGGTTTGCGGATGAAGTCGTCGGCGCCCATCTTCAGGCCGAAAAGCTCGTCGATCTCCTCGTCCTTGGAGGTCAAGAAGATCACCGGAAGGTCGGATTTTTGCCGTAGTCGCCGCAGCAGCTCCATCCCGTCCATTCGCGGCATCTTGATGTCGAAAATGGCGAGATCAGGAGGGTTCGCCTTGAGGCCTTCGAGGGCGCTCGCCCCGTCGGTGTAAGTCTGCACCCGGTATCCCTCCGCTTCGAGCGAGAGAGAGACGGAGGTCAGGATATTTCGGTCGTCGTCGACCAGAGCGATCGTCGGCATGAGGCTCCCGTTTCATTCGAATCGCTGCGCCGCGCGGGCGCCGCGGCGCGCTTTGACCATCTTAACCGTTCGCGGCCGAAATGTGTTCCTGTTTTGGGAAAAGGGACGAGCCACAGGCTCCAACATGGGACCGCCAGTCGAATTGCGCAAGTTCGCCCCGATGTTGACCGGCTTGGCGCGAAGCGCGCCCGGGGCGACAAGCGCGCCCGCGGAAAAGCGCTCGCCGGAGAAAAGGCATGGAACTCATTTTTAGCGGGCCGCCTCAATTTTTTCAATAGGTTGATCCCCAGCTTTAGCGTCGCATCCAACTTTTTCAACGGTAAGCCTCGCTTCGTTCGGCCGGGCCGCGAAAAGCCGCTGCCCATCAAGGAAAGGGCAAAAACCGAGGCCTCGGCGCCAAGCCGATGCGGCGCCGACGCTGCATTCATGCCAACTTGCAACAAGGCTTGCCCATTGCTGTTTTGAGCCTTTTCAATGGGTTGGAGCAAAGTGCGCAAGTGCTGGTTTTTTTGCGCTCCCGGCGAATCCCGGCCGGTATCGTCGCACCGGCGCCTGACCAAATATCCTTCGGGACGAACCCGGGACCATCGTCTTTCCAAAAAGGAACAAATATAGCACGAACCCCGACATTCGCCCTACAACTTTCACGCCGCCCGAGAGCGTAAGAGATGCGGCGCCAGTCGGGCGCGCCAATTGCGCCGGCGCGACACGGACATCGACCGAACGCGGCGCGTCGCTGCTGCTTACCGAGGAGCCACAGCGGGGCGACCCGCTGAACTCTTCGCGCGCATCACCCTCAACGGTCGGATCGAACGCGCGCCCGAGCCCCGCGTCCGCACGCGGTATCTGCGGCGGGATCCCAAGGCGAAGCTCTAAGCCGATTTCGCGGACTTCGCCTTTTCAGGCTGGCGATCGAACGCGTCCATTTCAATGGCGGCTCCGGCCGGGCCGATCTGCTGACCCCGGCCGAGATTCTGACCTCGCGGGAGGGTGAGGAGGCGCTCGCCGAGGCGGAGGCTCGCCTCGTCGACTGGGTCAATGGGCTCGCCGACGACGCCATCGCGCGTCTGGCCGGCCGCGCACAGCCTGGCCGGCAGATCTGGCGGGCGATCGGCTGGGACGCAGACGGCCTCGACCTTTCCGCCGGTGGGCGTGCCGCCCGCGTGCGGTTCGCCGCGCTCGCGCGCAATGAGGCGGAGTGGGTCAAGAGGCTGGAAGGCGTCATCGCGGGGTTGTCTTCCGGCTCCTCGCTGAAAGGAGTGGGTAAGTCGGAATTTGGGGGCGGGTTGGCGATCGCTCAGGGGGGATCGCGTTTAGCCTGAGGGGATGCGAGACACCGATCTTTTCCAGTTGGCCCTTGGGTTGCAGTCGCCGTGGATGGTGACGCGTAGCGAGTTTGCGGTCGAGGATGGTCGGCTCGATTTGTATGTGGATTTTCCACGCGGGAGCCGGTTCGCCTGCGCTGAGTGCGGAGGCGAGGGTTGTGCGGTTCACGACACGAAGGACGAGACGTGGCGGCCATCTGGACTTCTTCCAGCACCGCACGCTGTTGCACGCTCGTGTGCCGCGAGTGACCTGTCCGACGTGCGGGGTGCGCAAGGTCGCCACGCCGTGGGCTCGGGTGGGCTCCGGGTTCACGTTGTTGTTCGAGGCCTACGTGCTGGCGCTGGCCAAGGCGATGCCGATCGCCAACGCGGCCAAGCGGCTTGGCGAGCACGACACGCGCTTGTGGCGGATCGTCGAGCATTACGTTTGGCGCGCGGTGGAGGGGCTGGATTTGTCGCAGGTGCGGCGCATCGCCGCCGACGAAACCTCGGCGCGGCGCGGGCACGACTACATCAGCCTGTTCGTCGACATGGCGCGGCGCAAAGTCATCTACGTGGCCGACGGCAAGGACGCCGCGACGGTGAAGGAATTCGCCGATTTCCTCGAGGCGCACGGCGGCAAGCGCGAGGCGGTCACCGACGCCAGCATCGACATGGGGGCGGCGTTCGAAGCGGGGATCAAGGCGAATTTCGAGAACGCCGAGATCACGTTCGACAAATTCCACGTCATCAAACTCGCCAACGAGGCCGTCGACCAGGTGCGACGCGAGGAAGCGCGGAACAACTTCCAGATCAAGGGCCGGCGCTACATCTTCCTCAAGAACGTCGATCATCTGACGCAGGAGGAGAAGGAAGCGTTGTCAAGATTGGAAGCGCAGAACCTGGACACGATCCAGGCGATGCAAATCCGCATGAACCTGCAGCAGCTGTTCACGATGGACGCCAAAACCGCCCGACGCTTCCTCGATCGCTGGAACGCCTGGGTTCAGGTCTGCGATCTCGGCCCGATGAAGCGACTAGCCAAAACGATCATGGCCAAGGCCGAGGGCATTCTCAGATCGATCGCCACCGGTCTTTCCAACGGCGTCCTCGAAGCCATCAACGGCAACGTACAGGCCGCCAAGCGCAAAGCCAAAGGCTACCGAACCAAACGAAACCTCAAAGCCATCGTCTACCTCATCGCCGGTGACGTTCTGGCCAATTCACCCACTTGAAATAGCGACGAGCCTGTCTTCCGAGGCGCATCGCTCGCAATTGCTTTGAACGGCGCCGTCAATTTCGATATTGTCCAAAGCGTTCGGCGCTTGATAGGTGCGGATCAACCGAAAGAAGAGAATCACAAATGCGGGACAAGGCGCCGGCAGACTTCGACATCGAAAAGTTCTTCAAAGGGATTTACATATTTCAGGAATGGGAGCTTTTCCCCGGGTTCTCTACAAGAGGTCAAAGTGAACTGGACCCCATTGGTTGGACCACGGGTCGCTGAATTTAAGGTGTAATCTCGCCTGCCCTTGTCCTTCCAAAAGTCAAGCCGCTTCTTGCTGCTTCTGCCTCTGCTGTGGGTATGTGGGCGACGCGTTTGCGTTGTCCAAGCGAAGCGGCATATCCACAGCCCTCGCCGCCGCCTCGATTTTGTCCATGCCGGCGCGCCACACCGCCAGCGGCATCTGGTTGTTCATCGCCTGGTGTGGGCGTCGAAAATTGTAAAAGGTCATCCAGGAGCCGATGCCGGCCCGCGCCTCGCGGCCGTCGGCGTAGGCTTTCAGATGCACCTCTTCATACTTGATCGAGCGCCACAGCCGTTCGATGAAGATGTTATCCATGAAGCGGCCGCGTCCGTCCATCGAAATCGCGACGCCGGCCGCCGCGAGCTTGCCGACGAAAGCCTCGGCGGTGAACGTGGAGCCCTGATCGGTATTGAAAATCCGCGGCTTTCCAAACCGAAGCAGCGCCTCCTCCAGCGCCGCCGCGCAGAAGCTGGCATCGTTGGTGTTCGACAGCCGCCATGCCAGAACCGCCCGGCTGGCCCAGTCGATGATCGCCACCAGATAGAGGAAGCCGCACGCCATCGGGATGTAGGTCACGTCGGCCGCCCACACGTGGTTCGGCTCGGTAATCTTCAGGCCGCGCAGCAGGTAGGGGTATATCTTGTGCCCGGGCGCGGCTTTGCTCGTGCCGGGGCGCGGAACCAGCGCCTCGATCCCCATCACCCGCATCAGCCGCTGCACCCGCTTGCGGTTGACCCCACGGCCTTCCTTGTTGAGTTCGAATGTCATTCGCCGCGAGCCGTAGAACGGAAGTTCGAGATGCAGCTCGTCGATGCGGCGCATCACCGCCAGATCGTCCACTCCGGCGACGGGCCTGGGGCGGTAGACCCCCGAGCGCGCCACGCCCACAAGCGCGCATTGGCGGCGCACCGACAGGTCCTTGCGAGGCCGGTCGACCATCGCTCTTCGATCGGGCGCGCTCATCGACTTGGCCTCCTGGCCAAGAAATCCCGTTCGACCGTCAGTTGGCCGATCTTGGCGTAAAGCTTGGCCGCCTCGCGCTCGCGCTCCTCCTCGCCATCGCCCGAACCGCTCGCCCCGCGGGCGAACAGGCTCGCCGCATTGTCGAGAACCTGCTTCTTCCAGGCATAAATCTGGTTCGGATGCACCCCGTGCCGCTTCGCCAGTTCCGGAACCGTCGCATCCTCGCGCAGCGCCTCGAGCGCAATCTTCGCCTTGAACGCCGCATCAAACTTCTTGCGTGACTTCGTCATTTCTCGCTCCATCGGTTGCGACAGAGCAGGTCATTTCACACCTTAGCCAGTGGTCCTAAATCCGGGGTCCAGCTCAAAGAACGTTGTCAAGCATATGCAGTGTCTCGAGGCGCCCGACCGTTTCGATAATCTTCGAGTGCTTGATATCGCGCCGTGGAATGGTTTCTTTAGCTTCGAATGTGTTCGTCGTGGGGCGGCTTTCGTCACATCCTTGGGGCCAGATGATCCAGACAAGACCGGATATAGTGCAGTTCGAGATTTGCTCGAAATCAATAACTGTAAATACGTGCGAGCAAGTGTATACGACTTGAGTCCTAAGATTCACTGGACTTTCGATGTTGTTATGTTCTTGGGCCTTATCTACCATTTGAGGCATCCCCTCCTAGCTCTCGACAAAGTTTGGGACGTCGCTGAGAAAAGGATGTTTACAGATTCTCCAATAATCGACGAGATTGTTTTTGATGAAACTGTGACTGAGGATCAACGCAAGGCAATTCTGGAGGCGGGGAAGATCACGAATCAGTTGCCAATGGCGTATTTCACCAAGAGCGCCGAAACGCGAGATCCTTTTAATTGGTTCATCCCCAATCGGAAGGCTTTTCGTGACTTTGTGGAATCATCCGGCTTTGTCATTGACCACTACTTTGACGACGGCGGCTGGGCTTCGATCGGCGCCACCAAGGGCGCGCGCCCGTTTGTCGCGGGGCTCGAAGGCTGGAACGAAAAGGCAGCAATTTCCCTTACTTAAGCACTCTAAGCTCTAAGCACGTAACTCCCAAGCTGGGTGAGTCCGATCTGCAACAGTCGGCGTGAATTTTGGCCCGGGGGATGATTGACCGAGACACGCAGAGCAGAAGTGTGAGTTAAGGTGGGGATGACTCCCGCCACGATTCGCGACCCGATCGACGCGCTCATAGGCGACATCTCGCAGTTGCGCGGCGAAGTCGCGTGGCTGCGGCGGGCGAACGAGGCATTGCGGGCCGCCCATCTCGCGGACAATGCGACGCATCGGGCCGAGAATGAAGCGTTGCGAGCCAAGAACGAGGCATTGCAGGCGGAGAACGCCGACCTCCGGCGCCGACTGGGCCTGGACAGTTCGACGAGTTCCAAGCCGCCGTCGAGCGATGGGCTGAAGAAGAAGCCGCGCATCCCCGGCAGCCTCCGCGGGCGCTCGGACAAGAAAAGCGGCGGGCAGGCGGGACACAAGGGCGACACGCTCCGGCAGGTCGAGACGCCCGATCGGGTCGTGCGGCACGAAGCGCAGGCGTGCCGGCTTTGTCTGGCGGGGCTGACGGTTTCGATGCAGCGGGACGTGGAGAGACGGCAGGTGTTCGATCTGCCTGACCGGCTGATCGAGGTCACGGAGCATCAGGCCTCGGTCTATTGCTGCGCAGCGTGCGGCGGAGAGACGAAAGCCGCGTTTCCCGCGGGCGTCGCCTCGCCGGCGCAATACGGGGAGCGCGTCAGGGCGGCGGCGGTCTATCTCAACGTCCATCAGCTCATTCCCGAAGATCGGGTCGCCGAAGCGATGGGCGATCTGTTCGGAGCATTGCGTCTATGCTCGCAAAGCGTGGCCGATTGGGTGCGCGGCAAGGCTGCGGCGCTCGCGCCGGTGGCGGCGCAGATCGCGGCGCTCGCGGCGCAAGCGCCGGTGCGCTGCCTCGATGAAACCGGCTTCCGCGTCGCCGGCAAGGGACAATGGCTGCACACCGTCGCCACGGAAACCCTGACCCACTATCGCGTGTCGGCCAAACGCGGCGAGATGCCGGAGGGGCTCACGGGCGGAGTCGCGGTTCATGACGGCTTCAAGTCTTACTCCGGGCTCACCGACGTCCGTCATGCGCTGTGCAACGCCCATCATCTGCGCGAACTGAAGGCGCTGGTCGAGATCGACCGGGAGCCGTGGGCCGCACCCATGCGCGATCTCTTGCTCGAGGCCAATCGAGCCGTCGAGAACGCGCGCGAGGCGGGCGCGACCAGTCTGCCCCCGCCCGCGCTCGAGGGCTTCCTCGCCCGCTACTGGGAGATCCTGCGCCAGGGTCTCGCCTTTCACCGCAACTTGCCGCGCCTTCAACGGCATCCCTCGAACCGCGGTCGGACAAAACACCGCCCCGGACACAACCTGCTCATCCGACTGCACGAGTTCAAAGACGACGTCCTGCGCTTTCCTCGTCGACTTCTCCGTCCCCTTCACCAACAACCTGGCCGAACAGGCCCTGCGCATGATGAAGGTCAAGATGAAGATCTCCGGCGCCTTTCGCATCTTCGAAGCCGCCTGCGACTTCGCCGCCCTGCGATCGGTCGTCGCAACCGCCCGCAAGCGACGCTGGAACATCCTCCAGACCCTGACCGCTCGTCCTCACGCCCTCATTCGCGCCCTGGCGGCATAGCCACCAGCTTGGGAGTTACCTGAAGCACTCAGTGAAGAAACTGCGCTCGATGGGCAGCGACGAGACGGTCCATGGACGAAGCGAAGCGGGGTGTCGACCGCCTGAAACTTGGTCACGCAAGCCGCACGGCGCGGGGCGCCGCTGGCGATTGGGCGGCGCCGGGCGCTCGGAAGGTCAAGAAAGCGCCAGCGAACGATTCATCCCGCGGACCGTCTCGCAGGCCCCCTCAGTTTTGGCGAATGGGCCTACGTGCAAGGACTGATCGAGTACGCTTACGGACGCCGAAAAATCCCGGTCCTGACCGACACGCGGACGCTTGGCCGTTTTGCCGCCCTTGCCGACGCCTTTCCGGGCCAGCACGTTCTGCTCGTCCGGAACGCCTTCCATCAATGGGGGGCGCATACCGAACCGGTCAACGGAAACAGCGATGCGGCGGACCTCGTCGTCGACATCAACAGGATCGCCGCAGACCCGGAGCATTGGGCCGCGATCGAAGGGAGGCTCGGCGACTACGTCAGGCGCGACCATCGATCTGTCGGATGCGTGCGCCTCGTTCGGCCTTTCGCTGTTTCTCGTCGATTCGAAAGCAGCTTTCGTCGACGCCATCGACCAGTTCGTCAAGGAAATGATCGACGGCTCGGTGAGCGAAAGGGCCGCGCGATTCGTGACCCGCGCCAAAGACGAGGCGCTCGCCGAATGGGAAGGGACGAATTCCTAACCGAACGTTTCGCGTCCTCTCTCTGAGGCGGCTGCGGCAAGCGGCGCTGACCACCGATTCGGGAGGAGCTTCGACCGAGGATGCCGGGCAATCCGATCCGTCGACCGACAGCAGCGCAGGCGATGACGGCCGCAACTCGACCGGACCCGCGCAGCCGAAGGCGAGGCCGGGGAGGCCGCGCAAAGAAGCGGCCATCGGGGGCGAAGGCCGGATCGGGCAGGCGGAACGGCCCGACCGGGCCGAACCGGTGAAAGTGTAACGCCCCCTCCACCACGCTGCGCGTGGTCGCTCCCCCGCGCTTTGCGCAGGGGAGGATAACGCGACGCGCGCGGCCGGGTCGGGCTCCTTAACCTGAAGCGATTGCCCTGAGCTTTGACCTCGGGTCCCTCGACAGCCGCTGAGAGCCCCTTTACCGTCGCTGGACATGAAACATGGACAAGCGAGCCGAACCGCGCTGGGCGCGGCAGGGCATCGGGCGGCGCATCAGGCGCTCGAGAGCGGGACCATCTTCGCCGACCCGCTGGCGCTTCGCATTCTTGGCGGAGACGCCGAGGATGCGATCGTGCTCGCCAGAGAGCAGCCGGAGAGGCGGGGTCTCCGCTTGTTCATCGCCATGCGCAGCCGCTTCGCCGAGCAATCGGCCGTCCATGCGATCGAACAGGGCGTGCGCCAGATCCTTGTCCTCGGCGCCGGACTCGACACGTTCGCCTATCGGCTCGAACCGCGTCCAGCTTTGCGCGTGTTCGAACTCGATCACCCCGCCACCCAGCGCGACAAACGCCACCGCCTCGAGGAGGCCGGCATCGCAGAACCCTCGCATGTCGCCTATGTTGCGCATGATTTTGATCACGGAAGCATGACGGCGGCGCTCGAGACCGGCGGCCTCGACACACGCCAGCGGACGTTCGTGATGTGGCTCGGCGTCACACCCTATCTGACGGAGGACGCCGTCTACGCTACGCTTGCGGAGCTCGCTCGCTTTTCCGGCGGAGCGGAGGTCGTATTCGACTACGCCAATCCGCCGCACCTGATCGAAGAGGCGCATATACCCGATCTCCATCGCGAGTTGGCGGAGCGCGTGGCGGCGCGTGGCGAGCCGTTCCGCTGCTATCTCGACACGCTCGACCTGCACAAGCGCGTCCGTTCTCTCGGCTATGTCGAAATCGAGGATCTCGATCGCGCGGCGCTCGTCGCGCGCTATCTGCCGCAGGTTCCGTCGAAGCCGCGCCCAGGGTCGGGCGGGCATGTCGCGCGGCTGGCGACGCGGGAGCGGTAGAGGTCCCCATGCGGAAGCCCATGCGGCAGAGTCCGGCTGACATTGAGGTCCTCCCGCCGCCGGAGCAGTGACGTTGAGTCCGCGCCTGCGTTGAGCCGCGGTGGCGGCGCCGGCAAGCGCAGCTTACCAACTCTTCATCTTCCCTCCATCGGCGGGTTAACGCGCGTCCAGTATCAACCCTGCAAGTCGCGCCGGAAGACTTTTCGCCGGCTGAATGGTGAAGTCATGGAGAAAAAAGTGGCCAATCTGTTTTCGGATCGCATCGCCCGGCCCAAATCATTCCGCGCAGCGTTACTTGGTGCAGCCGCGGTCGTCGCCGTCGGCGGCCTGACCATCGAGGCGCTGCCGCTCGCAACTTATCCCGCCTTCGCCGGCGCGACCGTCGCGACCGTCGGGCCAGCCTCCTTCGCCGACGTCGTCGATCGGGTCAAAGGCGCAGTCGTTTCCGTCAAGGTCAAGATCGAGGAAACGAATGTATCCTATGACGGCGACGCGCAGCCTATGCCGAACTTTCCCAAGGGCGGCCCGTTCGACAGGTTCTTTCGCCAGTTCGGCGAGCGCGGCTTCGGCGAACGCGGCGGCCAGGACCACCCGCGGCCCCATATGGGAATGGCGCAGGGCTCGGGCTTCTTCATTTCCGCCGACGGGTACGTCGTCACGAACAACCACGTCGTCAAGCACGCCAAGGAGGTGACTGTCATCACCGCTGACGGCAAGACGGTTCCAGCCCGCGTGGTCGGCACGGATCCAAAGACCGATCTTGCGCTGCTCAAGGTCAAGGAAGGTTCGAACTACCCTTACGTTTCCTTCGCTTCGCAGGCGCCGCGGGTCGGCGACTGGGTGATTGCGGTCGGCAATCCGTTCGGACTCGGCGGCACCGTGACGGCAGGCATCGTCTCGGCGCGCAGCCGCGACATCGGCGCCGGCCCTTACGACGACTTCCTGCAGATCGACGCCCCGGTAAATCACGGCAACTCCGGCGGCCCGACCTTCAATGCTGAGGGCCAGGTGGTCGGGGTCAACACCGCCATTTTCTCCCCGTCCGGCGGCAGCGTCGGCATCGGCTTCGCCATCGCGAGCGACGTCGCCAAGACCGTTGTCCAGTCCTTGAAGGACGAGGGCAAGGTCGAGCGCGGCTGGCTCGGCGTCCAGATCCAGCCGGTGACGCAGGACATCGCCGACAGCCTCGGCCTCAAGGAGACCAAGGGGGCGCTTATCGCGAAAACCGACAAGGATTCACCCGCCGCGGCGGCCGGCCTCAAGGACGGCGACGTGGTGGCGTCGGTCAACGGCCAATCCGTCGCCGACTCGCATGATCTCGCGCGCAAGATCGCCGCGCTCGGGCCGAAGAAGGAGGCCGAACTCTCGATCATCCGCAACGGTTCGCCTCTGATTGTCAAGGTCACCCTCGGCACGATGCAGGACAACAGGCAGGCCGAGGCCGGCGCCTCCGAAGAGCACTCAAGCGACGCGATGGCGAAGTACGGCATGACGCTGGCTCCGGCCGCCGAAGTCGACGGCGCAGGCAAGACCGGCGTCGTCGTTGCCGACGTCGATCCCGACGGTGCGGCGGCGCAGAAGGGAATCCAGACCGGCGACGTCATTCTCGAGGTCGCGGGCAAGCCGGTATCGCGACCGGCCGACGTGACGGCGGCGATCGACGCCGCCAAAGCGAGTGGCAAGAAGTCCGTGCTGATGCATGTCAAGACCGAGGACAACAGCCGCTTCGTTGCGCTCTCGACTGGAGCCGTTTCGTAAAGCGAGCGCCGGATCCGGCCGGACCCGCCGGGTCCCGCGGCAGGCCAACTCCCTCGCCGGCCTCCTCGGCGTTTCATGGTTTGCCCATGCGGGGTTCCGGCTCGAAAGCAGCGTCAGACGCCGGATCACGACTTGACGGGTCTGGCGAGGGAGGTCGGCGCTCCGCAGCCGAGCGCCAGACGGCGCGGCAGGCCGGCTCCCGTAGGCCGGCCTGCCGTTGTGTCAACCCCTCGGCCGTGCTCCGCAATACGCGCTAAAATCTTTTGATCTCAATAGGATAAGAACTCGAAGGCGACGCGGTGGCCGCGTCGTTTCCGCATACCGCCGGAACGAAATACACATTTGCGTGAACGGAGAGACGAAGGTTCTTGCTTTTTCTGCAGCGCACAACTAGATTGACGCGGTGCGGTGCGCTTTGCCCCGCACATGCCCTCCTTGGGCGTTTCCTCCCTAGACTTGAAGGCCGCCTTTGGGCGGCCTCCTTTTTTGGAGGGAGGGATCGGGTCCGGCAGGAAGCCGTCGAGCGACGTCAGCCGTCATCACTGTCCGATCCGAACTCCGCACTCAGCGTCTCGGTCACCCTCTCCTCCTGTTGAACGCCTCGGCCAGGAAAAGTCCGCCGTGATGCAATCCGCCGCTGTCGATGCCGTGTCCCACGCCGAAAGAGATGTGCCACTGCGCCGGGATCGACGCCTGCCCCAGCGCCTCGGCGGCCATGAACATCGCTTCCACCGGAATGAGAGGGTCCTGGTCGCCGTGGACGAGCAGGATTGGCGGCGGGGCGCCGCGCGCGTCCCGCGCGGTCGCCTCCTTGAGCCGCTCGGGCCCGACCAGCAGGCCGGAATATCCGAGAATCGCCGCCGGAGCGCGTCGCCGCCGCAGTCCGACATGCATCGCCATCATCGAGCCCTGGCTGAAGCCGACCAGCGCCAGTCTCGAATCATCGAGGCCCAGGCGTCCGAGCTCCGCGTCGAGGAAGGCGTCGAGCGCGCCGCGCGCCTTGACGACGCCGTTCCAGCGATCCTGGGCCCCGGCCGGATCGTCGGGCGGCCAATTCGACAAGGCGAACCATTGCCGTCCCATCGGCGCGCCGGCGCAGCTCTCGGGGGCGTGAGGTGAGACGAAGGCGGTTTCGGGAACGAGACCACGCCACTGGCGGCCGAGCTCGATAAGGTCGTTTCCGTCAGCGCCGTATCCGTGCAGAAAGACAACGAGCGCGTTCGTGCGGCCGCCGCTTGCCGGAATGCGGGGTCCGTCCAAGGCAGCGCTCATCCGTCGGCTCCGATCATCGGTCGTCTTATCCGACTTAGGCGACGCCCAAGAATTATTGCTCCACGTTCGGACGTCTGGGCGAGATGCTGTAGTTCCATTCTGGATGAAAGGAATTGCGTTTTATGTTGAGTGTCGCCATTTGCTCGTCGGAGATCTTGATGCCCTTGGGATAGGGGTTGGGATCAAGTTCGCAGCGGATTTTGAGACCGGTTTTCGTCGTGGTGTTTGCGATCAGTTCGATGGCCACGAGGAGGCTGACGAGAGGCATGGCGCGCCAGTTCTGCGTGATGTGGCAGAACATGCGGTGCTCGATCTTGTTCCACTTCGAGGTCCCCGGCGGATAATGGCAGACCTGGATGATCAGGCCGGTCTCGTCGGCGAGTTGTTGCAGCGCCACCTTCCATAGCCGTAGGCGCGAGCCGTTGGAGCCTCCGCCATCGGCGGTGATCATGAGACGCGTCATCGAGGGATAACGCTCCCGGCCCATCCGATCGAGCCAGAGGCGAACGCCATTTACGGCGAATTGCCCGGTATCATGGTCAATTCCGAGGCTGACGTAGCCGAGATTGGCGTCGGTGTCGTGAATTCCGTAGGGGATGAACTTGCCCAGTTCCTTGTCCTCGAAATCGTGGGTGTTGACCTCGATCGGCTGGCCTTGCGGCCCATAGTCGCTGCCGCCGTTCTTGAATTCGCCGAGCAATTCCTTCTTCTTCGCATCGATCGATATCACCGGCTGATCGGCCGCCTGAAACGCCTCGGCCTTGGCGTTGATATATTCGAACTGAGCGTCGCGATCGGGATGTTTGCCGCCTTCCTTGGTCTTGCGGTTGCAATGGCGGCAATATTTCAGTTCCTCCAAGAGTTTGGGAATGGTCGAGGAGCTCACCTTGTGACCCATCGCCCGAAGCGCCCTCGCCAGCTTGTCGTGGCTCTTGGAGACCCATCGCAACGGCCGCATCGGATCGCCCATCGTCGCGGGCTCGAGCAATCGTTGCAAGTCCTCCAGAAGCGTCGGGTCCCTCGACGTCAACCGAGGGCTCCCCCCGCCCTTGCGACGCACCTTCCCGGTCAGAGAGCCGGGGTCCCGCAGGTCCTTCAGACCGCGTCCGATCGTGCTTCGGGCGACCTTCGTCGCACGCGCGGCCGCCGCGATCCCGCCGTAGCCGGCCGCCTTCGCCTCGGCGGCGGCGCTCAACCGTCGGCCTCGCTCGTCAAGCGAGGAACGAAGCGCTTCAAATCGGATACGCAGCGGCAATTCATCTATCATCGCCACGATATAGACGCCGATCTCGAAGACAGGAATCCCCCAAACAGCCGGTGCAGGTAAAAAATCCCAAACCCAATTCACCTGTTTCTGGCCGTCGCCTTAGCCGGAACCGTCCGCCAGGGCCACACCCGAACGCTTCTTGACGCCGCGGTAATAGGCCCAGAGCATGCGCGCCGCGACCCCGCGCCATGGCCGCCAGCGCTCGGCGATCCGTTCGAGCCGGGCTGCATCCGGGCGCGTCTTCAGTCCGAGCGCGAGCTTCGCCGCTTCCTGCAGCGCAAGATCGCCAGACGGAAAAGCGTCGGGGTGACCGAGACAGAAGAGGAGAAAGATATCCGCGGTCCATGGGCCGACGCCCTTCACGGCGATGAGCTTCTCGTGCGCCTCCTCGGCCTCGAGCGCCGCGAGGCCCTCAAGATCGAGGCCGCCCGCGCCCACGGCCCCGGCAAGCGCCCGCAGGGCGCGGATTTTCGGCGCGGACAGTCCGCAGCCGCGCAACTCCTCCTCCGTCGCCGCTGCGACCCGAACGGCACCGAGCGGCGCGAGGCGCGTCTCGAGCCGGCCGAAAATGGCGCTTGCGCTGGCGACCGACACCTGTTGCGAGACGATGATGGCGGCAAGGCCCGCGAAGCCCGGTTCGCGACGACGCAACGGCGGCGGTCCACCGACCGACAGAAGCCGTTCGAAGAGCTCCGGGTCCTTTGCGCGCAAGCCGTCCGCCGCCTCGGTGAGGCCCGCTTCGTCCGCGATCGGCGGGCCAGGATGATAGGCCCGCTTGGCCGGCGCCGGTTTGCCTCGCCTTGCGCGCGCGGCGCTCTTATGCATCGGCTTTCCAACCATGCGCTCCGCCGCCCTTGCGTCCTCGCCCGTCCTGAGGTTTGCGCCTTCGCCGAACGGCGCGCTGCACCTGGGTCACGCCTATTCCGCGCTTTGCAATGAGCGGCTCGCCGCCGACCTCGGCGGACGGCTGCTGTTGCGCATTGAAGACCTGGACCGCGCCCGGTGCAAGCCGCAGTACGAAACTGCCATCCTCGGGGATCTCGCCTGGCTCGGCCTCCGTTTCGAAGCCCGCCCGCGCCGGCAAAGCGAACATGACGAGGACTACGCCGGAGCGCTCGCGCAGCTCGACAGGCAGGGCCTCGTCTATCCGTGCTTCTGCAGTCGCGCCGAGGTGGCGCGGGCGTCCGCAGGGCGCGATCCGGACGGCGCGCCGCTTTATTCGGGAGCCTGTCGCGCGCTCTCTCGCGGCGAAAGAGCCGAGCGCCTTGCCCGGGGCGACCGGGCCGCGCTGAGGCTCGACATGCGTCGGGCCATCGCGTCGGCGCCGGCCGGGATTGTCTGGCAGGAGCTTGGCGAGGGGACGGCGCCGGTCGACCGCGTGGCGGAGCCGGCGGCGTGGGGCGATGTCGTCCTGGCCGGACGGGATCTCGCCGCGAGCTACCATTTGGCGGTGACGGTCGACGACGCGCTGCAGGGCGTCACCGACGTCGTGCGCGGACGCGATCTTTCGGCGGCGACCTCGGTCCACCGCCTCCTGCAGGAATTGTTGGGGTTGCCCGCGCCGCGCTATCGCCACCATCGGCTGGCGCTCGATTTCGACGGCGCCAAGCTGTCGAAGAGCCGTCGGTTCGCGGTCGCTCGCCGCATTGCGGCGAAAGGGGCGTCTCGCCGGCGCAGATCCGCGCCGCGCTCGGATTCGGCGGCGACGATCGCGGCGGCGCTTTCCGTGGCGCTCAGTTGATTTTCGCGGTGGCGGCGGACGCCGGCTTTCCGCTCGCCTCTGCCGCGGCGGACGGCGCCTGCGCCATCAGCTGGTCAATGCGGTCGCGCTCGCGTTTGAAGGCGGCGAGCATCTTGCCGTCGAACTCGCGCGTGCGGGCGAGCTTGATCGCCATCGGGTCGACGAAGTTGCCGTTGATGATCACTTCGTAGTGGAGATGGGGCCCGGTGGCGAGGCCGGTCTGACCGAGATAGCCGACGACCTGTCCCTGGGTGACGTGGGCTCCCTCGGTAATGCCGCGGCCGAAGCCCGACATGTGGTTGTAGGTGGTCACGTAGCCGTTGGCGTGCTGGATCTCGACCCGACGCCCATAGCCGGCGTCCCAGGCAGCCTTGATGATGACCCCGTTGCCGGCGGCGAAGATCGGCGTGCCGATCGGCGCCGCCCAGTCGACGCCGGTGTGCATGCGGGTGAAATGCAGGATCGGATGGTAGCGCATGCCGAACCCGGAGGTTAGTTCGCCCTCGGCGATCGGTTTCCGGAGCAGGAATTTTCGGGTCGAGCGGCCGTTCTCGTCGTAATAGTCGACCAGATGGTCGTCAGGCGTCTGGAACCGGTAATATTTGTACGTCTGGTCGCGCACCGTCATCGTCGCGAACAACAATTCGGGGCGCGGATCGAGGTCGTCCGGGTCGGAGAAGAAAGCCTCGACCGAATCGCCGGGCGCGGTCGCCCGCTGAAAGTCGACGTCGTTGGCAAAAGTGCGGACGAGAGTTTCGATCAGGGGTTTGGCCAATCCTTGCTTGAGCGCGGTTTCGTAGAGGCTCTGGTAGAGGCTCATGCCGCCGGAATAGCCTTCCTCCGCCGCTTTCGTCTTGCGGGCGGGCGCCGCTTTCGACGACACTGGCGCATAGGCGCCGTTGTCGTCGATGGCGACCGTCGCCTTCAGCTGATCGTCGGCATAGACCGACACTCGGGCGATTCTCGGCTTCGCGCCGCGGAAGGCCGGCTCCTCGGGGAGGATAATGATCTTCTGCCCTTCGCCGACCGGCAACTCACCGGGCTTGACGCCGAAGGCCGCAAGGATCGCCGAGACCGCCTCGGGGGTTGCTCCATTCGCCTTGAGCACGTCCTCGAAGCTTTCGCCGTGACGCAATTGGACGAGCTTTTCACTGGGGGAGGCGTCGTCCGGGCCGGCCTTCGGCGCGTTCGTCACGTTTTCCGGGATCATGCGCACTTCGATCGAAGCAAAAGGCGCGCTTGGACTGACGCTGCCCACAGTCGCATAGGCGAGCGCGCCGGCGGGTCCCGCGGCCTGGCTCGTCCGCATCAAGAGGAACTGGGGAGCGAGGCTGGGCCGGCGTTTTCGGCGCGTCCGGGGGCGTCTTGAGCGTCTCGACAACCTGAGCCTGCGCCTCAGCCAGCGACAATTCGCCGGACACGTGCTCCGCATCCGCCGGGACGAGGTCACGCACGCGGAAAGTCACCTCCGCGTCGTCCTGCACCGGCCCCGGATCGGGCGCCGTGTCCGGAGCGTCCGCCCGGTTGGTCAGTTTCAGCGGATTGAACGGAGGCACCGCATCGGCGAACCCGGTCGGCGTCATTGTCAGGGTGGTCTGCAGACGGGTGAAGGCGCGCGCCTTCACCAATTCCTTGTCGCCGACCTTGATCGTGGTCGGGACCGTGTAGGTCTGCTTGTCGGAAACGATGTCGACCGGCCGAAGGAGGCGATCGCCTTTGCCGGGGCTTACGCCTTCGTCCTGAGACTCGGAGGAGACAGGGGCGGTCGCGAGTTCCGGCGCTTCGGCGAAATTATATTGACTATCGAGATCGAAGTAGAGCGCCGCGCCGATCAGCGCCACGCCCGAGAGGCCAGTCAGGGCCGCTCCGGCGAGCCATCTGAGCGACGCGCGGCGGCGTTCGCTGCGGTCGACCCGTTCGTCGCCGAGCCGAATTGGCGGCTCGACGCCAAGTTCAAGGGTGACCATGGCGCGGTCGCCGCGGGGAGCAAGACGCGGAAAGGCGGCGGCAACTGTCGTCAAGGCTTCTCGATTCGCTCGATTCCATCGCCCGATTCTGAGGCTTCACGAGAGGTGTTAGCGTGCGAGCCTGCGCTCCGCAAGCTTGCCGCAGTTGCCGCAGCACAGCCGACGCTCCGGACGCGCCATCGCCCGAGACCGTAGCGAATCGGCGGCGGTCGTCGGTTTTCCGAATGGTTCCGTAGCGTTCATCGAAGTGTGACAATTTTTTCAAGAAATTGTTTGACAGGGAAACCCGACTTCCCTATATCAGCCCTCCGACGGCGTGGCCGCGTCCTGCGCGGCTCTTGTCATCGGTCATTCATGACGATCGAACCTCCCATCTGCTGAGAGGCGGGGCGGAGAGGTTTTGGTCGTTTTTTTTGATCCGCCGATGAGATCGACCGTTAGAAAAGTTTAGGCTTGTTCCGTTTTTGAGAGAGCGCGAGCTCATCTGAGCGGGTCAATTCCGGGCTCTGTGACGAGCCCTCGCTGTTTGACAATTGCATCGGAAGGAAGAGAGACGTGGGCGGCGTTGTCCTTGCGGGGGCGTTTTTTGCTGGGTTTTGAGGTTGGCTTGGAGCTGGCTTTGGGGTCTGGCGGGGAACGCTCCGAGAAGTGACAACTGACGGTCACGTTTCAAGAATTCATCGCGTCTGGTGGTTGGCGCGTCGGAACGTCGTGAGGCGGACTGGCGTGGATGAGCATCAGGCGGATGTGTTTGGAACTCGTCAAGAATGCAGCAGGGCCGCGCGGTCCTGTTGAAGTGACCAGTCAGCGATCAGATCTCATTTGAACTTGAGAGTTTGATCCTGGCTCAGAACGAACGCTGGCGGCAGGCTTAACACATGCAAGTCGAACGCTCGTGAGCGATCACGGGAGTGGCAGACGGGTGAGTAACGCGTGGGAACATACCCTTTGGTTCGGAATAACTCAGGGAAACTTGAGCTAATACCGGATACGCCCCTGGACGCAAGTTTGGGGGGAAAGATTGATTGCCGGAGGATTGGCCCGCGTTCGATTAGCTTGTTGGTGAGGTAACGGCTCACCAAGGCGACGATCGATAGCTGGTCTGAGAGGATGATCAGCCACATTGGGACTGAGACACGGCCCAAACTCCTACGGGAGGCAGCAGTGGGGAATATTGGACAATGGGCGCAAGCCTGATCCAGCCATGCCGCGTGAGTGATGACGGCCTTAGGGTTGTAAAGCTCTTTCGCTCGGGACGATAATGACGGTACCGAGATAAGAAGCCCCGGCTAACTTCGTGCCAGCAGCCGCGGTAATACGAAGGGGGCTAGCGTTGTTCGGAATTACTGGGCGTAAAGCGCGTGTAGGCGGGTCTTTAAGTCAGGGGTGAAATGCCAAGGCTCAACCTTGGAACTGCCTTTGATACTGGAGATCTTGAGTCCGGGAGAGGTGAGTGGAACTGCGAGTGTAGAGGTGAAATTCGTAGATATTCGCAAGAACACCAGTGGCGAAGGCGGCTCACTGGCCCGGAACTGACGCTGAGACGCGAAAGCGTGGGGAGCAAACAGGATTAGATACCCTGGTAGTCCACGCTGTAAACGATGGATGCTAGCCGTTGGGGAGCTTGCTCTTCAGTGGCGCCGCTAACGCATTAAGCATCCCGCCTGGGGAGTACGGTCGCAAGATTAAAACTCAAAGGAATTGACGGGGGCCCGCACAAGCGGTGGAGCATGTGGTTTAATTCGAAGCAACGCGCAGAACCTTACCAGCTTTTGACATGTCCTGGACGGATTGCAGAGATGCGATCTTCCCTTCGGGGCCGGGAACACAGGTGCTGCATGGCTGTCGTCAGCTCGTGTCGTGAGATGTTGGGTTAAGTCCCGCAACGAGCGCAACCCTCGCCCTTAGTTGCCATCATTCAGTTGGGCACTCAAGGGGGACTGCCGGTGATAAGCCGGAGGAAGGTGGGGATGACGTCAAGTCCTCATGGCCCTTACAGGCTGGGCTACACACGTGCTACAATGGCGGTGACAGAGGGAGGCGAAGGCGCGAGCCTGAGCAAATCTCGAAAAGCCGTCTCAGTTCGGATTGCACTCTGCAACTCGAGTGCATGAAGTCGGAATCGCTAGTAATCGCGGATCAGCACGCCGCGGTGAATACGTTCCCGGGCCTTGTACACACCGCCCGTCACACCATGGGAGTTGGTTTTACCCGAAGACGGCGCGCTAACCCGATAAGGGAGGCAGCCGGCCACGGTAGGGTCAGCGACTGGGGTGAAGTCGTAACAAGGTAGCCGTAGGGGAACCTGCGGCTGGATCACCTCCTTTCTGGATTCGGACATCAGAAAACAGAGGACTTAAGGACAGAAGGCGTTTAGGCCGTTTGTCCGTCGATGTCGGCATGTTTTGACGTTCGGCTCAGAATCAAGCGGCTTGTCAAAGCCGCGTTTTGCGGGACCACGCCGCCTTCGTCTCTCTTTCATCCAGGATATCGGCCGAGGGGAAACAGGGTGCGGGAACATCCGCCCTCTGTCCTGCGCCCTCTGTCCTCCGATCCCGGGCTTGTAGCTCAGTTGGTTAGAGCGCGCGCTTGATAAGCGTGAGGTCGGAGGTTCAAGTCCTCCCAGGCCCACCATCTGACCGGGGGTCGGAAGTCGGAAGTCGGAAGTCGGAAACCAGAAGTCGGGAGTCGGCCTTCTGACTTCTGTTTTCCGATTTCCGATTTCCGATCGCGGCGACGGGGCCATAGCTCAGTTGGGAGAGCGCGTGCTTTGCAAGCATGAGGTCGTCGGTTCGATCCCGTCTGGCTCCACCAACCGGACGAGGGATGGGGCGATTCCCCGAGGGCCGGCTTAAGCCTTCCCGAGATCTCCTTCCCGAGATCTCCTTCCGATGCATGTTTTGATCCGTTTCGCCTGAGCGCCTTTGGGCGCGCAGGCGCAAGGAAGGCCGGGAGGCCGATGAAGGACGGGTATCCGTCCTCTGTCGTCCGATCTCCGTCCTGACGAATATCTGACATTGTGAAGAGGAAGCGCATTCGGTCGAGGGCCGGATGGGGCGAAGCGTCGCCGGGAAGGTTCGAGAGAGCCTTTGCGGCTTTGAAAGCGGTTCGTCGTTCATTCGACCCTTCGAGCAACCAGTCGTGGGTTTGGAGCCTGACCGCTCAGATCCCCGGATGCGCTTGAAGCAAAACTGGTCTTTTCAACGCCAAGCGCCTTCGGGGCGGGAAGTGGAAAACGGAAAACAGAAAACAGAAATCGGGATGCTCGCATTCTGGTTTCGGACTTCCGACTTCCGACTTCCGACTTCTGGAGCGCGCTTTGGCGATGAGAGCAATCAAGTGTCTTAAGGGTATCCGGTGGATGCCTTGGCGCTGAGAGGCGATGAAGGACGTGGTACGCTGCGATAAGTCATGGGGAGCCGCGAACAGGCTTTGATCCGTGAATCTCCGAATGGGGCAACCCACTTTCAGAAGTCAGAAATCAGAGATCGGAAGACGGAAGGGATGTCGGCTTGCGAAGCCGGCGTCGCCCTTCCGCTTTCCGGTTTCCGGTTTCTGACTTCGATCAGAAAGGACTTATTCCTTGAATTCATAGGGGAATAAGGGCGAACCCGGGGAACTGAAACATCTAAGTACCCGGAGGAAAGGACATCAACGAGACTCCGTTAGTAGTGGCGAGCGAACGCGGACCAGGCCAATGCTTTTGCCTTAGACGACCAGAACCGGCTGGAAAGCCGGGCCGGAGCGGGTGACAGCCCCGTATGGATAGGTCTTGGCGAGAGATTCGAGTAGGGCGGGACACGTGCAATCCTGCCTGAACACGGGGGGACCACCCTCCAAGCCTAAGTACTCCTCAGCGACCGATAGCGAACAAGTACCGTGAGGGAAAGGTGAAAAGCACCCCGACGAGGGGAGTGAAACAGTTCCTGAAACCGGATACCTACAAACAGTGGGAGCCCGCTCACCTTTGGTGAGCGGTCAGAAGTCAGAAGTCTGAAGTCAGAAATCTGAAGGAGAGGTCATGAGCGTCATTCGCTCATTCAAGGACCTTGACGTTTACCAGCGGGCCTACAAGGTTTCGCTGGCCATCCACAGGGCGACGCTCGGTTTTCCGAAAATCGAGCAATACGCCTTGGCCGATCAAATGCGACACGCCAGCAAGTCGATCTGCGCCAATTTGGCGGAGGGATTTGCGAAGCAGCGGACCTCGTCGCCGGAATTCCGGCGATTTCTGGTCATCGCGATCGGCTCCAGCGACGAAATGCGGGTCTGGCTCGATTATGGGCGCGACCTCGGCTATCTCGACGCGAGCCAAGTTGAGACATGGGCGGATGATTACACGATCATCGCGCGCATGCTTCACGGACTGATGGACCGATGGAATTAACGCTCTTTCCGATTTCCGACTTCCGATTTCCGACTTCCGACCCGCCTCGCCAAAGGCGAGCGGGTGACCGCGTACCTTTTGTATTATGGGTCAGCGACTTAAAGTATCGAGCAAGCTTAAGCCGATCAGGTGTAGGCGCAGCGAAAGCGAGTCTGAACAGGGCGACCTCTAGTTCGATGCTTTAGACCCGAAACCGAGTGATCTAGTCATGAGCAGGTTGAAGGTAGGGTAACACCTACTGGAGGACCGAACCGGTGCCTGTTGAAAAAGGCTCGGATGACTTGTGATTAGGGGTGAAAGGCCAACCAAACTCGGAAATAGCTGGTTCTCCGCGAAATATATTTAGGTATAGCCTCGAGCTTTAGGCTCCAGGGGGTAGAGCACTGGATGGGCTAGGGGGGCTAAAACCCTACCAAACCTAACCAAACTCCGAATACCTGGAAGTCATGCTCGGGAGCCACACGGTGGGTGCTAACGTCCATCGTGGAGAGGGAAACAACCCAGACCAACAGCTAAGGCCCCCAATTCACGGCTAAGTGGGAAAGGATGTGGAAATCCCAAAACAACCAGGAGGTTGGCTTAGAAGCAGCCATCCTTTAAAGAAAGCGTAACAGCTCACTGGTCTAATTTAAGGGTTTCTGCGCCGAAGATGTAACGGGGCTCAAGCCGTGAGCCGAAGCTTTGGGTGTCGGCTCGCTTTGCGAGCCGGCGGAAATCGGAAATCGGAAATCGGAACTCAGAAAACGGGAGCGTGAGCGCCCTCTTTTTCTGACGTCTGACTTCTGACTTTTCTGGCTTCTGCCGGCTCGCACAGCGAGCCGGCACGGTAGCGGAGCGTTCCGTTTGCCTGCGAAGGGACAGCCGTGAGGCGTCCTGGAGGCTTCGGAAGTGCGAATGCTGACATGAGTAACGACAAACACTGTGAAAGACAGTGTCGCCGAAAGTCCAAGGGTTCCTGCGTAAAGTTAATCTTCGCAGGGTTAGCCGGTCCCTAAGGCGAGGCCGAGAGGCGTAGTCGATGGGAATCACGTTAATATTCGTGAGCCTGCAGGTGGTGACGGATCTCTTAAGTCGTTCATCCTGAGTGGATTGGATGGGCGTCGACGAGGTTCCAGGAAAGAGCCCCTGCGTTCAAGACCGTACCCGAAACCGACACAGGTGGACAGGTAGAGCATACCAAGGCGCTTGAGAGAATGACGTTGAAGGAACTCGGCAATTTACCTCCGTAACTTCGGGATAAGGAGGCCCTCGGGTCGCGCAAGCGGTCTGGGGGGGCACAGTCCAGGGGGTGGCAACTGTTTAACAAAAACACAGGGCTCTGCGAAATCGCAAGATGACGTATAGGGTCTGACGCCTGCCCGGTGCCGGAAGGTTAAAAGGAGAGGTGCGAGCCTTGAATTGAAGCCCCGGTAAACGGCGGCCGTAACTATAACGGTCCTAAGGTAGCGAAATTCCTTGTCGGGTAAGTTCCGACCTGCACGAATGGCGTAATGACTTCCCCGCTGTCTCCAACGTCAGCTCAGTGAAATTGAAGTCCCCGTGAAGATGCGGGGTACCTGCGGTCAGACGGAAAGACCCCGTGCACCTTTACTATAACTTTGCGTTGGCATTCGTGTGGTCATGTGTAGGATAGGTGGTAGGCTTGGAAGCCGGGGCGCCAGCTCTGGTGGAGCCACCCTTGAAATACCACCCTTGACTTCATGGATGTCTAACCGAGCTCCGTCATCCGGAGCCGGGACAACGCATGGCGGGTAGTTTGACTGGGGCGGTCGCCTCCCAAAGCGTAACGGAGGCGCGCAATGGTTGGCTCAGACCGGTCGGAAATCGGTCGTCGAGTGCAATGGCATAAGCCAGCCTGACTGCGAGACCAACAAGTCGAGCAGAGACGAAAGTCGGTCATAGTGATCCGGTGGTCCCGCGTGGGTGGGCCATCGCTCAACGGATAAAAGGTACGCCGGGGATAACAGGCTGATACTCCCCAAGAGTCCATATCGACGGGAGTGTTTGGCACCTCGATGTCGGCTCATCACATCCTGGGGCTGGAGAAGGTCCCAAGGGTTCGGCTGTTCGCCGATTAAAGTGGTACGTGAGCTGGGTTCAAAACGTCGTGAGACAGTTTGGTCCCTATCTGCCGTGGGTGTCGGAGAATTGAGAGGATTTGCCCCTAGTACGAGAGGACCGGGGTGAACGTATCTCTGGTGGACCTGTTGTGGCGCCAGCCGCAGTGCAGGGTAGCTATATACGGAATGGATAACCGCTGAAGGCATCTAAGCGGGAAACCAGCCTCAAAACAAGTTCTCCCTGAAGAGCCGTGGAAGACCACCACGTCGATAGGCCGGATGTGGAAGCGCGGCAACGCGCGAAGCTGACCGGTACTAATCGCTCGTCCGACTTGATTGCTCTCGTCGCCAAGGCGCGAGGCGGAAGACAGACAATAGAAGACAGAAATCGGAAAACGGAAAACGGAAGCGACGCTCGCGCCGCACCGACTGCCCGCCTTCCGTGCGTCTTCCGGAAAAGCCAGTTTTGCTTCACTCACGCGACAGACGGTGAAAGCCGGATTTCCGACTTCTGAATTCCGACTTCCGACTTCTGTCGTGCGAATCCGTTCTTTGCCGGCCTGGTGGCCCTTGCAAGGTGACAAAGACCCGATCCCATCCCGAACTCGGCCGTCAAACGCCTTAGCGCCGATGGTACTCTGTCTCAAGACATGGGAGAGTAGGTCGTCGCCAGGCCTGCAAAGAACGGAAAATCCGACAAACGACGCCCCGGGCACGGGACAACCAACCGCAGCCTCAGCCGTCCGCGCCCTTCCTCTTCACGAAACAGCAAAACGACGGACGACAGGCCCCAATCCGCCTCCGTCGTCCGTCCTTTTGCAACCCAATGACGCGGGGTGGAGCAGCCCGGTAGCTCGTCAGGCTCATAACCTGAAGGCCGCAGGTTCAAATCCTGCCCCCGCAACCAACAATAACCCTCCGACGGCCTCCGCCCGCGGAGGGTTTTTGATGCGCGGCAAGGGTCATCCCGCCGCAAAACGAGCGGTGGATCTAAATGTTATACAGTACCACGTCGCTTTTTCAGCGCTAAAAGTCGATGTGAAACAAGATGAGCCTCTTGCAGAATTCCCTGAGGGCGAGGAATTTGCCGTGGTTTTGGTTTGCGGGGGCGCGCGGCTCAGGCTGGTGCTGGCCTGAAGCTGGCGACGCGGAGGATTTGATCGGCGGCGAGCGCGACGATGCCGAACATGAGATGGCATTTGACCTTGGTTGCGCCGCGCACGCGTAGGAACCTGGCGCCGAATTCGTCCTTCAATCGAGCATTGACGCGTTCGACCATGGTGCGGAAATCATAGATGACGTCATTTGCGTCGGGCATGTGGATGAACTTCATCCTGTCGACCTCCCGTTTCCATTCGGCTTTGACGTCATGCTGGGCGCGAAAGTTGCGGTCGATGATCGGCGCGTGGCCGAGCGTGCGGCTATGGTCATGAATGGCGGCGGCGTCGTAGGCGGCGTCCATGAGATCGTAGAGATAGGAAACCCGCGCGCCGGTCATGGTCATCAAGGGAATGGCGACCTGACTGTCGTGAACGGAGGCCGAAGTCAGCACGCAGGAGACGGGGATCTGGCCGCAAGCGACATCGATATGCAGCTTGTAGCCGATCCAGGTTTCCTTGTAGCCCTTGCTGTTTTTCTTGGAGCCCAACATCGCAGGCGGTGGGCAGTTCGGCGAGCATTTGGTTGACGTTCTGTGAGGTTTGCCGCTCCAGCCGGGTCGGCTCGGGCTTTGGCCGTTGCTCGCCTTTGTGCGGGCGTCCGCGCTTGCGCGGCGGCTGAGCGCCATCGGACGGCGGATCGTCCTTCTTGTCGTTGGCCTCTTTCGCCGCCGGCTTCTCGCGCGCCTCGATCTCGGTGGCGTCGCGGGCGATCACGCCGACGATGCGCCCGCCGAGCGAGCGCTCGATCAGCGCCGCGTGCATTTTGTCGGGCAGATCGCCCTGCGCGAACTCCGCGAAGGCGCGAGAGAACGTGGCTTCTGAGGGCACTTGCGAGCGTCGCTCCCAACCGAGGATACGCCGCAGCGACTTGTCGACGGCGAGTCGTTCGATCAAAGCGGAAGTGGTGGGAATGCCCAGCATCGCCTTGGCGACGAAGGCCCTGGGCAAGGGCGCGCCGATCCTCGGGCGGGCGGCGGCTCGGGAACGAAGGCTTCGAGGCCGATCACGTCGAGGGTCGTGACGAGACGCCCAAGCGCTTCGGTCATCGGGTCGACTTCCTCGCGCAGCCAAGGAAACAGAGTGCCCTGGATATGGTTCCAGCGGGCCTTCATGGCCTCCAGGGGATCGTCGGACATGCCTGTTGCTACGAATCGGAACGACAACGCCAAGACACTACCGAAACCACCCTCAATGTACAGCGATATATATTCTCTTATAGTAGTTGAAGACTGTCATGTCGTTCCTATATGCCCCGACTAAATTTCATTGACATTCAAAATAGTTTTGCAAGAGCCTCAGATGTTAACATTTTCAACTGTCGAAGATTAGCCTACCGGCGCCTATGGCCATCGAGGCGCAGGTCAGGCCCCCGCCTAGTCCGAACTTCCGAGAATGTTGCACGCAACTCATTGATGCGACTCGATCGTGGGATCGAGTTCTGCCTACGCGGCGATCTTGAGGTTGAGGAGTTCGAAAGCGCGGGTCTGGGTGGGGGTTGGCCTGGCGAGGATTGTTGTGGGGTGTGCGTCGCCGAAGCGGACGCTGTTGCGGGTCAGGTTGGCGAGGTCCTGCAGGAGGGTGCGGAAGCTGTGGACGGGCTGGCCGTGTTCGGTGCGCTTGCGCGCGGCCTTGCGGCGTGCGGCGGGAGAGACTTTGGCCTTGGCGACGGGCGATGAGCGCTGCGCGGCCGCGGCGGCGGGATCGTCGTCTTTGAACAGCATCGGGGCGAGATCGCGCTTCATGTGCCAGACGACTTAGACTAGTAGGCCAGCATGCACAGGAAGACGTGGGCGCGCACGCGATGGGCCCGGCGATGGTGGATCGGGCGGACGTCGAGGTCGCCCGATTTGAGGTCGCGGAAGCCGCGTTCGGCGTGGCTGAGGCCCTTGTAGGCGAGGACGATGGCGGCGGCGGGGAAGCCGTCGTGGGGAAG
Source organism: uncultured Alphaproteobacteria bacterium (assembly GCA_963835885.1). Lineage (GTDB taxonomy): Bacteria > Pseudomonadota > Alphaproteobacteria > Rhizobiales > Beijerinckiaceae > Roseiarcus. The sequence goes on from CAWIHF010000003.1 coordinate 152,640, forward strand.
ATTGCTTCGGATCACATAGATGCCGTCGAGCGCGGCTTCGGCGGCGATGGCCTCGGCCTTGCGCGACCAGGCGAAGCTCGTATCGGTGATGGCCAGTTCGAAATGCTTGGCCATGTGGCGACGGTCGATCACCCCGCCGACCCTGAGGCCGATCTTGTCCTTGCCGCGGAGCGGATTGCGCTTTCGCTCGGTCGCCGCGCGGATCTTGGCCAGCGCCGTCTCGGTCGCATCGAGGAGTTCGACGCGCTTGCGCGCGCGCTCGGCCGCCAATTCGGGGTTGCGACAAACGATCAGACGCTCGCCGGGATAGTCGTCCGAGGCGATCTCCGCCATGTCGCGCTCGTCGAACAGCGACAGCTGCAGGGGGCCGCCCTCGGCCGCCAGGGCCTGGACGGTCGGGGCGCGCAGCGCGGTGATCCAATCGAAGCCGGCAGGCTCGAGGTCGGCGTCGATGCGCGCCTGGGTGATCATGCCGCGATCGCCGACCAGCACGATGCGCTTCAGCCGAAAGCGCATGCGCAGCTTGCGCACCTGATTGGCGAGCGTGCTCGGATCGCCGAGATGGCCCTCGAAGACCTCGACGGCGACCGGGCAGCCTTGCGTCGTGCACAACAGGCCGAACACGATCTGCGGCCGGTCGCGGCGGATGATCACGGCTGTAGCCGAATTGCGCCAGTTGGCGCCGCCGCCCCTCCAGATAGCTCGAGGTGACGTCGTAGAGCACCAGCACGCCGTCCTCGAGGTGGCGCTGGGCGAGAACCTTCTCGACGCCGGTCTGACTGCGGCCCAGGAGATCGAGGGCGGCGTAGAGTTCGTCCTCGTCGACCTCGCCCAGGCCGAGCACGGCGCCGAGCGAGTGGGCGGCGGTCGCCTCGCTGAGCTGGCGGGCGGTCGCCAGCTTGGCGGCCGGTTCGACGATCCGCGCCACGATCATGGCGAGGATCAGCTTGGCCCGGCGCTGAGGTCCCTGCGGCAACGCCTTGTCGAGCCCGAGCCGGCGCACCGTCCCGAGCGCCGCGGCGACATGGCCGTGCGCCAGCGCGCGAGTGATTTCGAAGCGCTCGGCGCCGAGCGGCACGAGGGTCTCGCCGGCGAGCAGCCGACGCAGGCTGTCGATCTTGGCCTCCGGCCAGTCGGAGATGTTGGCGAGCGTGCGCGACTTGACCTTGCCGCCCTCGCGATAGCTCTCGCGCAACAGGACGGTGGGCGGCGAATCGCGGTTTGGGATGCGCGTGACGTACATGACAAGCGTGAATCATGCCCTCGCGTCGATTGCAACAACTATTTTACATGCCTACATTTTAGCGACAAATCCCCGCAAACCAGCAGAAACCCTCGCCTTAGCCCAAAAACCTCCCGGAAGTTCGGATTAAGGGACGGTTTTTCGCTGTATTCGGAGATTATTACAGTCTGCATCTGACTGTCCAATACATCAAATTTTTTGTCTGCCGCACTTGAATCTCGTAACCCTTTTCCTGCATAGTTCGCTGCTTTCGGTCGCAAGCGCCCAGCTTGTCCACGGGGCGGCAGAGCAGGTCCTGTGGCCCGGAGTAGGTCAGGAGGCTCGTCTATGAGCAATTCGATACGTTGGCATACCTGGCTGGCGCGGCGCGTCTGCCGAACGGAAGGGCGAGAGAGCGAAGCCGGCTTCACGCTGGTCGAAATGCTGGTCGTCATCACGATCATCGGCTTGGTGGTGGCGCTCGTCGGTCCACGCGTGCTCGGCTATCTCAGCGACTCTAAGATCAAGACCGCTAAGATCCAGATCGAGAGTTTCGCGTCAGCGCTCGATCTCTATTACCTCGACAATGGCGCCTATCCCACCGCGAGCGAAGGCATGGCGGCCTTGGTGCAACGCCCCTCGTCGGCGCCCGCCTGGAACGGACCCTACCTCAGGACCGGCTCGGTGCCCAATGATCCGTGGGGGCACCCCTACATTTACAAGGTTCCGGGCGATCATGCGCCTTACGAGATTGATTCCTACGGCGCAGGCCCGATCGGCAACTCGCAGAATATGATCAAGAGTGCGTCTCGATAGTGCGACCGATGGATGAAGAGGCAGGATTCACGCTGATTGAAGTCGTCTGCGTGCTGGCGATCATGGGGCTTATTGCGGCGCTCGTTTTCCCGGCGATTCCGTATGCTACGTCGCAGGCGCGACTCGCCGGTTACGCCGTCGAGGTCGCCGCTCTCCTCAAGGGCGATCGGAACGCCGCCATACGCAATCATGTGCCCGTCACGACGACGCTCGACGACGACCGCCGCGAGGTGCGCTCCGGCGCGAGCGATACCGTCGTCGAGATTCCGGCCGACGTGACCTTCGCCGCCCTGCTGGCGCAGCGATGCTCGGGCCGACGATCCGGCTCGACGATCGACTTTTTTCCAAGCGGCGAATCCTGTGGAGGCGCGATAGCCATCTCACGGAATGGCGTCGGCTATCAGATACGCGTCAACTGGCTGACGGGGGGCGTCGAAATTGTCGCGGTCAAGACCTGAAACCGACGGAACCGGCGGCTTTACGTTGCTCGAGGCGCTCGTGGCCCTGGCGGTGACCGGCGCCGGATTGGCGGCGATCGGTGCGCTCAGCAACTCCAGCATGCGCGCCAGTCTTTATGGCGAGCGGCATTTTGCCGAGATTGAGAGCGCTCGCGAGATTGTTGCTGGTCTGCCGGCGCGCAACTCGCTTCGCTTCGGCCGTCTGACCGGCTCTCTCGGCCACTATGCATGGCGTATCAATTCCGCGCCGATTTCGACCGCCGCTGCAGCCGGCGGAACGCCATGGATTCCCCAGAGCATCGCCCTGCTGGTGCGGTCCCCTTCGGGCGCGATGATCGAGGTCGACACGATCCGTCTCCGCAAAATGGCTGCGAAATGAGGCAAGCGAAACCCGAAGCGCCCCGCGCCGGCTTCTCGCTGCTTGAGGCGACGGCGGCTATCGCGCTGACGACGACGATCGTCATTGCGCTTTCGTCGGTGACAGGGCAGTGGCTTCCCAACTGGCGGCGCGGCCTCGTCGATCTCCAGCGCGCGGATTTGCTGGGCGTCGGCGTGGAGCGCATCGTCGAGGACGTGTCAGCCGCCGAGTATGTGACACCTTCGGGCGACGCGCCGGCGCCGCTTTTCCAAGGCAATTCCTCGACGGTGGAGTTCGTGCGATCGGCAATCGGCCCGAACTCCTATCGTCATCTCGAGGTTGTGCGCCTGGCTGGGACCAAGGACGATCGTGGCCCAGCGCTCATGCGTTCGCGCGCGCCGTTCGCGCCGACGGCGCCAGGAGAGAAGGTGAAGCCGTCTGCCTTTGGCGACGCCGTCGCTCTCGTTCGCGCGCCGTTCCGCGTTTCGTTCGCCTACGCCGGAAAGGACCGCGTTTGGGTCGATACTTGGAAAGGCCAGAAGCGCCTGCCGGATGCTGTGCGGATAACTGTTCGTGATGCCGGCAATCGCGTGCTGGCGGCCTCGACTGCGGTCCGGATGAAAGTCACCGCGGAAGGTGTCCCCGAACTCGAGGCGCCCGCAAACGCGGCCAACGTGCCCGCGCCCGTGCCCGCGACAACCTCCGCCCCGAATGCGCAGGCGACGGGGTCACAGCAATGATGGCGCTGCGATGACGCCCGAGACCAGATCCGAAGGGCATGCGGATTCGGGATTCGTGCTCGTCGCGGTTCTCTGGATTCTGGCGGCTTTGGCGACGCTTGCCTCGATCTATTCGGCATACGCGGTCAACACCGTCAACGCGTCGCATGTGGCGGACGACCGCGTGCAAGCGGAGGCCTCGATACGCGCCGGACTCGAGATGACGGTCTTTCGACAAGTCGCGGTCCCCGAAAAGGTCCGGCCGTCGCAGGGCGCCTTCGATCTTCGGGTTGGGCGCACCAGAGTGGCGGTCGGCTTTCGATCGGAGGCCGCGCGTATCGACCTCAACGCAGCTCCGGCGGACCTGCTGGCCGGGCTCTTCGCCGCCGTCGGCGTCGACGCGAAGCTCGCCGCAACCTTTGCGGATCGCGTGATCGGCTGGCGCACCAAGGCCAACGCCAACGCCGCCTCGAACGCCAGCGCCAACGCCAACGCCAACGCCAACGCCAATGCCGACGACAACGCCCCCGCCAATGCCGACGCCAACGCCAACGCCAATGCCAATGCCAATGCCGACGACGACGCCCCCGCCAAAGAGGTGCAGCTTTACGCCGCACAACATGTACCTTATCCGCCGCGTCAGGCGCCGTTCGACAATGCGTTGGAGCTTAGCCTTCTGCTCGGACTTCCCCAGTCTGTTGTCGAGCGTGTGCTGCCGTTTGTCACGGTTTTCAGCGGTCAGCCGACAATCGACGTCTCCACCGCGGACCCGACCGTTCTCACCGCGCTGCCGGGCATGACCGTTGAGATCCTTGGCAAAGTTCTGAAGGCGCGCGCGAGCGCCTCGACCGACGGAAAAACGCTTCTGACGCTTCTCGGACCAGCGAAGATTCGCGCCAGCACGGAAAGATCAAAGGCCGTCCGCGCCGCCGTCGAGGTTGACTTCGACAATGGCAGGCGCGTTCATGCGGAGGTCGTGTTTGGTCTAAAGGATGCGGGCGATGAGCCTTATGATGTTCTCTACTGGCGGGACGATTTCGATGGTCCGATGCAATCCGGGTAAGCGCAGCCGGTGAGCGTTGCAGCTTCATTTCTGACGCGTCTGTCGCTCTGGATGGATGACATCGCCGCGGGGCTCAGTCGTCTCGGCGCAATGATGGGGCGTGGCCGCAGGATCGAACTCGTCGAGCAGGCGGACGGCGCATTCCTGACCGCCGACTGGCGCAAAAGCTCGGCGGTCCCCGTGGACGATCCGCCGCTGCGCGTCGACCGGGACCGCTTCATCGAGCCGATATCCGAGCGAATGCGGACGCTGCTTGCGCGCAGCCGGATCGATGTAAAGCTCGCGCCCTCTCGCTTCGTCTTCCGGACGCTTGAGTTGCCGCGCGGCGCCAGTCATTTTCTCGAAGGCGTCGTACGCTCGCAGATCGATCGCCTGACGCCCTGGAGCGCAAGCGACGCGGTCTTCGGCTGGAGCGCGCCCGCGGATGCGGGCCCTGATAGAATCGCGATCACAGTCGCAGCCACCGCGAGCGCGCTGGTCATCCCGATCGCGCATGCGCTTGACGCGACTGGGGCAAGTCATATCCGCATGTCGACGCGAGGAGAAGGGAGCGCCGCCGAAATACCTGTCTTCGACCAACAATCGGAGGGCCGAGACAGCGCGCGCCGTTTGCGTCAAGGCATTATCATCGGCTTCGGCCTCTCGGGCCTCGCCTTCGCGCTCACCCTCTGCGTCTGGGTCATTCTCGGCGGCGCCTATCAGACGCGCCTTACGGAATTGCAGAACCGGATCGCGGAACGCCGCGCGGCGATGTTAAATCGCCACGACTCGGCCGACGAGCAGGCCGTTCAGGCGCTTCAGGCGAGGAAGCGGACGGCGCCTTCCGCCGTCATGACTGTCGAAGCGCTGGCGAAGTTACTCCCCGACGACACGCATTTGACGGCGTTGCGCATTGAAGACGGCAAGGTGCAGATCGTCGGCCTTTCCGGGGAGGCGCCCGCGCTGATCCGGCTTATCGAGCAGTCCAGACGCTTCACGCGGGCGACATTCTTTGCGCCTACCGTCAGAGGTCCCGACCATGGTGAGGCCTTTCACATCGAGGCTCACATCGAGCCATCATTTGCGGTGATCGATTGACGTTGACATCCACCAATAGGGACGCATCCGGCCGCCGTGAGGCTATGGCCGTTCTCGTCTACGTTGGCGTCGTGATAGCCCTTTCGGCTTCGTCGCTCTGGTTCGTCGACGATCTGTGGAGCCGATCGAGCGAGATCGCGGCGACGCAGGAGCGACTCGACCGGCTGACCGAACATTCGCGGCCCCGGCCGCCGGCATCGATTGCCTCCGACACAAGTGTGAACGGTTCACCGTTTCTCGACGGGCGGACGATCACAATCGCGGGCGCGGCTTTGGAGCAGCGTGTCGGCGATGCGGTCACCAAAGCCGGGGGCTCGGTCACATCCTCGCAGGTTGAGCTAGACGGCCCCGAGGCGAAGAACGGTTTCGTCACCCTAACCGCCAGCGTGGATGTCGCACAGGCTTCGCTGCAGACGATTCTTTATGACATCGAGGCGGGGATGCCATTTCTGTTTGTGGACAAACTTTCGATCCAATCGCCGGAGGACTTCGGCGAGCCAGAGAGCGGTCGTATGCGAATGACGGTCTCGGTTGTGGGACAATGGCGGCCTTCCAGATGAGGAGAGTGGGCCCAGCATCTTTCTTTTTCGGCCTCGCCCTTGCGGCAGGGGCGTCGGCGGGTCCCCTCGACGACCGCGCCGGCGCGAAATCCGAACTTGAAACCGCCTATGCGCCCGTTCCGCAGGCAGAAAGCGCGGAGGCCGTCCAGCAATCGGCTCGCGCCACAAGCCGCGTCAACCCAGACGCGGCGGCGCAGGGCGGCAATCCTCTCTGGACGATTCCGCTAAGCTCGCTCACCGCGACCCGAGACCGACCGCTCTTTTCGGCGTCGCGCCGCCCCGCGTCGCTGGCGGTTCAGCCGGCGGCGCCGCCGCCGGCGCCGCCTCCCGCCCCCGCCGCGCCCGCTTCGCCGACTTTGAAATTGATTGGAACGATCGTCGGCCCCGCGACGAGCCTCGCCATGGTCAGAGACCCGGCAACGCACGCGGTCACGCGCCTGCGGGAGGGGGAGGAGGCGTCGGGATGGCGGTTGAAGACGGTTACGCAGCGCTCGATTATCGTCGAAAAGGGTGAGCAATCCGCAGTCCTTGGCATGCCGGAACGGCTCGAAACATCAGGCCAACAAACCGCCCAGGATCACGCGCCGCTGAAAGACAAAAACCGGGATTGAGCCTGGTCTATCGTCAGAAGCCGCGCTATCGATCAGCCCGTGGGCCGCTCGCTGCGCTTTGCGAACGGCCTCGTGAGTCACCCAGCGGGGCTCTCTGGTTTTGAATTCCTTCATGTGTCGGCCGGATAGGAAATTGCTGGCGTATTCGCTCGAGATCGTTGATAAGTGAGGCGTTGGGGAGTAACGGCCGTTGACCGCGACTGCAGATCGGATTGAGCACCTAGGCGTTGGCTGGGCGCGCGCCCTACGTGGCGGCGCCTCGGCGCTCGCGCTCGTCCTTCTGTGTCTCGCTTGCAGTGCGAGGGCCGACACGCTGAGCGCCGGATTGCGTGAATATCAAAGCCGCAATTACGTCCGGGCGGCGCCGTTGCTGCTCGTCGAGGCCGAACGTGGCGTGCCGATAGCGCAGACCTACCTCGGCTATATGTACCAGAATGGACTCGGTGTTCCGCGCAACTACACTGTCGCAGCCACTTGGCTCAACCAGGCGGCCCAGCAGGGCGAGCCGACAGCTCAATTCCTGCTCGGCTTGCTCTTCGACAAGGGATATGGCGTGCCGCAGGACTGGGTGCAGGCCGAGGTCTGGCTCAATCTCGCTGCGTCGCAGGCAAGCGGACGAGAGCAGGAATACTGGGCGCGCGTGCGCGACGCGGTCGCACAGAAGTTGACGCTTGACCAGCTTGCCGAAGCCCGACTGCGGGCGTTTGCCTGGGCGCGGATCGCCATTCCGAGTGAAGGGCCTCCCTCGGCGCGATATTGAATTGAATCCTCCTTACATCGGGACCTCGGGCGTGGTCGGTCTGGGAAACGGATCGAAAAACTGAGCTGGACCCCGGATTTGGGACCACTGGCTAAGGTGTGAAATGACCTGCTCTGTCGCAACCGACGGAGCGAGAAATGACGAAGTCACGCAAGAAGCAAGAAGTTTGATGCGGCGTTCAACGGATGTTCCCCTGTATCAGGCTTAGTGCGCTCCCGATAACGGGTTGACCTTATTTCGCTTTTCGTCGCTGTGGGAGGGTTTTCCTGGTGGCTACGCGGGCCGGGTCGAGGGGCAGCGCGGCGGGAATGGCGACGCCGGCGGCTTCGAACAATTGGCGCACGTCGTCGCGCGGCGTGGGGACCTGATTGTAGGAGGGCCGACCGCCGATGATCACTTCGACGACGCAGAGACTGGCGAGCCGGTCGAGGCCTTCCTGCACGGTCAGGTCGATGTCGCGCCAGCGCTGGCGCAGGGCGTGCGCCAGGAGATAGGCCAGCATGACGACGAGGGCGTGGCCGCGCGTGCGGTTCTCGTCACGCAGATAGACCGGCCGCATCTCGAGCTGCACGGTTTTCGAGTTGCGGAACGCCCATTCGACCTGGGCGAGGTCCTTGTAGCGGGCGTGCACGATCTCTTTGCCGACGACGGTCTTTGGCAGATCGGTCCTGAGCGCGTAGCAACCATCGAGGCGCGCCGCTTCGGTCAGCGCGGTCTCGTCCACCGCGACGAAGACGCGCCGCTCCTGTTCGGCGAGCTGAACGAACTTGTCGAGGCCGAGCGTGTGCGCCCGATTCTTCCAGCCTGGCCAGTTGCGTCTTCGCCGCCGCCTTCGGATGCTCGTTCAAATAGGCGTCGGCCGCTTCGGCGGCGGCTCGCAGGGTCTTGAGCTTGTCCGCCCGCGCGGCCGCCAGTTCCTCGGCGCGGGCAGGATTGCGGCGCAACACATAACGCTCGCCATCCAAGCCTTCGACCTCGGCCAGCGTCTCCTCGAACAGGTCCATCTGCAACATGCCGGCCGCGATAGGGAGCGTCTGATACTGCGCTTTCGTGATGGCGGTGATGTAATGGAAGCCGGGCGCCGATTTCCGCGAAGCTGGGGGTTTTGACTTCATGACCGGTCTTGGCGAGGCCGAAGATGACTGCGGGCGCTCGGCCCGTCGAAACGGTCGCGGCGGCTTTGTTGACTTGACGAGGAGGGATACGTTTTCGACGTCGGAGGTGTTGCCTCGGAATATGGGGGACCTCGATCGACAGCGGACGTCCGGGCGGCGTCGGTGAGCAGGCTGTCGAGGGTGGCGTAGCCGGTTCTGGAGCGGTTGAAGATGCGGTCGAATTGCGCCCGCAACCGCTCGGCTTTCTCGGGGCTGGGGGCGAACTTGTAGTCTTTCAGGCCGCGATAGAACCACCAGATCAGCGCGTCGATCTCGACGTTTGCCCGACTTGCGATCGCGGGAATTGTAGCCGAACGTTCGGCGGCCCCGCACAAGGCGTGTTCGCCTTCCAGAACGTGCTGGCGTCGTAGAGAAACACGTCGGGCGCCGAGGCCGCCTCTCTCGGCAAACGGCGCCCCACAAGCGCCCGCGCTCGATGCAATCGGCTTGGCGTGGTCCGAGATCAGCCAATCCAGATTGCGTTCAGATGGTTCATCCATCTTCGTGTGACGCAAAAAACCCGTCCATGGCCGGCGAGCTTGTCGATGAGGGCGAGGCTCAGATTGCAAGCCCGCATGGAGCCGAGCGCCGCCTCGTTGACCACGTAAAGGCCGCGCCGCCCAGAGATCGCGCAGAACGCCAGGCGGGATCTGCACAGCGCCGCTTCGAAACGCGCTGCCGTATCGGAGCCATCAGGGTCGGCGACGCCGCTCTGAGTTATCGGGCGCCGGTGTCGTCGACCGTGACGAAGTAAGAGCAACCCAAACCGCCCCCAGAGGACCCTCCTTCCTCCGGCCCGAACATCTCGCTCGGCGGCCAGCATGCGGCCCACTTGGCGCTTAAATCACAACGCCCATGCCGTTGAGCAGCGCAAGAATTTTCTCGATCGTCACATGACACTGATAATGCAGCATCAGAACCACGCGATGCAGTTGCGGGCCATAGCCGCCGACGATGCCGGGATTGAGCGGCGCGACCAGGGTTTTCCCATCCGGCGTTTCCCAGCGCTCACGTCGATAGCGCGTCACCAACGGATTCAGAACCAGATCCTGAACGACGATCTCCTAATCGCCCTTGTGTTTCAGCGAACCAGCCGGCGCCTCGACCTACTTCACGGTTTGCGTAACGTGAATTGTCGAGGTTGTGCCAGCGCCTTCGATGCTTGACCTTGCCGTCCTCGCGATTAGGTCTGTCGCCTTGTCAGCGACGGCTTTTGGCGGCCGCGTAGGATTTCTTCATGGCCGTTAGCGTCGGTGACCGAGCTGTCGACGCACATTTTGGCTAACGCCCCGCTCACCTTCTCGTACTCCGCCTGAACCCGGGTCACTTCGCCAATCAAAGTGCGAACCAGACCGATGAGCTTGGCCGGTGTATCGTTAAGCCAAAAACGCCTTGAACGCAAGAGTAATATGCCGAAATTAGTGGCTACACATCAAACGCCGCAAATTCCGAAATTTTGGCGCCCAACTGATTGGAATCGCAGCGTCGGCGGCAAATTCGCGCCGGCCCTCACCCCGCCTGCGATCCCTCCTTCGCCGCCTCCATCAGGCCGACGAAGCGGCGGAAGAGATAGTGGCTGTCGCGGGGACCGGGCGAGGCCTCGGGATGGTACTGGACCGAGAAGGCCGGGCGGTCGCTCAGCGCCACGCCGCAGTTCGAGCCGTCGAACAGCGAGACATGCGTCTCCTTGACGTTGTCCGGGAGGGTGTCGCGGTCGACGGCAAAACCGTGGTTCATCGACACGATCTCGACCTTATTGGTGGTGAAATCCTTGACCGGATGGTTCGCCCCGTGATGGCCCTGCGGCATCTTCACCGTGCGCCCGCCGACCGCGAGCCCGAGCAGCTGATGGCCAAGGCAGATACCGAACAGCGGGATCTTTGTCTCGAGCAGCGCCTGGATGGTCGGCACGGCGTATTTGCCGGTCTCGGCCGGGTCTCCCGGCCCGTTGGACAGGAAGACCCCGTCGGGCCGCAGCGCAAGGATCTCCTCGGAGGTCGCCGTCGCGGGGACCACCGTCACCGAGCAGCCGCAGTCGTTGAGCAGTCTCAGGATGTTGCGCTTCACCCCGTAGTCGACCGCGACCACGTGGAAGCGCGTCTCGAGCCGCTTGCCGTAGCCGCTCTCCGAGAGTCCAGCTCGTTTCGTCCCAGTCGTAGCGCTGGGTCGAGCCGACGGCCGGGACGAGGTCCATGCCGTCGATGCCGGGCCAGCGAGCGGCCTCGGCGCGCAGCGCGTCGAGGTCGAAGGCGCCGTCGGGCGAATGGGCGATGACCGCATTCGGCATGCCGCGCGTGCGGATGAGCGTCGTCAGCGCGCGGGTATCGACGCCGGTGAGGCCGATCAGGCCGCGCGTCTTGAGCCAGGCGTCGAGCCGGGCACGGGCGCGGAAATTGGACGGTTCGGCAAGATCGGCGCGGAAGATCGCGCCGACGGCGGCCGACGACGCCGCGGCGTTGACCACTTCGAGGTCCTCGTCGTTGGTTCCGACGATCCCTATATGGGGGAAAGTGAAGGTGACAATCTGGGCGGCGTAGGAGGGATCGGTCAGGATTTCCTGATAGCCGGTCATTGCGGTGTTGAAGCAGACTTCGCCGACCGCCGATCCGGCCGCGCCGACCCCGAAGCCTTCGATCACCTCGCCGTCGGCGAGCACGAGCACGCCGGTGGCGACGCGGGGCCGCCAACCGCCGTCCAGGCCGGCTGCGGTGTTTGGATTATTGCGCTGGGCATGGGCCTGTGCTTAAGCGCCGCGAACTCGGCCCGTCAAGCGACGCGGCCGACAACATTCGAGGAACCCCATGGCGGATGTGGCGCCGTTGCGCGAGACTGTGACAGCCCGGATGAAAGAGGCGATGAAGTCCGGCGACAAGGCTCGGGTCGGCGCGCTCCGTCTCATCATGGCGGCCCTCAAGGAGCGGGAGATCGAGGCGCGCGGGGCGGGCAAGATCGTGAGCCGGGCCGACGAACTCGCGCTGCTCACCAAGATGGTCAAGTCCCGGCAGGAGTCAGCGGCGATCTACGCTAAGGCCGGGCGGGCGGAGCTGGCGGCGAAGGAGAACGCGGAAGTCGCCGTGATCAACGAGTTCCTGCCGAAGCAGATGGACGAGGCGGAGGTGACCGCCGCCGCCCGGGCCGCCATCGCCGCGACGGGCGCGGCGAGCGTCAAGGACATGGGCAAGGTGGTCAACGCGCTGAAGGCGGCGCATCCGGGGGAGATGGACTTCGCCAAGGCGAGCGCCATCGTCAGAAGCATGCTGGCCGGCTGAGCGAAAAGGCCGCGGCGAAACGTCGCAGAATTAAAACAATCGATTGATTAACTTGCGGCCCGGACCTATATCGCCGCGATGCCGCATGCCGAACCACTCGTCCCCTCCCGCGCCGATACGACCCGCGCCGCGCTTGTCGGGGCCGCGCTCGACCTCTTCGGCGCCAAGGGGTTTGAAGCGACCTCGACCCGCGAGATCGCCGCGGCTGCGAACGCCAACATCGCGGCGATCGCCTACCATTTCGGCGGCAAGGAGGGCCTGCGAACGGCCTGCGCGGATTCGGTCGTCGAGACCATCGGCCAGATTTTCGTCGGCGCCGCAGCCGTCACTACGGACATCGACGCGCTCTCGGCTGCGGACGCGCGCAACGCCCTCGCGCGCCTTGCCGAAGGCGTGATCGACGCGATCGTCGTTAAGCCTGCGGCGCGGACGGTCGCGCGCTTCGTGCTGCGCGAGATGTTCGAGCCGTCCGCCGCCTTCGAGCGGCTCTACGGCGCCATTGGGCCGATGCATGCGCGCGCCTGCGCCCTCTGGGCCCAGGCGACGGGGGCCGAACCCGAAAGCGAAGCGACGCGGCTCGCCGTCTTCGCCCTGATCGGCCAAGTGCTCTATTTCCGGCTCGCCCGGCCCGCGGTGCTGCGCCGCATGGATTGGGCCGAGATCGGCCCAAGGGAAGCCGCCGCGATCAAGCGGCAGGTCCTCGCCAATCTCGACGCCGCCATCGATTTCGCCCGAAAGACGTCGCCATGATTCTCCAAACGATCTGCGCCATTGCGCTGATCGCCAAGATCCTGCCGGCCTGCGCGCCTCCCACCAACGCCGCCGTCGGCTACATCGAAGGCGAATACGTCAACGTCGCGCCGATCGAGGTCGCGCGGGTCGCCAATGAATATGTGCGGCGCGGCGACAGGCTCAAAGCCGGCGACCGGATTGCGACGCTGGAGACGACCGACGCCGAGATCGCGGTGCGCAACGCCGAAGCCGCGCTTGCCGAGGCGAACGCCGACCTCGCCAACATCCTCTATGGCCGCCGTCCCGAGGAGATCGCGGCCATCGAGGCGACCCTCAAAGCCGCACAGGCGCAGCAGGACGACGCCAAGCGCACTCTCGAATCGCCGCAAGGACCTGTACAGCCGCGGCTTCGCCTCGCAGCCGACCTCGATTCCGGCGCAGACGGCGTACGACGTCGCCGCCTCGCGGGCGCGGGAGCTCGCCGCGAATCTCGCGGTCGCCAAGCTGCCGGCGCGCGACGAGGAGATCGTCGCGGCGCGCAACAAGGTGGCGCAGGCGAAGGCCGCGCTGGACAATGCGCGCTGGCGACTTGAACAGCGCCAGCTCGTCGCGCCCGCAGCGGGCCACGTCTCCGACATCATCCGTCGCGTCGGCGACGTGGCCGGTCCGTCGGCGCCGGTCGTCTCGTTCCTGCCGGAAAACGCGGTCAAGGTGAAATTCTATGTGCCCGAGGCGGCGTTATCGTCGCTCGCGCTCGGGCAGGTCGTCGACATGCGCTGCGACGGCTGTGAGAAGGGCTTGACCGCGGCCATCACCTATATCGCGCGCGACCCCGAATTCACGCCCGCCGATCATCTATTCGCTCGAGAGCCGGCAGACGCTCGTCTACCTCATCGAAGCACGCGCCGCGGACGGACAAGCCCTTGAGCCTGCAGCCGGGCCAGATCGTCGACGTCGACCTGCCTGGGCCCAAGTCGTGAGCGCCGATGACTGAAGTCGTGAACGTCATCGACGTCGCCAACCTCACCAAGCGCTTCGGCAAGGCGACGGTCGTCGATCACATCTCGCTCAAGGTGGCCGCGGGCGAAATCGTCGGCTTTCTCGGGCCGAATGGTTCCGGCAAGACGACGACCATCCGCATGATCTGCGGTCTTCTGACCCCAGACGCCGGCGAGGGAACGGTGCTGGGCTTCGACGTGATCCGCGAGAGCCGCCGCATCAAGGCGCAGGTCGGCTACATGACCCAGCGATTCTCGTTCTACGAGGATCTGTCGATCGAGGAGAATCTCTTCTTCGTCGCCCGCCTCTACGATCTTAAGCCACGCCGCCAGACGGTCGCCGCGACGCTCGCCGACCTCGGGCTCACCTCGCGGCGCCATCAGCTCGCGGGCGCGCTGTCGGGCGGCTGGAAGCAGCGCCTCGCCCTGGCCGCGTGCATCATGCATCGGCCGAAGCTCCTGCTGCTCGACGAGCCGACTGCAGGCGTCGACCCGAAGGCGCGGCGCGAGTTCTGGGACGAGATCCACCGCCTTGCCGCGGACGGCCTCACGGTGCTTGTCTCGACCCATTACATGGACGAAGCGGAGCGTTGCCACCGCATCAGCTATATTTCCTATGGGCATATGCTGGCGACCGGCACGGTCGAGGAGGTCGTGCAACAGTCCGGACTGCATACTTTCGTTGTGCGCGCCAATCCGAGCGCCGAGCTGATGAATGCGCTGCTTGGCCTGAGTTCCGTCAGCCAGGTTGCGCCATTCGGGGCGACGCTGCATGTCGTCGGCCTCGACAGCTCAAAAATGGCGGAGGAGCTCGGGGCCTATGCGTCGCAACATCGAGCTTTCGATCGAGCCGGGCCTGACCAGCCTCGAGGACGTATTCATCAACTTCATGCGCGCCTCGAATGGCGCGCCGGCGAGGGCGGCATGATCCGCCTCTTCTTCGTCCGTCTCGGCGCGATTCTGGCGAAGGAATTTGTGCAGATGCGGCGCGACCGCGTCACCTTCGCCATGATGCTCGGCATCCCCGTCCTGTTGCTGATCCTGTTCGGATACGCAATCAACACCGACCCGAAGCGGCTTGACGCCGCGCTTTTGGCGACCGGCCAAGACCATTACTCGCGAGCGATCGTTTCGGCGCTGGAGGTCAGCGGCTACTACCGGTTCGTCGCCCGGCCGAAGACCGACGCGGAGGCGGAGGGGCTCATCCAGAGCGGGAACGTCGCCTTCCTCGTCATCATCCCGAGCGATTTCGGCGCGCGCGTCGACCGCAGCGATAAGCCGCAGATCCTGGTCGAGGCCGACGCCACGGATCCGGCCGCGGCGAGCAACGCGATCGGCGCGCTTGGCGAGTTGGCGGGACGCGCGCTCTTGCGCGAGCAGGGGCGCGAGCTCGAGGTCGCGGAGAGTCAAGACCAGCAGCTCTCGATCGTCGTCCATAAGCGCTATAATCCCGACGGCATCTCCCAGTATTTCATCGTGCCAGGGCTGCTCGGCGTCGTTCTGCAGATGACCATGGTGATGATGACCTCGATCGCGCTAACACGCGAAATCGAGCGCGGCACAATGGAGAACCTGCTCGCGATGCCGGCCAACGGCTTAGAGATCATGCTCGGTAAGGTGTTGCCCTTTTTCATCGTCGGAGGCGTCCAGGTGGCGGTGATCCTGACGACGGCAAGGGCGCTGTTCCATGTGCCTTTCGTCGGCAATCTCGGGATGCTGCTCGCGGGTGTGCTCCTCTTCGTGCTGGCGATGGTGCTGCTCGGCTACACCTTCTCGACGCTGGCGCGCTCGCAGATGCAGGCGATGCAGCTGACCTTCTTCTTCTTCCTGCCCTCGATTTTGATGTCCGGCTTCATGTTCCCGTTCCACGGCATGCCGGCTTGGGCTCAGGATCTCGGAAGCCTCCTGCCGATGACGCATTTCTTGCGCGTCGTGCGGGCGGTGATGCTGAAGGGCGCGAACTGGAGCGAGATCGGCTTCGAATTCGCGATGCTGGCGACCTTCATCCCCGTCTTCTCGCTCCTGGCGCTGTTGCGGTTCAGGCGCACGCTGGATTGAGGTCGGAGCAATCGCTCCGAACGACGCGCGACGACGAACCGGAGGTCTCCGTATGCCAACTCGCCTCTCCCTCCTCCGCGTTCGCCCCATCGCAGGAAACTGCGCCCGCGGTTGGCTGACGGCGGAGCCGTTCCGAATTTCCTGCGCGCTGGGGCCAGCAGGAATCGTCCGCACAAAGCGCGAAGGGGACCGCGGAACGCCGGCCGGGCGCTTCCGCCTCTTGTGGGGTTACTATCGTCCCGACCGATGGCGGCTCCACGCCGCCGGCGTCCCGCTGCGGCCAATGCGGCGCGACCAGGGCTGGTGCGAGGACCCGAACAGCCCGCGTTATAACCGCGCCGTGCGGCTGCCTGCAGCCGACTGCACCGACCGCATGTGGCGCGACGACCATCTCTATGACATCACCTTCGTGCTCGATCAGAATTACACCCGCCGGGCGAAGGGACGGGGGAGCGCGATCTTCTTTCACCTCGCCCGGCCGGAACTGACTCCGACCGCCGGCTGCGTCGCGATTTCGCCATCCGACATGCGCAAGCTCGCCCCGCGGCTCGCACGAGGCGCGGTCATGCAGATCGGGTAGGGATTTGCCGGAAAGACGGTAATGACGTCTGCGCGAGCGAAGCGAAGCGATCCATCGACCGAGCGCTGCGCTTCTCGCGATGATATCCGATCGGGAGAATCGAACTCTTGAGACCTTTCCGCTTCGCCGCCTTCGCCGTGCTCCTGCTTGCTCCGGCGGTCGCGTTCGCCGATTCCGCGCCGATCATCTCCGAACTCGCCACCGCCCGGCCGGTTGTCGCCAGGCGCGGAATGGTCGTCAGCCAGGAGGAGGCCGCCTCGCGGGTCGGCCTCGACGTGCTGAGGCTCGGCGGCAATGCGGTCGACGCTGCCGTCGCAGTCGGCTTCGCGCTTGCGGTGACGTTGCCGCGCGCCGGAAATCTCGGCGGCGGCGGCTTCATGCTGATCCACCGCGCCGACCTCGGCAGGACCATTGCGATCGACTATCGCGAGACGGCCCCGGCGGCGACGACCAAGGACGTCTTTCTCGACGCCAATGGTAAAGCCGATCCATTCAAGTCGCGCTACTCCGGACTGGCGATCGGCGTGCCCGGAACCGTGGCGGGGTTCGAGCTTGCCTGGCGCGAGTACGGCTCGGGAAAGTTCTCCTTCGCCGACCTCGTCGCGCCCGCCGCGGCGCTCGCCCGCCAGGGCCTGACCGTCGACGGCGACGTCGCCGACACGCTCCCCCTGTTCGCGCCGGTTCTGGCGAAGCATCCGTCCTCGGCGCGCATCTATCTCACGCCCGACGGCAGCGCGCCGCAGGCCGGCGATCACATTTCGCTCGACGACCTCGCCGCAACGCTGGAGATCATCGCAACACAGGGCGCCGCTGGCTTCTACACGGGACCGGTGGCGCGGAAGATCGTGGATTCCGTGCGGGCGGCGGGCGGACGGATGACGATGGAGGACCTCGCGCAGTATCGCGCGATCGAGCGGGAACCGGTCAGCGGGACCTATCGCGGACACACGATCGTCTCGATGCCGCCGCCCTCGTCCGGCGGCGCACATATCATCGAGATCCTCAACATTCTCGAGGGCTATCCGATCGGCAAGCAGGGCCTCAACTCGGCCGCCTCGCTGCACGAAATGGCGGAAGCGGAAAAGCTCGCCTACGCTGACCGCGCGGCGTGGCTCGGCGACCCCGATTTCGTCAAGGTTCCGCTGGCGGGCCTGGTGTCGAAGGCTTACGCCGCAAAGCTGCGTACGGAGATCTCTCCCGATCGGGCGCGCCCCGCCGGCGAGATTCGCCCGGGCGAGCCGCAACGCTACGAAGGCGACCAGACCACCCATTTCTCGATCGTCGACGCCGAGGGCGACGCGATCGCCAACACCTATACGCTGAACCTTCCCTACGGCTCAGGCCTCGTCGCCGACGGGACCGGCGTTCTGCTCAATGACGAACTCGACGACTTCGCCGCCAAGCCCGGCGCCGCCAACGCCTACGACCTGATGGGCGGCGGCGCCAACGCGCCCGGTCCGTCGAAGCGGCCCCTCTCCTCGATGAGCCCGACCATCGTCTTCAAGGACGGAAAGGTGGAGCTCGTGACGGGCAGCCCCGGCGGCTCGCACATCATTACGACGGTGCTGCAGATCATCGTCAACGTGATCGACCACGGCCTCAACGTCGCCGAGGCCGAGAATGCGCCGCGCGCCCACGACCAGCTCTGGCCCGACGAGCTCAGGATCGAGCGCGGCATATCGGCGGACACGGTCCGGCTGCTCGAAGCGATGGGGCACAAGGTCGTCGTGCGCGCGGCGATGGGCTCAGCCAATACCATTCTTCGCACGCCAGACGGGGTACTGACGGGCGCGTCCGACCTGCGCCAGCGGGGGACTCTTGCGGTCGGATTTTGAGCCGCCGGCCGCGACCTCGGCGCGGGTCGGAGGGCCGATTGCGAATCGGCCCGCGGTCCAATCATTTCAACTGGTTGGGCGCCAAGAATTCCAAGAATTGCAACTTTCTACACCTCCAGCCGGGACTCGGCCGCTCGCTGAGAAGTCCGTCCGAAACGGCGCCGGCCCGGTCGAACGAAACGGGTCGCACCGGCAAAAAGCGGAGGCGCCGGCGCCAAGCCGATGCGGCGCCGACCGTGCATCCATGCCGACTCGTGGCAAGACTCACCCATTGCCGTTTTGAGCCTTTTCAAGGCGTTAACGCAAACAACAAACCAACATTGAGTCGGTGACTAAGGTCCGGCGGGAAGCAGCAGCAGACCGATCGAGGCCACTGCACGCACCCCGACTGGGGACGGCGAACAGATGCGGCGCCGAAAGCCAGCTGGCGCACCGGCGCAGCGCAGGCATCGATGCGGGGCCCCGACGACGGAGCGCGTCCGACCGCCCCTTGATCGGCCACAAATCGAGGCTAACTTCCTCGCTTGCTCCCGCTCGTGCGTCGCGGATCCGGCGCGGCTGGCGTTCGTTTCACTTTCCGCATTTCGCCCCGGCGGGTTCCTCTGAGCCTGTGGCAGGAGTCCGATGCGACGCGCTCTCTTCGCTCTTCTCACCTTTCTTGTCTGCTTCAGCCCTGCGCTGGCCACGGTGCGCATCGAAGCCAGTCCCGGGGGCGAAGCCACTTCCTTCATCAGGTATTTCGAAATGCTGCGCCAGTCCGGCGAACGGGTGGTCATCGACGGCCCGTGCTTTTCCGCCTGCACCCTGGTCCTCGACATCGTGCCGCGCAGCCGGATCTGCGTGACGCGGCGGGCGGTCCTCGGCTTTCACGCGGCAAGGCTGGTCGATGGCTCTGGCGAGGAATTTCCGGCTCCGGAAGCGACGCGGGTGGTGACTGAGGCCTACCCCGCACCGATCCGCAATTGGATCCAACGGCATGGCGGCCTGACGCGCAGACCGATCTTTCTTAGCGGACGTACGCTCGCGGCCTTCTATCCGAGGTGCAGGTAGCGGCCTTGGCGCCCAGAGCGATTGCGCGTGCGAAAAGGGGCGGTCAAGCGGCTCGAGGCGGTCATGAGCCGTTCATGATGGCGGCACAAATGCGGCCACGCTACTGTTGCACAAGAACCACACTATGGACCTTTCTCGCCCATACACTCTGCGGCCAAAGGCAGTCCGTTATTCCCACTTGAATATCTCGCCTGCTTTCTGTACCCATTTCAAAGAGTTGGCGCCTGGGTAATCCTCCCACCCCAGTCGTAGATTCGCTTGACAAAACTCGTCAGTCTATTAAACCTATAGATCTAATATACTAATGAATGGGGCAGAGATGAAGCGATTTGGCATTGTTCTCGCGGCGACGGTCGGTCTCGCCAGTCTCGCCCAGGCGGCGGACTTGCCGACCCTAAAGCCGGTCGAGGCGCCGCCCCCCAAGCCGAATTGCTGGTCCAGCGTGTGGAACTGGCTCAATACGTCGGCCGACGATTGCCCGATCGGCGCCTACGGGATCACCTTGTTTGGAACCCTCGACGTCGGCCTCGGCTACCAGAGCTGGGGCACGACCTTCAACCCGAGCGCCGACAAGAACAATTACGGCATCCAGAAGTCGGGGCACCAGGGTCTCTGGCTTCCGACCTACAACGGGTTGAGCACCTCCGTGCTGGGCCTCAAAATGAAAGAGGACCTGGCTCCCCTTGGCTTGACCGGATGGTCCCTAATCGGTGTTCTCGAAGCCGGCGTCAATCCCTATTCCGGCATGTTCCTGAACCCCCCGCGATCGCTGGCCGATCAGAACTTCAGCCCGGCGAACAAATTTCCCTGGCAGACGTCGAACTTCAACTCGAGCCGCAACGGCTCATGGATGAACTCGCAGGGCTATTTCGGGATCAGCAGCAAGACCTGGGGCACCCTGACCTTCGGGCGCACCAACTCCCTGAACTTCGATACGCAGAGCAAATACGATCCGATTGGAGCGACTGCGTTCTCGCTGATTGCTTTCTCGAGCTCGTTCCCCGGCTTCGGCGATACCGAACTCGTTCGCCCGAACACGGCCTTCACCTACAAGGTCGCGATTCCGAATATCCTCTATGCGCAGAACATCCGCCTGGCGGGACAGGCGCAAGTCGGCGGATACGACTGGCAGAACGGTTCGCAGGGCGCCTACAGCTTCCAGGCCGGCGGCGACTGGGGCAACTTCTCCTTCGACGGCATTGTCGAATGGGCCGAGGACGCCGTGTCGCTGTCCACATACGGTGGGGCGGCTGCGAACATCGCGACAATCAGCGGCGTCAGCTACATCAAGCAGCCCTTCGACGGCGTCAACTTTTATTATGACCCCAACTCGGTCCTCAAGGCGACCTTGTCCAACAACTTCGGCGTCGAACTGATGGCGAGCTACAAGTGGGACAATTTCAAGTTCTACGGCGGCTACATCTATGCAAATCTGTCGAACCCGTCCGACGCCTATGCCTCCGGGTTCAGGACAGAATACCCAGAGATTTTCGCGCCCGCCGGCGCCGTCACCAGCAACAACTACAATCTCCACAAAGAGCTGAACTCGTTTTGGACCGGCGTAAAGTATTCGGTTCCGGATACTTGGCTCCACGGCTACGGCTCGCTTGATCTCGCGGCCGCGTTCTACTATCAGACCCAGAACAACTACAATTTCACCGTGGACAAATTCGGCAACACCCTCGCGGCGGCCTGCACCGGCGCCGGAGCCTTCATCAGCAGCAGCAAGTGCGCGGGCAGCCAGGACGCCATCTCGTTCCTCGCCGACTGGAGGCCGTTCAAGCGGGTCGATATCTATGCCGGCGTGATGTATTCCAACGTATACGGCGGCCTCGCCAACGGCTTCACGCAGACCTATACTTACTTCGCGCCGACTGCGAAAGGAAAGATCTTCACCGCGACGGCGACCACGGCCAACACCCAAGAATGGGACCCAACGGTCGGCATCCGCATAAGGTTCTAACCGGCGCTTGGCGGCGAAGGGAGTTGCGCGCCGCCGATCAAGCGCGGTCAAGCGCAGCCTGTGCCGCGGCTTCGGGAGCGGATGGCGTCGCCTGCGACGAACGTGTGGGTTGAAACAATAACGCTCGTGTCGCCAGCGACCTTGTGGTCGAATTCAACGTAGCCGGTCGAATTCGTCTCAAGCGAGGAACGACCGCACAAAGAGCGTCGCAGGGCGCTCGCGCAACGCGTCGGGCGTACCCACCTGCTCGATCCGGCCGGCGTTGAGGACAGCAACGCGATCCGCGACCTCCATCGCTTCCGCTTGGTCGTGCGTAACGAAAACAGTTGTGAGGCCTGTGCGGTCGTGGATATCACGCAGCCATTTCCGCAGATCCTTACGAACTTTGGCGTCGAGCGCGCCGAACGGCTCGTCGAGGAGCAGCACGCGGGGCTCGATGGCGAGCGCGCGGGCGAGCGCGACGCGCTGGCGCTGGCCGCCCGACAGTTGCGACGGATAGCGATTTTCGAATCCAGGAAGCTGCATCATGTCGAGCAGCGCGGACACCCTTACAGCGATCTCTTCCCGTGGCGGGCGCAACCTTCGCGGCCGGACAGCCAGGCCGTAGGCGATATTGTTGAACACGGTCATGTGGCGGAAGAGGGCATAGGACTGGAAGACGAAACCCACGCGGCGCTCCTGAACGGACAGCTTCTCCGCGTCTTCGCCGTCGAGGCGAATCGAGCCCCCCGCCTGAGTTTCCAGGCCGGCCAGGAGCCGCAGAAGCGTCGTCTTGCCTGACCCTGACGGTCCGAGAAGCGCCAGCAGTTCTCCAGGCGCGATGTCGAGGTCGATCCGATCGAGGATGACGTGCGGTGCGAAGGTCTTCGACAGCCCGCGCACGGAAATGGCGTGCGGGGCGCCGAACGAAGTTGCGGAGCTTGGCAAGTCCGGGGCTGAGGCCGCCAGCGGCTCAACCGGAACGTCAAAGCCCATGACGCCCGCTTTCCTGGCGTCGCTCGAAAAAGGTTCTGAGGCCGAGCGTAACCAGGGCCAGAAGCGCCAGGAGCGAGGCGAGGGAGAAAGCGGCTGCGATGCTGTATTCATTGTAGAGGATCTCCACCTGCAGCGGGATCGTGTTGGTGAGCCCGCGGATGTGGCCGGAAACGACCGAAACGGCGCCGAATTCACCCATGGCGCGGGCGTTCGCCAGCAGGACGCCGGTCAGGAGCGCCCATTTGACGTTGGGCAGGGTCACGGTAAGGAAAATCTTCAGCCCGCCCGCGCCGAGGGTCAGCGCGGCTTCTTCTTCGGCCGTCCCCTGCTGCTGCATCAGCGGAATGACCTCGCGCGCGACGAATGGGAAGGTCACGAAGAGAGTCGCAAGCACAATGCCCGGCACGGCGAAAATGATCCGGATTCCATGCGCCGCGAGCCGCGGGCCGAAAAGGCCCTGCGCGCCGAACAGGAGGACGAAGACGAGGCCCGACACGACCGGCGAAACGGAGAACGGCAGGTCGATCAGCGTGATCAGCATATTCTTGCCGCGAAACTGGAACTTCGAGACGCACCAGGCGGCCGCCAGTCCGAATACCGCGTGCAGGGGCACGACAATCGACGCGACTATGAGCGTAAGCGCGATCGCCGCGCGCGCGTCGGGATCGGCGAGCGCGGAGAGGTAGCCGGCTCATCCTTTTCCCCCGGCTTCGACGGCGACGACGACCAGCGGCGCGAGAAGAAAGAGGCTCAGAATGCCGACGGTTCCTGCGATCAGCGTCCTTCGCGCGGACGCGCTCTCGCTCGTGACCGGCGAGCCGGCGCGCACGGTCAGCGCAAGGTCAGACATGGCCGAGCCGCCTCCGGGTCCAGGCCTGCGCGGCGTTGATGGCGAACAGCATGACGAACGACACCGCCAGCATGATCGCGGCGATCGCCGTCGCCCCCGCATAGTCGTATTCCTCGAGTTTCACGACGATCAGCAGCGGCGCGATCTCGGAAGCGAACGGCACGTTGCCGGCGATGAAGATCACCGAGCCGTATTCCCCGACGCCGCGAGCGAA
Source organism: uncultured Alphaproteobacteria bacterium (assembly GCA_963835885.1). Lineage (GTDB taxonomy): Bacteria > Pseudomonadota > Alphaproteobacteria > Rhizobiales > Beijerinckiaceae > Roseiarcus. The sequence goes on from CAWIHF010000003.1 coordinate 175,962, forward strand.
GGCGAGCGCCACCCCGGTCAGGAGCGCCGGAGTAAGCTCGGGGATCAGCACGCGACGGATCGTCTGCCATCGGCCTGCGCCGAGCGTCGCAGAGGCTTCCTCCTGCTCTGCGTCGAGCTCCTCGATGACCGGCTGCAGGGTGCGCACGACGAACGGCAGGCCAACGAAAACCAGCGCGACGAGAATGCCCCAGGGCGTGAACGCAATCTTCACGCCCAGCTTGGCCAGAGGAGCGCCGAACCAACCGTTCGGCGCGTAGAGGGTCGCCAGCGATATCCCCGCGACTGCGGTCGGCAGCGCAAAGGGCAGATCGACGAGCGCGTCAAGAACGCGGCGGCCCGGGAACGAATAGCGCATTAGCGTCCAGGCGATGAGCGAGCCGACCGCGGCGTCGATCACCGCAGCGGCGCTCGAGATGCCGAAGGAGACCTTGAGCGCCGCGAGGACGCGCGGCTGCGTCGAGGCCGCCAATATGCCGCTCAGTCCGAGCGCCGAGGCCTTCGCGACAAGCGCCGCCAGCGGCGCAAGGACGATAATCCCCAGATAAAGGAGCGTCGCCGCCATTGTCGGCGCAAAGCCGGGCAAGGCGCTCGGAGTCTTGAGCGGGGCTCGCGCCGCTGACACCGGCTTTGTCAATGGATCGCCTTCTCGATCTGATCGAATACGCCGCCGTCGGCGAAGTGCTTGGCCTGCGCCTTTTCCAGCCGCCGAAGGCCTCGTCCACCGTGATGAGATTGATCTTGGGGAAGCGCGCGACGTCTGCCTTGGCGGCGAATTGGGGGCTTGTGGGGCGGTAGTAGTTCTTGGCGATGATCGCCTGCGCCGCCGGTGAGTAGAGATACCGCAGATAGGCTTCCGCCGCCTTCCGCGTGCCTTTCGCGTCCACATTGCCGTCGACGAGCGAGACGGGAGGTTCGGCGAGAATGGACAGCGACGGCGTGACCATCTCGAACTGGTCCTTGCCGAACTCCTGGGTGGCCAAAAAGGCCTCGTTCTCCCACGCGATCAAGACGTCGCCGACGCCGCGCTGGGCGAAAGTGATGGTCGACCCGCGCGCGCCGGTGTCGAGCACCGGAGCGTTGCGGTAGATCGCGGCGACGAAGTCCTTCGTCTTCGCCTCGTCGCCCCCGAATTTCTTCATGCCGTAGCCCCAGGCGGCGAGATAGTTCCATCGCGCGCCCCCCGACGTTTTGGGATTGGGGGTGACGACCACGAAGCCGGACCTCGCGAGATCGTCCCAGTCATGAATCCCCTTCGGGTTGCCCTTGCGGACGAGGAACACGACCGTTGACGTGTAGGGGCACGAATTGTGCGGCAGCCGCTTCTGCCAGTCGGCCGGGATCTTTCCGGTCTTGGCGCTGATGGCGTCGATGTCCGCGGCGAGCGCAAGCGTGACAACGTCGGCGTTTAGGCCGTCGATGACCGCCCGCGCTTGGGCGCCGGAGCCGCCGTGCGACGTCTCGATCGTCAGTGTCTCTCCGGTCTTCGCCTTCCAGTCGGCGGCGAAGGCCGCGTCGATCGCCTTGTAGAGCTCGCGCGTCGGATCGTACGAAATATTGAGAATCGTCGTGTCGGCTCTCGCAAACCCACTCAGAAGCGAGAGGGCAAGGACAGCGGCGCAAAGCGCGCCGACGCGCGGACGCGCAAGCGAAACAATCTTCTCCGTCGATCCTAGTGACACCATCCGGCCCCATTTAGTGTACTAAGTTTGTGGTCTTAGTAGACTAAATGGAAATTGACAAGGGGTCAACGCGCGCTCACGCTAGGGTTTGCCCTGCCCGCGCGGGTCACCCATTTTGCCTTCCGAGAGAACTGGCGTTCAGTTGTTGCAATAAAGGCACAGCCGTCAGCAATTGTAACGTCGCGGCGAGCTGAGTTCGAAACCGCATGGCAGACATAATGACAAATTGATGTCGGTCCGTTTCGTTCTTAGCGCCCTGAAACGATTCCAATTCATCTGTCGTCTTTTTGACATAAACGCGCCATTAGCCGCCGCAGAGGGTGCAAGGAAGCGGCAATTCGGCGGCAAAACTCGGGCGAAATGCGCCTAGCGCGAATCTCGCAATCCATCTTATTGTGCCTTCGGCCGCGCCGCCGTCGCGCGCTTGGGCGTCCTAAAGGCCCAGCCTTGCGAGGCGGACACGGCGTTCAACGCCGGAGTTCGGGGGCGATTATGAAAAGACTTGGAATTGTTCTGCTTGCGACGGTCGCTCTCGCGAGCCTCGCCCGGGCAGCTGACTTGCCAACGACGAAGGCCCCGATCGCGATCCCCAAGCCGAACTGCTACGCGACCATCTGGACCTGGCTCGATTCCACCGCGGCCGATTGCCCGCTGACCTACAGGGGCTTCACCGTCTACGCCACGATCGACGTGGGCCTCGGCTACAACACGAACGGCGCCGGCTTCAACCAAGCCTACCCGAATGGCGTCGCCGACTTCATCAGCAAGCAGAGCAACGGCCCCAAATGGCTGTGGACGCCCAACGAAATCAGCCAGTCGGTGGTCGGCGTCAAGATGAGCGAGCCGGTCGGCTACGGCTGGTCGGTCGTCGGGACGTTGGAACTCGGCTTCAATCCGTATTCTGGCTACCTTGCCAACGGCCAGCGCTCGCTTGTGATGAACAACGGCAAGCCGCTCATCTACCAGAACGCAGAGGGCGATTCGAGCCGCAACGGCCAATGGGACAACTCGCAGGGCTTCATTGGCGTTAGCCATCCGACCTACGGCACACTGACTTGGGGCCGCGTCAATACGCTCTCGCTGGATGCTCTGGTCGCCTACGATCCAATGGGCGGCGCCTACGCCTTCTCGCCGTTCGGCTATTCGGGTCAGTACGGCGGCTTCGGCGACACCGAACTCACCCGCTCTAACACGGCGTTCAAGTACCACGTGGACATCTCCAACTTTCGGGCGGCCGCCTTGGTTCAGACCGGCGGATACAACCTCGGCAACGGCGCGACCGAGATGTACCAGGGTCAGCTCGGCGCCACTTTTGGCAACCTGTCGCTCGACGGTATCGTCAGCTGGGCGAAGAACGCAGTGAACCTCAGTAACTTCACCGGGTCCTGCGCCATCAAGTCGGGCATCTACACGTGTACGTCCGGCATCCCGAACTTCTACAATGCGGACGACCTGAAGGCGACGCTGTCCAACAATACCGGCGTCATGCTGCTCGCCAAGTACAAGTGGAACGCCTTTACGTTCTCGGGAGGCTATGAGTATATCCATCAGGCGAATCCGAGCGACGACTTTCTGAACGGCTTCAAGACCGAGGCGGGTTACAGCGTGCCCGCCACGATTCCGTCGACGGTTCCCGGAGCGGCGAAGTTGTGGCCGACGGCGTGGACAAACTACACTGCCTATAATAACAACAGGGACTTCAACGTGTTCTTCGCCGGCGCCAAATACGCGTTCAATTCCCAGATCGACGTGATCGGCGCATTCTACTATGGCACTCAGAACGACTATTACACCAAACCCTGCACCGGCTCCGGCATCCACATCACCAACAGCGCCTGCGCAGGCTCGCTCGACGCGCTCTCGTTCATGGTCGACTACCGCCCGGTCAAGCGCGTCGACCTCTACGCCGGCGTGATGGTGTCGAACGTCTACGGCGGCCTGGCGAACGGCTACCAGCAGGTTCAGAACATCGATCCGACTGTCGGCCTGCGGGTCAAATTCTGATCGTCTTTTTTCGACCCGACCTATGGTCGCAACGGTTTTCGGCCTCCCAACCCTCGTTCCTACCCGCCGGCGCCACGACACTTCGACAGATTCGCGCTCCTTCGCCCTTGTTCACCCGCCGCAATCGGGCAATAAGAGAGGCGACAACTGGCGCCGGGACGGACGGCGCGCCTTTCGCCGCAACATTTGGCGATCGGGGGCTGACGCGGCGCGGCGCCGATCCCCCCTTGAGACCATCGCCGCGCATGGGGCGCACAATGTCTTTCGCTCATCCCCTCGCCAGAGGGGCCAAAGTGTGGACCGCAAAAGGCCACGACGAGAAAGAGCAGCGCGTTCTTGTCGTCGTCACCACCGTTCCGCTCGATCCGGGCCAGAAAGGGTACAAGAAGCCGCTGGTCGAAAAGCTGTCGCGCGCCGCCCGCGAATATCTCGCCGAATCCAAGGAGGCCGAGTCGTTCATGCTGATCAACCGGCTGCGCGACTGGAATCCGGCGAAGAGCTGACGAGGTCAGGCGAGCGAGCGCAATCCGCGGAAATCTCCGGCGGATCGCGAGAGAGACGCTGCTGCTTTTCTTGAATCACCACTGTGATAAGGTATGTGCGCCCAGGCGCGGACCGCCTCGAGGGCCGATTTCAGGGAGGGTCATCGACATGGCCAACACATTGACCGGTTTCGGAACCGCTCAGTCGCTTGCGCCTTTGCATGCCAAGTGGGGCTGGATCGTCGCGCTCGGCGTCGTCTATGTCGTCGCCGGCGTCATCGCGCTCGGCAGCGTCTTCGCCGCGACCGTGGCCAGCGTTTTCGTCGTCGGCATCATGATGATGATCGCGGGCGTCGCCGAAGTGATCAACGCCTTCCAGATCAAGACCTGGGGACGCTTCATCTTCTGGCTCCTGCTCGGCGTTCTCTACATCATTGCCGGCTTCGTCGCATGGGACAATCCGTTGCTGACCGCGGTGTGGCTGACCCTGTTCCTCGGCGCGGCGCTGGTCGCCTCGGGCATCGTGCGCATCTTCCTCGCCTTCAACATGCAGCACGGGTCGCCGTGGATCTGGGTCGTCGTCTCGGGTCTGATCACCCTCATCCTGGGCGTGATTATTCTGGTGCATTGGCCGTTCTCGGCGGTCTACACGCTCGGCATTTTCCTCGGCGTCGACCTCGTCTTCGCCGGCGCCAGCTGGATCGGGATCGGCATGGGCCTGCGCAACGCCCGCCTGGCCTGACGAGTGGCACGATTTTTCGGAAGCGCGGTGCTCGCATTCGCGCCGCGCCGCGGTGGCTGACGCTTGAGCTTTTGGGGGCCTTTCCGTGCGCTGGATCTACCTCGCTGTCGTCGTCCTGATCGCTGTGGCGACGCTCATCTTCGCGTTGCAGAACTTGCAGATCGTCAGCGTGGCCTTCCTGGCGGCGTCGATCAGCGCGCCGCTTGCGATCGTCGTCTTCGTCGTCTACGTGCTCGGCGCGGCGACCGGCGGAAGCCTGTACGCGCTCCTGCGCAAGTCCGTCCAGGGCTCGCGGCGAACGGCTTGAAGAGCGGCCAAAAGCCAAGAACCGCAAAATTGATTCAACGACGGTCTTTGTCTGGGCTAGTCTCACGGGCATGCGCGCCATGGTGTTGCGGCGGGCCGGCGAGCGGCTCGCATGGAGGAGCGGCCCGACCCGGATCCGGGGCCGGGCGAGATCCGCGTGCGGGTCGAGGCCTGCGGCGTCTGCCGCACCGACCTGCATGTCGTCGACGGCGAACTGCCGGAGCCGAAGCTGCCGATCGTCCCCGGCCACGAGATCGTCGGCCGGGTCGAGGCTGCCGGCCAAGGCGTCGACATGCGACCGGGGACGCGGGTCGGCGTCGCCTGGCTCGGCCATACCGACGGGACTTGCCCCTATTGCCGGAGCGGGCGAGAGAACCTGTGCGACACGCCGCTGTTCACCGGCTACACCCGCGACGGCGGCTTCGCCACCCATACGATCGCCGAGGCGGCCTTCGCCTACCCGCTCGGCGACGACCTCGACCCGGTCGCCGACGGCGCCCCTGCTCTGCGCCGGCCTGATCGGCTGGCGGTCGTTGAAGGCCGCCGGCGACGGGCAGGCGATCGGCATCTACGGCTTCGGCGCGGCGGCCCACATCATCGCCCAGGTGTGCCGCTGGCAGGGACGGCGGGTGTTCGCCTTCACCAAGCCGGGAGATGCGGCCGGACAGGCGTTCGCCCGCTCGATGGGCGCGGAATGGGCCGGCGGCTCGGACGAGAGGCCGCCCGCCCCGCTCGACGCGGCGATCCTGTTCGCGCCCGTCGGCGCAGCTCGTTCCGGCGGCGCTCGGGGCGGTGCGAAAAGGCGGCCGCGTCGTCTGCGGCGGCATCCACATGAGCGACATCCCGTCGTTCCCCTACCGGCTCCTATGGGAGGAGCGCAGCATCGCCTCGGTCGCCAATCTGACACGTGAAGACGGCAGAGAGTTCCTCGCCCTGGCGCCGCGCGCAGGCGTGCGCACGACGACGACCCCCTACCCGCTCGACAAGGCGAACGAGGCGCTCGACGATTTGCGCTCGGGCCGTCTCGAGGGGGCGGCGGTGCTTGTGCCGTGAGGCGAAAAAGGCGCCTCAATGGGATCGGCGGCTCGCTATCTTACGGAACGCCTCAGGCCAAATTTCTCCAAGCCGAACCAAGCCCAAACCAAGCCAGACCAAGAAAACGGGCTTGGATTGTCTTGGATTCCTTCGTCCGATTGGGGCCTTTTCAATGGGTTACGGGCAATCCAACAATCCAAATCAGAAAATTTTGTTCCCCGGATGGAGTCCCGTCGGCCCCCGGCGGCGAGCGCGCTCCAACCCGTCGCCTGGAGCAATGGGCGCGTCGGGACGAAGCCCATGGGTGACGCACGGACCCCGCATCGGCCGCCTTGGCCGTTACCCGGCGCCTCGCATTGGCCTCACCGCCGCGGATCGAAGACGCGAGGCCGCGGGCCTGCGGGCGATGCGTCCTGCGGGGCGCCATTTCCGGGCGCGAATCGCGGCTTTTCAATCGCTTGCGGCGCCATCTCCGGGCAAATCGCATCGGACCGTCCACCGCGGATCTCGCCTGGATCGCCCGGCGTCGCGGCTTCCCGGTCTTGCCTGGCCACGTAGGGACCCGCGCCGATTGATGGCGAGCGAATTCCGCCAATGCGATCAACGCCACGCCCTGCAATATTCGCCCCGTTTCGTCGCCTCGGCGCATGAGGCCCGCCATCTCGACGAGAGACCGATCCCCCGACGATTTGACCATCATAGCGCGGGTTACAATTTTCGCCAAGAAATTGTTCTCGTTATGTTCGAGGACCGCGGCCGGCCAATCCGACGATGGCTCGCCGGCGACGACACCCAGGCCAACGCGCATCGCGCTCCCGAGGAGGCGATCGCCATGAACCGCAACATATGATCGCGGTAGGGACGCTCATTACTGAGCGCCCCCGCACAGCACCGTACGACCTTGCCGCCCTCGCGATAGCTCTCGCGCAAGAGGACGGCGGGCGGCGAATCGCGCTTTGGGATGCGCGTGACGCCGGGGGCCGCCTCGCGCTTGAGCGCGAAGTAGGCTTCCCGCAGCTGGTCGGCGTCGATGTGGTGCAGGAGCGCGGTGAACCGTTCCTCCTTCTTCAGCCTTGCTGTTTGCCGTACGCGTTCCAGGCCGTGGGACGCGCCTTGCCGGCTCGGTGTCCAGGGCGTGCCGTCCTGTTCCGCGTTCTCCTTGGCCCCCGCCCTTGGCTCCACGAACTCCTCGGCCGGTCGCCCGGCCTCGTTCGTCCGCTTCACGGCTACTATGGCGGAGTTTGACCCCTCGTCCCCGTGCATCATCGGCTTCGGCTCGTCGCCTTCCCGATGCGGACCGCTCAACTCACGCGCGGCCAAGGTCGAGGTCTCCCGGTTTCCGGTCGAGGAGCTTACGCACATGCCAGGGTCTTCGACCACGCAGGACCGAATATGCGCTCGCGTTAACGCGCATCTCCGTTTTGCCTTCCGCTGTGACAACGGCGTCGGCATCCCGATTGATTCTTTCGCGGCTCAATGGCTGGCCTATACGCACCCCTGCCGACGCTTCGTCCCCGGCCTCACGGCCGACGACGCACGGCTCGGGGCCGATGCGGGTCGCTATTCCTTCATCGCAGTGGACTTGCACCACCTACTCCTCGCCGGCCTCCCGGCGCACTGTCACCGCAATCCCGTCCACCCCATCATCGTAACCGCGTCACCGTCGCCGAATAGCCCTCGCGTGAACCACTGCGGGATTTGCAATCACCGAGTTAGCGGAATAGTCTCGACATGCGGACGGTACCCCTCAATGCGATCTCGCCAGAAATGAATGCGCCAAGCCTTCCAAATACCAACTTGAACTCGCGTCCCCTCCGAGCATCACAGCAAAGTTCTTGCGGCACTTTCGCAATGGAATGCAACAGCTTTCTCTGTAAGGAAAACGCTGTCTGGAAGATCGGGAGCGTTTACACTGCTAGTCGAGATCGCGCTACCGAGTCCGCCAGCGTTGAGCGAGTACAATGGAGTAGCAATTCTCAAATTTGGGCTAACTACCGATCTCAATCGCGAACTGGAGAACTACAAGGCAGTTCGTGGTATTTCTTCCGATGTTGCTTCATCTATTCCCCAAGTTATCGCCTATTGCAGATTATCTGACTGGACGTTATGTCTTATAACAGTTATTGGATGGAGTTCTCTCGAAGTCGATTTATTGATTGATCTTCAAGGTCCGGACCTTAACACGGCCGCTCAAAAAGTTTCGGACTTCCTACTCACACCCTTGAACAAGTCCGTCAGCTTTGATCCCACTCCTACTAATGCAGCTTCCGTTCTCGCGACTTGGACAGAACGTCAGATTGGCAGCGACAGCCGAATTCCTCAATTTCTTGAAAATAATACAACATGCGCTCCGCAAATCGAATATTTTAGATATCTCGGCGCCGACTATTTTAATCCACTTCGTCTCGGCGATGAAAGCACCGAACTAGGCGCAAATATGCTAACCTGCTGCCGCGGTGCTATCCATGGTGATCTCCATTCAGGCAATATACTAATGACTCGGTTTGGAGGTAATCGCGATAAGAAAATATATCTAATTGATTTTGATACTTTTGAAGCACGGAGTCCTTTATTTTTTGATCATGCTTACCTCGAAATTAGCTTACTTCTCTCAGCTCGTCCCGACATAACCCCAAAGAGATGGAAAGATATTTGTGATCAGATCTCTGATACATTCGGATCCCGCGATACCTCTCTTGCTCGTAATCGTGATGACGCGGGACTGCTTTGGACGTGCAAGCAGCTTAGATATCCACTCGAGAGCTGGATTTCACGGAAGTATCCCGCGCGCACAGAAGATTTAAAGAAACAAATTCTCCTTGCGAGAATTGCAGCCGGCCTCAATTATTGCAATAAGCGCACTTTAGGCGATTTATCAGAAATTAAGTCGAATAAACTCAAATTCTTCTCCTTTCTCTATGCTGCTACTTTCGCACGTACTTTCTCTCTCTACCTCAAGAAAGACATTCCCACTGATGGAAACGCGATCTCGTTCAACGAAGAGAGGCCTCTTCCTAGAACTACTGATTGGAAAGAAGCTTGGGACGCATGCAAGGAGTTCGACGAAGCGAAAGCGTCTTACATTCTTCTCTCGACTTCGGGACTTGAAGACGAGAGTGAATTCACAATACAAATGCTTTCTCGACTCCCATGGGCGCTTGTCGTGGACGCAAGCGGATCGGGTATAACGTCGCGGCTGGCGACAATTGGTTTGCCCGAAGCTAGGAGAGAGCGTTCGATCTTCCACGCATTTCCACACCAAGTACAAAATGCTGACATTGTCAGTACTAGCATCTGGGTCGCAACTGAGTCTCAGGCTGCTCAGCAGGCGGCTGGTCGTGAAACCATTGCCGCTTGGAAGGGGCGCACACTGAATGCAATACGCAAGGTTGTCGCGAACCTGTATAGTCACACTGCCCCACGCCCCTGTATTGTTCTCGTCATTGGTGGAGGATCACAAACAAGCAAGATTCGCTCTTTGTTGTCATCTATTCGAAGAGTCCGTACCAGACGGTTTATCTGTTGTTTGGCTCTCTCGAATTGATGGCAATGATGTTCCCGATCGCTTAGATGAGGAAGTGGAAGCATTACGAGTTATCAATTGCGACCTTGATGACTTTATGCTGGCGGTATTCCAGGAGGTCGGAGATGTCGCAGGACAACGTTCGATTTGGATACCGGCGCGTGGAGATGAGGCAAAACCACGATTTCTGAGGCTTACGGATGCCGACTACGCAATGTATTCTGCACATTTCGAACTATTCCCTTCTAGTGTTTCCAATATCGGGGTAGGCGGTTCCGACGAGGTCACTTTATTTCTCCAAGGAAACACAATTACTTGGCATGGTTTAGATATTCACGCCGATGTAGACCGAGACATCACCAGGGGCGTTGCGGGAGCGCTTCGGGAGCGGTTAGCTTCGTCACCGAACGACTCCTACAGTATAGAGCATACACCTGGAGCTGGAGGAACAACCATTGCGCGCCGCATAGCATGGGAGCTAAGAGACGAATTTCCCTGTGTTTCAGTCTCTAGGATAGTACCAGGATTAACTGACGCGCTTGAGTTTGTGTTTCAGCGTTCCAACCTTCCACTACTTTGTATTGTTGAGGCTGGTTTAGTTCCGGTGGCTCAACGGGATCTTTTGTTCAGCGAGCTTAAGTCGCGCAATGTTCGATTCCTGAATTTGGATGTAAAACGTCGAATAAGGCCAAAAAATACCCAGCACTGCGCCGCACTGCGCGACCCTATGCCACTTCAGGAAGCGCGCCGTTTCCTTAACGTTTATTCCGCACGCACCTCCAAACAGAGGCTGGACAATCTCGCCAAGCTCGTGTCGGAGAAACCTGAAGATCGTCCACATGCTGCATATCGCTCTCCATTTTTCTTCGGCCTTTACGCGTTCGAACGGAATTTTGTTAAAGTGGAGAGTTATGTGAAAAGCGTGATGGACAGTACCTCCGGCGAAGTAAGGGAGTTGATGTGCGTCCTTGCGCTAGTCTCGCGTTATTCGCAGGAGCGTCTACCCTTGTCGGTCGTCAACGTGCTCTCAGGCTTGATTGCCACGTCGGATAGAAGCGCTTTGGAATCAGCAGTAGGAGAAGGCTTATCCCTTTGAACTCAGGTCCAGCTAGATGTAGTATCTGAGCGGCGGCGTGCTTGAGGGCGCGCGGTCGCGGGAGAAGCAGGGCTGAATGGCGCGGGCGAACGCTAGGGGAGTTTCAGAAGGAGTTTCCCGACGAGGCGAGTTGCGCGGCATTTCTATACACTCGACGCTGGCCGGACGGGTTTGTTTGTCCTGGGTGCGGCAAGGGGCGGGCCGTGGCTTTGAAGAGCCGCCCGCGGCTTTTCGAATGCCTCGATTGCGGTCGCCAGACCTCTCTCACCGCCGGCACGGCGATGCATCGGTCGAAATTGCCGCTGACGACGTGGTTCTGCGCGGCGCATGTGATGGCGACGCATTCCAACGGCATGTCGGCACGACAATTGGAAGACCAACTCGGCGTCACCTACAAGACGGCTTGGCTTCTGTCGCAGAAGCTGCGGCGCTCGATGATCGATCCCGACCGCGACCTTCTCGAAGGCGTCGTTGAAGTGGATCAGACTGAAATTCCCTTTCGCGTCGGCGACACCTTTTTCGAGCCCGGAGCCGCCGGGAAGATCCTCATCGCCGGCGCGGTCGAGGTGATCGATCGGGGAGTAGGCAAGGCCAAGCCGAGACGAAAAGGCGAGAAATACCTCGATACGCGCTCCGGTCGGCTGCGCCTCGCGGTGATCGCCGACAATTCCGCCAAGTCGATCGAGGCCTTCGTGCGCGCCAACGTGAAGCTAGGGGCGACGTTGCTCACCGACGGCCACGCCTCCTATCCGGGACTGTCAGGCGATTATCGCCACGATGCGCGCGTGGTCGGCAAGATGGCGGCGCATATCGTCCTGCCGTGGAGCCATCGGGCCTTCGCGTTGATGAAGCGTTGGGCGTTGGGGACGTATCATGGCCTGCGCCGCAAACATATCGACGCCTATCTCAACGAATTTGTCTTCCGCTACAATCGACGCTTTCACCGGCATGTTTCGTTCGAAACAATTCTGGGCCTCACCGCGCATCGCAGGCCGGAGACCTACCGGGATATCATCGAGGGCGTAAAACCCCGCACGCCCGTCGTTCACGAAACACTACATCTAGATCAACCTAAGTCAACGGGATAAGCCTTCTCCACAGGGCGAAAAGCTGGTGATGGAATCTCTCTGCGAAGAGTTTCCGGTCAACGCTTACTTTATTAGCCACCTTGCGCGAAATTTGAATTACCGAAAGACGGGAACTTTTGAAGAGGCAAAATTACTTGCTGAGAGGGCAATTGCTTTAGACAGCAGTAACGATGATTACTACCACGTATTAGGTATGATTTATCGTTTCGAAATAGAACGTCGCTTGTCCCAAAACGATATTCGTCCTGTTAAACTGGATAAAGTCATCGCTTCAATCAATGAAAATTTCGTCGCAGCAGCTGAGGCGTTCGAATGTGCGAGACGTTTGAGGTCCGACAGTGAATTTCCGCTAATCATACCGATTCAAATGACAATTCACGTTTTGGAGAGCTTGTTCTCGCTCTCGGGCTACACAACATTTCTAGAGTTTCTTAACCAAAGCACCGGACCTGCGTCGTGGTGTCGTGATAAGTTAGACTACGCAGATCGATTGTTTGATGCACTGCATCAGCTTGAAGCAAATGGCCAACCTACCAGACGTCGGGTTATCTGCGATGCGGACAGAAGCCGGCTTCTGGGGAACATTGGGGAGATGTTAAAACAGCTTAGGTCCCTTCTCGTTCGACCTAAAGTTGTAAAGCGACCCGTAAGGCGGTTGATTTCAGGTTGGCACCTAAAGAAAATTTCGGAGGCGTCGAAGGTTGAACTTCGGGATGTGCGAGAAGTTTATGCACTTTCTACCGAGAACTTGGACTTCAATCCAGGCAGTATTATCGACTTGCGAAATTGGCTTCGCGCCTATCGCATGATGCCGGTTTTTTCTTTATCGGTCGCAATTGACCGGATCACACGCACCTCACTTGTCTCAGATGAAATTGATGCTCTATACTATCTGATGATTGTTAATTTTATGGCGCATCTTGCCGGCGTGCCCTCTGGTCTTGCTGAAGCGCGGAAGTACCTCGAACTCTGTAGGCGAAGAGCAGACGCTCTTGTGTCGAAGAAATCCTATGAATGGATCGCGGCTAAGAATTTAAACCGCCCGCTACAACTAGCTCATCACTCAGAGCTCGGCGGTTGGTCTAAAGAAAACGACTTTTTCCGAAAGAAGAGTATGCTTGAATTGATAGATTGTAGAATTGATGAGATCAAGAGTCCACAGGCCGGCACGATCATTGTGAATGACATGCCTGCTTTCTTTACACCACGTTCGGACTTTAGAAAAATAGCTGACACAAATAGAGCAGTACGTGCATACATCGGTTTCAGTTACGAGGGTCTCCGTGCTTGGAGTGTGAAACCAGTCTGATTGGCATTACCGCGCGGCATTACGCATTACGGTGACACGCCCGTCTTTACCTTATTGATCCGCGGCGGTGGCTTGGCTTTGCGGCTTGCGGCCGCGCTGCGCCCGAGACGCTTCTCGATCTCCGCCGCAAAGCCCGCCGTAACGAGCGGCCGGCCGATGAATTGGCTCCGTCTCAAGCGGGCGACGGCCGGCGGCCGCTTCTCCCCTCCTCGAATTCCGGAATTCCGGGAATTCCCGGGAATTCCGGGGAATTCCGGTGACGCTTTACTCAACCCCAATTTTCTTCGGCTTCGGTCCTCGCCGCTTGGGGCGCGCTGGCGGCGCTCTACGGCGACAGAGTCGTCCCCTGCGCCGTCCGAAAGCCTTTCCCGCTCAGAGCCCGCCGGGCTGCGACACGCCCCCCGGACCGCGCTCTTCGTTCACGGATTGTAAATAGCGAAGGTCCCACCGCAAGAGACCAACGGTGCAGTCATTCCCGCTCGTCGTCCGGCAGATCGTCGTCGCTGATCGCCCGCCAGGCGGCGCCGTCGAGGTCGTCGAACTGGCCGCTCTTCAGCGCCCATAAGAAAGCCGCGAGGCCGAAGCCGCCGAGGGCAAGGGCGATCGGCACGAGGTAGACGAGGACGTTCATGGGATTTTCCTCGTAACGTCTCGCTTCATCCTGATTCAAACCAGCTTGTTTTGTCATACCCGCGAAAGCGGGTATCCAGACTTGCGCCGGATCGCGACGGGGCGCTGGATTCCCGCGTTCGCGGGAATGACAGGTTGACAGGCGGCCCCGTCGAGGTCGTCGAACTGGCCGCTCTTCAGCGCCCACAAGAAAGCCGCGAGGCCGAAGCCGCCCAGCGCGAGAGCGATCGGCACGAGGTAGACGAGGACGTTCATCGGATTTTCCTCGTAACGTCTCGCTTCATCCTGATTCAAACCAGCTTGTTTTGTCATACCCGCGAAAGCGGGTATCCAGACTTGCGCCGGATCGCGACGGGGCCGCTGGATTCCCGCGTTCGCGGGAATGACAGGTTGACGGGCGGCGCTACACATTTCTCTTTGACCGAAGCGCGCCCCCCTAATCAGCGTCCCTCGCCCGCAGCGCGTTCAGCGTCACCAGGATCGAGGAGCCTGACATCGCCAGCGCCGCGATCAGCGGGGTGACGAAACCGAGCACCGCGAGCGGCACGGCGATGAGATTGTAGACCGCCGACAGCGCCAGATTCTCGACCATCAGTTTTTTGGCCTTGGCCGCGATCCGCAAGGCGTCGGCAACCGGGGCCAATCGCTCGCCGAGGAACAGCGCGTCGGCCTGCGCCTGGGCGATATGGGCGGCGGAGATCGGCGAGATCGAGACATGCGCGGCCGCAAGCGCCGGCGCGTCATTGAGGCCGTCGCCAACCATCAGCGGGCGCTTGCCCTCGCTTTCGAGCGCCTTGAGCCGAGAAATCTTGCCGGCGGGCTTCAGCCCCGCTTCGTAGCGCGTGACGCCGAGTTCGCGCGCGACGAGCGCCACGGCCGGCTCGCGATCGCCCGACAAAATTTCGACTTCATGGCGCCGCGCGATTTCGGTCACGACCGCGCGGGCGTCCGACCGCAAACCCTGCCGGACGGCGAAGACGACGGCCCGCTCGGGAGTCCGAAGGACGATCAGCGACGCGTCCGGCCAGGCGGCGGCGACCGGCGCCGCCTCCGCCTCGGCCCCGCACCAGGCGACCGAGCCGAGCTTGACGGGTTCACCCCGCCAGACGGCGCTGACGCCCTCGCCAGGAAACTCCTCGCCGGCGATCGGCTCTTTCGCCCCCGCCGCCTCGACAATCGCTTTCGCCAGCGGGTGGTTGCTGGAGAGCGCCAGCGAGCCCGCCAGCCAAAAATCCTCCGGCGCGATGTCGGCGGCGTTGGCGAGGCTCGGGCGGGCCTGAGTCAGCGTGCCGGTCTTGTCGAACACGACGGCGTCGACCTCCGCCAGCCGCTCCAGCGCCTCGCCGGAATGGAGGATCATCCCGCGGCGGAACAGCGCCCCCGCCGCGACCGCTTGCACCGCAGGGACGGCGAGGCCGAGCGCACAGGGACAGGTGATGATCAGGACCGTGATCGCGATGAGCAAAGCGTGCTGCCAGCCGGCGCCAAGCGCGAGCCAGCCGAAAAAGGTCGCCAGCGCCGCCGCATGGACGAGCGGCACATAGAGTTTTGCGGCGCGGTCGGCGAGGCGCACGTAGGACGAGCGCTGCTCGACCGCCCGGGCGAGCAGGCCGTTGACCTCGTCGAGGAAAGTTCCGCTCGCGGCGCTCTGCACCCGAACCCGCAATGCGCCGCTGAGATTGACGGTCCCGGCGTAGACCGGCGAGCCTGGGGAAACCTCGACCGGGGCCGTCTCACCGGTGACGAGGCTCTGGTCGATCTCCGAACGCCCATCCTCGACCGCGCCGTCGACCGCGACGCGTTCGCCGGCCCGAACCAGCACGAGGTCGCCGGGGTGAATCGCGGCGATCGGCGTGTCGCGCGCTTCGCCTCCCGGAAACAGCTTGACAGCGAGATCGGCGCGGATCGCGGTGAGGTTGACGGCGAAGTCCCGCGTGCGGCGGCGCATCCGCTGGTCGAGGTAGCGTCCGGCAAGGAGGAACAGCAGCAGCGTCAGCGCGCTGTCGAAATAGGCGACGCGCTCGTGGGCGAGCGTTTGCAACATCGACATGCCGAGCGCGAGCACGACGGCGAGCGAGATCGGCACATCCATGTTGACCGAGCGCGCGCGAAGCGCATGTCCCGCGCTCTCGAAGAACGGCTGGCCGGCATAGACCGCCGTGGGCAAGGCGACCAGCGCCGACAGCCAATGGAAGAGGTCGCGCGTGGCGGAATTCGGGTCGTTGTCGGCCCCCGCCCAGAGCGAGATCGACAGCAGCATGACGTTCATCGCGCCGAAGGCGGCGACGCCGAGGCAGCGCAGAAGCCGCTTCTCCGTCTGGATCTCGACGCCGTCGACGGTTTCGGCGGCGAACGGATAGGCGGGGTAGCCGAGCGCCTCGAGGCGGTCGAGGATGACCGGCGGGTCGAGCGCGCCCTCGTTCCACTCGACGGTCACGCGCCGGCTCGCCAGATTGACCCGCGCGCCGCGCACCCCCGCCTGACGGCGCAGGCCCTTCTCGATCGTGGCGATGCAGGCGCCGCAATAGACGCCGTCGACGACGAGATCCATGGCGGCCACGCCGTCAGCCGGGCGGCGGACGAAATGCGAGATGTCCTTCGCTTCCGCCAAGGCCGGCTCCTAGTCCGAGGCCGTGTCCGCAATCGCCAACTTGTTCTCGCTGCGGAACAGGCGCTGCGCCCCGCGGCTCGCCTCGATCACCAGGGTCCAGCGGCCCGGCCCCACCGGGGTTGCGATCCCTTCGTAATTGACCCCATCGGAGGCCAGCGTCGTCTGACGGTCCTTCGCCGCGTCGAACGGATGCTCGAAGCGCGCCGTGACGGTCAAGTCCGAAATCGGCACGCCTCTGCGATCGCGGAACTCGACCATGACCCGTTCGCCGGACCCTTCGGCGCGAGTCATGACGTCGGCTTTCCAGCCGCGCTCGTCCTGCGCCCGCGCTTCGGCAATGCGTTTGTTGAACGCCTGGCTCGCGTCGTAGGGATTTTCGAGTTCAGATCCGTGCAGCGTGTGCAGCGCGAAATAAATCATGGCGATGTTCGCAATGAACATCACCCCGAAGAACGCGCCGAGCCACGCGAGGACGTGCCGTCCAGTCAGCTCTCCAGACACAGCCAGCTTTACTCCCATCGATCAAGAACCGTCATTCCGAGGAGCGTTGCGACGAAGCAATCCACGACCGCGGCAGCCTGCCGGCATGGATCGCCTCGCCTTCGGCTCGCAACAACCGCGAAGGACGGCGGCCCTGGATTGCCTCGCTGCGCTCGCAATGCCGATCCGGTCATTTGGGCCACGCCCTCCTCTAGGATGATGGGCCGAAGAAATGATCGACCACGACGCTGCGCTCTCCGGTATTGGCGTCGACGGCGGTGAAGGTGATCGATGTCGAGGCGCCCGGATTGCCATCCGGCGGCGTCGTCACGTAGACGGGAACTTCGAGCGTCGCATCCGGATCGACCTGGACACCGAGCCGCCCGTCGGGGAGCGGCTTGGCGACCACGCTCGACAGGGTCGCGCCTTTGACGCCGCTGATCTCAAGGGCAAAGTTGCTCGGTTGACTGAGCTTGTTGGAGAACCGCAGCGTGTAGCCGTTGCGGATGCCGCCTTCGGCGGCCTGGGTGAAGAGCGGCGCGCGCACGTGCAGCACGCTGAGGTGCGAGTTGGTGCGGGTGAGCAGCGCGTAGAGCATGATGGCGCCGGTTAGCGCGATCGCTGCGGCGTAAAGGATCGTGCGCGGCCGGACGAGGCGATAGACGTTGTGCTCGCCGCGCTTGCGCCGATCGCGGTTTTCGTCCGTGTCGTAGGCGATGAGCCGCGTCGGCCGCTTGACCTTGGTCATCACCGTGTCGCAAGCGTCGATGCAGAGCCCGCATTGGATGCAGCCGAGCTGCGAGCCCTTGCGGATGTCGACGCCGGTCGGACATACGGCGATGCACTGCAGGCAGTCGACGCAGTCGCCGGCAGGCTCGCCGTGGGCGTGCGCTTTCGCCGCGTCTTTCACCGACATGCGCGGTTCGCCACGGTCGAAGCGATAGGTGACGTTGAGCGCGTCGTTGTCGGTCAGGGCGGCCTGGATGCGCGGCCAGGGACACATGTAGAGGCAGACCTGCTCGCGCATATGGCCAGCCAGCGAATAGGTGGTGAAGGTGAGGATGCCGGCCCAGAGGTAGGCGATGAACGGCGCCTTGAGCGTGAAGAAGGCTTTCAAGAGCGTCGGCGCGTCGACGAAATAGAGCATCGCCGCCCCGCCGGTGAACAGGGCGATCAGGAGCCACGCGGCATGCTTGGCGACGCGCTTCATGACCTTGTCGGCCGTCCAGGGCGCCGCGTCGAGCTTGATCCGGTCGCGCCGGTCGCCCTCGATCATGCGTTCGACGAAGAGGAAGAGGTCGGTCCACACCGTCTGGGGGCAGGCGTAGCCGCACCACACCCGGCCGAACAGCGCGTTGGACAGGAACAGGATCAGCGCCGCCAGGATCAACAGGCCGGTGAAATAATAGACCTCCTGCGGCCACAGCTCGATGAAGAAAGCGTAGAAGCGCGAATGCGCGATATCGATGAGAACCGCCTGGCTGGGCTCATTCGGTCCGCGGTTCCAGCGAATGAACGGCAGGACGTAGTAGACGCCGAGAGCGATCCACAACGCGATCCACTTCAAGCGCCGATAGGTCCCCCAGACTTTCTGCGGGTAGACCTTCTTCGCCGCCGCATACAAGGGGCCGTCGTCGTAGACCTCCTCAGCGCCAATCGTCACGGACAACCACCTGGTTCCTACTTGCCGCCGCCCAGGCTGTGAACATAGACCGCGAGCGCCTTGATTGTCATCGGATCGAGGCGCTTGCCCCACGCCGGCATCGTGCTGTTGCGGGCGTAGGTGACCGTGTAGGTCAGATCCTTGATGTCGGACCCATACTGCCAGACCTTGGTCGTCAGGTTGGCCGAACCCATCTCGATGTTCCCCTTGCCGTCCGCGCCGTGACAGGCGGCGCAGTTGTCGGCGAAGATCTTCTTGCCGGCGGCGACATTGACGCCGTGCTCGGGCGCGAGCCCGTCGATGGTCCGCACGTAGTTGACGACCTCCCTGATTTCCTCGGGCTTGAGGATCCCGTCCTTGCCGAAGGCGGGCATCGCGCTCGTGTGGGTGTCCGGATCGTCGGCGCGGATGCCGTGGGTGATCGTCGTCTGAATCTGGTCGAGGGTCCCGCCCCACAGCCAGCGGCCGGCGGTCAGATTGGGATAGCCTTTCTGGCCCTGGCCGCCCGAGCCGTGGCACGGGGCGCAATTGTCGCCGAACGCCGCCTTACCCTCGGCGAGCGCGATTTCGAGCAGCTTCGGATTGGCCGCGATCTGGTCGACGCTCGCCTTCTCCAGACCGGCCGCCATCTGCGCCCGCGCCGCCTGGCCTGCAGCGACGTCGGCCGCCACCTGGGCGCGGTTGGTGTATCCGAACAGGCCGGGGGCATAGCTGCTCACCAGCGGCCACGACGGATAGACGATCCAATAGCCGAACGCGAACACGATCGTCAGATAGAATATCCACAGCCACCAGCGCGGCAGCGGGGTGTTCAGCTCGCGGATGCCGTCCCACTCGTGCCCGGTGGTCGTCTGGCCGGAAACCTTGTCGACTTGAACTGGGTCGGTGCTCATCGCTCAATCCTCCCGCAGCGGCGTGCGGGCCGCCTCTTTGAATTGCGCGCCGTTCTTCGGCCAAAGCGCGTAAACAAGCGTCGCGAGGAAAAACAGGAAGCAGTAAATGGTGCCGGCCGATTGCGCGAACTGCGCCAGCCATTCGTAGGTCGTCGCCATGATGGTCCCCTAATCGATCAGCGCAGGTTGGCCTTATCGTCGTAGAGCTTGAAGTCGACGAGCGTGCCGAGCATCTGCAGATAGGCGATGACGGCGTCGCCTTCGGTGATCTCGGTCGACGCGGGGTTGAACTTGCGTATGACCGCCTTCGGATAGCGCTTGAGCAGCGCCGCGGCTTCCGGCGTGTCGGGACTGACCTGGGCCTTCAGGTCCGCCATGACGTTGGCCATCTGCTCGTCGGTGTACGGAACGCCGACCTCGCGGTTGGTCTTGACCCGGTCCAGCAGCTCGCGCGTGTCGAGCGGCGTGGTCATCAGGAAGCCGTAGCTCGGCATGATCGACTGGGGCACGACCGAGCGCGGGTCGGTCAGATGCGCGACGTGCCAGGCGTCGGTGTACTTGCCGCCGACGCGGGCGAGGTCCGGCCCATTGCGCTTGGAGCCCCACTGGAACGGGTGGTCGTACATACTCTCGGCCGCGAGCGAGTAATGGCCGTAGCGCTCGACCTCGTCGCGCAACGCCCGGATCATCTGGCTGTGGCAAAGGTAGCAGCCTTCGCGGACGTAGATGTCGCGGCCGGCGAGCTCGAGCGGCGTGTAGGGCCGCATGCCCTGCACGGTTTCGATGGTGCTCCTCAGATAGAAGAGCGGGACGATCTCGACCAGGCCGCCAATGGCGACCATGATGAGAATGCCGAGGACGAGGAGAAGCGGGCTCCTCTCCAGGATGGCGTGCCTGGAGAAAAGCGACCGGCCGTGGTGCGTCTGCGCGGAATTGCTCACCGTCTTACGTCCTCATTCCGCCGGCTGAAGGGAAGGTTGCGCCGCCGGGGCCGCCTGCTCGGACGCCGTGATCGTCATGTACACATTGTACAACATCAGGCAGTAGGCGATCAGGAACATGGCGCCGCCGATCGCGCGGATCACATAGAAGGGATGCATCGCCGCGACCGTCTCGATGAACGAATATTCGAGATAGCCCTGCGGGGTGTAGCTCCTCCACATCAGGCCCTGCAGGATGCCCGACACCCACATCGAGGTGATGTAGAGCACGATGCCGAGCGTCGCGATCCAGAAGTGCCACGAGACGAGTCGCAGCGAGTAGAGCTCGCGCTTGTTCCATAGCCAGGGAACCAGGCAGTAGATCGCGCCGAACGACACGAAGGCGACCCAGCCGAGCGCGCCCGAGTGTACGTGGCCGATCACCCAGTCCGTGTAGTGCGCGAGCGAGTTGACCGACTTGATCGACATCGCCGGGCCTTCGAAGGTCGACATGCCGTAGAAGGCGACCGACACGACCAGCATGCGCAGCACCGGATCGGTGCGCAGCTTGTCCCACGCGCCCGACAGCGTCAGCAGGCCGTTGATCATGCCGCCCCACGACGGCATCCACAGCATGACCGAGAAGGTCATGCCGAGCGTCTGCGTCCAGTCCGGCAGCGCGGTGTAATGCAGATGGTGGGGGCCGGCCCAGATGTAGAGGAAGATCAGCGCCCAGAAGTGGATGATCGACAGCCGATAGGAGTAGATCGGCCGCTCGGCCCGCTTCGGCACGAAATAGTACATGATGGCGAGGAAGCCGGCGGTCAGGAAGAAGCCGACCGCATTGTGGCCGTACCACCACTGGAACATCGCGTCCTGCACGCCGCTCCACACGATATAGGACTTCGCCGAGAACATCGACACCGGAACGGCGGCGTTGTTGCCGAGATGCAGCATGGCGATGGTGAGGATGAAGGCGAGGTAGAACCAGTTCGCCACGAAGATGTGAGGCTCCTTGCGGCGATAGAGCGTCGCGAGGAACACCAGCAGGTAGGTGACCCAGACGATGGTCAGCCAGAGGTCGGCGTACCATTCGGGCTCGGCATATTCCTTGCTTTCGGTGATGCCGAGCAGATAGCCCGTGCCGGCGATCAGGATGAAGAAGTTATAGCCCAGCGCGACGAACCACGGGGCGAGGTCGCCGGCCAGGCGCGCGCGGCACGTCCGCTGCACGACATAGAACGACGTCGCAAGGAGCACGTTGCCGCCAAAGGCGAAAATGACCGCCGAGGTGTGCAGGGGCCGCAAGCGGCCGAAGTTGAACCAGGGCGCGACGTTGAGGTCGGGGAAGGCGAGCTCCGAGGCTATGTAGACGCCGACCGCCATGCCGGCCAGGCCCCAGAACAGCGCCATGATCGTCGTAAACTTCACGACGCCGAAATTATAGTTGGGCAGACCGTTGATCTCGAGCGGCGGGCGCTCCGCCGGCCGCTTGTTGTAGCGCTGGAAGATCGCAAAGATCCCGAGCCCGGCGCAGATCACGCCCAGCGCCATATGGAAGGCGTAAGCGGGCTCGATCGTCTTGGCGGCGATATAGAGGCAGAGAAGGCCAAGGAGAGCGAGGACGCTGATGAGCCCCATTTCGCCGCCCCAGAGCGATTTAGGTTGAGATACCGTCTGCATTCCTGATCCCCAAGACAAGATGCGATTTCCCGACCTCCGTTCGAACGGCGCCCTGACGCCGTCCCACCTCGAGCCGGGAAACATCGATCGAACTCGCGGCCTTCCGCCATCGCGGGGCCGGATCGAACGATGGCTTCCTAATGCATGTTCAGTCCCGCCCCGTCCACCTGTTCCAACGTCGCATTTCGTGGGCCGAAAGTCGTCGTCCGAGGGTGAGGATCAGAGGACAATCGCTTGGAAAACCGGGGCTTCCCGCCTGCTTCCAGGCGGCGAGGACAAGGTCGGCGTGACCATCTGTCGCACTTGCATCCGCATCCGGGAAGCGCTCGTCGACATGCTGCGGCCCGTCCGAGCATGGGGGATCTGCCGTCCCCATTCCTGTTCGAGACAAGCGCAGACGGCTCCGGGGCTGCGAATTGCCTGCGCGGCTGCTTAGGCGACGGCAGCCTCATAGACAGCATTCTGCGTCGGCTCGAAGACCGCGGCCGAGTCCCGATCGGCGGACGCGAGCCGTGCGAGCGCATTCGGGCGCAGAATCTCCACCCGGCGCTTGCGCGGTAATTTGATGAAGCCGCGTTCCCGGAACTGCGTAAACGTTCGGCTCACGGTCTCGATCGTGAGACCGAGGTAGTCCGCAATGTCCTGCCGCTGCATTGCGAGATCGAATACGCGCGCGCTCGGACGCCCGGAACGCTCGGAGAGCATGGTCAGGAACCAGGCAAGACGCTCCTCCGCCGAGCTGCGTCCAATCATCATCATGTGGTCAATCGAAAGGCTCAGCGCCCGGGTGGCGCCGTCGAACAGCGCCGCATTCAGGCGAGGGTCGACATTCATGCGGATGCGGCAAGCGTGGCGGGACAAGATCGCCATCGACGCGGCATCGACGGCCTCGATCGTCAATTTGTGCGAATCGTCAGGCTCGAGCCCGCAGATGTCGCCCGGCAGATAAAAGGCGAAAATCTGACGACGCCCGTCGCGGGTGAATTTCACCGCGCGGAACATTCCACGCATGACGAGAAAGAAATTCTCCGTCGAATCGCCTTCGCCGACGACCTCCTGACCGCCCTCGAACGGAACGATCAGGGATTCGAAGTGAGGAAAACTCGCCGCCAAAAGCTCGCCGATCCCAGGCACGCCCTCGACGCGTTGATTGAATGCATATGCCATTCGATAACCGCCTTTGACAGCCCTAAAGACCGTCCCGCCTCGGCGGCTCTCCCGATCCGCTCCGGCCATCCCCCTACGGTGAAATATAGGTCCGTGGCCCCTTGCGTCGGAACGGGGCGTATTGACGCAGCCCCGGCGCCGCCCCATCGGGCCGCCCGCGACTCGGCGCCCGGCTCCGCTCCAGAGCGGCGACGCCAGCGTCAAACTCCTCGACAGAATGAAACAAAGCTGCCACTTCGGAGCCATGGCCAAGGTCCGCTCTTCGTATGTCTGCCAGAACTGCGGAACGATCACCCAACGCTGGCAGGGCAAGTGTGAATCCTGCGGCGAGTGGAACACCATCATCGAAGAGGCCGCCGCTCTCGGCGTCGGCGGAGCCGCAGTGCGGCGCGGCGCGGCGGGCCGACCTTTTCCCCTCGAGGACCTCGCCGGCGCGTCGAAGCCCGAGCCGCGCATCGTCACCGGGATTGCCGAACTCGACCGGGTCGCTGGCGGCGGCTTCGTGCCGGGATCGGCGACGCTGATCGGCGGCGAGCCGGGGATTGGCAAATCCACCCTCTTGATCCAGGCCTGCGCGGCGGTGGCCCGGGCGGCCGCCCGCGTCGTCTACGTGTCCGGCGAGGAATCGACCGCCCAGGTGCGGCTCCGCGCCAATCGGTTGGGCCTGGCGGGCGCGCCGGTGCAACTGGCCGCCCAGACGCGGGTCGAGGATATCGTCGCAACGCTCGGCTCCGGCGACTCGCCGAAATTCGTAGTCATCGATTCGATTCAGACCATGTGGAGCGACGCAATCGAATCCGCGCCGGGCACGGTGAGCCAGGTCAGGGGCTCGGCTCAGGCCCTGATTCGCTTTGCCAAGGCGAGCGGCGCGGCGCTGCTCATCGTCGGGCATGTGACCAAGGACGGCCAGATCGCGGGGCCGCGCGTCGTCGAGCACATGGTCGACGGCGTCTTTTCATTCGAGGGGGACGGCGCGCATGCCTTTCGCCTGCTCAGAGCCGCCAAGAACCGCTTTGGCGCGACCGACGAGGTCGGCGTTTTCGAAATGACAGGAGCGGGGCTGGCCGAGGTGCCGAACCCCTCGGCCCTGTTCCTCGCCGGACGCGACGGTGCCGCCAGCCCCGGGGCGGCAGTGTTTGCCGGAGTCGAGGGCGCGCGGCCCCTTCTGGTCGAAATCCAGGCTCTGGTCGCGCCGACCACATTCGGCACGCCGCGGCGGGCGGTCGTCGGCTGGGAGCCGAGCCGGCTCGCCATGGTGCTGGCGGTGCTCGAATCGCATGGCGGCCTCAAACTCGGCCAGTACGACGTCTACCTCAATGTCGCCGGGGGCCTCCGAGTCGCCGAGCCTGCCGCCGACCTCGCCGCGGCGGCGGCGCTGGTCTCCTCGCTCACCGGCGCGACCCTGCCGCACGACGCGGTCTTTTTCGGCGAGATTGCGCTTTCCGGCTCCGTCCGCGCCGTCGCTCACGCAAGCCTGCGCCTGAAGGAGGCGGCCAAGCTCGGCTTCGCACGCGCCTACGCGCCTCGTTCGCCCGGGCCCGAGGGCGACAGCGTCAGGATCGTCCAGAATCCGATCGCATCGGTCGCCTCGCTCGTGGCGCTGATCGCTGCGGCGGGGATCGAGGCGAAGGTCCAGACCCATCCCGCTCGGTCGGCCTTGAATGCCGCCCGCTCGGGGTGACGAACCGGGGAGGCTTGGCTATAAGGCGCTCCGCCGGACGTCGCCGGCGACGATCGGTCGCTGCGGTTTTCGAGCCTCCCGACGAGGTTTCCTGAATGCCTTCTTATCTCGATCTCGCCGTACTCGCGATCGTCCTCATTTCGGCGTTCCTATCCATGCTGCGCGGGTTTTCCCGAGAAGTGCTCGCGATTGCCTCCTGGGCGGCGGCGGCCGCCGCCGCCTATTACTTCTATCCGGTTGTGGTTCCTTACCTCACGCCCTATATCCACAAGGACATTATCGCGCAGGCGGTGGCGGCTGCGATTGTGTTCTTCGGCACTCTGATCGTCGTGTCGCTCTTCACGGTTCGGCTGTCGGACGCGATTCTCGACAGCAAGATCGGCGCGCTCGACCGGTCGCTCGGCTTTGTGTTCGGGGTCGCGCGGGGCTTCCTGCTCGCGGTCGTCGCCTTTGCGATCTTCAACTGGTTGGTCTCTGAAAAGCAGCAGCCGGAATGGGTGAAAAACGCCAAGACGCGATCACTCCTGACCGAAACCGCGGACAAGGTCGTCGCTCTGCTTCCGGAAGATGCGGCGGCGACGATCGACGCTTGGATCAAGTCGCGCGGGAACATCCTTCCGGCGAGCGACGAGCCGGCCGACGAATCCCGCCACTCCGATCACGACCAAGCCGACACCTCCGACGCCCGCCGGCGCGGCGCCGAAGAAGGCCGAACTCGTCGACGAAGGCCGGACCATCAACGAACGCGAGCGCTCTCGACAAACAGAGGCTCGACGCGCTTATCAACAAGAACGTGCCCCAGCCGGCGCCAACGGCGCCTGCGGCAATTCCCAAACAATGATTGACTGGAGTTCTAACGCCTCCGACGAATTGAGCGAGGACGCCATCGAACGCACCTTCCAGCCGGCAGACATACCGGGCGTCGATCTGGAGGAAGACCGGCTGCACGAAGAGTGCGGCGTTTTCGGCATCTTCGGTCATCCCGACGCCGCCGCGATCGTCGCGCTCGGCCTGCACGCCCTGCAGCACCGGGGACAGGAGGCGGCCGGCATCGTCGCCTTCGACGGAAACCGGTTTCATTCGGAACGCCGCCAAGGCTTGGTTGGCGATCATTTTTCCAGCGCCGCGACGATCGATCGCCTGCCCGGCGAGGCGGCCATCGGACACGTGCGTTACTCGACGACCGGCGAAACGGCGCTGCGCAACGTCCAGCCCCTGTTCGCCGAGCTCGAGTCAGGCGGCCTGGCTGTCGCCCATAACGGCAATCTCACCAACGGCCTGACTCTCAGGCGGGAGCTCATTCGCGGCGGAGCGATCTGCCAATCGACCACCGACACCGAAGTCGTGCTGCTGCTCGCGGCGCGCTCCCGCCGCTCAAAGATCCTCGACCGCTTTGTCGAGGCGCTGGCGGAGATCGAAGGCGCTTATGCCCTTGTCGCGCTGACCAATAAGAAGCTGATCGGCGCGCGCGATTCGCTGGGGATCCGGCCGCTGGTGCTCGGCGAGCTCGACGGCTGCCCGATCCTGTGCTCGGAAACCTGCGCACTCGACATTATCGGGGCGAAGTTCGTCCGCGACATCGAGAACGGCGAGGTCGTCGTGATCAACGCCGAGGGCGTGAAGAGTTTCTTCCCCTCGCCTCGTATTCCGGCGCGCCCCTGCATCTTCGAGTATATCTATTTCGCCCGGCCCGACTCGATCGTGCACGGCCGTTCGGTCTATGACGCCCGCAAGGCGATGGGCGCCGAACTCGCGCGCGAGGCGCCCGCCGACGCCGATGTGGTCGTGCCGGTGCCCGATTCAGGCGTGCCGGCGGCGATTGGCTATGCGCGGGAGTGCGGCCTGCCGTTCGAGCTCGGCATCATTCGCAACCATTATGTCGGCCGCACTTTCATCCAGCCGACCCAGTCGATTCGCGAACTCGGCGTTCGGATGAAACACAACGCCAACCGCGCCGTGGTCGCGGGCAAGCGCGTGGTGCTGATCGACGATTCGATCGTCCGTGGCACCACCAGCGTCAAGATCGTGCGGATGATGCGCGAGGCCGGCGCGCGCGAGGTGCATTTTCGCATCTCCTCTCCGCCCATTGCATATCCCGACTTCTACGGGATCGACACGCCCGAACGGGACAAGCTGCTTGCGGCGCGGATGGACCTCGAGACGATGCGGCGGTTCATGGGCGCCGACAGCCTGGCGTTCGTTTCCCTGAATGGAATCTACCGGGCCATGGGCTTTTCCGGTCGCAATCCGAAGCAGCCTCAATTCACCGACCATTGCTTCACCGGCGACTATCCGACCCGCCTGATCGACAAGGACGGGGAGCCGGGGCGCCAGCCCCTGCCACTCCTGGCCGAAGCCGGCTGAGGCGGCCCGCTCCGGCGCGCGCGGATGTCAGTGAAACAGCTTCATGGCGTTCAGCAGCGTTCCGTAAACACCCCAGAGCAGGGGAATGCCGACGAAACCCCAGGCGAGCACGAGTTGCAAGGTGGTCGTGCCGCTATTCGCGTCGTTGGACATGTTCGCCTCCCTTAAGCCACGCCGATCACGTCATCCGCCGTTTCCGGCTCCATATGATGACGGTCGTCGACTGCCTTGATCAGGAAGTTGGCGATGAAGCCGACGACCAGCAGGCCAGCCATGATGTACATGGTGACGTTATAGGCATGCGCCTTCGGCACTCCGCTGTCGATCTGATACTGTCGGATATAGTTCACCAGAACTGGACCGAGCACTCCCGCGACCGACCACGCTGTGATGAGCCAGCCGTGGATCGCGCCGACGTAGCGGGTGCCGAACATGTCCCTCAGATAGGCCGGGACGGTCGCGAACCCTCCGCCATACATGCTGATTATCACCAGAAAGCAGACGATGAAAAGGGCCAGATTTCCGGCCCCGCCGAAATACGGCACAAGCGAATAGAGTACGACTCCAAGCACGAAGAAAGCATAATACGTGTTCTTGCGGCCGATATGATCCGAAATCGACGCCCAGAAGAAACGTCCGCCCATGTTGAAGATGCTCAGGAGTCCGACGAAGCCGCCCGCGGCCACGGCCGTGACCCGGCCCGGAAACATCTCCTGACTCATCGCCGACGCCTGGCCAAGCACCCCGATGCCGGCGGTCACGTTCAAGCAGAGAACGACCCAGATCAGCCAGAACTGCGGGGTCTTCAACGCCTGGTAAACGTAGACGTCCTTCGTGGTGATGAGCTTCTGTGGCGTGGCGGCCGGAACGTAGCCCGCAGGTCTCCATCCCGGCGGAGGAACCCGGACGATCGCCGAGCCGACGAGCATGAAGAAGGTGTAGATGAGCCCCATGACGACGAAGGTCCCCGCCACCCCGACGTGGGTCGGGCTCGAAAAATGGCTCATCAGCCAGACCGAAAGCGGCGAGGCGATCATCGCGCCGCCGCCGAAGCCCATGATCGCCATGCCGGTCGCCATGCCGGGTCGATCGGGAAACCATTTCATCAGCGTGGAGACGGGGGAGATGTAGCCGAGCCCCAGCCCGACCCCGCCGAGGACGCCATAGCCGAGATAGACAATCCAGAGCTGATGTAGCCAGACGCCGGCGGCGCTGACGAGAAAGCCGCCGCCGAAGCACAGCGCCGCGGCGAACATCGCGCGGCGCGGCCCGCCCTCTTCGACCCAGCGCCCGAACACCGCCGCCGAAGCGCCGAGAAAAAAGATGGCGATGGAAAAGATCCAGCCGAGTTCGGTCAGTTTCCAGTCGTCCGGAGCGGATTTCGTGATGCCGATCAGCTTGGTCATCGGCAGGTTGAACACGCTGAACGCATAAACCTGGCCGATGCAAAGGTGTATGCACAACGCTGCCGGCGGCACCATCCAGCGGCTGAACGCTGGCCTCGCGATCGAATGGCTCCGATCCAATATCGATATGGCAGTCATCGAGCGTTATCTCCCGTTTCATATTCGGCGGGGATGCGCCCGCCGCTCAGCCAGACCCCCGCAGCGCTGAGCCGCGGCGACCGCTGTTTTTTGACGTCCGCGCGCGAATCCAACGCCCGCGGACTTACGGCTAAAGTCGCGCAACTGAAGCGCGTTGGCAATGCCTGTTTTTTTTCGCGGTTTTCACGAGCCGAGCATCGGCAGGCGTGTCACAGCCCTGTCACGCACCGCCGCGATAGAAATCCAGCCGCAACGACATGTATCTCGCCTCGGAGGCGTTCCGCGTTCTGGCGAAAGATAAAGAGAGCGAGAGAGCGAGCTCAAGCCTGAAGAGAAGGCCGTGATCGGCGCCTTCAAAAAGGAGCTCGAACTCGGCGACCAAGTTCATCCCGCTGTGGGTGAAGATCTCGGTGGCCATCGCCCTCGGTCTTGGCACGATGATCGGTTGGAAGCGCATCGTCGTCACCGTCGGCGAAAAGATCGGCAAGACGCACCTGACTTGCGGCCAGGGCGCGGCGGCCGAACTCATCGCCGCCGCGACGATCGGCGCGGCGGACGGCTTCGGCCTGCCGGTGTCGACGACCCATGTGCTCTCGT
This sequence comes from uncultured Alphaproteobacteria bacterium, assembly GCA_963835885.1. Taxonomy (GTDB): domain Bacteria; phylum Pseudomonadota; class Alphaproteobacteria; order Rhizobiales; family Beijerinckiaceae; genus Roseiarcus. The sequence goes on from CAWIHF010000003.1 coordinate 205,461, forward strand.
CCAGCGTCGCCGGCACGATGGTCGCCAACGGTTCGGGGATGCAGTGGTCGACGATTGGCAGCATTGCGCTCGCCTGGGTGTTGACCCTCCCGCGGCGATGCTCCTGTCCGGCACGCTGTTTTGATCTTCCGTCAAGTCTTCTGACGGAGCTCGAAAGTGTCGAGTGCATGCTCGATGGACCGGCCCCGGCCGAGCGCAGAACGGGTCGCTGCGGTCAGCTTCCACCATACCACGCGACGGGTCGAGCCCGCAGCCGCGGGATACGGATGTCCCGGGCTTTTAGATCCTGGAGCGCCAGATACATCATTGCCGTCATCAGCGCGTCGGAATAGGCGTCGTGCTGATCGAGCACGGGCAATCCAAGATCGTTGAGAATGCTGACGAACCGCAGATCGATCTGGGTTCCCGGCGGCGCGTCGCCATATTTGCGTTCGTAGTACGTTCCCGATACCTCGATCTGCTCGTTCGGCAGTCCGATGCCGAGCATGCGACGGACGTGCTTGTTCAGCATCGCGACGTCGAACTCAAGGTAGAAGCCGACGAGCGGCCGCGAGCCGATGAAGCGCAGCAGGCGCGGCAGCACCTCCTCCATCGCCCTCCCGTCAGCGATGTCCTGTTCGCGAAGACGATGCACCTTGATCGCGTCCGGCTTCAGCTTTGCCTTGGGCCTGACCGTCGCCTCGAAGCGCTCGCTCGCCATGATGCGGTTGCCGCGAATCCTGACGGCGGCGACCGTGACGATGTCGTCGTTGCGCGTGCTCAGGCCCGTCGTCTCGCAGTCGATCGACACCGCCTCGCCCGGCGGCGGCGGCTCGAACAAGAAGCGATAGTCCGGATTGCGCAGAAGCCGTCGATAAAGCCGCCGCTTGAGCCCTGCGAGCATCAGAACATCGCCAGATTGAAGTGCCGGCGCACATGCTCGCGCAACCTTTTCACGACCTGGAAAGCGTCCCGCAGAAGGTCGCGCTCCATGGTCGACAGCTCGCCGGGTTTGACGAGGTTGGTCGAATGGGCCTCTGCGATCTGTGCGTCGAGTTTGAGCGTCATCAGATAGCGCAGGGCCTGGGTCAGTTCGCGGGCGAATTGGGCGTCGAACACGCCCAATTCCACAAGTCTGTCAATACGCGGTGTCGTGCCGGTTTCGTGCAGGCCCTTCTCCAGCGCCAACGCCCGGACGCCATGCACGATCGGGAAGATCCCGCCCTTCTTCAAATCGAGCGCGTCGCCTTCGGCCTTCGAGATGACGAGATTGTTGAAGAAGCCGATCGGCGTCGGAAAGGCGTCGATCGCGCGAGCGAAGCGCGCGAGATAGACCCGCTCCCCTCGCATCAGTTCGATAAGATCCTGCTTGGCGGCACGCAGGAGATCGGCGTCGCCGGCGGCCGCCTCCCCGTCATAGAAGATTGCGACGTTCATCCACCCGGCTTCGTCGCCGAGCGCCAGCCAGCGGCGGAAATCGTCGCGATATTCGTCGAGCGTTTTCGACCAGACGGGGTTGCGCACCATCACCTCGCCGGGACACGGCGGAAAGCCGCATTGCTCGAGTGCGTCGAACGTATCGGCGCGAAACTTCTCGAGATCGGCCTCGGGGGCTGGCCCTGCGAGGATGAGCCCGTTGTCCTGATCGGTGCGGAAGGTCTGCTCGCCGCGCCCTTCGCTGCCCATCACGATCAGGCAGCCGGACCCGCTGATGGACTTCGGCGCGACAAGTGAGAAGAGTTTGGCATGCAGATGTCGGTTGAGATCGGAGACGATCTCGCACACGGTGTCGATCTTCACGCCTTGACGCCGAAGGGTCCTGATCTGCGGGTCGATCTTGCGCGCCGCACGCGCGAGATCGGCGACCGACGATGCGCGATCGATGCGGCCCGCCACGAGCTGCGAATTGCCGGCGAGAAAGCTCAGGAGATCGATGTCCTCGAGGACGCCGACGAAATCACCGTTCGTAGCGACCGCCACGCGCCGCTTGTTGTGCTTGGTCATCTTCAGCAGGGCGGTCGAAACCAGGTCGTCCGGCGCGACGCAGACGACCGGTCGGTGGGCAAGCGGTCCGATCGGGCTTTCGATCGGCCGGCGGTCAAGGAGCGTCGCATTCAGGAGGTCCGAGCGCGTCAGGATTCCGACCTCTTCCCCGTCGTCGCCGCGAACGAACAGCGCGTATGAATTGTTCTGACGCATGAGCGCGCCGGCCTCGGCGATCGACGCCTGCGCCTGGAGGAACTCTGCCGAATGCAGGAAGAGCTCTTCGACCCGCGCGCCGAGCAGGGGCGCGAAGCGCGAGCCCTCGTCCTCGCGCGATGCCGCATCGAGCTTGCGAGCGATGTCGAGATAGAAGAACGAGGCGAAGCGCGGGTTCTGGTTGATAAGCCGCAGCGTGATGTCGCGCGACAGCAAATTACACAGCGTCTCCTCACGCGCGACAAAGACGTTGGCGGTCTTTCCCTGCACGAGCGCGCGGCTGTCGAACGTGTCGCCGGGCCCCCGCAGCGCGATGAGGTCGTCGTCGTCGCGCTCTTCGACCACCCCCTTGATGACGATATAGAGGCTGTCAGGCGCTCGGTCGCGGCCGATAATCGTCTCGTTCGGCCGGAAATAGGCGATGTCGAGCGAGTCACGCACCAAGCCGATCTCGTCATCGCTCAACCGGTCGAACGGCGCGCTCCTGGCGTCGAAATGTTGCGCCATCCGCATCCTCCCCTCGGGACGAAGAATTGTCTTCGTGAGCCCGACGCTTGGCAAGCCGAAGAAGCCAAAGCCCAGTCTTCCGCGTCACGTTGGAAGCGGGCCGCCGCTCCTGCTACAACATCGGGCGAAAGCATGAAGAGCAACTTTCGACCAAGGGCGGAGTGCGATGGCCACGACTGACGACATTCTGTCTGAAATCGACGCTGAACAGGGGCATGCTCTCGAGAGGCTATTCGCGTTTCTCAAGATCCCGTCGATTTCGGCGCAGCCCGCCCATTTTCCTGACTGCGACCGCGCCGCCGACTGGCTGGTGGCCGAACTCGCCGAGGTCGGGTTTGAAGCCGCCAAGCATCCCACGCAAGGAAGGCCGATGGTCGTCGGCCACTTGAAGGCGGCCCGCCGCGACGCGCCGCACGTGCTGTTCTACGGGCATTACGACGTCCAGCCCGCCGATCCGCTCATCCTCTGGCGCAAACCTCCGTTCGAGCCAGTTCTCGAAGCCGGACCACGTGGCGAGCGCATCGTGGCGCGAGGAGCCTCCGACGACAAAGGTCAACTGATGACCTTCATCGAGGCCTGCCGCGCCTTCCAGAAATTCGGCGGTCCACCGTGCGCCGTGACCGTGCTGGTCGAGGGCGAGGAAGAGACCGGCTCGCCTTCGCTGCCAGCTTTCCTCGCCCAGAACCCCGAGACGCTCAGGGCCGACGTCGCCCTCGTCTGCGACACCTGCATGTGGGGGCCGTCGACGCCGGCGATCACCACCGCGCTCCGCGGCATCGTCAGTGCGGAGGTCATCCTGCGCGGCGCGAATCGCGATCTGCATTCGGGTCTGTATGGGGGCGTCGCCGTCAATCCGATCCATGTGCTTTGCGGCATTCTTGGCGACTTGCACGATGCGAACGGGGCTGTGGCCATCCCCGGATTCTACGAGGGAGTCGAGGAGCTTCCGGACGAAATCCGGGAGCAATGGAGCGAGCTTGGTTTCGACGCCGCCGCGTTTCTGGGCGACGTCGGCCTGACAACGCCGGCGGGCGAGCGCGGTCGAACTCCGCTCGAGCAGGTCTGGTCGCGTCCGACCTGCGAAGTCAACGGGATTATCGGCGGATACACCGGCGAGGGAACGAAGACGGTGCTGCCGGCCGAGGCCCATGCAAAGGTCTCCTTCCGGCTGGTCGGCGGGGAGAGCCCCGAACGCATCGTCCATTCGTTCCAGTCCTTCGTCACGTCGCGCCTGCCGCCGGACGTGAAGGCCGAATTCATCACCGCGGGTGGGAGCCCAGCCATCTCGCTGCCGGTCCGCAACGAGGCGCTCAGCCGAGCGCGCCGAGCGCTGAAGGCCGAATGGGGGAAGCCGGCGGCGCTCGTCGGATGCGGCGGCTCCATTCCCGTCGTCGGCGCGTTCAAGCGCGAACTCGACATGGACAGCCTGCTCGTCGGCTTCGCTTTGGAGGACGACAACATTCACTCGCCCAACGAAAAATATGAGCTCGCGTCGTTCCGCAAGGGCGCCCGTTCCTGGGCGCGAATCCTTTTGGCGCTCGCCGCTTGAGTCTGCGCCCCTTCTGGCGGGATGACCGTTGAGGGCGTCGTTCCGCTGGACTGAGGGACGCAAAACGGCGATTGTCCGGCTCCACGCCGCTCGATTCCAACTCGGAGAAATGCGCACGCCATGGCTGCCTGGTCTGAGACCTTCACTTTTCTCGACGGCGAGTGGATCGAGGGCAACACCCCCTTTATCGGCGTGCGCACGCACGCGTTTTGGCTGGGCTCGAGCGTATTCGACGGGGCGCGGGCCTTCGAGGGCGTGACCCCCGACCTCGACAAGCATTGCGCCCGCCTCAACCGCTCGGCCGCGACGATGTGGCTTAAGCCGATCATGACCGAGGAGGCGATGGTCGATCTCGCGCACGAGGGCGTAAGGAAGTTCAAGCCCGGGGCCGAACTCTATATCCGCCCCATGTACTGGGCCGAACGGGCCGGCGCGACCACGGTGCAACCCGACCCCGAATCGACCCGCTTTTGTCTGAGCGTCTACGAGGCGCCGTTGCCCGCGCCGACCGGCATAGCGATCACCCGCTCGCCCTTCGCCAAGCCGCTCGGCGTCACCATGCCGATCGAGGCCAAGGCGGGCTGCCTCTATCCGAACAACGCCCGCGCGCTGCTCGAGGCGCGCTCGCGCGGCTTCGACAATTGCCTGCTCTGCGACATGCTGGGAAACGTGGCGGAACTGGCGACCGCGAATATCTTCTTGGCCAAGGACGGAGTCATCATGACGCCCGCGGCCAACGGGACGTTCCTCAACGGGGTCACGCGCCAGCGCGTGCTGCAGCTGTTGCGGGCCGACGGGAAGGACGCGCGCGAGGCGACGCTCGGCTTTTCCGATTTCGACGAGGCCGACGAGATCTTCGTGGTCGGCAACTTCGGAAAGGTGACGCCGGTCCGGCGGATCGAGGGGCGCGACCTGCAACCGGGGCCGGCCTACCGCCGCGCTCGCGAACTCTATTGGCAATTCGCGCATTCCTGACCGCCAAAGGCGGCTGGAGAAAATTCGAGGGAGGACGCACGTGACCCGGTTGACGATTCGGCTCGACTTCGATGCCGGCCGCCGGCTCGGCGCCGGCAAAATCGCCCTCCTCGAGGCGATCGACCGGACGGGATCGATCTCGGGCGCAGGCCGAGCTCACGGCATGTCGTATCGGCGCGCCTGGCTGCTGGTCGATGAACTGAACCAGCTGTTCGCCGCTCCGCTGGTTGCGGCTCATCACGGCGGGCCGAACGGCGGAGGCGCGCAATTGACCGAGGAAGGGCGCACGATCGTGGCGCTTTACCGGGACGCGGAAGCCAAAATGCGCGCGGCGGCCGGCGAGGAAATCGGCTCGATCGAACGCCAACTCGCGCCAGCCGCTCGAACCGCCAGCGCTTGAGGAAGCGGCCCGCCCTACATCTTCTTGCCGTCGGGGCCGAACTGCTTGAGGTAGGCGATGACGTTGGCGACGTCGCTATCGCTGGGCAGACCCGGGAAAGCCATCTTGGTGCCCGGCACGACCTCGCGCGGATTGTGGAGGTACTTGGTTAGCGTGGCCTCGTCCCAGGTGAGGCCCGAGTTCTTGTTCGCGTCGGAATAATTGTAGCCGGGCACGGAGCCCGCCTTGCGGCCGACCACGCCGTTGAGCTCCGGTCCGACGAAATTCTTCGCGCCTTCGCCAATTCGGTGGCAGGTCTTGCAGATTTTGAAGACAGTCTCGCCGGCTGCCGCATTCCCGGCCGCCGAGGCCATGCCTCCCGACGCGACAAGCACGAGAGTCGACCATACGGCCATTCGAATTCGCTTCACCCGATCCTCCCGGCGAGATTGCTCGATGGCCGCCCCGGCGCCCAACGCATGGAGCGGGTAGAGACAAGACCGACTGGTCTTTGTCAAGGCGGCCGGGACGACGCCCAGACGACGCCCGGCCTTTGACAGCGCAAGCGCTTTGACCGAAAGAGACGCGAATGACGCCGATCGTCAAAATCTGCGGCCTCTCGACCGCCAAAACCCTGGAAGCCGCGCTGAAGGCCGGAGCGGACGTTGTCGGGTTCGTCTTCTTCGCCAGGAGCCCGCGGCACGTCGGTTTCGAGGCGGCGCGGGCGCTCGGCGCGCAGGCCCGCGGCCGGGCCCGGATCACAGCCCTCACCGTCGACGCCGACGACGACGCGCTGGCGCGCATCGTCGAAGCGCTCGCGCCCGACGTTTTGCAATTGCACGGCGGCGAGAGTCCGGCGCGGGTGGCGGAGATCGGCCGGCGCTTCGGCTGCGCGACCATGAAGGCGATCGGGGTCGCGGCGCCCGACGACCTCGCCGCGGCTGACCGCTACGACGGCGTGGCGGACTTTTTGCTGATCGACGCCAAGCCGCCGAAGGACTCGGCCCTGCCGGGCGGCAACGGCCTTCCTTTCGACTGGCGCCTCGCCAGAAGCTTCTCTGCGCGCGCGCCGTGGCTTCTGTCGGGGGGCCTCGATCCGGGCAATGTCGGAGAAGCGATTGCGCTGACCGGGGCCCGCGGCGTCGACGTCTCCTCGGGAGTCGAGACCACGCCGGGGACAAAGGATGAAGCAAAAATCGCGGCCTTCGTCGCCGCGGCGCGCGCGGCCTTCGCCCGCGCGACCGAGGGAGCCCTTCAATGACCAAGCTCGACAAGCCGAACTCCTTCCGCAAGGGGCCCGACGAGCGTGGGCGCTTCGGCATCTACGGCGGGCGCTTCGTCGCCGAGACGCTGATGCCGCTCATCCACTCTCTGGAAAAGGCCTACGAGGCGGCAAAAGCCGACCCGACGTTCCAGGCCGAGCTCGATCGTCTGCTGAAACATTATGCCGGACGGCCGAGCCCGCTCTATTTCGCCGAGCGGCTCACTGAAAAGCTCGGCGGCGCAAAAGTCTATTTCAAGCGCGACGAGCTCAACCATACCGGCGCGCACAAGATCAACAACGTGCTCGGGCAGATCCTGCTCGCCCGCCGCATGGGCAAAAAGCGCATTATCGCGGAGACCGGCGCCGGCCAGCACGGCGTCGCCACTGCGACCGCCTGCGCCCGCTTCGGCCTCCAATGCGTCGTCTACATGGGCGAAGTCGACGTCGAGCGGCAGAAGCCGAACGTGTTCCGCATGAAGATGCTGGGGGCGGAGGTGCGCCCGGTCCAGACAGGCGCGCGCACGCTGAAGGACGCGATGAACGAGGCCTTGCGCGACTGGGTGACCAATGTCGCCGACACCTACTATTGCATCGGCACCGCCGCCGGTCCGCATCCGTACCCGATGATGGTGCGCGACTTCCAGTGCGTGATCGGCAACGAGACGCGGGCGCAGATGCTGGAGCAGGAGGGCCGCCTGCCCGACAGCCTTGTGGCCGCAATCGGCGGCGGGTCGAACGCCATCGGCCTCTTCCATCCGTTCCTCGACGACGAGGGGGTGGAGATGTTCGGCGTCGAAGCCGCCGGCCATGGGCTCGACAAGCCGAACGGCCACGCCGCCTCGATCTCCGGCGGTCGCCCCGGCGTGCTGCACGGCAACCGCACCTATCTCCTGATGGACGACGACGGCCAGATTCTCGAAGGGCACTCGATCTCCGCCGGCCTCGACTATCCTGGCGTCGGGCCGGAGCATTCTTGGCTGCACGACGTCGGCCGGGTGACCTATCTCTCCGCCACCGACAAGGAAGCGCTCGAGGCCTTCCAGCTCTGCTCGAAGCTGGAGGGCATCATCCCGGCGCTCGAACCCGCGCATGCGCTCGCCAAGGTGATCGAACTCGCCCCCAAGCGGGCGAAGGATCATCTGATGGTGATGAACCTGTGCGGCCGCGGCGACAAGGACATCTTCGCCGTCGCCGAGCATCTCGGCGGGATGTAGCGCCGGCGGGACGCGCCGCCGCGGTGCAGCGGTTCGGGTTGGCGGCGCCCGATTTTCGGGGAAATCGGCGTTGTGGCGGCTTTAGCGCAGGTTTAGGGTCGGGCCCCAATGTTTTCAGGAGCTTGCGACCCCGTTTAGGGTCGCCTTGAAAATTGGGCGCGTTGGCGTATTATACAATTATTTATTGTTTAAATTTCGCCGACGCTCGCCGCGGGCCTGGGTCGAACGCCGCCTCGTTTCGAGCCCGCCAGGATCATACGAAAATGTAGCTTCCAAACCTCGAATTGTGGTTGCTATACGCCTGTTCACTTGCCTACACTTGGTAACTGCAGCGATTGTATTGGCGAGGTCGACTTCCGAAATTGTTGGAACAGGCAGGGTCCACCGGGAATGTCCGTCCGGTGGGACGCCCGCCGCGACACAGAGACCAAACAACGGTTGTCGGCACAGCAGTCTTCGTAAGCCCGTGCGGTGTCTCGCGGGTGGATTGGCCGAATGAATTGTCGGGGCTGAAATGTCCGGCGATGATTCCTGGTCCGGCGCCGGGGCGGCGACCAGCGGCTCGAAGACGCTCACCGCCAAGGGAACGACCACGCTCTCAGACCTGACCGTCGGCGGAACGACGACGTTCAGCGACGCCGGGTCGCTCTCCGAGAGCGGCGGCGTGGGCGAGCGGACGCTGGCGAGCGGCGCGGCCAAGCACACGTTCGACTTCGCCGGGACCTTCACCGCGGGCAGCTTCAACATCGCCTCGGGGACGACGACGGTGATCACCCATACTTGACGTATGGGTCCGTGCGCAGCCGAAGCCATCGACGCCAAGGATTCCGCCCCCGCGTTGGGGGCGCATTTTTGCGACGATGATTGCGGGGTGGGGATCGAAACTGGTAATGGTCTCGGTGATTCAATTGTTCAAATTGTCGCCTTCGCACCGGGCCGATGGAAGATTTCACCCCGTTTTCCGATTGACCCGTTGGTCGGCGCCGCGGCCTGGTTCGAGAGCGGGCGACGGGGCGCGGCTGGTCGCGAGTTCGGGCGTCTTTGCTGTCTCGAGTTGTCGGCCCGTCCGGCGAAAAGACCAAGGCCCACGACTGCGCGGCGTGCGGCTGGATCGCCATGCTTCTTCGCTCGCAACTGCGGGGCGGTTTTCTTGATCGCTTCATGCTCTCATGGCCGGCGCGGAAGGCCGAACATTGACGACATGCAAATGAAGCCGGCGCAATCGCGCCACGAGGCCGCTCGGACGCGGCAAGGCCGCGGCGGGCGCAAGCGCATCTTCTGTCGTCGCTGGCCCAAAGATCGAGTAATGTGAACCTCTCGATCAGGGCAACCAAACGAACATGACAGAGCATCCTCGCATCGCGCTCGACCCCGACGTGCTGACCGGCAAGCCGGTCATCCTGGGCACACGGCTTGCCGTGGAGTTTGTTATCAGCCTGATGGCCGACGGATGGAGCGAATCCGACATCCTTCAGAATTACCCCGGCGTTACGCACGAGGATGTTCTCGCCTGCCTCGCGTACGCGCGCGACGCGCTGAGCTCTGAGAGGGTTTTTCCCAGCGCAGCCTGAACATGCGCTTTCTCGCCAACGAGAATTTTCCCGCCGCGGCGGTCACCGCCATAAGGGCGTCCGGGCATGACATCGCCTGGGTGAGAACGACGGCGCCCGGCGCGACCGACTCCGAGGTGTTCGCATGGGCGGCCCGCGAGGAGCGCGTCCTGCTTACCTTTGACAAGGATTTTGGCGAACTGGCCAGAGGATCGAAGCTGCCTTCCGCCTGCGGCGTCGTGCTGCTGCGCATGCCGATGCCCGTCTCAAGCGTCGTGGGCAGGAGGCTCGCCGAACTGATTACGTCGCGGGGCGATTGGGCTGGCTGCTTCTCGGTCATCGAACCAGGACGCGTCCGGATGCGACCTCTCGGACAATAGCGCGGGATCGTCGATCCCAGGAAATTGCTCTTCGATCGGCTTCATGGACCTGAGCAAGGCGATCAGGCCGCGCTTTCGCGCCTGCTCGATCACCAAACGATCCCCGTCACCGTGCATGATCGCTTTCTTCGCCCGCCAGCTCGAAGCCGTTCCGAAATAATCTGACGCGCCTTTGTTCGGACATGCGCGCCGCCTCGAGCCTATGCCGCCGACATGTGCCGCCCGCGGCCGCAGGACAAGCGCTCTGCTGGCGCTCGGGAGCAGCGTTTCCGAGTCTCTGCCGCGACTCGCCGGATCGGCCGGCACAGAGCGGAACATCGAAGCCTCGCACGGGTTTAGCCCTCGACTTACCCAAATGGAGATCACCCGTGCTTCTTGCGAAAAAACTCGCCGTTTCGGCAGCCGCCCTGTCCTTTGTTCTGGTCGGCCCGGCGCTGGCCCAGAATAACCCTGCCCCGTCCGCCACCACCCAGAACAACGGCGGCATCAATCGGTCGGGCCCCGAGCAGGTCGTCGACGCGTCGGCCAAGGTCCTTCGTCAATTCCGCTCCAACCCCGATTTCACCAGGCTGCTCAAGAAAGCCGACGGCGTGTTCGTCGTCCCGGACCTGGTCAAGGGCGCCTTCATCGTCGGCGGATCGGGCGGGACGGGCGTGCTCCTCGCCCGTAACAACGGCCACTGGAGCGATCCCGCCTTCATGACTCTCGGCTCCATCTCGATCGGCGCCCAGGCCGGCGGCAAGGCGGGCCCCGTCGTCATGTTCCTGATGACGCCCAAGGCCGTGACGGACTTCACCCAGAACAACAACTTCTCCCTGAACGGCAACGCCAATCTGACGATCGTCACCTGGTCGCCGAACGCGCAAGGGTCGATCGGCAAAGGCGACGTCGTCATGTGGTCCGGTCAAAACGGCGCCTTTGCCGGGCTGGACATCAATGGGGCGGATGTGACCGCCGACACCAACTATAACAAGACGTATTACAACAACAAGTACGCTCAAACGAAGCAAATCATCGAGAGCCAAGCCAACAACGCCAACGCCAATAAGCTGCTTAATGAGCTTCCTGGCTGACGGCTCGTTGAATGACTTGACGAATAAATCCGGGTCCCGGAGCCCGTGCGCTCCGGGACAGAATGAGCCTCGTCTCGACCATTAGCGGGACGATGCGTTCGCCCTTCTTGACACGCGGTGCGTCGCCGAAGGGCGGCGTGCCGCGATCGTCAAGTTGACGGGGAACATTCCACGCCGCGCGCCGGTTTACGGGAAAACTCGCCAAATGAGGGAGGCCATCGTGTTTTCAGCGAAAAGGGTCGCTGCCTGCGCTGCTGTCCTGTCCTTCGTTCTGATGCGTCCGGTGCTGGCCCAGGACGACGCCCAAAACCTGGGCGCCAGCTCGGACGCGGTCGGCGCGGAAAAGGTCCTCCTCGCGGCGGCGCAGGATATTCACCTGCTCCACTCCAATCCCCATTTCGCCAGCTTGCTCGACAAGGCCAAGGGCGTGTTCATCGTCCCGGACCTGGTCAAGGGCGCTTTCGGGTTCGGCGCCTCGGGCGGAACGGGCGTCTTCGTCGCCCACAACGATGGCCAATGGAGCAATCCGGCCTTCCTGACCATCGGCTCGCTATCCTTCGGCGCGCAGGCCGGAGGCGAGGCGGGTCCTTTCTTCATGTTCCCGATGACGGACAAGGCCCTGGCGGACTTCACCGAAAGCAGCCACTTGCTGTTCAGCGGCGCCGCCAGTCTGGCGATCGCCGCCTGGTCTCCGTACGCCCGGTTCCCGATCAGCGGAAGCGACGTCGCCGTCTGGTCCGGCGAGCGTGGCGGCTTTGCCGGACTGATCATCAGCGGCAGCGATATCCACGACAAGACCGTCTACGACAAAGCCTATTACAGCAATAAGTACACGAAGGCGAAGGAAATCATCAGTCGCCGAGGCGACCCGAACGCCAGTCCGCTTTTGAACGAACTTCCAAGCTGATGTCGACGTCCGAGCCGGACCTGCCGGGAAAGCGGGCTCGCGTCTTCGCGCATCGCGCTCCGGCGCGTCCGCGATCCAAGACGTCCTTCTTGCGAGCGGCCTGGCCGGCGGTTTTTGCGCCGCTCTTGCTCAGCGGCTGTTCGTCCCACAACGCCCATCTCACCTTTCTCAATCCGCAGGGCCCCGTCGCGCTGGCGGAGCGTAATCACTTCGCCGTCGTCATTCTGATGCTGCTGATCGTGGTTGTGCCCGTTCTGGTCCTGACCCCGTTCTTCGCCTGGCGCTATCGTTACGGCGCCAAATCGAGAGCCCTACACCCCGAGATGGGACTTCAACTGGCCGCTCGAGTTGTTCATCTGGGGTGTTCCCTTCGCCATCGTGACCGTGCTCGGCATCTGGCTGGCGCAGGACACGGTGGGCCTCGACCCCTATAAGCCGCTGACCCCATCCGATCAGCCGCTGCGGATCCAGGTCGTCGGCTACGACTGGAAGTGGCTGTTCGTCTATCCCGACCAGGGCATCGCCAGCATGGGCCAACTCGCATTGCCCAGGGGTCGGGAGCTGGCGTTCGAGCTTACCTCGGACACGGTGTTGCAGTCGTTTTTCATTCCCGCGCTCGGGAGCCAAGTCTACGCCATGCCGGGCATGGTCACCCGCCTCCATCTGAAGGCGGATACGCTCGGCAGCTCCCGCGGCCTGAATACCCAGTACAACGGCGAGGGGTTCGAAAAGCAGAGGTTCACGGCGTTGACGATGAGCCCAGACGACTTCGACGCCTGGGTGCGCCGAGTCCAGGCGAACGGCATCCCGATGACCCCGGCGACCTACCACGTCGTCCAGCTGAGGAACTCGCTGGATGCGACGCGCGAGGCTTTGGGCGGCGGAGGCGCGCCTCTCGGCGGGCTTTATTTCGAGGGGGTATCGCCGACCCTGTTCCAGGATGTCGTGGAATCTTTCCACCCGAAAAGCGCCCACAGCTCGGGCATGAAGAATACCCGTCCCGGGATTCCGCCCCCACCGTCGGAGTGACAAGCCATGTCTTGGTATCACTTCTTCCTCGGAAGGCTCAGCCTCGATTGGCTGCCGTTCTGGGACGCGGTGAAGCACCCGGACGTGGTCACCATCACCAATGACGTTATCGCGACCCTGGCCGCATCGCTCGTAATCATCGGCGCCGTCGTCGTCGCGGGGCTCATCACCTGGTTCGGCAAGTGGAAGGTTCTGCGGTCGGAATGGCTGACCAGCGTCGATCATAAGCGCATCGGCATCATGTATATCGTGCTCGCCTACGTGATGCTGGCGCGCGCGGTCATCGAAGCGGCCCTGATGCGCACTCAGCAGTCCTTCGGTCTCTATGGCGGATTCCTGTCGTCGCACCATTTCGGCGAGCTCTTCACCACCCATGGAACGATCATGGTCTTCTTCATGGCGATGCCGTTTCTGACCGGAGTGATCAACTTTGTCATGCCGATGCAGATCGGCGCGCGCGACGTTTCTTTCCCGGTGATGAACTCCATCAGTCTCGGGCTGACGGCGGCGGGCGCCGCGATCGTCATGATTTCCCTGGACATCGGCAAGTTTTCGACCGGCGGCTGGAGCGGCTATCCGCCCTATACCGAGACAGCCTTCAGCGGAGGCGTCGGCCCCGATTATTGGATCTGGGCCGTCTCGCTGTCATCGCTGGGTTCGATGATGACCGGCATCAACTTCGCCGTCACAATTTACAAGCGGCGCGCGCCGGGCATGCATTGGTTCCGCCTGCCGCTGTTCACCTGGACGTCGCTGTGCACCGCCATCCTGATGATCTTCGCGATGCCCCCGCTGACTGTCGCCACAGCGCTTCTCGCGCTCGACCGCTACCTCGGCTTTCACTTCTTCACCAACGACATGGGCGGCAACATGATGAACTACGCCAATCTTTTTTGGCTGTTCGGCCACCCGGAGGTCTACATCCTCATCCTGCCGGCGTTCGGGGTCTATTCGGAAGTCTTTTCGACGTTTTCCGGCAAGGCGCTCTACGGCTATTCATCGCTCGTGCTCGCGACGATGGCGATCGCTTTTCTGTCGTTCACCGTCTGGGTGCACCACTTCTTCACGATGGGCCAAAGCCCGGGCATCAACACCACGTTCGGCGTCGCCACGATGCTGATCGGCGTCCCGACCGGCGTGAAGGTGTACGACTGGCTGTGGACCATGTTCCGCGGGCGCGTCCGCTTTTCCGTTCCGCTGGTCTATGGCCTCGCTTTCATGATGCTGTTCGTCATTGGCGGGCTGACCGGCGTCCTGCTCGCCAATCCGACCATCGATTACCAGGTCCACAATACCCTGTTCCTGGTCGCGCACTTCCACAACGTTCTGATTCCCGGCCTGCTGTTCGGCATGCTGGCGGCCTACCACATGTGGTTTCCCAAGGCGTTCGGCTTCAGGCTCAACGAGCGGTGGGGGATGACCGCGGCGATCTTCTGGATCGTCGGCTTCATGCTGGCCTTTTTTCCGCTCTATGTGCTCGGCCTGCTCGGCTTTCCCCGCCGCACGCTGTCTTACACAGACTCGGTCTATCTCCCCTACATGCTGGTCGCCGGCGTCGGCGCCTGTCTCATCCTCGCGGCGCTCGCCTGCCTGGTGATCCAGCTCGTGGTGTCCATCCTCCAGCGCAATCAGAACCGGGTGCCGGCGGGCGACCCGTGGGACGGTCGCAGCCTGGAGTGGTCGATCTCCGCGCCTCCGCCGGAATACAATTATGCCTTCCTGCCTCGCGTGACCGGTCGTGACGCCTTCACGCTTCTGAAGGACAGCGGGGCGCCTATCGAATGCCGGACAGATTCGAAGATATCGAGATGGATAAGAACAGCGCCATGGGGATAATCCTCTGCGTAACCGGCGCCGTCATCGCCTTTTGTCTGGTCTGGTACATCTGGTGGCTGCTGGTGATCGCCGGAATCGCGGCGCTTTCCGCCATCATCGGGCGGGGATTCGTGCGCGACAGCAAGAAGATCATCCCCGCGAGCGAGATCGAACAACATTATCTGGGGTGGCTGCGCGAGGTGGCGAGGGCCCACCCGGTCACGCGGGGGGAGGAATTCGAGCCGGCGAATGACGGGCTCGCCGCCCACCCCTATGTCGGGGCGCCCCAATGAGCGTTGGGACCCCGAAACATCCCGGGATCAATCTCGGTCCGGCCCATCGCGACGCCGACGAAGAAGCCGAGGAGCTGCTGTTCGGGTTCTGGGTCTTCCTGATGTCCGATGCGATCGTCTTCGGAGTGCTGTTCGCCACTTATGCGATCATGCTCCGCTCGACGGCCGGGGGGCCGGGGCCTCATGAGCTGTTCGACATCAAGAACGCCTTTATCGAAACCTGCGCGCTTCTGACGAGCAGTTTCACCTATGGCATGGCCTCGCTGTCGCTAAAATACGGTCGCAAGGTGTGGCCGCTCTTGGCCTGGCTCGGCGTGACTGCAATCCTCGGCGGCATCTTTCTCCGCTTCGAGATCATGGACTTTTTGTCGGCGTTTCATAAGGGCGGCGGACCGGACAGCAGCGGCTTTGCGTCCGCCTATTTCACCCTCGTGCCGCTGCACGGTCTGCACGTGACCACCGGCATCCTGTGGATGGCCGCCCTCGTCGGTCAGGTCTCGCGCTATGGCGTCGACAAGGACGTGAAGCTCGGGTTTTTGCGGCTCGGCCTTTTCTGGCACTTCCTCGACATCGTGTGGGTGGCGATTTTCTCCGTTGTCTATCTCATGGGGCTGGCATGAGCCGAACACCCTCCGAGGACCAAGACAGGCCAGCTTCCAGATCCTGGCTCTGGACCCTCGGCTTCGCCGTCCTTTTTGTGTTGTCGGCCGGTTTGATCCGCCGCTCCGAGGAGGAGGCGCCTGCGCCAGCCGGACCCGGTCGACAGACAGACAGGGAAGAGGAATACAGGCAGGAGCGAAACTCCTATATCGTGGGCTTCTGCCTTGCCCTCATGCTCACCTTCGTCCCCTTCGGGCTGGTCTATTGGTCCGCGTTTTCGCGATTTGGGCTCATCGTCGCCATCGGTATCTTCGCTGTCATCCAGGCGATCGTTCATTTCCGCTTCTTCCTGCACATCAATCCGCCGAAGCAGAATGTGGACGATTTGCACCTCATCCTGTTCTCGACCATGATCCTGGCCCTCATGGCAGGCGGTACGATCTGGATCATGTACAACCTTGCGATCCGGATGATGTTTTGAACCGCCGCCGTCATTGCGAGCGACCCCCGGGTCGAAGAGCCCGGGGGGAAGCAATGCACCGCCGCCCAGCGCGCGCCTGTTCGTGTTCTTCCTGTCCTTTGTGATCGATCTTCGTGTCCTTTGTGGTTGATATTCACCACAGAGGACACGAATAAGCGCGAGCGCACCAGAATGGCATTCGTTTCATTTACCCAGACGCCCTCAAGGGCGGTTCAAACTCGCGATGGCAGTACGGCGCTCAATTCAGCCGCCAGATCTCGAAATTGAGCAGACCGGCGAAGGCGACCCACAGCAAGAGCGGGACAAGGCAGGCCGCCGCGAGCCGGTCGAGCGGCCAAAAGACCGCGATCGTCGCGACGACCAGGAGCCATTGCGGGACGATGTCGAGCAGCCCCAGGGACGGATCGCGGGCGGCGAAGAACACGAAAGACCAGAGCACGTTGAGGCCGAACTGGACGAGGAAGAGACCGATCGCCGCGCCGCGGCCGGGCGTCTGCCCGGGCAGGCGCAGGATGCGCCAGAAGGCGAACGCCATCAGCAGATAGAGCGCCATCCACACCGGACCGAAGATGAAATTCGGCGGGTTGAACGACGGCTTCGCGAGACCCGCGTACCACGGCGTGAGATTCGGAAACGTGGCGAGTTGCCCGAGCAAGAAGCCGATCGCGATCAGCGCGACGGTGACCAGCCCGAACATGAGGCTGCGCGTTCCCGCGCGCGTTCCGACCTCCGCCGCCATATCAGCCCCTGACTCTTGTCACCCCACCCGCCCCGACCGGAACGCCTCGACCGTCTGCATGACGCCGCGCAGCTCGGCAAGTCCTTTGAGGCGGCCGATGAAGGAATAGCCGGGGTTCATCCGTTTCAGCCGGTCGTCGCCGAGAAGGTGGCCGTGGTCGGGGCGCATCGGGATGTCGGCGTCGGCGCGGCCTTCGGCGCGACGGCGGCGCTCCTCGGTCATGAGTTCGGCAACCAGCCCGACGAGGTCCACATCGCCGCCGAGATGATCGGCCTCGAAGAACGAGCCGTTCGGCTCGCGTTTGACGTTGCGCAAGTGGACGAAATGCACCCGCGGGGCGAATTCGCGCGCCATGGCGACGAGATCGTTTTTTCGGTTCGAGCCGAACGAGCCGGCGCAGAGGGTGACGCCGCAGGCTTTTGACGGGACGGCGGCGAACAGTTTTCGGACATCCTCCGCCGTCGACAGCACCCTCGGCAGGCCAAAAATGGGGAAGGCCGGGTCGTCCGGATGGATGGCGAGGCGCGCGCCCTCCTCCTCCGCGACCGCCGTGATTTCGCCGACGAAGGCGACGAGGTTTGCGCGCATGTCCTCGACGCCGACGTCCTTGTAGACGGCCAGCGTCCGCCGAAAGCTGTCGCGATCGTAGGTGAACTCGCGCGCCGGCAGCCAGTCGATCAGCGTCCGCTCGAGCGCGAGCTTGTCTTCCCCCGACATCGCCTCGAAACGGTCCGCGGCGCTTTCGATCAGATGGGACGCGTAGTCCTCCTCCGCGCCCTCGCGCTGCAGGATGAACAGGTCATAGGCTGCGAAGTCGATCGGCGTCGAAGCGCAGCGCGGCGCCGCCGTTCGGCAAGCGCCAGGCGAGATCGGTGCGCGTCCAGTCGGTGATCGCCATGAAATTGTAGCAGAAGACTTTCACCCCGGCCCGCGCGGCATTGCGGATCGACTGCTTGTAATTCTCGATCTTCTGCCGGAACGCGCCGAGCGCGTCTTGATCTCCTCGCCGACGGCGATGCTCTCGACCACCGACCAGACGAGCCCCGCCTGCCCGATCTCGGCGCGGCGCCTGGCGATGTCGTCCTCGCTCCAGATCTCGCCCTGGTTCTGATGATGGAGCGCGGTGACGATCCCGGTCGCGCCGGCCTGGGCGGCATGTTCCAGGCTGACCGGGTCGTCCGGCCCGAACCAGCGCCACGTCTGCAGCATCGCATCCTCCCTTTCGCCCCCTCTCCCGCGGCGCGCGCACCCCTTCTCCCCCAGGGAGAAGGTGGCGCGGAGCGCCGGATGAGGGTGCGCGGCAATCGTTGGCTACGATAGCGCCCGCACTCGACCGGCGCCAACCACGACCGGGGGCGGCCAAAACCCTCATCCGTCGGGCTTCGCCCGACACCTTCTCCCTGAGGGAGAAGGGAGGTGGCGCCTGTTCTTGCCTTCGTCGCGATGTGTGCATGCCGTGGCCGCTTTGCGGGAGAGGGTTGGGGTGAGGGCGAACCCTCATCCGGCGCCCGATGGGCGCCACCTTCTCCCGCAAGCGGGAGAAGGGACGTCTACACCTTGCGCCCGATCGCCAGAAACTTCTCCGCCCGCGCCTCGCGCAATTGCTCGCCGCTCAGGTTCTGAAGCGACGCCAGCGCCTCGCCGATCGCCTGGCCGGTCGCCGCGACCGCCGCCGCCGGATCGCGATGCGCCCCGCCGATCGGCTCGGCAATGATGCCGTCGATGATGCCGAACCTGATCAGGTCCTGGGCGGTGATCTTCATGCTCGTCGCCGCATCCTGGGCGCGCGAGGAATCGCGCCAGAGGATCGAGGCGGCCGCCTCGGGGGAGGCGACTGTGTAGATCGCATGTTCGAGCATCAGCACCTTGTTGGCGGTGGCGATGGCGATGGCGCCGCCCGAGCCGCCCTCGCCGATCACCACCGCCACGTTGGGCACGCCGAGCGACAGGCAGGCGTCGGTCGAGCGGGCGATCGCCTCGGCCTGGCCGCGCTCTTCGGCGTCGACGCCCGGAAAGGCGCCGGCGGTGTCGACGAGCGCGATCACCGGAAGGCCGAAGCGGTCGGCGAGCTCCATCAGCCGCACCGCCTTGCGGTAGCCCTCGGGGCGAGCCATGCCGAAATTGTGCCTGAGCCGGCTCTCGGTGTCGGCGCCCTTCTCCTGCCCGATGATGCAGACCGCTTCGCCCTCGAACCGTCCGAGCCCGCCGACGATCGCCTCGTCCTCGCCGAAATAGCGGTCGCCCGCCAGCGGCGTGAATTCCGTGATGAGGCCCTTGAGATAGTCGGAGCAGCGCGGCCTGTCCTGCGCTCGGGCGACAAGAGTTCTTCTGCCACGGCGTCAGGCTGGCGTAGAGCTCGGCCAGCGCCTTCTCGGACTTCGCCTCGAGCTTGGCGATCTCCTCGGCGATCGCCGGCGAATCGCCCTTCTCCGCCACGGCCCGCAACTCGTCGATCCGGGCGTCGATCTCGGCGACCGGCGTTTCGAAGCTGAGATAGGTGCGCATTCCAACCTTGCTGCCCGCCGAACGGCTCGAAAAAGGCGGGCGAAACTGTCCGCCGCCGGGGCCGAAGTCAAGCTTTCGAGCGCGCCGAGAGGGGCTTGCGCCGGTCGGAAAGCCGGAGCCTCGTGCGGAGGAATTCCCTGGCAACAGGGAAATCTGCAAGGAATTTCTCGCGTTTCGGCCTGTTTTCGGAAAAACCGGCCCGAAAAGCCCAGTGATTTCGAGCCAGTTCCGCGAAAATTCCCTACTCGGTCGAGCAGGGAATTTTTTCGGCCGAGCAGGGAATTCAAATTCCCTGCTCCGCCGAAAGCAGGGATATTTCGCGCCTGATGCGCCGCCTTAGGGCCTGTTTCAAAAGCCCACTGTCCTCGTCCTGAGACGCCCCGAAGGGGCCCTCGAAGAATGAGGTCGGTGACTTTTGAAACAGACCCTTAGAACCCCGCCCCCACGATCCGGACCCGCCGCGACGCGCCGTCGGGACCCTTCTCCTCGACCGTCCGCCCCTGGTCGAGGCGGTAGACCGGGTGGTTTTCGGCGCTCTCGTCCTTGATGCCCGAGGTCGTCCGGCTGATCGACGCGGCGGCGGCGCTGAGCTTCTTGTCGACGCCATTGACGTCGAGTTCCAGCCGGGCCGGGCCCGAGTCGTCGGTCGTCGCGTCGGACTTCACCGATGCGGCCTCGGCGACCAGCTTCCTGAAGCCGCCGATCGGCCTCGACATCTCGGCGGATTTCTCCGGCGTGACCAGGATGTCGTGCGCGTTGTGGCCGTATTTCGCCTCTGCCGCGGCGAGCGCCTCGGCCCAGGTCTGGCCCGAGCCACGGCACGTGCAGCTCGCATCGTAGGACTGCTCGAACTTGTGCGCATTGGGCAAATCCGAATAGGGCTCGCCGGTCGACGAGACGGCCTCGTCGATCGTGCCGCCGAGCGGGAAGGAGTAGAGTTTTACCTCCGCGTTCGGGCACTGCGCCTGGCAGACCTGCTCCAAACTATCGGCGCGGCTCTTCGGTCCGAAATAGGTGACGGAAAAAAAGCTGCCGTCGCAGGTGCGGACGCAGACCGTGTAGGATCCGCCGCCCGCTTCTCTCTGCCTCGTCGGTTCCGCTCGGGTTTCGTGTCTCGGCCTGTCCAGCCGCGCGGTCCTGCTGAAGCTGAACGATGCAGGCGGCTCTGCCGAAATCGGGTTCAGCGGCGCGCCGCCGCAGCGACCGCACCCGCTCGTCTGAGCGAAAACCAAGCCGCTCGCCAGCGCCGCCGCCAGAAGCGTGAAGCCCACGCCCGCCCGGGATTGGGTCGCGGTCGCAAGGACCCGAGCAAAGCGCCGCCGGGACGGCGCCGGAGGGCCCCCGCGGTCGTCGCCGTTCTTGCAGACGCGCGCCTTCCCCATGGTATCCGCCCAAGTCGGCGAAAGAGTCCGACCGGCTTCAACTCTCGCCGCTCATCATCGTTCCGGGTTTCGCTCACGTCATGGCGACAAGGAGAGACCGGTCAAAAGGAGGCGGCTGGCACTTCTTGTAAACGTGGATTCAGGCGCATCGATGTCGGTGCGGAGGCGCTTTCACAGCCGCTTGCATCGGCGCGCGCAATGCGGCATGAACAGGCTCGCTAGGAGTGTAGCTCAATTGGCAGAGCACCGGTCTCCAAAACCGGGGGTTGCGAGTTCGAGTCTCGCCTCTCCTGCCATCGCTGGCTGGAGGCGGCTTCATGTGCGAGGGGCCTGGAAAGGGCCCCGGCGGGGAGGAGCAGCTTCGAGGACGGCTGGCGACACGCGGGCGTAGTTCAATGGTAGAACGGAAGCTTCCCAAGCTTCATACGAGGGTTCGATTCCCTTCGCCCGCTCCAATACTTAGGACATCACGCAAAATAACCGCTACAGTTCCGCTGGCTGGGCCGAGGCAGGAAGTCGCGGCCTGATGGTGTAGTTCCATTCAGGATGGAACGGATCGCCGGTGATGTCGAGACGGTTCATCTCGGCTCTGCCGACCTTGATGCCTTTCTGGTAGGTGCGGGTGTCGAGCGCGCTTTCGACCCGCAGACCGGCCTTGGTCGTCGTCGCGCCGATCAGCTCGACGACGGCAAGGCGATCGGTGAGCGGCCGGCCGCGCCAGTTCTGGGTGATGTGGCAGAACAGTCGGTGCTGTCGAGTTGCGCAGGGGAATTTCACCCCCACGCGCTCCTAGAACCGTACGTGAACCTCTCGATTCATACGGCTCCCGATGCTCGGCCGGCGACATGCAGAAATCCCCACTGGACAAAGAGATTTGGATTGGCGCGGACGACCCGAGCCAGCCAGTCCCTGGCGCCTTTGGGGCGCGAGCGTAGGCGCTTGAACTTGTTGCGCGCCCAACGGATCACGAAGGCATCAATCCGGCGCAACGTCCAGGAAAGTGCCGACTTGTAGAAGTGGCTGTAGTAGTTGATCCAGCCACGAATGTACGGGTTGTACATTCGGGCCAGATCGTCCAGGGCCAGGTCGCTCCGGTGATGGAGTTCCCATCGCCGGATCGTCTGCCGGATCGCCTTCAGCGATTTCGGACTGGCGGCGGGCAGGAATGAAACGCCGTATTGACAGCCGCGCCAGATCGCCTTCCGCGGCCGGAATCGGTAGCCGAGAAAGTCGAATTCCTGGATCGCAAAGTCACCACGCCGGTTCGTGTCCCGACAGTAGACGATTTTCGTTTTCTGCGGGTGCAGAACCAGCCCACAGGCCGTGAAGCGGGCCTCCAGGGCTTCCCATAGTGCTCGCACCTCTGCCTCGCTTCGGCAGTGGCAGATGATGTCGTCCGCGTACCTCTCGAAAGGGATGCTGGAGTAATTCCGCTTCATCCACATGTCGAAGACATAATGCAGGAAAAGATTCGCCAAAATGGGACTTACAACCCCACCTTGAGGAGTTCCCGATATTCGCGTGACGACGCTCCCATCCTCCATTTGTACCGACGCTTTTAGCCAGCGCTCGACGTAGAGCAGCACCCACGGACAGTCCGTATGTTTTCGGACCGCCTTGAGCAGCAACTCCCAGTCGATGCTGTCGAAGTAGCCTTTGACGTCGATATCGAGCACCCAGTCGGCTCGCCAGCACCGCTGGCGAGCCGTCCGGACTGCGTCGATGGCCGAGCGGCCAGGGCGATATCCGTAGGAGTCCCCATGGAAGATGGGCTCCAGGATCGGCTCCAGATAACGCTTGACCACTTCCTGGGCGACCCGGTCGGCGACCGTCGGAATGCCGAGCGGCCGCTCCCCGCTGCCCCCGTCCTTCGGGATCATCACCCGTCGAACCGGTGGAGGAACATAGCTCCCAGAGGACATTCGGTTCCACAACTTATAGAGGTTACCCGATAGGTCTGTCTCAAAGTCGGCCACCGTTTGTCCGTCGACTCCAGCCGCTCCCTGGTTGGCCTTCACCTTCTTGAAGGCTTCCCAGATTTCCCGCTTCGGAATGTCGAACGACTTTGCCTTGTCCACAGAGCTCCTCCCGTTACCAGTTGGCTCTGGGCCGCAGCTGAACAACGCAGTTCCTTCGGTCCAGTCCCATTACAGAACCTTCATCCCTACTACAAACTGCTCCGCCCCTGTGCCTCGCTTCGGTACTCTGGTCCTTGCGGTGTTTGCCGCTCGGACGTCTCCCTTCGCATCGAGGCGACAGGTTCTCACGTTCCGCACAAGAGCCCGGTCCGGCTTCGCGCCGCTTACATGCCGGATGCCGCTTGGGCAGCCTTCAGGGCAACCCCCAAGCTCGTCCCGGGAGAAAATCGCACCCCCGGTTTCGACATCACCTATGGAATTTCGACACGTCATCAGCGGTTTGCTTTCGCTCGCCTCTCCGGACCATACCTGACGGGATTTGCTCCCGCCTTTTACTGCAACGTTCACCACCAGCGCTCTTAACGTTGGCAGCTTGCAGTGGTTTGCGGCCTGCACCTGACTGCCGACCGCGAGGGGTCTGCCCTCATCTCTCGTGTAGTTCCACACCTCCTTTCTCTGAGGATGTGTTCGTGACACACCAATCTTGTTCCACTTCGATGTGCCCGGCGGATAGTGGTGGACATGGATGACGAGCCCGGTCTCGTCGGCGAGCTTCTGCAGCTCGACCTTCCACAGCCGCACCCGCGCCCCGTTCGAGCCGCCACAATCGGCCGTGATCGTCAGCTCTCGCGCATGGGGATAGCGCTGCCGTCCCATGCGTTCGCGCCAGCAGCGGATCGACTGTACAGCGAACTCGGCCGTGTCGCTCGTGATCCCGACGCTGACGAAGCCGGCGTTGGCGGTCACATCGTAGATGCCATAGGGCACGACCTTGCCGAGTTTCTTGTCCTCGAAGTCATGCACGTTCACGCGCCGTGGCTTGCCTTTCGGGCGATAGTCGGTTCCGCCGTTCTTGAAGTTGCCGATCAGCTCCTTTTTCTTGGTGTCGACGGAGATCACAGGCTGTTGTCGGGCCTGCGCCGCCACGACTTTCGCGTTGATATATTCGAACTGCGCGTTTCGGTCGGGATGTTTGGCGCCTTCATCCGCCTTGCGATTGGACTGGCGCGAGAAGCCGAGCTTCACCAGCTCCTTGCGCACCGTGTCGGCGCTGATCGGATGTCCCATCTCGGTCAGGGTCGCCGCGAGCTTCTCCATGCTTTTCGACACCCAGATCAAGGGCCGCATCGGATCACCCAACGTCGCAGGCTCGACCAGCCGTTCGAGCGCGCGAACGAGCCCCGGATCGTTCGCAGAGAGCGCGCGACGCCCGCCGCCGGCGCGGCGAACGCGCCCCCTCGGCAGCGCTGGCGCTTCCAGATCATCCTTCCCGCGATTGATCGACGAACGAGCCAGCCCGGTGATCTTCGAGACGGCCGCAAGACCACCCCACCCAGCGCTCCGCACCTCGCCCGCAGCAAACAACCGCCGTCCCCGCTCGTCGAGCTTCGAGCCAACCGCTTCCCACCGTTGCCGAATCGCGTTCTCGTCGATCATCCCACCGACCTACGCCGGTTCGCTCAGCGCCGGAATCCCCGCAACCCGAGTCACTCCCTCGCATGACCAGCGATCACGATTCAGTTATTGTTCGAAGTGTCCTTAGCTCGATCTGCGCGTTTACGGTCGAGCGAACACGACCAGGCGCGAGCCGCAGACGGGAGACTTCGAAGAGCGGCTCGCGCTTTCGATTCTCGACCGGGGTATCTCTGACGGTAACGAGCGGGGATGCACCCACCCGCCCGGCCGCCGACGCGGGCGGCGGGCAAAAAAAGGGGAATGGTATGATCTTGCCGTCGCCACACGAAGTGGGATTCCGGGATGCATACGATCGCTCAGCTTCCATCCTCGGCCCGAACCGAACCGAAAGTTTCGAAGCTGCCCTTGAAGTTCAGCGTCTTCGCTTTGCGTGGATGCCACAAGACGTACGCGTTATCCTATTAGCCGAATCCCACCTGTGGACGCGCCATGAGGACAACTTGAGCCGCGTCCAGTTCAAGACCAGACGCAAGAGGACAACCGAACCGCGTGGAAACCGTCTTCGCGCGTGTCATTTACTGCCTGGGAGCTGGCGAATCATCCTTGGTGACGCCAAGGGTCTCACCAAACCAAGGGACGCCGCAATTTTGGACGTTATTTCACGACACCGTGCGCGGTC
This sequence comes from uncultured Alphaproteobacteria bacterium, assembly GCA_963835885.1. Classification (GTDB taxonomy): domain Bacteria; phylum Pseudomonadota; class Alphaproteobacteria; order Rhizobiales; family Beijerinckiaceae; genus Roseiarcus. The sequence goes on from CAWIHF010000003.1 coordinate 230,514, forward strand.
CCCATTTTCCGCGCTCCGTTCTCAGGAGAGATGAGCCGAATCGAACGGCGCGCGTCACAGCCAAGCTCGCCCTGCTCAAGAGATGCAGGACGCAGGAATTTGGCTTGTCGATGCGTCCGTCACTGCCCTGTACCGGTCGGGAGAAGGCGGGTTGTATATCGCACCCCCCGACTACGACAAGGTGTTACAGGCCTGCTGGCACGCCCATATCGGCCCGCTCGTGAGCTGCTGTTCTCCGTCCGGCATTTTGGTCGTTGGCAAGAGGGTTCACCGGGCCCTCAGCTCCCTCGTGGCGCAGAAAGCGGGGGATGTGAAGGTCATCGAAGCGCCGAACGCTCGTCTATCTCGCGATAAACGCGAACAGAACCGACAGATTGTCTTCGACTTCTGTAAGCGCCATCGGAAGTCGGCGACAGCGCCTCCTATTGAGGAGAAGGACGAATTCCATGACGACGACTGGCCGCTCGCGTTCGACAAGAACGGCCAACCCAACGTGGTTGCCTACATCCCTGATTGGGAGGAGTTCCTTCGGACCCACAAGCCTCGCAGCGAGACTGCGGAGGGCAAGGAGTAGGGCTCCAAGAGTAGCGGAAACCGTAGTCGCTTCAAGAGCTTTGGGATATTACGGTGACACGCCCTATTACGGTGACGCGCCCGCCTTTGCCTTTTTGTACCGCCATGCGATGTGTCCCATATCCGGATAACTCGCATCGTCGCGCCGGGCCTGCCTTATCACGTGACATGAGCGCGGCAATCCGCGCCGAGGAAATATTCTTCGAGCCCGAGGACCATCGTCTTCAACAAGGACAGGCTGGCGGAACACGGCCTCCTTTCCTACGGCCCAACGCCCGCTCAGGGTCGACGACGGAGCACGCGTAGCGGCGGGCTTCGGGAGCTCCAAGGCGTCCGCGCCCTTCCCGGTTTCGATCTCTGCACAATGGAAAATGATATGGCGGGCCAAGAGAGGACGCGTTGACGCCTCATTAACGACGTTGCGTCATCCTCGCCGGCGCACGCCCTCTTCGAGAAGCCTTATGTTCACATCCAGGAGTGCGGTCATGCCCGCAACGATCCCCCGCGCCACGCCCCTCCGCGCGAACGATACAGCGCATCTGCAGATCCTCGAAGCCTACATCGAGACGCTGAAGGCCGAGAACGAGATCCTGAAGCGTCGGCTCGTCGCCACTGAGGCGGGGGCGGAACGACTCATGGTGCGGGCGGCCCAGCGCGAGCGGTGCCCGTGGTGGTGTCGCCGTCTCGACCCGCCTGACGATCCGGCCGCCGGAACGTCCGCAACCATAAACGATCTGCGTCCTTGCTCTGTCGACCCACGACGGCTTCCCTTCCTGCCCTGACGAAAGCCTCAAACACCGCAGAGTCGTCGGAAGACCTTCCTTCGAAGCCAGTCCAAATTACGGGTGACGTTGCTTTCGATCAAAACGAGACGCCACCGTCATTGCGAGCGAAGCGAAGCAATCCAGGCCACCGCCGCTGCCCTACGATCTTCTGGGTTGCTTCGTCGCTTCGCTCCTAAAAAGAAACAACGCTGCTCTTCGCATTTCTTCCTGTCCTTAGTGTGATTCTTCGTGTCCTTAGTGGTGAATATTCACCACAAAGAGCACGAAGATTAAGCCACAAAGGACACCAAACAAGCGCCCAGACGCCAGCGCACCAGAACGGCCGTTTCGTTCACCGAAATCGCCCTCCCGGGCGGTCCGAACTCGCAATGACGGCTCAGGAGGATCGAAAACCGGTCTAAGCGCAAGGCGGCGACTATTTCTTCCAGCACTTTATCTTGCCGTCGTAATCGGTAGGCCAGTAGCCGATATCGGCGTTGCCTGTCGACATGGCGGTCGCCAGCGGGCCGTCGCATCCTTGCGGGCTTTGATGAAGTTGCATGCACCGGTATTCGCAAGAGCGCACGGGGCGCGCAAACGCCGTGGGTTCAGGCGCCGCGATCGCAAGGACCACGATGCAAGACGCCAATTTCCACGTCCTTATGTCTTGACCCCGTCGCTAATCTAAAGCCTGTTCAAAAGCCCTGAATGGCGGCCTACCGATCCGTACGCCAATTGGGGGGAACCGGCTCGCCGAGCTCGACGAGTTCGGCGCCCTCGAGCGCCGCCCGTCTCTCGGCCTCGGTCCGCCTCAACGAACGCTCCAGCTGCTCTGTGCTGGATCTGCTGCTGCCCGACAGCACCATTCCGCCGATGGCGAGAGCGATGCCGGCGATCATCCGGACCGGGCTGAATTCGAGCACGCCGAGCATCAGTGAGACGAGCAGCGCCGGTCCGACGACGGCTGCGGCGCGACCGGCCAGCATGAGCCTGCGGCTGCGCCGGATCGCGTCACGGAGCTCCCCGATCCGATTTTCGAGCCGCTCGATCGCTTCTACGCCGTGAGAATCCGGTTTGAACATTGTGTTCCCAGGCCGCATATGGGTCCGGCGGATCAAGGTTTCACCTGCGCTATTTGGCGGACCAGGAAGGCCTGACGCCGTCGAATGATAAACCAGGAAAGGCGCCTGATGGCCCATTTGTTCAGCGAGCTCAGACTGCGCGACGTCACTTACGCCAACCGCATCGGGGTGTCGCCGATGTGCCAGTATTCCTCCGACGACGGCTTCGCCAACGACTGGCATTTCGCCCATCTCGCGGCGCGCGCGGTCGGCGGCGCGGGCCTCGTCTTCACCGAAGCGGCGGCCGTGACGCCCGAAGGACGCATCTCACCGCAGGATCTCGGAGTGTGGAGCGAAAAGCACTTCGCACCGCTCGAGCGGATCGCGACCTTCATCAAGGCGCAAGGCGCCGTGCCGGGCGTTCAGCTCGCCCACGCCGGGCGGAAAGGAAGCACCTATCGCCCCTGGTCCGGGCAAGGCAGCGTGCCCGAAGCGCAAGGGGGATGGCGAACGGCCGCGCCGAGCCCCGTTTCGTTCGGCAAGTATGCGCCGCCGGACGAACTGAGCGTCGAGGGCATTCTTGCGCTGAGCCAGGCGTTCGCCACCGCGGCGAAGCGCGCCTACGCCGCCGGCTTCCGCACGATCGAAGTTCACGCCGCACATGGATATCTCTTCCACCAGTTTTATTCCCCGTTGAGCAACCGCCGCGCCGACGCCTATGGCGGTTCGTTCGACAACCGCACCCGCTTTCTTCGCGACAGCGTGGCGGCCGTCCGAGACGCCCTGCCCGATCTTTGTCCGCTGTTCGTCCGCATTTCCGCGACCGACTGGACGGACGGCGGCTGGGACCTCGAGCAATCGATCGAGCTCTCGAGGCGCCTCAAGGATCTCGGCGTCGACGCGATCGACTGCTCGTCGGGCGGCAACGTCGAGAACGCCAAAATCCCCGTCGGCCCCGGCTATCAGGTTCCGTTCTCACAGAGCGTTCGGCGCGGGGCGGGAGTTGCGACGGCGGCGGTCGGCATGATCACCGCCCCGGCCCAGGCGGATCAGATCGTCCGCAACGGCGAGGCCGACATCGTCCTGCTCGCCCGTGAGCTGCTGCGCGACCCCTACTGGCCGCTCAGCGCCGCCCGCGAGCTGGGTGACGCGATGTCCTGGCCGGCCCAATATCTGCGCGCCGCGCCGCGCGACTCGCCCGAGCGCGTCGCAGCGCATGAGATCGATTGATCTCTTCGTCTCGAGGGAACCGGACACGACGCCGAGCTTGAAACTGGGGTCAGCTGCTTGGGCCTGGTCGCGGGTTGCGGGTTGCGGGTTGCGACCTTGCCCGGCCATACGGCCGCTTGCGCCCGATCTTCGCGTGGCGCCTCCCGATCCAGCAAATGCTCCATCGATTGATCCAATCCGGGGCGCATTGACAATAATTGAATCGCCACGTTACCACCTCCTAAAAAAGGGAGGGGGTCGTCCTTGTCGTCACGCGTTGAGCTGTTTCCGGTCTTTATTATCTCCAATCGTCTGGGATTGAGCGTCGGGTTTCTCGAACATGCGCGGCGCGCCGGTTTTGGGCCGCCGTACGTCAGAGTCGGAGGAGCATTCCGCTATCATTGGCCGAGCGTCGTCGCATGGTCGGCCAAGTGCGGGCTCCCGTCGGCCGCGCCCGACCTTCCCGCCGCGAATTGCGGACAGGCTAACCGATAGAGCTACGCTGGGGGCGGGGCGGGTCGCCGCCATCGCGCCCTGGTGACGCCGCCAAGGCGCTCCTTGCCGCCGCTCGAGTTCGGAACCGCGATAACTGCCGCTCATCGCGCGAAGATCGAGCCCGTCGACAACCTCCACGACAAACCGCGCCAGATGTTCCTCCGGAAGCCATTCGTCGACCGAGGGAGGCAGCAAGAACCCCGTCTCGCGATCGATCGTCCGAAAGTTGCTCATCAAAAACTGCCCGCCGCCCTGCGCGAATCCTGATTCTAGCGTAATAGTGTAATCGCAGGCGTGTCGGTAGCGAATTAACCCGCATTATGCACCGCGCTGACCGTTCTTCCGGGTCTTTCGTGGCATTTGGTTGATTTTGGTCGAGTTTGGACGTGTTGGTTCGGCTCGGGCTTTGAGCCTGAGTTTTGGTTGGAGGGGGGTTTGCAGGTTGGTGGGATGGGTTTGCGTTTTGGGGCCTCGCGCCCCGTCGCTCAGGTGACGAGACGCGGTATGCGTTCCAAAGCGAGGCGCAGAATATCCTGCGCCGGGCACGAGGTCGGCAAGTGCACGCGGATCATCGTTTTCATTTCGACGACGCGGGCGGCGATCTTGATGAGGCGCAGGCGCAAGGTGTCGAACTGGGCGACGCGCCACATCGAGCGCTTCGGCATCGAGACGCGAAGCCCCCACATCAGCCAATAAGCGCCGGCGTGGAGGAAGAGACGGAACTGATTGGCCGTCGCCTTCGTGCAGGACGTGCGGTCCGCCGCCAGATGCGTCTTCCAGGATTTGATGTGGTTTTCGGCTTGGCCGCGTCGGCAGTAGAGGTCTTCGTACAGCGCGCGGGCGTTGCGCTTTTGCAGATTGGTCACGACGAAGCGCGTGTCGGGTCCGTCCTCGCCGACTTCGACGCGCGCGATGATCCGCTCGACGCGGCTCCAGCTCTGTGCGCCATCGTAGAACTCCTTGAAGCGGCGGAGCTTGCCGTCCTCCTCGAACCGCGCCTTCGTGCTGGCTTCGAGAGCCTCGACATGACGACGCAACGTCGTGGTCGGCGCGACGCCGAGGATGTAGTCGATGCCGTTGGCGCGACACCAATCGAGAACCTCGGGGCCGCAATAATGGCTGTCGGCGCGCAGGAGAATCTCGGTGTGGGGCCAGTGAGCGCGGATCGCGCGCAGCAGCCGGCGCAAGAAGGGCTTGATCTCGGCGCCGCTCGGCCGTTTGGCGGGACGAAGCACGGCCGTGACGAAGCGGCCCTCGCCGTCGAACACGACAATCGGCTGAAAGCCGTATTCGTCGTAATGCGCGTTGAACAGCCGCAATTGCTGGCCGCCGTGCACCGCGTCGAACGTGTCGTCGATATCGAGCGTGATCCGTTTGGGAACCTTGGCAAACGACTCGCAATAGAGGTCGACCATCGCACGGCCCATTCGCAACAGCGCGCGAGCGTCCGGCAGGTTCTCCAATCGCGAGATCGTCGATTGCGAGCACAACTCCCGATCCGACGGCGTCAGATCGAGCGCCATCTTGAATATCGGGTCGCTGCGCAGGGAATTGGCGTCGATCCCGTCCTCGTAGCCGGCGCCGATCATCAACAGCCGAAACCGGATGATGTCCGCCAAGCTGTGGGTGATCTGATCGGGCGCCCGAGGATCGACCACACACGCGGCCAGCCGATCCGCGACCCGAAGCCGCTGTTCGACTTCGCGCAACGCCAAAATGCCGCCGTCCGACGAAAGCAACCCTCCATCGAATTTGGCCACAACGGCTTTGCCCGAAACCGATGACAGACCAGGCAGCGGCAGCATAGAATTGTTCATGGCGGGTGTGGCTCACCTGAAATCGCGCGAATCGGCGTCGACAACCGGATTCTACGCAAAATCAGTCGCTTAGGCTACTCCCGCCGACCCGCGACGCATAATGCGGGCTAGCACGGCAGCTGTGACGACGCTCGCGACAACGCTAGAGACAACGTGCGCTCCCGCACCGGCTCTGGCTTCTTGCGCGATAGGACTTGTTTTCGCCATTCCGCCCTCTCGACGACCACGCCTATCTGATAAAGGACATTATCAGACATTCAGGGGCGAGGGAATCCTCGACCGGAGCTAGGGTCAAAATCGATTCTCAAGTCTCGTCTCCGATCGCCTTGGGAGCCCGAGGGTGCTCTCGAGGCGTAAGGGCCGTAGCGGAAGGAGCGCAGGAGGGGGCTTGGGTGCAGGAGGTCCCGTCGACAGCTCGCATGCCCGAGAAGCGACGAAGCTGGTGGCATATGCTGGCAGGTTAGCGCCGAGCTACCATATCAGGAGATAAGTTACGCAAGCATGTCCGACACAGGACTTCCTATGCCTGACGCACCTGAAAAGAAGCTCTGTTTTGTTGTCGGTCCTATCGGCGACGATGGCGCTGACATCCGCAATCATGCCGACTGGCTGCTCGACGGCATCATTCGGCCCGTTTTGGCTGAATTCTCTGATTTCTATGTGAAGAGAGCCGATCACGAGACGCGACCGGGCCTTATCGACGTTCAGATGATCAACGAACTTTTAAATGCGGAACTAGTTCATCGATTTCGAAATTCGAATTGTATCATGCGGCTTGGTCGAGCTTATAGGACCAAGTGTGGACGATGGGGTCTCGATTGAAGTGATCCATGGCGGCCATGATGCGGTCCTTGAGTTCCTGTTTGGATGCGACACGGATGTGACGCAGCACCGAACGGGCGAGCTTGGAGAAGAAACCTTCTACGAGATTGAGCCAGGAGCCGTGCTTGGGGGTGAAGGTGAATTCGAAGCGACCGACAGGCTGGTCCGCGAGCCAAGCCTTGGTCTCCTTTGAGATGTGCGCGGAATGATTGTCGAGGATTAGCTTGATCGCCGTATGGGTCGGATAGGCGGCGTCGAGAAGCTTGAGGAATTCGATGAATTCGCGGCTTCGGTGGCGATCCTTGACGAGGGCGTGGACCTGGCCGGTGAGCAGATCGATGCCCGCCAGCAAGCTGACCGTGCCGTGGCGCTTGTACTCGTGATCGCGCGCCAAGGTCGCATGTCTGCCGGGCTCGGGCGGCAGGTCCGGGGCCGTCGTGGCGATTGCCTGAATGCCAGGCTTCTCATCGTAGGAGACGATCGCCACCGCATCGCTCGGCTTTTGTTTCGCGGCGGCCGCGGTCTCCTTGATAAGCTTCACCTCGCGATAGACGCACAGAACCTCCGCCATCCTCTGCTTGAACTCCGGGTCGCGGCGTTCCAGGTAATAGCGGACCTTGTGCGGCTTGATCTCCTGCTCATTGAGGATGTTGCACAGCGTGCCCTGAGCCAGCTTGGCAAGGCAAGCGTGCCCTTCTGCCGGCCCATGCTCGCGCACATGGCGGGCGAGCAGCCGCGTCGTCCACAATTCGTGGGGATAGCCGAGGTCCTTGGCCTTGCGGCAGGCGAGGTCGACAATCCATGCCTTGGCCTCGGCGGTGATCGTCGCCTCCCGGCCGGGCCGCGGGCGATCGTCGAGCGCCGACATCGGACCATAGGCCAACGCCCGCTCGACACAGCGCTGGACCGTCTGATGGTGTGCGCCCATGGCTCGCCCCACCGCGAAAAACGATGGGTCCTCCCGGTAGGCCAGCAAAATCCGCGCTCGCTCGACCCGGCCCGCCGGTTCCGTTCGCGAGCGGGCGATCGCGCGCAACGCCGCCAAATCCGCCTTGCCAATTGCCAATTCGATCGCCTTCCGCCGTCCCGCCATGTCCTCAAACCCTGCTTCCGAATCAAACCAGCAAGGCTACAAGCCATGTCGGGAAAAATGAATCCCGCGCATAGGATCGGTTTCAACGAATTGATGAACTAGTCATCGCCGATCTCAGTCTCCTAAATCCAAACGCTTTTTATGAGATCGGCATCCGTCACATGACCCAAAAACCGATCATCCACATGCAATTAGCAACCGATAAGCCTCCCTTTGATGTGAGCCTATATCGCGCGATCAAATTCGCGTACGCTAGATTTAGCGACTTGGGGAGAGCAAAGGAGGATCTGAAGAGCTTTGTCGCCGCTGTCCTTGCGCCGAACTATCAATCGGAAAATCCCGTGACGAATGCGATCGGCCGCTTGAAGTTGGAACAGAATGCCACCCCAGAAATGCGTGTGATGATGGAGGCCATAGATGGGCTCAAAACTCAGTTGAATACTGTGCAGGCCCGTCTCAACCCTCTGACGCGCCCAGCCGCAGCCACTGCCCCAGCCGCAGCCACAGTTCCGATTGCCGGCCAAGCCGGGACGGTTTTTGGCACTGCATCCCTAGTCCTTCCCTCTGCCGGCATCAAAGCGAGTGCAGGCAAGTTTGAGTTGACGTAATGCGGGCTCGCGCAGCGCTCCCGCCTTCGCGCCGCTCTCTCAAGAAAGCCCCCGATATTTTGGCCTATCAAAGACCTCAATGTTTAGGCGTTCTTTCATGCTCGACCTGAGAATCCTTTCCCAGCAAGACCTCGCTGGACCACCGATTTTGGCCTCTCGCATCTTGGCCGAAATCCCGAGGATCATGGTATGAAGGCCGTAGAGCGGACTTGATGGGACGTTCTATTCCGATCGATCAACAGAAACATGATGAAGACGTAGTCCGGGCGTGCCTACACGGCGGCGGTAGTGCAGCGCATCTCATTAAACGGCCAATTGTTGGCCTCTTTCCAGAGAAATATTGCGGTAAAGTTATTTGGTTGCCCCCAAATCTTTCCAACGAAGTCGCATAAGGTTGTTATATGGAACCCGCGCGGCCCCGCGGCGCGGGTTTTTTCGTGCCGCGCAAGCGCCGGCCGCCGTTTTAGGCGCTACTCTGGCGCCGCTGGTTCTGTTAATCTTCGCCGCAAGCGGCGGCTTCCGCGGAGTTCGGCATGGAATACGAAAATACCCCCATTTCCTCGAACATCGACGATCGCCGCGGACAGGGCGGCGGCGGAATGGGGATGGGCAGCGGCGGCCTCGGCATCGGCGCGATCATCATCGTTTTCGCCATCAGCTATTTCACCGGCATCAACCCTGCGGTGCTGATGGGCGGCGCGGAGATGGTCGCGCGCCACACCGGCAGCGGTACGGCGCAGACCCAGCCGGCCACGACCGGTCCCGCGGCCGATCCGAACGATCCGACGCGCAAGTTCCTTTCGCACGTGCTCGGCTCGACCGAGGCCGTGTGGACGACGATCCTGCCTGAGCAGGCCGGGGTGCGCTACACGCCGCCGAAGCTGGTCATCTATGACGGCGCCACGCGTTCGGCCTGCGGCGGGGCGCGCGCCGAGATGGGGCCGTTCTATTGCCCGATCGACAAGAAGGTCTATCTCGACACGTCGTTTTTCCGCGACATGAAGACGAAATACGGCGGCGGCGGCGATTTCGCCTACGCCTATGTCGTGGCGCACGAGATCGGCCACCATGTCCAGGATGAACTGGGCATTCTCGACAAGGTCGACGCCGCCAAGGAGCGCGTCAGCCAGACCCAGGCGAACGCCCTTTCGGTCCGGGTCGAGCTGCAGGCCGATTGCTTCGCCGGCGTCTGGGCGGCCAACGCCAACCAGAAGTGGAAGATTCTCGAGCCCGGCGACGTCGAAAAGGCGCTGGCGACGGCGCAGGCGATCGGCGACGACCGTCTGCAGACCGCGGCGCGCGGCTACGCGGTGCCGGACAGCTTCACCCACGGCTCGTCGGCCCAGCGCGCCAAGTGGCTGACGGCGGGCTTGAAGAGCGGCCAGATCAGCTCCTGCAACACGTTTGCGCAGTGACTTCGCAGACGGGATCCCAGAGCTCGCCATCTCCTGCGAGCCCACGACCGCGGGCCTCGCCCTTGCTTCCGCCCGCCGCCCGATATCTAACTCGCCGATGCTCGAAGGCCTGCCGCCCAACAACGCCGCGCATCGGCTGACGCTGGTCACCGACGAAAGCCGGGCGCGAAAGGTCGCCGATCTCATCGTCGAGAGTTTCGAGCCGGGCGCGGCGGCTTCGACCGCCTTTGAGACGGATGGTTGGCCCGGCTGGCGCAAGGCGTGGCTGGTCGAGGCCTATTTCGGTTTCGCGCCGGACGAGGACGGGATCCGCGCGCTGATCGCCGCCGCGGCGGACGAGGAGACGGCGCGGGCCGCAACCTTCGGGGTGACCGAAAAGCGCGACTGGGTCGCCAATTCGCTCGCCGGCCTTGCGCCGGTCCGGGCCGGGCGGTTTCTTGTCCACGGCGCGCACGACCGCGCCCGCGTGCAAGCCAACGACGTCGGGATCGAGATCGAGGCGGGCCTCGCCTTCGGCACCGGCCATCACGGCACGACGCGCGGCTGCCTCCTCCATTTCGACCGGCTGCTCAAGCGCCGGAGGCCGCGGGCGGTGCTCGACGTCGGCTGCGGGGCCGGCGTTTTGGCGATCGCCGCCGCCAAAGTTCTGCGCCGAAAAGTCTGGCTCGGCGACATCGACCCGATCGCGGTCGAGGTGGCCAACGCCAACGCGCGGCTCAACGGGGTCGGCCGGCATTGCAAGGCGCTGGTTTCCCGCGGGGTCGAGCACCGGCTCCTGCGCGAGGGGGCGCCCTACGACGTGGTGTTCGCCAACATCCTGTCGAAGCCCTTGCGGCTGCTGGCGCGGTCCCTTGCGCCTGTTACGGCCGCGGACGGCGACGTCATTGTCTCCGGCCTGTTATTGGCGGATGTTGCCGGCGTGCTTGCAGCGTGGCGAGAGCAAAACTTCTTTCTCGCCGGGCGGATCGATCTCGAGGGGTGGGCGAGCCTGAGGCTTAGGCGTCGCCGCTGACCCGGTACGGACCCATCGGCGCTCGGCAGCGCGCGCCCCTTCGCGCGACTGTCGCAATATCGGCGCCATACTTGCAAGGTCGGCGGCGAGCAAACGAGGGGAGAGACGCGATGGCGAAGATACCGGCCGGGGTCGGTCCAAGGTTGCCGCAGATCGTGGTCCTGTTCGGCGCCACGGGCGACCTGTCGCAGCGCAAGCTGTTGCCCGGCCTCTACCATCTCACGACGGCGGGCTTCATCCCGAACTGTTGCATCATCGGCGTTTCGCTCGATCAAATCGACGCCGAAGATTTTCGTGGCCGCGCCCGGAAGGCGGTCGAGCTTCACCGCACCCATGGCCCCGCCATGGACGCCTGGCCGAAATTCGCGGCGACCCTCGACTACGTGCCGCTCTCGGATGGACCGGGCGCCCTCAAAGCCGCGGTGGAAAAGGCCGCTCGCGCCTGCACCGGGGAAAGTCGGCTTGTTCATTACCTCAGCGTCCCGCCCAGCGCCGCGCTTTCGGCCGTCCGGATGCTCGACGAAGCCGGTCTCGCCGAGGGTTCGCGCATCATCATGGAGAAGCCGTTCGGCACGGATCTCGAAAGCGCGATCGCGCTCAATGCCGAATTGCACAAGGTCTTTTCCGAGGACCAGATCTTCCGGATCGACCATTTCCTCGGCAAGGAGCCGGCGCAGAACATTCTCGCTTTCCGGTTCGGCAACGGCCTGTTCGAGCCGATCTGGAACCGCAACTTCATCGACCACGTGCAGATCGACGTCCCCGAAACGCTCGACATCGGCAACCGCATCGCCTTCTACGAGCAGACCGGCGCCTATCGCGACATGGTCGTCACCCATCTCTTCCAGATCCTCGCCTTCATGGCGATGGAGCCGCCGACCGCGCTCGCGCCGGGGCCGATCAGCGAGGAGAAGAACAAGGTCTTCCGCTCGCTTCTGCCAATCGACCCAGCCGAGGCGGTGCGCGGCCAGTACATCGACTACCGCAAGGAGAAGGGCGTCGACCCGGAATCCGATACCGAAACCTTCATCGCGCTGAAATGCCGGATCGACAATTGGCGCTGGGCCGGCGTGCCGTTCTATCTCAGGACAGGAAAACGCATGGCCGAAGGGCAGCGGATCATCTCGATCGCTTTCCGCGAGCCGCCGCGCAGCATGTTCCCGGAGGATTCCGGCATCGCCTCGGCCGGCCCGGACCACCTCACCTTCGACCTCGCCGACCAGTCGAAGGTGTCGCTCTCCTTCTACGGCAAGAAGCCGGGGCCCGGCATGCGGCTCGCCAAGCAGAGCCTTCAGTTCGCGCTGCACGAAACCGGCCTCTCGCGGCGACGTGCTCGAAGCCTACGAGCGGCTGATCCTTGACGCCATGCGCGGCGACCATACGCTCTTCTGCTCCGCGGAAGGCATCGAGCGGCTGTGGGAAGTGTCGACCCGGCTTCTCGACAATCCGCCGCCGGTCCGAATCTACGCCCCCGGCTCCTGGGGCCCGCAGTCGATCTATCAACTGGTCGCGCCCCACGCCTGGCGGCTGCCGTTCGAGCGGGCCTGGCGCGACCCGAACATCGTCGGGGCCTGAGCCGATTCCGCGAATCCGCGGCGCGTGCTAAGCCCGCGGGCGATGTCCGACCTGCCGCTGCTCATCGAACCCGGAACGCCCGACGACGCCGAGGATATCGGCCGGCTGAACGAGCGCGTGTTCGGTCCCGGCAGGTTCGCCCGCACCGCCTATCGCATCCGCGAACAAGCGGACCCCGACCCTTCGCTGAGTTTCGTCGCCCGCGTCGGCACCTTGCTGGTCGGCGCCAATTCCATGACGCCGATCGACATCGGAGGGACGCCGGCGCTCCTCCTCGGCCCGCTCATCGTCGAGCCCGTGTTCCGCAGCCAGGGCATCGGCGAAGCGCTGGTGACGCGCTCGCTCGAGGCGGCGAAGGAGGCAGGGTGGAAGCTCGTGATCCTGGTCGGCGACGAGCCCTATTACGCCCGCGTGGGGTTCCGGCCGGTCCCGCCTGACCGCATTTTTCTGCCGGGGCCGTTCGATCCGGCCCGCCTGCTCTATTGCGAACTCGAGGCGGGGGCGTTCGATGCGGCGCAAGGCGAGGCGCGCGGCGTCTGACGCAAGGGCAAGAAAATATTGTCGGCGCGATAAGAAAATATTCCATGCCTGCGGCGTTTCATCGCATTGCGGGTTACCCGAAATTGTGGTTTTTTAAGGTCGATTCGAGGCAAATTTTTAAGGTCGATTCGAGGCAAATGAGGGAAGCCTCCCCGGAGGGGAGACTGGGTTGGACATCGTTGAGCTTGCGCCGTTGGGTCGTCGGATCGAGTGGCCGACGATCGCGCTGGCGGTCGTCATTTACGGCTCGTGGTTCCTGGCGACGCTTTTCTGGCGTGATATTCCGTGGGTGGCGCTGACAGCGATCGGCGCCTGGATCATCGCCTGGCAGATGAACTTGCAGCACGAGATCATCCACGGTCATCCGACCCCGAACCGCCGCGTCAACGAGGCGATCGGCACATGGCCGCTCGCGCTATGGCTGCCATTTTCGATCTATCGCACGACCCATTTGCGTCATCACCAGGACGCCAACCTGACAGATCCGTTCGAGGATCCGGAAAGCTACTACTGGACTTCGGCCGGATGGCGCGACCTTGGGGCCTTCCGGCGCGCCCTTGCGCAAGCCCAATCGACGCTCCTCGGACGCATCGTCCTCGGTCCCGCCTGGATGATGGCGCGAACCGTCGCGGCGACGATTCGTGACGCCTGGAACGGCAAGCCTGGAGGGCGCGCCGTGCTTTTCTGGCATTGCGTCCAGTGCGTGCCGGTTCTGCTCTGGGTTAACGGCGTCTGCGCCATGCCGGTCTGGGTCTATGTCGCGTGTTTCGTCTATCCGGGCATGAGTCTGGCGATGGTGCGCTCCTTCGCCGAGCATCGCGCAGCCGCCGAGCCGGAGAAACGCACCGCGATCGTCGAGAACGCGACCATTCTCGGACCTCTCTTCCTTTACAATAACCTGCATGTCGCCCATCACGTGCGCGGCGGACTGCCGTGGTATCAGATTCCGGCGTTCTACAGGCTCAACCGCGCCGCGCTGATCGACCGCAATGGCGGACTGGTCTATCGCTCGTATTTCGACGTGGCGCGGCGCTTCTTGCTGACGCCGCACGACCGCCTCGTTCATCCCGAGTGGACCGGCCACACGGCATGAACGGCTGCGCGCCGGTCGCGTCGCTGCCAATGTACGACTGGCCGCAGATCGAAGCGGCGAACGACGCGCTGTGGGCGGCGATCGCCAATTCCTTGCGCGCCCAGGGAGTCGAGGCCCCGCGGAAACTCGCCCGGGGCGGCGACCTCACGGCTGATTGGCGCAATCCCAGGCTCCTGTTCAGCCAGACCTGCGGCTATCCCTACGTCAAGCATTTGCGCGGGGAGGTCGCGTTGATCGCGACGCCCGAATACGCCTTCGCCGGCTGCGAAGGCGCGCTGGCACCGCAGCTTTGTCGTCCGCAGGGCGCACGATCCGCGCCGTAACCTCGAAGCGTTCCGCGGCGCCGTTGCGGCGGTCAACGGCTGGGACAGCAATAGCGGCATGAACCTCTTTCGCGCGACGATCGCTCCGATCGCTCGCCGCGCCCGGTTCTTCGCCGCCGTTATCGTCACCGGATCGCACGAGGCGAGCCTCGAGGCGGTCGCCGAGGGACGTGCGGATCTGGCCGCCATCGATTGCGTGACCTTCGGACTGATGAAGCGGCTGCGCCCGGGCCTTATCGGGCGCGTTGCGGTCGTCGCCGAAAGCGTGGCCTCGCCGGGCCTGCCGTTCATCGCGGCCGCAGGCTTGCCGGAGTCGACGGCCGCCGCCGTGCGGCAGGCGCTCTTCGCAGCGCTGGCGGACCCTGGCCTGGCGGCGCCTCTCGGCGCGCTCGGCCTCACGGGGGTCCGCCTGACGACGTCCGCCGACTACCAGCGGATTTGCGATATCGAGCAGGACGCGGAGGCGGCCGGCTATCCGGCGCTTCTGTAGCCCGTCGATGGACGGGCGTCCGTCCGGACGACCCTATTGAGCGCAGCGGCGCGGTCGGCCAGGCACCTACAATCATAGCCTGCCGGTTCTCAGCGTCCTCAGCGTCATCGCCAGCACCGTCTCGAAGCGCGTCGCCAGCGCGTGGGCGGAGGCGTCCCTATCGAGGCGAAGCGCCACGGGATGGATGAAACGATGGGCCGCGTCGAATATGAGCGACATCGCCCTCCGCCTTTCGGTCATGGCGAAGGAGCCGGCGGCGATGCCCTCCTCGAGCACCCGCTGAATTTCCGACTGCACCCGGGAGCGGTGCTTGCGCGCGCTGGAGCGGTCCCTGACAAGCGCCTCGATCAGGAGGTCGAACAGAGCCGGATCGTCGTCGAGCTTGCCGCGATAATCGCGATGAATCGCGGTCAGCATGCGTTCGAGCTTGTCGTGGGCCGGGTCGGCGCCATCCGCGGCTTCGCGCAAGCGCGCCTCGAGCGGCCTCAGAGCGCTCGCCACCACTTCGTCGAGCAGGGCCGTCTTCGATGGAAAATAGCGATAGACGTTCGCGTGGGTCATGCCGGCGTCCGCGGCGACGCCGACCACCGTCGTGCGCGCATGGCCGTATTTGCGCACGTGCGCCCGCGCGATCTCGAGGAGCCGCGCTTCGTTGCTCTCGGTCGGCGCGACAGTCGCCACTCAAGTCTCCGCGATGCCGCCAAGGTCGCCGGACCGCGATTCGTCGCGACCGTGCGGCAGGGCCAGGTAGTCCGCCGAACGCATCTCGAACAGTCGAGACGCCGTGCGGGCGAACTCGAACGCTTCCCCGCCGTCCGCCCCGGCGAACAGCGCTCCCGGCTCCGCCGCGGCGGAAGCGATCAGCTTGACCCGCATGTCGTACAGCGCGTCGACGAGGATGATGAAGCGCCTGGCCTCGTTGCGTTCGGCCGGCGTCAGCACGGGAATGCGGTCGATGAGCACGGTGTGGAAGCGCTCGGCGATTGCGAGATAGTCGGACGAGCCGAGCGGGCGCCGGCAGAGGCTGTCGAAGTCGAACCGCGCGACCCCGCCGACAGCCTGCGGCACATGGAGGAAACGGTCCAGAAGCTCGATCTGCGCCGGCTGACCCTGCCGGACGCCGGTCAGGGCGAAAAAAGCCGCATCGAGCGCTGCGTCGGCCTTCGGGCTCAAAGGGGTATAGTAGACGGGCGCCCGGACGAGCTTTTCCAGCCGGTAGTCGGTGCGTGCATCGAGTTCGACCACCACGAGGCGCTCCCGCAGGAGCGCGACGAAGGGAAGGAACAGCGCCCGGTTGAGGCCGTCCTTGTACAGGTCGGCAGGATCGACGTTGGACGTCGCGACGACGACGACGCCGGCGGCAAATAGCGCGGTGAACAACCGGCCGAGGATCATCGCGTCGGCGATGTCGCGCACCGCGAATTCGTCGAAACAGAGCAGGGAAGCCTCGCGCGCGAGTTCCGCGGCGACCGGGGCGATCGGGTCTTCGCCCGCCACTTCGCCCCGCTTGCGCGCCTGCCGCCACTGATGCAGGCGCGCGTGCACGTCGGCCATGAAGGAATGGAAATGCGCGCGTCGTTTTTGCGGGACTTCGACGACGCCGAAGAAGAGGTCCATCAGCATCGTTTTGCCGCGTCCGACCGGTCCGTGGATATAGAGGCCGCGCGGCGGCTCGACCGGCCTGATCCCCATGAAGCGGGTGAAGGCGCCGCCGACGCGCCCCCGGTTGATATCCGTGAAGCGCGCCGGCGAGCAAGTCGAGCTTTTCGGCGAGTTCCGCCTGAGCGCCATCGAACTGGAAGCCGCGCTCGTGGACCAGTGCGCGATATCGTGCAACGATGCCGGTCACCGCGACGAACGCGCTTTGTCGACCAGAGCCATGGCGATCGCGTCGTGATATTCGCCGTCCACGAAGACCGCGTCGCGAACCACGCCTTCCCTGACGAAGCCGAATTTCTGATAAAGCCCCAGGGCGCGCAGGTTGTCGGCGCGGACGTTGAACTCGACCCGAACAAAGCCGTTCGCAAACGCGTGTTGCAAGGTCCGGTCGATCAGACGAGAACCAACGCCGCGGCTGCGATAGTCCGCGATCATTCCCGTCCCGAGCGTTCCGCGGTGGGCATGGGCGGCAAACGGATGCCGCTGAATATCGCACCACCCGACGACCTCGCGGTTCGCCAGGGCCACGAACATTGGGTCGCCCTTATCCATGAGACGAAGCACGAACTCGCGCGTCTGTGGCAGCGGGAACGCCTCGAGGAGCGTGAGGTAACGGCGCTCGCGGGCGACTGCGTCGAGCGCGCGCCAATAGCCTCCGATGAATTCCGGCGCCATCGGAGCGACCTCGACTGTTGTCGACAAAGAAGCCATCGGCCCTATCCATAATCGGGAAACCTCGCGAGGATCTCAGCTCGATGGGCGCGCCAAAGGCCGGACGCGAGAAGCTCTTCCGGGAGGAAGGTCACAGCGGAGAGTCCGCCTAATGCGCCTCCTCCCAGTTCCGGGCCGCGCGAGCTTCGACTTGCAGCGGAACGTGCAGGCGCAGCGCCGGCTCGGGCGCTTCGACCATCACCCGCGTCACCACCGGAAGCGTCGCCTCGATTTCTTCGTCCGGCGCCTCGAAGACGAGCTCGTCGTGCACGGTGAGCAGCATGCGCGCGCTCAGCCCGGCCCGCATGAGCGCCCCGTCCATGCGGATCATCGCCCGGCGAATGATGTCGGCGGCGGAGCCCTGGATCGGCGCGTTGATGGCGGCGCGCTCGTTGAAGGCCCGTTCCGAGACATTCGACGCGTTGATCCGCGGATAGTGGCACTTGCGGCCGAAAATGGTCTTCACATAGCCGTCGGCGTGCGCGGCTTTCTTGGTGGCGTCCATGTAGTCGCGGATGCCGGGGAAGCGCTCGAAGTACTTCTTGATGTACGCCCCCGCCTCCTCGCGGCCGATGCCGAGCTGGTTCGCCAGGCCGAAGGCCGAGATGCCGTAAATGATGCCGAAGTTGATCGCCTTGGCGCGCCGGCGGATTTCGCCTGGCATGCCCTGGATCGACACGCCGAACATCTCGGACGCGGTCATCGCGTGAATGTCGAGCCCTTCGGCGAAGGCTTTCTTCAGCGCCGGAATATCGGCGATGTGGGCGAGCAGGCGAAGCTCGATCTGGCTGTAGTCGGCCGAGATCAGCTTGTTGCCGGGCCCCGCGACGAAAGCGCGGCGGATCTTGCGGCCTTCCTCGGTGCGCACCGGGATATTCTGCAGATTGGGCTCCGAGGAGGAGAGCCGGCCGGTCGTGGTCGCGGCAAGCGCGTACGAGGTGTGCACCCGGTTGGTCGAGGGGTCGACGAAGCCCGGCAACGCGTCGGCGTATGTCGATTTGAGCTTGGAGACCTGCCGCCACTCGAGGACGCGCGCCGGCAGCTGATGTCCCTCGGCGGCGAGGTCTTCGAGCACGCTGGCGGTGGTCGACCACGCGCCGGTCGCGGTCCGCTTGCCGCCGGGCAAACCCATCTGGCCGAACAGAATGTCGCCGAGCTGCTTCGGCGAGCCGGGATTGAACGGCGCGCCGACCATCTTGGCGATCTCGTCCTCGAGCCGCGCCATGGTCTGGGCGAAGTCGCCCGCGAGCCTCGACAGCATCTGCCGGTCGATGGCGACGCCGCGCCGCTCCATGCGAGCGAGCACCGGGACCAGGGGTCGCTCGAGCGTCTCGTAAACGGTCGTGACGCGCTCGGCGGCGAGGCGCGGCTTCAGCGTCCGCCACAAGCGCAGGATCAGGTCGGCGTTCTCGGCCGCGTATTCGGCCGCCCGGTCGATCGCCACCCGGTCGAAGCCGACAAAGTTGCGGCCGGACCCGGTGACCTCATTCAGTCGGATCGGCTTGTGGCCGAAAAGCCGTTCGGAAAGTTCGTCCAATCCGTGGACGCCGGCCAGTCCCCCATCGAGGGCATAGGAGATCAGCATGGTGTCGTCGATCGGCGCCACGACGACGCCGCTTTGCGCAAATGACTGCACGCCGAACTTGACGTCGTGGCCGATCTTGAGAACGCCCGGCGCTTCCATCAACGGCTTCACGAGCGCGAGCGCGTCCTTCTCCCGGATCTGATTCGGCGCGAGGCCGCCCCCGCTGAAGAGATCGTCCGCGCTGACACGGTGTCCGATTGGGATGTAGCACGCCTCTGCCGGCGCCACCGCGAGCGAGACGCCGACA
Organism: uncultured Alphaproteobacteria bacterium; assembly: GCA_963835885.1. GTDB lineage: Bacteria > Pseudomonadota > Alphaproteobacteria > Rhizobiales > Beijerinckiaceae > Roseiarcus. The sequence continues at coordinate 249,606 of CAWIHF010000003.1, forward strand.
AGATCCGCCTGAAGCGGATCGAGCGAGGACATTCGGGCGTCGAACGCGACATGGCCCGCCTCATGCGCCAGCGCAATGAAGGCGCTGAGCTCGTCGAGCTTGCGCACGGTCTTGTATCGCGCGCGGTCGATCGGCGCCTTTGCTTCGCTCGACCGCTTCGCGACGAGATCCGCGGGCCTCGTCACATTGGCCGCCAGGGGCGCAACTCCGGGAGCGATCTCAGGCTGCGCCTCCTCCTGCGCTTTCGCCAGCGCCGCTTCTCCCTCGCGCCCCTGCCAACCGGCGGGCCCGACAAAACGCGGATCGGGCTCGATCGAGGATGCGTCGATCCCACATATTTCGGCGACCCGGCGGGTGATCGTGGTGAACTCCATCGCCTTGAAGAACGCGATCAGCTCCTTTCCCTCGAGCTTCGGCGTCGCCAGCGCCTCGAGCGGGGTCTCGAGGGGCACGTCGCGCACGAGCGTCACAAGCGCCTTCGAGATGCGGATGCGCTCGACGTTCTCAGGCAGGGTCAGCGCCTCGCGCCGCTTGGGCTGCTTGATCTCATTGGCGCGGGCGAGCAGCGTATCGAGATCGCCGTATTCGCCGATAAGCTGGGCGGCGGTCTTCACCCCCACGCCGGGCGCCCCGGGCACGTTGTCGGTCGAATCGCCGGCGAGCGCCTGGATGTCGACGACCTTGTCCGGCCCGAGGCCGAAATATTCCGTCACTTCGGCGAGCCCGATGCGGCGCTCCTCGCGCGCGCCCTTTGCGCCGGCTTCGCCGGACGCCGGGTCGTACATCGCCACCCCCGGCTCGATCAGTTGCATCAGGTCCTTGTCGGCCGAGACGATCAGCACGTCCGCGCCCTTTTCGCGCGCCTCGCGGGCGTAGGTCGCGATGAGGTCGTCCGCCTCGTAGCGGTCCTGCTCGACCGGGATCATGCCGAAAGCGCGGACCGTCGCGCGCATCAGCGGAAACTGCGGCACGAGATCCGAAGGAGGATCCGGGCGATGGCTCTTGTAGGGAGGATAGATCTCCCGGCGGAACGAATTCTCGGACTTGTCGAAAATGATCGCCAGATGGGTGGGGGTGATCCCCGCCGCGCCGTCGCGGATGAATTGCAGAATCTTGGTGGAGAACAGGCGAACTGCGCCCATCGGCAGCCGGTCCGAGCGATAATTGTACTTCTGGTCCTGCCGAATCGACTGATAGTAGGCGCGGAAGACGAACGACGAGCCGTCGACGAGAAAGACGTGGTCGCCGGGGCCGACCGGACGGTGGGGCTGAATCATGCCGGAAGAATAGGCGATGTGGATAGCGAGCGCCATCGCCGTGGCCGCCGGAAGCAGTGAACAATACGACGCGTTTCGAGCCAGCCGTTCATCGTCCAGTCATAGCATTCGGCGCATGAAATTCGATCCAGGCGGACGGAGTTGAATTGGAAGGACCGGCGGAAGAATGCGCTTAAGCGGGTGGTTCGGCGCGTCAGCCCTGGCGCTGTCCGCGATTGTCGGACCGGATTCTGCGCTCCAAACAGCGCAGTCGTTCACCATTCCGACTGCCTGCACGGACGCCGCGCAGTGCGCCGCGTTCTGCCGTAGCGTCGGCGAAGAAGGCCGGACCGCGGGCGATTTCATCGCCCTCGCCGCCTACCAACTCGGGCCGGAAAAGCCGATCGATCTGCCCCCAGCGAACATGTCCATGCCGGCGCCCGTCGATCCGAACAACGTCTACGCCGGGGCCGGCGCGGGGATGTTCAGCCCTGCCGTAGCCGGCCACCTGTACCGGGTCTATTCGCCCAATCTCATCACCGGCAAGGTCGACGTGATCGACCCCAAGACCTTCAAGCTGATCGAGAGCCTGACCGCGATTCCGAGCCCCGAGCATATCGTACCGTCATGGGACCTGCAGACATTGTGGGTGTCGGGCGACATCACCTATCGCGGCGGCCATGCCGACGTGATGCCGATCGACCCGAAAACCGGCAAGCTCGGCAAGGCGATCGACGTGCCCGATTCCTACAACCTGTATTTCACTCCGGACGGCAAGTCGGCGATCATGGTCGCCGAGGCGATGCGCCGCCTCGAATTTCGCGATCCGCATACGATGGAGCTGCAGGGCTACATCAACACGCCGCAATGCGCCGGGATCAACCACGCCGATTTTTCGCCCGACGGCTCCTACGCCATATTCACCTGCGAATACAACGACTCGCTCGCCAAGATCGATCTCGTCCATCACAGGCTCGTCGAAACGCTGCCGCTCACCCCCGGCCACATGCCGCAGGACATAAGGGTCGCGCCCGGAGGCAAGGTCTTTTTCGTCGCCGACCTCATCGGCGACGGCGTTCTCGTAATCGACGGCGACTCGTTCGGGCAGATGGGCTTCATTCCGACCGGGGTCGGCGCCCATGGGCTCTATCCCAGCCGCGACGGAACGAAGCTCTATGTCTCCAATCGCGGCAGTCACAACATCGCCGGCCAGAGACATGGCAAGGGCAGCGTGTCGGTGATCGACTTCGCGACGCGCAAGGTCGTCGCCAACTGGACGATTCCTGGCGGCGGTAGCCCGGACATGGGCAACCTGAGCCCCGACGGGAAGTGGCTGTGGCTCTCGGGCCGCTACGACGGCGTGATCTACGCCTTCAACACCGACGACGGCTCGGTGAAGACGATTCCCGTCGGCGGCATGCCGCACGGCCTCACCGTGTGGCCGCAGCCCGGCCGCTACTCGCTTGGACACACCGGCAACATGCGGTGAGGGCTTCGGGCTGGCCGGGGGGATCGACGTTGCCGCTGCTCACGTCCGATTGGTCGGCTTTCCTGGTCGCCGAACTCGGCGCCCTCGCCGCGCTGACCGGCTTCGTGGTGGTGGCGATCTCGATCAACTTGAGCCGCATTCTTTCCTTCGCGACCCTGCCGGGCCGCGCTGCGGAGGCGCTCATCGGGCCGGTCGGCGCCATCACCACGACGGCCCTGATCCTCGTGCCCGAACAACCGATCGGGCTGGTCGGCATGGAGGTTTTCGCGATCGGCCTGGTGATGGTCCTGGGGCCCATCGCGATCCAAACCCGGTCTTGGGGCGATTGGACCAACGTGACCGTGTTCGGGCGCATGGTCCGCGTCGTTGCGAGCGAAGGCGTCGGCCTGACCTTTGTCGTCGGCGGCGCGCTTCTTGTCCTCGGCTTGCGCGGCGGACTCTATTGGGTCGCCGCGGGAGACATCGCCTCTCTCGTCGCGATCGTGCTGAGCGCGTGGGTGCTGATGATCGAGATCCTGCGATGAGAACCTCGCCGCCTATTTGATCTGCCCCAGAAGATGCTCCGCCCCCGAGACGTCGGCCTTGCCGGCTTCCGGCTCGATGTTGAGCTCCTTCACCACGCCGTCGACGACCAGCATCGAATAGCGCTTCGAGCGCAGCCCGAGGCCGCCGACCGAGAGGTCGAGGGCGAGACCGACCGCCTTGGCGAAGTCGCCGTTACCGTCGGCGAGAAAATCCACGTGGCCCGTGGCGCCGGTCGCCTCCGCCCAGGCCTGGAGCACATAATGGTCGTTGACCGCCGTCATGGCGATCTTGTCGACGCCCTTCGCCTTGAACCTCGCCTCGTTGACGATGAAGCCCGGCAGGTGATTCTTGTGACAGGTCGGCGTGAAGGCGCCCGGCAGCCCGAACAGCACGACGGTCTTGCCGCCAAAATAGTCCTTCGTCTCGACAGGCTTCGGACCGTCCGGGGTCAAGAGGCGGAGCGTGGCGTTGGGCAGGCGTTCGCCGACTGTGATCGTCATGGGCATTCCCTTTGGCTTGCGCCGCCCGGCGGCGCCTCGCCGCGACACTATGCGAAGGCGGCGCGGGAGGTAAAGCCAGGCCTCCCCGTCGCGGCCCTCTGAGCCCCTGCCGCTACGCTTCGACCTTTGCGACGAAGTTCCCGATCGCCTTGAGATAGACCGGCACGAGAGATTCTGGGAAATCGTGGCCCATGCCCGGAACGACAACGAGTTCGGCGCCGGGGATGCTTCGCGCCGTGTCCTCGCCGCCGCCCACGGGAATGAGCGGATCGTCGGCGCCGTGAATGACCAGCGCCGGGATTGTCACGGACATCAGGCGATCGTTGCGCGGCGGCGCCACGACGATGGCCGCCATCTGGCGGGCGTTCCCGGCCGGATCATAAGGCGCATAGTCGACGCCGCGTTCGACTTTGGCGCGCAGTTCCGCATCGCTCGCCGGATAGCCGGGACTGCCGATGACGCGCCAAACCTCGATCCCGCGGATGATGCGGTCTTCTCTGTCAAAGCTCGCCGGCGGGGCCATGATCGCCGCAAAGGCTTCGGGCTTGCCCTGCGGCAGATCGTAGCGCCCGGTGGTCGACATGATCGAGACGAGGCTCTTCGCCTTCGCTGGATGATTGATCGCGACGAGTTGCGCAATCATGCCGCCCATCGAGGCGCCGACGACATGCGCGCGATCAATTCCAAGCGCGGCCAGAAGGCCCGCCGCGTCGGCCGCCATGTCATCGAGGGAGTAAGGCGCGGCGGGAATTTGGCCGGACCGCAGCTTCGCGATCATGCCCGACAAGTCCGGCGCGCCGAGCTGCGCCAGATGGGTCGAGCGCCCGACGTCGCGATTGTCGAATCGGATGACGCGAAAGCCCCTCGCCGCCAGCCCTTGGCACAACGAGTCCGGCCAGCCCGTCAAAGCCGACGCAAAGCCCATGATGAGCAGAATGGCCGGATCGCCCTCGCGACCGGTGCTCTCGTATTCGAGTTCAACGCCGTTGGCGCGGACGCGGGGCATGACCGGAAACCTCCAACCCGACAAGGGACAATCGTCTGACCATAGCCGGGACTGAGCGGGCAGCGCAATTTTTACATTTCTGGTGCAGATATAAGCGCGCTTAAATACTTGTACGTTATGTATTATATCATGGCAAGACCGCGATCGAAAGTTGCACGTTTTGACGTTTTGGCGTTTTGCGCCTATCCCCTTGAAAAGGATTGCCCGGCGACGGATTCCGCGAGGGAGGCCCGGCGCCCGCCAGCCCCCCGCGCGAGAGCCGCGAATCCTGCGACCTCGACCTCTTCCGCCCGCATCGTCGGATCGAGACCCGCCTCGGCGAGTAGGGCGGCGAGATCGATCCCGCGCGACGCGGCGAAGGCCTTCAGCGATTGCCGCAGCATCTTCCGGCGCTGGCCGAAGGCGGCGAGCGTCACGGCGGATAATTCGCGCGCGTCGCACGGGTCCGGCGCAGCCCGGGGGATGAGTTCGACCACGCTCGAGGTAACCTTCGGCGGCGGGGTAAAGGCCGCTGGCGGCACGTCGAACAGGATCCTGGCCTCGGCGCGCCATCCGGCGAGAACGCCAAGACGGCCGTAATCGGCGCGCCTTGCCGGGGTCGCGACGATGCGCAGCGCGACCTCGCGCTGGAACATGAGAATCAGGCGATCGTAGAACGGCGGCCAGGGTTCGGCCTCGAGCCAACCCGCCAGAAGCGGCGTCGCGACGTTGTAGGGGAGGTTCGCGCAGATGCGGATCGGCGCGCCGTCCGCCTTGGAGAGAAGCGTTTCAGGCTTGACCGTCAGTGCGTCCGCCGAAATGACCTCGAGCCGACCCGGCCAGCGGGCGCCGATCTCGGCGAGCGCAGGGAGGGCGCGCTCGTCCCGTTCGATCGCAATCACCTTCCTCGCGCCTTCCGACAGGAGCGCGCGAGTCAGGCCGCCGGGCCCGGGTCCGACCTCGATGACGGTTACGCCCGCCAGTGGGCCCGCTGCGCGGGCGATCTTTGCCGTTAGGTTGAGGTCGAACAGGAAGTTCTGGCCGAGCGACTTGCGGGCGTCGAACCCGTGCCGGGCCACGATCTCGCGCAGCGGCGGCAGTCCGTCGGCTGCAAGCGTCATCGCGTCAGCCGATCGGCGAGCTTCAGCGCCGCGATGAGGCTCGAAGGATTGGCGACTCCCCTGCCGGCGATATCGAACGCCGTCCCGTGGTCGGGCGAGGTACGCACGAAGGGCAAGCCGAGAGTGACATTAACGCCTTGGTCGAAGGCGAGCGTCTTGACCGGGATCAGGCCCTGGTCGTGATACATGGTCAGCGCGACGTCGTAACGCGCCCGAGCGCTGGCGTGGAACATCGTGTCGGCCGGCAAGGGACCGGTGACGTCGATTCCCTCTGCGCGCAAGACCTCGATCGCCGGAGCGATGATCGTCGCCTCCTCGCTTCCCATCGCGCCGCCCTCGCCCGCGTGCGGATTGAGGCCGGCGACGGCGAGTCGGGGATTTGCGAGACCAAACCGAGCGCGTAGATCCCGGTCGACGACCCGCGCCGTCTTGACAATGAGGTCTTTGCTCAACGCCTTCGGCGCCTCGGAGAGCGGGATATGGACGGTGACCGGCACGACGGCCAGCGGCTCCGACCAGATCATCATGACCGGAAAAGCCGGCGCGCCCCACGCCTTGGCGAGTTCGCCCAGATATTCGGTATGGCCGGGGAAGCGAAAACCGGCATCGTAAAGCACAGCCTTGGCGATCGGATTGGTGACGACGGCGCGCGCCACCCCGTCGTGCACCGCTTGGACGGCGCGCGCGATCGATTCGATCGTCGCCGCCGCGTTGCGCGCGTCGGGCCGCCCCGGCTCGGCATCGACCCGGTGTTCGAGCGGCACGACCGCCAGACCCTTGTGGACGACCGCTGAGACGCGATCGAGCTCGATTTCAATGACCGGCGCATCGAGGCCCGCGCGTTTCGCGGCGGCGAAAAGGAGCTCCGGCGAGGCCAGAATAAAGAAGGGCGCGTCGGTTGGGTCGCCGTGCTCGCCATGCCGCGACCGCGATCTCGGGACCGATACCCGCCGGATCCCCCATCGTCATCGCCAAAGGCGGCTTTTCGGCCGTCCTGTTAATCGCTCCGCGCCCGGTCGGGTCAGGCATCAGAGGCCGACGTTCCCTTTCACGTCGCCAATGGTGCGCAGAACGAGCTGAAACATCAGCGTCTGGTTGCGCACGGCCGGATTGTATATCACGGGGCCGCCGGCGTAGAGAGGATAGGCGGCGGGAGCGCTGAGATTGTTCGAATACTTGACGGTAAAGGTCGTACACTCATCCTTGTAGCCGACCCCGAGCGAATAGCCGAGGGGATAGAAGATCGGAGTCTCCTGGCCCGCGGTGTCGTAATAGTGGCGCGACATATCGAGGACGAGCGATCCGTTGACCGACCACCGATCCAAGAAACTATAGGACGCGCTGCCGGTGAGGCCTTCGCGCGGATACTCCCAGCCAAGCGCCGGCTGCGCGGCGTAGAGGGCATAGTCAAGACTGGCGTTAACCCCGGCGATGTTGGCCTTGGCGATAGCATCGAAGCGATCGAGTTGGAATGTCGTGCTGTCGAACTGCTGCTTGCTGATCAGTGAAATCGGCGCCGCGGTCGGCTGGAGCGTCTCTCCAGCGACGAAGTTGGAGAATTTCCGATCGAGGCCGGAGTCGAGACCGGTGTTCGCAACGTCGTAGAGAGTATAGGAGTTTTCGCCGGCGACCTGGATCGACTGCCCGGTGATGACGTCCGCATGGCCGCCGTTGGCGAAATTCGCGGTGTACTGGACCCCGTAGTTCAGCCGCGTGCCGCCTTCGATCCGGTCGTAGCCGGAAAACTTGTTCCAAGCGAACAGGTTCGTCTCGTCGAAGACGAGGCTCTGGGCGTCCTCGTTGGGCTGGATGCCGGGGATGACCTCGCTCGGTCGGACGATGAACTGTCCGATCGGCTCTATCGTCTGCGTGCCCCACGACGAGCTCATGGTGAACGGGTAGCGGTATTCGAGTCCGAGGCCCGCCATGCCCCGGGCGAAAGAGCCCTGATCGCCCGAGAAGAACGCGGCCTGACTCGAGTTCGCCACCGTGCTCGATCCGATCGCGCTCGCATAGGTTATCGACCCGGTTTCGTTGAGCTGGGTCGACTCGCCGTCGAGGCGGCCGAAGACGAACGGCTTCCACACCTCGCCGATCGTGTCGATGTAGCTGCGCTGCCAGGAGACCTGTCCGGAGGCCCGGGCGTAGTCTCCTGCGATGCTACGCAACATGCAGGCCCCGGGATAGTACGTATTGACGTACGTATTGCCGACGGTCTTATCGCAGACGTTGTAAAGATGATAGGCGTTGTCGAATGTCTGCAGACCGGTGGACTGGAACGCGGCGTTGGACTGATAAATATTGGCGACGTTGACGTCGACGGTCGCTTCGCCGCCGATGCCGTTGGTGCGATCAGCCGGCAAGTCGAAGACGCGGTTATAGTCGAACACCGGAACCGCCGCCGGCATCATGTGGTTGTCGTCGTTGGCGGTCGTGCCCTCAAAGTGATAGGCGCTGAGGTCGAAGAAACTACGATCGGCTTGGCCGCGCAGATAGATCGACGAGACGACGTCCTGGAAATAATAGTTGCTGAAGTCGATACCCTGCAGTTTATAGTCGTTGGCGAAGAATTTGTCCGACAGCCAGGTGGCGTTCCAGCCAAATTGCCAGTTCTGGTTCAGGAAAAAGTTTCCCTTGGTTTCGATCGAGCCGCGCTGACGTCGGTCCCCGGCGCCGTATGGGTAGGAGGGGAATACGTTGGGCTGCTGCTCGTCGATCCCGGTCGCGCGAATGCTATACTGGCCGTTATACAGTCGCTGCCGCCAGTCAACCTCGCCCAAGAACCCCTGTTTCGACAGGTAAGTCGGAATGAGCGTCAAATCGTAACTCGGCGCGAGGTTGATGAAGTAGGGCAGGCTCAGGCCGTAGCCGAGATTGCCGCCGGAGACGAACGACGGCGCCAGAAGCCCGGTCTGCTTGTTGACCGTGGAGTCCGGCGAGGAGAAATAAGGCATGTAGAAGACCGGGAACCCCCAGACGAGCATCTGGGCGTCCTCGTAGTAGACCGTATGGGTCTCCTGGTTCTCAATGATCCGAGCCGCGCGCACCTGCCAGAACGGCGGCCGCTCGGGATGATCCTTACAGGGTTCGCATGCTGTGTAGGCGCCCTTGGTCAAGACGGTGATGTCGCCGTTTGATCGTTCCACGCGCGGCGATGTGAAGCGCGTCTTGTCTGAGGTCAGCACCTGGACGCTGTCGATGAAGCCGTCGCGAAAATCGTCGCTGAGCTCAAAACGGCTACCGTAGATGACGTCGCCGTGTTCGTCGGTCATTTTCGCGTGACCCTCGGCGAAAACCCGCTTGGTCGCGCGGTTGTAGACCACACGATCGGCCTGGAGAACGCGGCCCTGGTAGAAGAGCTGAACGGAACCGACAGCCGAAACCGTATTCTTGTCCCTGTCGTAAACGAGTTCGTCAGCGTCGATGACGAGCTTATCGGGGGCCTTGGCCGACTCTGCGGCGGGTTGGGCCTGCGGCGCCTGCGCAGCAGCGATCGCCGGAGCCACAGCGCCGAGCCAAAAGACAAGCGTAGCGAAAGCCGCCGACGTCAGCGCCGCGAGCGTCGCTCTCGCGGCCCGAGTGCGCCGGCTCGACTCAAAGGAGGAGCTGACGGCGGATCCCATCAACCATCCTCTTGCTGCAGCAAAACATATACGCCAAACAAACACCCGACCAAACCAGGCGACCACCCCGCCACTGGCGCGCTGATGAATCCGGCCTCGCCCAGATCGTTGATGACTTTGGTCGCCACATAAAGCATGAAGCCGGCAGTGACGCCACCGGAAACCATATACTCGACGCCGCCCATTCGGAAGAATCTTAATGAAAAGCATGCAGCGACGAGGACCATCGCCGCGAGCAGCAGCGGCCGAGCCAGCAGCTCTTGATACCGCAGTCGGTAGGGGGTCGCGTCCAATCCGGCCCGAGCCGTCTGCTCGGCGAGCGCCGGAAGGCTCCAAAACGACACCGTTTCCGGCGCCACGAACGCCTGAGCGACTTCGCGGCGACTGAGGGTCGTCGCGAGCAAATAGGTCGAGACGGAAAGGGTCTCGAAGCCCGGCGTCACGATCTTGACGTCGTGCAGCTTCCAATAGCCCTCGTGCAATTCGCCGGAGGCGGCGTCGAGGCGTTCAATGAAATTTCCCTTGTTGTCGAAGTTGAACACTTCGACCCCGGTGAGCCTGGCGCCATTCGCCTCCTTGCCGCGAGCGTGGATGATCGCCTGCCCGTCAACGCTTTTTTGCCGCAGCCACAGGTCGCCCCACGGGTTCGACTGGCCTCCGAATATTGTCGTCTCGATTTCGTCCGACCTCTCCTTCATCCATGTTGACGTCGGATTATAGGCGGCGACCGACACAATGCCGATCAGAACGACCACGACGAGGGGCGGCGTCAAGATCTGCCAGACGGAAACACCGGCGGCGCGCGCGACGACGAGCTCCATTTTCCGCGACAGATTGAGGAAGGCGATCATCGAACCAAATAAGACGGCGAACGGGAGCGCCTGCTCCGCTACGGTCGGCGTCCGAAGGAACGACAACCCCGCCATAAGGAAGCCGGTCGCCTTCGGCGCATCCCCGGAGCGGCGGAGCATTTCCACGACATCGACACTGTAGATCAGAAAGAAGACGAACAGAAAGACGGCGATCACGGTCCGCGCGAACCGGCCGGCGAGATAAAGCGAAAGCGTTCGGCCAATCATGTCGCAGTCGCCGAGAGGCGTCGCTCAGAGGCCGGAAACATCTGGCGGCGAAAGATCGTCGTCAGCGCGCCGAGGATCGCGCCGATCGGAATGGCCCAAACGAAGAACACAGCCGATGGATCGCCGACGGTCAACGTCGTCGCTGCGATGCCGAGCATGCGAACGACGACGAAAGCAAGAATCGCCACGCCGATCGCCAGTCCCCTCCCCTGCCGCGTGGTGCGCGGCTCGCCGAGCGAAGCAAAGGCGATCAGCCCGGCGACCAGCGCGTAGAGCGGGCTCGCGAGGCGGTCGAGAAGCTCGCTGCGGATATGGCCGGCCAAGATCGGATCGGCTCGGTCCTTGGGGTCCGGGGCCATGAGTTCGGCCGTACTGCGCTGCCGCGGCCGCTTGACTGCGCTGATGGCCTGGGCGAACTGAGAGAGGTCGATCGTGTAGTCGTCGAAGCTGACCGTCGCGGTGTCGCCTGCCGATTGCGGGCGCAAAAGAACGCCTTTCGACAGACGGAGATAGCTGGCGCCGTCCTTGTCGAACGTCTTTCCGGCCTCCGCAATATAGGTCGAGGGATGGGCGAGGTCGCGCCGGTCCTGCATGAAGACACCGCGGAGCGCGCCGTCCGGAGTTCGCTCGCGATAGTGAAAGACGAAGCCCGGCTCAAGTGTGGAAAAAGCGCCCGGCCGGGCGAAGTTCGAAATGAAGTCGGCGCGGATGAACGTGGTCAGGTTCTCCATCGCCCCGAAGCTCCACGGCAGGAGTTGCACGTAGACGGTCGCGACGATGGCGAAGACCGCGAGCGAGAGCAGCACCACCGGCCTCAGGAGACGCGCCGGAGATACGCCTGCGGCCGCCATGACCACCAGTTCGCTGTCGCCGTTGAATTTGTTGAGGGTGTAGAGAATCCCGGCGAACAGCGCGATGGGAGCGATGACCGCCACCAGCGAGGGCAACGCCAGGCCGGTCATCATGAGGAAAATGAGGATTGTCTGGCCTTTGCTGGTCAGAAGGTCGATCTGGCGCAGAGCCTGGGTGATCCAGATGACGCCGGTCAGCACGACGAGGCCGGTCAAAAAGGCTGTCGCGGCGGTCCTCAGGAGGTAACGTTCGAAAAGACTCATTTGCCCCCGCAGCGAAGGCGCGGGCTTGGTTCGGCGGCTCGCGCCGCGCGCATGCGGCGCCGATCCCGGACGGTGAAGTCTTCCAAGGCAAGCGTCCCCCGGCCGGAAAATCGGCCTTGATGTTGGAATTTCATGCCGATCAATCACGGCATCTTATTGACGGCCGCGGTAAAGCCCCGATATCTCCGGCCCCTGACGCCCCGTGCGACCGCACGGGCGGTTCTTCACCCGAACATGGAATGCCTTTCGCATGAGCGGAGCCGTCAAGATCGCCTTTGGTTCGCTGTCTGCGCCGAAAGGCGGCGCGCTGGTCCTGTTCGTGGGGGCGGACATGAAGCCGGCGGCGGCCGTGGCCGCGCAATTCGGTGACCTCGAACCGCTGATCCGCGCCGCCGCCAAGGCGACCCATTTCAAGGGCGCCCAGCGCACCGCCCTCGACATCCTCGCGCCTTCCGGTCTCGACGCGTCGAGGCTGTTGGTCGTCGGCGTCGCGCCGGGCAAGGACAACGCCCCGATCGACATGGCGATGCTCGGAGGCTTCGTGTTCGGAAAGGCGAGTGGCGCGCAGAAGGTCGAAGTCGCTTTCGAAGCCCCGTCAGGCGCCTGGGACGGCGCCGCGGCGGCCGATTTCGCCCTCGGCCTCAGGCTGCGCGGCTATCGTTTCGACAAATACAAGACGCGCAAGAAGGACACGGACGAGGAGAACGGCGCCGCGCCGGAGTTCGTCATCGGCTCGACTCACGCGGCCGCGGCTCGGGCCGCCGCGCACGAGCGCTTTGCCGTCGCCGAAGGCGTCGAAATCGCCCGCAACCTAGTCAACGAGCCGCCAAACGTGCTTTTCCCTACCGAATTCGCCGATCGCGCCAAGGCGCTCGAGAAGCTCGGGGTCGAGGCGAACGTCCTCGACGAGAAGGCGATGGGCAAGCTCGGCATGAACGCGCTGCTCGGGGTCGGCCGGGGATCGGCGCGCGACAGCCGCCTGGTGACCCTGCGGTGGAACGGTTCCCGCTCGAAGCGGACAAAGCCGATTGCGGTGATCGGCAAGGGCGTCTGCTTCGATTCCGGCGGGATCTCGATCAAGCCCTCCGGCGGCATGGAGGACATGAAGGGCGACATGGGCGGGGCGGCCTGCGTCGTCGGCCTCATGCATGCGCTGGCGACGCGCAAGGCCAAGGCGGATGTGGTCGGCGTCATCGGCCTCGTCGAGAACATGCCCGACGGAGAAGCCATCCGCCCCGGCGACGTCCTCACCTCGATGTCCGGGCAGACGATCGAGATCATCAACACCGACGCCGAGGGCAGGCTCGTGCTCGCCGACGCGCTCTGGTACGCCCAGCAGACCTTTTCGCCGCGGGCGATGATCGATCTCGCCACGCTCACCGGCGCAATCCTGGTCGCGCTCGGCCAGGAATACGCCGGGCTCTTCTCCAACAACGACGAATTGGCGCAGCGGCTGATCGCCGCGGGGGAGTCGACCGGGGAGAAGGCGTGGCGCATGCCGCTCGCCCAAGCTTATGACAAGCTGATCGACTCCAAGATCGCCGACATGAAAAACACCGGCGGACGCCACGGCGGCTCGATCACCGCGGCGGAGTTTTTGCAACGGTTCGTTAAGGATACCCCTTGGGCCCATCTCGACGTCGCCGGCGTCGCCATGGGATCGCCATCGTCCGACATCAACCCCTCGTGGGGCTCGGGCTGGGGCGTCAGGCTTTTGAATCGTCTCATTGCCAACTCCTATGAGGATTAGATAGCCTGCCAAGAATCAGGGCTGGGAGATCAGGATGCGGCTGGGACCCACGGTGTTGGCGCTCGCGCTTGCGGCGTGGAGCGTGGGCGGCCGGCCCGGCGTGGGCGATCGCCGGCTGTGACGCCTTTACCGCCGCGCTGCGCGCCAATGCGAGCGACCTCGGGGTCGACTTCTCACACGCCATCGTCGTGTCGCGGACGCGCTCCAACGCCAACGTGTTCGACGTCACGACCAGAGTCGACGTCGACGCGACGCTGAGCTGCCGCGGCGACACGTTTTTGCGTTTCGAGGCGCGGATCAGCGAGCCGGCCAACGCCCGCACGACCACCAATTTCGAGCATTTTCAGACTGCGGCGCTGAAGGCCGCGCTCGGCTGGGATGCGGGCAAGAGCCACGGCGTGCTCAAGGGCTTGTCGACCGACGCGCGCGAATATCTCGCCGCCTCGCGCCAGCGCGGCGACGTCTACATCGCCGGCAAGACCGAGGAGCACATGCCGGGCGGCGTCAGCCTCGGCCTGATGGCGACCGATTCGGACAGCACCTTCGTCATCGTCGGTCCGGCGGGCGAGTAGGCGCCCGCCTTGGGCGAATTCCGCTTCCACCACCTCGAGCGCCGGCGGGTCGACCAGGCCCTGCCCGCCCTCCTCGAACGCGCCTATGACGAGGGCAGGCGCGTCGTCGTGCGCGCCTCGTCGCAGGAGATGGTCGAGGCGTTGAACAACCGCTTGTGGACCTACGACGACGCAAGCTTTCTGCCGCACGGCGCGGCCGGCGACGGCGACCCGATGTCGCAGCCGATCTTCCTGACGGCGAAAGTCGAAAATCCCAACGCCGCGACCCTGCTGGTCGTGCTTGCCGGCGCCGAGACGAGCCCGCACGACGACGCCTTTGAGGCGGTCTTGCGCCTGTTCGACGGACGCGACGAGGAGGCGGTGGCGGAAGCGCGGCGCGAATGGAAGCGGCTCAAGGACGAAGGTGTTGCGGTCAGCTACTGGCGCGAGGGCGACGACGGCGGATGGGAAAGGGCGCGTTGACCGACGGCGTCCCAGCAAATACTAATCGCAGATGTTTATACTTTGATTTCCACTTGCTGGCCCGGCGCGGGGATCCAATGGACGCGCCGCCGCAATTTCGGCGACCGTGCGCCGTATGTCGTGGCCCGTCCGCAGCCGGAGGCCGCCATGACCGCGCCGTTGCAATATCAAGTCCGATTCGATCTGGCCGACGCTCAGCGGGCGGAGACGCTGGCCCACGGGCAGGCCGAACCGGCGCTGGCTCCGCTCGTCGCGGTGCTGGCGCGGCATCGCGCCGTGGCGAAGCGCCAGTACGACGCCTTCGCCGAGTATGTCGCCGCCGCCGAGCAGCAGGGCGTCGACCGGTTTCCGCTCTACGCCTGGACCAAGGCGACGATCGAGAACCCGGCGAAGAAGGAGAAATATCTCAAGTCCTTCACCCTCCACGTCGAGGGCCAGGAGGTCTATGACAAGGCCGCGGCCGACGCGCTCGAGGCGGAGCTCAAGCCGCTCGCCGAATCAGGCGTCATCACCCGGCTGGCCAAATACGACACCGACCCCGCCCACAATCCGCAGCCGCCGGCAGAGCGGAGGTAGCGGCCGCGATCCGGGCCGCCTCTCCAACCTTGTCAAGCCGCGTTGCGCTGGGACCTGGCGCGGCTCAGGCGCCGCGTGGAAATCGCCAAGCGATGAAGACGCTGAGCGAGGCGACGGCGTAGGCATTGACGCCGGCGAGCCGGATGAGCGACTGCGCCGACCATTCGTGGAGCGGCGCGCCGAATCGGCCATGCGACGCGGCGAAGATCGCGCCGATCATTATCGCGAGGCCGCGCGACCAGCGGACCTCGCCGTCGCCGAAGGCCAGCACAGCCAACAACGCGCAGGGCGCCAGGAAAAGCTCCGCTCCGCTCGGACTGCCAAAAAGCTTGGTCGCGAACAGCGTGTCGGCGAGGCCGAAGAGCGGCAGCGCGAGGCGGGCGGCGAAGCCCGAGCGGCGGGCGATGAGGATCACCGCGGCGTACAGCGGCGCGGTCAGCATCGTCGCTGTCGAGGCAAGAACGCCCTCGCCGGCGAACCACCAGACGTAGAGCGGATAGACCGGCTTGTTGGCGAGGATGATCCAGGCGGTCGCGACGCTCTCAGAGGTGCGCGCGTCGGCGCGATCCATGGGGTCAGCCATCGCGAATCAGCTCGACCCCGGATATTTCCCAAAATGCTGCTCGAATGAAGGTCTTCATCTTAGCCAACCGCAGCCAGCCCCAAACACGGCGCCGCGCCAGCCAACCGGACGTTGGGGCATATCGACGGCGTACGGTCGAGATTGGCGAGGCGGCCTTGCGTCACCGGCGCCCGACGTTCACTTTTACTTGATCAGGGCAATTGCGCCGGTTGTTGCACCGCAATATGGTCCTGGAAGTCAAAAAGTTCGAGGCGGAGCAGGCGACATAAAGGCGCGACCCGAGACGGCGCGCTATCCTTCTCCAGCTTGCTGGGGAAGGTGGCCGGCGAAGCCGGCCGGATGGGGTATGGCCCGCAGCCGCCGACGGCGGACGCGTTGCGCAACCGGCGCCTTCGGCGACACCTTCCCTGCTTCGCGGAGAAGGGATGTTACCTTACCTTATTGGTCCGCGGCGGCCTGGGTTCGTGACTTGCGGCCGCGCTTGCCGGGCGCGAGCGTGCGCCCGAGGCAGTTCTCGATCTCCGCCACAAAGGCCGCCGAGCCCAGCGGGCGGCAGTGTTGAACTTCGTGCAGCCTCGCAAGCTAAGCGTCCTTCAGTGTGTGCGCGGTATAGGGATCGTGGATCACCTTGCGCGAGTGCTCGCGGCCGCATTTTGCGCAAACGAACACCTGGACTTCGATCTCTAAGACCTGATCGTATCGCTCAATACGTTTGAAGAGCAACTCACCGCCGCAATGTTCGCAGTGCACGGATGGTAGAGGCTGAACGAGGTTCCGCATGTGGTACCTCCTTCATTCAAGAGCAGTATCGCAGATTGCGGCGTGCGCGCATTGACGTGGGTCACAATGGCGCTCGCCTCATGCAGCCGTAGGGTGAACTTCTCTCAGCCCGGCGGCGCAAGGTTCACGGACCTAGCCTGCATTATGCAGCGCCGTGACGTTTCCGCCTCGGTCGGCGGCGCGTTCTGGTGATTTTTCGGAACCGCGCTTGCTCGCGGACCCGCGGCATCGTCTCCTGGATTGGATCGCGAAGGATCGCCTCGTTTATGAACTAGAGCGGTATCCGATTCGGATGCGCCAAATCAGGAGATTAAACTATTGATGTTTAAAACGATTTGGTACTAGTGCTTGATTCATTCGGTTCGGATACCGCTCTAAGGGCTGCCTTACAAGAATAAGGTGTCGTACTAGAGAAGCTTAGCCGGCGAATGCCCGTTATGGGGCCCACGGGCTCGCCATCCGTGCGGCGGTTAGCGAATTACCCAAAAGTGGGCGGTGAGTTTCCGAGTGGATTACGGTCACGCATGGTACATTCACAAAGCGGGCGAGGGGCAGGATTACGGGCAGGATTACCAGGATTACGGTGGTGTCACCGCAACAAGCCCGCCCAGACCACCTTGCGTAATCACTGTTTCGCGTCCCCTTGAACGGGCGGCGACTTCGTGGGTTCGCTTCCCTGCGGTACTTTCGGCCCTTCGTTCGTTTGCGCCCCGCAGGCCCTCCGAGTTCTGCTAATCATATCCGTGAGAGACCTACCGCCCGAGAACGATGCCGTATTCGATGCTCCGGAAGGCAGCGTGTATCTCACAGAGACTTTTTGCGCACCGTCGATGTAATCTAAAGTGGATGCGTCACCAAACTGAACTGCGGTTGCCAAAGCGTTGGAACTCAGGACTGCCGCCTCAACTTCCTGAACAGGTTTCCGGTCTGCCACAATCTTCAGGCTAACAAGGTCTCCGGGGGAGGAATTTGACGCCCCGGCCATGAGTACTAGGGAAATTGTGCCCTCTATACACCGGATGCCCAACATCCCGTTTTCGCCTGTCGTCGCTGCCATGAACGTTGATTTGGACGTGTCGAACGGGTCGGGTTCGTTCTTCAGAACGGACCATCCAGCGGCATACACTGGCCACGTGGACATTAATGCAATCGCCGCCGCCGCCACCCTGAGGTCACGCGAGTTCATGTCGCGCCCTCTCACGTTGACGGGCCTCAAAGTAGGCGCCGCCAAAACCGCGGATCAAAGCCGCAGCGTTGGCGTCTACTCCCTCAGCCTTCTCGCGCCGACCTCGCAACCAGGACAGCATAGCGAACCTCTTTCGCGCCCGGCGTCAATAGCTGCATAGTTCGCCTCCATGTGCCCATGTGCAATCTCTACAGCGTCACGAAGGGCCAGTCAGCGATGCACGATGCGACGCGCGGTCTTTGACATCCTGCCGGACGCTTGACGATACTGCAAGCGCGCATTGATATTGGGCGCGTGGCCTCCGTCCGGAAGAGCAGCGTACGCGTGGATACATTCGGCGAAAGGGCGAGAAAGAGTGAGACCAATCCCGTTTGTGGCCTTCGTCTCTCTGATCTTATGCTGGGAAGTCCCGTCGGCATCCGCGACTGATCCGAACCTCTCGCTGAAATTGGGATCGGTGATTGGGTCCGAGGAGTTTTGCGGCCTATCCTACGATCAAGAGGCGATAGCGTCATTCATCGAAAAGAACGTGTCCGCAAACGATATGGAATTTGCAGCTGATCTGAATACAATGGTGGGTGGCGTAATGGTGGAAAATGAGGCCATGTCAACCTCGGAAAAGACAGCTCACTGCACGCAAATACGACGCGTGGCCAAGTCTTTCGGATTTATACATTAACAATTGCCACTTGGGGTCAAGACCCTCTTGCTCTTTTTCACCGTCGCGGGCTAGCAGAGATCGGTAATCATGGTTACTGACGAAGGGTAGAACATTAAAGCTCAATTCGCGTTAGATTGATATCATCATTTGGGCTCCTCCGCCGATGGCGGCATTGAGGCATGCTCGGGGCGTGGGATTGTGCTTGAGGCCGGCGAGGTGGAACCACCTGAGGTAGCTGTCGAGGTATTTTGTGGCAATGCCGCGACGGGGGCGCAGGAAGGTTTTGAGGCTCTCATGGCGACTGTTGACGGTCTGGATGTGTAATTCGCCGCGGACGCGTTCACCTTTCGACTGGTTGAGCGCTTCATGGCTGACGCCGAGGGCGGCGGCGCAAGGCGGGTAGACGTTATTGCCGTCGGTGACGAGCAAGGTGTCCTTACCCAGAATGGGCGCGAGCACCGGCTTGATGGTCTGGGCGGTCACGGCCGAGAGGACGGCGCTGATGGTGGCGCCGCTCCGGTCGGCGGCCACCAGGATCGGCGTCTGTTCGTCCGAAAGGCCGCGCTTGGCTGCTTTTCCGCCCCGCCTGCGAGCCTTGCGACCGAGGCGACGCTCGCCCTTACAGCTTGATAATATATAGGTTTCGTCGACTTCGACGATGCCGCTCAACAGGCGCGTGGGGTTCTTGGCGGCGCGCAGGAAGCGATGTCGCCAGCGGAACGCCGTGCTCACCGCCACCCCGCACCGCTCGGCCGAGGCGGCCACCGTCTCGCCCTCGCTCAACGACTGACCAAAATCAAGCCAGCGTTCCTTCTTGCGCAATCGGGCCAGCGGCGTTCCGGTCAGCGCATTGTAGCTTCTGCGGCAATCCTTGCAGCGGAAACGGCGCAGGCCGTCGGTTCGGCCCCCGCCCACCGACGCCCCGCCGCAGTGCGGACAGCGCCGCGCCTCGCCCAAGCGCTCCTCGATCGCCGCCGCCACCGCCGCTCTGGGCTGCCGGCCGGCCAGCACCGCCTCGAGCTCCTGGCGCTGCTTTGCCGTCAGACCGTCGATCTCCGCCAGCCACGCTCGAAACATCCCCTGATCCATCGCTATCCCCTGTCAATCCATAATAAATCGTAGCACAAACAGGCCACCTCAATCTAACGCTAATTGAGCCAACATTAAAGAGATACCGCGGAGTGTGCTGCGCCTACTTCAGCACCAATGGCAGCCAGCTGATAGTTATTCGTCGTTCCACAGGGTCTTTAACGATCCTAAAGATAAGAAGAGGCGGACGCGACCAGGCTATTATAGTATGCGGGTTGGTAGTAAAATGGAGAATGAATTTGAACCGTCGCCCGCGTAGGTCCGGTTATCGTGCAACTCGATAACGTTCGGCGACCCGCACTCGCCGCAACGAGCGGCAGTTTGCATGCGTTCGCGCTTCGAGGGCTACGGGGTTTACCTGGGTTCGGGGTTTACGGTGCTGGGGTGGACGGCTCCCTTCAGATGGGTTGATGACAACGACCATCTTGGCACGCTGATGCCGTTCCGGCGCCGTCCACCCCGTCACTGTAATTCACGTAATTCATATGTCTCGAAGGCTTACAACCCATGACAATAAAGACACTTCGAGTGGAGAGCGCTGCCGAGGCGTTTGCGACACTCGAAACATTGTCGAAGCAATTTATTAGGTTCAGGGGACAACGAGATGCGAGTTGGCCATTACAAAGTACTCTCGCCCGATACGATTTAGCTGGCTCAAATATAAGGTGGGTTGACATTGATGATATGATTGCTCATTTTCCGGTTAATTTGGCGTCGATTGGGATTACACCTCCATTTGATAAATCAAACCGTCGGGCTAGGCTGGAGTACGCGCGACACTATGGACTTCCATCCCCGCTCATTGACTTCACCATATCTCCCTATGTTGCGTTATTTTTTGCCTTTGATGGCGTACGGCCAACACAGGCTAAAGCAGACGATTGCGCTGCAATCTGCTGCCTAAATATACATCTTTTAGCTAGCCTTTTGGCAAAAATTAAATCACAACATGTGGATCAAAGAGTCAGGGGTGAAATTTATGCCAACACGTTCAAAGATTTCGTGCAAAGCGGCGGCGAAAAGCTCGTTACTCATTATCCGATTGATACGTTGGAATACTTGAATATGCCGGCCAGCTGGAAATCGAAGAATGCAACGACAACTCGGAGTATTTCTTTATGACACGCTGCGGTACCACAAGTTTGGCGTATCAGATCTGGAGGGATTTCTGGATCAGAAAGAAGCGGAAGGGACTGAGCCTGGGATCATTTTGACAAAGGTGCTAGTTCCACACAAGGCAGGAACCGAAATTTTCGAAAAACTAGAGATAATGGGCGTTACTGCTACCGTCCTATTTGAGAGTCACGAAGCCGCCGCGTGGGACGTTATCAACGCGTATAACTACGGCCGTAAGACGGGACGAGCGTGGGACGTCTGAATGTGGCAAGTTTGTAACAGGACAATGGCTTACGGAGGCTTACGGGGACATGATGCGAATATAATCCCCCCGTAATCCCTCGGCGCCGCGTCCCGTCCATCCGGCTTCTCGTTCCCGTTTGCACGGCGCGACGCAATGGCCCTCACGCCCGCATCCAGCCGGGCGCCCTTAAGAGCGGCTTGGCGTCGGATTCGTCCGAACTCGAGGATACGATCGTTCGGAACGACAAGTTGAACGCCGGACATCACGTGGACATGCGAGACGCCTTCCGGCGCCTTCACCCTCACCATCTTCGAAGTCGCCCCAGACCCTCGGGCGGTCCAGTCCAAAACTCGATCCACCCCTCCGCCCCGGTGAGCGGGCCCCTCGCCCACGCGAGCGCCTGGGAGGTCGAAATCGACCTGGTCGTGTGGCGGCGCGGGCGGGGAAAGTGGTGAGCTCGGCGAGGTAGTCGGCGAGCCAGGGCGCCTCATCGGGCAGCAAGACAAAACCGTTCTCGATCACCGCCGTCTGCGCATGAAGCCTCCGATCCTCGATCAGGATCGCCTGCGGCCGGAACCGGCTGTTCTCTTCGACGACGGCGCGCCTGAGCTCAGGGTACGACAGCTTCCGCCGCACGACGTCGAGAAGATAGAAGTTTTGCCCCTTGAGTTCCAGGTGGTGCAGACCGGAATAGTCGGAAAGCTCGGAGGGCTTGTTGGCGGTGTCCCAGCTCTGCACGATGCGGTCGAAGGCGGGCGGTTCGTCGCGCCGGTAACGGCGGAACCAGGCCGTCTTGACCATGCCGCCGCCGGCGGGCGCCGGCCGCTGCTGGTACTGGGCGGCGAAATATATCCCCGATCGTCGCGCGGATCTGAGCCAGCGTCGCGAGCGGCTCACGCTCCTCGTTGAGCGCTTCGCCGGTTGCGCGAAAGAACGTTCGCGTTCGCCCGACCGGCGCCTCCCAAACATGCGTCTCGTCCTCTTCGGCGATCGCGGGGAACGAGGCGACCTCCCAGCCGCCGTGCCCCATCACGTGGCCGGCGAGGTCGTCCTCGTGCAGCCGCTGCATGACGATGACGATCGCGCCGTTCTGCTTGTCGTTGAGCCGCGGATAGAGGGTTCCGTCGAACCACTCGTTGGCCGCGGCGCGGCGGCTTTCCGACATGGCGTTGGCCGGCTTCAGCGGGTCGTCGATCAGGTCACGTCGGCGCCGCGGCCGGTGAGGACGCCGCCGACCGAGGTCGCCATGCGGAAGCCGCCGCTGGTGGTCACGAGCTCAAGCAAGGCGGCGGGCGCATCGAGCCGCGTCGCGAACAAAGCCTGGTACCAGTCGGAGGATCATGATCGGCCGGCAGTCGCGGGCGAATTTGTCGGACAGGTTCTGCCCGTAGGTGACGTTGATGATGGCGAGCGAGGGTTCGGCAAGCAGCCAGGCCGGCAGCGCGACCGAGGCGGCGAGCGACTTCAAGTGCCGCGGCGGCACGATGACGATGACCGTTCCCCGCCATCGCCACGCCCTTGAAGTTTTGCGCAGAACTTCTGCATGCCAGGCCGGCGAAAGCTTTTGGCCGCCGTGCAGCTCGGCGAAGCAGCGACCAGAAAGGCGAAGAAATCGGC
>CAWIHF010000004.1:0-63674 GCA_963835885.1 uncultured Alphaproteobacteria bacterium
GCTCGGCGACGCTGTGGGGCAAAGGGAGCTGGCGCGGCTGGACGCTGGGCGGCAGCACCTGTATGTCCAGCTCATTGCGAAACCCAATCTTGCCGATCGGCCGCGCTATCCTCAGGCGACTTTCGACTTGCTCGCGCTGTTGGCGATATGCTTGACCGTGTTCTATGTTCTAAGCAAGCTGGATGACATCGCCGCGCACCATCTTCCCGACCGTGAACTGGTATGACGTCCGAGCGCGCAACCGCAATCGTCGAAAGACCGCCCGACCAGCCGCCGGCAGTCAGGCTCGACCAGGCGCAACTCTCGCCGCCGGCCCGCTCGGTCCGGGTCGACAATCTCGTCATGGAATATCATTCGGAGATCGGCGTGCGCCGGGTGCTCGACGGAATCTCGTTCGAAGTCCGGGAAGGAGAAAAGATCGCGGTCCTCGGCCGCAACGGCTCGGGCAAATCTACGCTGGTCAGGCTCGTCGGCGGGGTCGAGTTTCCTACTTCGGGCGTCGTTCGGCGCGGCATGAGCCTCTCTTGGCCGATGGCCTTGAGCGGCGGCATTTCGGGTCTCATGACGGGCGCCGCCAGCGCCCGCTTCATCGCCCGCCTGTACAATTGCGACGAAAAGGACGTGCTCGCTTTCGTCGCCGATTTTGCCGAACTCGGCCGCCAGCTTTATATCCCGCTCGACGCTTACTCGAGCGGGATGCGCGGTCGCCTGTTGTTCGCCCTGACCCTGGCGGTCGATTTCGAATGTTACCTGATCGATGAGGTGCTCGCCGTCGGCGACCAGCGGTTCCATCGCAAATGCCACGAGGAGCTCTTCGTCAAGCGCGCCCATCGGGCGATGATTCTCGTCAGTCACGATCAGCGGATTATTCGGCAATATTGCCGCAGCGCGCTCGTCCTGAAGGCGGGGCGAGGCCGGGTCTTCGGGGATCTCGAACTGGCGTTGCGCATTTACGAGACGCTGTGACCCGACGGCGGCTCGCCGACATCCGAGATGCGGTTTGATGTCGGCCTCTTTTTAAAGAGCGCCCGACCGAGCCATGCGAGATGCTGTTGCCGCCGCCGCGCCTGACCGCCTCGCAAGCCAGTTCGCTCTGGCTCCAGCGAATCAGGGAAAAACGTCAGACCCCGCTTGCCGCTTCCCCCGCCTCCTGACTCCCAAAAAGGTACGCTGCAGCGCCCCTCCCGCGCCAATTGCGGCAGGTGTGGCGCAACGGACTCAGCTCAGCTTTTCGGAAACCTGGACGATCGCGAAAGAGCGCTCGAAAAGCGGGGTTGCGCGAGAAATTCCGCTGAGCGACGCGGCCATGCGCATCATTGAAGGCCTGCCGCGCGTAGCAGGGGCGGACGGCTTCATCTTTTCGACGACGGGGGCGACGGCAGTCTCACGTTTCCCTCGCGCCAAGACAGCGATCGATCAGATGACGCTCGAGATGATGAAGAAGCAAGCCGAGGCTCGTGGCGATGATCCGGCGTCAGTTACGCCGGCGCGCTGGTCATTTCACCACTTGCGCCGGACAATCGCGTGGAATTTGGAAAGACTCGGCGTGAAGCTCGAGGTGGCCGAGGCCGTGCTTGACGATGCTTCCGGCAGAAGAGCCGGAATTGCTGGCTTCTATCCAAGGCGCGAATACGTTGCCGAGAGGCGGATCGCGCTTGCCGTATGGGCGAACCGCCTCGCCGCAATCGTAACATGTCCGGCGACGCCCGCGATCGACTCGGGGAAGGCGAGACTACAGTGACTTCGGATTCAGCGCCGGCATTTTTGCGGCCGCTATTGTTGTGTTTCCCATGTTTCCCACTGCAGTTGACAGGCTTGGGCGGTCAGATAGCATCTGCAACTAAGAGTTGGTCGCGGCGGTGCGACCGGCTCGCGATCCAAAAGAGCCTCGGCGGTTCGTACGAAATCTACAGCGATCACGCCGCGTTTGACGGGTCCTTGCGCTCTGACCATCGCAAAGCTTCGAGGCGATCAAAGATGAGATCGAAATGCGCTCAATTCGACCTCCTGTTCTGCGATCAAATAGCCGCGGGCGATAAGCCAACCTAGGGATCGCGAGAGAGGCGGAGAGGGAGGCGTACCGCCTGGGGGAAGACGATGTAATTTAGGACGAATTGCACGACCGGCCGATGACATGGCCGGCGACGCATCCAGGGAGGAAGTCAATGATGGACGATCGCGAACGGCAAGACTTCAATGCCGGACTTTCTGAAGAGGTCGATGCCTGGCTTCGGGGGGATACGTCCCGTCGCAGCTTCCTGACCCGACTCGTGTTGATGGGCGGAGCCGCCATGGTCCCGGGACTGGGCTATACAGCCGCCGGCTCCAAGGCCTGGGCGGCCGTGGCGGACGTCTCGAAGGTTGAACTCGCCGACAAGAGCACACCGCTCGGCCAGGCCCAGGCGGCCGCCGTGAAAGCCTCGACGGAAGGGCCGACGGACGGCTCGGCCTACCGCGCGGTGCAAGCGGCGCAGAAATACAAGGACAAAGGGATCACCCTCAGTCTCACCTACGAAGCCGGCCTCCAGGCGCTCGAGCCGAAGAATTTCTCGGGGCCGCTCTGGCAGGCGCTGACCGGCGTCAATTTCAACGTCGTCGAACTCCCACATCCGGATCAGTATTCGAAGCCGATCGCCGAGCACATCGCCAACTCCGGCGCTTACGACGTGCTCGACATCGAGCCGGCCTGGATACCGGCGCTGGCGAACGGCGGGGTGATCCTTCCGATCGACGACTATGTCGCCAAGCACATGAACAAGGCCGACCTCGAAGACTACCACCCGCTGTACAAGTCCATCACCCTTTACAAGGGCAAGCGCTGGGGCGTGTTCGACGACGGCGACCAGTTTGCCCTCTACTACCGCACGGACATATTCGACGATCCCAAGCTGAAATCCGCCTATCAGGCCAAGTTCGGCAAGCCGTTCGGCGTCCCGACGACCTGGGACGACTACTCGCAGGTCGCGCAGTTCATCACCGATCAGTTGGCGCCGAAGGTGTACGGCGCTGCGCATTTCCGCAAGTTCGGCAGTCCCGGCAACCAGTTCAGCTTCCTGCAGGAGTTTCGCGCCAACGGCGGTAAATTCTTCGACGGGGACATGAAGGCCCTGTTGGCCGGCGCAGCGGGAGAGACGACCCTTGCTCAGATGATCGCTCAAAACAAGGCGTCGATCCCGGGCAACAACGATCTCGACGCCGTCGCGCAATGGGCGGCTTGGCTGCAGGGCAAGGTGGCGATGATCTTCTCCTGGCCGCCGACCGGCCGCATGTCCGCTAACTATGCGCAGCGCGACAAGGCGATCAATTTCATTCCGCAGTCGACCATCGCCGACAAGGTTGGCTACGCCGTCGTGCCCGGAAGGAACGGCGAGATGGCTTCCGGCTATGTCCGCGCGCTCGCCGCCGGCTCGAACAACGAGGAGGCGGCCTATCTCTTCATGCAATGGGTGACGGCGCCGCCAATGTCGCTCGTGCGGACGATGCTGCCTTATACGCTACGCGATCCCTACCGTCTGTCGACCTACAAGTCGGAGGAATACCGGGCGCTGTGGCCGGCCGCAAAGGACTATTTGATCAATCTCTGCGAATGCGCGAACTCCGGTGTCGTCGACATGATCATGCCGGGCTGGCAGGACTACGCGTTGTCGGTCGACCGGATGTGTTCGGCGGTTTGGGGCGGCCAGGACGCCAAGTCGGCGTTGGCGAAGGCGGCGGACGAATGGAATGCGACCACGCAGCGGCTCGGCGTTCCCTCGCAGAAGGCGGCGTATCAGGAATTCCTGCAGATTCCCGGAAGCTACGCCGATCATACGATCGAGAAGGTCGGTCAGGCGGTGCACATCACCTAAGCGGCTAAAATTGGCTCCGTCCGAGAGGCTTGCCTGTCTCGGACGGGACGCCTCTTCGTCGGCCGCGGCCGACGTCGCCTTCGGCGATCGCAGCGAATTCTGTAGGAATGCTCATGGGTCAGGCCGCCACCGCCAGCCCTCTTCCGTCCGCTTCCGCGACGCGGCGGGGCGGCGTCTCGGCCTGGGCTGACCGCCATTTCAAATGGTTGATGGTCGCCCCCGCGGCGTTGCTGATCCTGGTGTTCTCGATCTACCCGCTGCTCTTTTCGTTGTGGGTCGCCTTCGTCAATTACGACTTTCAGATTCCGGGGCACGCCTTCGTCGGGATTTAGAATTTCGCCCAGGTTGTAAACGATCCCCTCGCCTGGTCGTCGCTCGGCTTCACGCTTGCGCTTTCTGTGACCGTCGTGGTCATCGAGTTCGTTCTCGGGCTGGCGCTGGCGCTGGCGCTGGTCAAGACGTTCCGCGGTCGTGGGATCATCATGTCCATCCTGATCATCCCGCTGTTCATCAGCCCGGTGATCGTCGGCCAATCCTGGGCTCTCTTCCTTCAGCGCCCGTTCGGTCCTGCAGACTTTCTGTTGAGCGAACTGCTCGGCCGCCCGATCACCGTCAGCTGGGTCGGCGAAGTCCCCTGGGTCTACATTTCGATCATCGTGGCTGACGTTTGGCAGTGGACCCCGTTCATGTTTGTGATCCTGCTCGCTGGACTGGCGGCCATTCCGCCCCATCTCTATGAGGCTGCCGAGCTCGACGGCGTCGGCGCTTTGCGGACGTTCTGGTACGTGACCGCGCCGCAATTGGCTCCGGTCATGCTGCTCGCCATTACCCTTCGTCTGCTCGACGCCGTCAAGCTTTTCGACGTTATCTTCATGCTGACCGGGGGCGGGCCTGGCACCGCGACCTACACCACATCCTACTATCTTTATCAGATGGGGTTTCAGGAGTTTCATCTGTCGATCGCGACGGCCGGGAGCTGGATGTTTCTGATCCTGTTGGCCGCAGTGATCATGGTGCTCGTTCGGCGCCTGTTGAGAGCGGAGACCGTCTGATGGCGACCCGATTCGGATCCTCGTTGCATGGTCCGCGGAGCCTGCGCGCGAGCCTGGCGCGTGCAGTTACGATCGGCCTGTTCGTGGTCTTTGTTCTTGTGCCGCTGTACTGGGTCGTCATCACGTCGATCAAGCCGAGTAGCGACTATCTGACGACTCCGCCGGTGTGGTTCCCGGCTAAGCCCACAATCGTACATTATACGGCGGCGTTGTTTTCGTACCGAGGCCTCCAGGGCCTCGTCAACAGCCTCATCGTCGCGTCGGCCGCGACTGTGCTGTCGACCGCCATGGGGACGATGATGGCCTACAGCCTCGCCCGCTTCAATACCGGCGGAAAGCATCTTGCCCTGTGGGTGATCTCGCAACGCTTCCTGCCGCCGGTCGCCGTCGTGCTGCCGATCTTTCTGCTGTTTCGCACCTGGGGCCTCTACGACACCCGTATCGGCCTTATCCTCGCGTATTCTTTCATGACGCTGCCGCTTTCGGTGTGGATGATGTACGCCTATTTCCGCCAGTTGCCGAAGTCGCTCGAGGAGGCCGCGCTTGTCGACGGCCTTAGCCGCTGGCAGGCGTTCTGGATGGTGGCGACGCCACTTGCGGCCCCCGGTCTCGCGGCAGCGGCGGTCTTCGTCTTCATAGCGGTGTGGACGGAGTTTTTTTTCGCTTTGATCCTGACCAGCCGCTACGCATTCACGTTGCCGACGATTTTTCGGGCTTTCCTGGGATTCCAGGGAGCGCAATATGGCGAAGCCTGCGCGCTCGCAACGGTGTCTCTCGCCCCATCGATCGTGTTGGGGATGCTGGCGCAGCGGCACTTGGTGCGCGGGCTGACGCTCGGCGCATTGAGAGGTTGAGGCCAGAGCATGGCGAGTGTCCGCATAGGCGCCCTGCACAAGAGCTACGGTTCCGTCCAGGCGGTCCGCGGCATCGACCTCGACATTGAAGATGGCGAGTTCACCGTGCTGGTCGGTCCCTCTGGCTGCGGCAAGAGCACGTTGCTGCGCACCATCGCCGGGCTCGAGGACGCTGACGCCGGCGACATCGCAATCGGCGGCGAGATCGTCAACGCCATGCGGCCTCGCGACCGCAACGTCGCCATGGTGTTCCAAGACTATGCGCTTTATCCGCACATGACTGTCTTCGGCAACATTTCTCTTAGCTTACGCGCGCGCGGAATGCCGAAGCCGGAAATCGAGGAGCGGGTGAAGAGGGTAGCGGCGATGCTGGGCGTCGACCGGTTCCTCGACCGCTATCCGCGCCAGCTCTCGGGCGGCCAGCGGCAACGCGTCGCGATCGGTCGCGCTATCGTGCGCAACCCATCCGTCTTCCTGTTCGACGAGCCCCTGTCGAACCTCGATGCCCAGCTTCGTGACGAGATGCGCGGCGAGATCAAGCGCCTGCACCAGGAGATCTCGACGACGATGATCTATGTGACGCACGACCAGGTCGAAGCCATGACGCTCGCCGATCGGATCGTGCTCTTGCGCGACGGCGTGATTGAGCAGCAGGGGGCGCCGCTCGATCTCTTCGAGCAACCGGCGTCGCTGTTCGTCGCTGGGTTTCTAGGTTCGCCTCGGATGAATTTCGTCAAGGGCACGCTCAAGCGGAAGACGGACGGCGCCTGGGTCGCGCTCGACGATGGTGGGCCGATGCTCGCGCTGCCAAGCGGACGTGCGCCGGAGGCGCCCGATGGCGCCGAAGTGATCCTTGGTTTCCGACCGGAGCATCTTGGAAGGGCGAGGGCTGCTTCGGTTGAAGAGGGCCATGTTCGCTTCGAATCGACAATCGAACTGGTTCAGCCCACCGGTTCACGCAGCTACGCGACGATCCGGCTGGGAGGACAGCCCGCGATGGCCGAGCTCCAGGCGCATGACGCCGGCCACACCGGCGAGCCAATTCAGGTTGATATCAACCTCAGGAGCGCCGTCCTGTTCGATCCTGCCTCGGGAAAGACTCTGCGAGGCTTGCGTCGATGACAAACAACCAGGCGATCATCGGCCCAACACGTGCGGTCAAGCTTTGCGGGACGGATGCGACCGACCCTCCTTGGCATCGCCTCTCTGCCGGCCCGCTGACCGCGGAGCTCGAGAACGGCCAGCTGCGTTACGTCTCCTTCGGCGGGATCGAAGTGCTGCGCGGCATTGCCTTTCTGGTGCGTGACGAGAACTGGGGCACCTATGCGCCGCAAATCGAGAATTTGGACATAAAGGAAGGCGCCGGGAGCTTCTCTGTGGCTTATCGAGCTGTCTGCGCGGACTCGCGGCAGAGGCTGGCCTATGAAGCACACATCAGCGGATCCAGTGATGGGTCGCTTTTCTTCAATGCCGTCGCGACGCCTGAGACCGACTTTGTGACCAACCGGGCAGGATTTGTGGTGTTGCACCCGGCGCGCCTCGCCGGCCAAAAGCTAAAAGTCTCCCACGTCGACGGTCGCGAATCGGAAACCCGCTTCCCTCGAGAGATCAGCCCGTCGCAACCGGTCTTGAATATCAGGGGGCTCACGCACGAAGTCGCTCCCGGGCTCTCGGCGACTTGTCGCATGGAGGGCGACGGGTTCGAAATGGAGGACCAGCGGAATTGGACCGATGCGTCGTACAAGACCTACGTCCGCCCCTTGGCGCTACCCTGGGGCTACACTCTCTCCAGGGGAAGCCGGCATGAGCAGTCCGTGCGGCTTTCGTTTGCCGGACAACTCGAAGGCGACAGAAAGGACAAAGGCGGCGACGTCACAATCACACTCGGCGACCCGCTTACCGCCACTGTGCCTGACCTCGGGGTCGCGCTACCCGCGGAAGAGGCGTGGGCGACGCTCGCCGCTTCTGAGTCCCTGCGCATATTCAATCCGCGCTTTCTGGTCTGCAACATTGATGCGCGGGATGGACGCGGGCTCGCCGAACTCGAAGCCTACCGACAGGTCGCGGAGGCGGTCTCGGCCGGGATCGTCCTCGAGATCATCGTCCCCGATGAGCAGGACGCGGCGGCTTCGCTCGCGCCGGTCGCCGAAGCGGCTCGTCGCGTGCATCTGAAATTCGACTCGGTCGTTGTCTCGAGCGCAGCCGATCTGAAATCCTGGCAGCCAGGAGCAAAGCGCCCCGAGAAACCAACTGTCGAAGAGATCAGCGGAGCCGCGCGCGCCGCTTTTCCCGGGGCGCAGCTTGGCGGAGGAATGCTCTCCACCTTCACGGAGCTCAATCGCAAGCGACCGAACGGCGAGCGTTTCGACTATGTGACCCACACGACATGCTCGATCGTTCATGCCGCCGACGATCGTTCCGTGATGGAGACGCTGGAAACGCTGCCGGCCATCATCGCGTCGACCAGGGCGATGATCGGCGGCAGGCCCTATCGCATCGGCCCCAGCGCTATCGCGGCTCGAAGCAACCCTTATGGCAAGGGCTTGGTCGACAATCCGGGCGCCGACCGGGTCTGTCTTTCCGACAACGACCCGCGCCAGCGAGGACTTTTCAACGCCGCCTGGACGCTCGGCTTTATTGCCGCCTGCGCCTACAGCGGGGTGGAGGCGGTCGCGATGGGCGGGGCGACCGGACCACTCGGGTTCATCCATCGCCGCGCCGATCGTCCAAGGTCGTATTTTGATGCGATTGACGTGCCTGCGGTCTATCCGGCGTTTCACGTCATGGCCGGATTGGCCCAAGGCCGAGGACGCCCGTTGATAAAGGTTCGAACGTCATCGGCGGGGCGCGCTGTCGCGCTCGCATGGACGGACCGCGGACGCATCGTCCTTTGGCTTGCCAACCTGACCGCCGAGCCTCTGAATCTGCGCATCGATGGCCTGGGCGAACACGGACGGAGCGCCTGCGTTCTCGACGCCGCTGTCTTCGAACGGGCCGTTCGGAACCCGAACGCTTTCGATGCGCTGGCGCGACCGTTCGAAGGCGACGAGCTGCTGCTAGACGCCTACGCGGCGGCGCGCCTCGACTAGACGCAACTGAGGCGATGATAAGCCGCCGGATGGCGAGCGGGAAAAGGGAGGGAAGAATGGCGCAAGGGCTCAAGGATTTGGTTGGCGGTAAGGCCCCAAAGCTTGGACACTTCATTGTGGAATTCGCTACGCCCGGAATTGGTCACATCCTCAAGTCGGCCGGATGCGACTTCGTGCTCTTCGATCTCGAGCATTCAGGGTTTGGCTTCGAGACAGTGAAGAGCGCGATACGATATTTCGAGGCGGCCGATCTACCGGTCATCGTTCGAGCGCCCTCGAAAGAATATCATCATATCGCGCGAGCGATGGACATGGGGGCGGAGGGTCTCATGCTCCCGATGGTCGGCACGGCAGCCGAGGCGCGCCATATCATCAATTCCATGAAGTACATCCCCGAAGGCGGGCGTGGCGTCGCCCTGCAAGTTTCGCATGACCGCTACCGTCCGGGGACCGTCAAGGACAAGTTCGCCGCAGCCAACCGAAGGAGCACGCTGTTCTGCCAGATCGAGACGGCGGAAGGCGTCGAGAACGCCGACGCCATCGCCGCGCTTCCCGGTGTCGACTGCCTGTGGGTCGGTCATTTCGATCTTTCGGTATCGCTCGGCGTACCCGGCGAATTCGGTTCGAAGACCTTTACCGACGCGATCGCCCGCGTCTGCGCCGCGGCCGCCAAGAACGGGAAATCTCTTGGGCGCCTCGTTCCGACGGTCCAGCAAGGCGTCGAACTCTACGGCCAGGGCTTCGACTTCATTTGCTACTCCGGAGACGTCTGGGTGCTGCACGACGCCCTCTCGGAGGCGATCGGCAAACTGCGGGAAGGCTGCGCTCAGGTGGAGAAAATGAGGACGTCATGACCGAACGCTTTCGCGTCGCCCTGTCCGGCGATTTCCGCAAACCCGACGGCTCTCCCGTCTATCCGCACTTTGACCTCGAACCCTTGCGTCAAGCGCCGGGGGTGGAGTTCGCCTATCTCGAGCAGCGTAACCCAGTACAGGCCGAACAGCTCGAGGACTTCGACGCGCTCATTCTCCTCGCGCACCGCTTCACCAAGGATAGCATCCACCCGAACGGCCGGCTCGCCGTCGTCGCGCGATTTGGTGTCGGTTACGATACGGTCGATGTCGAAGCGTGCACGAATGCCGGCATCGCCCTGGCGATCACACCGGACGGCGTCCGGAGACCGGTTGCGGTCTCGATCATCACGCTCATTCTCGCGCTCACCGGCAAACTCATGGTCAAAGACCGCCTGACCCGCGAAGGGGCGGCGGGATTCGCGCGAAGGGGTGAACATATGGGCGTCGGCCTCGTCGGCCGGACACTGGGGTCGATCGGCATCGGGAATATCGGCGCCGAACTTTTCCGGATGATTCAGCCTTTCGGCATGAAGCTGATCGCTCACGATCCCTACGCCGATCGCAAGCTCGCGGCTGAACTCGGCGTCGAACTCGTCGGCCTCGAAGACCTTTTTCGGCGCGCCGACATTGTCAGCGTCAGTTGCCCGCTAACTTCCGAAACGCATCACTTGGTCAACCGGGAACGCCTGACCCTGATGAAGCCCACCGCCTATCTCATCAATACCGCGCGGGGGCCCATTGTCGATCAGAAGGCCCTGACGAAGACGCTTCAAGAGGGCCGCATCGCAGGCGCGGGGCTTGACGTCCTTGAGCAGGAGCCGCCCAATCCCGCGGATCCAATCCTGCGGCTGGATAACGTCATCTTCGCGCCGCACGCGCTTTGCTGGACGGATCAATGCTTCGCGGGCAACGGCGCAGCCGACATTCGCGCCGTTCTCGACGTCCAGCATGGACGCGCGCCGCGCGTCGTGGTCAACCGGACGGTGCTGGAGACCGCGGCCTGGAAGAAGCGACTGGCCGAGTTCCGCAACCGCTTCAGATAGCGGCGAGGAAGCCAATCCGCCGGAATCGACCAACTCCCGGGTCGGTCTCGTCTGGGCCCGCGAGCTCGCCCCCTGAGGCGCCCGCGAAAGTGGGCGGGGTCGAAGGGGGCGCATGAATGGCGGAAACATTCCTTATTCTCGCGCAAACATTCCCTGTTCTTCGAAAAAAGTCTCCCTGTTCTTCGAATCCAAATTTCCTGCTGTCGCACCGGAATGGCGTTCAGCGACCACGTCGGGCGATGTTCGTATTGCGCCAGCGCGACATTGTCGCCCGATCGGTGCCGCGCCTGTTGCGCTCTCAGGCGGCCGGAAAATCGTTGGCGCAAGTGGGGCTTTTGTGCTACATTTGTTCTTATTCGGAAAGGGTAGTGGGTCAGTTTGAACTTCAGGTTTGGGCCGATAGTGACCGTTCGCCGAACGGCAGGAACGGGCGGATAGCGGGCTTACAGGGGTCACGTCGGGAGGAACGACCGGAATTTGGGCGAAACCCCTCATTCCATTGCCAGGAGGAATAAGGCTTTCTGCACGCGGGTCGCCCACAATTAGGGCTGCAAGTGCGCGTGGGGAAACAATCAATCGCGGTTTTGACGGCGAGCAATATAGAGATGCGTCTCATAATCCAGGGTGAGTTCTCCGCCCTGATCGTCAATTGCCTTGGCAATTTCACCAAGCATCTCTTCACGTTTCGCGGGTTCCATCATCACATACTCAGGTCTCGTGCGTAAGAAATCGGTGAAGCTTGATGTCGTGCGTTGCCATTTCCACGGATACCTTCTGTGTCCGACCGGCCCGAATAGCCCTGATTCGTCAAAGCTCAATTCGCGTTAGATTGATATCATCATTTGGGCTCCTCCGCCGATGGCGGCATTGAGGCATGCTCGGGGCGTGGGATTGTGCTTGAGGCCGGCGAGGTGGAACCACCTGAGGTAGCTGTCGAGGTATTTTGTGGCAATGCCGCGACGGGGGCGCAGGAAGGTTTTGAGGCTCTCATGGCGACTGTTGACGGTCTGGATGTGTAATTCGCCGCGGACGCGTTCACCTTTCGACTGGTTGAGCGCTTCATGGCTGACGCCGAGGGCGGCGGCGCAAGGCGGGTAGACGTTATTGCCGTCGGTGACGAGCAAGGTGTCCTTACCCAGAATGGGCGCGAGCACCGGCTTGATGGTCTGGGCGGTCACGGCCGAGAGGACGGCGCTGATGGTGGCGCCGCTCCGGTCGGCGGCCACCAGGATCGGCGTCTGTTCGTCCGAAAGGCCGCGCTTGGCTGCTTTTCCGCCCCGCCTGCGAGCCTTGCGACCGAGGCGACGCTCGCCCTTACAGCTTGATAATATATAGGTTTCGTCGACTTCGACGATGCCGCTCAACAGGCGCGTGGGGTTCTTGGCGGCGCGCAGGAAGCGATGTCGCCAGCGGAACGCCGTGCTCACCGCCACCCCGCACCGCTCGGCCGAGGCGGCCACCGTCTCGCCCTCGCTCACCGACTGACCAAAATCAAGCCAGCGTTCCTTCTTGCGCAATCGGGCCAGCGGCGTTCCGGTCAGCGCATTGAAGCTTCTGCGGCAATCCTTGCAGCGGAAACGGCGCAGGCCGTCGGTTCGGCCCCCGCCCACCGACGCCCCGCCGCAGTGCGGACAGCGCCGCGCCTCGCCCAAGCGCTCCTCGATCGCCGCCGCCACCGCCGCTCTGGGCTGCCGGCCGGCCAGCACCGCCTCGAGCTCCTGGCGCTGCTTTGCCGTCAGACCGTCGATCTCCGCCAGCCACGCTCGAAACATCCCCTGATCCATCGCTATCCCCTGTCAATCCATAATAAATCGTAGCACAAACAGGCCACCTCAATCTAACGCTAATTGAGCCTTCGTCAAACCATCCTTCGAACGGACCAATAGGTAGGTACCCAGCTTCCGGTGGGGGGCCCCAATTGCCGGTTCGACGCAGGTAAATGTCCTTGAACTGAGCGAGTAACTCGGTGCGCAGTCCGACCGGGACGTGTCCAAACACCGCGAGCGAACCGTTAGGCGAAAGCGCCTCTGCGGCTTTCGTAAACCGCATCTCCGGGGAGACCCAGTGCCATGACTGCGCGGCGACAATCAGTCGGAACGCTCCTCGGTTCGCGGGCCATGCCTCGAACGTCGTCTCCAGCAACTCAACATTCCTGAAGCCCGCCAAGTCGTCACGTGCGACACGGAGCATTTCTGGTCCGGCATCCATCGCGACAATCGAGAAGCCACGCTTGGCAAAGCTTTTTGTTGCCTGGCCCGTGCCACAGCCAACTTCGAGAATGGGGTCGCCTTGCTTGAGATCGGCGTATGAGACGACATCCTCGATGAGGGCCTCGGGATAGTCGGGACGCGCAACCTTATACACGTTCGCGATCTGATCGAATGCAAAGCGCTCTTCCATGAACGTCCTCCTCAAAAAAACGAGCGGGCTAGACCTTAAGGCAAGTCTCTATGCCGCCCTACGCAAAGGCTTCTGGTGTCGTCACCGCAGCGACACTGAAAAACTAGTGGGCGTTGTCGGGTGTCGTCGTCTCTCAAACGGTCCTCGATTCTCGGCCTGAATCGCGTGGTACGATTATTTGATTTCTGGACCGCATCCAACGACAGCTTTCCGACGCTTCCGGCCCGTCCATAGCGCCGATCTTGAAGGTGCGCTCAGGGTCGGAAGCCGAAATTCAAACAGACCCACTACCTCGGAAAGACACCCGAAGAGCCTCACCCGTGACCGATTCGGTGGAAACGCAAAAAAGGGCGATGTTACACTTGGCATAGCACCGATGCCCAAAAGGTGCTATCGTGAGCGCTGGATTGTCCCACATCGCGGAGATGGGGTCCATGCTTGGCTGGCCGGCCAATCTGGAGGTCTGGATGCTCTGGGGCTTTTTTGACGAATCCGGCGATCATGCCTCGGCGCATGTTGGGGGGTCACTTCTCCAGCTTTCCATAGGTGGCTGTATAGCATCATTCGACAGTTGGAACTCATATTCTACTGAATGGGCCAAGTTCTTAGCTAACCATCATATCGATTGCTTCCATATGGTGGATCTTGAGAATTATACTGGACGCTTCCGCAATCTGGACGAAGCAGCCCACGATCTAATATTGCGTGAAGCTCTTACTATCATGTCGCGACATATTAAGCATTTCTTTGGCCTTACGGTTAAAATCCCGGCTAACCATCTATATAATAAGGTGCGCCGCAAAGGCAAAAGAGATTTCCAGAGTTTCTATGAACACGGGATAACAGATATGATTTGGCACGCTGGGCGACATGCTGGCTCGTTCCAAGAGCAAATATCGTTAGTTTTTGCGAGACATGCGGATTTCAGTCTTAAAAGAATTGAGGACCACTTCGGCGAATTCCAGTCATATGATGATCGTCTTCGATCTGTGTCAATAAGTATCCCAGTCGATTGTGCCCCACTTCAGGCCGCCGACATCGTAGCTTATGAAACCAAACAGCGCCACGGTGACGCTAACGTCTCGAAAAGAAAATCAAGGCTCAATTAGCGTTAGATTGAGGTGGCCTGTTTGTGCTACGATTTATTATGGATTGACAGGGGATAGCGATGGATCAGGGGATGTTTCGAGCGTGGCTGGCGGAGATCGACGGTCTGACGGCAAAGCAGCGCCAGGAGCTCGAGGCGGTGCTGGCCGGCCGGCAGCCCAGAGCGGCGGTGGCGGCGGCGATCGAGGAGCGCTTGGGCGAGGCGCGGCGCTGTCCGCACTGCGGCGGGGCGTCGGTGGGCGGGGGCCGAACCGACGGCCTGCGCCGTTTCCGCTGCAAGGATTGCCGCAGAAGCTTCAATGCGCTGACCGGAACGCCGCTGGCCCGATTGCGCAAGAAGGAACGCTGGCTTGATTTTGGTCAGTCGTTGAGCGAGGGCGAGACGGTGGCCGCCTCGGCCGAGCGGTGCGGGGTGGCGGTGAGCACGGCGTTCCGCTGGCGACATCGCTTCCTGCGCGCCGCCAAGAACCCCACGCGCCTGTTGAGCGGCATCGTCGAAGTCGACGAAACCTATATATTATCAAGCTGTAAGGGCGAGCGTCGCCTCGGTCGCAAGGCTCGCAGGCGGGGCGGAAAAGCAGCCAAGCGCGGCCTTTCGGACGAACAGACGCCGATCCTGGTGGCCGCCGACCGGAGCGGCGCCACCATCAGCGCCGTCCTCTCGGCCGTGACCGCCCAGACCATCAAGCCGGTGCTCGCGCCCATTCTGGGTAAGGACACCTTGCTCGTCACCGACGGCAATAACGTCTACCCGCCTTGCGCCGCCGCCCTCGGCGTCAGCCATGAAGCGCTCAACCAGTCGAAAGGTGAACGCGTCCGCGGCGAATTACACATCCAGACCGTCAACAGTCGCCATGAGAGCCTCAAAACCTTCCTGCGCCCCCGTCGCGGCATTGCCACAAAATACCTCGACAGCTACCTCAGGTGGTTCCACCTCGCCGGCCTCAAGCACAATCCCACGCCCCGAGCATGCCTCAATGCCGCCATCGGCGGAGGAGCCCAAATGATGATATCAATCTAACGCGAATTGAGCTAAAATCAATGATGATAATGGAGCAGCTAGGAATATTGTTCGATGTGCTTGAATGGAAGCTTGCTCCGCCTGCGTTATCAAGAAAATTTTTCCTAAGTCACCCATTAGGTGGTGAGGGCCTATGAGTGGCGCGCCTTTCGAACCCCCGTTTCTGGTGGCTTAGACATTATCAATCGGTCAAACGCCCGGTCAAAATCCTCAATCTTGTCGGAAGCTTCGACCTTGCGCGCTGTCTCGACGAATCGTTTATGGCGTTCCGCGTCCGTCAGCTTTGGCGGGCGTGCTTGCTTAGGTTTCTTCATTCGGTTTCCCAGTTGCGACGATTGGGGTTCCTAGTGCGTCGCAGTCGTTTCGTATGTAAGGCGCTTTCCCTTGACGCCAAGCAGCGCGTGCTCGGCACGGGCGAAGTCATCATACCCGGTCTTGATCCGGTAGGAATAGCGAAAATCGAATTCGGCGAGATAACGGTGAAGATGCCGCTCGCTGCAATGCTGGTAGACGCCGATCATGCCGCGCTTGAAGATCGAGAAATATCCTTCGACGGTGTTGCTGTGGACCTTGAGGCCGGTCATGTGATCAGTCCATCCGTATTCGCCACGGGAATGGTCCACCGAGTGATGCGAAGCGAAGCGCGCGCCGATCTTGGTGTAGTAATTAGCCTCATCGGTCATAAGACGGCTTTCGCGGGCGACGTTATCGCGAACGATAGGCCCAATGTCCTTGGCGCTGACGCGCTCGACATGGAAACTGCGAGCCGAACCGCCGCGCTCGACAAGAGTAAGCACCGCGTTCTTATGGCCATAACCTTGCTTCACGTCGAAGCCTGCCTTGCGACCGATGAAAGTCTCGTCGGATTCGACGATGGAGCCGGGGCCTCCCATCGGCGAAAGGCTGGTAGAGTTCATGGCCTCGCGGATGCGATGCCCGAGGAACCAAGCGGTCTTCATGCTGCAAGAGAGCATTCGGTGAATTTGGTTGGTCGAAATCCCCTTCTTGCTGGCGCACATCAGATGGATGATTTGCAGCCAAAGATGCAGCGGAAGGTGAGACGACTCAAAAATGGTCCCCTGGCGAACGGTGAATTGGCCGCGACATTCCTTGCAAATGTGAAGACCAAGGCGAGTGGTCTTGCCATGCATCCTGCGAATGCGGTTCGGGTCAGCATTGCCGCAGTGCGAGCAAACTGGCCCATTTGGCCAGAGCTTGCTCTCGACGTACGCGAAGGCAGCGGTCTCTTCGTTGAACCGAGGATCTTCAAAAGTGGACTTTGCCACGGCGGTATCTCCTATGCCCATAACATGCCATAGGCCGCGTGCTATGTCAAGTGTAATGTCGCCCAAAAAAGTCACGGTCTTTTGGTCTTTTGCTCTAACCTTCTGAAAAGGCTCAAAACGGCAATGCGCGGCCCTTGTATCGAATTGGCATCAAAGCGCTGTCGGCGCCCTGCAGACTTGGCGTCGGCGCCTCGGCTTCTTGGTCCGCTTAACCGAAACACGTGGGAGTCGTTTAGAGGCGATTCCCCAGGGTTTTTGGGTTCGTCTCCCCGTGGAAATTCGCGCTTCCGAGGCTTCCCCGAGCTTCGAGAAACTGGCAGGCTGCATTAAAGGTGAGATCGACAGGTCGGCGACGCTCTTGGTTCCGGCGTCCGACTATGCCAAACCGGTAATGACCTGAACCAGGGGTCGCGCCAAATGGAGCGTTGCCCAATGGTGAGGTGGGGATTGTTGTCGCTTATGCGCTTCCGACCTTCTGAGAGAAGCAAAGGCAACGAGGGTCAATTGTTCTCGCTCTGCAGATTGCCATTTGGTTTGGCGCGGATTGCTGTTTTGGCTCTCTGTTGTTGGATTCTGGTGGTCCCGGGTTCGCGAGCCCAGGATACGGGGGGATTTCCCGGTTTCCTGCAGAACCTCTTTGGCTTCCCGCCGAAAGTGCAAGCTCCCCGCAATGCAAGACCCCTACAAAACAGTCGGGCGCGGGCGCCACGAAAGAAGGCACAAGACTTCGTCTCGACCTCAGCGACCCGCGCGCCAAATCCTTCGAGCAAGACTCCAGTCGAGCATAAATTTTTTATCACCGTGCTCGGCGACAGTCTTGCCATATTGGCTGCACAGGGTCTGACCGATGCGTTTGCCGACAGGCCAGACGTTTTAATCACCAACGTTGCCCGAGATTTATCCGGCCTCACTCGGGAAGACTATTATGACTGGCCTAAGGCAGCCCGCGACCTCGTTGCGGGCAACCAGAAAATCGACGTCGCGGTCATCATGATCGGCATCAACGACCTCCAGCCGCTGAAAGATGGCGGAGGAACGTTCGACCCCCTCAGCGACGAATGGCGGGCCTTGTACGGTCAGCGCGTGGATAACTTGATTGCGCCATTTCGAGAGAAGCATATCCCAGTGCTCTGGGTCGGGTTGCCCTCAATGTCCGATGAGCGCTTCAATGCTCAAGTTATCGCGTTAAACGAAATCTACCGGGAGCATGTCGAGAAAGCGGGCGGCAAATACATCGACGTCTGGGACGGGTTCGCCGATCAGAACGGACAATATAACGCCTTCGGGCCGGACGTCGACGGACAAAGGGCGAGAACTCCGCTCCGGCCCAAACGGCATGTATTTCACAAAAGCTGGATCGCGTAAGCTTGCGCAATTTCTCGAAATGGACATTCGTCGTACTTTAGAAAAAGGAAAACCACAGAATGACATCGCTGCGCTTCCGCCGGACATCGAGCAGGAAGCTGACGACATCAATGTGGAAATTCGGCGCGAAATGGGTGCGGATAAGCTACTCGGCAACGGCCTCTCCTCCCCTCCCAAACCGGAAGCCGGCCCCATCCTGTCGTTAACCGCCCGACCAACAGCAGCGAATGCTGCCTTGGTGGGTTCCATGAGTTCGATTGGTCGAGACGACGATCGAAGCGTGCGGATGGGGCGCGCCGTCGAACCAAAAGTCGGCCGCGCCGATGACTTCGCCTGGTCCCGACCCTAGCTGTCCTGGGATAAATGCCACCGTCGTGCTGCTTCTTTACGCCTATTGCAGCGGCGTCAACTCTTCGCGGCGGATCGCCAGGGCTTCGCGCGAGCAGGTCGATTTAAGAAAGCTCAATTCGCGTTAGATTGATATCATCATTTGGGCTCCTCCGCCGATGGCGGCATTGAGGCATGCTCGGGGCGTGGGATTGTGCTTGAGGCCGGCGAGGTGGAACCACCTGAGGTAGCTGTCGAGGTATTTTGTGGCAATGCCGCGACGGGGGCGCAGGAAGGTTTTGAGGCTCTCATGGCGACTGTTGACGGTCTGGATGTGTAATTCGCCGCGGACGCGTTCACCTTTCGACTGGTTGAGCGCTTCATGGCTGACGCCGAGGGCGGCGGCGCAAGGCGGGTAGACGTTATTGCCGTCGGTGACGAGCAAGGTGTCCTTACCCAGAATGGGCGCGAGCACCGGCTTGATGGTCTGGGCGGTCACGGCCGAGAGGACGGCGCTGATGGTGGCGCCGCTCCGGTCGGCGGCCACCAGGATCGGCGTCTGTTCGTCCGAAAGGCCGCGCTTGGCTGCTTTTCCGCCCCGCCTGCGAGCCTTGCGACCGAGGCGACGCTCGCCCTTACAGCTTGATAATATATAGGTTTCGTCGACTTCGACGATGCCGCTCAACAGGCGCGTGGGGTTCTTGGCGGCGCGCAGGAAGCGATGTCGCCAGCGGAACGCCGTGCTCACCGCCACCCCGCACCGCTCGGCCGAGGCGGCCACCGTCTCGCCCTCGCTCAACGACTGACCAAAATCAAGCCAGCG
The DNA here is from genome assembly GCA_963835885.1 of uncultured Alphaproteobacteria bacterium. GTDB lineage: Bacteria > Pseudomonadota > Alphaproteobacteria > Rhizobiales > Beijerinckiaceae > Roseiarcus. Next base: position 19,070 of record CAWIHF010000004.1, read on the forward strand.
TTCCTTCTTGCGCAATCGGGCCAGCGGCGTTCCGGTCAGCGCATTGAAGCTTCTGCGGCAATCCTTGCAGCGGAAACGGCGCAGGCCGTCGGTTCGGCCCCCGCCCACCGACGCCCCGCCGCAGTGCGGACAGCGCCGCGCCTCGCCCAAGCGCTCCTCGATCGCCGCCGCCACCGCCGCTCTGGGCTGCCGGCCGGCCAGCACCGCCTCGAGCTCCTGGCGCTGCTTTGCCGTCAGACCGTCGATCTCCGCCAGCCACGCTCGAAACATCCCCTGATCCATCGCTATCCCCTGTCAATCCATAATAAATCGTAGCACAAACAGGCCACCTCAATCTAACGCTAATTGAGCCTTTAAGAAAGCAGCCTTCGGCATGCTTGGCTCCGTTGCATTGCCATTCGGAGCAGACTTCGTCGGAACAAGCAGCTGGTCTGAAAATCCGGGGCCACTTCGACGCGAGACATGTCCTTCCGATCGCAAGGGTGGGTCCGAGGGGGGTCCGCCTGAATTCCGCATCAGGAAATTTCAAGTTCCCCGTTGGCCCTGAGGAATCAGGGAGATAGTCTTGGTTTGCGACTTAAGAATCATCACCAACGGGGTGCGCGATGCAGGGACAGGGGCTGCTCGATTTCCAGTATGAGGCCGATTTGTCCAGCCATGGATTGACGTCGTTGGCCGGGCTTCCGTTGTATCTCGACCTGATCAAGGCCTGCGGCCTCGGCGGGGCGATCCAGCGGCATGTTCGGGCGGCCGGCGGCCAGGGCTGGCTCGACATCCAGATGGTTCTGGCGGTGATTTTCCTGAATTTGTCCGGCGGCGACTGCGTGGAAGACATCGAACGGTTGGAGCGCGACAGCGGCTTTTCGGCGATCCTGCGGGCGATCGAGAAGGATTTGCTGTCGCGCGCCGAACGGCGGTCGCTGAAAAGCCGCTGGCGGCGCGAGCGCGAGCGGGCGACGCCCTCGCCGTCGGCGCTGTCGGGCTGGCTGGAACGGTTCGATGATCCAGCTTCGCCCAAGGCGGTCGCGGGGATGGCGTTCATTCCGGCGGTGACGCAGGCACTGCGCGGTCTCTGGCGAGTGAACCAGGCGCTGCTGGACTTTCTGCAGAAGCGTCAGCCCGCGGCGACGGCGACGCTGGACATGGACGCGACGCTGATTGAGACGCACAAGCGCGAGGCGTTGTTTTGTTACAAGAAGTTCAAGGCGTATCAGCCGCTGAACTGCTGGTGGGCGGAGCAGGGCGCGATGCTCTATTCGGAGTTCCGCGACGGCAACGTGCCCGCCGGACACGAGCAGTTGCGCGTCCTGAAAGAGAGCCTGCGCCATCTGCCGGACAGCGTGAGGAGGGTCTCGTTGCGTTCGGACACGGCGGCCTATCAGGAAGAGCTGCTGCTCTATTGCGGCGAGGGAAAAGACCCGCGCTTTGGCGTGATCGAGTTCGCGATCGGCGCCGACGTGACCGAGGCTTTCCGCGCCGCTGTGCGGACGACGCCCGAGAGCGCGTGGAAGCCGCTGATCCGCAAAACGGACGGCCAGCCGCAACAGACCGATCAAGAATGGGCCGAGGTCGTTTACGTGCCCAATTGGGCCGGGCACAGTCGCAACCGCGCCGATTACCGCTTTCTCGCGATCCGCGAGCCGCTGCGCCAGCTGGCGCTGGGCGACGAGGCGAAGCTGCCGTTTCCCACCCAGGCGTTCGGCCCGAAGGGGGTCTATAAACTGTTCGCCGTCGTGACCAACCGCACGGGCGCCGGCGAGGGCGTGATCTGGTGGCTGCGCGAGCGCTGCGGCAAGAGCGAGGAAGTCCATTCGGCGACGAAATCCGACCTGGCGGGCGGACAGATGCCCTCTGGGCTGTTCGGCGCCAACGCCGCCTGGTGGGCGCTGACGATCCTGGCGTTCAATCTAAACGCCGCGATGAAGCGTCTCGCGCTGGGCGAGAGATGGGCGGCCAAACGCATGAAGGCGCTGCGCTTTCATCTGATCGGCCTGCCCGGACGGGTGGTCAGCCACGCCCGCCAGCTGATCATTCGTCTGGGCGGCGGGGCCGAAGCGCTGGCCACCCTCCTCGACGCCCGCCAAAGGATCCGGGCGCTGGCGCAAGAACCGGCCGGATGAGCCCAAACCGCGCGCTGCCGAGCGTCGACCTGATATCGCGTGGCGTTCCCTGGCGCGGCGACGACGCCCCGCGCCCGCGTCCGGCGAGCCCGACTCGCCCCGGTTGCACGCAGTCATCGCCGGACCCGCCATGCGTGTCGACGAACGTCAGGAGGTGATCGACCCCTCGGGATTGTGACACTCGGACCCGTCAACGACCGCAAAATCGGTCACGCACCGGCGCGCGCGGTGATTTGTTCGGGAATTGTGGTCCGCAGGCGTGCTTTCGGTCGCGCGGCGCTTGTGTTACGAAGCCGGCTCGATAGGTCCGCGCGCCTCGCCGACGTGGACGAAGGGCAAAGGCGCGATGACGGAGCGGCGGAGCAGTTTCGGCTACCAGGAACTCCTCGCTTGCGGCAGAGGGGAATTGTTTGGCTCGGGCAATGCCCAGTTGCCATTGCCTCCGATGCTGATGTTCGATCGCATTTCCGACATTTCGGAAACCGGCGGCAGGAATAATAAGGGCGAGATTCGCGCCGAACTCGACGTCAGGCCGACACTCTGGTTCTTCGATTGTCACTTCAAGGGCGATCCGGTCATGCCCGGCTGTCTGGGTCTCGACGCACTTTGGCAGTTGACCGGCTTTTTTCTTGGTTGGCTTGGGCTGCCCGGTCGAGGCCGGGCGCTCGGCGTGGGCGGGGTGAAATTCGCCGACCAAGTGCTCCCGACAGTCAAGAAGATCGTCTACGGGGTCGACATGAAGCGCGTCTTCAAGGGCAAGTTGATCCTCGGCATTTCCGACGGCTGGCTGGAGGCGGATGGCAAGCGCATATATGACGTGGAGGATATGCGAGTAGGCCTTTTCAGCTCGTCGAACCCGACCTGAAGGCTGGACGCGGTCAAGGTCGCGAATCACGGAGAAAGTTCGAATGAGACGCGTCGTGGTCACGGGGATGGGGATCGTGTCCTCGATCGGCTCGAACACGCAGGAAGTCACAGCGAGCCTTCACGCCGGTCGGTCCGGCGTCACCCGCGCCGAAAGGTTTGCCGAGCTCGGGTTTCGATCCCAAGTACAGGGCGCCCCGACGCTAAAGGCCGAGGATGTCGTCGACCGTAGGGCGATGCGCTTCCACGGCGGCGGCACCGCCTGGAATCACGTCGCGATGGATCAGGCGATCGTCGACAGCGGCCTTGCGCCGGACGAAGTCTCGAACGAGCGGACCGGCATCATTGTGGGATCTGGCGGACCATCCACCCGGGCCATCGTCGAGGCGGCTGACATCACCCGCGCCAAGGGCCCGAAGCGGGTCGGGCCGTTCGCCGTACCCAAATCGATGTGCTCGACAGCGTCGGCGACACTATCCACTTGGTTCAAGATCAAGGGCGTGAGCTATTCCATCTCGTCGGCCTGCGCAACGTCCAACCACTGCATCGGCTCTGCGTACGAGCAAATCGGGATGGGAAAGCAGGACTTGATGTTCGCCGGGGGATGCGAGGAGCTCGACTGGACGCTCTCGGTGCTGTTTGATGCGATGGGCGCCCTCTCGTCAGCGTATAACAGCACGCCTGCGAGGGCTTCCCGCGCCTACGACAGGAACCGAGACGGCTTTGTAATCTCGGCTGGCGCTGGCGTGCTTGTTTTGGAGGAATACGACAGAGCCAGGAGCCGCGGAGCAAAAATCTACGGCGAGATCGCCGGCTATGGCGCGACCTCGGATGGCCACGACATGGTTTCGCCGTCCGGAGAAGGCGCGTCGCGCTGCATGCGGCAGGCTTTGATGACCGTGAAGACGCCGATCGACTACATCAATCCTCACGCCACCTCGACGCAGGTCGGGGACCTCAAGGAGATAGAGGCGCTGCGCGAGGTTTTCGGCGCCGGCGAGAAGTGCCCCCCGATTTCGGCGACGAAGTCGCTGACCGGTCATTCGCAAGGAGCGACCGGCGCGCACGAGGCGATCTATTCGCTGCTCATGATGCGCAACGGCTTCATTTGCGAAAGCGCCCATATTGAAGAGATCGATCCGGAAGTCGCCGACATGCCAATCGTCCGGTCTCGACGGGACAACGTTAGCTTGCGCGCGGTGCTCTCCAACTCTTTCGGCTTCGGCGGAACCAACGCGACGCTCATCTTCAAGCACGTCGACGCCTGAACCCGTCATGGTGTCATTGTATTGAGCCGTCGCTCGCACGCCGCCCGATCCCAATCATCCTTTCCAATGGTGAGCAATGCCGTACGCCTTGATGCATGAAAAGCGCGGTCTGGTGATGGGCGTCGCCAACGACCACTCGATCGCCTGGGGCATCGCCAAGGCGCTCGCCGCCGAGGGAGCGAAGCTGGCATTTACTTACCAGGGTGAGGCGCTCGGCAAGCGCGTCGACCCCCTCGCCAAGAGCCTCGGCTCGGATTTCACCCTCCCGTGCGATGTCGAGGACATCAACTCGGTCGACGCCGCGTTTTCCAGTATCGCGTCGGCTTGGGGGTCGCTGGACTTCCTCGTGCATTGCATAGGGTTTTCGGATCGCAATGAATTGAAGGGGCGCTATGCCGATACCAGCCGGAAGAACTTTATCCGCACGATGGTGATTTCTGCATTTTCTTTCACGGAAGTCGCCAAGCGCGCGGCCGCCCTGATGCCCTCGGGCGGCGCGATGTTGACGCTCACTTTCGGCGGCTCAACTCGGGTAGCGCCGAATTACAATGTCATGGGGGTCGCAAAGGCAGCACTTGAGGCGAGCGTTCGATATTTGGCGGCCGACTTCGGCCCGGACAATATTCGAGTGAACGCCATTTCCGCCGGGCCGGTGCGCACCTTGGCTGGCGCGGGCATCGCCGACGCCAAATTCATGTTCAACTTCCAGCGCGCTCATTCCCCACTCAGACGCAGCACGACGATCGAAAATATCGGCGGCTCGGCGCTCTATTTGCTCTCAACCCTTTCCGAAGGCGTGACAGGGGAAGTGCATTTCGTCGAATTCGGGCTACAACATTATATCCATGCCGCGACCGGACGACATCAGCAACGTTCCGGGAACTGTCGAGAATTGAGTTTCCCATGGCAAGAGCCTCGATCTCGTCGGGTGCGCGATGACCGTCATCGGCAGCGCGGCGGCGGATAGCTTTATCGACCGAGCGTCCGAGCGGCATCAGTTCTATCTCGTTTATGGGCCCGATGAGGGACTGACGCATGAGCGGAGCCGGGCGATCGCCCGTAAGGTCCTCGGCGGCGACGACAATCCCTTGAACCTTATCCGTCTGGACGGCGATCAAGTCGCGCGCGAGCCCGGCGCGCTCGTCGACGAGGCCTATGCGATCTCGATGTTTGGGGGCGATCGAGTGATCTGGATTGACGCCCAGAGGCAGGATCTCCTTCGAGCTTTGAGCCCGTTGTTTGCCAAGCCGCCGCACAACACCACGTTGATCGTCAGAGCCGCGCAATTAAAGAAGGACAGCGCGCTCCGGCAGGCCTTTGAAAGGATGACCAATGGAGCGTCAATCGAATGCTATTCGGACGAGCACGCCAGCCTTGCACGGCTGCTCGAGGGCGAGGCGCTGGCGGCGGGAATTGCAATTGCCCCAGAGGCTCGAGCTGCACTATTGGCCTTGCTTGGAGCGGATCGAGAAACGACAAGAGGAGAGATTGCCAAATTGATGCTCTACGCGCTCGGGCGACCGCAAATAGAGGTCGAGGACCTGGAAGCGATCGTGTCTGGGGCGGCGCCGTCGAAACTCGAGCGCGGCGTCGACTGTTCGCTAAGGGGCGACATACGCGGAGCAGCCACCTCAGCCGCTCAATTCTTTGGTGAGAGCGGCGACGGTGAACACTTGATGACCCGCCTGGTTGCGCAGTTCGTGCTCCTGCATCGATTGCGACTTGAGATGGATCGATCACAGCCGTCTGACGCATCTCGTCTGTCGTCATTCGCCAGATTGCCCCCTTCTGTCCGTCGAACCTTGTCGCTGCAGGCCAATGCGTCGACGTCGGAAGCGATCGCGCGACGGATGCCTGCAATTCAGTCCGCAACCGCCCACGTTCGAGCCCGCCCACATTTATCGAGGCTTCTGGCGACGCGACTACTCTGGGCTCTGGCGACAAGCGTTGCCAAAGGCCACGCGCCGTCGATGTAGTCCCGCGAGAGCGGCCGGTGCTTGCTCAATCTCAGCCACTCGACCCCGGGGGCGTGTGTGTGCCCGACGTCGCCAGTGCGAAAGGCTCCTCTATTTCCGAAGCACACGCAGCGGCAGATCGCCGGTCCTCTTCGTCATACTAGGCGAAGTGCAAACCGAAGTCGCGGGAATGGGATTGCGTTCGACTATCGGCTTATAGCCTCGGCGCACGACAGGCTCGTCGCGTAGCGCCGCGATCACGATCATAGCGGAATTCCGGTTGAGCGCGCTGTTTAGACGCGCCAGTGCGCGTATCCGCTGATAACTTGCGCCGGCCATCAAATCGTTCGAGATGAGGAACTCGTACGAGGACCTCGTTGGCGGCTCCCAAAGCCGCGAGGGCGACTGCGAGCGGTTCACCCGTCGCATCGTCAACGATCGTCTGGGCAAGCTTTCGATCGCAATCAAGGGCTTCCGTAAGGAGGGCGACAAATCGCTCCGGCTGACGCGCGACTGCGGCCAGCTCAAGTTCGTCGAGCGACGTCGATCGCACTGGAACTGAAAGACCGAACGGGCGGCCGAGTTGTGCACGTTGGACGGCAAGAAGGATTTCAATCCGTTGATCTGGCCGCGCGCACAGAAAAAGGGATGCACACTCCGGCCGAATCGGCGCGCGCGCCAGCAAAGCGTCAGCCAGTCTTCGGTCGCCCTCTTGTTCAGCAAGCGTGCGGGCCCGTCCCAGCAGAGCAAACAGCGCTGGGCCTTCGAGGCGCACCGATCTGTTGCTCGCCAACGCGACCAAGACAAGGATGTCATTTTGGGTCGCGAGCCTGTTCAGGAATTCGCGAGTCGAGATCCCTCCGCTTAGCGACCGCTATAGCCCGTCGGCCGCCGCTCGTGACAGCCCGCTCAAGTTCGCTATTGCCTAAGGCGACAGCGTGCTCGAGCACGTAATCGCAGGCATCGGAGTCAATTGACGTTAGCGCGGCTAACAGACGGGCTGGAGCGCGAGCGCAAGGGGCGAGTTTGCGGGCGATTTCCAACCGAGTAGGCGAGTCTGCCACAGCCAACTGGGCGGTCATCGCCTCAATGAATTCCGCAGTCATGCCCGGATCGCTCGGTTCGGTCGCGATGAATTGATCGATTGCGACCTTGATCCAGATTCGACGATCATTCGGCCTCTCGCTCGACGCCAGGGAAGTGAGAAAGGGGAAACCGGCAAGCATGAGATGGCGCACGAACTGACCCAAGACCGTCGATCCCTGAAAGTTAGGAGCAAACTCGTTGAGGGAGTATTAACCTTCGCGATGGCGATTCATTGCGCCAACGGTTCGATGCCGCCGCGATGGCGAAGGCGTTGCATTGCCGGTGTCACGCATTGCCGTTCGGTGATGCTTGTCAATTCAACCTGGTCGCGAGCGGCATCACTAATGCGGGGCAAATCCGACGGGCGGCGTCCCAGCGGAAAGGTGACCGCGCTCCGCCCTCACGCCGCGGTCACTCCGCGGAAAGTCTTCTTGCTATCGCAACGCCGTCGCGCTATCAGCCGCGACGGGACACCTCTCCCCACCGAGAGGCGCCCATCTGAAAGGATGGCACATTATGATCGGTACAAAACCCGCCGTGCGGCCGGCGAATGCCTGCTTTTCTTCGGGTCCCTGCGCCAAGCGCCCAGGTTGGACGCCGGAAGTCCTCAGAGACGCCGCTCTTGGCCGGTCGCATCGGGCGAAGATCGGCAAGGCCAAACTCAAGCAGGCGATCGATCTGACCCGCGAGGTGCTGGGGATTCCTGCCGACTATCGCATCGGCATTGCGCCCGGCTCGGACACTGGCGCCGTCGAGATGGCGCTGTGGACAATGCTCGGCGCCCGCGGCGTTGACGTTCTCGCTTGGGAGAGCTTCGGCGACGGCTGGGTCACCGACATTGTCAAGCAGCTGAAGCTGAAGGACGTACGGACGCTGAAAGCGCCCTATGGCGAACTGCCTGACTTGTCGCGCGTCGATTTCGCCAATGACGTCGTCTTTACATGGAACGGCACGACGTCCGGCGTCCGCGTGCCCGACGCCAACTGGATCGCATCGGAGCGGCTGGGGCTGACGATCTGCGACGCGACTTCGGCCGTATTTGCACAAGATCTCGACTGGTCAAAACTCGACGTCGTTACCTTCTCCTGGCAGAAAGTTCTGGGAGGCGAGGCCGCTCACGGCATGATCATTCTGAGCCCCCGCGCGGCCGAGCGGCTTCAGACGCATACTCCGTCATGGCCGGTACCGAAGGTTTTCCGCCTCGCGAAGGGCGGTAAGCTGACTGAGGGGTTTTTCGAGGGCGAAACCATCAACACGCCCTCCATGCTGTGCGTCGAGGACTATATCGACGCGTTGCAATGGGCGAAAGCGCTGGGCGGCGCGAAGGCGCTTTTTGCTCGGGCTGACGCCAACGCGAAGGCGCTCGAGGCATGGGTCGAGCATACGGCCTGGATCGATTACCTCCCTCGCGTCCCGGCAACTCGCTCGAACACCAGCGTCTGCCTGAAGGTGGCCGATCCGGTCATTGGGGGTTTGCCGCCCGACGGCCAGGCGGCCTTCATCAAAGCGCTTGCCAGCGTGCTCGAGAGGGAGAAGGTCGCCTACGATATCGGATCCTATCGCGACGCGCCGCCCGGCCTACGCATCTGGTGCGGCGCGACAGTCGAAAAAGCCGACATCGAGGCCCTTACCCCTTGGCTCGACCACGCCTTCGCTCTTGAAAAGAGCAACTTGCTCAAGGCGGCTTGATCGCGCTCGCGCTTTTGAAGTCGGGAAGGGTGGCGCGCTCCTTCCCGTGATTTCCTCGTGCCTCAGGCGCTACCATCAGCACCAATTCCGAAGGCTCTATCATGGCTCCCCGTGTTCTCATTTCCGACAAGCTTTCTGCCGCCGCCGTTGCGATCTTCAAGCGCGAAGGAATTGAGGTCGACGTCAAGCCGGCGCTTGAAAAGGACGAACTCGCCAACATCATCGGCGATTACGACGGACTGGCGATACGCTCCTCGACCAAAGTCACCGCCAAACTGCTGGAGCGTGCAACCAAGCTGAAAGTCGTGGGACGCGCGGGCATTGGCGTCGACAATGTCGACATTCCGGCGGCGACCGCTCGCGGCGTCATCGTGATGAATACCCCTTTCGGCAATTCGATCACGACGGCTGAGCACGCGATTGGGCTCATGTTTGCCCTCGCCCGCCAGATCCCGGCCGCAGACCTTTCCACACAAGCGGGCAAGTGGGAGAAGAACCGCTTCATGGGCGTCGAGTTGGCAGGCAAAACTCTCGGCGTAATCGGCTGCGGCAACATTGGCTCAATTTCGGCTTCGCGTGGGATTGGACTCAGAATGCGGGTTATAGCCTACGATCCTTTCCTCAGCGTCGAGCGAGCGGAAGAGATCGGCGTGGAAAAGGTGGAGCTTGATGATCTCCTGGAGCGCGCCGATTTCATCACCCTGCATACGCCGCTGACTGCGCAGACGCGCAATATCCTGTCGGCAGAAAACATCTCCAAAGCCAAGAAGGGGGTCCGCCTCATCAATTGCGCCCGGGGCGGCCTCGTAGATGAAGTGGCACTGCGCGCAGCGCTCGACAGCGGCCATGTCGCCGGGGCGGCCTTCGACGTCTTCGCGGAGGAGCCGGCGAAAGAGAACCCGCTGTTCGGCCACCCGAACTTCATTGCAACCCCGCATCTTGGGGCCTCGACCAGCGAAGCGCAGGAGAACGTCGCGCTGCAAGTTGCCGAGCAGATGTCCGACTTTCTGATCCGTGGCGCGATCACCAACGCGGTTAACTTTCCGTCCATCACGGCTGAAGAGGCTCCCAGACTCAAGCCCTTCATCCTACTCGTCGAAAGGCTCGGTTCGTTCGCCGGTCAGCTCACCCGTTCGCCGATTGAGAAGGTCACGATCACGTATGAGGGGGCGGTTGCAGACCTGAAAACCAAGGCGCTGACGTCGGCCGGGATTGCAGGCCTGCTGCGGCCGTCTCTAGCAGAGGTCAATGTGGTGTCTGCTCCTTCCGTGGCCGCCCATCGCGGCATTGTCGTTGAAGAAGTGACCCGGGCGGCGCAGGGTGACTACGAGAGCTTCATTACGATGACCGTAGTCAGCAAGGACCAGACCCGCTCGCTTGGGGGCACCGTCTTCCACGATGGCAAGCCTCGTATCCTGTCCATCAAGGATATCAAGATCGACGCGGAATTCACGCCGTCGATGATTTATGTGACGAACGAGGATAAGCCGGGTTTCATAGGTCGCTTTGCGAGTGTTCTCGGAGATGCAGGCCTCAATATCGCGACATTCGCACTCGGCCGCGATGAGCCGGGCGGCTCCGCGATCGCCCTCGTGTCGATCGACGGTGAGACGCCACCTGAGGTTCTGGCTGAGGTGTGCAAGATCAAGGGCGTCCGGCAAGCGTCAGCTTTGCGATTCTGAATTCGGCTTATCGCAGTGGTGGGGGAGCAAAGCCTGTTTCCCTCCCGGACGACGAGTTTGGACGACGAGGTGAACGGGAGAACCTCCAATGACCGGCGAACCAGAACGCCCTTCGTCCGCGGAAAAGGCCTTTCGGACCGACCCGCGATTGTTGGAGTTGCTCGTCTGTCCGGTGACGCGCGCAGAGCTGATCTATGACGCAACGAGGCAGGAACTCATTTCGCGAGCGGCGAAACTCGCGTATCCCATTCGCGATGGAGTCCCGATCATGCTGCCTGAGGAGGCGCGCAAATTAGAGAGCTAAGTTAGAGGCGCGGACAAACTCCCTCTTCAGAGGTGCGCCTCGGGTCCTGCCCTCAAGTCGATCGTGCGCGTCGGCGGCAGGAGCTTGCGTCCGCCGAGATGGTCATAGAGGCCCATACGGATGAGCCATTCCGGCTTGGCGTCGCCCTGTTCCACGGGCTCGTCGGGCCATGGCGTCGCAGAGGGCGCGAATTGCTTCTTCGAATATCCATAGCAGCATGAAGCGATCGCCAATGATCGCAATCTTGGCTCGCCTTCCCGCCGCGTTCATGGGCGATGCGCCGCGAAAATCAGCCTGCAGACGTTTTGTGGTCGTACAGGCAGATGTCGTTGAGGATACATGAGCTGCACAAGGGCTTTCTCGCCCTGCAGACGTATCGCCCGTGCAAAATCAGCCAGTGATGCGCGTGAGGCAGGAAGCGCTTGGGTATGACATGCATGAGTTCGTCCTCGACCGCGCGGGGCGTCGTTCCGGGAGCGATGCCCAGCCGGTTGGCCACGCGAAACACGTGCGTGTCCACCGCCACGGTCGGCTCGCCGAACGCCGTGTTCAGAACGACATTTGCTGTCTTTCGACCGACGCCTGGCAGCGCCTCGAGCGCGACGCGGTCACTCGGCGTCCGGCCACCGTACTCATTCACGATCGTCCGCGCCAGCGCGATGATGTTCCGCGCCTTCCCGCGATAGAGGCCGATCGTCCTGATCCGCTCGGCAAGCCTCTCTTCGCCGAGCGCGACCATCTTTTCCGGCGTGTCTGCGACCGCAAAAAGTGTTTTCGTCGCCCTGTTGACTCCGGCGTCGGTCGCCTGCGCCGACAGCACCACCGCTACTAGAAGCGTGAATGGATCGGCGTACTCGAGCTCTCCGCGCGGCTCCGGATTTGCCGCGGCCAGTCGCTCGAAGACGGCTTCCGCCAGAGCGGCCCGCTTCTTTCGGGAAATCTTGCCTCTCATGCGCTCTTTATAGGGCGCTGACATTCGCGCGGCCAAGCGGGCTTGTCCGCAACGCTTGCTTTGTGCCGGCGCGACAAGCAAAATGTCCGGACAGGTCGGCGGGCTAATTGCTCGCAGCCAGTGATCGGCGCCGAACACGGAGGAAAAGGCCATGGAGCGATCGAAACGCGTTTTGAAGTTGGCTGGGGCGCTTTGCGCGCTGCTGGCGGCCCACGCCGCGCAAGCGGCGACGAACAAGGTGGTGATCGGCGATCTCGACGATATGTCGGGGCCATATGCCGACGTCATCGGCGCCGGCGGCGTCGTGGCGATCAAGATGGCCATCGCCGATTTCGGCGGCACGGCGTTGGGCCAGCCGATCGAGATTCTCACCGCCGACCATCAGAACAAGCCCGATCTCGCCACCCAGAAATTCCGCGAGTGGGCCGATACGGACGGGCTGACGATGCAGCTTGGCGGCTCCAATACCGGCGTCAGCCTGGCGATCTCCTCCGCGGCGAAGGAAAAGAAGATTCCTTTCATCGCCATCGGGGCTGCGGGCGCCTCGCTGACCGGCAAAGACTGCACCCCCTATACGATCCATTACGGCTACGACACGACCGCGCTCGCCAACGGCACGGCGAAGACGATCCTCGAACAAGGCGGCAAGAGCTGGTTCTTTCTCACCGCCGATTACGCGTTCGGCACGCAACTCGAGAACGGAGCGGCCAGCGTTGTGAAGGCGGGCGGCGGCAAGGTGGTGGGCGACGTTCGCGTGCCGCTGGGGACGTCCGATTTCGCGTCCTATCTTCTGCAGGCGCAGGGCTCCGGCGCGCAGGTGCTCGGCCTCGCCAACGCCGGCACCGACACGTCCAACTCCTTGAAGGCCGCCTCGGAATTCGGTCTCACCAAAACGATGCGGCCGGCGGCCCTGCTCGTCTTCCTGACGGACGTTCATGCGATGGGCCTCGACATCGCACAGGGCCTCGTCCTGACCACCGCCTGGTACTGGGACCTCGACGACCGGACGCGCGCTTTCGCCAAGCGCTTCTACGACCAGGTCAAGAAGCAGCCGACATTCCCGCAGGCGGCGTTCTATTCCGCGACGCTGACCTATCTCAACGCCGTCAAGGCCGCCGGAACCACCGACTCCGACAAGGTGCTCGACGAGATGCACAAGATGAAGATCAGCGACGCTTTCGTTCAGAATGCAACCATCCGCCCTGACGGACTGCTCGAGCACGACATGTATATCATGGAAGTGAAGAAGCCGTCGGAATCGAAGGGCGCATGGGACTACTACAAGCTCTTGAAAACGATGAGCGGCGAGGAAGCGTTTGGCAAGCTCGCGGATTCAAAGTGCCCGCTCGTCAAGAAATGACGCTTCAGTATGGGGGGCCACGACGACGGTTTCGGGGGCCCCCTCGAGCGCGATGCGATCGGGTTGAATCGGCGCCCGCATCGTTAAATCGACCCGAACAGGCCGACGGTGAGCGCGCCGCGATCATTCCGGCCCAACCGAACAATGGCCGGCGAATCCGAAAGCAGGCAGACCGCCCTCCCGCTTCGCTTTTGCCGGTCGTCACCCGCGTCCAGAAGTTTTTTCGGCGGCGCAAGCGTCGCCTGATCTGCGCGACTTTTCCTGGTAACAGGGGGAAAACAGGGCGAACGCCGGCTTTTGGCGCCGGCTTCACCTGCTAAAATTAAAAACGATTACATAGGCTTGCGCAAGATCTCTCGGAATTTGGAGGAGAACAATAACAGGGAGCCATTTTTCGGTTATCAGGGGAAGGATTCGCGGTTATCAGGGCAGGAACAGGGGACGGAACGCCGGAACTTTGAAGCGGCGAATTGGCGCGGGCGGTCTGCCGGAGGCGTTGCGACAACGCCCGGTCGGCCCGCGCGGACCGATAAAACCAGTCCAGACGCGTATTTTGGTGAACAGAACGATAGGGACGGATTCTCCGAAATCCGTTGCGGAGCACGATGGGACAAGGCTGAACCTTCGCGGCCCCAACCGCGGGTCGAAGCCCCGCTTGGAATCATCCCGCCTTGGCCGCGGCGGGTTCCTTTTCTCCCGCCCGGTCAGGCCAGCGCCGTCCGATAGGTCGCTTCGGTTTTGGCGGCGACTTCGTCGAGCGTGACGCCGGGGGCCAATTCGATCAGGGCCATGCCCCGATAGCCGTGCTTGTCGATGGCGAAGACGCCGAGGTCGGTGATGACCAGGTCGACGACCTTCGCGCCGGTGAGCGGCAGCGTGCAGTGATGCAAGAGCTTCGGCCCGTCCTTGGCCGCATGCTCCATCACGACCACGATTCGTTTGACGCCGGCGACGAGGTCCATCGCGCCGCCCATGCCCTTGACCATCTTGCCGGGGATCATCCAGTTGGCGAGATCGCCGTTCTCGGAAACCTGCATTGCGCCCAGGATGGCGAGGTCGATGTGCCCGCCGCGGATCATGGCGAAGGAATCTGCGCTGGAAAAGAAGCTCGTCGTCGGAAGCTGTGTGACGGTCTGCTTGCCGGCGTTGATCAGGTCCGGGTCCTCATCGCCCTCGAAGGGGAACGGCCCCATGCCGAGCATGCCGTTCTCGCTCTGCAGCTGCACGCTCATTCCCTCGGGGATGTAATTCGACACCAGGGTCGGAATGCCGATGCCGAGATTGACGTAGAAGCCGTCCTTCAACTCCTTGGCGGCGCGGGCCGCCATTTGATCGCGGGTCCAGGCCATGCGCGTCTCCCTAATTCAGGCAGCGTCCCGTTTGCGCGTCGTGCGCTGTTCGATGCGTTTTTCGGCGTTCGGAACATGAACGATGCGGTGCACGTAGACGCCAGGCGTGACGATGTGATCCGGATCGAGTTCGCCAGGATTGACGAGGTGCTCGACCTCGACGATCGTGAGCTTCGCCGCGGTCGCCATCGTCGGGTTGAAATTGCGCGCGGTTTTCCGATAGACGAGATTGCCTTCGGCATCTCCCTTCCACGCATGCACGAGAGCGATGTCGGCGACGAGGCCCGTCTCCATCACAAACGCTTCGTTGTTGAAGTCCCGGATCTCCTTGCCTTCGGCGACGATCGTGCCGACGCCGGTGCGGGTGAAGAAGGCCGGGATCCCCGCGCCGCCAGCCCGAATGCGCTCCGCCAGCGTGCCTTGCGGGTTGAATTCGAGTTCAAGCTTGCCCGACAGGTAGAGGCCGGCGAACGTCTTGTTCTCGCCGACATAGCTCGAGATCATCTTCTTGATCTGACCGGTCTCGAGCAGTAGGCCGAGGCCGATCCCGTCGACGCCGGCATTGTTGGAGATGACGGTCAGGTCCTTGACGCCGGACTTGCGCACCGCCTCGATCAGCGTCTCGGGGATGCCGCAGAGCCCGAAGCCGCCGGACATGAGAGTCATCCCGTCCTTGAGGCAGCCGGCAAGCGCCTCGTCCGCTGTGGGGTAGACTTTTTTCATCGGCGGGCTTCCTTCCAAAGCGTGGCCTAACTACCGTCGGCGTACCCGCCCTGCAAGTCCAGCTTCAAGGGTCCGGCATCGGAAGGGGCCCGTCGTCATACCCGACTGTGACGGAGGTCCGCGGCCGGGCGCTCGGATTCGCTCAGTTCGGCCACAAGCCGCGCCGCCGACATGAGGTCCTTGGTGTCGTGGCCCTCGGTGAACCATTCGTAGACCGGCTCGACCAGCGCGAGCGCGTCTGCCTTGCGGTCCTGGCTCGCCCACAGGCGAGCCAGCGTCGTGGCGGTTCGCAGCTCCCACGATCTGGCCTGCTGCGCGCGGGCGAAATCGAGCGACTTGTTGAGGGTCGTCTCGGCCCCTTCGTATTCTCCGCGGAGGCTCATCAGCCAGCCTTTCAGGCGAAGAACTTCGGCGTAATGGGACCGCTCTTCGCCCGCCTCCATGTGCGCGACGCTGTCGTTGATGAGGGCCAAGCCGCGGTCCGGATTGCCGGACAACGCGAGTCCTTCCGCCTGTAGGGCTCTCAGATACGAGATCCAAATCCGGTGACCGGTCGCATTCAGATCCGCGACGCCGCGCTCCAGCTGTGCGGCGCCGTCGGCCCATCGGCCCGCGCGCAGCCAGGCAATTCCACGGCTGATCTCGACCATGATTTCGCCGAGCAGCGGAATGCCGTGCTCGCGCCCGAGCCGCTCGGCCTCCTCGGTCCGACGCAGCAGCGCGTCCAAATCGCAAAGGAAATCGAAGATCTGGGCTCCGAGAGTCAGCGCAAAGGCAAGATCGAACGGATGGCCATCGCGCCTCGCGTTAGCCTCGGTCGCCCTGTTCGCCGCACGCGCCTGGTTGGGATAGCCCATCATCCAGAGATACTGCGACCGATAGATGCCCTCACCGGTGAACGGATCCCAATTCGTCGCGTGGACAAGGCCGTGGTGCTTCTCGTAGTCATAGAGCTTGCGGACCTCGTCGCCCGCGGACCGCGCGGCGCCGAAGTCGCCGAGCCAGTAATAGGCGGCGGATATCCCGCGGTGACCCGTGATGACGAGCCCCTCGTCGCCGAGCTCAATCCCCGCCTTCACCAGCTTCTCCGCCCAATGCAACGATTCCCCCAGCTGGTCGATGCAAAAATAGTGCGTCGAGAGCGTGTTAAGAATCGGCAGGAACGAATCGTTCCGGCCGAGCGCCTGCGCGAGTTCCCAGGCGGGCTCAAGCGTGTTGCTGACGTCCCTATGCGCCCAACCACGGTGCACCATCAGGGCCGGACCGAGCGTCGTTCTGAATGAAAGCTCCAGGGAATCGCGGGATTTTGAAGGCGGGGCTTTCATGACCGCCGACATTCCGGTTCGGAGGTGCGAAATCGCTTCGGGAAGCGCGAACCGTTGAACGGCGACCGCGCCGGCATTCAGCCATAGAGGGGCGGCGGCCTCATCCTGACCTGCGGCGGTATAATGATAGGCGAGCAATTCAGGCGAAGTCTCGCGCGTTTCCGGCCAACGGCTTTCCAGCAGGCTGGCGATCTCGGCGTGCAGTTGCCGGCGCCGGCTCTTGAGAAGCGAATCGTATGCGGCGTCCTGAACAAGGGCGTGCGAGAACGCGAAAACCGCATTTGGGATATCGCCGAAGCAGGTCGCGAGTCCCGATGCTGTCAGGAGTCGCAGGCCGTTTTCCAGCGAATCCTCCTTCATCAGTCGGAGCCCGGATATGAGTTCGTAACTGAACTCGCGGCCGATGACGGCGCCGACCTGGGCGATCTCTTTGGTCGCCGGGACCCGGTCGAGGCGCGCCATCAGCGAATCGCGCAGGGTCTCCGGAAGCGCGACTTCAGCGGCGACGCCGGAATAGACGTAGCGGTCGCCGTCGAGAACAAGATCGCCCGATTCCAGAATTCCCTTCGTCAGCTCCTCGAGAAATAGCGGAACGCCGTCGGCCCGCGCGACGATCTGAGCCTCGAGCCCCGTCGGCAGCGCTCGCCCCCCGGTAAGTCTCGAAACGATTATGCGGCTTTCCTCGGCGGTGAGCTTGGCCAGGTCGATCGTTTCCGCTTGCGGACGCCCTTGCCACGGCGATCGGAAGTCGGGCCGGGCCGTGACGACCAGGAGCGCCGGGATCTCTGCGAGCCGGTCAACCACACGTCGGAGAAAATCGACCGTGGTGGGATCCGCCCAATGGGCGTCCTCGACCAGGAGCAGGATTGGCCCGGCTCGGCACTCTGCACGCACCAAGTCGACCAACGCACGCATTGTGTCTTCCTTGGCGGCTTTGGGTGAGAGCGAGATCGCTCCGTAACGCTCTTCGTAATTTATGCCGAGCATCGCTGCGACGGGGCGCATATCTTTCTTCGGTGTTCCGAGCCGTTCGACAAAAAACCGCTCAAGTTTATCCAGTCGCGAGCTCGAGTTGTCGTCGCGCGCCAGTCTGGCGCCCCGCTCGATCGACGCGCGAACGGGGTAGAAGGCGCTGTTGACGAAGAAGGGCGAGCACTGGAAAAACAGTGTCCGGACCGACCGGATTTCATTGCTCTCTCTCAGCGCGTTCACGATTCGGCTTTTGCCAATTCCCGCTTCGCCCTGAAGGACGACGACCCGACCGGCGCCGGTTTCGCTCACGCTGCGCCAAGCGTCCAAAATCGCCCCGATTTCCTCCTCGCGCCCGACCATCATCGTGAGCCCGCGCTGCGTGGCCGCCTCGAAACGGCTTTCCGCTTCGCTGACGCCGACAACGCGATAGACCCTGGGCGGGCCCCCGACCCCTTTCAGTTCCTTGGGTCCGAGGTCCTGAAACACAAACTCGCCGCCGGCCAGCCGGCGCGTGCGCTCGCTGACGATCAAGGAGCCCGGTTCTGCGATCGTCTGGAGTTGCGAAGCGAGGTTCATAGTGTCCCCGACCGCATTGCGCTCGCCCTGGGAGACCACGACGATGCCGGTGGCCACGCCGATGCGAACCTGGAGTCGCAACGAGATCGGAATTTGAAGCGAACCCATGGCTTCGAGAATGTCGAGCCCGGCCCGAATCGCACGCGCTGCTTCGCCCTCGTGCGCGAGCGGAAAGCCAAAAAAGGCGACGACGCCGTCTCCCAGACAGGTGAAGACGTATCCCTCATATCGAACGATACAATTGGCGCATGCTTCTTCATAGGCGCGAATGACGACCTGCAGCGTTTCCGGGTCGAGGGTCTGCGACAGCGCGGTGAACCCGACCATGTCGCAGAACAAGACAGTCAGTTGTCGCCGCTCTCCGACTGGAGCGCCGACGAAAAAAGCGGAGGAGCCCGCCTTCTCCAACGCTTGTTCTTCACGCACGAGATTCAGGATCCGCTTGCGCGGCCCGAAAGGCAGACCGATCTCCTTGAGGTCGTCGTCGGTAAGCAGCCGAAGCGTTCCGAGGTCGACCTCGTTGTCCTCGAAGACGGAGCGAAACCGTTCGAGATCGTTGTCCTTCAGCCATTCGAAAAGGGTCGACTGCATCGCTAGGCGCCGCGCCAATTCCTTTTAATTAAGGACAACCCGCCCGACCACCAAACCAACAGGGCCCGGTTTAGAAGCTTCTGGTCGGGACGTTACCGGACGGCCGAGGTTGAACCGCGAATGAACAGTTGAGACGAAACAGATGGATCGAAACTGGTCCAGCGATCCACTGCCCATGTGAGTTGACACAGGGACACGGGTATTTCTGCGCTGTCAAGAGCTTGGCTTGCCAAGTTTGCTCGAAAAGTGCCTGCGACGCCGGCTTTCCGATCCCGCCTCGCCTCCGATTGCGCCGGACCTGCGCGCCACAGCGTCAGAACGACTCTCGGCGCACCCGAGCGAGACGACCGCTCTCCATGAGCCACGCCGCGATCACGGCGCCGAGGAGCGCCGCCAAGCCGAAAAAACCCGTCGCGAGCGAAGTGGAGCTCGCGCCGATCAGCTCGGTCGAGCCTGTCCGCTTGATGCCGATATAGTCGCTTCCACCGTAGCTTGGCGCGGGATTCAGGGAAACGACGCGGGGCATCGTGACCGCGTCCGCGCCACCGGCGGAGGCAATACGACGAACGGTGCCGCCCGTCGCCTCAGCGAGCGGGCGAAGTTTTTCGGTCGTCGAGACGACGTCCCGCAACTCGAGAGGATTGCTCGGACCGACGTTGACGAGCGCGACATGCTCGCCGTCCTCGGCTCGATAGAGCCCGTATCGGTCGACGGTCAAATGCGCTCGGCTGAGGCCCGGCGCGACGGGCGTCAGCGTGAGCTTCGTCTTCGTCCCGGTCGGAGAGACGAGATCGGTCTCGCGCTCCTGGCCGCTGGCGCTCTGCCGTTCAATGGTAATTTCGCGGCCCTTGGCGCTCGCCCGAAGCGCCTCTTCCTCGAGCTCCGGCTCCTTCATGAGCCAGTGCGCGAGACGACGCAGCAGGTCGAGGTAAGGCCCGCCGCCGTCGTAATTACGAGCCCAAAGCCACATCTGATCGCTCAAGAGCAAGCCGACGCGCCCTTTGTCGACCCGCGACAGTACCAGGAGAGGCTTGCCGCCGGGGCCGTTCATCAGGGTCTGACCGTTCGTCGTGTTGGCCCCGATCAGTCGGAACCACCGGCCCCACGTCGGGTCGCCCTCAGCGCGAAGTCCGGCGAGGCCGCGCGTCACAGGGTGGCGCAGGCCGTATTGCGACGCGGTCGGGCGAAATGGAGCCTCGACGTCGTCTCCCGTCGGCGTGGCCGGCGTGATTTCGCCAAGCGGCGAATAGAACAGGCCCTCCGGCGTCGAGAATTCCGGCCCCTCCGCCATCAACAGCGCCCCGCCCTGCCGCACGTAATTGGCGATGTTCTCGAGATAGACGTAGGGCAGGATCGATTGCTGCGCGTAGCGGTCGAGGATGATCAGATCGAAGTCCTTGATCCTCGGGCCGAACAGGTCCGCGACGGGGAAAGCGATCAGCGAAAGCTCGTTGATCGGAGTCCCGTCCCCGCCTTTTTCCGGCGGCCGCAGAATCGTGAAATGAACCAGGTCGACATTGGCGTCGGATTTCAGCAGGTTGCGCCACATGCGTTCGCCCGGATGCGGCTTTCCCGAGATGAGAAGGACGCGCAACTTGTCGCGCACGCCGTCGATATTGACGACCGCGCGATTGCTGTCGGTCGCCAGTTCCCCTTCGACGGGCGCGACTTCCAGTTCGATCACGTTGGGACCGGCATGATCGATCCGGGTCTTGACGTCGATCCGCTCGCCGATGCGCGCTTCGATGTTTGCGATCGTCTGCCCGTCGTGGCGAACCGTCAATCTCGCCGGCTCGCCCTTGTCTGCGCTATCAAGCACGCGCGCGACAATGACTTGATCCTTGCCGACGATGCCGTAGCGCGGCGCTTCGACGAGCTCGATTCGCCGCTGGCGCTCGCCCTCATGGCCCGTCACCAGCACGTGCAAGGGGGCATTGAAGCCGAGCGCCGCCGGGGATGCCGGGATGTCATGTACGACGCCGTCGGTAATCAGGACGGCGCCGCCGACACGCTCGCTGGGCGCGTCGGCGAGCGCGCCCCGGAGCGCGGCAAAGAGCCTGGTGCCCTCGGTTTCCGATTCCTCGCGGGAGGTTTCGGCGACACGCAGGTCGACGTCGCCCAGTCCCTTCAGGCTGGCCTCGAGGCGTTCGAGCGCCAAGTCGGTTTGACGCGGTCGCTCACCGATGCTCTGGCTCGCCGAACGATCGACCACGACCGCCACGATGTCTTTGAGCGGGCGACGGTTCTCATGAACCAGATTCGGATCGCAAAGTCCCACGAACAAAAGCGCGAAAGCGAGCGCCCTCAACCAGGCGCCGCGCGCGCGGCGCAAAACGAGGATGATCGAGGCGAGGAGCGCCAGGATCCCCAGAGGGACGAGCGCCCACATGGGCAATAGCGGAGAGAAGGCAATCGACCAGACGGTCAACGCGTCAGCCTTTCAAGGATGTCCTTGGCGTGGACCTGGTCAGCTTTGTAATTTCCGGTCAGCGTGTACATGACGAGGTTGACGCCGCTGCGCAGCGCGAGCTCGCGCTGCCGGGGCCCTCCGGGGATGAGCGGGAACATCGGACGGCCTTCGGCGTCGCTGGCCCAGGCGCCGGCCAGATCGTCGGAAACGATGATGATCGGGGAGACGCCGTCTCCGGCGCGAACCGGCCTCCGCACACGGTCGTTCGGATCGGGCGAGGGCAGCGCTTCCACCCATGTCTGGCCGATGGCGGTGCGGCCGACGATGCGATCGAGGAGGTAGAAGGTTTTGGTCAGCACATGGTCCCGCGGCAACGGTTCGAGTTCGGGCACGTCGACCCCGTCGAGCAGGGCGCGCAGCCACCTCGCCTCCTCAGTCGGGGCGCCGGGGCGAGCGGTCAGCGCATCCCGCGTATCGAACACGACCGTGCCGCCGTATTTCATGTAGGCGGCCAAGCGGGCGCGCGTTTCCGGTCGGGGTTGCGGCCGGCCTGCGACGATTGGCCAATAGATGAGCGGATACAAGGCGAGTTCATCGCGCGCCGGATCGAGCTCGACCGGCTCGCCCAGGTCGGCGGACGTCCGGGCGGACAGGACCCGCGTCAAGGTTATCAGCCCCTGCTTGGACGTCTGATCCACTTCTGCGTCGCCAGTCCCGACATAGGCGAGGCGAGTCGTTAGCGCCGCGTCCATGTCACGAGCGCTGACGGGCGAGATTTCCGCAGCATGGTTCGCATTTGGAATGAGCAGACCGCCGAGCATTGCGGCGAACGCGAGCGCCGCGAGCGCGCCCCTGCGCCGCGGCCCCGCGCCGCCGGCCATCCAGATCGACATGAAGGCGTCGATCGTGAGGCCGACGAGAGCGGCCGGCAACAGCACCCGGCGCAAATCGATCGGAGGCGTGACGTCGAGGCCGCGCTCGCGAACTTTGAGCGCCCCGTAGTCGGCCCGCGCCAGCGACTGGCCTGGCGAGAGCGCATTGACGGCCCGCGGGGACTCCGCCGAACCATAGAAACCGGGCGGATGGAGCGCATCGCCTCGGCCGGGGAAATCGGCGCCGATCGGCTCCGCCTGAGCAGGCGGAGGTCCGAGCGCGCCGAAGCCGTTCAGCGTGCGCCATGCCGGGAAGGTCGCGCTGCGATCGACCGAGTCCGGTTTTTCCGTCGCCTGAACCGCGGGGCCGGCCTTGGCCACAATGCGTCGCAGCATGTCGACGAACAGGCCCGACAAGGGCAGGTTCGACCAGGTCGTATCCGCGGTTACGTGGAAGAGAACGATCAGCCCTTTTCCGCGCCGGGCGGCGGTGACGAGCGGCGTGCCGTCGGTGAGCCGCGCCCAAGTCTTCTGGTCGAGGCCAGCCGTCGGCTCGGCCAGCACCTGTCGCGTGACGGTCACTTCGTCAGGCGCAGCGAGCCCGAAGAAAGGGCTGCCCTGAGCGAACGGGGCGATGTGTTTGGGAGTTTCCCAGGACAAGGCTCCCCCGAGCTGGCGCCCGCTGCGACGCAATTCGGTCGGGATCAGGTCGTCGTCGCCAGCGGCCAATCGGCTGCCGGCAAAGCGCAGAAGAACGCCGCCTTTATCGAGAAAGTTCACAATCGCGTCGTGCTCGGGCCCCGGCGCAACGTTCATGTCGGCGAGCGCGAGAATCGAAGGCCCGTCGGCCAGGAGCGATACGATGGGGTCGCTCACGGAATCATGCGATTCGCTGACGTCCGCGAAGGGCTCCAGCGCCCGCTTCAGGTAATAGCTCGGGGCGAGCAGCGGCTGGGCGATATCGGCGCTCGCGCCGGAGGCGATGGCGACGCGCCGCCGGCGCGAACGATCGTCGACGAGCCAGGTCGCGCCGGCGGACCGGTCGCCTTCGATCACAACCTCGGCGGCTTCATTGCGCAATTCGACCGGCAATTCGAACCGGCTCGTGGTCACCAGGCTCGATCCGAAGTCGAACGGAGCGCGGGCGATTTCGCGGCCGCGGGCATCGAGAGCACGCACCGAGCCTTTCGCCGGGGCGCGTTCGTCCGAGCGGACGAGGCGCGCCGCCAGAGCGCCGGCGTCGTTGTCGACGCCTGCGATCGCGCTTGCGCCCCTCCCATCGGTCACGACCTGGACGGATCGGCTCAAAGTCGCCAGCCGCGCCGCAAATCCGCCCGCACCGCCGAGTTCGACATCGTCCGCGATCCACAGGACCTCGCTCTTCGGCTCGCGAGCGAGAAACTGCTCGATCGCCGGCATCGAATCTGCACGAGAGGGTTCGTAGGGCGCAGGCGTCAGCGCGCGCAAGCGACCTTCGATCTCGCCAGCGCCGAGCGGAGCGATATCCCTTGCGCCTTCCGACAGGGGCTTGACCGCGACAATTCGGCCTGACCGGGCTGCCGCTTCCATGCGCTGTCTGGCGAAGGCGACTCGTTTCTCGAACGTTGGCGCCGCCGCCCAGCCGTCGTCGATCAGGACCAACAGCGGTCCGGCGCCGGCAAGGCCGGCGACGCTGTTCCACAACGGCTGCGCCATGGCCAGGATGATCAGCGCCGCGACCGCCATGCGCAAAGCCAGGATCGGCCAGGGGGTTCGCGCCGGATCCGTCTCGTTCGAGGCGAGCCCGATGAGCAGGCGAAGCGGAGGGAACACAGCTCGTCGCGGCGCCGGCGGCGTCACGCGCAAGAGGAAATAAAGCGCGCCGAGTCCGACGAGCGTGACCAGGACCGCCGGGGCGGCAAAAATGAGCGGAATGCTGAACACCTGTCAGGCGGCCCCGTACCCGGCTCCAAGGTCCGGAGCGGAAAGGCGCATGCGCAGCGCCAATAGGATCTCCGCCGCCGAGCTGTCTGTGCGGCTCAAACTCATGCCCCAGCCCGTGCTTCTGCAAATGCGCCGCAGCGCCTCCCGATGCGCCGCCAGCTTGGCCAGATAGGCCTCGCGAAGGTTCTGCGCCCTGGGGCGCAAGAGACTCAGGCTGCCGTCCGGATGGAGAAACTCCACGTTGCCCGAGAACGGGTAGGTTTCTTCGATTGGATCGACGACGATAACGACTTCGCCGATCGCGCCCTGGGCGCTGATCGATCGGAGCGCCTGCTCGGTCTCTTCGGGTTCGCCAAGAAAATCGCCGACCAGCAGCGCCATCGACCGGGCGGGCGCGGGCGCCAAAGGCGGCAATGCTGATTCGGAAGGCCCATGCAGACGTTCATCCGTCGCGATCGCCTCGGCAAAGCGCTCGACGACCCCGACGTCTGCAGTCGGACGGGTCAATCCGAGGAGAGCGGCGCGTTCCCCGCCGCGGACACACAGATCGGCGAAGGCGAGCGCGATCACGGCGGCGCGCTCGATTTTCGTCGCCTGGGCGAGGCTGGATCCAAAGCGCATCGACGCCGATCGGTCGAACCAGATCCACACGGTATGCGCCGCCTCCCACTCCCGCTCCCGCACGAAGGCATGCTCCTCGCGAGCCGAGCGACGCCAGTCGACCCGAGAGGAGGGTTCGCCGGAGATGAATGGCCTGAACTGCCAGAAGGTCTCGCCGGATCCGGCCCGGCGCCGTCCGTGTACGCCGTGCCGCACCGTTTGCGCCACCTTGCGCGCGGCGATGACGAGGCTCGGCAGGCGAGCCGATAGCGAAGCAGCTTCCTGGCGGATCGAAGGGGAAACAGTCATTTTGCGCTTGCCTGAATGCGGATCGGCTGTGGTTTTGGCTTCACAGCAAGATCTTTGCCACCAGCCGATCGATCACGCCCGACACCGTCTCCCCATCGGCGCGAGCGGCAAAAGTCAGCGCCATGCGGTGTTTGAGGGCCGGCTCGGCGAGCGCCTGGACGTCCGCCAGCGAGGGGGAAAGGCGGCCGTCCACCAATGCCCGGGCGCGCGCAACCAGCATCAGCGCCTGCGCAGCGCGGGGGCCAGGCCCCCAACCGATCCCCTTCGACAGCTCAGGGTCGCCCTCGCCCGGGCGGGCGGCTCGCACAAGGTCGAGGATCGCCTCGACAATCCGGTCTCCGATTGGCGCGCGCCGCACCAGGCGCTGGGCGCCCGAAAGCTCTTCGGCGGTCATGACCGGCCCAGGCCTCGCATCGCGGTCCCCCGTCGTCTCGATCAGGATGCGGCGCTCTGCCGCCCGGTCGGGATAGCCGACATCGATCTGCAGGAGGAACCGGTCCAACTGTGCCTCAGGCAACGGATAGGCCCCCTCCTGCTCGAGCGGGTTCTGTGTCGCCAGGACATGAAAGGGCGCGGGCAGGTCGTGCCGAACGCCGGCCACAGTCACGTGATGCTCCTGCATCGCCTGCAGGAGCGCGGACTGCGTGCGGGGGCTCGCCCGGTTGATTTCATCCGCCATCAGGAGCTGGGCAAAAATCGGACCGCGGATGAAGCGGAAAGCACGTTTGCCGTCGAGACCCTCCTCCATCACTTCGGAGCCAAGGATGTCGGACGGCATCAGATCGGGGGTGAACTGTACGCGAAGGGCGTCGAGTTCCAACGACAATGCCAAGAGTCTCGACAAGCTTCGTCTTGGCGAGCCCCGGTACGCCGATCAGGAGGCCGTGTCCGCCGGCGAGCAGGACGGTCAGCGCCAGGTCGATGACGCGCTCCTGTCCGAAAATGACGGCGCCGATCTCGGCCCGGGCCGCGGCTATCCGCTCGAGGGCGATGTCGACGTCCCGAGCCAACAGGCTCGGCTCGGCGGCATTGGTCGCGCTCATCGTGTCGTCCCTCTCGTCACAACCGCCCGCCGTTTCGCTTTGGCGCTGGGCGCACTACATTGGGCGGGGGCGTCCTTTCAGGGTAAGCCCGAACCATGCCAATGACAAAGTCGCCCATAAACAGGCGCCAGAATATGGCGAAGGCCGCTCCTTCCCCGGAGGGAGCGCTGCATGGGCTCGGCGAGGCCACGGCCGGCAAGGGGCGCGGTCCGGCTCCGGTGCACCTCTGGAACCCGCCTGATTGCGGCGACATCGACATGCGAATCGCCGCCGACGGAACCTGGTTCTACTGCGGTTCGCCGATCGGCCGACTGCCGCTGGTCGTGCTGTTCGCCTCGATCCTTCGCAAGGACGGCGATCGATACGTCCTCGTGACCCCGGTCGAAAAAGTTGGCGTGAGGGTTGACGATGCGCCCTTTCTGGCGGTCGAGATGCATGTCGAGGACAGCGGCGATTCGCGCCTGACTTTCCGGACCAACGTCGAGGATGCCGTGACGGTCGACGAGCAACATCCGCTGCGCTTCGAGAAGGGCGCGGCGGAGGGCCTGAAGCCGTACGTCCGGATTCGCGGCGATCTCTGGGCGCTGGTCAAGCGCGCGCTGTTCTATGACCTTGTGGATCTTGGGACGATCGAGCGCTGGCGCGACGAGGCGTGGTTCGGGGTGCGCTCCAGCGGCATCTTCTTTCCGATGTGTCCGGCTAGCGAGATCGAGGGGCTTTGAACGACCTCGACCGTCTTCATCTCACTCCCGACGCCTTTCGCGCGCTGGCGCGGCGAAAGCTCGCTCCTGCGCTTGTCGCCGACGATCTTGCGGGCGGGGGGGCGCCGAAGGCGGGCGACTTTGCCCTTAACGGCTTGGCGCCGTCCCTGGTCGTCGTCGCAAGAGCCCGTCCCGCAGCCGTGCTCGCGCCGATCGTCGGGCGTCCGGACGGGCTCACCGTTCTGTTCACCCTTCGCGCATCGCATTTGCGCGCCCATTCCGGCCAGGTCGCCTTCCCTGGCGGACAGATCGACCCGGGAGAGACACCCGATGCGGCCGCATTGCGCGAAGCTGCGGAGGAGATCGGTCTCGAGAAGCGGTTCATCGAGCCGCTCGGCTGGCTCGATCCCTACCTTACCGGAACCGGGTTTCGCGTCGCGCCCCTGGTCGCGCTGATCGATCCCTCGTTCACCCTCATGATCAGCAAGCACGAGGTGGACGAGGTGTTCGAAGCGCCATTGGCGTTCCTGATGGATCCGGCAAATCACCGCCTCGACGAACGCGAATGGCGAGGCGAGATGCGAAAATTCTACGCCATGCCGCACGGGGGCCGCTATATCTGGGGCGCCACCGCCGGCATGCTGCGGAACTTATACGAGAAATTGTTTTCCTGATGGAACGCGCCCTTCTCGAGCCGCTTGCGCTGTTCCTTAGCCCGTTCGCAGCTTACCTGGTCTATCTGGTCTTGCGCGCGCGCTACCCGCTCGAGATCGCGCATTGGACGAGCGGTCGGGTTTCCTTTCTCACCCTCGTCGGTCTCGCCGCCGCCGTGCTCGGACTGGTCGTATTGAACATCCTCGCGCCGCGCGGACACGGAACTTATGTGCCGGCGCACCAGGAGAACGGCGTGCTGGTGCCGGGCCGCATCGAATGAGCCGCCTGCCGGGACTAGAGGACGGGCGGCTTCGAGACCTCGGGCCGGTGACGCGCGGCCCGCTCGCGCGGGCGCTCGAGGCGCTCAACGGCGAGGGAGAAGAAACCCGCCTTGTCGGCGGCGCCGTGCGCGATCTCATCCTCGGAATGCAGGTCGAAGACCTCGACCTGGCGACGACCGCGCTGCCGGACGAGGTGATCCGGCGCGCCGGCGCCGCGGGCTTCCGGGTCGCCCTGACTGGCGTTTCGCACGGCACCGTCACGCTTATCGGCGAGGGGCGGCCAATCGAAACGACGACCTTGCGAGAAGACGTCGAGACCGATGGACGTCACGCGAAGGTCGCCTTCGGCCGCGATTTCTCAGCGGACGCGCGCCGGCGCGATTTCACCATCAACGCACTATCGATCAGCCGGGACGGCGAGGTGCACGATCCCGTCGGCGGGCTCGACGACCTCGCCGCGGGCCGCGTGCGGTTCATCGGCGACCCCGACGCCCGCATACGCGAGGACTATCTTCGCATCCTGCGCTTCTTTCGCTTTTCTGCGCGGTTCGGCGAGGGCGCGATCGATGCGGAAGGGCTCGCGGCCGCGATCCGCAACCGGCTTGCGATTGCAAAGCTGTCGCGCGAAAGGGTGCGCTCGGAAATTCTCAAGCTCGTCGTTGCGCCCCATGCCGGCGCGGTTCTCCAGACGATGGGCGAGAGCGGGATTTTGGAAGCGGCGCTCGGCTTCGCCTGGCCGGGACGCTTCAATCGCATCATCGCGATCGAAATGGCGCGCGGCTCAAAGGCCGATCCTCTGCTTCGGCTTGCGGCGCTCGCGGCCATTATTCCGGAAGACGCGGAACGCCTCCGCGAAAAGCTCCGCCTCGCCAACGCGGAAGCTGAGCGCATCGCACAAGCGACGGATGTCCTTGCGGGACTCCACGGGATCCAGGCGCCGCCGGCCGAGGATCGTCTGCGCGTCCTGTTGTTTTCTTCGGGGCGACAGGCCGTATGCGACGCGCTCATTCTGGCCCAGGCCGATTTGGGCGCAGGTCCGGACGATCCCGCCTTCGCGAGCAGGGATCGCTTCCTCGCAGAAACGCCCGCGCCGGAGTTCCCTGTCAGCGGAAGCGATCTCATTGCGCGCGGGGTCGATGAGGGTCCACGAGTTGGAGAAATTCTTCGCGTCTTCCGGCGGCTCTGGATCGAAGCGGGGTTTCCCGCCGACCGGGATACGATCGACCGGCTGGTGACGGCGGCAGTCGGGGCGCCTCGCGGGCCTTGCGGTTCGAGATCCGATCGAAGCTGAAGACCCGCATCGGGCGCCGTTGCCTGTCGCAAGGCGGGCGTTCTACCGAACCCCCTATGGCGCCTCCGTTGCGTCCTGTCTTTCCCTGATAACGGCCGAAAACCGGGAGAATTGCGCTCCTCGGAAGCTGCGGTCGTGAGAAAAACTGATTTTATTTCAATATCTTGAGCCAAATCATACGCGCCAAGGCGGTAAACTTAACAGGGATTTTTTTGCGCGTAACAGGGATTATTTCGTGCGTATACGACGGCTAAGCGAAAACCCGAAAATCGGGCGCGATGGATCGCCTGAAAATTGTACGCTATATGATTGCAGGACCGTTCCTCTTGGTCGGTTGCGCCTCGGCCCAAAATCGTTCCAAGCCAAACCAAGCCAACCCAAAACCAAGGAAGACCAAGGAAGACCAAGAAAATGGGCTTGGATTTTCTTGGATTCCTTCGTCCGATTCCGGCCTTTTCAAAGGGTTACGGGCAGTCCAAAGAAAAAAGGTAACTCCCAAGCTGGTGGCTATGCCGCCAGGGCGCGAATGAGGGCGTGAGGACGAGCGGTCAGGGTCTGGAGGATGTTCCAGCGTCGCTTGCGGGCGGTTGCGACGACCGATCGCAGGGCGGCGAAGTCGCAGGCGGCTTCGAAGATGCGAAAGGCGCCGGAGATCTTCATCTTGACCTTCATCATGCGCAGGGCCTGTTCGGCCAGGTTGTTGGTGAAGGGGACGGAGAAGTCGACGAGGAAGCGCAGGACGTCGTCTTTGAACTCGTGCAGTCGGATGAGCAGGTTGTGTCCGGGGCGGTGTTTTGTCCGACCGCGGTTCGAGGGATGCCGTTGAAGGCGCGGCAAGTTGCGGTGAAAGGCGAGACCCTGGCGCAGGATCTCCCAGTAGCGGGTGAGGGAGCCCTCGAGCGCGGGCGGGGGCAGACTGGTCGCGCCCGCCTCGCGCGCGTTCTCGACGGCTCGATTGGCCTCGAGCAAGAGATCGCGCATGGGTGCGGCCCACGGCTCCCGGTCGATCTCGACCAGCGCCTTCAGTTCGCGCAGATGATGGGCGTTGCACAGCGCATGACGGACGTCGGTGAGCCCGGAGTAAGACTTGAAGCCGTCATGAACCGCGACTCCGCCCGTGAGCCCCTCCGGCATCTCGCCGCGTTTGGCCGACACGCGATAGTGGGTCAGGGTTTCCGTGGCGACGGTGTGCAGCCATTGTCCCTTGCCGGCGACGCGGAAGCCGGTTTCATCGAGGCAGCGCACCGGCGCTTGCGCCGCGAGCGCCGCGATCTGCGCCGCCACCGGCGCGAGCGCCGCAGCCTTGCCGCGCACCCAATCGGCCACGCTTTGCGAGCATAGACGCAATGCTCCGAACAGATCGCCCATCGCTTCGGCGACCCGATCTTCGGGAATGAGCTGATGGACGTTGAGATAGACCGCCGCCGCCCTGACGCGCTCCCCGTATTGCGCCGGCGAGGCGACGCCCGCGGGAAACGCGGCTTTCGTCTCTCCGCCGCACGCCGCGCAGCAATAGACCGAGGCCTGATGCTCCGTGACCTCGATCAGCCGGTCAGGCAGATCGAACACCTGCCGCCTCTCCACGTCCCGCTGCATCGAAACCGTCAGCCCCGCCAGACAAAGCCGGCACGCCTGCGCCTCGTGCCGCACGACCCGATCGGGCGTCTCGACCTGCCGGAGCGTGTCGCCCTTGTGTCCCGCCTGCCCGCCGCTTTTCTTGTCCGAGCGCCCGCGGAGGCTGCCGGGGATGCGCGGCTTCTTCTTCAGCCCATCGCTCGACGGCGGCTTGGAACTCGTCGAACTGTCCAAGTCCAGTCGGCGCCGGAGGTCGGCGTTCTCCGCCTGCAATGCCTCGTTCTTGGCTCGCAACGCTTCATTCTCGGCCCGATGCGTCGCATTGTCCGCGAGATGGGCGGCCCGCAATGCCTCGTTCGCCCGCCGCAGCCACGCGACTTCGCCGCGCAACTGCGAGATGTCGCCTATGAGCGCGTCGATCGGGTCGCGAATCGTGGCGGGAGTCATCCCCACCTTGACTCACACTTCTGCTCTGCGTGTCTCGGTCAATCATCCCCCGGCCCAAAATTCACGCCGACTGTTGCAGATCGAACTTACCCAGCTTGGGAGTTACGAAAAAATATCGATCCCTTCGCGCATCCCGCCCCGCGCCGCCGAATCATCCCACAGCCCTAACGGGTTGAGCCGCAGGATCCTGGGCTTTCCCTCCCACTGCCACGACAATCTAAGTACCATGAATTCTAAGTACCATGAATTGCGACAGACGGTAAGAACAAAAGGAGAATAATCTGCGGCGGCCTGGCGCCTGGCTTGTTCCCCTTCTCCGTGAAGCGGGGAATACAGGGATTTTTTTGTGCGTAACAGGGAAGCCTTCGCGCGTATCAGGGAAAAAACAGGCCGCGGAGATGCGGGAGACGGGTTTCGCCCCTCTTGAGCCCTCATACCGAGCTTGTCGAGGAAGCGGGAGATGGCCGGGCGAGGATCGCCGTCAATAGAATCCGATCGGAAAATATTTGAGATAGATTTCCGAATAGATCCCTTTTGAATAGAGGCGGGCCAGCGCCCAGTTCAGCGCCTTCCGGAGTTCGTTGTCATCGGTTCGCACCGCGATCCCGACCCCCTCGCCGAAGTAGAGGCTTTCGCAATACGGGCCGCCAGAAAAGCTGCAGCAATTTCCCGAGAGCTCCCCGTTCAGCCAAACCGACATCGTGAGTCCGTCGGCGAACGCGACGACGATTTCGCCCGCGCGCAACGCTGTCTCCAGCGCCGAGACGTTTGGGTAGGGTTTCGTCTTCGCGCCTGAGAAAAACGCCTTGATATAGGCCTCGTGCGACGATCCGCCGACCACGCCGACCGTCTTTCCCTTCAGCCCGGTTGCGGTCACCGTGAGCGGGGCCGCGCCCCTGGGAACGACAAAGCGGGCGGGGGTCTGATAATAGGGCTGAGAAAAGTCGATTGTCGCCCGGTTCGTCGCGTTTGCGGCGATGGAAGCGACGACGGCGTCGCCTTTACCCGTCTGCAGCGAGTTGATCAGGGTGTCCCAGCGGCGCGCCTGGATGGTGCAACCGATCTCCAGCTCCTCACAGACCGCGCGAGCAATCTCGACGTTGAATTCCGTCAAGGTTCCGTCGTTCAGGGCGAAGTTCAGCGGCGGATAATCGTCGCTGGTCAAGAAGCGGATCGCCCGGATGCCGGTGAGGTTCGGCTTGTCGAGGCGCAACCCGGGATCCGAAAAGCTGGGCGCCTGAACCGCGTCGACCGGCGCGGCGACAAGCCTTTCGCTCCGAACGGTCAGCACTCCAAAGAGAGCTGCGCAAAAAACGATCGCACGGGCGTCAACATTTACCATGACAACACAGAATTTCTCGTGTCCTATAGGAGGTGTGCGATCGATCGAGCCGCGCCGCAGGGGGGTAGCGCCATGGCTGACGCCACACAAGAGTCCGGTACGGTGTCGATCTCGACGCCGGCGACGTCGGCAAGCCGGCCGTTCGCGCGGCGGACCTCACGCGGCGAGGGTCCACTCAGGCCGGTGGCGCGCCCTCTTCCGCCGGAACTCGAATTCCTTGCGCAGCATGGGGTCTCCCCGGATCGTCTGTTGCACGCGGCTGCCGGAGCGCCGGGAGGCGTCGAGCCGTTGGACGCTCTTCTCGGCGAAGGGATCGTCGCTGAAGAGCAGTATTATCATGCATTGGCGCAACATTTGGGCTGCCCGTACTACGTGGGCGAACCGACATTCGCCGAGCATTTCGACGCGGTCAAAGGTCTGAGATGCGGCGTTGCCCCTCTCGCGGCGCGCGGCGGCGAGCCTCGGGCGGTTATTGCGCCCCGGGCGCAATCCGTGCCGCGTCTGATCGAGATGAGGGCTGCGGGCCGGCTGCATCCGAACAGCTTTGCCGTCACTTCGCCGCAGCGGTTTGCCGCCCTTGTCCGGATGCGGCGGGGAGAGGCGGTCCTCGCCGACGCGCTCGAGCGCCTTCCCGACAGCCTGTCCGCGAAACGCGGCATGAGCGGCGGCCAGATCGCCGCCGCAGGCCTTATCGCGCTCTCCGCCTTTGCGCTTGGCGTCGCAGACATCCACGCGTTGGTCGGCGTCGCGTCCCTCTTGCTCTGGCTGCTGTTCCTGGCCTCGATTGTCTTTCGCTCGGCGGCCGCCGTGGCGCACGGGGACGATGTTCGGCCAATAATGCTCTCTGACGACGAACTGCCGGTCTATACGGTGGTCGTCGCCGTCTATCGCGAGGAGGCTGACGTCGTCGCGGACCTCATCGCGGCGCTCGAGGCTCTCGACTACCCGGTATTATGTAGCAACCTCACCTACGCCGAAACCCAGGCGCGCATCCGCGGAATGCGGTTGCCGGCGCGCTACGAACTCGTCGTTGCTCCTCCCGGAGAGCCTTCTACGAAACCGCGTGCGCTCAACCTCGCGCTGGCGACGGCGCGCGGCAATCTCGTGGTCGTCTATGATGCGGAGGATGCGCCGGCGCCCGATCAACTGCGTCTCGCCGCGTCGCTTTTTGCCGCAGAACCAGCGGTTGACTGCCTCCAGGCCCGTCTCACGATCAGAAACGTCGACGACTCGTGGCTCTCGAGCGGAATTATGTAGCTGACGCAACCCTAATCAAATAACTGCACGTATAGGTTGTTTACCATGTTGGTCTCATTACAATCTTGTAATAGGTAATCGGCGGATCATATGTTATGCTGGCGGTTCCGGTCAACGGACTCGTTTTGCTCACTTTGTCAAGAGGATTTGGTGACGAAAATGACTTCCTCGCGTATGAAGGCAAAGATCGTGAGGGTGACGATCGAGCAAGGCCGCGAGGGCCTCTTCTACGCTCAAAGCCCCAATTTGAAAGGGCTACTGGTAGCAGGGGCCACGATGGATGAGCTAACGCGCGAAATCCCTATTGCAATCGCGGAAATGTTCGAAGCATGCGACACGCCCGTCATTGTCACGGAAATTGAGAACGACAATGATTATTCTTGGGTCGCTGTACCCACTGCGATAGCCAGAGCACGTCTCGCGCAGACTATCTGACCGGCGCAATTCCAAGGACAACAAATCTAATTCGATCTATCGTCTCGATCCTTTGAGCTGCCGTTTGTTGCATAGGATCGGGGACGCGCTGGGTTTCGCCATCTCTCGTTCGAAAGACAGTGGGGACCTTTGTTGGGGTCAGACCAATTTCATGGATTGCCGCCCAATATTGTTCTGGGGTCACTTCACGTCCCCCTCAGTCTCGTTCAACGGGACGTGGCGTAATGATTTAATGAAATCAAAGCGAAGATTGGCCCTCTCGCCGTCGTCAAGGTCACGTCCCAATCGTTCTCGAGCGCCAACGAGAAGGGCGCTATCGACCTCCCGAGGAATCAGTTTCTGGGATTCCCACGTGCCTAAAATGTCTCGTATCGCCTGATCGGATAGGTCCGCGGAAAAGTCACCCGCAAGACGCCGAAGGACGACTTCTGCCAAGGTCCATCCTGAACGCCCGTGTGAGATAAACTCATTTGAATTGGACATCATGGCGCTAAGGTTATTCACTGGCTGTTCGCCCGGGACTGATAATCCCTCCGTCTCTATGTATGTCAATATATCGCGAGTTGGCGTAGGAACCGTCTTTCCGCTCAAGAATGTTCGTGCTTTCGCCAAAGCCTGTTCACGCTCCGGGGATGGCTTTCTGCCTCCAGATGGGCGCGAAGTCGTAAGACCCATTGATACGGAACTAGGCACGAAATGCCCGGATACAATCTCCGCCCTTCCCAGCGTTTCGAACCTTCCTTGGCTTTCGAAGGTTTCATATTTGTCCCCGTAAAGTTCTAGAATTTTTCTCAGCTCTCGAATCCGGACCGAGCGGATGTCGGCCAATAGCGACGCCTCCAGGCTGGATATTTCAGATTTTATGGCAGAAATTAACCCTGATGACATAATTAAAACCTCGCCGTTGGCGACCAATTAACATATTTCCCCCGCCACGTGAAGCCCCAAGGAAGGTTTTGTGGCAGACTTGCGCGCCAACGCGGAATCGAGTAGAAGTCGATGGTGGGCCTAAAATGCGTTCGGCCCGGAGGTGCGTCCAACACCTTCCGGGCCGTTTTGGGTTCCGCCTGCCGTTGCAAGCATGTCAGGCAGAAGAGGCGGCGGGCGCCCTGAGTCCCGGGGGAATATAACGCGCGCCGCCGATCCGCGCAATAGGCTGCTCCCACAGTGTCGGTAGCAGATGATATGTCCGGTTTAGGGAGCGCACGATCTGTCCGGTAGCCTCGGCCCTTTTTGGAGGGGGTTGGATGCGCCGGACGGAAGCCCTTCAGGGTGTGCGTATGATGAGGTTTCTGGACATTTTGGGCCGCTACGAGGCGGCGGAGTTCAATCCGTTGGAAGCAGCGGCGTTGCTTGGGGTGAGCGAGCGGACGTTTCGGCGCTGGCAGGCGCGTTACGAGGAGGACGGCGAGGCTGGGTTACTGGACCGGCGGCTTGGCAAGGCGTCTGGGAAGCGGGTTCCGGTCGACCGGGAGCAGGAGGTCGAGGCGCTTTACCGACAGCGTTATGCGGGGTTCCGAGCCAAGCACTTCCATGAGCACCTGGTGAAGGATCACGGTTTCGCCTGGGGCTACACGTGGACCAAGACGTTTCTGCAGTCGCGCGGGCTTTTGCCGAAGGCGGCGCGCAAGGGCGCGCATCGCCGGAAGCGGGAGCGCCGGCCGTTGCCGGGGATGATGCTGCATCAGGACGGCTCGCGACACGTCTGGCTCGAAGGCCAGCCGGCGCTCGATCTCATTGCGACGTTGGACGACGCGACCGGGGCGATCTATTCGGCGGTTCTGGTCGAGGAGGAGGGTACGGCTTCGACGTTCCGGGCGCTGAAAGAGACGTTCGGGGCCCACGGGCTGCCGATGAGCCTCTATACGGATCGCGGTTCACACTACTTCCATACCGCCGAGGCGGGCGGCAAGATCGACCGCAGCCGCCTGACGCAGGTGGGCCGGGCGCTCGAGCAACTCGGCGTCGAGCATATCGGGGCCTATTCGCCGCAGGCGCGCGGGCGCTCGGAGCGGGCGTTCCAGACCTTGCAGGAGCGGCTGGTGAAGGAGCTCAAGCTCGCCGGGATCACGGCGATCGAGGCGGCCAACGCGTTCATCCGCGAGGTCTATCTGCCCGCCCACAACGAGGCTTCGCGGTCGCGCCGGCGCAGCCCGGTTCGGCCTTCACCCCGATCCCGGGCGTCGACCTCGATGAGATCCTGTGCGTGCAGGAGGAGCGCCAGGTCGGCAACGACAATTGCGTGTCCTACCGCACGCTCAAACTGCAGATCCCGGAGAGCCCGCTGCGGCCGCACTTCGTCAAGGCGAGGGTCAAGGTCCATCACTATCCCGATGGCTCGCACGCCGTCTTTTACGGCCCGCGCTGCATCGGCCGCTACGACCAGAAAGGAGCGATCCGGGACGCGAAAAACGCCGCCTAAATCCGCTCGGTGGCGCGCCTGTGGAAATGTGGACAACGCAAACGCGTTGCCCACAGTCCCACAGGGAGAACAGAAGCAGAAGAAGCGGACATTTGATGTGCTACCAAAACCGGACAAGTTAATTCGCTATCGACATAGGCTGCTCCCCGAAAAGGGAGTACGACGTTGGTCTGGGTTAATCCATACCACCGTTTGCGCTTCGGCAAGATCGAACAGGTGAGGGGCCATTATCGCTCCTTTCCCACTCGATAGCGCTTAGTGCGCGTTGGAAGTCCCGGGCTTGCGCTGGCGGCCCTTGATTACCGGGGGTCGTCGCGGGGGTTCATCCTGCGGCGGCCTTTTTTATCTCCCGACCATTTCTCAGGGCCTCCGTGACGGACACTTACTCTCCCTGAAGATGAAGGGTCTTCACTCCGATTGCTTCCATGCACTGCAAAAAGAACACCGCCGTAAACTTCCCCCGGCTGATCTTGTTGGCGATGTTCTCGGGAGACTCATCAATCCCGGTGCCCTTCAACGCCTCGCTGAGTGCCTGATAACTCACATTACGCCGCTTCAACTCGCCTTTCAGCAAGCCCTTGGCTTGATGGGTCCAGTCAGCTTCCGTCTTCATTCGAATCGCTCGTAGCGCTAGAAAACTCATCATACACGATATAATTCCTCTTGACGAGGGATATGATTATCCTCATTATCTGCGATAGAAACCTATCGTTGGTAGTGAGACGTGGCCCAACATTTCCTCCTCTCCGCAGCCGCAAAGACGCTCTCGCTAGCGTCCGTTGCACGCATGTCGGACGATGAGGCCAGGGCCACCTTCCAACGCCTCCGCTGGTCTGACAATGACGGCGGGGCGTATTGCCCACGATGCGGTTGCCTCAAGGTCTACGGCCTCAAGGCGCGGCCTGTCTGGAAATGCTCCGGGTGCAATCACCAATTCAGCGTCACGTCCGGAACGATCTTCGCCGATCGCAAGCGCTCGCTGCGCGACTATCTGCTTGGCCGTCGCCATCTTCACGAACGGCGCCAAGGGCCATAGCGCGCTTCAACTGAGCCGCGATCTTTGCTGCCAGTACAAGACGGCGTTCGTGTTGGCGCACAAGTTGCGCGAGCTGGTCGGCAAGGATCAGGCGTCCGCCACTCTCGACGGCCCTGGCGACAAGGAAATCGACGGCGCATATTTCGGCGGCGGGATCAAGCCCGCTAACGAGGTCGAGAACCGCGTGGATCGCAGGCTTGCCGAGGAACAGACTGGCAAGCGACAAGTCGTTGTCGTCGCCCGCGAGCGCGGCGGCCGGACGCTTCCCTTCATTGTCAGCAAGGAAAGCGCCGCAATCCCGATGATCCGCCAGCATGTCCCGATGGGCGCGACCGTTCATGCCGATGAGGCGCGAGGCTGGGATTCGCTGCACGCCTATTTCGACATGCACCGCATCAATCACAGCGAGGCATATTCGAAGGACGGCGCCTGCACGAACCTCGCCGAGTCCTACTTCTCGCGCGTCCGCCGGGTCGGAGATCGGCATTCATCATCGCATCAGCGGGCAGTACCTTTCGGCCTACGCGACCGAAATGGCGTGGCGCGAGGATCATCGCCGCGTTTCCAACGGCTCACAGTTCAACATCATCGCTGCGCGGGCCGCGCACAGCCCCGTAAGCGGCCGATGGAGCCGGTACTGGCAGCGGAGCCTCCATTGACCGACAACGGCAACCGCTACGCTCTACATGCCTTACGGGAACGCCGCGCCGCGATCGACGGCGAGTTGCGCCAATGCGAACAGCGCTTACGCCACTTGCGCGAAATGCTCGGCCACCTGGACGCAACGCTTTCGCTTTTCGATCCGGAGGGCAATCCAAAGGCCATCAAGCCAAAGAAGCCATATCGGCGCGTGAAGTTGTTCAGTTCTGGCGCTCTGAGCCGGCATATTCTCGACGCCATGCGCGAGGGCGGACGGCCGATGACTTCCCATTTACCGTACCTGAACCGAAGATGTCCCCTCACGAGGACGGTTTTCTCTTCGGGGCCTATGCCTCGATCAACCATATGACTTCTCCTAAACGGGGCGAAGCGCCCCGCCGCCTGTCAGGGCGCAGGGAACCCGTGTCGGGAGTTGTCAGCCGGTTGATTCGGCATCAGGATTATAGCGAGCGCGCCGTAAGGAACAAGGAAGCGGTTCTGCTTGCCGTGGATAAGACGGGAAGGACAAACCTTGGCCACTTTTGTTCATTAAATGTTCCTGTGGGAAATCAGCCGCGTTCCTGTCGCTATGTGACAAAAATGTAACCATTACAAAATGAACGCATGCCACAGTTGACAATCCGATTCGCCAACCTAGCGACATATTTGCGACGCATCAGGAGATGGATATGCGCCTCAAGGTGACCCAAATTGAGAAAGGACTCCATCCGAGCCAAACTATCGTCTCTATAGTAGCTAGAGACGGAGCCCACTTTCTTGCTGTGGATAATTCCTCACTCAGTGCGAATACCATTGATGTGGGAAATGTCCTTGGGATTAACGGTGAATATCGCTTAGTAGAACTTCCGGAGGAGACTGACGACGGCAGATGGAGATTGTGGGTCAAAAACTCAGATCTAACTGAGAACAAACGCAGGTTAGAGGCGGCTGAGTGATACTTTACGGACAGGGGAATTCAACTCGCCTTAATTAAGGAACAGATAACTATTGATCCCTTGCCGGATTCTGACTGCTATTCGTCAACGAGTGTAGACCTGAGACTTGACGACAGAATAAACCTATTCAAGAAGCAAAAACCCGCCCTTGAGACTATAATCGATCCAGATAGGCCAGGATTTCGTGCCGAAGAAGTAATAAAAGAGCTTTCAGATGAACGCCAAATAAGTGATGACGGTTTCGTATTGGCTCCCAAGTGTTCGTTTTAGGATGGACATATGAAAAAGTCACACTTCCTACATCAGCGAGGATCGCGGCACGGATAGAGGGGAAAAGTTCGTTAGCGCGATTGGGGTTGTTAGTGCATTTTACAGCACCGACAATACATTCTGGATTTAAGAATCCTATCAGACTAGAGATTATCAATCTCGGGGTTCGTCCAATAAAACTCCGTAAGCACATGCGTATTTGTCAATTAATTTTTGAACTAACGCTAGGGACTCCAGAAAAGGGGTTCTCTGCTGTCCAAACCGGCCTAGTTGCGTCAGCTACATAATTCCGCTCTCGAAACTGTTTGCAGCGGAATACGCCGTCCTGTTCGATCTGATCAATCCGGGTCTCTGCGCGTTGGACTTGCCGATCGCCCTCGGGGGAACCTCCAATCATTTTCGCCTCGCGAGCCTTATGCGGGCAGGGGGTTGGGACGAATGGAACGTCGCCGAGGACGCCGATCTCGGCATCCGGCTGGCGCGCTTCGGCTACAGGGTCGGCAGCCTGACGTCGGATACGTCGGAGGAGGCGCCCCACGAGTTTTTGAACTGGTTCCGGCAGCGCGTGCGCTGGCAAAAGGGCTGGATGCAAACCTGCGTCGTGCACTCGCGCGAACCCCTGCGGCTTTTCAACGCGCTCGGAAAACTTCGGGCCCTGGCTGCGATGGTCCTGATTTTCGGCTCCGTACTGAGCGCCCTGTTCTGGCCGGCCTTCGCCCTCGACACGCTCTTCCGGGTCTTTGACGCTGAACGCGGCGTCTCGTCGGCCTGGCGCGAAGCGACCGACGTCTTCGTCTACATTCTTGCGCTCGCTGGCATTTGGGCCTTGGCTCTTCCGGTCATTGTCGCTGCAAAACTGCGGAACCTGAATCTGACGGCGAAAACCCTTGCGCTTGCGCCATTCTATTACGTCCTTGTCTCGTTCGCGGCCTGGGCGGCCATATTCGATCTGGCCTTGCGTCCCCATTACTGGGCGAAAACCAGCCACGGCCGAACCCGCCGGCCACCGCCCCGCGCGGACGTAGAGACTCCCGCTTTCGGGCGAGCCGATTGACGTGCACCCTGGGAGAACATCGGGTTCGGAGGATCGCCGCCCGCTCGCGGAATACGGGGCCATGGGCGTCAGCGAACCGATGCGCTGAGGGCAATGCGCCACTCCTCGGCGACGAATGAGTCCTGTTCCCTGCTGGCCCGCGACTGGCCCAGGGCGACCAATTCTTCACCCGCAACCAATTGCGTCAGCGCCCAGACGGCGGCGCCGCGCACGAGCGGGTGTTCGTCGTCGAGCCGTTTGGCGGCGGCTCCCACAAGCGTCGCGTCGCCCGAATTGCCGACCGCGATGAGGACGTTGCGCAAAAATCGGGCGTGACCGAGTCGCTTGATCGGGCTTTTTGCGAAGCGCGCCCGAAACGCGGCGTCGTCAAGACCCGCAAGTTCAGAGAGCGGCGGAGCGTTCAGGTCATCGCGCGCCGCGAGCTTCGCCTCGCGCCCCTGGCGGGCGAACTTGTTCCACGGGCAGACCGCGAGACAATCGTCGCAGCCGTAGATGCGGGCGCCGATCGCGCTCCGCAGTTCGCGCGGGATCAGTCCCTTGTGTTCGATCGTGAGATACGAGATGCAGCGTCGGGCGTCGAGCCGGTAGGGCGCGGGAAAGGCCTCGGTCGGGCAGACGTCGAGACAGGCCCGGCAGGTCCCGCAATGATCGGTCTCCGGCTCGTCCGGCGGGAGATCGAGATCGGTCAGGATAGCTCCGAGAAACAGCCACGAGCCGAGTTGGCGCGACACGAGGTTGGTGTGCTTGCCCTGCCAGCCGATCCCGGCCTGCGCGGCAAGCGGCTTTTCCATCAGCGGCGCGGTGTCGACGAACACCTTGATGTCGACGCGTTCGGGACGCGCCGAAGCGACGAGGAACGCCGCCAGCTCCTTCAGTCGGCCCTTGACGACGGCATGGTAGTCGCGGCCGCGGGCGTAGACCGAGATCGCGCCGGTGGATTTTTGCGCCAGTATGGAGAGAGGATCCCCGGCCGGCCCGTAATTGAGGCCGAGCATGACAAGGCTCTTCGCCTTCGCCATGAGCGTGCGCGGATCCGATCGCCGCTCGAAGGTTTCCGCCATCCATTCCATGTCGCCGTGCGCGCCGTCGGCGAGCCACGCGGCGAGGCGCTCGCGCGCCTGCCGAGCGGGTTCCGCCGAGGTCACGCGGCACGCGTCGAAGCCGAGCCCACGCGCCTTGCGCTTCAGCCCGGCTAGAAGTCGAGATCGGCGTAGGTCGGGCTGGGCGCTGTCCCCGGCAGGCGCTCGGCCAGGAGGGGACGAAACGAGGGTCGCGACTTCACCCTCGCGTACCAGATTCTGGCGCTTTCGCTCTCGTCCCACTGCACGTCGCCCAGATAGTCAAGGCAGGATAGATGGGCCGCCGCGGCAAGGTCGGCGTAGGTCAGCCGGTCGCCGGCCAGCCAGTTGCGCGCCTTGATCAGGTGGCCGATGTAGCGCAGATGATAGCGCAGATTGGAGCGCGCCGCTCGCACGGACTGCATGTCGGGGCCGCCGCCGCCATGTTCAGCGCTCATGAAGCGCTTGTAGACCTTCTCCCGGACGAGCCAGTGGCTCGCTTCGTTGAAGAACTTGACGTTGAACCAGGCCAGGAGCCGGCGCGCCTCCGCCCGTCCGGGCGGATCATCGGGCAGCAACCTGCGGTCGCCGAGGCCAAGCCCGAGCGTCTCGTCCAAATATTCGGCGATGATCTCCGCTCCTGGCAAGACGGGTCCGCTGTCGTCGACCGCCACCGGCGTCGCGCCTTCCGCCGCCATCAGCAGGAATTCGCGCCGCCGCTCCCAGGTCCGTTCCTCGATCAGCTTCGGCTCGATCCCCATTTCGCC
Source organism: uncultured Alphaproteobacteria bacterium (assembly GCA_963835885.1). GTDB lineage: Bacteria > Pseudomonadota > Alphaproteobacteria > Rhizobiales > Beijerinckiaceae > Roseiarcus. The sequence continues at coordinate 61,228 of CAWIHF010000004.1, forward strand.
GAGTGCGAGGCGGACGAAGCGGGAATGCGGGCAAAATGCGTGATGGTATAGGGTGATCATGACGACGCCGAAGACGGGGGTTTCGGGCGCCCCCATCCGGCGCGCCGCTCGTCGCCTTTCCAATGCGTTGGAGCGGGTTAACCCGCGGTTAACCGCTGCGCTGCGCTTGGGACCGTTAACGGCCGAGAACGTCTCTCGTCTGGATGCGCCGGACCTTCGCGGCGTTCATCCGAGCCCAGGCGGCGGCGAGCAAATCGTTGGCGTCGATCGCTCGGCAGGCGTCCTCGACGACAAAGGTCTCGAAACCGGCGGCGCGCGCGTCGAGGGCGGAGAAGGCGACGCAATAGTCGGTGGCGAGTCCGCAGCAGAAGACGCGCCGGACGCCGCGCGCGCGCAGCAGAGCCGCAAGCCCGGTGGTCGTCTTGCCATCCGCCTCGACGAAGGCGGAGTAGGAGTCGACGCCGGAGTGCATGCCCTTGCGCAGGATGAGGAAGGCGTTGTCGGTCTCGAGGGCGGGGTGAAGCGCCGCTCCGCCAGTCCCCTGGACGCAGTGGTCCGGCCATAAGGTCTGGTCGCCGTAATGGAGCCGCTTCGTCGCGAACGGCTCGGCATCGTGGGTCGATGCGAACGACGCATGACCGGGGGGATGCCAATCCTGGGTGACGACGACATGCGGGAAACGGCGGATGAGCGCGTTTACCGCGGGAACGATCGCGTCTCCCTCGTCGACCGCCAGCGCCCCGCCCGGCATGAAATCGGCCTGCAAGTCGATCGCCAGCAAAACGTCGGTATCGTCAATCTTGATCGCCAATGGCACGAGGTCGGTCTCCTCTAAAATGCATGAGGCCGCGCCAGCGATCCCGCTCGAACACGAGGACGACGCCGAGCGCAAAGACGAGCGGCAGGATGAGGTAGAGGAGCCGGAAGACCAGCAGCGCCGCCACGACATTGGCCTGCGGCATGTCCGGCATGCCTTCGAGAAACGCGATCTCCAGCACCCCGAGTCCGCCTGGCGCATGGCTGATCAGCGCGAGCGAGAACGAGGCGAGAAAGACGCCGAGCACCGCGAGGAAGCCGGGGTTGGCCGCGGCCGGCAGGGCGAAAAAGATGATGCCCGCCGCGCCGATCAGCTCGAGCGGGCCGGCAAGCAATTGCCGGGCCGCGACCGGCGGGCGCGGATAAACGAATTCGAAGCCGCCGAGCTTGAAAGGACGAAAGTGCAGGAGTGAACCCATCACGAAGAGGGAGGGGGCCGCGATCAGGACCAGCCCGGCCGCCTCACCGAGCCATAACGGAGCCCCCGGGAGGCGCTCGACGAGTTCCGGGCGTACGAGCAGCAGAAGGCCGCCGAGCGTCGCCACCCCGAGGGCGAAGGTGAACGAGCAGAATGCGACCAGCACGCCGATTTCGCCCACACTCAAGCCCTTGGTCGAATAGGCCCGGTAGCGAATGACGGCCCCCGACAGAACGGAGGCGCCGATGTTGTGGGCGATGGCGTAAGCGGTGAACGAGGCGAGGCCTACAAAGCGCCAGCCCAGCCGCCGCCCGAGATGGCGGAGCGCGATCTTGTCGTACCAGGCGAGCGCCGTGTAGGCGAGCGAAGTCGATGCGATCGCGGCCAGCCAGTGGCCAAGTGAGATCGAGGCGAATGCATTGCGGAGGCTCGCGAACGACAGCCCGTGCAGTTCCCTGAACAGAAACCACGACGACACCGCCACTGCAGTGAGCCCGACGACCGGCCATGCGACGTCCTGAACGCGCTTCATGCTCGGCAATGCTCTTCTGTACGGGCTTGACGGCATAAACACGATCGCAGCCGGTCCCGCTTTCCTGCCCGAGCATGGCGGCGAAGGCAAGGCGGCGCCCATCGGCGACCATCAGCGAAATCGCGCTTGCTGTCGCCGGCGCAGACCGCCATGCTGACCGCGTCGAAAACCTCAAGCGAATCATGCCGGATCGCAATCTTTCAGCCGGAACCCAGGACTATCTCGGCGACCCTCGCAACGACTCGGTCCGGATCAGCGTCAACGGAGTCCTGACGCCGCGCGACGAGGCCAAAGTCTCGGTGTTCGACTCCGGCTTTGTGCTCGGCGACGGCGTATGGGAAGGCCTGCGCCTCGTCGACGGCCGCATCGCTTTCCTCACACGTCATTTTGACCGCCTCTGGGACGGGGCGAAGATGCTGAAGATCGACATCGGCATGAACCGCGAAGCCCTGAAGGCGCGCCTGTTCGACGTCCTCGAGGCGAACGGAATGACGGACGGCGTTCACATCCAACTCATGGTCACGCGCGGCGTCAAACGCTCGCCGTATCAGGACCCTCGCCTGACAGTCGGCGCCGCGACAGTCGTCATCATTCCGGAGTGGAAGCTCCCCCGGCCGGACATGTTCGTCCGCGGCCTCAATCTCTTCACCGTGCACATCCGGCGCACCGGTCCTGCGGAGC
>CAWIHF010000005.1:0-135422 GCA_963835885.1 uncultured Alphaproteobacteria bacterium
AGCCTTCTCGCTGGCGGCGGCTATGACCCAAGCGTGTCGGAAGTCGACGACGCGGTGAAGCACCTTCTCTCTGCTTCGCGCCAGATTGGGTCGGTCGAATGGGCGCTGCAAGAAATCGGCAAGCTGGCAGAGCGGCAATGCGCGGCAGGCCGGGAACCATTTCAGCATGCCATCCAGGCCGCCCTGTCGCGCCGGCGTCCTGACGAGCCCAACCTTTAGCAACCACAGGCGACGAGGCTTCAGCCTGACCGGGCGCGGCCGGGTCGTACGGAACTAAACGTTTCACCACCTTGGCGGCGCGGCGCTGCGCCCCCGGTTCTCACCTGTTTTCGTGACTGTCGCCCACTCCAAAGGTCACTTGCGACTCAATCATGTTCCCTATACGTTCTACAGAAGTCCACACCTCAAACTAAAGCCCACGAGACCTGCATGGCGGATCAGATCGTCATCACCGAGAAAACCAGCCAGGCAAAAGACGTGCGCGCCGCGGTGGGTTCTCGCTACGGAGACATCCTCCCGGCTGAGGGGCATCTGCTGGATCTTCTCGAGCCGGAGGACGTCGTGCCGGCCTGGAAACGCTGGTCGCCGATCCTGCTTCGTCCCGAAGGCCTTTATGGCACGCGCCCCGCTGAAGGCGGCAACAAAGTCGCCAAGCTCAAAGCCATCCGTGAGGCGCTGCGCATCGCAAAGCGGGTCTGGCTCGCCACCGATTGCGATCGCGAGGGGCAGCTCATCGGTCAGGAAATTCTCGAGCATTACAATTACCGCGGCCAGGTCATGCGGGTTCTCTTTACTGCGCAGGATTCTCAGACGATCCGCGACGCATTCGGCCGGGCGAAGCCAAATGCCGAATACGCTCCCCTTTACGCCGCCGCCGTCGCACGACGACAGGCCGACCAGATCTACAACCTGTCGCTGACGCGGACAGCGACCGTCATTCTTGGTCGAGGGGCGCGGGGCGTTATCGGGGTTGGCCGGGTCAAGACGCCAACATTGGCGATCGTGTGCAAGCGCGAGCTCGAAATCCGGAATTTTGTGCCGCAGGCGTATTTTGAAGTTGTCGCCACCGCCACCGTAGCCAGCGGTCAATTCCAGATGCGGCACGCGCCGCAGGAGCGAATTCTCCGGCGGGAGGTCGCCCAGGCGGTCGTCGAAGCGGCCCAGGGCTTCGAGGGCGCGCTGAGCGTGCGTGTTGAAGATAAGCGGCAAGGGCCGCCAAAGCTCCACGATCTGCCTTCGCTCCAGAAATTGTGCAGCTCGCGCTTCGGTTGGCCGGCCGGCAAGACACTGGAAGTCGCTCAGGAACTCTATGATGGCCAGGGCAAGAAGATCATCACCTATCCCCGCGCCGAGGTGCGTTATCTCCCGGAGAGCTTGATACCGGATGTTCCGAAGATCGTCGCCGGCTTGCAGGTGGGCAAGTCGTTCAGCGCGATCCCCGTGCCCGATCCCCCGATCATCAGAAAGGGTGCAAGCGGCAGTTTCCATGACAAGGGACTTGAGGGCGCCAGCCATCACGCCGTCATTCCCAACGTCAACACGGTCGACAACCTGCGGGAGGTCTGGCCGCGTCTTTCGATCGACGAGAGGAAACTGTTCGACGTGATCGCGCGGGCTTATCTGGCCGCCGTCATGCCCGACTTCCGTTACCGTCAGACGACCGCAACGCTCGACGTCCGGGGATTCCCTTTTCGCGCCGCTGGTCGCCAGCCCATCGAACTTGGCTGGCGCGCGGCATTCCCGGAGTGGCAACCCGCCGACGAAAAGGGCGATGAAGCGCAATTGCTGCCAGCACTGCGCAACGGCGAGACCACGAAGCTGGAAAACCCTACCATTGAGGACAAGGAGACGCGGCCCCCGCCGCGATACAATGAAGGAACCCTGATCGAGGCGATGCAGAACGCCTGGCGTTTCGTCGACGACGAGGTGCTGCGGGAGCGACTGAAGGAAGCCAAAGGAATCGGCACTCCTGCCACCCGCGCCGAGATTATTGGCGGGCTCAAGAAACAGGCCTTCCTCATTGCCCAGGGAAAGAACATCGTCCCCACCGAGACTGGGCTGTCGCTATTCGGGGTTCTTAAACAGGCGGATCCCTCGCTGGTCGACCCTGGGTTGACCGCGCAACTCGAATGCCTGCTCGACGAGGTCGTGATCGGCAAGCAGCAGATGATCGGCGCGATTGATGCGGTGTGCGACGTCGCTCAACGAATTATCGGCAAGCTCCAGAAAGGCGGCGCAACCGGAGGACCGCCGTTGCTCGGCGAGGCAATCGCCGACGACGCGGGATCACGCCCACCAACGCCAGCGATGAAACGCTTCGCTGACAGCATCGCTCGGGAGAAAGGCGTTAAGCCTCCGCCAGGCTATGCGACATTGGGATCGATCTGCCGCGCGTTCCTCGATCAGCACGCGCCCAAGAAAGCCGACACTGAAATACCTGGAGCGTCTGGCTCCAAGCCCGCAAGTCCTGCGCAGATATTATTTGCCGAGAAGCTTGCGCAGGAGAAAGGCATCGTTATTCCCGACGAGGCCAAGGCCAGTTCGGCTGCCATGTCGACGTGGATCGACTCCAATCAGGTCAAGAAGCGTGACAAGAGCCGTCGCAATCGTGTCAACACGCCAACGCAATCAATCGGTCCTAAATCCGCGGCTCCAAGAAAGAGATCTCGGAAACGCGCGGCAAATGTCGTCGGCGCGATTACTCCATCAACACCGGTTCGGGGGAATTCGGAAAACGATATCCCACTGCGGATTCCCTACGGCAACAAGGAGGCCGCCCTGAGACTTGGCGCCCGCTATCGAGCAGGCGGATGGTATGCCCCCGCCGGCATCGATCTTGCCGCCTTCGGCGAATGTTGGTGGCTATAGTGCCAAGCGCCGCCGAGTTGAGTGGGCGTCATCTTGGCGGTGCGTGCGTCGCGAACGGCCAGTTTCGGCTTCCTTCAGAGAAAAGCCTTACCCGCGGGTTTGCGCCGTCCGCGCGGCCACTTGACTCGAATTGGGGCTCCGTGGCGTCGCCATTTATCTGCGCGACTTTCGCAACATGCCCCATATCCCGCCGTCGTTGAGCATGAACATGCCCGGGGTCGGCAGGCGCTCGGCGACGTGGCAAGGTTCATGCGTGCGGCGGCAGGACGCGGTGCGCCGCAGGATCAGCGACACCAACTTCTGGCGGGATACCTTCTAGGGCGACGGCCTTTGAAGGCGGGCAAGGATTTCGGCTCAGGAGCGCGTCACGCATGCTGTGACCTTTGAAAACGGACAAGTCGCGATGGAGTTCGAGGTCGTAAGGCGAGGCCGCCGGCAACACCAATGGGCGCTCATTCTCCGAGTGCGATGACACTTGCCCAATCGGCTATTCTGCGGCCCAAGCTCCGGGAACGCATGCGGATGATGATCGAACCCCGTCAATATGCCCCTGCAACACTACGCAATCGCGATTTCATTCTCGGCGTCCTTCGTGATGTCCTGCCGACAAAGGGGGTCATCCTCGAAATCGCAAGCGGCTCGGGCGAGCACGTCGTTGATTTTGCCAGAAATATCCCGAGTCTCGTTTTCCAACCTTCCGATCGAGAGCCGGACGCCTTGCAGAGTGTCGCGGCATGGGTGAAGGCCACACGCGTCACCAATGTGCGCGCGCCAATGGTCCTGGACGTCTCGCAATCGCCTTGGCCCATAGCTTCCGCCGACGGGATCATCTGCATCAATATGGTCCACATTTCCCCTTGGGACGCGACGCTCGGATTGATCAGGGGTGCGGCCGCGATCCTTCCACCGGCGGCGCCGTTCTATCTTTATGGTCCATTCAAACGCGAAGGAGTTCGCAACGACCCCGAGCAACCAATCGTTCGACCGAAGCCTTCGCGATAATAACCCGACCTGGGGTCTTTGAGACCTCGAAGCGGTCGAAGCGATCGCGCAATCCGTTGGATTCTCGGTTCCGACAATCACCGAGATGCCCGCAAACATTCTGAGCGTCTTGTTCCACCGCATCTGACGAAGACGGTGCATTGACGAGCCGCAGGCGAACGACCGCGCAGAGCAGCCAAAATTCTCGGATACTCAGAACGGACCGAAGCGTCCCGCACGGTAGTCGGCGTAGGCTTGTTCAATCTCGGCCTCGGTGTTCATGACAAAGGGACCGCGCGCGACGACCGCCTCATGCAATGGACGGCCAGCGTACAGCAGAGCGCGCAATGGTCTACCCCCCGCCCGAATTGCGACCTCGGATACCTCTGCGCTGTCACTGCGCGTGAGCCAAACGACGTCGCCCCCGGTTACGAACTTGGCCTCAGCGCCTATGGAGCCCTCGCCCTCCAGGACGACAATGACCGCGTTGTAGTCGACGGGGAGATCCTGGCGAACCGAGGCGCCTAGGTCGAGTCGGATTTCGACCATTGTGACGGGCACAAAATTCTTCGTCGGCGCTGTCACCCCGCCCGATGCGCCCGAGAAGACCCGAACCTCCACGCCCGGCTGTCGCCGCACGGGAACAGCATCGCCGGCAAGATCCTGGTAGCGCGGCGCAGTCATTTTGTCGGCCGCCGGCAGATTGACCCAGAGCTGGAGGCTGTGAACGGTGACGCCTTCTGCCGGGATTTCGTTGTGGATCAGTCCGCGGCCGGCGGTCATCCATTGCACGTCGCCAGGCAAGATCGTGCCCTCATGACCCTGACTGTCGTAGTGATCGATACGGCCCTCGACGACATAGGTCACGGTCTCGATCCCTCGGTGCGGGTGCTTGCCGAAAACACCGCGCGGGAACCAATCCTCCATCAGCGCCAAGAACGGGTCGGTGGCTGCGAAATCCCCCCGCATCGCCGCCGGCATCAGCGGCCTGACGCGATGTTGCGGCGTCATTCCTTGTTGAACCTCCGGTCGGTCGATCCTGAGGACGGATCGTTCTACGACAGCCATGGCCCATTCACTCCTTCGGTCGAGCGCTCATCACATAAGACGCGAGGTTGTAGCAGTCGAATCCGACCCAAAGGCAAAGAGTCGACCTGGCTCGATGTCGGGGCTCTGGCCCCCAGGATCAGATAGTGCGTTTGTCGTGATCTACACCATCGCGCCTCTACGCGATGATTATCCGGCACGCCGATCTTCGCCTATTTGCGTTTGCGCTTCCGCGCTTCTTGCGGCGTCGGTCGAGCGCCGATCACTTGACGCGAGTCCGCGCGCAAATCAATCGGCCCTGCAAGCAAGGACGTGAGAGCGTCTTCCAACTCCGGGGAAAGCGGCGTGCTGCCGCTGAGGCTGTCGCCATACAGCGTCGCTGCGAGCGAATGCCGGAATGGCACGCGGCCATTTCGCGTCACGCCCTGGATGCTGAATTCGGTTGTCTCCTCGTCCGACGGCACGGCGATCCCAAACCCCACATGGAATTCGTCGGCGTCGAAAAGGCGCATGCCAAAAGCGCCCTTTGTCAGGGCGGACGCCTCCATGCCTTGATCCATGAGCCAAAGGCTTCGGTTTCGGTCGAGTAAGTCCTCAAGCCAAACTCCCGCGATCCCGTGCCGCGCGATACACCGGAAAAGAGAAAAGACCGCCTTCCCCATCCGTTGGGCCAATTCGAAATCGGCGGCATCGAGTTGACGTGCCTTGGAGGCAAGAAAGACATCGAACGCGCGCCGCCCACGCTGGTTCGGCTCAAAGAGTGCTATGTCGCTGAGCATCTCCGCGGCTTGATGGCCTTCCGGCAGAGATATCTTCCCTTCGACCCACAGCCCGAGTTGCTTGGCGGCCCGGATAAAGTCCGACTGATTGCAAACGGAGATAGCCGCGCTCAAGATGCGTCGCACGGAAGCGCGGATCGGATGATACAGCGCCAACGCTTCTTCGCGAGTCATCGCTTCGTCCTTCGCCGAGTTCAGCTAACGCGACGCTATGCCGGCTGCGACGCGGGTACGGTGTTTCGTGTTTCAATTGTTTCGTCGACCGCATTGGACTCCGCTGATACCGTATAAGCCCAACCGCCGCATGCACAAAAGCGCGCCCTCTGAAACATTTGAAACATGAAACATCGACAAAACATCGATGCGCCGCGACCATCAGACTTCAGATGACGGGCCCCAGTGCGGCTCACACAGGTTTCGCATTGACTTGGTGCTCGCGAATGAAAGAGCATAGCGGGGCATCGCAGTGACTTGATTTTGATCCCGCCGACTTGAATTTCGTGTGCGTTAAACACGTCGTGACCCTGAAAGACCGAGGCTGAAGAAGGTTCTCGGAAAGCTCCCTTTTCATTCCCAGACTCTTCGGTATTCCTCCTGTAACCGGTCATGCAATCGTTTGAGCGCCGCATAAGACGACGACGCCTTATCCGGATATGCACGCAAGTCTTTCACGGCGTTGTCCATCACCGCCAACAGGCAATCAAGGTCCCAGCGATAAAGTCCGATGGGCCGCTTGCCCGAGTACACTTCGATCCGTCGATCAAGTCCGAAGGCCTCGGCCATGTCGAGCGTAAAGCGCTGCAATTCGAGAAGCTCGTCCCCGGTGATGAGAATCTTGAGCTTCACGTCGTTCGGCCCCGGTTTCATACCGCCTGCCTCTCGAATGCTTACGTCGCTTTTTCACATTGGGCAGTCCCGCGCGTCACTCCGGAATTCGGCGCGGCGCGTCGTCCACTGGCGGGCTCTCGGATTTAACAACAGACAGCCTGCGCCCGTTGCCGAGTCAGCGCTTTCGCCGTTTGGGCTTGCGGATTTCGACCTTTGGATTCTCAAATATGAATTCCTCAGGCACGAACGCGATCCGCATTCCCCAACCCGCATGAACCGTGAGCATCCGGCCGAATTCCGCCAGCGACAATTCCTTGTCGTCGATACGAATGGTGACCTCTCCCTCAGGGCCGCCGTCGTCGATGATGCAGCGGAGCACGTCGCTGCGAGGGACCCACTGATCGCTGTTTTCGTGATAGTCGATTTGTTTCTCCCCCAGCGGTTCTTCGATGACCGTCTTGTCCCATTCCGCTAGGAGCCGGTGCTGGGACTCGAGGATGTCGTTGTACAAATCCACGATATCGGCGTCGGTCATCGCTGCGATCTCAGGTCCAATGGCTAAATGTGCACCCGAAATGCCCGCATCGGCGTGATCGATAATTGCGTCGTTTCCCTCTCGCGTTATTCGCACTTGCTCGATTGAAGCGCGCGTCGGCTTCCTCAAGCGCATTTGCGACCTCCTCGCCGCGGCGAATATATTCGCGAAACATGGCAGCCAGGCAAGAGGCTAGAAAACGCTTGCTCCGTCGAATAGAACTGCCCCGAATTTGGAGGCGGCAATGAACGAGCGAGACCCCAAGATCGTCAAATCGGGGCTTTCACGGACCGTGAACAAGGACGGCGTCACGGTCGAGGTCTCGATCATCCGGCTCGAGCACGAAACCGAGTGGTCGCTCGAGGTGGTCAATGCCACGGCTACGTCCATAGTTTGGGACGAACTCTTTGCAAGCGACGACGAAGCCTTTGCCGAATTTGAGCAGACTGTCGCCGAGGAAGGGATGCGGGCGTTCCTCGACAGAGGAAACGTGATCCCTTTGCACCGCTGATTGCGCCTCCAACATCACAAACTACGATAATGCCATAGTCCTCATCTGCACTATCAGAGGTTTCTGCGGCCAAGGCGCAACGAATGCCGGTGCCTTGGACGGCCCTGGTGATGAATCGCGATTCGATAGGCTCGCAGAATTCAGTTGAGAGGTGGCGTCGATGGCTGCTGATTGTAATTCGGACCGAACCCCTCCTTTTCCACGGCGTCGAGGCAATTCGAGCGCGCCTGAAGGAGTTGCCCGTATTGTGTGGCGAGGCCGTCTCGGCGCCAGGCCCGCGCGATGAAACTGGCTTTGCCATCGCTCAAGCAAAGCGTCGAGAGCGGCCGTGGTTGCATCGAGCCGCCCGGTCAAACCTCCCTTTATGTCCTGGATGGAGGTCCGGAATGTGTAGGATCGCTGCCTTTCAGCATTAACCGGGAACGGAAAAGGTCCGCCCGAAGCACGCATTCGGTGGAACCCTAGCAGACCATCACGAAGGGCGCGAAGCTGATTACGCGGGCCTTGCCGAAGGGCGTAGCAAGACCGCTAACGTTTGTGCGGTACGGCTTTCATTCACGAAAGCACGGACTTCGCTATGGATGGGGCATTCACGGATACCCTGGCCGCTTCGCTGAAGAAAGCAGCGCGTCCGGAGCTTCGCGTCCACCGACGGCTTCTCCTGCGCTCAATGATCCGCGCCGAATGCCGCGCGCTTCGCGCCGCCCCGTGTAGCGCGATCATCATCTCGCCCTACCTCACATCGCGAACGGCAGAGACGGTCATTGGCGGGGCGGATCCGGCGACGTGCCTCGTCCTGACGACCTTTGACGCGGAAACTTTCGCAACCGGTGGCTCTTCACTGCGCACCCTGCGGAAGCTCATCCAAAATGGCTTCACCATTCGGGCTGTCGATAGTCTCCATGCCAAGGTCCTGATCTCGGGAAACGATGTTTTTATCGGTAGCCAGAACCTGACCGCGCGAGGGGGTACGAACCTCGAAGCGACAGTTCACCTGATAGACGACGAAGAGGCAGTGTGCGAGCTGCGCGAGGAAGTTTGAACGCTGGTCAGCGGAATCCCGGGTAATTACGCTGGCGATGATCGGGGACATGGAGCAGGCCATAGCGCCACTGGAGAAGCTCGCGGCGGAACTGCACGAAAAGGCGGCAGTTCTGGACGAAGAGATCAGCCGCAAGGAAAGGGAGCGGCGAGAGGCCGAGTTGCGGGCGCTGCTGGAAGCGGAACGCAGACGCGAGGAGCTGGAGCGGCAGGTGGCGATTACGGCTGCCAAGGCAGCGCACGCCGCGCTTCAGCGCGCCGTCGAAGTCACTCAGGCCGCCCGGACCCGGGTGTTCCTTACACTTCGTGAGATGAGTTCTGGCTATAGCGGTACCTACTGGACGCTGGCTGCCTCTTCGAAAGTGGATATGACCGAGCTGGCCTTCGGACCAGACGGGGAGGATCACCGCTTCAAGCCGCGCAATCGCTATCTGCTGATTGTGCCTGAGATCGGACGCCTCGGATGGCCGGCGCTGAACCGGACTAGGTTCACCGTCTTCGGGACCGACCTGGACCGCATGGATATGAAATTCGACGTTCTGGGCAAGCCGTGCCGCTTAAGCATCGACCTTAACCAGGATATTGCAACGCTGCCGATATGGAATGTGAAGTTCCGATTGTATCAGCAAACCCAGAGAATAGGCATCGATATCAAGGCGCGCTTCAAGCTCGACGGCTTCGAAATCGCAGAGGTGACCGATGATCCGTCCGGATGGCTTGGGCGATCCCAATTGGCAGATCTTGCTTGTGACCCGGCGTCAGATCTGACCGCCGCGTTGCGGTCCAGTCTTCTTCAACCATTCAAATACGAAGAGAACAGTCGAGGCGATCTTGCCACAGAGTTCTGTTCGGGGCTCGGCTACCGGTTTACCTTGAAGTGGCGCCTTTTTCAGAACTATCCATTCTTTGCCATGGAACGGCGATAAGAACCTGTTTAGGCGTGGAACCAGTAGTCTCGGTCGCCCCAAATTCATTGCGGGATAGCAACGAGCAGCGTCAATCAGTGCAGACAACCGCGACGATCGGATGAATGTCCGAAAAAGGCCGAACCGATGCGCCCAAAGAGTGCTTACGGAACGGCAGGTCGTGTGCGTCTGTCGCGTTCCGCGAATAGCAGGCTTCATCCCGGATTCCGGCCGTTCAACAACCGACGGGAATTGCAGGTCTCCGCCCAAGTGCGACATCGCCCCTCGGGGGCCAAGCGTTCGATTTGAGCCACCAGGGTGAGGACGTCTGAGGTCGGAACTCGCTTTCGTCAAAATCGCCTCGCCGCGAAACGACGCCGCCTCGCAGCCGGGAACGAGCTTCGCCGACGCTTCGCTGCCGAGCCTGGGGGAGCCCACGTCTCGAAGATTGATCGGTCCATCCTGTTGGGGGCGTCTCCTGTGACCAAGATCACAGCCACGCATTGACGTTTGAAGGTAGACAAATCTCGGAAAATCTGGGGGACGAGACGCATGGCCCTCAGCAGGAGGAAGCCGGATGCGGCTCGCGACGATATTCAGCGCCGGGTTCTGTCTGACGGCGGTTTACGGTGGAGAGGTCGCCGTCGCTCAGACGACAGGTCCCGCGCCGAATTGCTGCGGCCTCGCGCCGGCACACGACTACTCGCAAAAATCCATGGTCGGGACGGCGGAATTCCGCGACCTCCACCGTCTATTTCACTGGTTACCGAGGCGACGTCTCGGAAATCTATTATCCGACCGTCGACACGTTAGCCACGGCAAATATGGAATTCCTGGTCGGCGACACGGCCAGGCAACGAAGCCAGGAGCGCCCGAGCGCCAGCGGCGCCGATCTCCCGGCTTGCGGCGAAGGGAGAAACGCGGCCCTCACGGACTACGGCAAGCCAATCGCTGTGATCGCCCCGCTGGTGCGTCCGCCCGAAGAACGCGACAGTCCGGACGGCTCGAATTTCAGACTGGCCCTCTTGTCCATCCCGAACGGTTTCGACGTCGATTTCTAGCGCCCGGGATAGCCGGGGTGGGGAGAGATCCTTGAACACATGCGGCGGCGGGCGGATTGTGACCGCATTGGGAATGGGACCGATGCGACGGCTTCGTGCGGTGCGACCACGCCCAGCTTCCAGCGACTTCGTGCCCCGGCGCTTTTGGGACGCCGGCTTGCTGAGCGTGCGGAGAGCCTCGGTGCCGCCGGCGTCCAAAAACCTGCACAACTCCGGCCGTCTGCGGCGCAGTAACGCGCCGATTGTGGCGGCGCGCCGGCTTCGGGGCAGGCCGGTCGTCGTTGCGCCGTTCAAGAGTGAGCGAACTCGTGCATTGGCGCCATCCGCCTTTAGCGGATGCAGCACGACGTCTGCCGCGCTCAAGGAGAAGCCACTTTGACACTCGCCCAAGGGCCAAAGTCAAAGACCGGTACTCTGTCCGTCAGCAGGCCATGGCCATAGACCTGCGCGGTCGCGGCAAGCAGCACGTCATGGTATCGAACGCGAATCAGGAATCCGTCGCCAATGGCGCATAATATCGCTCGCTCGCGTGTAAACTTTGCCGTCGAGCGGATGGATTCTGTCCCGGAAGTTCGTGACAAGAGCGTCGAGCCACTTGGTTAGCCCTTCGACGCGTTCTCCCTGGACTCGCGGGTATTCTTTCGATTGCGGCCTCAATTTTGTGGATGGAGGCTGCCGAGAGGAAGACAGGGTCTTCATGGGTCTCGATCCACTGTCGAAAGCTGTCCGTTTTTTGCGGTCCTCCGGCGGCCAGGCTCTCGAACAGAGCGGTGTCTATCAACCAACTTTCCACAGGCAGCACCCCGTCTTTGTATCTGATCGAGCTAGAACGACGTGATACTAATGTTATGGGGAATGGCCAGAAGGGCCTCCTTGAACTTCGAGGCGTCCGAAGAGCCGTCCATGTGATTGTCGCTCCCCTCCTTTGTGGACGTGATCACGGCGAGCGGTTCGCCATGATGCGTGAGGAGGATTCGCTGGCCATTCGCCGCGGCTTGGACGAGCTCGGAAAAGTGCGCCTTGGCCTCTCTTATGCCGACAGACTTCATGCATCCTCCTCCGAATCGCGGCCACACAGAGTACGACAATACGCCAGAAGAGGAACGTGTGACCACATACTTTCCTTCAGCGCCAGCTTCCGCCGGGGCGTGTGACTACATTTCTCAATGGCGACACGGACGGCGGCGCTGTGACCACATCTCTTGTCGAGCCGCCCGGCGGAGCCCACGAGGCGTTCGGTAAGCCCGGCAGCCGATCATTTCGACCCTCAATTGCGCGGGGCTGTCGCATCGGCCAAGAGGATTCCCATCAAGGCGCGAGCTCATCATGAGGTCATTGACTGGTTCGGCGCCGACGCCCGTCGACGACCAGGTTGGTGACCATTCGTCACAATGGCAATGTGTGACCTCATTCCCAAAGGGCGCCCAGACGAACTGCCGTGCTGAGACCACACTTCTGCTTCGACCGGCGCCACCCCGGCGCACAGGTGCGTTCCCAGCCGGTGGATGGCAGTTGCATCGCCAGCGGGCTCCGTCGCCACCTCTTGTCCCACGCGCCCGACGCGGTCGGTCTTGTCGCAAGCTAAGAGGGTTGAACGGGTCGATGACAATGTCCGCCACAGGGGGGAACCGGAGGCTACGAAGTTTTGAACTTCGAAGGCTTCGCGATCTTCTGGCCTTCCACGAAGGACCTGCCGATGTGGGGCAGGCGGAGCTCTGGCTTCCACATCTCGATTTCGAGCCGGAATCGCTTTTCTGCAGGTAAGCCCCGCCCTGCGTCCGAGCCAATCGGGAAGCCGCCTGGCCCTGCTCAGAACGGCTGCTCAGGATAGTCCCGGAAGGCCGTGAGGTTCATAGTCCAGCGGGTGCGTCCGTCGAGCGAGTGCAGAAAATGCACCATAGAGTCGACCTGGTCCGCGTATTTCGACATCGGGAAGGTCGCGACCTCGGATTCGAAGGTCTCCAGCCATGGGGCGCTGACCGGCAGGTACACCCGTTTGCGTTCGATCTTGGGCGTCTGCGCGATCGCGCGTTCGACTTTGCCGAGTTTTGGGTCTTGGGGATGCAGCCAAGACCCCCCCCCGGTCGCTTAACGATCGCGTTGCCGATCGCCTTTCCGACCCCCGAAGTCTCAAGCACGACGGAGCTGGCGTTGTATTTTTCCTTCATATGGAGGATCGCTGGCTCGATTTTGTGAAAATCGAGCCGCTTGCGCAGCATGTCGAGCAGATAGAGCTTGCGGCCGATGACGCCCCAGGTCGTGCAGACCGAGAAGGCCGCGGTCTCGGTGTCGACGATCGCCGGGTCCCAGCTTTGATGGATCGCTTCGTAACGTTGAGGCGCCGTCTCGTAGCGCTGGAAATGCTTGAGCTTGAACAGGGTGCCGCCCGGCGGCGAGGGCCGCTGCAGGATTTGCGCATTGTACGGGCCTTCGCCGAGGTCCCAGAACAACTGTTCGAGCGCGACCCGGTTAAACCGCTCCTCGAACAGCAGGTCGCCTGGGTTGAAGGCCCAGGTCTCGCCGTCGCCGAGATCGAAGACCTGCCGTTCGACGCATTCGCCGGGCATCTCGAGATAATCCCAACCGCCCTCGTCACGCAGCCGGCCGATGAGGTCGTCCTGGTGCAGCCGCTGCTGGACGACGACCATGGCCCCTTCGGCGGGCTTGTCGAAGCGGGTCATGAGCGACCTCTTGAACCAGTCGTAGACGGCGTTGCGGGTCGACTCTGATGCGGCTTCCGCGGCCTTGAAAGGATCGTCGACGATGGTGAAATGCGCGCCCTTGCCGGTCGCCGGACCTTGCACTGTCGTGGCCAGGCGGTAGCCCTTTGCCTTCGTGCGCACTTCCGCCAGCGAGGCCCCGCCGGTGTCGATCAGCATTCCTGGAAAGATCGCCTGATACTGCGGCGACCAGAGGAGGTCGCGGAAACGGTTGGAAAAGTCCTTGGACAGTTGGTCGCCGTAGGACGCGCAGATGATCTTTCGCGTCGGGTCACGCCCGAGGATCCAGGCCGGCAGCGCGACCGAGGCGAGAATGCTCTTGCCGTGGCGGGGAGGGATTGCGATCAGCAGGCGGCGGGTTTCGCCGGTCCCGACTTTTTCGAGCGCCCGCGCCAGGACGCGAAAATGCGGAGCGGGGGAAAAGCTCGCCTCCGGCGCGAGCGCCGGAAAGACGAGCCGGTAGAAGCCGTAGAGGCTCGTGCGCGCATGGTCGCGCACAAGCTCGCGTTGACGGCGGCGGAATTCGTTGGGGTCGCCGTACATGACGCTATTTGCCCGGTCTCTTCGAGAGGATGTTGAGGACCGCCAGTTCCTCCTCGGTCAATGGCGCCTCTGGGTCGGCAGCATCGCTGAGCTGCGCTTGCGCCTGAGCCAGGAGACTCATCGTAAAGCGGAGCGCAGGGACGTTGCCGTGCAGGCTGAGATCAAACAGCCTGCGCATCAAGGCGCGGTCCTTGTCGATGTGCAGGACCTTGTCGCCAACCTTGACCTTGGCGATGCGCGCCGCTTCCTCGAGAATGATCTCGTTGAGGCTCGGCCGGCCTTTCGGCCTGCCTTCGCGATTGCCGCTGCTGCCAGGCTGGAACTGGGTCGCCTTGGGCGGCCTGGCGTAGCCGACTGGGTAGTCGCCGGCCGGCGCGCGCTTGGGAGGCTTACTCGCGCTCATCGCGACCCTCCTGCTCCAGGTCGTTGAGGTCGCGATCGCTGTCCTGCCCTTCCGTCCTCCTCGGGTCGTCCGCGTCTTCGCCCGCGCGTTGGGCCTCGACCTCGGCAAAAGTCTCGCCGGTTGAACTCGAGGACGGCGTCCTGTCCCGTCATCTCGCGCCAGCGGCGAATGATGACGTCGCAAAGGGTCCGTCGAGCTCGACGGCGCGGCAACGACGGCCAACCGCTTCCGCGGCCAAGACCGTCGAGCCCGAGCCGGCAAAGCAGTCGATGACGATATCGCCGCGGTTGGTCACGTCGAGAAGCGCGTCCTCGAGCAGCAGGCGCGGCTTGACCGTCGGGTGGAAACCGAGGCCCTCGCGTGAAGTCGGATCCCAGGGTCGACGCCCGGGATAGGTCCAGACATTGGAGCGCCACCGCCCGTGGCGGCCGAGTTCGACGTTGTTGACGTGGGGGCCATTGCCCTTCTTGAACACCGGCAGGAGCTCGTGCTGCGAGCGCCATAGACTGCCCTGTCCGCCGTTCGACTTCTCCCAAACGACGAGGTTCAACAACGCGAGGTCGAGCGCGAGCCCGGAGGCGATGACGAGGTCGATCGATCGCCAGTCGATGAAGGTGGCGAGCAGGCCTCCCTCCCCCAAGTGGGGCAAAACCGCCGACATCCAGGAACGATTGAAGGCCGCGAATTCCTCACGTGTCATCTCGCCATGGGCCATCGCGAACTCGCGATGGCCCGGGTTGCCGGTGACGTGGCCGACGTTGGCTACGTTGAACGGCTCGTCGGTCAAAATGAGGCTCGCCAGCTCAGAGCCGTCCATCAGCCGGTCGTAGACGGCCGGCTCGCGCGCGTCGCCCTGGATGAGGCGATGGTCGCCGAAGACTCCAGACGTCGCCGAGCCGCGACGTGGCGAACGCCCCAGGCAACGACGACGACGCCAGTTCCGGACCATCGCCCTCGTCGTCGTCCTCGAGCAGCAGGGTGTCGATCTCGGCCATTTCAAACCCGGTGTCCGAGAGCTCCGAACCGAGCACGGTCAGTTCCTCGAACTCGAGCCGAAGGGCCTCGACGTTCCAGGCGCCGGTCTCGCCGAGACGGTTGAGGGCGATGCGCAGGAGGCGGAGGTCGTTGGGGTCGAGATGATCGACGACGACACAGGGGACATGGGCAATCCCCCTCGCCTTGGCCGCTTCCCAAATCCCGTGGCCCTCGATGATCGTGCGATCGCCGCCGATCAGGATCGGCCGGCAGATGCCGAACCGGTCGATGCTGGACTCGATGCGTGCGCGCTGACGCTCATCGCGTCGGCGCACCTGACGCGTCGCCGCCTTCAGGCTGTCGGTCGGCGCCATTTCGTATTGGAGCGACGGCGCGAGGTCGTTGCGGCGCCTCGAAGGGGCGCGAGCGCGGATCTCGGTGAGCGCACGCTGGGTCTCGCGGCGCTTGCGCGCTATCGCCGCGACGGTCTCCTTCACGCCGAGCGGCGCAGGGGGAGTCCATTCCTTTGATCTACTGCGGGTCATATTACAACCTCCAAGTGAAGGACGGATTCCGTCCTGGAGGTTGTTGCGGTCCAAGCGAGGGCCTGTCGTATACGCCCGAAACGTCAAAGCGCGCCGCCTTGCGGGGCGCGCCACGTCAACGTTTCAGGCGAACCGACAAACCCTCGTGGTTTCCGACCGCTCGCCCAGACCGCTTCACCCCAAGGGCCGGAAGCAATCCGATTTGCATCGTTTACGCCATCAACTTCCTGAGCGCAAGCACTAAATTCGTCGGCAGACGCTTCCGCTGCATTTTGGGCTTGGTTCTGGCTCAAATCGACCGGCCAGTTGATTACCCAGCCGTGAACCGATGTTTCGCGGCAGGGCACAGTCAAAGCGGGCATTGCCGATACGGTAGGCGGCTCCGCCCTCGCGGCGATTGGGCGAAACCCGGTTAAGTGGCGACCGCGCTCAGGTGCCAAAGGGCCGTGCTTGCGTCCCCTCCGGGGCGGAGCGCGTCAGGTGGATCAATTCCCTGTTATTCCCTGTTCCGTTTGCTTAGGGAATTTGAGCTCAGCGGAGCGGGTTATCACGCAAATTCAATAGCTTGGTAACGCAACAAGCTTCTCATTTTGTCGAGGGTTCGAGGAATTCCCTGATAAATTCCCTGTTTGCTGGGAATTTTCATTGACCCGCCCGAGCTCACGGACCGAGACTGGTTCGGTAGGACTGCGTCCACCACCACTTTTTTGAATTAGAGACGGGCCATCTCGACGCAGGTCTTCGAGTGCGCACCCTCACCTTTCCGGATCGGTTTCTGGAGCACGACAAGCCGGAGCGGCTCTACGCTCTTGCCGGTCTCGACGCCCGCGCGATCGTCACGAAGGTGCTCGCGGCCCTGCCGCGACTCTCGCAAAACCGCCTTCGCGCCACTCTTTGAGAAGCCGGACCCGCGGGCGCACGCGTTCGGGGACCCAGCCAAAAGGGGCTCACCTGCGTACAGGTCAATTTACAGTATCGGCAGTTGTTACAACGGTCAAGTTTTCGCGTTCAACCACAATTCCCGAACAAATCACCGCGCGCGCCGGTGCGTGACCGATTTTGCGGTCGTTGACGGGTTCGAATGTCACAATCCCGAGGGGTCGATCACCTCCTGACGTTCGTCGACACGCATGGCGAGTCCGGCGATGACTGCGTGCAACCGGGGCGAGTCGGGCTCGCCGGACGCGGGCGCGGGGCGTCGTCGCCGCGCCAGGGAACGCCACGCGATATCAGGTCGACGCTCGGCAGCGCGCGGTTTGGGCTCATCCGGCCGGTTCTTGCGCCAGCGCCCGGATCCTTTGGCGGGCGTCGAGGAGGGTGGCCAGCGCTTCGGCCCCGTCGCCCAGACGAATGATCAGCTGGCGGGCGTGGCTGACCACCCGTCCGGGCAGGCCGATCAGATGAAAGCGCAGCGCCTTCATGCGTTTGGCCGCCCATCTCTCGCCCAGCGCGAGACGCTTCATCGCGGCGTTTAGATTGAACGCCAGGATCGTCAGCGCCCACCAGGCGGCGTTGGCGCCGAACAGCCCAGAGGGCATCTGTCCGCCCGCCAGGTCGGATTTCGTCGCCGAATGGACTTCCTCGCTCTTGCCGCAGCGCTCGCGCAGCCACCAGATCACGCCCTCGCCGGCGCCCGTGCGGTTGGTCACGACGGCGAACAGTTTATAGACCCCCTTCGGGCCGAACGCCTGGGTGGGAAACGGCAGCTTCGCCTCGTCGCCCAGCGCCAGCTGGCGCAGCGGCTCGCGGATCGCGAGAAAGCGGTAGTCCGCCCGGTTGCGGCTGTGTCCGGCCCAATTGGGCACGTAAACGACCTCGGCCCATTCTTGATCGGTCTGTTGCGGCTGGCCGTCCGTTTTGCGGATCAGCGGCTTCCACGCGCTCTCGGGCGTCGTCCGCACAGCGGCGCGGAAAGCCTCGGTCACGTCGGCGCCGATCGCGAACTCGATCACGCCAAAGCGCGGGTCTTTTCCCTCGCCGCAATAGAGCAGCAGCTCTTCCTGATAGGCCGCCGTGTCCGAACGCAACGAGACCCTCCTCACGCTGTCCGGCAGATGGCGCAGGCTCTCTTTCAGGACGCGCAACTGCTCGTGTCCGGCGGGCACGTTGCCGTCGCGGAACTCCGAATAGAGCATCGCGCCCTGCTCCGCCCACCAGCAGTTCAGCGGCTGATACGCCTTGAACTTCTTGTAGCAAAACAGCGCCTCGCGCTTGTGCGTCTCAATCAGCGTCGCGTCCATGTCCAGCGTCGCCGTCGCCGCGGGCTGACGCTTCTGCAGAAAGTCCAGCAGCGCCTGGTTCACTCTCCAGAGACCGCGCAGTGCCTGCGTCACCGCCGGAATGAACGCCATCCCCGCGGCCGCCTTGGGCGAGGCTGGATCATCGAACCGTTCCAGCCAGCCCGACAGCGCCGACGGCGAGGGCGTCGCCCGCTCGCGCTCGCGCCGCCAGCGGCTTTTCAGCGACCGCCGTTCGGCGCGCGACAGCAAATCCTTCTCGATCGCCCGCAGGATCGACGAAAAGCCGCTGTCGCGCTCCAACCGTTCGATGTCTTCCACGCAGTCGCCGCCGGACAGATTCAGGAAAATCACCGCCAGAACCATCTGGATGTCGAGCCAGCCCTGGCCGCCGGCCGCCCGAACATGCCGCTGGATCGCCCCGCCGAGGCCGTCGCAAACCAAGACTATCTCCCTGATTCTTCAGGGCCAACGGGGAACTTGAAATTTCCTGATGCGGAATTCAGGTCCGCCGGCCGCCCGAACATGCCGCTGGATCGCCCCGCCGAGGCCGCAGGCCTTGATCAGGTCGAGATACAACGGAAGCCCGGCCAACGACGTCAATCCATGGCTGGACGAATCGGCCTCATACTGGAAATCGAGCAGCCCCTGTCCCTGCATCGCGCACCCCGTTGGTGATGATTTTTAAGTCGCAAACCAAGACTATCTCCCTGATTCCTCAGGGCCAACGGGGAACTTGAATTTTCCTGATGCGGAATTCAAGTCAATCGAATCAAAACACGTTCCTGCCCATGCGGGGACGATCCAAACCCGAGAAGCGTTTGGGGAGCAGATCATGGCGGTCGAGGGGGGATTTTCCTCAGGTCACTTCGAATACGTATGCCGAACCCGACATTCGTCGAGCGCAAGCCTCGACGCACTTCGACCGCCGGCAGTCCAAGAGAAACGGTCGCCGGTCCGATCGCGCCTCAGAGACATCGTGGCGGTCGATATCGGCCCAAGACTGGTCCTCCTCCATCATGATGGATTGGCGGCGCCGCCCGAGAGAAGGCCCTCGCAAGACGAGATCGAGACGCTGGCAAGCCTGGCCATCGGACACGATGAGGCAGCAGCCGTCGCGCATTTCGAAAGCATACGCGCGCAGGAGCATTCCTTTGCGACGCTCCTGACATTCTTTCTTGCCCCAGCGGCACAGTATCTCGGGGAACTTTGGAAACAGGACGTCTGCGATTTCTTTGACGTGACTGTCGGCGTCGGGCGATTGCAAGCGCTGATGGACCGGATGGGCGTGGCGGAGGCCGCACCGGGATCGGACTTTTATCGCCGCGCGGTCCTGATCGTTCTGCCGGGCGAAACCCATTGCCTGGGCGTTCGCATGGTCGCCAAGCTTCTCGAAACGACAGGCTGGTGCGTGACAATCGAAGAAGAGCGTCCGGCGGCGGACAATGCGAGGACCGTGGCGGAGGAATGGGTTGGCGTCGTCGGCGTATCACTCAGCGTCGTTTCGCGCCTAGATCTTGCGGCGCGAACCATCGCGGCTGTTCGATCGGCGTCTATCAATCCCCGTCTCGGCGTCATGGTGGGGGGAAACGCGTTCAACGAGCATCCGGAGCTTGTGGCGCAAGTCGGAGCGGACGGCGCGGGCTTCGACGCTCCGACAGCCGTGGTCCTAGCTTCGCATCTTCTCACGCGGCAGACAGCTTCGCGCTAAGCATACGCCGCCGCAGCGTTCCCGGTTTTCCAGTCGGCCATCCAAGCCTCGAACGCCTCGAACGTCGCAGCAGCGGCGCCGATCGCGTCGCGTGCTTGCTCGGCTGCCTCGGCCAGCGCTTCGAGTTGCTGCAGAAATTCGCTCCACATTGCGCTGCGCCGCTCGTCTCGCCCGAGAAAGAAGCTGCGTCCCGCGCCTGATTCGTCGCCGATGTATCCTTTCAGCGCGCGCGCAATTTGCAGACCTCCCAAAGTCGAGCCCTCAACCACGTAGAGCGCGCCCAGCAACGAGCCCTTGCTCGCAAGCGGCAGCTTCGCCGACCAGAGCGGAAGGCTGACAATTGTCCTTTCGTCAAGCCCGAGCGCGATCAGATCGGCGCGTAGCGCAGGCGACCGCGCTCGCGCGTCGAGGTCGAGGTCTATTGTCGAGATCGTAGCGGCTGACCGCACCAAGTCGTCGAACGGCCGATGAAAGCCGTAGAGGCGCTCGAGCAGCTTCCGATACTCACAAACGTCAATAACCCCAGCGGCCGCGGCGCCGAAACCCGCGTGGGCGTGCATCCTTTCGTGCGCCTGGGCTGTCGCGTCGCGGAGCTGCGCTCGTACCGACGGCAATTTTGGACGCCGACCTGTCGGGGTAGTGCGTGCTCGTCTCTCACGATGGGAGTTCCGGACCTCTCTTGCGCCAAGCCTCGGTGTTCGACAGCGCAAGCTGTTCCAGCACTTCCGCGGTGCGCGCGACGGACAGCGTCACGCTTTCGAGCAACGCCGGCACATCGGGGAGGTCGGTCCCATCGGTGATTTCGAGTGCGGCTAGCTGAGCGTTTTCGATCACGGAAGACATGAGTTGTCGAACCGCGGCGTTCTTCGGCGAGTTGACAGTCGTCGAGACCTGCTGGCGGTTGCGGAGAATGCCGTCCTGAAAGCGTCTTCGCGCCGACTGGGCCGCCTTGCGGTCCGTTAGGTCGGTGAACAGGATCACAAACCCCAGAGCGCGGTCTGAGTCGACAAAAACCGGATCCGCGCGCACCAAGACCGCCGCCGTGCGGCCCCGAGCGGTGTGGATGATCGCTTCGCTCCGCCAGGGTCGGTTCTCATTAACCAGCGCTCGAAGCCTTCCGCCAGCCTGTTCCGGATCGGCAAAAAAAACTCGACAGCTCTTCGAGGCTCCGTAAAGCTACGCGGTCGATCCCGAGCCATTCGCCTAGAGCAGTATCCGAACGGATTGAATTGGTTGGGGGATTCCCGAATTCGGCTAATTTCTGCTTCCTCATTCGCGCCGCGAGAGGGAGGCGGCGGGGATGGCTGTTTCCGACGATCTTCGCGAGCGCGTGGTCGAGGCGGTGGTGTTGGGCGGGTTGTCGCGCAATCAGGCGGCCGCGCGTTTCAAAGTGAGCGTCGCGAGCGCCGTGCGCTGGGTGAAGCGGTTCAATACCACGGGCGAGATTTCGCCGACGCCTTCCGGGGCGATCGGCG
Organism: uncultured Alphaproteobacteria bacterium; assembly: GCA_963835885.1. Lineage (GTDB taxonomy): Bacteria > Pseudomonadota > Alphaproteobacteria > Rhizobiales > Beijerinckiaceae > Roseiarcus. The sequence continues at coordinate 21,166 of CAWIHF010000005.1, forward strand.
CTCCGGTCGGATCGAGGCGCATCGCGACTATCTCTTGGGCCTGATCCGGCGCAGGCCGGACATCACGCTGCTCGAGATAAAGGAACAGCTGATCGGCAATTGCGGCGAGCGCTTTGCGGTCTCCGTGCTGTGGCGTTTCTTCGACCGTCACGAGATCACCTTTAAAAAAAACGGCGCACGCCGAGGAACAACAACGCGCGGACGTGCAAAATCGACGCCGGGAATGGTTCGCGGGGCAGCTCGATCTCGATCCGACGAAACTGGTTTTCATTGATGAGACGGGAGCCTCCACCAATCTCGCGCGCAAAAGCGGACGTTGCCGGCGCGGGCGCCGCTTGCGGGCCGCTATCCCGCACAGTCACTACAAAACGGTAACGTTGGTCGCCGGCCTTCGCCTTCGCGGCCTGACGGCGACAAAGACTTTCGACGGACCGATCAACGCCGCCCGGTTCGAGGATTGGCTGGAGACATGCCTCGTGCCCACCCTCTCGCCCGGCGAGACCGTCGTCATGGACAATCTCCCCGCTCACAAGGGGCCGCGGGTCGAGCAACTGATCAAGGCGGCGGGCGCGCAGTTGCGATATCTCCCGGCCTACAGTCCTGATATGAACCCCATCGAAAAAGCCTTCTCCAAGCTCAAAGCCTTCCTGCGCAAAATCGCCGAACGGACCGTCTCGGGCCTGATGCGCGCACTCGAAACCTGCGCCGAAATCTTCCACCCCTCCGAATGTACAAATTACTTCAAATCCTGTGGTTATCTGGACGATACAGGATGATCGGATTCCGCTCTAAGCTGGAGTTGCTTTCGAGGATCACGCCGCGAGCGTCGGCGACGACGACTTGCTGGTCCGAGCCGCGGACCTGACGGAGAACATGCTCGAGTTGGTCCTGCGCGATCAAGATGCGGACGGCGCGGAATTGCACAATGACGTCGGTCACGCTCGTACCGATCAGCCGCGCGGCGCAGAGGTCCGAGGCAGTCCAGGGATCTGAGGTGCCTTTGACGATCTGATGCCATTGCGCAAACGAACGGCGCGGAGAGAGCTCGGACGGATCGTCCTCCGAAGAAGACGACTTGAACGGATTGCCGCCCCAGGTCACGGTTCGAACGCGTTCGCTCCTGAACCAAATCAGCATCTCGTCGGGCTGAGCTGAAATCGGCGCCGCGACGATGCCGCTGGCCACCCCCGCCAAGGGCGCGAACGCCTCCTCCGCAACGCCAAGACTTGCAGTCGAGAAAACGCCATGGTTGAGCTTCGGTCCGACCCAGCGCGCGATCGCGCGAATTTCGTCGGTTCCTGGAACATCGCCCGTCGTCGAGACCTGGTTCTCGAAAAGCAGCGCCGCGCCGCTCGCACCGAGAGGCAAAAGCAGAGGGCGGGTGCGGTCGAACAACGCGCCTCGCCAGTCTCCGTCGCGAACGATCCACTCGGTCATTCGCTGTTCGAGGCGGCGGGCGGCAAGTTCCCCCTGGCCTCTTGTGAAGCTTTCCAACGCCGCGATCCGGGTTCCGATCGCCTCGGCGAGAACCTCGCACACCGAGCGTATCTCGAAGTGAAGGAATCGCGGGGAATAGTGATGACAGGAGATGAGGCCCCAGAGCCGACCTCCTACCATTAGCGAGACGACCAGAGTTGCCGCAACGCCCATGTTCTGGAGGTATTGGAGGTGTATGGGCGACACGCTGCGCAAGAAGCAGAGCGACATGTCGAGGTCTTTTCCCGAGATCGGCGAAAGGCGCGGCGACAAGGCCGCCGGCGCGTAGTTGACGTCGGCAAGGAGTCGCACGCGGCTGCGCTCATAAAGGCGGCGTGCGATTTGCGGAATGTCGGAAGTCCGGATAGCGGTTACCGGGAAAAGCCTCGAGGTCCGGCTTCTTGGTTTCCGAGAAGACTTCGCCATGGCCCGCCTCGTCGAAGCGATACACCATCACGCGGTCGTACCCGGTCAGTCGCCGGAAGATGCGTGCGCTTTCATCGCAGAGCGTTTGCAGGGTGGTCGCGGCAATGATCGAAGAAACCGCGCCTTCGAGGGCCCCGGGACCCTCAGTATCCGGCCCAGCATGCTCGATCTCGACAATGAGCCCGCTATCCGGAGCACGATGAATAATCACGGTGCATGGCTCGTTTCGCACGCCGATGGTGCAGCGGACCGCGGCAGGAATTGACTTTATGCTGTCGGGCAGAGACCCGGCGGTTCGCTCCCATAATGTCCCGCCGAGCGCCCGCAACCGGAGCCCTTGCAGATTGCCGTCGACGCCGAGATAGGCCGAGGCGTTATCGCTCGCCTGAGCGATGATTTGATCGGGCTCGCCAATGACCAGCAACGCGCCGTGCGGCTGAATCGAGCCTGCAAGATGAATTTGCTCGCGCTCGCAGTTCGAAAGATTCGCGGCGCCAAAAGCGGGCGATATGGGCTGGGCGCTTGCCAAAGGCCAAACCTCGCGTATGGGCCACTCGTTGTGGCAGTCTAATGATCCTGCAGGCTGTATTTCTTCAGCTTGGCGTGCAAGCTCTGACGACTGAGCCCAAGAGACTTCGCCGCTCTCGTTCGATTGCCCTCCGCTTGCGCGAGCGCATGACCAATGCGCTCGCGCTCAATCGCTGCGACGGAGGACCGGACAACGTTCCCGAGCGGCCGATCAGGGCGCTCATCGATCAGAGCGGATCGAGGGAAGGCCGGTTCTTCGCGCTCACGCGTATGAGAAGTGACGTCGCGAAGCACGAGACCAAAGTAAGATGGTCGGCTCACCTGATCGCCGACCGCGGAAATCTCGACCTCAGTGTTTGCGCCAAGCTCGCCCTCGAGCGTGGTCCTCATCGCGCGCACCGTTCCGTGCTGATCGACGAGGTTCATAATGACCCTGATGCCCGTTCCTGGCCGCGAGAGCCAGCGTTTGATGTTTTGACCGACAACAGCGCTCTCCACGCCAGCTTGAATCAGGTCGAGAAAGGTGTGGTTAGCCTGTTGGACGAGACCGTCGCGATCGACGATGACGAAGCCGTCCGGCATCCGTTGCACAAAGCTCTCAACCGAGAACCGATCGCTCTCGCGATCGGCAGCCCCTGAGCCGCCCGGGTCCTCGATCGCCGCGAGCGGCGCCATCTGAAGGAGATAGAAAGAGCCGCCTTCGCTTGTGAGCACGGACGCGCGACAGCTCCAGGGAACGTCGGCCGAAACATGAAGGACGATACTCGGGGCGCGGCCCCTCATCCGGGCGCCCGCTAGCATAGCGTCCAGAGCTCTGCGGTCATTGTCCGCCAACATCGGACAGAATTCCCCGCCAGGCACCAGGCCGAGAGACTTCGTCGCCGCGACGTTCGCTTCCACCACGCGCAAATTCGTTACCCGGACAAGGGCGACCGCCTCAGACGATGCATCGAGCAGCGCGCGATAGCGGGTTTCGATCTCGCGAAGCTTCCAATAGTCCCGCTCACGTTCTCGCTGCACGAGCTCAAGGCGAGATCTGAGCTCGGCAATCGCCTGCACGCTCTTTCCGATCGCGATGAATCCCGCTTTCTTGCTGAGCTTCACTGCCGTGTACTCGAGCAGCAATTCGCGACCGCTCGGCAATCGCTGATTTACGGTGAAGCACGAAGATTCCCCTTCGCGTCGCGCCTCCTCGACCGCTTGGGCGACCTGCCCAGCCATTTCGGGAGGGACAGTGTCGGTCCAGCGCAATCCCCTCCACTGCTCGATTGGTTCGCCGGCGAGCGTCTCCGCGGAGAACGCGGTACGGATCACGCCCTCGCCGTCCACGGCGAGAGTGATGTCGGGACGAACCTGCAAATGCTCGCTCATCGCTCGTCCAAGTGCGAAGCGGCCTTGCTCGCCGCTGATAAGAGAAGCGGTTCAGGCGCGATCGAGGAGCTGCGCCCGGCTTTCGCTTACAGAAAACCCCTATTGCAACCGTCCCATTCAAGTCCAGTCCCTTCGTTCGCTAGTTTAGCGCGTTGCTCGGTCGGCGAATAGACCATTGCCAAAACGTGTTAGCGCAGTTCATGAGAAGGTCCCCTTTTAGCAAAGTGGGAATGTCCCCTTCTGAAGAGTTTGGGGACGTGAGTGGGCGAGCGATGAGTTCGGCGGAGCGCGAACGGCTGGTTGTGATTGGGCAGGTGGCGAGCAAGGTCTTGCGGCAGGGGCTGGCGGCGGAGCGGCTCGGGCTTTGCGTTCGGCAGGTGAAGCGGCTTGTTCGGGCCTATCGAGAATGGGGCGACGCCGCTCTGGTTTCGCGTCAGCGAGGGCGGGCGTCGAATCGTCGTTTGGAGGCGGGCGTGACGGCCTGGGTGAAAGGCTTTCTTCTGGGCAAGTACAAGGATTTCGACCCCACTCAGGCGGCGGAGAAGCTGGCGGAACTGGAAGGGATCGCGGTCTCGCGAAGCGGCAGCGTCAGGGCACGAAGTCGCTGCGCTCCAGCCCGCTGCGCGGGGGCGCAAGCGGTGGGGCCGGTGACAGTATTTGAGAAGCCAGTGAAGTCGAGATGACAGCATAGTCGGCGGGGAGCCCGTCCTGAGAATTGAGGGTCGTTCAGCCTCACTCAGGAAGGAGCGCCCGATGAGCGAGACCGACACTGTCAGTCCGCTGCGTCAGCGTATGATCGAAGACATGGCTGCGCGCAAGCTCAACCCGCGCACGCAGCGCAGCCACATCTCTAGCTACAAGCGGTTCGCCGCCTGGCTCAAACGCTCACCCGATACAGCGACGCCCGACGAGGTGCGCCGCTTCCAGCTGCACCTCGTCGAGGGCGGCGCCAGCATCTGCAACCGAAACCGGATCATGACCGGGGTGCGCTTCCTGTTCCGCGTCACCTTGCGCCGCCACGATCTGGCGGCGCTCAGGACCCATGTTGTGGTGCACGGCTGTCCGCTGGCGTTCTATTCGGATCGGCACGGCATTTCCGCGTCAACGCCAAGGACGCGGCCGGCGGCGACGGCAAGACCGAATTCGGCCGCGTCGCCGGGCGATTGCGCATCGAGTTGATCACTGCGCTCACCCCCCAGGCCAAGGGTCGTGTCGAGCGGGCCAACCAGACCCTGCAGGATCGGCTGGTGCGGGAGATGCGCCTGCGGAGGATATCGACGATCGACGAGGCTCAGGCCTTCGCGCCGACCTTCGTGGCGCGATGGAACGCCAGGTTCGCCATGGCGCCGCGAGACGGCGAGGACGCGCATCGCCCGTGGAGCCGCAGCCTGGACGCGCTCGACGAGGCGCTGGCCCGTCGGAAGGAGCGCACCTTGTCGAAGGCCCTGACCTTCAGCGCCGGCGGCGCGGTTCATTGCGTGAAGACCAACGGTCCCGGCATCGCCCTGCGTGGGGCCAAGGTCACACTGCCCCTTATTCCGCATCAAAGGAAGTGAAGTTCCTCGTTAGTCCTGATTGATCAGGGGGATAGGCTAATTTGAAGATTTGCGTGCCGGCTTGTGCGGGTGCCGGATGCGCACGGGCGCATGCGGCGGGAGCGGCGGGCCGAGGCGTGGCGCTGGCGGCGGCGACGGCGGTCGCGCGCCGCGGCGTAGCGGGCCTGTGGCGAGTGAACGGCGAGCTTCTGCGGATGGCCCGAGCGCAGGCGGCCCGCCTGCTGCCGGCGGGGGTGACTAAGCTCTATCTGTGCTCGGACACGGCCGGCGATCAGCAGGATCTTTTGAAGTATTGCGCCGAGGGCAAGAGCGAGCGCTTCGGGGTGATCGAATTCGCCGTCGGGGCGGATGTGACGGGGGCGTTCAAACAGGCGGCGGCGGAACTGCCCGAGTCGGCCTGGCGGCCGCTCGATCGGATCGTCGACGGCGAGCGCTATGCCGGCGATCAGAAATGGGCAGAGGTCGGCTACGTGCCGAATTGGGCGGCCATGAGCAAGAGAGCGCCGGACTACCGCTTCCTGGCGATCCGCGAGCCGTTGGGCGAGTTCGACCTCGGCGATGCGGAGCAGTTGCCCTTTCCCACGATGAGCTTCGGGACGCCGGGCCGCTACAAACTGTTCGGCCTTGTTACCAACCGCACGCTGGCGGGCGACGAGGTGATCCGCTGGCAGCGCGAGCGCTGCGGCAAGAGCGAGGCCGGCGGACGGCTGCCGAGCGGACTGTTCGCGGCCAATGCGGCATGGTGGGCGATCATGGTCCCGCCCACAATCTCAACGCGCTGATGAAGCATCGGGTGCTCGGCGGCGATTGGGCGGCGCGGCGCATGAAGGCGATGCGGTTTCATCTGATCGCCCTGCCGGGCCGGGTGGTTCGCCACGCGCGCCGGCTGATCGTGCGGCTTTCGGCAGGCGCTCTCGACCTGATCCGCGACGTGCGCGCCGCCATCCTTGCCCTGCACCCGGCGCCGAGCGGATGATCGCCCGGCTTCTTCCGCCAGCCCTGCAAACGCCGCCGGCTTCGGCTAGCCACGGCGTAGCCGCGACCGCACGGCCCGGGCAGGACTCGTCAACGATGACTCTTGATGACTCTGCGCGTCATTGACAAGGCAGGGCGCGGCTCTTATCTCCCCGCCAACCCTGTTCAGCGGCGCGAAGACGGGCGTTTTGCCTTGTTTCGCGCTTTTTGTTGTGGCTGTCGTCGCCAGCAGCCGTTGACGCTTCCCGCGAACGGAGCGCGAAGAAAACCTGCGGCACGACACTGGAAAGGTCGATAATGCTCGGCGCCCTGAAGTTCGACTCTGTAATGAAGACGGTGTTTGGTTCGTCCAACGACCGTCGCCTCAAGAGCTATCGGCCGAAGGTCGCCGCCATCAATGCGCTCGAGCCCGAGTTCGGGGCGCTGAGCGATGAGCAGCTGAGGGCGAAGACCGAAGAATTTCGGGCTGAGCTGGCGGCCGGCAAGACGGTTGAAGACATTCTGGCGCCTGCCTTCGCAACCGTTCGCGAGGCGGCCAAGCGCACCCTCAAGCAACGCCATTTCGACGTCCAGTTGATCGGCGGTGTCGTGCTTCATGAAGGCGCTATCGCCGAGATGCGCACCGGCGAAGGAAAAACGCTGGTCGCCACGACGGCCGTCTATCTAAACGCCCTCGCCGGCGAGGGCGTCCACGTAGTCACTGTCAACGATTACCTCGCCAGCCGCGACGCTGAGTGGATGGGGCAGATCTACAAGTTCCTCGGCATGACGGTCGGCGTGATCGTGCATGGGCTGGACGACGAACAGCGCCGACAGGCCTACGCCGCCGACGTCACCTACGGCACGAACAACGAGTTCGGATTCGACTACCTGCGCGACAACATGAAATATGACATGGCGCAGATGGTCCAGCGCGGCCATGCCTTCGCCATTGTCGACGAAGTCGAACTCGATCCTGGTCGATGAGGCGCGCACCCCGCTGATCATCTCGGGGCCATCCGAGGACCGATCGGGACTTTATGCCGCTGTTGACACGATCATCCCGCAGCTCGCGCGAGAGGATTACGAACTCGACGAAAAACAGCGCACGGTCAATCTGACCGAAGCCGGCAACGAACACGCCGAGGAACTGTTGGTCGCAATCGGCGTGATGAAGGAAGGATCGCTTTACGAGGCGGGCAACGCGACGCTCGTCCATCACGTCAATCAGGCCTTGCGCGCGCACAAGCTTTTCCAGCGCGACAAGGACTATATCGTCCGCAATGGAGAAGTTGTCATCGTCGACGAGTTCACCGGACGCATGATGCCCGGCCGGCGCTATTCGGAGGGTTTGCATCAGGCCCTCGAAGCGAAGGAAGGCGTCACGGTCCAGCCGGAAAACGTGACGCTCGCCTCGATCACGTTCCAGAATTACTTCCGTCTCTACAAGAAGCTTGCGGGCATGACCGGCACGGCGGCGACGGAGGCGGATGAATTCGCGGAAATCTACAAGCTGACCGTGGTCGAGATTCCGACCAATCAACCGATCGCACGTCTCGACGAGGATGACGAGGTCTATCGCACGACAGAAGAAAAGATGCGCGCGGTCGTACGGGAGATCGAGACGGCGAACGCTAAGATGCAGCCGATGCTGGTGGGCACCACGTCGATCGAGAAGTCCGAGGCGCTAGGCGAAGTGTTCGAGCGGTACGGCTACAAGAAGATCGACTTCAGCAAGCCCGATGCGCTGAAGGCGCTCTATGCTGCGGCGCACGCAGGCAAGCCGTCGAAGAACTTCGCCATCCTCAACGCGCGCTTCCATGAGCAGGAGGCCTTCATTGTCGCCGAGGCCGGCGTTCCGGGCGCAATCACCATCGCCACCAACATGGCCGGCCGAGGCACCGACATCCAACTCGGCGGCAACGTCGAGATGCGGGTTAAGCAGGAAGTCGATCCCAACGCTTCAGAGGAAGAGCGCGCCGCCCAGGAGGCGGCGATCCGTGCGGAAGTCGCGGATTTCAGGCAGAAGGCGGTTGACGCCGGCGGGCTCTATATCGTCGGTACGGAACGCCATGAGAGCAGGCGCATCGACAATCAGCTGCGCGGCCGCTCGGGCCGCCAAGGCGACCCTGGCCGGTCGAAATTCTTCCTGTCGCTGCAGGACGACCTCATGCGCATTTTCGGCGCGGAGCGCATGGATGCGATGCTGAAGCGGCTGGGTCTAAAGGAGGACGAAGCGATCGTTCATCCCTGGATCAACAAGGCGTTGGAGAAGGCGCAGCAGAAAGTCGAGGCGCGCAACTTCGACATTCGCAAGAACATCCTCAAGTTCGACAACGTGATGAACGATCAGCGCAAGGTCATCTTCGAGGACCGGCGCAAGATGATGGCCTCCGAGTCGCTCGAGCCGACGATCGAGGACATGCGGACAGGCGTCATCGACGACCTCGTCGCCAAGCACATCCCGCACGATGCATATCCGGAGGCCTGGGATATCTCAGGCTTGAAGCAGGAGGTTCTCAGTAAGCTCAACCTTGACCTGCCCGTCGACGGGTGGGCGAGAGAGGAAGGCATCGCCGAGGAGGAAGTCGCCGCCCGCCTCCACAAGGCCGCCGATGAGGCCTACGCCGAGCGCGTCCAGCGGAACACCCCGGAAGCCATGCGCTACGTGGAGAAGCAAGTCATTCTGCAATCGCTCGATCACCTTTGGCGCGACCATCTGGTGACGCTTGACCATTTGCGGCAGGTGATCGGGTGGCGCGGTATGGCTCAGCGCGACCCGCTCAACGAATACAAGTCCGAGGCGTTCGAACTCTTCCAGCAGTTGATCGCGCAGTGGCATGAAGCGGTCATAACCCAAATGTCACGTGTCGAGGTACGCTTCCAGGAGCCGGAGCCGGAGCCGCCGCCGATGCAGTTCCAGCATCTTGATCCGGCGACGGGGGAGAACGAGTACCCGTTCGGGGCGGTAAACGAGCCGGTCGCCGTCGGACTGGCGGCGGCGACGTCTGCGGTCGCCGTCGCCGAGCGCGATCCGAAGAACCCCGCAACTTGGGGACGGGTCGGCCGGAACGAGCCTTGCCCGTGCAGATCGGGCAAGAAGTTCAAGCACTGCCACGGCCAGGTCGCTTGAGCGAAAGGAACGCTTTCAGCGCGTCGACGACCCGCGGCGAAGCGTTCCGCCGGCTGGTCGAGGTTTTCCGGAACTTGGATTTCGAAGAGCCGGCGCGCGAAGCTCGCCTGACGCTTTGTGCGGCCTGCGCACTTCCGCCGGCGGCTGTCATCGCCGCTCCCGATGAACCTCTCGGCCCCGCGGCGCTGCGACTGGGCGAATTCGCCGTCCGACGGGCGGGCAGAGAGCCGCTTTCAAAAATCGTCGGCGGGCGCGAGTTCTGGGGCCTTCCGCTCTTCATATCGTCCACCGTGCTTGATCCGCGCCCCGAATCGGAAACGATCGTCGAGGCGGCCGTCGCGCTATTCGTCAACCGGCGCGGCGAACCCTTGCGCATCCTCGACCTCGGAGTTGGCTCCGGCGCGCTCCTTTGTGCGCTGCTCCGCGAGTTCCCCGCAGCGGAGGGGCTCGGCGTCGACCGGTCGGTCGATGCGGCGAAGATCGCCCGATCAAATTTGGAGGCTTGCGGCCTCACCGAGCGCGCCAACGTTCGCCTCGGCCATTGGACCGAGGGTCTCGACGGGCCGTTCGACCTGATCATATCGAATCCGCCCTATATCCCAAGCGTCGATATCGCGGGTCTTCCTCGGGAAGTGCGCGATTTCGACCCGCGACTTGCGCTCGATGGCGGGGCGGACGGACTGGAAGCCTTCCGAGCGATCATTCCGGCCTCGTCCCGACTCATCTCGCCAAACGGCCGCCTTCTCGTCGAAGTCGGCGCAGATCAGGCATGCTCGGTCCTTGCAATTGCGGCCGAAGCAGGCTTTCTCGACCTCGCAACATGGCGGGACCTCGCCGGCGTCGAACGTGTCGTAGCGGCGCGGCCCCCGCAGTGATCACTTCCTGGGGTGTCAATCGCGATGAACGCGCCGCCGTCTGTTAAACTGGAGCCGCGCGGCGAACTGACCGTCCGCCTGATCGCAATGCCGAGCGACACGAACGCCAATGGCGACATCTTCGGCGGCTGGGTGTTGAGCCAGATGGATCAGGCTGGCGGAATTGCAGCCGTTGAAAAGGCGCAAGGACGCGTCGTCACGGTCGCCATCGAGGCAATGACCTTCATTCGTCCGGTAAAAGTCGGCGACGTGTTGTGCGTTTACGCGGCCGTCGATTACATCGGGCGCACCTCGCTGAAGGTCCATATCGAGGCGTGGGCGCAACGCTTCCGCACGCACAATCGGGAGAAGGTAACGGATGCGACCTTCACCTTCGTAGCTGTCGACGATTTGGGGCGGCCGAGGCCAGTGACCGCAATGCACAGGACCTCTAATTCCAATGGTTAATCTGGATGGCTGCCGGAGTCAGAATCGCGGCGAAAAGTCCGGGCAGGAAGAATAGGATCATCGGCACCGTCAGAGTGGGGGGCAGAGCAGCAGCCTTCTTTTCGGCCGCGTTCATGCGCTGATCGCGGCTCTCCTGGGCGAGGACCCGTAACGCTGCGCCAAGCGGAGTCCCGTAGCGCTCGGACTGCGAGAGCACGGTGATCATCGAGCGAATGGATTCGAGGCCGGTCCGGGCGCCGAGATTTTCAAAAGCGGTCCGCCGCTCCTCGAGAAACGACAGCTCTGCGGCCAGCAGCGCCATTTCCTCAGCCATGGCAATGCTTTCGACGCCGATTTCCTGACTGACCTTGCGCACAGCGAGTTCGATTGACATGCCGGACTCGACGCAGATCAGCAGAAGGTCGAGGGTATTCGGATACGCCCGCTCCAGTTCCTTGCTTCTTTTGGCGATCGTGTTGCGGAGAAATAGCTCCGGCGCTTTGATGCCAGCGTAAGCGGCCGCGATGGCGGCTCCGATCTTGACGATCAAAGGTCGATCCCAATGGATGATCAAAATGGAATAGACCGCCGCGATCAGAAAAAAGGCGATCGGAGCGATCAAACGGAACGCCAGGAAGACGTATTCAGCGCCGGCTCCGCGGTACCCGGCCATGGCCAGTTGAGTCTTCGCCTTCTCGGTGCTTAGCCAGCTCGTGAGACTAAGCGTTTCGACAAGCTGTTTGACCACGCCGCTCGGCTTCGCCCGCAACGTCGACTTTGTCTGCGCCGCGCGCAGCCTTTCGCGCTCCCGGGCGCGAATGCGCTCGCGCTCGGTGCTGACGGCCTTGATCCGACGGGAAAGCGCATCGCCTTGCAGCCAAGGCGACGCAACCGCAAAAACTGTCGCGGCCGACCCGGCGGCCGCGAGCAGAAAAGCCAGGGTGCGCGGGTCCGCTAGTCTGGACTCGAAGAGATCCCACAAGGCGGCGGCTCCTCTCAGATGTCGAAAGCAACCATCTTTTTCATCATCGCGACGCCGACAGCCATCCAGCAGATTGCGATACCAGCAATCAGTCGTCCGTGAGTCGTCATCCACAGCAGTGATACGTAAGTAGGCGAGGACACGTATAAGGCCCCCACCACCAGGAACGGCACCACGCCGATGATGACGGCAGAGGCTTTCGCCTCCATCGACATGGCGGCGATCTTTCCCTTCATTTTCTTTCGCTCCCGCAGGACGCGCGAAAGGTTGCCGATCGCCTCCGAAAGATTGCCTCCCGCCTGTCCCTGGATTGAGATCACGATCGAGAAGAAGTTCGTCTCGGCGACTGGAATCCGCTGCGCCATCCGCTCGACGGCCTCGGGGAGCGTCAGTCCGAGCGATAGGGACTCCACAATCTTCACGAACTCGGATTTGACCGGTTCGACACTCTCGGTTGCGGCAATGCGGATCGTGTCGCCGAGCGGGAGGCCGGACTTGATGCCGCGGACGATGATGTCGATCGCGTTGGGGAAATTGGCGATGAATTTGGCGAGCCGTCGCCGGCGGAGCCGTTCAAGCAGGAGGCGCGGCAAGCCAGCAGCGCCGATCAGGACGACCATCGCCGCAAGCAGGGCATTCCTCGATTCGATCCAGGTGGCTGCGCCGAGCAGGAGGCCGAACACGACGCAGACCGCGACGAATCGTCCGCGGCTCATCGAAAGGCCAGCCTGTTCGATCTTGGCCTGCAGATTGCGCCGCCTTCGATTCGCTCTCTCGAGGTCTCGTAGGCCCTCGGCGATCTGCTTCTTTCGCGTTGCTCTGTCGTCTTTGGCGGAGACGGCGGTTGTTCTCGCCGTCGCCCGTCCGACTGCCGCCCGCCGCTTGTTCGCACGCGAATCCCCGCCGACCAGGAGAAACGCCAGACCGCCAAGCCCGAGCGCCAAAGAGCCTGCGACCACCATCGGGTTGATCATGCCGATTCGGGCCCCTTCCCGTAACGTCAGCGCGCTTCGCCAACTTCGGACGCATCCAAAGCCGCCGCGAGACGCTTTTCCTCTCCAAAAACGCGCGCCCGCTCCCAGAACCGCGGTCGGCCGATTCCAGTTGAGCGATGCTGGCCTTTCAGCCTTCCTTGCGCGTCTTCTCCGAGGATGTCGTAGACGAGAAGATCCTGGGTAATGATCACATCGCCTTCCATCCCCACGATTTCTGTGATGTGGGTGATCCGTCGCGATCCGTCGCGCAGGCGAGCCGCTTGTATAATTACATCGATCGACGAGGAGATCATTTCGCGTATCGTCTTGGTCGGCAATGCGTAGCCGCCCATGGTGATCATGGACTCCATTCGGCTGAGGGCCTCACGCGGCGAATTCGCATGCAAAGTGCCCATGGAGCCGTCGTGGCCGGTGTTCATCGCCTGGAGCAGGTCGAACGCCTCGGGGCCGCGCACTTCACCGACGATAATCCGCTCGGGACGCATGCGCAGGCAGTTCCTGACAAGGTCGCGCATCGTGATCTGACCGACGCCCTCAAGATTGGGCGGCCGGGTCTCGAGCCTCACCACATGAGGTTGCTGAAGCTGCAGTTCCGCAGCGTCCTCGCATGTGATGACACGCTCGTCGATGTCGATGAAATTCGTCAGGCAGTTCAGAAGGGTGGTCTTGCCGGAACCTGTTCCGCCCGAAATGATGACATTGCACCGCACCCGGCCGATGATCTTCAGAATCTCGGCCCCGGCAGGGGACATTGCGCCGAACCGGACGAGCTGGTCCAGCGTCAGCTTGTCCTTCTTGAATTTTCGAATGGTAAGCGCCACTCCGTCGATGGCCAGAGGCGGCGCGATGACGTTGACGCGGGACCCGTCGAGGAGGCGCGCGTCGCAGATCGGCGAGGCTTCGTCCACCCGCCTTCCGACTTGGCTGACGATACGCTGGCAGATGTTCATCAGCTGCGAATTGTCGCGAAAGCGGACGTTGGTGAGCTGGATCTTGCCGGCGACCTCGATAAAGCATCGCGTCGGGCCATTGACCATGATGTCGGCGATGTCGTCACGTGCGAGCAGGGGCTCGAGCGGGCCAAATCCAAGAACGTCGTTGCAAATATCGTCGAGCAGATCTTCCTGTTCGGCGATGGACAGCACGAGATTCTTGATCGTCACGATCTCGTGCACGATGTCGCGAATCTCCTCGCGCGCCGCTTCGGTATCAAGCTTGGAGAGCGCGGCGAGGTCAATTGCTTCGATCAAAGCGCTGAAGATGAGCGCCTTCGTCTGATAATAGGCGTCGGACCTCCGTTCGGTCGACGCACTCGCATGGGTCTGTGGCTTGGCTGACTCCGCGGCGGCGCTGGCGATCACGACGCCCGCGGGAAGTTCCGGAGCACCAGGGGTCGGATTTCCGCGCTTGCCGAACATCTCGAACTTCCTTCAGACCTGCGCGCGCCGAGAGGCGGGACGAGCCAATTCCTCTTAGGCGTGCATGCGCTGAAATCTTCCGACAAGCGGATTGAAGAAACCTTTCCTGGACTTTGCCCGTTCCCGGTGTCCCGCGACGGCTGAAGCGAGGTCGACGAAAATCTGCGCTGTCTTTCCCTTCGGCTCGATTTCGACAATCATCTGGCCGTTGTTGGCCGCCGACCCGAACAATTTCGCATCGTGCGGGATGACGCCGATCGGGGCGACCTCCACCGACTTGGCGAATTCGGCCGTGGCGATTTCCGGCCGCTTCAACATCCCCACGGCGTTTAGGACGAGCCGCGGCGGATGGTCATGTGGTCGCGCGCCCTTGAGGAAGTCGATCAGATTTTTCGCGTTACGCAGATTGGCGAGATCCGGATTGGCCACCACCACCACCTCGTCCGCGGCGACGAGGGTGCGTCGGGCCCATCCGCTCCAGATATGCGGGATGTCGAGCACGGTCCACGGCGCTGCTGCGCGCATGGCGTCGAGCAGCGTATCGAACGAGGTTTCGGAAAAATCCAGGATACGGTCGAGGGTCGCCGGCGCCGCGAGCAGACTGAGGCGATCGCCGCACTTGGACAGCACCCGGTCGACGAGCATGGCATCTACTCGTTCAGGGTCAAATACTGCATCGGCGACGCCTTGCGGCGGGTCCTGATTGTAATTGAGAGCAGCTGTTCCGAAGGCCAGATCGAGATCGGCGATGATCGTGGCCATCTCAGTGATCGAGCCAAGAGACCACGCCAGATTGTGGGCAATCGTCGACGCGCCGACGCCTCCCTTCGCGCCCACCACTCCGATTAGTCGACCGAGGGGTTTGGCGCCCGGCGAACGGAAGAGTTGAGAAATTGCGCGGAGGAAGTCGATAACCTCGAACGGCGCCACAAGATATTCGTTGACGCCGCGGGCCACGAGCTGACGATAGAGAACGATGTCGTTCGTTCTGCCGAGAACCACAACCTTGGTCCCGGCATCGCAGAGATGTGCGAGTTCGTCGAGGCGCTCGATCAGATTGCCTCCGTCAGAAGGCGCTTCCAGGACGATGACGTTCGGCGTCGGCGCATTTCGATAGGCTTCGATCGCCGCCGAGGCGCCTCCCATGTTCTGCTTGACCTGCGCCTTGGCCATCCTTCGATCCGCGGCTGCCGCGCCGATGAAGGCCGCGACCTCGGCCGTCTCGCAAAAAGCCTGAATCGAGATGCGCGGCACCGGGTCGATCCGATGAACTGCATGACTTGCGGCGTCCTCACGAACTCCGGCGGCGGTCATGGGTTGCTCCCGCCAATGGGCGTGATATTCGTGGACCACGACGTCACTGGATCCTGCCCTTTGCGGACATCCTGGATCGCCCGTGTGCGCATGGCGACGTCGGACGGGCCCAGAGTTCGCGGCTGGACGAAGTCGCGCGGATCGTCGACCTGGGCGGCGACGACGGACTGGGTCGCGCATCCGAAATTGGCGTAGGGCTCGTTCTTCCACCCCTCCAGAGATGATCCGGATGCGAGGTCCTCCGGCCACAATCCACAGGGTGTCCTGACCTCTGCTTTGAGGCCCATGAAGGCCACTCGTATCGGCGCTACGCGGTCGGGTTCAAATGGGACGTAGGATTCCGCGCTGATCGCGACGCGCAGACCTGCGTTTCGGAAGACCCTGCGGATTTCGTTCACGGCCCTTGCGTCCGAGCCGGTGCGGGGGGTCAGGATCACGACCTCGCCCGAGCCGAACTCACGGTATCGTTCGGCAAAAGACCGCAGATTCGCGACCGTGCGGCCGTCGAGCGCTCCGCCGGTAGGATAGACATCCATGCGCGTTGGCGCCGAGGCGAGGACGATCGGATGGCGCGCTTGGAAATCGCCCGGGAAGGCGGGGTCGGATGAAGCATAGTCAGTCATGCAGCCCGACTGTAGGCAGGAGACCGCCGCCAGAAAGCTGAGGGCGGCGCTGCGCCTCGCGAGCGCGTTCGCCCAAGCGGAAGGAATGGCCGCGCGAGCCGGCCTGAGATGTCCGATGCTGGTCATGGCTTTGCTCGCATCTACTGGGTGATGAATCCGATCTTTCCGGCGTAGCCGGGCAGCGGCCGGAGCGATCCCGAAGTGGAATAGATCCGGTTGACTCGGCCGAGCAGTACGGCCTGCGGATCGCTCGCGTCCTCAAAATTTTGGTCTGGCCTGACGATCTGATCCGGATCGATGGAGTGGACGATGTAGGGCGTCACGATGATCATCAACTCGGTCTCGTTTCGCTGATAGTCACGGGAACGAAAGAGCGCGCCGAGGACCGGCAAGTTCATCAATCCTGGCAATCCGTTGATCGCTTGCTGGGTCTGCGTTGAGATTAGACCTGCGGTGGCGATCGATCCGCCTGACGGCAACTCGACAGTGGTGACGTTGTTGCGCGTGCGGAAGCCGGGAATCGAGATGCCGCTGAAGGTGATCTGGGTCGAATAGTCGACATCGGTGACTTCGGTCGCGATGCGGAGCTGGATCCGCCCCTGCGACAGCACGACCGGCGTGAAATTCAGAGTGACGCCGTAAGGCTGCTGGATGAATCCGACCTGACAGAGTCCCCCCGTGCA
Organism: uncultured Alphaproteobacteria bacterium; assembly: GCA_963835885.1. Taxonomy (GTDB): domain Bacteria; phylum Pseudomonadota; class Alphaproteobacteria; order Rhizobiales; family Beijerinckiaceae; genus Roseiarcus. The sequence continues at coordinate 37,926 of CAWIHF010000005.1, forward strand.
GGACTGGCTGTTTGCGATGGGAATCGTCCCACCGGCCATGAACTTTGCGCTTTCGCCCGACACCGCAGTCACCGTCGGCTCGGCGAGCGTATGCGCGACGCCCTGGCGCTCGAAGGCCTGCAAGGTGGCGCTGAAGCTTCCGCTTCCTTTGACCCAGCTCAATGTCGCTGCGGTCGAGGTAAGCGCGCCATTGATCGCAAACGGGTTATCGAGCTTGAAGCTGCCGTTGGGACCGCTGCCGCTCATGGTGACGCCGAGCTGCTTGACGATCTCACGGTGAATTTCGGCGACAGTGACCCTGAGACTCACCTGATCAAGCCCGCGTATGGTCAGCGAATTGATGACCTTTCCGCTGGAGCCCCCCGAGGCGGAGATGCCGGCCGCGCCGAAGGAAAAAGAACCTCCGGCATCCGAGACGAAGCCGGACGCAATGTCGATGGCTTTCTGAGCATCGCCGGCCGACGCCACCGATCCGGTCAGAATGATCGAATCAGCGACGGTGCGAACGTGAATGTCGTTGCCGGGAATTGCCGCATTGAGGAGGTTCGACAGCTCTCCGACATCGCGCCCGACCGAAACCTGGATGATCGCGATCTTTCGACCGTCCTTGCCGAGGGCGAAGATTGTGGTTTGTCCGTTTGCGAGCGCGGAGACATAGATTCTCTTTGCGGATCGGACGATGGCGGTGGCGATCCTCGGGTCGCCCACATAGATTTCCGCCGCCTCTCCCGGCAGGTCCACGATGACGGACTTGCCCACTCCGATCTGCAGGTTCTTGACGAGGCTTCCGGTCACGTTGGTCATCATTTGCGACAGGTCGCGTTCAGCCGCCGATGGGCTCGTGATCGTTGCAGCAGCGATGGCAGTAAGGGCGACCGCGGCGCGAAAGGCGAAGCGAAGCCGGGTCATCGGACAGCCTGCTGCGCGGCGCCGAAGCGAACCACAGTGAGTTCGCCTTTCGATCCTCCGTTTGCGCCCACAACGGTTTCTGCCGGGCCCCCGCTGTCGGCCAAGCTGCGTAGGACAAGATGGAGGTTCGCGTTGCCGGAATGCTGGGCGAGAATGATCAGGTTGACCTGATCGGGGTCCAACTCAAGGGTTGCGTTGCCGCCCGTAACGACTTTTTTGCCGTTCTGCTCCTCGATGTTCTGGCCGATCGCAAGCACGCGAACGTTGGCGAGAATGGTTTGCGAGGTGAAAACTTCCACCCCACGCGCCTTCGTCGCCTCGTCATCGCGCGCGATTCGGACGACGTCGACGCGGTCGTTGGGCAGGATGAATCCCCCGGCCGACGAATCTCCGCCGTTGTCGATCTTGATCGCAACCGCGCGCATGCCGCTCGGCAAAATCGCTGACATGAAGCCACCCCCATCGCCCGGCTTGATCAGCTTGTCGCGCCGGATCGGCTCACCGCGCATGATCGCGACGCGCGTCATCGAACCTTTAAGGTCCTCTATGGCGTTGGCGCTGTTCGATTTGGTGATCATCAGCTCGGACAGCGCCCCCTTCGGCCAGGTTTGCCACCCGAGGGCGCTTTCGTTCACCGCGAATCCCATCGGTAGGTCTTGCCGGGCGACCAACACTTGGTCGACATCGATTACTGGGGCCGCCTTGGCCATCGGCTGGTTAGGCCGGGCGCTCTGGCTGACCGCGAAAAGCGCATATGCGGCTCCAAAAGCCATGGCGGCGATGGCGCCGGCAATTAGCAGTCTTTGATTCATCAGAGGCCGAATCCTCAAACAGAGACCGTCTTTCAATCTTCTCTTAAACGGCAGTTTATCAAGACATGGTTAATTTGGTCGGTCTGTTTTAGAAGTGCGAGTATTTAAATAATATATCCTTTATCTGTTGTTCCGTTGAGGAAAACTGATATCCTACAAACGTGCATCTTTAGCTGAGAGCAAAGCTTGAATAATTCAATTGAACTGCAGAAACTAGCACGATCTAGAGTCTCTAGAGCAGACTCCGATCAAGTTGTATCAGAGCCGCAGGCGACGATTAATTTGTGCGTTCGGCGGTTTTGAAGATGTGGGCGCAGGCGTCGAGCGCCCTTATCAGGCCGGCGACCGGAATTGATGAGTTGCTCGATCCGCGATCGCTTGTGGGCAAGCAAATTGTTCATGACGACGATACCACCTTGCGAGAGGGTGGAAGCGAGACACGTCTCCACCCATGCCTCGAACGGGGCGGCGTTCATCGGCCGGTCTTAAGGCCTTCGGGGCCGCAAGCCCTCGAAGGCCGGAGACCGGCGACGAGGGTGATCGTCTTGTTGTGGCCCGTGCGGGACGGTCCTTCGGCGTCCTTCCGGCCCGGCGCCCGCAATTCAAACTCGGACACGACTCCGAAGAACAACCTCTTGACAAGAGCACCGCGATATGTTCTTGATATGTTCTAACAACGCAACGGAGACCGTCTTGTCCGCTCGCCTCGGACCTGCCCCGCCTTGGGCGGAGATGGTCCCCTCGTCGCCTTGCGTATCGAAGGAAAGCCGGTATTGAGATGTTGATTAGCCGCCCTGGACGGAGCCGCGCCGCGTGACGGAGAAATTTTCAGCCGTTCAGCCGCCAAATTGTCTCGTTCCAAATTCGCCAAATTCGGTCGTAAAGCCTTGAGAAATATAGGTCCCCAGTGAAATTTTTTGAAATTTTCTGAAGGAAATTGAATTTTTCTGAAAAGATTTGGAAGCCCGGCGGAAATTTTTTGAAACGTTTGGAAATTTTCTGAAGGAAATGGCGGATCGTCGGCGTCCCGCCCCGTCATCGCGAGCGACGATTCCAGTCGATCGGAACCTGCTCTTAGTTTAACGCTGCGGCCCAGATTTCGGTATGGGGATATTCAATCAGTCCAGCGATTGCCAGCGCGATCCCATAGGGAACGCCGGTTTCCGGATCGTGCAATCGCGCCACCCCCGTGTGCTGTGCGAGGATCGCGGGGAGCGGCCTTGCTCGCGCCATCAACAAGCCGAGGGTGAGGAGACCTCCGCAGATAGAAGCCGAGAGTCCGTAGTCAAGAATCGAACCCCACCCCATCCATAGGGCAATCGCCGCCGCGAGCTTGGCGTCGCCCCCTCCGATCCACCGGACCGAGAACATGGCGAATGTAATGACCAGAATCGCGAGACCACAGGAGACGTCATAAAGTACCGCGTGTGGCGGCAGACACTCCGCCGCCAACACGAAGTAGCCGATCGTGAGCGCCGCAGGGATCAGGTTCGGAATCGTCATCGTCAGAAAGTCCATCGAAGCCGACAGGACCATCAATCCAGGAAACAGTATGGCGACGAATGCAGCGAGGGCCATCGAGAATCTTCTGACGTGTTTGTCTCAGGGCGTAGAGTTCATATCCGGGCGCCATTTTCTGTTCTTGCCGACGCCTTTCAAGATAGACTTCCTCTTGGTCATTCAACTGCCACGAATACCGTGTCCGATGGCTGTCGACGTACCGAAAGAACTAGCGGGTACTGCTTTCGAGTGAGTTAAGGGTTTTCGAACCGAGTGGCTGACCGAAATGCGCATTGAAACGCGGTCCTGCCCCTTCACATGCGATCGACTGGCTTGCGCAGAAAAGGAAAAATCGCAGGCCTCAGATCCGGGTCCGTATTCACCCGCGCCCGGGTTCGCCCGACCCTTGAGACGCCAAATCAAGCCGCGGCCGGCCCTCCCGATCTTCAACCTCGATGATCCAAATATCGGGATCGAATGACTGCTCTCGCGCGAGCCTTTCGTTCACCCCCTGGTCATCGATCCATTCAGTGTCGTGCATCCGCGTAAAAAGTCTCTCGACGCCGCGTTCGAGGTCAAAGGCCAGAGATTGCGGGGCAGGCCCGTAAAGCGCCGATCGGCCGTCCAGACAGTCGATCCTGACGAAGATCGCGCCAGCGTCCGATGCGCCCCGTCGCCGCAGCACCGCGGATATTCCTTCAGCCCCGCAGCGCCGCAGATAGGCGGCTACCCACAGGTCGGACCGCAAGCGCATCTATTTGCGACCCGTCGGCCATGCCCTGCCGACTTCGATTGGGGCGATGACGGTCGTCACGCGCAATCCATGCATGCGCTTGAAATCGGAAGGGCTCGGAGACAGGGATATGCGTCAGGATGATGCGGCGGACGTGGTGTCATAAATTTCGCCTTCTGCGATGATGGCCACCAGAGACGGATCGCGTGCTGCAGCTTCCGCATTCAGGCGCGCACAGGCCAATTCTATCGCGTCCTGCAACCGAGCGGCAAAGGTTTGCCGGTCGAGGCCGGGCGCGATCGGAGGAAGATACTCAATTACCGCCACGCCTGGCCGGCGCATGAATCCCCTTCTTCTCCAAAATAACCCGGTATTTACCGCGACCGGCAGGCAGGACGCTCCTGTCTCCGCGTAGATGGCGGCGACCCCCTGCCTGTATCTTGGCGGCGCCCCCGGAGGACGTCGCGTGCCTTCCGGATAAATGAAGATCTGCCGGCCGGCGGCAAGAACGGGTTTCGCGGCGGCGGCGATCTGTTGCAAAGCCTGCCGTCCCCGGGCCCGGTCGATTGAGATCTGTTTCGAGACGATGAGATAGAGCCCAAACAGCGGGATGTAGGTCAGTTCCCGCTTGAGTATAATGGCGAAATCTGGGGCGTATTTGAGGAGAGCGAAAGTCTCAAGGAAGGACTGATGCTTAGCCGCAATCACAACGCCGCCCTGCGGGATGTTCTCGACGCCGCGGTATTCGACCGTAAGTCCGCAGATATGCTCAAGAAGCCAGATCGAAACAGCGCGCCAAACTGAGGCGAGCGCAAAGATTCCTCGCCGGCCGATCAAAATCGTCGGCAGGCCCACAATCATCAACACGACGAGCGTCATATAAAAGAGGAGGTTGAAGACCACGGATCGAACGCCGACCATCGCAGCACTCAGTCGCCGAAACGGATGAGGGAGGTTGTGGTCACTGAAGTCCGCGAAGATGACGTAAGACGATTGCTCGAGAGACCAAGCCGGTTAGAACCGTCACGATTGCGCCGATCAGGACGAGCGCCGCGTATCCGGTCGGGCTAAGCGCGAAGGCGCCGAACATGGCGGCGATTTGCGCGCCTCCAGCCGAGGACGCCGTCCATCGGGAAAGGGTCTGCGCAGCCAGGAAGAACGCCATCGCCAACAACCCTCCGATCAGGGCTCCCCGGAAGCCAATGTTGCGAAAATGAGTTTCGAATTCCCGGGCGACGAAGCTGTCGGAAGCCCCGACGAAATGCAGCACCTCAACAATCTCGCGATTTGCCGCGACGGCCCCGCGGGTTGCGAACCCGATCGCAATGGCCATAGCGACGATCATGAGGGCGAACGAGGAGACGGCCAGAACGACGATGGCGCCGGCTATTGTCCCGATGCGGCCGGCCCAAATCCTTCGATCACTGAGAGTGGCCTGGGGGACCGAACGGGCGAGAGCCTCGCGGAGCCGGACCACGTCCTCTTCAAGAGCGCCCTCCATGTCGACGACGACGATCCGGGGAACCGGCAGCAAGCTCAGGTCGAGTCCATCGCCCAGCCACGGCTGCAGCAGCTTACCTGATTCGGCGGCAGAATAGACGCGGACGTGCTTTACCCCTCGCGTCTGGGCCGCGATCGAGGCGACCTTGGCGACAAGGCCGTCGACATCATCGCCGGCGCCGGGTTTCACCTGGATCGTGACTTGCCGCAGAACCTCGGACCGCCAGCCTTGCGACGCTTGCGCCAAAAGCAAAGCGCCGCCGGCAGTCAAACACGCCAGGAAGGTCATAATCGCGATAACGGCCGCCAACGCGCGACCGGCGACCGACTCCTGCGGAATGAGTGGCATGCGTCGATTCAGAGCAGCCTGGGGCGCAAGCGCGAGCTGCCTGTCGCGAACCGGCTCCTTCATGTCGCAGCGCCGTCGAACGTCGCAACGTTTCCATTACCAACAACGAGACGCCGCGCGAAACTGAACTGATCCATGAGGGGCAGGTCATGGGTTGCAATGACGACCGCTGTTCCGAGCCGATGCAACTCTATGAATAGCCGAAGAAGCCGGCGTGCGAGCCCGGGATCGACGTTTCCGGTCGGCTCGTCGGCGAGAAGCAGTTCAGGGCGGACGATGAGCGCTCTCGCAATTGCGGCGCGCTGCTTCTCGCCGCCGGAAAGGAGCACCGGCGAGGCGTTGATCCGGTCGCCAAGACCGACCCAGCGAAGCAATTCGATGACTTCGCCGCGGTAGTCCGACTCCGCCCGGCCCATTGCGCGCAGCGGGAGCGCAACATTTTCGTAAGTCGTGAGGTGGTCGAGCAAACGGAAATCTTGAAACACGACGCCGATCCGTCTGCGCAACGCCGTGATCTGATCCTTGCTCAAAGTCGCAGCGTCCTGCCCGAAGATTTGTATCGATCCGCGCGTCGGTCGGAGCGACAACAGCATGAGTCTCAGAAGTGTGGTCTTGCCGGCGCCGGATGGACCCGTCACGAACTGAAAGCTTTGAGGCGCAATCGAGAAATTGAGGTCGCTGACGACCTCCGGCCCCATTCCATAGCGCAAACCGACGTTTTCAAATAGTAACACGCGATCCCCGGACGATGGCTGAGCCATACCCGTTTCGTGCGGCTTTAGCTATAATTCCGTCTGAACGCCAGCGGGCGAACTCGTATTCGTTCGAACCACAAAAGGACCGTCATACTGGCCTTGCGGGCCGATACGATTGTGGACAAGCTTTGAGCGGAATTGCAGCATCGAACCGTGCGGCGGGTCGTTCCCAGCCGAGCGCAAAATGAGGTCGTGGAATAGGCCGATCTCACTGGGTCGAGGGTTATGGTCAGGACGCGCCGCATGGCAAGAGAGCTTTCCGTGTTTGAAAGTCGATTTCAATGCTTTTCCGAGTTGGGAGGCCCGGAAAATCGTAAGGAGCGGTTGGTAGAACTGCGCCGCGAATTGGAAAAACTCGGCGTCGATGGGTTCATTGTTCCTCGGGCTGACGAACACCAGAATGAATACGTGCCGGCGAATGCCGAGCGGTTACTTTGGCTGACCGGCTTTGCCGGATCGGCGGGACTCGCAATCATACTGAAAGACAAAGCGGCGTTGTTTGTCGATGGGCGTTATACTGAGCAAGCGAAATTGCAAGTGGACAGGTCTCTTTTCGAACTGCGGCATGCGGTCGATGATCCGCCGACGGAATGGATCGCGAAAAACCTCCGGCCAGGCGACAGGCTTGGCTACGATCCGCGCCTTCATACTCCTGATTCCGTGTCGAGATTGTCCTCGGCATGCTCAAAGGCGCAGGCGCACCTGATCAGCGTCGCCCCCAATCCGATCGATATGATTTGGAGGGATCGTCCCGGACCTCCGTTGGGCGTCATAACCCAGCACAAGGCGCGTTTTGCGGGTGAGAACGCCTTGGTCAAGATTGCCGGGGTCCGAAAGGCTCTCGAAGGCGTCGACGGGTTGCTTGTGAGCGACCCGCACAATCTGGCGTGGCTGTTCAATATTCGCGGCGGCGACGTCTCCCATACGCCGTTGCCCCTTGGTTTTGCCTACGTTCGCGCCGAGGGGCGGCCGCTCTTATTTGTGGACCCCGGAAAGCTAACGGACGCCGTTCGGGACAGTCTCAGCGACCTCGCGGAATTGCTTAAACCGGACGCCCTCGAAACGTTCATCTGTCGGCTCGGCCAGAATGGCGCGCGGGTCGCCTTCGACGCCGCGACGGCGCCGGCTTTTCTTACGCAAGCGCTGGAAAGGGCGGGCGGAAAGGCGGAAGTCGGCAAGGACCCAATCTCGCTCATGAAAGCGGTAAAGAACAAGGTGGAGTTGGCAGGAGCGAGGGCCGCACATCAACGCGACGGCGCAGCGATGGCCCGGTTTCTAGCATGGTTTGATGCGGAAGCGTCTCGCAGAAAACTTACGGAAATCGACGCGGTGCGTGCGCTGGAGACTTTTCGACGGGCGACGGGGGCGCTGAAGGACATTTCATTCCCCACGATCGCCGCGGCGGGACCGAATTCCGCCCTACCGCATTACCGCGTCACTCTCGCGTCGAACTCAGTAATAGATCGCGGATTATTTCTCATTGACAGCGGCGGACAATATGAGGACGGCACGACTGACATAACCCGGACGGTCGCAGTCGGGCGGCCGACACGTCTTATGCGAGACCGATTTACTCGAGTGTTGAAGGGCCACATTGCGATTGCCCGGGCAGTGTTTCCAAAAGGGACCACCGGATCGCAGATCGATCTGCTCGCCCGGTTGCCGCTCTGGCAGATCGGGTTGGACTTCGACCACGGGACTGGACATGGCGTGGGCTCATACCTTTCCGTGCATGAGGGGCCCCATCGAATCTCGAAGAAAGCGGAGACGCCGCTCGCACCGGGCATGATCCTGTCGAACGAACCCGGTTACTATCTGGCGGGCGAATTCGGCATTCGCATTGAAAATCTGGTGCTCATCGAGTCAAGGACAATCGCCAAGTCCGACAGGGATATGCTCGGATTTGAAACACTTACCCTTGCGCCAATCGATTTGCGCCTTATTGACTGGAAGTTGATGGAGCCGGAGGAGATCAAGTGGCTCAATGACTATCACGCCCGTGTGCGTAAGACGTTGTCGCCTCTTGTCGATACCGCAACCCGACGTTGGCTGGCGACCGCAACGCGTCGCAGCGAAAATTCATATACCGTGCATTGACTCGTAACGACTCGGAAACCGGTGCATCCCACTCGCTGAGGCTCGTCCCAACGTTGTGCTTTTGGTCGACAGAAATTATAGTTTTGCACGTGGCCTCGTAATCAAGCTGCGGCAGCCATCGCCAAACAGGGTATCGATTCTTCATTTCCGCGAAGGTCACCGTGGTCGTCCAAAGCTCGGGAATTGGAGCGGCGCAACCTGACAACTCTCGACGCTCAGAATTCTACGAGAGTTCTACAGTTCTTCTCTTGGAGAACTGACGAGAAGACTTGTCGGTCGAGTCATACGCTCGCGTTGGCCAAATACATCCGGGCTAACCGTCGCGGCGCTGGGATACGGACTGCCTTATCTTGACCGATTCCGAGACAGCGCCGAACGCTGCATCGCGTTGATGCTCTCACAGCAGGGAGTTGTGGTGTGGCCGGAGCGGGAAGGATGCGCAGCCGCACTCGTCTGGGCGGACATGCTTCCGCTGCCGGACGCTTCGGTCGACCGCCTCCTTGTGGCGCACGCGCTCGAGGCCGTCGAGCGACCGGAGACGCTTCTCGAAGAGGTGTGGCGCGTCATCGCCCCCGAGGGTCGCGTGATCGTTGTGGTTCCATCCCGACGCGGAATATGGGCTCGCGCTGATGGGACGCCTTTTGGACAGGGTTCGCCATACTCCAAAGGGCAGTTGCGTGAACTTCTCCAGGGCGCAATTCTCTCGCCGATTTTCTGGGGCGAGGCGCTTTATTTCCCGCCCATAACACAAAACGTAATCGTTCGCTCGGCTCCTGCAATCGAGCGACTTGGGGCCGTCGTGAACTTTCCATTCGCCGGAGTGCACGTTGTGGAAGCGATTAAACAAATCCATCGACCGGTTGGGGCGCGCACCGTAATCAAAAGGCGCCTTTCGCCACTGCGGCCGGCCCTGCCGCCCCAAACAGTTCCCCCTTGCGGCCACGTTATTGGCGATGCTACGATGCCACACCGTTCCGGCGCCAAGCGGAGGGCCTGCCAGCCGAATTTAACTTAAACTCTGGCGCTGCGCTGGCGCTCTGATTCCCGCAATCATGGGAGTAGATCCGGCGTCATCCGATCAGCTAGCCGTCGGGGCGGTCGCAATCCCTTGGATCGACGGCAGAAATTCGGCTCCGCGCCCGACGGCAAAATCTCTGAAGGCGCGCGCCGCAGGGGACAGAGCGCGGTCCGCGCGGTTGACAACGAACCATCGGCGAAGGATCGGCAGTTCCTCGACGTCGAGGCATGCAAGCCTCCCAGTCTCGACCTCGGCGGCGATCGTATGCGCAGAGATCAGCGCTATCCCGAGCCCCGCCATGACCGCCTGCTTGATGGTCTCGTTCGAGCCGAGTTCCATCCCCATCGAGACCTGTCTGATCCGCGTGTCGCCGATGAAGTCATCGAACAGCGATCGCGTGCCGGAGCCCTTTTCCCTGAACAGGAAAGCCTCGCCCGCGAGATCGCCCCTAGTCAGTCCTTTGGCCTTGGCCAGCCGATGCTCCGGTGAGGCGATCAGCAAGTAGGGATGAGGCCCCAGCGGAAAGTTCTCGACTGCCATGTCGCGCGGCGGGCGGCCGGCCAGGGCGATCTCGACATCGCCGCTCCTCAGCGACTCGATCGTCGCGTCGCGGTTTCCGATCAGAAAGCGAAGATCGAGCTTCGGCCGCGCCGCGACGAAGGCGGCGATAAGGCGGGGAGCAAAATATTTCGCCGTCGACACCGCGCCGACGAATAGCCTGCCGCCCTCACCTGTGCTGAGCGCTCGCATTGCATCGGCGAAATCGTGGATCGCTCGCTCGACGCCGCGTGAGGCCTCAAGCGCCACCTCGCCAGCTTTGGTGAGGCGCATGCCCGTGGCCGTCCGGTCGAACAGCTTCAGCGCGACTGCGTCCTCGAGACCCCTTACCCTGGCTGTGAGGGCGGCCGGCGTCATGTTGAGTGTGGCTGCGGCCTGCACCAGCGAACCAGCCTCGGCGATCGCCTGCAGTGTTTCGATCTGCCGAAAAGAGAGGTTTCGCATCACAAGATCCGAAGCATTCAAAAAGATTGAATGGGTTCGCAAATATAAGTCAGTTTCCTTTTACATTCAAACGTTCGAATGGATGCGACACCAAAGCGAACGCCGCGGCCTTGACCAGGCAAGTAAGTGGGGGGATCGTGACAAACAGGCCGAGTGTGGGGTACGACCTCGACGAGTATTTGAACGAGAACGCTCCCCATGATGTTGCGCGGGTCCTTGCCGCCATCGCCGGAGCATCGCTGCCGCTCGTCGATCTGATCCGACGCGGCCGGATGGCGGGCGCGCTCGACGCTGCGATCGAGCCCGCGCACGACGGCTTAGGACAAACGGCGCTCGATGCGTTCGCCGACGAGGCTTTCGTGAACGGCATGAAAGGCTCGGGCGTTCGCGGCGTCGTCTCTGCGGAGCGCGCCGGTCCGGTCGCAATCGACGCCGACGGAACGCTGCTGGTCGCGATCGATCCGCTCGACGGTTCGTCGAACATCGACGCGAACATCTCCATCGGCACCTTCTTTTCGGTGCTTGACGCGCCCGCAGGCGAACTGGAAGCCGCGCAATTCCTTCAGCCCGGCCTCAATCAGCGGGCCGCGGGTTTCATCATCTACGGGCCGCATGTCGCCTTCGTCTTCACGACTGGCGCCGGCGTCCGAATTGCGACACTCGATCCGGACAGCAACCGATACCGGATCTCAAGCTTGGCGACCCGAATCTCCAGGGAAACGACCGAATTCGCCATCAACCCATCGAATTCTCGTCACTGGCCTGAGCCGGTGCGCGCCTATGTCGAGGACTGCGTGGAGGGGGAGGAAGGACCTCGGGGTCGGAACTTCAGCATGTGTTGGGTCGCTTCGACAGCGGCGGATTTGTACCGGATCCTGTCGCGCGGCGGCGTCTACATTTATCCTGAGGATTCGCGCAAAGGCTACGAGCACGGACGATTGCGCCTTCTTTACGAGGCGAATCCGATTGCATTCCTGGTCGAACAGGCAGATGGCGCGGCCATCGACGGCTTTCGCCGCATACTCGACGTCAAGCCGACCTCGGTTCACGCGTGCACCCCCCTGATTTTCGGCTCAAAGGACAAGGTCGAACGGATTGGCCGCTACTACAGCGAAAGCGGCGAGGCGCGGCGCGCTCCTCTTTTCGCCAAACGTGGTCTCCTGCGTCGCTGAGCTTCGAGGCACGGATCCAACGAAAATGTCGATCAAGCACCCCATTATCGCGATCACCGGCTCGTCTGGCGCCGGCACAACGTCGGTCAAGAAGACGTTCGACCAGATCTTCCGTCGCGAGAAAATCAACCCGGTCTACATCGAGGGCGACGCCTTTCACCGCTGGGACCGCTTGGAAATGCGCGAGCAAATGAAGCAGGCAGCGTCCCGGGGGGACCACCACTACAGCCACTTCGGGGCGGAAGCCAATCTGTTCGAGGAGCTCGAAGCGACATTCCGTGACTATTCCGAAACGGGCGGCGGACGGACGCGCGCGTATGTTCATGACGCGGACGAAGCTGAGCAGTACGGTTGTCCGCCGGGGACCTTCACGGCCTGGCGCGACTTCGAGCCGGGTTCCGACCTTCTCTTTTATGAGGGCCTGCACGGCGCCCTCGTCACCGACAAGGTCAATGTCGCCCAATACGTCGATCTCAAGATCGGCGTCGTGCCGGTCATCAATCTTGAATGGATTCAGAAGCTACATCGCGACCGGGCCTCGCGCGGCTACACGACGGAGGCGGTGACCGACACCATTCTTCGGCGCATGCCGGACTACATCAACTACATCTGCCCTCAGTTCACTCACACGGACATCAATTTCCAGCGGGTGCCGACGGTCGACACGTCGAATCCGTTCATCGCGCGCTGGATCCCGACGCCTGATGAATCGATGGTGGTCATCCGCTTCCGCGATCCGCACGGCATCGACTTCCCTTATCTTCTGTCGATGATTCACAACAGCTTTATGAGCCGCGCCAACTCGATCGTTATCCCCGGGGGAAAGATGGATATCGCGATGCAGCTCATCTTGACACCGATGATCCTGAAGTTGGTTGAACGCCGCCGCCGCGCCGCCCGCACTTGAACGGTAGGCCCCATTCCTGGGCCGCCGGCGGACAAGCGAAGCCAATCTCCAGGCTGGCCATTCTTACGACGCCGCTTGAAAACGAGCGACGACTTCAACGAGAATCCGCGCCGCAGCAAGAGGCACATCAAAATGAGCGCACTCCCCCAGACCGTTAAAATCGCGCCGTCGATCCTGTCCTCCGACTTTTCCAAGCTCGGCCAGGAAGTGCGCGACATCGTTGCGGCCGGCGCCGACTGGATTCACCTTGATGTGATGGACGGGCATTTTGTGCCCAACATCACCTTTGGGCCGCCGGTCGTCGCCGCGCTTCGCCCCCATACCGACAAGGTGTTCGATTGTCATCTGATGATCGAACCCTGCGACCCCTATCTGGAGGCCTTCGCCAGGGCGGGCTGCGACCGCATCACCGTCCATGCCGAAGCGACCAGGCATCTCGACCGGTCGCTGCATGTCATCCGCGACCTGGGCAAGAAGGCGGGCGTGGCGCTCAATCCGGCGACGCCGGAGAGCGCGATCGAATACGTGCTCGACCGGCTTGACCTCATCTTGGTGATGACCGTCAATCCGGGCTTCGGAGGACAGGCGTTCATTCCCGCCATGGTAGACAAGATCGCGCGCGTCAAGAAGTTGATCGGAGACCGCGACATCCGCATCGAGGTGGATGGCGGCATTGCGCCCGAGACCGCGCCCATCGTCGTCGGCGCCGGCGCCGATGTTCTGGTCGCCGGCTCGGCAGTGTTTAAAGGCGGGCTAGGTTACGCAGCCAACATCGCCGCGATCCGGACCAGCGCCGGAGCGGGAGCGCGCGCGGCCTGATCGGCCGGCCGCCTCGGGCGGGTCAGGGCGCCGGCGAGGCCTTTGCATCCGGGCCGCGAGTCAGGTCACGCCGCGTAGAGCTCGATCGGGTCGGCAAATCCCTTGAGCGAATAGAGTTGCGGCAGGATGCCGGCAAGTTGCGGACGCGCCTTGTCGTAGACGGCGTGCGTCACGAGGATCTGTCCGGCCTCGGCGACGGATTGCGCGCGGGAGGCGGTGTTCACGACGGCGCCGATGGCGGTCACGTCGCGATGCGACTGGCCGAATTCCCCGAAACTGACGTTTCCCGTGTGGATGCCGATGCCGACGCCGAGCTCGGCGCCCGTCAGGCCCGAGGTATCCTTGAGCTTTGCCTGCCGGTCGCGACACCGCGCCTGGATGTCGCGCGCCGCCTGCAGGGCGCGCTGGACGTGGTCGGGGTGGCTGACCGGAAAATTGAAGACCGCCATGACGGCGTCGCCGATGGTCTTGTTGAGCAATCCGTCCTGCTCCCAGATGGCGCTCGCGCATTCGTCGTAGAAGGCGTCCAGCAGCCCGGATATCGCGTCCGGCGAAAGCGATTGTGAGAGACCCGTATAGCCGCGCAGGTCGGCGAACATAATGGTGGCGTCAATCGTGACCTTGCGGGCGCGCATCACCGTCTTAAAACTCAGTTCGCAGATCGTGCAGAGGTTCGGGTTCATCCGGCTCGGGCGAACCCCGAACGCCCGGAACGGAATCGAAAGCGGACCATGCAGCGGAATGGGGACGCGCATGCGTTCCCAACAGCCCTTGCAGATCACCGCCCGCCTCAGCGCCATGCTTGGCCTTTCGCGGCGTTGCGCCTCCAACGAGGCGAACGAGATTCAGTCCGAGTCAATGTCGCGTGCGCAAGCCCGGTTGGCAAGCACAGGCTTTGCTTGCGGGGAGTTGGCCGCGGTCTGCCGCGCGTTCATGCCAAACAAGCCGAGTCCGGCCTATCCCGCGATCGTTGCGATGCGCAGGTTGTTGGTCCCGCCCACCGTGCCGAACGGCACCCCGGCGACGACGATGATGCGCTCGCCGGGACGGGCGAAGCCTTCGATATAGGCGTGGCGACAGGCGCGCTCGGCCATGTCGCGCTCATCCCGCGCGTCGTCGGTGACGATCGGATGGACGCCCCAGACCAGGGCGAGGCGGCGCGCGACCGCCTCGACAGGGGTCAGCGCCAGAATCGACGAACGCGGCCGCTCGCGCGCGATCCGCATGCCCGTCCCGCCCGAGCTCGTCCAGGCGCAGATCACTTTGAGGCCCAGGGTCTCGGCGACGTCGCGGGTCGCTTCGGCGATCGCGTCGGCGCCGGTCGCCTCGGGCGCCGCGCGTTGCGCCTCGATGATCGATGGGTAGATGCCCTCGGATTCGACGGCTTCGGCGATCCGGTTCATCGTCGCCACCGCCTCGCGCGGATATTGTCCCGAGGCGCTCTCGGCCGACAACATGACCGCGTCGGCGCCCTCGAACACCGCCGTCGCAACGTCGGACACCTCCGCCCGGGTCGGCACGGGCGTGGTGATCATCAATTCCAGCATCTGCGTCGCCACCACCACGGGCTTGCCGTGCCGGCGGCCGAGTCGCGTCAGCGTCTTCTGGATGCCGGGCACCCGCTCCAGCGGCATTTCGACGCCGAGATCGCCGCGCGCCACCATGAGGGCGTCGGCGACCGCCATAATCTCCTCGATCCGCGCCACGGCCTGCGGCTTCTCGATTTTGGCCATGACGAGCGCGCGGCCCCCGGCGATCGCCTTGACCTCGATCACGTCCTCCGGCCGCTGGACAAAGGAGAGCGCGATCCAGTCGATGTTCTCCTCGAGCGCCGCGCGCAGGTCGGCGCGGTCCTTGTCGGTCATCGCCGAGGTCGGGATCGTGGTGTCGGGCAGGCTGACGCCTTTCTTGTTGGACACGCGACCGGCGACTTCGACGATGGTCGAGGCCCGCACGGGCTCTGCTTCAGAGACCCGCAGCATCACCTTGCCGTCGTCGATCAGGATGCGATGGCCCGGCGCCAGCGAGCTGAGGATTTCTGGGTGCGGCAGCTGCACCCGCGCCGCATCGCCCGGCGCAAGGTTGCTGTCGAGGACGAAAACGTCGCCCTTGTGCAATTCGGCCCCGCCGTCGGCGAAGAGACCGAGCCTCAACTTCGGCCCTTGCAGATCGACCAGCACCCCGATCGGCCTTCCGGCCTCCTCTTCGAGCGACCGGATCATTGCGACCCGCTCGCGCATCGCATCGTGCGAAGCGTGGCTCATGTTGATGCGGAAGACATCGGCGCCGGCGGCCAACAAGGCCGCGACCGTCTCGCGGTCGGCCGAGGCGGGCCCCAGGGTGGCGATGATCTTCACGCGGCGGGTGCGGCGGAAATGCAAGGGCTCCTCCTCGAAGTCGGCGTTCAGTCTCCGACCGGCTTAAGCCGGCGTCGCCATAGTGACAGGTTTCAAGGGGTGGCGGAATTCGCCTGGTCGGTCAGCTGCACGGTCCAGCTTTTCGCGTCTTTGCCGGTGTCGATCTCGAAGAAGCCGGTCCGGTCGTAGCCGCGCCGGTAGCAGTCCTGGCGGCCGTCGATCTTGAACTCGCGATCGGAGGTGCACATGAAGGCTTTGCCTTTCCACTCGCCCCCGCGCTCGTCCATCGCATAGACATAATAGTACTGCGCCGCCAACGCGCCGCGCAGGAGCGTCACGCAGTCGAGCGACTTCAGATTCCACCAGCCTTCGCTGACCCAGTTCTGGCCGTCGGTATAGGCCAGAGCGACGCTGACGCGGTTGGCGGTGTTGTTGCACATGCGCAGGTCCGCTGCGGCCGGGGTCGCGGCGACGAGCGCGAGCGCGACCGCCGAAAGGGACAGGAATCTTCGGGAGATTGTTCAAGAGCGTCTCGGTTTCGGCGGCCATATTCGCCGCGCAACAGCCTCTGTCAACCGCGGGCTAACCGAGCTACGTTCGCCGCTCGAAGCGCCAATCCGGCCGCGCCGAACGGATGAGCACGACCTCGGCAAGCGCCTCGCGGGTCAGGAGGCCGACGATCGCCCCGTCTGGGTCGGTCACGTAGAGCGCCGCCGCCTTCGGATCCTGCAGCCGCTCGAACACGCTCTCGACCGGCGCCGCGGGGCGGACGCTGTCGACGCCGGCGCGCATGAAGGCGCTCGCCGGCTCTTCGCCGCCATGGCTGCGGACCGCAGTGAGAATGTCCTCGCGGGTCAGCAAGCCGGCCGGTTTCCGGAACGCGTCGACCACGGGAAATTCGTGTTGCGCCGTGGCGAGCAGCGCGTCGACGGCCTGGCTCAGACTGGCGTCGATCGAGATCGGGGTGAAACGCGTCTCCATGGCGTCGGCGACAGAGAGCCCTTTCAGCGC
Source organism: uncultured Alphaproteobacteria bacterium (assembly GCA_963835885.1). Taxonomy (GTDB): domain Bacteria; phylum Pseudomonadota; class Alphaproteobacteria; order Rhizobiales; family Beijerinckiaceae; genus Roseiarcus. Next base: position 54,867 of record CAWIHF010000005.1, read on the forward strand.
CTGCTGCGCCGCGCTCATCTGCGCTTCGCCGGCTGCGGCGATGTAGACGAAGATGGCGATGAAGATGAGGAGCGGATTGCCGAACAGGCCGAGAAAGCCGAGGCCGATGGCGAAGGCCTGGCCGATCTTGGCGGCGACTTCGGTCGCGCGGGCGCCGCCGAGCCGCATCGCCAGCAGGGCGTGCAAAACCCGCCCGCCGTCCATCGGAAAGGCCGGGATGAGGTTGAACACGGCGAGAAAGATGTTGGCCGCGGCGAGCCGGCCGAGCAGCGACAGGCGGGGATCGTCGATCTCGGTGAGGTCGCCGGGCTTGAGCGAACCCAGCGCGACAATGAGCGCCAGGCCGATCACGAGATTGACCGCGGGCCCGGCGAGCGCGACGACCAGCTCCTGGCGCGGGTCGGGCGGCAGGCGCGGCATGCTGGCGACGCCGCCGATCGGCAACAGGGTCACCTCCGGCGACCGGATGCCGTAACGGCGGGCGGCGAGGATGTGGCCGAACTCGTGCAGCACCACGCAGAAGAAGATGAGGACGATGAACAGCGTGCTGTCCCGCGCCGCCGCCCAGCCGCCCTGCGCCCAGGCGCTGGCGGCGATCCAGACGAGGAACAGGATGAAGGTGATGTGAATCTTGACCGCGGTGCCGCCGAAGCGGCCGACGGTGATGGACCAGGGCATGTCGCCATTCTCCCATAGGGCGGCCAGCCGTTCCAGCGCCGGCGTCGACCGGGGCCAAATCGTCCGGACCGAATTCCTTGGAGGCTCTTGCAAAACTATTTTGAATGTCAATGAAATTTAGTCGGGGCATATAGGAACGACATGACAGTCTTCAACTACTATAAGAGAATATATATCGCTGTACATTGAGGGTGGTTTCGGTAGTGTCTTGGCGTTGTCGTTCCAATTCGTAGCAACAGGCATGTCCGACGATCCCCTGGAGGCCATGAAGGCCCGCTGGAACCATATCCAGGGCACTCTGTTTCCTTGGCTGCGCGAGGAAGTCGACCCGATGACCGAAGCGCTTGGGCGTCTCGTCACGACCCTCGACGTGATCGGCCTCGAAGCCTTCGTTCCCGAGCCGCCGCGCCGCCCCGGCCGCCCGCCCGAGGATCGGCGCGCCCTTGCCAGGGCCTTCGTCGCCAAGGCGATGCTGGGCATTCCCACCACTTCCGCTTTGATCGAACAACTCGCCGTCGACAAGTCGCTGCGGCGTATCCTCGGTTGGGAGCGACGCTCGCAAGTGCCCTCAGAAGCCACGTTCTCTCGCGCCTTCGCGGAGTTCGCGCAGGGCGATCTGCCCGACAAAATGCACGCGGCGCTGATCGAGCGCTCGCTCGGCGGGCGCATCGTCGGCGTGATCGCCCGCGACGCCACCGAGATCGAGGCGCGCGAGAAGCCGGCGGCGAAAGAGGCCAACGACAAGAAGGACGATCCGCCGTCCGATGGCGCTCAGCCGCCGCGCAAGCGCGGACGCCCGCACAAAGGCGAGCAACGGCCAAAGCCCCAGCCGACCCGGCTGGAGCGGCAAACCTCACAGAACGTCAACCAAATGCTCGCCGAACTGCCCACCGCCTGCGATGTTGGGCTCCAAGAAAAACAGCAAGGGCTACAAGGAAACCTGGATCGGCTACAAGCTGCATATCGATGTCGCTTGCGGCCAGATCCCCGTCTCCTGCGTGCTGACTTCGGCCTCCGTTCACGACAGTCAGGTCGCCATTCCCTTGATGACCATGACCGGCGCGCGGGTTTCCTATCTCTACGATCTCATGGACGCCGCCTACGACGCCGCCGCCATTCATGACCATAGCCGCACGCTCGGCCACGCGCCGATCATCGACCGCAACTTTCGCGCCCAGCATGACGTCAAAGCCGAATGGAAACGGGAGGTCGACAGGATGAAGTTCATCCACATGCCCGACGCAAATGACGTCATCTATGATTTCCGCACCATGGTCGAACGCGTCAATGCTCGATTGAAGGACGAATTCGGCGCCAGGTTCCTACGCGTGCGCGGCGCAACCAAGGTCAAATGCCATCTCATGTTCGGCATCGTCGCGCTCGCCGCCGATCAAATCCTCCGCGTCGCCAGCTTCAGGCCAGCACCAGCCTGAGCCGCGCGCCCCCGCAAACCAAAACCACGGCAAATTCCTCGCCCTCAGGGAATTCTGCAAGAGGCTCCTTGGTAACAGCGAAAAAAACAGCGAATTTTTCGCTTTGCGGCGCTTTCGGTATTTTTGACGGCAGAAAAATCTCGCGTTTTCAGGAGCTTCACGGAAAATTAGAAAATTCGCTGCGCGCGGAACAGAGGAATATGTTGCCGCAAACAGCGGAAGAATTCGTCTGATATCCGCCGGAAGAGGGAGTTTAGGCAGGCTCGACGGGGGAAGCGGAATCGCGGTAGACCCCGGGCTCATGCATCGCCTTCTTTTCCCGCCCTGCGCCGCCCTGGCGGCGCTTCTTTCGCTCAGCCTCCCGGCGCGGGCGGATTTCTCCTTCTGCGTCGCGAGCCTGCGCGCCGGCGCGGCCCGCGCCGGCATATCGGATGCGACGATCGGGCGCGCCTTCAGCGGGCTTCAGCCCGACATGAAAGTGCTCGAGTTCCAGAAGCAGCAGCCGGAGTTCAAGACGCCGATCTGGGACTATGTCGCGGGCCTGGTCGACGACGAGCGGGTTTCTGACGGCAAGGCGGCGATGGCGAGGGAGGCGCGCGCGCTCGCCCACGCCGAGCAGACGTTTGGCGTCAGCCGCTACATGATCGCCGCGATCTGGGGGGTCGAATCCAATTTCGGGACGCGAGATGGGCGAGCGGCCGCTGGTGCAGTCGCTCTCGACGCTCGCCTGCCTCGGCGAGCGGCAGAACTATTTCCGCTCGGAGCTGATGGCGACGCTGAAGATCATCGACCGTGGCGACATTCCGGCCGAGAAGCTTTCGGGCTCGTGGGCGGGCGCCTTCGGCCAGACCCAATTCATGCCCTCGAGCTACCTCAGGCTCGCCGCCCCCGGCTCCGACGGGGGGCGCGACATCGTCAATTCGGCCGACGCCGCGATCGCCTCGACCGCCCATTATTTCGCCAAATCCGGCTGGCGCCCGGGCGTTCCGTGGGGGTTCGAGGTCAAACTGCCGCAAAACTATTCCGGCCCTTCGGGCAGGAAGGCGAAGCAGCCGATGTCGGCCTGGGCGGCGCGCGGAATCACCCGTATCGACGGAAAACCCCTCGGGGGAGGGGAGGCGGGATTGCTCCTTCCCGCCGGGCCGGACGGGCCAGCCTTTCTGGTCACGAAGAATTTCGACGTCGTCTATTCCTACAACGCCGCCAAATCCTATTCGCTCGCCGCCTGCATGCTGGCCGACCGGCTCGCCGGCGGCCCCGGCATCGTCACCCCCTGGCCGACCGACGACCCGGGTCTTTCGCGCGTCGGGCGGCGCGAACTGCAAACCCTGCTCGCCAAGCACGGCTATGACGTCGGCCAGCCGGACGGAGCGATCGGAACCAAGACCAAGGCGGCGATCGCCGATTTCGAGCAAAAGAACGGCATGCCGGTCAACGGAAGGGCGTCGCAGAAGGTCTTGGAGGCGCTGAGGCGGTAGGGCGCGTTTCGTCCCTTTGCGCCAACTCGCATGGCTGACTTGAGCAGACGGTTTCGAATGGAGATCGAGCCGAAATCGATCTTCGGAAACTCACGGACTATTGCCTCAATCCGGCACATGCGCGCGGTCGTCACGAGGCTCGCGTCTTCCGCGAGGCTCTCGGGATCGGACAGGTCGACGCAGAAGAACTGCGGGCGCGGTTTCTGCGCCCGGCGCGCGAGGGAATGGCCGTGCTTCACGAGGTCGACGAATGGGGCGGGCGGTGGCGCGTCGATGTCGCAATGCTGCGACAAAACCGGCGCGTCGTGATAAGAACCATCTGGATCCTGCGGAAGGGCTGGCCGAATCCGAGATTTGTCACATGCTGGGTGTTGAGATGACATCGGCGCGGCCTCCCACTGATGGCGGACGCGACCTGCTAAGCGCAGTCGCGCTTTTGAGCGATCTGCCCGAACACGGAACTCGTTCGCGGTCAGGTCGGCACGAACGTTGAACGGCTCGACGGAGCAACAGCTCTCGTCGAGTTCAGCGACGACGAAGGACGCGCATACGCGATCGTCCCGTGCCCGCGCGACGCCTTGCTGATCTTGGTGACCGCGCCCCTGGCTGCGTGACAAAACGGCCTTCGTGGCGCGCTCACTCCCACGAGAGCCACGCGAGGACGACTACGATGTCGGCGCGCCGGACGGGGCGATCGGAACCAGGACCAAGGCGACGACCGCCGATTTCGAGCAGAAGAACGGCATGCCGGTCAACGGACGCGCGTCGCAGAGGGTGCTGGTGGGCGCTGCGGAGATAGGGGCGCGTTCCCTCCCCTCATGTGGGGATCACTTTCGGGGGCGGTACATGCCTATTTTCACAATTTCATATGGCTCCCACTCCACCCAACCGCCGGAGCGGTCTCTGGCGCCGATCACGCAAGCGAGGCCGCGGCCGCAGCTTGCCGCGTTCACCTTCGATCGGCGCCCGGCGGGCCCGATTACACAGCAAGCGCCTCGAGAGCGGCCTTTGGGTTTATCGCCACGATGGTCAGGAGCGAACGAGCGGCCGGGTCCGGCAGCACGCGACCTTGCTCCCAGTTGCGCAGCGTCGACAACGGGATGCGTAGCGCTTTGGCAAACTCGTGCTGGGTCATCCCAAGCCGCTTGCGGACGAATTGCGGCGAAATCATCGGAGCAAACCCGGCGAGGTTCGCCTCCTCTTGATCGTCCTCACGCATCTGCCGCCGGATATCGGCCTCGGTCGTTGCATCAATTTTGGCGCGGTTGATGCGCGGTTTCAGCTTCCGGATGTTTTCCATAGTTCGGCGAACGAGCGCCATGATCTGCGTTCCTTCCTGCTGGCGAGCCGAGCCGAAATGATGTGGCGTGTGGCGCCGCGATCGGTGCAGACGACAAAGAGAACATCGTCGCCGACCTGTCCGATCGCCTGCATGCGGATCTCGCCGTAGTCTCGGCGGGTATCCTCCTTCTCCAGAGTGGGCCCCAGGAAGATGCGCGCCGCGTAATCGAAAACCAAAACCTCGCTCGCTCAAAGTACGCCCGCTCTTGGCATCGTCCCACTCAAAGAGCATGGCCTGTAGACATACGCTTTAAGCGTACTTGGGTCAATTCCGAGCGGGGAGGACCAGGGCAGGGGGTCAGGCCTAACCTACGAATGTACGCGTTGGCGATGCTTCAGAGGCCTGCGCGGCCCCCCACCCCAACCCGCAGCCATAGGGAGTCCGGAAGGAATCGGTCTCTCGACGGGTTGCCGGGGGGCGGGTCCGACGGCGCACAAAAGTGGGAGCGTGAGAATGGCGCCGGGGAACTGCAAGCTCATCGGCCGCTGGCGGATCGTCGAGGCCGACACCTGGGACCGCGACTACCTCGATCTCGTGGCGCCGGCGATGATGACGATTGGCGACGACGGTTCGGGCGAAATCGCCTTCGGGGCGATCCAGGCGAGCCTCGACATCAAATACGGTCGCGAGTCGATCCGCTTCTCCTGGGAGGGCTGGGACGAAGGAGACCAGGTGTCCGGCGCCGGCTTGGCCAAACTCATGGGCGATGGCTCGATCGAGATCGAATTTACCATCCACAGGGGCGACGAAGCCGTCCTCAAGGCCAAACGGGCTGATTGAGGCCGCTGCACCTTCGCAGGGTTGTCAACGGCGTCTGCAGGTCCCCGTACAAAAAAGCCGACCTGAAGAGCGGAAGAGCGGGCGCCGCATCGACGTGACAACCCCTTTGTGGTCAGTGTCTCGTTTGGGACATTGCGGTGAATTGGTCGAGCGGTTCCGGCCGAATGCTGCTCGTTGGGCTTTGCGTAGCATGCGCCTTCGCGGCGATGGACAGCGTTGTCCGCATGAAATCGGCGAACGTTGCCGGTCCGTCAGCGAAGGCTTCGCACGCCGCGACGCCGAGGCGCGCGTAGTCGATGGTCTTTCGGGTCGTCGCGATGCCTTCTTCCATATCGCTGTCGCATGCTGCGCGAACCAGCGGGGCAATGGTCGTGCGGTTCATGATCGATCTCCTTCACTGTGGGCATAGCGTTCAGCGGGCCTTGCGTTTTGCCCGTGCATGCCAATCCGCTGTTAATGCTGGCCATTTCAATTGCGCTCACTCAGAGCGGCGTCCCGGCGACGGCGCGCTGCAGTGAAGCTCATCCTTCCGCTTGCAGCCGGGCCTCCATTGGTCGCCGCAAGTCGAGGCATTTGCTCCGCTCGTTGGTCAGACATGGCGTCGGTTCCGACCGCGCTGGCCACACAACGCTCTGTGGTCGCATAGTCGCCACCCGCTTCTCGGCTGGGCATCTGCAGGGACCTGCACGAATGATTCGTCGGCGGTTTTCGACCGCCCCGCATCAGCGTAGGAGGCGACTGGAGTCGCCGTTGCTCATTTGTCTCGCGATATCGGCGCTGTCGATTCGGTTGTGTTGCGAGATCTATTCGCCGCACGCAGCTTATGCAGAACCGATGCGATAGCCTTTAGCTCAAGCAACCCCGACCGCCGCACGGCTCTACGCTTTGTCGTGTCTTCGGGGTTCTCGATCAGGAGCGCTTTGCGATCTACAAGCGACCTGCAGACCGCTCGGCGCTCCTGTTCGTCCAGTTCGAGCTTCAAGTGTTGTCCCCGGCCCTTGGCGAAGCGCCAGCCGTTGGGGAGTCAGATAAAGGCGAGGCTCATGGGCAGCCCATTAGCGCGTGCCAGATTTCTGCTTTCTTGCGCCATACCGACAGGCCCGCGTCCCGACGAACTCGGATCAGGTCGAAGCGGGCGGCGGAAGCTGTTTCTGGTTACGTGCAGCAGATGGCGAGCGGCCCGTCCAACGCTTGAATGCATGATTGAATGAGGTCGACCCCTCGTAGCCCAGCAACCACGCGATCTGCGATAGCGACATGCCCGGTTCCTTCAGGTATTGGAGCGCGAGGCTTCGCCGCAACTGATCGACCACCTCTGCATAGGCAGTCCCCTCGTCGGCCAGCCTTCGTGAGAGCGTGCGGACGCTCAGCGCTAGCGCCTTCGCCACCGCTTGCGCGTTCGCCTTGCCGTGCGGCAGCAACTTTTCCACTTCAATCTCGACCGCGGCCCGTAGCGTCCCTGCCGGTGTGCTTCGTTCCTTGGCAGCCATATCGCAAAAGGGTTGCAGCGCTTCGAGCAGTTTGGCGTCCGCAGTGATGAGCGGGACGCCGAGTGTTTCGTTGGAGAACTTGAGCAGGTCCGATGACACGCCCTCGTTTGCGGCACGACCGAACTCGACGGGGCAGCCGTAGAATCGCTCGAACTCGCGAAGGTTAGAATTGCGGGGATGCGCGAACGCAACTCGGTCGGGGTGAACATTGCGCCCTGCGACCTCGCGAAGAGCCTTCAGGATCATGGCAATTCCGAACTCGGCGTTTTGCCTGACCTCATGCCTCGGAAGGCCGACAAACTCGACCTCGACAGCTATCCCGGCTGGCGCTTGCGTCAGTTGGAGGCGCACCGCCTCGTTGACGATCCGGAAGTAGCGCGCAAAGAGCAACAGCGCCTCGCCGAGATTCTTTGCGCCTGACGCGACATAGAAAAATATCCCTGCATCGCGTGGATCAGTCTGCAGGGCGAGATGCAGCCCGAAGGCGCTGTCTTCCATCGCTTCAGCAGCGAAGTCGAGGACCATTGCCTGCGCGTGCGCCGAGATCGGATGGGCATCAGAGTCGTCTGCAAGAGCGCGTTCAGACAGCCCCGCACGACGCAGTAGCGGGGCGGCAGCGATGCCGCGCTTTCGCAGCGCCGCAATCGCCTGCTTTGCGGCGAACCCCGTTACCGTCGGCAGCGCTCGATAACTCGTTTCCTCTCCCACAGGCGCCGCTCCTGTCATGAAGTCGGGCAGGATCTATTGGCCTTTTGGCTGATGCAGGCAAGTCGTCCCGGCCTGAAGTCGCCATTTTGGCAATTGAACACGCGCGTCGGCTTCTATGTAACGCGGCGCGCGAGAGCCTTTGCGCCGGAGTTGAAGTCAATGAATGACCTCAAGCCCGTAGTTGTTGGGGTTGAGGCGGTTGTTGTGACATGTGCGACCGCTGCCTATCAGATCGCTACGGCACGCGGCGGCGACGCACTGGCCTGCGCACCTATCGCCACGATTGCTGCGATGGAGTGCCTTCGGGTCCCGTTGCCTATGAGCCTGCCTAGGTTCAAATTCGCCGGGATATCGCTATATGCGTGCTGACGATGGCGGCGATCACCCCGCTCACGTTTGAAGGCATGTCGCTCGCGTTCGAACAGTTCATGCACCAGCGCGTTATCGCGGTCGCAAAGGCTCAGCAAGACGTCGACAAGGCAAACGCTGAAGTCACACGGCCTTAAGTTCGACGCGTCTAGGCGCAGGAGATTAAGAGGCTGACACAGCAGGTCAGTGAAGCTCGTCAACATCATCGGGAAATTGCCGAGAAGCAGCCGACACTGCAGAACCTGCCGACGTCACAGACCGTCGCTCTGGGCGGCTACACCGTAGGCTCGGGCAGGGAAGTTACTCCGAGCATCGTTGACGAGTCGAAAGGACTAGCAACCGTTGCCGTAGCCGCCCTATCCCTGCGTGAAGCAAATCTCTCGCCCTCATTTCACCGTTCGCCAGTTGAGCATGCTGGGACGCAAGCGACGGTTCTCCTCCAAGGTCGGAGATGAGTGTTTCCATCTCGAGCCGAATTTCGAGCGGCAATTCCCGCGGATGTCGCCAATGGAACACACCAGATCCCCTTCTCGCATGCATTGCCTTGCGATCTCGTTACGCCCACCAGGGGAGCGCAACGACCTCACCGATTCGGCCATCGGGGCACTTCAGCCTCTTTGACGAGACGTCGAGAGAATAGAGCCTGTCCGCCTCCCCTGGCGGAGCCAACTGCGTTTGTCCGATAGCGGAGCACAACTTGCATAGTTGCATCAATTAATAACTGCTGTCAACACGGAGCCGAGAGCCGTTGAGAGCCCGTTAAGTCGTCCCTTTCTTTTCGTTCTCTGACATTTTGCGGCGCGCTCGACGGAAATGTAAGAATAGCCGGACGAATCGGTCGGAGCATTTTGATGATCTCGGAAACACGCGATGTTGTCCTGCCCAAGTCCCAGGCGGCTTGCCTCGCCGCATTGCGATCGGGAAAATCGTCGTTGTCGCAAATCGCGATGGCCGCGGGGCTGTCAAACAAGACAGCGTCCCTCGCGCTTCGCGCTTTGGGGGTCCATGGGCTCGCCGAGCAGACTTTTGACAAATCCTGGCGCGCGACAGGAGAGACAGGTCTCGTCGGCCTAATCAGTCGAGAACCCTCCCCCAACGGACGCCGGTTGCTCGAACTGCTCGAGCGCCCGACGCGGGGACGAAACATCGCCAAGAAACTCGGTATCTCGCGCCAGGGCGCCCTGAACATCATGCACAGGCTAAGCGCGCAAGGGCGCATCAAATTCGGGGACCCCGAAGACCCGTCCTGGCTGGTCATGCGCGCCGAGGACGAAACGCCTTTGTTGACTCGGGAAGAAGAGCGCGTGCTTTCGGCGATCCCCGGCGCATACTCGACCGACGCGGGGCAGATCCGGCGGCGCACGCAGGTCGCCGAGGATCAGATCGAAATCGCCTTGGGGCGTCTCGTGGGCTCCGGCCTCATCGAGGCCGTCGGTGAATTCAACGGCGGCGCGCTTTTCCGGGCCACCGCCGCGGGGCTCGGGCATCCGCAAAACCGTTCGGAGATCCGTGACGCGGAGCCCCCGCGTCTGCCCGTCTATTCAGACCGCGTTCGGACCGTATTGTCGGCCATTGAAAACGCCGGCGGCCTGCGAATTCGGGACGTCAGGGATATTTTGGGGTTGCCGCATAATTCGATCAACGCGCTGGCGCAATACCTGAAGAGAAGAGGTCTGATCAAGAAGGCGGGCGAATTGTTCGGCGACCCCTACGTCCTGACCGTCCTGGGCCGCTTCACGCTGGCGGAAATGGCGCAGCCGGGCCAGATGAAATCCGGTTACCCGAAAGGCGCCGTCGAAGCCGAGGTTCCCTTGCCGCGCCGACCCGAGCCGGCTGCTGTCCCGCGTCGTCAAAAGGCCCAGAAGGCTCCGGCTGTCAAACTGCGGCGACTGCCCGTTCATTCGGATCGCGTTCAGGCCGTCTTGTCGGTCATCTCGAGCGCGGGCGCCCTGCACATCAAGGATGTCAGCGATCGGCTGCGATTGCCTCCTCAAACGACCAATGCACTCATGCAATATCTGAAGAGGAAGGCGCTGGTCGAAAAGATCGGCGCACACCTCGGAGCCCCGTTCGCCTTGACCGCTGCGGGCCGAGACACATTGGCGGAAATGGCGCAACGGCGTGCCGCGTGAGGGGTTTCCCAAGCGCTATTCGCATTTCATCGGGGGTCGCGCGGCCGTCGGGCAAAACCCCGGCGCCTGACGCCAGGACCAATTCGGCGCCGTGGATAAGCGAGCCTCCAGAAGGCCGAGTTGGCTAGGGTCTTGTTTGTGTCTGCGCGCCATGACCCTAGCGGTTCTCGTTATTCGTATCCTCACCCGCATAGCGGGGGAGGGGGACCGCGCGAAGCGCGGTGGAGGGGGCCTCAAGCGCGGCGGGGGCGGCTTCTGCCACGAGCATCGCCGCCGCCATGCGAACGATCCCATCGATCGTCTCATCGATTCGAGCCATCGCTTCGCCGGCGGCGATCCGCATCACCGTCGCACACTGCGCCTTAAGCGATTGATCGCGGCGGATGTCGCGCTCCGGTCGATCGCCCATGTCGTGGCTGATCCCGTCGATCTCGACCGCGAGCCGCGCCTTCGCGCAATAGAAGTCGAGCACGTAGGGCCCATGATGCCGGCGGCGAAAGGCGGGGTTCCAGGTGAGCGCGCGCGCAATCGGCTCCACAGGCGCGCTTCGGGCGGCGACAGATTGCGGCGAAGGCGCCGCGCGTTGGCGATGGTTTCGGTCGGCGCTCTCATGATCGACCGTCTTATGCCCCCTCCACCGCGCTTGCGCGCGGATGCCCCCACCACCGCCCTTCGGGCGGTCCCCCTCCCCCGCGTTGCCGTCGCGTTGCCGGGGAGGATATCCACCCTACTCCACCGTCACCTTGACCGTCTTCGTCGTATCGTTGCCGAGGATGTCGATGGCCTTCACGACGATCGTATAGTCGCCTGCTGCCGCGTAGGCGATCATGCGGAAGTCGCCGACCCGATACCGCCAGAATTCGCCGAACCGGCCGCCCCTCAGCGCGTGGCCGATCGAGCAGGCGTCATCGAGCGGGAGCAACCCGGTCGCGAAGGAAACGAAGAATGCGCTCGGCAGACTGCTGAGCGATTGCTTCGCTTCGCTCGCAATGACGGGGGTCGAGCTCACGCGAGGCGGCGCGCTCGAACTCAATCCTCCACGCCATGCAACCCGCCTTTCAACCAAGGCAGCGTCCCTCGCGCTTCGCGCTTTGGACCCGTTCCGGTTTCGCTGAAATCGCTTTGCCTCAATCGATGAAGGGCTGGGGGTGTACGTCGGCGCCGACCGTCAGAGCGAGCATTTCATCAAAGTGGTGCCGAGCACCGGATCCCCGGTTGGACTGTAGAACATCTCGGTATCGGATCTGAGTTTGACGTGGACTGTCCGTGACGTGTAGCTGATCGAGTCCTGACATTCGGCGTTCAGTTTGAGCGCGCCTCCTTCGTGGGACGCGCTCTCTACCTCGCAAACAGCGGAAGGCAAACGGATCCGCTGCAACTCGACGATCGCGGCTTGCGCAAACTTGTCCACGGGCTGCCGGAACGCCAACGCCTTTCCCCGTCGTTGGAAGAGTCTGGCGCAGTCGGCCTCAGACGAAGCCCAGGCTCCAGTCAACTGCGTGATGCTTTCGGGAGTGAACTCGGCCGCGGGCTCCTGCTCGGCGGACGCGGACGTGGTTGTCTCTGCCGGGGGCGAAGGTGCGGCCGCCTCTGCAATTGACGCCGGAGGGGGTGCTTCTGAGGCGGGCGCAGGAGCAAGAGCTGGCATTGGCGTCTGCGCGATCGGCGCATGAGCGGGCGCGGGCGTGGTCGTCTGCGTGACGGCAGCCGGAGGTGGCGCTGGCGTAGGCGCCTGCGCGGCAGGCGCCGGAGCGGGAGCAGGCGCCGGGGTCTGGGGGGCCGGCGCACGAGCAGGCGCGGGAGTTGCAGCATGCTCTGCAGGCGCCGGAGCAGGCGCTTCCGTGATTGGCTGGGACGCGGGCTCAGGCGGAAGCTTAACTTCGAGTTGGGCTGGCCATTTCGCGTCCGGCTTCGTGCGCACGAATCCCGAGCCGCGCAAGCCGGTCTCCACCCTCCCGTAGTACCTTTGCAAAACCTGGCGATCGACCCTGAGCTGGACTCGGAACATCAGCTTCTCGCGCTCGGCCTCGGTTTCGACGGTCTTAGGTGTGAATTGCGCGTCGGAGGCGACAAAGCTGACTTCTGCGGGGATGACGTAGTCGGGGACCGCATCGAGGATGACCCGGGCTTCGTCCCCTATTCCAAGCCTGCCGGTGTCAGCCGCATTCAGGAAAATGACCATGTAGAGGTCAGTGAGATCAAGAATCGTCACGATCGGTTCGCCGGCTGCGACGGTCTCGCCTTTTCGGGCCATCTGATACCGAACCTCGCCGTTCCGCGGGGACACGAGCGTGAGATCGTGAATCATCGACTCGATTTGCTGGACTTTGGCTTCCGCAGCTTTGATGGCGCTCTGCGCCTGATCCCTCCGGGCGGTCGTGTTCTGGACCGCTGCTTCCGCCAACTCGTAGTTGCGCTGCCGTTCTTCGAATGCCTGCTTCGTAATGAAGCCGGACTTCAAGAGCGCCTGTCCGCGCTCAAAATCGGACTTGGCGAATTCGAGCGCGCTTCGCCGCGAGGCGATTTCGGACTCTGCTCCCGCTAGTCCGTCCTGCGCGGATTGCAGGTCTGACTCCGCGGCCCGCAATTGCGCCTCGAATTCCGGCGACGACACTCTTCCGATCACCTGGCCAATAGCGACCTTGGTTCCCTCCTCCACGGAAATTTCCGCAAGCTGACCGGGATATTTCGAGGAAACATCGACCTGGGTCGCCTCGATGCGACCCTCTGCTTTGTCAATTCCATCAGGTAGCGTCTGGCCGCGCAATCGCGCAATCAATTTGCGAAGAGGCTGGGCGTGCGCTGAGGAAAGAAAGCCGAGAGAGCCGCTTTTTCCGGCGTCTTCGATGGTCGAGGCGAAGGCCGTTGCGCCCAAGAGCAGGGCGACCGCCCAGACGCGCGAATGGCCAGTTTTCATGCGGCGCTCCCACATACTGTACGCCTACCTGGCGTCGGGCCGGTGGATTTCCCAAACCAACCCGCCCGCCCTCTCACGACACGGCGGCGAACGTGACGCCATCACCCTCCGTTCGATGGGGGTCTCTAGGTTCTTCCCTATGTTAGGCCCGTTCTTCTGTAAAGAACGAGGAGGCTAACCGGAGCTGCGGCCATCAGTTTTCCGGCCATCCATTTCAAATCGCCGCGCAATTGTTCGAGCTCGACGCGCTTCGCACCACCTTTCCCAGCAAGAGCTTAGCAAGAGCTGGGGAAGGGAATGCAAGGACCGCTCGTGAGGGGTTTCCCAAGCGCTATTCGCATTTCATCGGGGTCGCCGCCGTCGGGCAAAACCCCGGCGCCTGACGCCAGGACCAATTCGGCGCCGTCGATCACGTAGCGGACGGTCACCTTGACCGTTTTCGTCGTAACGTCGCCGAGGATGTTGTTGTCCCAATCGACCACCCCGTAGTCGATCCATTGCGACCAGTGCTTGACCACCCCCCGAGCTTCATCCGGCCGTCGTCGGGCGGAATGACGAAATCCTTGAGCTTGAGGAACACGTTGCGTTTGTTCGTTTTGACCTCGACCAGCCCGAGGCCAAGGCCGCGACTTCCGCCGGTGACGACGGCAATCTTATCTTTGAGGCTCAACCGTTTTCCTCCAACGTCTCTGTGTCGCTAGTTCATCGATTCGTTGAAACCGATCCTATGCGTGGGATTCATTTTTCCCGACATGGCTTGTAGCCTTGCTGGTTTGATTCGGAAGCAGGGTTTGAGGACATGGCGGGACGGCGGAAGGCGATCGAATTGGCAATTGGCAAGGCGGATTTGGCGGCGTTGCGCGCGATCGCCCGCTCGCGAACGGAACCGGCGGGCCGGGTCGAGCGAGCGCGGATTTTGCTGGCCTACCGGGAGAACCCATCGTTTTTCGCGGTGGGGCGAGCCATGGGCGCACACCATCAGACGGTCCAGCGCTGTGTCGAGCGGGCGTTGGCCTATGGTCCGATGTCGGCGCTCGACGATCGCCCGCGGCCCGGCCGGGAGGCGACGATCACCGCCGAGGCCAAGGCATGGATTGTCGACCTCGCCTGCCGCAAGGCCAAGGACCTCGGCTATCCCCACGAATTGTGGACGACGCGGCTGCTCGCCCGCCATGTGCGCGAGCATGGGCCGGCAGAAGGGCACGCTTGCCTTGCCAAGCTGGCTCAGGGCACGCTGTGCAACATCCTCAATGAGCAGGAGATCAAGCCGCACAAGGTCCGCTATTACCTGGAACGCCGCGACCCGGAGTTCAAGCAGAGGATGGCGGAGGTTCTGTGCGTCTATCGCGAGGTGAAGCTTATCAAGGAGACCGCGGCCGCCGCGAAACAAAAGCCGAGCGATGCGGTGGCGATCGTCTCCTACGATGAGAAGCCTGGCATTCAGGCAATCGCCACGACGGCCCCGGACCTGCCGCCCGAGCCCGGCAGACATGCGACCTTGGCGCGCGATCACGAGTACAAGCGCCACGGCACGGTCAGCTTGCTGGCGGGCATCGATCTGCTCACCGGCCAGGTCCACGCCCTCGTCAAGGATCGCCACCGAAGCCGCGAATTCATCGAATTCCTCAAGCTTCTCGACGCCGCCTATCCGACCCATACGGCGATCAAGCTAATCCTCGACAATCATTCCGCGCACATCTCAAAGGAGACCAAGGCTTGGCTCGCGGACCAGCCTGTCGGTCGCTTCGAATTCACCTTCACCCCCAAGCACGGCTCCTGGCTCAATCTCGTAGAAGGTTTCTTCTCCAAGCTCGCCCGTTCGGTGCTGCGTCACATCCGTGTCGCATCCAAACAGGAACTCAAGGACCGCATCATGGCCGCCATGGATCACTTCAATCGAGACCCCATCGTCCACACTTGGTCCTATAAGCTCGACCAAGCCGCATGATACGATTCGAATTTCGAAATCGATGAACTAGGACGTTCGAGGGGCGGAAAAGGAGTCATTCAGCCGCCGCGAGCCTGACGAGCAAAATCTCGATCGGCTCCGCAAGCCTCAGGACGAGATCCGCGATCGCCGGGATATCGTCGATCGACGCATGCGGCAGACCGGCCGGGGCCGGGCCGTCGCTGGCCAGCGCCCTGACGTAGGGGTCCTCTGGAAAGAGCGGCGGCTTGCCGTTCGCGGCGCGGAAAACTTCGATCTTGGCGAGGCGATCCCGCTTGAAACCCTCGACCAGAACGAGATCGACCGGCTGAAGCAAGCGGAGAAGGTCTGCGAGCGAGGGTTCCGGCGCGCCGCGCAATTCGCGCATCAGCGCGATGCGTTTCGACGAGGCGACCAGAACCTCGCTCGCGCCCGCCGCGCGATGCTCGAACGAATCCTTGCCCGGCTGGTCGAGGTCGAAGGCGTGATGGGCGTGCTTGACTGTCGAGACGCTCAAGTCCCGGCGGTTGAGCTCCGGGATCAGGCGCTTGATCAGCGTCGTCTTGCCGGCGCCGCTCCACCCGGCGATCCCGATCGCCCGCATGGCCGCTCCTTTCGCTCCCCTTTCGCTTCCTGTATCGAACCGTTGCGGCGAACGAAAGCGAAGGCGATGACCGTCGAGGCGACCGATCCGACGACCCTGGAGTCCTTGGGCGAAACCGTCAGTCGGCTCGCCGCAATCGTGTTCGACCCCGACGAGGAGCCCGACGAAGCGCTGATCGCCTTCGTCGACGAGGCGATTGCCGCGCGGCGCGCGCATCGCGGGCCTGGTGCAGGAGAGGGCAGGGGACGACCTTGGCGATCTACGCGACGTCAGGCTGCGCGATCTCCTGGCGGCGAGATTTTGCCGATCATGCAGGATCTCGGCGCCGGGGCGACCGGCTGCGCTGTCGATCCGGCCGCGATCGCGAAGGCGGCGCGTCTGCTCGACCGCGCTGTCGCGACCAAGCCCGATCTTCTCGTCGTCAACCGCTTCGGACGCCTCGAGTCCGAGGGCGCGGGCATGCTGGCCGAGATCGGCCAAGCCTTTGCCGAGGGCGTCGCGATGATCGTCTGCGTGCCGCGCCGCTATTGCGAAGCGTGGAACGCATTCGCCGCCGGGCTCGACGCGCAGCTGCCGGCGAGGCGGGAAGCGATCGAAGCCTGGTGGCGCGCGATCGCGCCGGTCGCGGCGGGCGCGCTGTAGGGCGCGACCGCCGCCGGACTGCAGGGCGCTTCTTCCCGGACTCGCGCGAAGGCAGCCGTTCCCTGTTCCGCCCTGTTAGATCGCGAGCGGATATTATGCGCCGCGAGACGGTAGGGCGCGGATCAGAGAGCGCCTCGGCGCGGGCGAGGTCTTCCGGCGAATTGACGTTGAAAAACGGATCGAGCCGGCTCGCAGGGCCATTCGGCCATGGCGAGGGAAAAGCGCGCTGCGAAATCCTCGACCTTGCGCAGCCCGTCCTCGACCAGCGCGCGGCGCAGGTCGGCGGCGAGCGCGACCGGCCAGAGCGCCGCAACGTGATGCCGGCGCCCGCCCGAAGCGGCGACGGCGATCGTCGCCCCGGACGCGCGCCTCGCCTCATGCAGCCTTGCAACGAAATCGTGCGGCGCGAACGGCGTGTCGGCCGGCAGGGTCGCGACATGGGTCATGTCCGGGCGCCAACCTGCGCGCAATATTCGAGGCCGGCCAGCACGCCGGCGAGCGGGCCGGCGAAATCGTGCGGATCGTCGGCAAGGACCGGCAGGCCGAAGCCGGCGAAGCGCGCCAGATCGCCATTGGCGCTGATCGCGAGGCCGGCGCATTGCGGGCGAAGCCGCTCGATCGCGTGCGCGATCATCGGCCGGCCGGCGAGCAGCGACGAGGCCCTTGTCGGCGCCGCCGAGGCGCCGGCCGCGGCCGCCGTCGAGGATCAGTCCGAGGGTGGACCCGGGGTCGCTCGCGCGGTTGCAGTTCGGCGCGTTGACCGTCTCAGCCATCGGCCATAGCCTTGCGCGTCACAAGGAGAAACGGAACTGCCAAGCAGCCTGCCGGCGCGCCCCCTCCACCGCCCTTCGGGCGGTCCCCCTCCCCCGCGAAGCGTTAGCGGAACGGGGGAGGGGGACCACGCGCAGCGTGGTGGAGGGGGCATGCCGCGAAACCGGACGCGGCTTGGGAGTTTGAGAAGAAGCACGATCAACACCACGCGGGGAGGTTTACATGCCCAAGGTGAAAGTCAACGACATCACGATGAACTACGAGAGCAGGGTTCCGGCGAGCCGCTCGTCCTCATCCCCTATCTCGCCGCCGACAACGCCTGCTACGCCTTCCAGGTCGCCGACTACGCCAAGCATTTCACCTGCATCTCGATCGACCCGCGCGGCGCCGGCGAGACCGACAAGCCGGACGGGACCTATTCGACGGAGCTGTTCGCCGACGACGTCGCCGCCTTCATGGCCGCGATCGGCGTCGAGCGGGCCCATGTCAGCGGCCTGTCGCTCGGCGCGGCGACCGGACTCTGGCTCGGCGCCAAATATCCCGAGACGCGTCAAGTCGCTGTCGCTGCACAGCTGCTGGACCAAGACCGACCCGTTCCTAAAGGCGGCGGTCGAAGGCTGGCAGATCGATCGCCAAGGGGCTCGGCAGCGTCACCGAGATGATCATCCAGGGGATCTTCCCCTGGTGCTTCACGCCCGAGCTCTATGCCGCCAAGCCGGACTATATCGAGCAGCTCGCCGCTTTCGTGCGCAGCCGGCCGAAGCAGCCGCTCGACGCCTTCATGCGCCAGTCGGGCGCGGTCATCGCCCATGACGCGTCGAGCCAGCTCGGCCGGATCAAGGCGCCGACCCAGATCACCTTCGGCCGGCATGACGTGGTGACGTCGACCCGCTTCGCCGACGCGCTGAAGAGCGGGATCAAGGGCAGCGAACTCGTCGTGTTCGAGACCTGCGCCCATGCGCCGATCTACGAGAGCGTCGCCGAGTTCAATGAGAAGACGCTGAGTTTTCTCAAGGCGCACGCTGCATGAGCGGCCGCAAATGTTCTTACGCTTGGCGCCCAACTCGACCGAGGGGTAGAGGGTCGGAATCGACCCGTTGCTGTCCTTCCCGATCGGCCCGGTAGGGCAGAGAACGCCAGAAAGCGGCCGTATGCGCTACGGGCAGCCTTGCGGGCGGGGGCGAGGACGCCAGATGTCGGTACGGTGAACACAGACTATTGAGGATTGCGTCATGTCGGAGGGAACCGTTCTCCTGATGCTGACTTTCCCCTGGCCGTGGCCATGCCGGGCGCGGACCAAGCTTGCAGACCGCGAAGGAGTTGCGATCTTTGCTGAGCCGGACGGGTCATTGACTGTACGAATTGGGGGTGGCGGCCAAGTCGTCGAATTCCAATCGTGCCGGTTAGTTTTCGACGCCCCAACATCAACGAACGTGGGCGTATCCTGGAAATTGCCCGGCTCCGTCCACATGATCGTAGGGCAAACGATCGGTACTTTCGGCTGACCATGCGGAGTTGGTGCCAGCCGAAGCGCGTATCGCATCCGGTGTGCCGAACGATACTCGCGATTTCTCTGATGAAAATGCTACAGCTCTTGCGCGAAGGTGCGAGACGTTGGCGCGGTATGAGGCTGATAAGAAAGCAAAGAAAGGAAGGCGGGAAGCCAGCGTCAAAGAGATATTTGACGCGCTTGCCACGGCGCGCCAGCAAATTGCGGAGTTGGTGGAGTTCGTTGGAGAGGGAAGGCTGCATCATTTAGATGGCCTGCTGAGACTTCTGCGTTTGACGATCGCGGACAGGACGGCAAGACCTTTGTCTTTGCTGCAGCACTGTGCGTCAATCACTAATTCACCGCTGCTCGTCTTCGCTCCGCCAATAAGTGCGAACAAGAAACCGCTACTGATGGCCGGCATTCAAACTCTTGCGTTCCCAATTAGCTCCGTCGCGACCGACCTACTGAGGAACGAGGTCGATCTGGACGTTTGGCTCGATTCGAGGGCTGCCCAGTTGGAAGGGCGCGTGCTGAGCCAGAGTGAGTTGCTAAACAATATTGCTAGTTCAGTGGCTGCGCATTTCGATACGCAGGTTCGTGAGGAAGCGGATACGTTGCGCAGTTGGAGATCGGAAATCTCCGGCGTCGACAGCGACTTTCTTGCGCATTATGCGTTGGCGATATCGTCCGCGGCGCGGGATATCAGCGAGCCGAATTCTGGCACGCCGGCCTGCTTAGTCGCGGGACTTAGTTGCGGAACCGTGTTGGCGGATGACGGAGGACTTGTGCGCCCGCTATCCTGCCCGTTCCCGCCGTTCGGACCAACGGGCACTTTCCGCCCCTCCCTGCCGTTGGGTGAACGGGCTATCCGCGCTTCGGCGAAATGGCGAATGCGGTAACAAGTGTTAGATTCTAACCAGCTGGCCCTGGCAGTTTCGTTGGAGGTAGGAAAGAGCGGCCGCCAGGGCTAGGCTGCGGATTGTCCTGCCGTCGTTCGCCCCGGAAGCCGCCGCCCCATGTCCGCCAACCCCTTCGCCGCGTTCCGCTCCGAGGTCCTCGTCCAGCCTCCGCTGCGCCAAGCGATCACGGCGGCGTATCGGCGGCCCGAGCCGGAATGCGTGCCGCCGCTCCTCGATCATGCGGCGCTCGCCCCCGATCAGGCCGAGAAAGTCGAGGCGCTCGCGCGCAAGCTCGTCACGCGGCTGCGGGGCAAAACGCGGTCGAGCGGCGTCGAGGGGCTCATTCACGAATATTCGCTGTCGAGCCAGGAGGGCGTGGCGCTGATGTGCCTCGCCGAGGCGCTGTTGCGCATTCCCGACGCCGCCACCCGCGACGCGCTGATCCGCGACAAGCTGTCGCCGGGCGACTGGCGCGCCCATGTCGGCGATGAGCCCGTCGCTGTTCGTCAACGCCGCGACCTGGGGCCTCGTGCTGACCGGCCGGCTCGTCGCGACGACCAGCGAGCAGACGCTGAGCGCCGCGTTGACCCGGCTCATCGCGCGCAGCGGCGAGCCGATCATCCGCAAGGGCGTCGACGTCGCCATGCGCCTGATGGGCGAGCAGTTCGTCACCGGCCGCACCATCGAGGAGGCGATCAACGCGGCCGCATGAGCGCGAGGCGCGCGGCTTCACCTTCTCCTACGACATGCTCGGCGAAGCGGCGATGACCGCCGAGGATGCGGCGCGCTATCTCGCCGAATACGAGCGCGCCATCCACGCCATCGGCCGCGCCTCGCACCGGCGCGGCATCTACGAGGGGCCGGGCATCTCGATCAAGCTCTCGGCGCTGCATCCGCGCTACCAGCGCATCAAGCGCGGCCGCGTGATGGGCGAGCTGCTGCCGCGCATCAAGCGCCTGGCGGCGCTGGCGAAATCCTACGACATCGGCCTCAACATCGACGCCGAGGAGGCCGACCGGCTCGACCTCTCGCTCGACCTGCTCGAGGCGCTCTGCCTCGATCCCGACCTTGCCGGCTGGAACGGCCTCGGCTTCGTCATCCAGGCCTATGGCAAGCGCTGCATCTTCGTCGTCGACTGGCTCGTCGATCTCGCGCGGCGCTCCGGCCGGCGGCTGATGGTCCGGCTGGTCAAGGGCGCCTACTGGGACTCCGAGATCAAGCGCGCGCAGGTCGACGGGATGGACGACTTTCCCGTCTTCACCCGCAAGGTCCACACCGACGTCTGCTATCTCGCCTGCGCCCGCAAGCTGCTCGCTGCGCCGGACGCGGTCTTTCCGCAATTCGCCACCCACAACGCCCAGACGCTCGCCTCGGTGATGACGATGGCCGGGCCGAACTTCTATCGCGGCCAGTATGAGTTCCAGTGCCTGCACGGCATGGGCGAGCCGCTCTACGAGGAGGTGGTCGGCCGGGACAAGCTCGACCGGCCGTGCCGCGTCTATGCGCCGGTCGGCTCGCACGAGACGCTGCTCGCCTATCTCGTCCGCCGCCTGCTGGAGAACGGCGCGAACACCTCCTTCGTCAACCGCATCGCCGACGCCAGCGTGCCCATCGACGAGCTGGTCGCCGATCCGGTCGCGGTGGCGCGCAAGATCCAGCCGGTCGGCGCGCCGCATGAAAAGATCGCGCTG
The DNA here is from genome assembly GCA_963835885.1 of uncultured Alphaproteobacteria bacterium. Lineage (GTDB taxonomy): Bacteria > Pseudomonadota > Alphaproteobacteria > Rhizobiales > Beijerinckiaceae > Roseiarcus. The sequence continues at coordinate 76,220 of CAWIHF010000005.1, forward strand.
CCCCGCCATCTCTACGGCTCGCAGCGCCTCAACTCGCGCGGGCTCGACCTCACCGACGAGCAGCGGCTGGCGAAACTCGCCGAAGGCTTGCAGGCGAGCGCGCGAATGACACGGCGCGCCTTTCCGCCCGGCGTCGCCCCGGACGAGGAAGGCGAGCCGGTCACGCAACCCGGCCGATCACCGCGACGTCGTCGGCGATCGCGCGCCACGCCCGCCCCGACGAGATTTCCGCCGCGATCGCCGCCGCCGCGGCGGCCGGCGCCGGCCTGGGCCGCCGTCCCGCCGAACGAGCGCGCGGCGATCCTGCGCCGCGCCGCCGACCGGCTCGAAGAGCTCAACGACGAGCTCGTCGGCCTCGTCGTGCGCGAGGCCGGCAAGACCTACGCCAACGCGGTCGGGGAAGTGCGCGAGGCGGTCGACTTCCTGCGCTATTACGCCGCCGAGGCGGTCCGAACCCTGAGCCCCGGCTCGCCCGCGCCGCTCGGAGTGGTCGCCTGCATCAGCCCGTGGAACTTCCCGCTGGCGATCTTCACCGGCCAGGTCGCGGCCGCGCTCGCCGCCGGCAATGCGGTCGTCGCCAAGGCCGCCGAGGAGACGCCGCTGATCGCCGCCGAGGCGGTCCGGGTCCTGCACGAGGCGGGCGTTCCGGCGGCGGCCCTCGCGCTCATTCCCGGCGCGGGCGAGGTCGGGGCGGCGATCGTCGCCGACCCGCGCGTGCAGGGCGTCGTCTTCACCGGCTCGACGCCGGTCGCCCGGCTGATCGAGAGAGAGCTCGCCGGCCGCCTGACGCGCACCGGCGCGCCGGTCCCGCTGATCGCCGAAACCGGCGGCCTGAACGCGATGGTGGTCGATTCGTCGGCCCTGCCGGAACAGGTCGTCGCCGACGTGATGTCCTCGGCTTTCGACTCGGCCGGCCAACGCTGCTCGGCGCTGCGGATCCTCTGCCTGCAGGACGACGTGGCCGACCGCATGCTCGCCATGCTGAAGGGGGCGATGGCCGAGCTCGAGGTCGGCGACACGCGACGGCTCTCGGTCGACGTCGGCCCGGTCATCACGGCCGAGGCGCGCGACGGAATCAACGCCCATATCGAGGCGATGTGGGGGCGCGGCTTCGCCGTGACCCAGGCGAAACTGCCGGAAACGGCCGCGCGCGGAACCTTCGTCGCGCCGACGCTGATCGAGGTGAACAGGGTCGACGACGTCGGGCGCGAAGTGTTCGGCCCGGTCCTGCACGTGCTGCGCTACCGGCGCGAGGGACTGGACGGGCTGATCGATTCGATCAACGCCGCCGGCTACGGCCTCACCTTCGGCCTGCACACGCGCATCGACGAGACGATCGGGCGGGTCGTCGAGCGGATCGAGGCGGGCAACATCTACGTCAACCGCAACATCATCGGCGCGACCGTCGGCGTGCAGCCGTTCGGCGGCGCGCGCCTGTCGGGCACCGGTCCGAAGGCGGGCGGACCGCTCTATCTCGCGCGGCTTGTCGCGGAGCCGCCTCAGGCGGCGCTGGCGGGGCTCGAGGGGTCGCCGTCCGCTTTCGGCGCGTTGCGCGTCTATATCGACTGGCTGCGCGCGTCGGGACACGCTGCGGAAGCCGAGCGTTGCGTCAGCCTGATGTCGCGCTCGCCGCTCGGGGCGCGCGTCGAGCTCACCGGGCCGGTCGGCGAGCGCAATGTCTACGCGCTGCGCCGCCGCGGCAAGATCGCGTCCGTCGCAACGAGCCGAAGCGCCGGCCTGATCCAGATCGGAGCCATTCTCGCCGCCGGCAATGACGCGATCGTGAGCCCGGGCGAAGAGATCGGGCTAAAGGGACTGCCGGCCGAGCTCTCCCACCGCGTGACGATGGCCCTCTTCCCGCTCGAGGCGCCGGGGCTCGCCGGCGTTTTGTTCGAGGGAAGGGCGGAGGCGCTGGTTGATGGATTGCGCCGCCTTGCGGCCCGCCCCGGCCCGATCGTCCGCCTGCAGGCGCTGACGCCCGAGCGGCTCGCGGCCGGCGAGGACTACGACCTTGCGGCGCTGGTCGAGGAAGTCGCAATTTCGACCAACATCGCCGCGGCCGGCGGCAACGCGAGCCTCATGGCGATCGGCTGATGTCAGCATTCTTCGAGGCGATGAAGCGGTCAGCGCTGGGGGACATCGCGCAGATTGTCGATCGCTGCGCTTGCCTCGCGAACGGCGAGGGGCCCTATTCCTCCGGCGACACGACGACGGCGATCTCGGCGTCCTTGACCCCGCTCAGCTGAAGGTCGAGCGGGCGCGCGGGCAGTTCGAACCTGACGCTCTTGCGGGCTCCCTCGCAGCCGACGGCGCCCGAGAACCCATTCGGATGCAGGAAGGCGCCGTTGTCGATCACGTCGACCCAGCCCTCCGAAGCGAGCGTAATCAGGAAGGTTCCGCTTTTCGCCGGGGCCGCAAGCGTAAAATGCCCAGCGAAAGAGTGCGCCGCCTTCGACGCGCGTTCCGGTGCATGCGGCAGGCCGGCCGCGGCAAGCGGCGCCAGCTCGAGCGTCGCGGCGACGCCATAGGCAAGGGCGCCGCCATTGGCGATCGACGGCTTGGCGGCTGCGGCGAGCGCCGCGCGCTCGCGCTCGATCGGCCACTTGAACGCGCCGCAGCCCGAAGGCTCGTCAGCCGCGGCGAATACGGGAGCGGCCGCGATCAGCGCGGCGAGCGCCAATCCGGCGCGGTTCACTGCGAGGTGACCGCCGTGGCGGGCGTCTTGAGCAACTCGGGCTTCACGCCGTGCAGCAGATTGACGGCCGCCGCGAGCTGCGTGTCCTTGTTCTTGTCCGGCGGCACGTAAGCGTCCGAGCCCTTTTCCTCTTCGGGACCGTTCTTGAGATGGCCGAACAGCGAGGCTTCGCCGAGGCTCGACACCTTGCCCTTGAGATCATCCGGAATGTTCTCGAGCACTCTGATGTCGGGCTCGATGCCCTTGGCTTGAATGGAGCGGCCGGAAGGCGTAAAGTAGCGCGCAGTCGTCAGTTTCAGCGCGCCGTCGTCGCCGAGCGGCAGGATCGTCTGCACCGAACCCTTGCCGAAGGAGCGGGTGCCGATGAGCGTCGCGCGCTTGAGGTCCTGAAGCGCGCCCGATACGATTTCGGACGCCGACGCGGAGCCGCCATTGATCAGAACGACCAGCGGCTTGTCCTGAGAAAGGTTCACGCCCGGGCGGGCGGTGTAGCGTTGCACCTGGTCCGCGTTGCGACCTCGGGTCGAGACGATCTCGCCACTGTCGACGAAGGCATTGGTTATCTCGACCGCCTGGTTGAGCAGGCCGCCAGGATTGTTGCGCAAGTCGAGGATGTAGCCTTTGAGCTTCGCTGAGCCGGGATCCGTCCGGAAATGGTCGAAGGCCTTTCGCACCCCGTCATAGGCTTCCTGGTTGAACTGGGTGATCCGGATATAGCCGATGTCGCCGCTCTCGAGGTGTGAGCGGACCGACTGAACGTGAATGATCTCGCGGACGATCGTGTATTCCTTGAGGTCCTTGTTGGCGCCGCGCTGGATGAGCAACCGCACGCTCGACTTCGGCGGACCGCGCATCTTGTCGACCGCTTCCTTCAGCGTCAGTCCCTTGACCGGTGTATCGTCGATGCGGGTGACCAGATCGCCCGACATGAGGCCCGCGCGCGCCGCCGGGGTCTCGTCGATCGGGCTGACGACCTTGACCAAGCCGTCCTCCATCATCACTTCGAGTCCGAGGCCGCCGAACTCCTCGCCTCTCATGCTCGTCTGGAAGTCTTGCAGCGCCTTCGCATCGAAGTAGGTCGAATGCGGATCGAGCGACGCGAGCATTCCGTCGATCGCGGCCTTGACCAGTTTGTCGTCGTTCGGTTTTTCCGCGTAGTTGTCGCGGACTTTGTTGAACACGTCGGCGAACAGCGCGACGCCCGTGTTTGCGCCAGCGGCATGCAGCGCGCCTTCGGACGCGCCGACAAGCGCAACCCCGGCCACGATCCCAACCGCGAGGTAAGAGAGACCTTTCGTCATCGAATGCTGCTCGTTCCTCGAAGTTCGTTCGGCGTCATCAGTTGGGCTTGGCCGTCCCGGCCGGCGCAGGCGTCGTTGGCGCGTCTGCCTTGGCTGCGTCGGTTTTGGCCGCATCCGGCTTTGCCGCCGGGTCGACCTTCGCCGCCGTTTCAACAGGCTTCACCCCGTGCTCCAAAAGGTCGATGGCGGCCGTCAGCTGCTTGTCGTCTTTCTCTTGGGGCGGAACATAGGCCTGCGAGGCCGAGGTGTCCTCGACGCCGTTCGCCAAATGCCCCTTGAGGGAGGCTTCGCCCTTCATGTCGTCTTTGCCCTTGAGATCCGCGGGCACGTCCTCGAGGACCTTGTAGTCCGGCTCGATGCCCTTGGCCTGGATCGAGCGGCCCGAGGGCGTGTAGTAGCGCGCCGTCGTCAGCCGAAGCGCGCCCTCTTGCCCAAGCGGCATAATGGTCTGCACCGAGCCCTTGCCGAACGAGCGCGTGCCAATGAGCGTCGCGCGCTTATGATCCTGCAGCGCGCCGGCGACAATCTCCGAGGCCGACGCCGAGCCCCCGTTGATGAGGACGACAAGAGGTTTGTCGCCCGACAGGTCGCCGCCCGGCCGAGCGTCGAATCGCTGGGTTTCTTCCGGGGTGCGGCCGCGGGTCGAGACGATCTCGCCCCGGTCGATGAACGAATTGACGACGTCGATCGACTGATCGAGCAATCCGCCAGGATTGTTGCGCAGGTCGAGGATGTAACCCTTGAACTTGTCCGCCGGAATTTCGGTCTTCAGCTTCTCCATCGCCGCCTTCAGACCATCCGCCGTCTGCTCAGTGAACTGGGTGACGCGGATGTAGCCGACGTCTCCACCCTCGACGTGCGAGCGCACGGACTGGACCCTGATCAGGTCCCGGACGATGGTGAATTCCTTGACATCCTTCTTCGGACCGCGGACGACTTTCAGTTTGACCGGCGAATTGATCGCGCCGCGCATCTTCTCCACCGCCTGATCGAGCGTCAGACCCTGGGTCGGAGTGTCGTCGATGGCGGTGATGATGTCGCCGGAAAGAATGCCGGCCTTGGCCGCCGGCGTGTCGTCGATTGGAGTCACGACCTTGAGGAGCCCATCCTCCTGGGTCACCTCGATGCCGAGGCCGCCGAACTCGCCCTTCGTTTGGACCTGCATGTCCTTGAACGCCTTGGCGTCCATGTAGCTCGAATGCGGGTCGAGCGAGGCGAGCATGCCGTTGATCGCCGCTTCGATCAGCTTGGATTCGTCCGGCTTCTCGACGTAGTCGTTGCGAATCTTGTCAAACACGTCGCCGAACAGGTTGAGCTGGCGGTACGTGTCGGCCGCGGCTGCGTAGGCGGCGGGGCTGATATACGAAAGCGCCTGAGGCGCAGCGACTGTCGCCGCAGCTCCCAGAATGACGCCAAATCCCAAGTAACCTGCTTTCCGATTCATCCGCGCGCCTTCTCGATGTCTGACTTCGCCCACCACGGTCCCGGATCGATCGCCGTTCCGTCTTTCCGCAGTTCGATATAAAGGACCGGCTGCACGGCGCCAACCGCGACCGCCGCCGCCATCCTAGTGGTCCCGTCGCCCATCGCCCCGACAGGTTCTCCCGAGAGAACGAACTGCCCTGGCGCCACGTTTATGCGGTCCATCCCCGCAAGCAGAAGATAATATCCTCCGCCGGCATTAATGATCAAGAGTTGCCCGTACGTCCTGTACGGGCCGGAAAACAGAACCGAACCGTCGGCCGGCGCGGAGACGACCGCGCCGGCCAGCGTCGTCAACGAGACGCCGTGCTCGATTCCTCCGAACCCGTCGGGAGAGCCGAACGTCTTCAGGATCGTGCCGGCGACCGGCAAGCGAATGCGGCCTCGCGCGTCAGCGAAAGCGATTTCCGGTTCAAGTCGGGTCGGCTGATTTCCTCGAGCGCTCTCGGCCTTCGCGGCGATCTCTTTCGCCGTTTGCTCGGCGGCCGCGTGCGCGGCGTTCGCCGCAGCCTTTCGCTGCGCCTCCTCGGCGTCGAGCCTGGCGATCAGGTCTTTCAGGGTTGTCGCCTCACGGGCCAGGTCGGCCGCCCGCGTCTGTTGCGAGGCGAGCGCCTCTTCGGTCGAGGAGAGCGAACGCTGACGTGCGTCGACCAGCGCGGCAAGGCGCTCCTTCTCAATCGCCAGCGAGGCGGCGGTCCGCGCTAAATCAGTGCGCTCACGGAAAATTGATTTCTTCGTCTCGGAGAGGTTCTCGACATCGCGGCGCAGCGCTTCGGCCTGCTCCTTGAGATCGGGGATCAGCGAACTGAGGACCATCGCCGCTCGCACCGCCTCCGCCATGTCGCCGGGTTTGATCAGTATCGCCGGCGGCGGATTGGCGCCCATCCGCTGCAGCGCAGCGAGGACCTCGACGATCGCCGTGCGGCGGCTTTCCAGGGACCCGGAGATCTTCTCGGCTTTGGCGTTCAGGCTCGCAATGCGATCATCCGTCGCCGCGATGGCGCGCTCGGCGTCCTGCACCTTCGCCGTGGTCGAGATCAGCGCCTCGGAGAGTCGCGCCCGATCGGCCCGGATCGAACTCGATTTCGGAGTCGATGGCTCGCTGTTGCTCGTCGGACGCCCGCATCGTGTCCTCGACGCCGCGGAGCTCGACTTCCTTTTCCGCTTTCTGCTGTTCGGCCGCCGGCTGGGCCGGGGCGACGGCCGGGTCGGCGAGCGGCGCCAAGGGCCACCCGAGCGCGGCCCCGAAGGCGGCGGCGCCGAGCCCGCATCGTATTCCTTCGCTTCGCCTCATTAGCATGCCGCGTCCAAGATCATCAAATCTAGCCGGAATCGCGGCGATCAAGCGCGATGGTAAGGGTGACCGGAAAGAATAGTGAGTGCGCGATAGAGCTGTTCGCTCGCCATGACCCGCGCAAGCTGGTGCGGCCAGGTCATGGCTCCGAAGCTGACAACCCGGCGCGCCTTTGCCCGCAGAGACGCCGAAAGCCCATCCGGACCGCCGATCACGACCAAGTAGAACGGTTGCGCAGCATCTCTAGCCCGCCCGATGTCGGCCGCCCATTCCTCGCTCGTCGGCGAGTCGCCGCGCTCGTCGAGCGCCACCAGGCTCGCGCCCGAGGGCGCCGCGGCGATAATCGCAGCCGCTTCCTCCTCGCGCCGGTCCTCGGGTCGACGGGCGCGCAATTCGTCGACCTCGCGGAGATCGACGGCCGAGATGCCGACCCCGCGAGCGGTTTCCATCAGCCGGGTGAAATAGCCGGTGAATAGCTCCCGCTCCGGGCCCGTCTTGAGCCGTCCCACGCAAATGAGGAGGATGCGCATCCGTCCTTTGGCGCTTTCAGCCTGAACTTTTCCGGGCTTCGCCCGGCCTGTCCGCGCTCCACATCTTTTCGAGATTGTAGAACTGGCGGACGTCCGGACGAAAGATGTGCACGATAGCATCGCGCGCGTCCAGGAGGACCCAGTCGCATAGGGGCAAGCCCTCGACCTTTGGCGCCGGAAAGCCGGCGTCGCGGCAGGCCTTCATGACCCGGTCGGCGATCGCGCCGACATGCGTGCTCGACCTTCCGGAGGCGATGATCATGCGATCGGCGAGCGTTGTCCTCCCGCCGAGCTCGATCGTGACGATGTCTTTCGCCTTCGCGTCTTCGAGCCCATCGACAATGGTCCTGGATAGGGAGTTCGACGGAGTCGACCAACGGTTTGCGGCCATTCTTCGCCGCAGCAGTTCGAGGCGTGAGCGTCAGCGTAGCATTCCTCTCAGCCCGGTAGCCGATTCGCGCCCGAGCGTACGCCAAGATGAGGCGTCATCAACGGCTTTTCAAGCCTTAACCCGCGTCACACCGTCAACACGATCTTGCCGACGTGCTCGCCGCTCTCCATCCGCGCGTGCGCCCTGTCGGCTTCAGCAAGAGGGAAGACCGAGTCGATCACCGGCTTGCAGCGTCCTTCCTCGATAAGCGGCCAGACCTTGGCCAAAAGAGAATCCGCGATCAGCGCCTTTTCCGTCGGGGAACGGGGGCGAAGCGTGGAGCCGGTGTGGACGAGGCGCTTGTGCATGATAAGCCGCAGGTCGATCGTGGCCCGCTGGCCCTGCATGAATGCGATCTGCACAATCCGCCCGTCGAGCGAGGCGGCCGCATAGTTGCGCGCGACATACTCGCCTCCGACCATGTCGAGAATGACGTTCGCGCCCTGGCCATTTGTTGCGGCCAGCGTCAGGGCGACGAAATCGTCGGTCCGATAATTGATGCCGAGATCGGCTCCCAGCCGCTCGCACTGGCCCGCCTTTTCGTCCGAACCGGCCGTCGCGATCACTTTGGCTCCGAAGGCCTTGGCGAGCTGGATCGCCGTCGTGCCAATGCCCGACGTTCCCCCATGAACCAGAAGGGTCTCGCCAGGCTTGAGTGCGCCGCGGTCGAAGACATTCGTCCAGACGGTGAAGTAGGTTTCGGGAATGGCCGCCGCCTCGACTGCGGTCAGGCCTGACGGAATCGGCAGCGCGTTCAATTCATGCGCAACGCAATATTCGGCATAGCCACCGCCCGGAATGAGCGCGGTTACGCGCGCTGTCTCCGCATGACGCCTCGCGCTGGGGCCGCGAGCAACGACCGTGCCGGACGCCTCGAGCCCGAGCACGTCGCTCGCGCCCGGCGGCGGCGGATAATGGCCCATGCGCTGGAGCGTGTCCGGCCGGTTGACCCCTGCCGCTGCGATCTTGATCAGGATCTCCCCGTCGCCCGGAACGGGACGCGGCCGAATCTCGATTGCGAGCACGTCCGGTCCGCCAGGCCGCGTCGCGACGACGGCGCGCATCGTCTCGGTTTGACTGATCATGTCCCATTATCTCCCGTCTTTTCGGCGAGCGGAGATGCTTTTTCAATCGGCGGGGATGGCATGGGCAGTCACGCCATCCTCCGCGGGGGCGGCCCGGAACGCCGGCAGCATCTCAGCGCGCTCGCAAAAGGCGGCCAGATTCGGGTATCGGCTCGTCTCGACGACCTCCGAGAGCACATTTCCGACGAAGCTGCAGGCGCAAGCGACGGAGATATCGCCGAGGCCGAATTCGCCGCCGATCCATTCTGCGACGGGCAATTCGACGTCGAGCGCGGCCAGTCCGGCTGTCAGCTGGCCCATGATCCGGTCGATCCACGGTTGATGCCGCCTATCCGCCGGACGAAGCGCGCGTTCGTAGTGCCTCTGCACCGCCTTTTCCATGACCGTCAGCGCGACCCCCGTCGCTCGAAGAACGCGCAGTCGCCGGGACGGCTCGGTCGGCGTCAGCGCCGCGACGGATGGATGGGCCCCGACAAGATATTGGAGAATGACGTTCGAATCCATCAGGGCCGTCCCATCGTCGGTGATGAGGGTCGGCGCCTTGAGGAGCGCGTTGAACTTCGAGAATTCGTCGATTTGTCGGAAAAGCGAAATCGGCCGGTGTGTGAACGGAACTTCCGCCGCGATCAGCGCGACGGCCACGCGCCGCACATAGGGCGAATCGAGCATTCCGATCAACTGCATTGTCAGATCCCGTTGGCTTCGCCGGTCGCCGCAGTCTGCCTCCCGAGGCGGCGCGGAGGCAAACGCCTCTCGATTTTGGCAGCTGAACTCCGGCGATTTTCCGGTCTATGAAACGGTTGCTCTGACGAAACGCCGCGCCGGGCGGCGACGAGAACAATTACCGACGACGGAACGAAACAGGCCTCTCTCCTAGTCTGAACTTCCGATGCAAAACACGGTCGACGTTGCAATTATCGAATTGGGATAGCCGCTTAGCCTGTTTTGACCATCCCATTGCTGCCTACAGTGGCAACGCATGAAAAGCGAGCCAGTTCAAAGAGCTACGTGGTCGCGAGTTATGCCTACACCGCGTACAACCACGGGTGGAAACTTTATCGAATTGTTGAGTCGCTTGAGTCACTTACGAGATCCCAGTCACACCGGCGCTTTCGGAAGTTCGGCCTAGTGGGCGACCGACGCCCCGGCCGAAACGACGCCCGCGCCCGCGCTGACAGGCGCAAATGCGCCGGCGACGACGTTGAACACCTTTTGCGTCTCGGTCGAGGGCGAGTTCGACACGTAGATGACGTCGCGATTGGCGATTTGGAAGCTCTGCTCCATGAACAGGCTGTTTGGATCGGACAGGTTGAGGTGGTAGACGACGGGCGTCAAACGTCCGCTCCCGACCACGGGATTGTTTGGACTGAGTTGCCTCGCCACCAACTCCGGCTCATAGCGAAATACGAAGACGCCGCGCATATCCGAGCGGCTGTCGAGCAGTCCGCCGGCCTTGGAAAGCGCCTGCGCCAGGGAAATTCCGTCGGCCTGGAAGGGAATCTCGGCGTTCTGCCCGAGCGCGCCATAGGCAATGAAGGTCTGCGGATCGTGGACCAGCGTCAGAGTGTCGTCGGGATGCAAATAGATGTTTTCGCGAGGATTATTAACGATCGTGATCAGAGGTATGCGCGAGGTCCTCGACCCTCGCGTCAGTTCGACGAAGTCTTCGTTGACTGGGTAGTGAATCCCGCCCGCTGTGGCGACTACGTCGAGCACACGATCGCCCTTGACCGTAAGCGGGACGCGCGAACCGTTCACGACCCGCCACCAACGCTCACGCTGCTGCTCACAGGGGTTGTGACCGTGACGAGAACCTGCGGCTGGATCGCCTTCCCCTCCAGCGCCTGCTCGATCACTTTTTGCACGTCCCGCGCTGTCTTTCCGGCTACGTGAATCCGGCCGGCGTAGGGCACGCTGATTCCGCCGTCGCGACCGACGACCTGGGCTGGGATCGTCGCGCTGTTGGCCCCGGTGCTGACTGCGTTGACCACGGCCGTAGCCTGGGACGATGACGGGGAGAACAAGCCTCCGGGGCCTGCCTCCCAGATCGTGACGGTGACTGAGTCGCCAACGCCAATGACCGACTCCGCCGAGATCCTGTGGTCGCCGAACTTGGCGTAGAAGCTTTGGAAACCCCTGTGCCTGAGCGCCGCGATCGTCGAAGGATTGATGTCGACGAAGATATATCGCTGCAGTTGATCGGCGTCGGTCTGGCGCGTTGCAATATCAGACGCGCTTGGCCCCGAGTTCGGCAGCGACGAGCAACCGGCGACGGTTACGGCCACGAATGCGCAAACCAAGATGAAAAATACTGATCAACTCGGTCGCCGCATTACTCGCCCCGATTTGGCCCAACCTCTAACAGACGGAGGCCACGCTTGGCTACCTGTGGCGGAGCGTTGCTTGCTTGGTGTTGCCAAAATGTGACGCTCTCCAAGGTTAGCATCTCGATAGTTTCGTCAGCCGCCGCCGTTCAAGTTGTTTGCGCTTGCCCTCGCGACATGCCGCGAGCGGGGCGCTTTGCGCGGTTGATGTTTTTCTATTCGTCGCATTGGGTAGCATCCTCACCTACAATGGAAGCCCTCACAATTGACGAGACAAGTTTTCAGCTTGTTTATTTTCTCAAGGCGAAGCTTTTCCGGTCGAAATTGTCTGCAATGGTTAAGCATTGCTTTTAACAAAAGCCCAGCGCAATGCTATATATAGCGCTCGGTTGACAGCGTGGCGAAACTCCGGTCAAAAGAGGCCAAGAGATACCCTTTCGACCGCTCGTTCCGCTCCTTTGCGGCGGCCTGAGCGGTCGCAAAGTCGGATATTCGCCGCATTCCTTTGGTGGTGCCGTTGGGGCGAGCTTTTGCTCTAGAGAGCGCACAGATTGCGATTGTCGGTCGGGCATGTCGGCTTCCCGGCGCGCCGAATGTGGCAGACTTTTGGGAGTTGCTTCGCACGGGCGGCTGTGCGGTCTCGACCATTCCGGCGGACCGCTGGCCGCTTGCCCGCCACTGGCACCCAGGCGTCCGGGAACCCGGTCGCAGCTATACATGGGCGGCCGGAGTCCTGCCCGACATCTGGGGATTTGATCCGACGGTCTTTCGCATCTCGCCGCGCGAAGCCCAGCAAATGGATCCGCAGCAGCGACTGCTTCTGGAACTGGCTTTCGAAGCGTGCGAAGACGCCGGCTTCGCCCCCTCGAGACTGGCCGGAACTCAGACCGGCGTCTATGTCGGCGCTTCCGCGCTCGATTATTCGACCATCGGACTGCACGATCCGGCCGTCGGGGACGCTTATTACGCCACCGGCAACACCTTATCGATCGTCGCCAACCGCATCTCCTACATATTCGATCTGCACGGGCCGAGCCTTGCCCTCGACACGGCGTGTTCCTCGTCTCTCGTTGCACTTCATGAAGCGCGCCACGCGCTGGCTCGCGGTGAAATCGACGTCGCGCTGGTTGGCGGCGTGAACATCCTGGCGAGCCCATTTCAGTTCATCACCTTCTCGCAGGCGACCATGCTGTCGCCGACCGGGCTTTGCCGAGCGTTCGCCGCGGGCGCGGACGGCTACGTTCGCGCAGAGGGCGGCGTCGTCCTTGTCCTCAAGACGCTGAAGCAGGCCGTGGAGGATGGCGACAGGATTCATGCGGTCATTTGCGGGACCGGCGTCAATTCAGACGGCCGCACGAGCGGAATTTCTCTGCCAGCCGAGCGTTACCAGATTGAGCTTCTACGCAACATCTACGACAGAGCCGGGGTCGCGCCGGATTCCGTCGCCTATATCGAAGCTCATGGCACAGGAACCCGCGTGGGCGATCCGGTCGAAGCGGCCGCGCTTGGCAAGGTGCTCGGGCGCGCCCGCGCCAGTCCGCTGCCGATCGGATCCGTCAAGACCAATATCGGACATACCGAACCCGCTTCGGGACTTGCCGGCCTTTTGAAGGCGATGCTTGCGCTCGAACACGACGAGGCGCCGCCGTCGCTTCATTTTGAAGAGCCGAACCCGAATATCGATTTCACCGACCTCAATCTGGCTGTCACAGGAAAGACGACGCCTTTGCCTCGATCCGGGGAGCGGCGTTTTGCTGGAGTGAGTTCATTCGGATTCGGCGGGACGAGCGCCCACGTGGTGATTGCCGATCCGCCGAGCGCCCGGCTTGGCGCGGACGCCGCGCCGCGGTTCCTGATGCTGTCGGCCCAGACCGACGCCGCCCTGCGTGCGCTTGCCGGTCAATATGCGCGCCGGTTCGATGCGGTCGGCGAGCGGGAAGGCCGCAGAATTGTCGCCGCGACAGATCACCGGCGCGAGCCCATGCGCGAGCGCCTCGTGATGTCTGTATGCGACTCGCTGGACATCGCGCCGATTCTTTCACGATTTTCCCAGTCCGGACAAGCGGACGCCGAGGTCTTTCGCGGAACTGCGATCGAAGGCGACGGATCGGTCGTTTTTGTCTTCTCGGGCAATGGGGCGCAGTGGTCGGGGATGGGGCGGGCCGCCTATCGCTGCAATTCCGTGTTCCGGGACGCGCTGGCCGAGATCGACTCTCACTTCGAGCCGCTTTCCGGCTGGTCGCTGACCGAGGAGTTGGCGTCGTCCAATCTTGAGAGCGATCTTGCGCACACGAATATCGCGCAGCCGATGATGTTTGCGATCCAGGCGGCGAGCGTTCGCGCCCTCGCCGCAATTGGAATACGTCCGTCGATGACGATGGGCCACAGCGTCGGCGAAGTCGCCGCCGCCGAGGCGGCTGGCATCCTGTCCCTGTCGGACGCCGTGCGACTCATCTTACAATCGCAGCCGGCTCCAGGAATCCACCGAGAACTCCGGCGGGATGGCGGTGATATTCGGCGCCCGCGACGCCGCGAGGACCCTCGTCGCGCAAATTCAGGACCTCTCGATCGCAGCGCACAATTCTCAGCACTGCCTCGCCGTTGCGGGGCCTCCAGAGGCGTTGGACCGGTTGGCGAAGCTCGCCCCGACGCACAAGCTGCGACAGCGCCGGCTGAACCTCGCCTATCCATTCCACACAAAGCTGATGGAGCCGGTACGAAGTCCTCTGCTCGAAAGCCTGGTCGACTTGAAGCCTTCGGCAGGAGTCGTGCCGTTTCTGTCGACCATAGACGATGGCCTGCTTCCAGGCGCCGCCGCCGACGCGACCTACTGGTGGCGCAATGTGCGCGACACGGTCTTGTTCCAGGAGGGCGTCGAAAGGGCGGTGCGGCTGGACAAGAGGCTATTCCTGGAGGTCGGGCCCCGCGCGAGTTTGAAGACCCATCTTCGCGATGTGACGGCCCACCTCGGCGCCTCCGCCTTTGTCGATTGCGTGCTCGACGAGGCCTCCGACGAAGCCGATGGTGATCCTTTCGAAGTCAGCTGCGGTGCGCCTCCTCGCCGCGGGCGCGAAAATGGATCTGTCGTGGGCCTTCGGCCCGGATCCGGGGCCGGGCGTCGACCTCCCGGCCTATCCATGGCGCCGAATCGAGTTTCGCTTCTCTGAGACCAGCGAGTTGACGGGGCTGCTGAGCCCCCGGCCGAGGCACCCGCTGATCGGCGCGCGCGACAGCGACTCGGCCCTCGAATGGCGCGCGACGATTGATCCCGAGCTTGAGCCTGCGCTGGCCGATCACCAGGTTGGAGGACAAACTCTGTTACCGGGCGCGGCATTCGTCGAAATGGGGCTTGCGGTCGCCCGCGACTGGGTGGGCGCGGAGGTCTCTCTGAGCGGGTTTGAAATCCTGCAGCCGATGATCTTCGCGCCGGATGCGTCGCGCGAAATCCTTTGCCGGGTCTCATCTTCGACCGCAACGGTAGAGATCATGAGCCGCCCGCGCCTCAGCAAGACCGCGTTCGCCGTGCACGCCCGCGGCAAAATTATCCAGAAACCTGGACCGATTCCGCTCGACCTGCGCCCCGCCGCGCAGCTGGAAGGACGGGAAGCCGCCGAGATTTACGCGAGAGCGCTTGCTGCGGGGCTTGAATTCGGGCCGGCCTACCGGCGCTTGGAGCGTGCGAACTGCTCGATGGACGGCACGATCCGGGTCGATCTGACCGCGGACAAAGGCGACGCTCGGTTTGGACTCGATCCGGCTCGCCTCGATTCCTGCTTTCATGGCCTCATTCTCCTGTTTGCGGGACAGGGAAACGATGGCGGCGCCTATCTCCCGGTGCGGTTCGAAGAGGCGCGGCTGTATTTGCCTGGCGCTTGCCTCTCCTGCGCGACGATCCACGTCCGTCGACACGACGACAGCGTCATCCTGGCTGATTTTGATCTCTTCGACGAGGAAGACGCTCTCGTAGCGACGCTTCGCGGCGCGCGCTACCAGAGTGTTCGCGTCCGCTCGGCCGCGACCCTCGAGCAATTCGGCCTGGTTCGAACCTGGATCCAAGCGACTAGGGAACTCGCTCCGCATCCGCAAATTGCCGCTTTCGACGAAGGCCAAGGGAACGAGCCGACCGCCGGGCCCCAATTGCCGCCCGGGGCTTTCCTGATCGAAGCATGGGCGACCGCGGCGTCGTATGATCTGGCGCACCGACTGGCGAAGAACGGAGAGGTCGACATCGACCGCCTTGTGGCGCAAGGCCGGATTCCGTCTGACCGACGTCGCTGGCTGGAGTCCGCCCTCGCCGGGCTGGAGCAGAGCGGCCTCGTTCACCGTGTCGACTCGGTCCTCCGGTTGAGCGACGAGGCGCTGCCGCGGACGCAGGACATTTTCTCGGCTCTTGCCGCGCAACATCCCGAACGCGCGCCCGAGTTGCTACTCGCCGCGAGCGTCGGGGCGTCGCTGAGTGATTTCGGTCAGGAGGGCGCACAATTGGCGCCTCCGGCAGAGGGCTTCTTGGAGGCTTGCGAGTTGCGTTCGCCTTCAGTCGTCGCTGCGGCACGCGTGCTGGGCGCCCGGCTTGCCAGCGTCCGCGGCCCAGAGGGGTCCGGATTTGCTTTGCGCGTTCTTCAGATCGGGGTTGGCCCAGCGACATCCGAAACCCTGCGTTTTGCCGCGCGACGCGGCGGGCGTGTCACTGTTTTGGAGCTCGATCCCTCACGTCTCGAACGAGCGC
This sequence comes from uncultured Alphaproteobacteria bacterium, assembly GCA_963835885.1. Taxonomy (GTDB): domain Bacteria; phylum Pseudomonadota; class Alphaproteobacteria; order Rhizobiales; family Beijerinckiaceae; genus Roseiarcus. The sequence continues at coordinate 92,087 of CAWIHF010000005.1, forward strand.
GCCTGAGGCACGGCGATGGAACGGACGCGTCGTTTTGCAGCGATCTCGATGCGCTGCCGAATGACGGCTTCGATATCATCGTCAGCGCCGGCGGTCTTTCGCGGTTGGCGGCGGGTAGCGGCGGTTTCGGGCGCCTCGCTCAAAAATGCTCGGCGGATGCCCTGATCATGGCGGTCGAGCCCGCCCCTTCGCTCTTCCGAGACCTTGCTCTGGGTTTGATGGAAGGCAATGACCGCGAGCAGCGAGAGCTGCGCTTGACGGCCGCCGGCTGGGCGTCTGAATGCTCAGCCGCAGGACTTGTGCAGATTGACGCACGGCTCATCGAAACCGGCGCCGATCACGCCATTGCATTGACCGCCAAGTCGACGGACCGATCTGAGCGATCCTGCTCGTCTGCGTCTGTCGCGCTGCTTTGCGACGAAGCCGATCCCGACAGTTCTGCGATCGCGTTATTCGATGCGGTCGAGGCGCGGGGGGCGCGTTGCCGGTTGGTCGAGACTGCCGCGCTCTCGACGCAGCGGGCGGGCTCCTACGTTTGGATCGCAGGCGCTTTTGAGGGGGATGGAACAGCTCGGGTCGCGTCCAACTGCCTCGCGCTGCGCGATGTCGCGATTTGCCTCGGTCATGCAAAGGCGAAGCTGTTCGTCGTCGTTCAGGCTTCAGACGGGGCTGCCGCCGACGCTATCCTGAGCTTCGCCAGAACCCTCGCCAATGAGTTTCCGACGATCGATTTTCGGCGGGTCCAAATCGCCGATACGGAGCCGGCCGGGGCCGAAAGCCTCGCAACGTTCGTGCTGTCGAACGCGGATGAGACCGACGTTGCGATCGACGGTGAGACCGTCCGGGTGTTGCGATACGCGGCGCCGGCTGGCGCCGCAACCGATGTCGAAAGCGGCGACGGCTTCGCCGCCCAACTCGAAAAGAGCCCGGAAGGGGGTCTGGACCGTATCGCCTGGAAATCTGTCGAGCGCCGCGCTCCGAGAGCGAACGAAATCGAAGTCGAGGTTTCTGCTACCGGCCTAAATTTCCGTGATGTCATGTGGGCGCTCTCGATCCTTCCCGATGAAATGCTGGAGGACGGTTTTGCCGGCCCGACGCTTGGGCTCGAGTTCTCCGGGCGCGTGAGCCGGGTCGGGGCTTCAATCGACCAATTGCAGGTCGGCGACCTAGTCGTCGGATTGTGCGGCGGGGCGTTCGCGACTCACGTCGTCGTCGAAGGCGATCATGTCGCCAAGGTCCCTGAGACGCTTGCCTGCGAAAGCGCCGCCACGATTCCGGTCGCCTTCCTGACGGCCTTTTATTCCCTGATTTCCTGTGCGGATCTGAAGCGGGACGAGTGGGTGCTTATTCACGGCGGCGCAGGCGGCGTCGGCCTCGCTGCATTGCAGATCGCCCGCTGGCGGGGAGCCCGTGCGATCGTCACGGCAGGATCGCAGGAAAAGCGCGCATTGACGCGCGCTCTCGGCGCGGAGCATGCGTTCGACTCGCGCTCTGGCTCCTTTGTCGACGACGTCATGCGAGCGACGGGTGGTCGCGGCGTTTCGGTGATTCTCAATTCGCTCGCCGGGGAGGCCATGGAGCGCAGTCTCGGTCTGCTGCAGCCGTTCGGCCGGTTCGTCGAACTCGGCAAGCGCGACTATCATGCCAATACCGCGATCGGGTTGCGCCCGTTCCGTCGTAATCTGAGTTACTTCGGAGTCGACCTCGACCAGTTGCTGGCATCGCGTCCGGACGTCTCTCGTCAATTGTTTGTCGACGTTCTGGCCCTTTTCGCTTCCGGCGACTTCGCGCCGTTGCCCTATAGCGTCTTTGCCTACGACGAGGCCGTCGAAGCGATGCGGCTGATGCAGCAGTCCGGCCATATCGGAAAGATCCTCATACGCCCGCCCTCCCGAACCGCCGCATTCCCCTCGAAGAGGAGCGCGGAGCGCTTCGACGTCGCTCCGGACGGCACCCACCTCATCACCGGCGGCCTCGGTGGCTTCGGCCTTGCTGCCGCCGAATGGCTGGTCGAGCGAGGCGCTCGTCACCTTGCGCTCGTTGGCCGCTCAGGAGCGTCGAATCAAACCGCACGAGAAACAGTCGCATCGCTTCGAAGTGCGGGCGTACAGGTTTTCGTCGACTCGCTCGACGTGGCGGACCGGCCCGCGACCGAAAAGCTTCTCGCCGATCTCGCGGAAAAGATGCCGCCGCTCGCGGGCGTGATGCATGCCGCCATGGTGCTCGATGACGCTATCGTCGCCAATCTGGATGAAGCGCGGTTGCTCGACGTATTGCGGCCGAAGATCGCAGGCGCGGAAAATCTCGACGAACTGACGCGCGGACTCACGCTCGATTATTTTGTCCTATTTTCGTCGGCGACCACAGTCATCGGCAATCCAGGTCAGGGCGCCTACGTGGCCGCCAACGGCTTTCTGGAGGGGCTCGCGCGGCAGCGCTGTTCGGCTGGACTGCCCGCCCTCGCAGTCGCGTGGGGAGCCATCGGCGACGTCGGGGTGCTTGCTCGTCAGGGGGCAACCCGCGAGGCGCTCGCGCACCGAGCCGGCGTCAAGCCGATGATGGCTCGGGCGGCGCTCGATCTGATGGCGCAGGCCTTGTCTTTCGAGGGCGGTCCGGGTGAGGACGGAGCGGTTGTCATAGCCGACGTGAATTGGTCGGCGGCTCGCGCCCATCTGCCACTGTTGAGCTCGCCAACCTACAACCGCCTTTCAGGCGACGTCAATTCTTCCGACGTTATGTCCGAGAGCGTCGTCGATCTCAGGACTCTTGTTGCGAGGTTCGGACCCGAGCAAGCTCGCCGCGCCGTCGCCGACATCCTGGTCGAGGAGATCGCCCGTATCCTTCGACTGCCGCGCGACGACGTCAGCAAGACGAAGCCCTTGATGGAAATTGGGGTCGATTCCCTTATGGCGGTCGAACTGATGTTGAGCCTCGAGACCCGCTTTGCGATGGACGCTCCTCTCGGAAGCTCCCCCGGAGGGTTCAATGTCTGGGAGCTGGCCGAATACCTGTTATCGGCGAGAGAGCCGGACGATCCGAAACTCGATATCGCCGAGGGGCTGGCGAAACGTCACCTCGACAAGGCCGACTGGGGCGAGATTGCGCCCCTGATGACCTCGCTGCAGGAGAAGGGGGTCGATCTGACTGGAGCGAGCCGGCTGTCAGCCTCGGCGTGAGCGCAATGGGACGACGTCCGCTGGTCTACGATATCAGCCGTCTCGCCACGCGCATCTTCGATCGAACACCCAACGGGATCGATCGCGTCGACTTCTCTCTCGCGAGTCATTTCATCGATCCGGAGCGGAGCGACCGGACTGGCATGATCATCACGCCGTTTGGGCCGCGGGTTCTCAAACCTCACGCAGCGCGAGAGGCGCTCGACAACATCCGCAAACACTGGGGCGAGGACGAGGAGCCCGAATCGGATCGGCACTTCCTCGATGTCGCCGCCGCCATCGACGGGGCGCCGACAGCCAGGAATCCGGTGTCGAAGGGAAGAAAGGGTCAGTACGCCGACGCCTTTGCCTGGATTGGTCGTCACGGCGTTCCTTTGTCGACCCCCCCCGAGGATTTCCTCTCGAATGGCGGAGTCTATTTCAATGTCAGCCAGTTCCTGCTCGAGCGCGACGCCGATTACCGCTGGGCTGACAGCCGGCCTGACATTGACAAGGTTTTTTTTGTTCACGACCTTTTGCCGCTCCAGACCCCGGAATATTTCAAGCCGGACGAGCAGCCCCGCCACCGTCGAAGGCTTTTGACGCTCGCCCGGCGCGGGCGCGCGGCGGTCGTCTCGACCAATGTCGTGCGCGAGGCGCTTCAGCGCCGTCTCGACGGACTCGGCCGGCGGGACATGCCGATCCTGGTGGCGCCGCTGCCGGCCGATCCGATATTTTCCGCTCGCTCCCAGTCTGACGGCGTCATCGGCCGACATCCCTACTTCGTCATCTGCGGCACGATTGAGCCTCGCAAGAATCATCTGTTGCTGTTGCATGTCTGGCGCGACATCGTCGCGCATCTCGGCGATGCGGCGCCCAGGCTCGTGGTGGTCGGCGAGCGGGGCTGGGAGAACGAGCATGTCATCGACTTGCTTGAGCGGTGTCCGGGCCTGCGCGGACATGTGATTGAAGCTTCCGGACTGCCGACGCCGAGCGTCAAGCGGCTGCTGTTGGGGGCGCGGGCGCTTCTGATGCCGTCGTTTGCCGAGGGCTACGGCCTGCCGGTGATCGAAGCGCTCGCGGCCGGTGTGCCCATTATCGCGTCCGACATTGCAGTCTTTCGCGAAATCGGCGGCGGCCGTCTGCTTATGATCGATCCTACCGATGGTCCGGAATGGCGGAAGGCGATATGCGCCTTCACTCCGCGCGATTCCACCGAGCGACGAGAGTTGCTCGCCCGGAGCGCCGATTTTCCGGCGCCGCAGTGGCCCTCGTTTTTCGCCGCCATCGAGGACTTTATCCTCGACCTGCACCGTTGACGGCTGGATCGGCGCCGTCGCCCTCCGCGCGCCTCAGTTTTCGCGCGGTCGTATAGACGTCGAAGACGAACACGGCCGTAAATGCAGTCGCTTCCAGCAGAACGAGGAAAGAGTAGACCGAGACTGGCGCTCCGCCGGGGCCAAAATAAAGAGGTCCGACCAAATATATTCCGCAGTTGAACGCGACAGCCCGCAATCGCAGCTCGGTCGGCCCGATATAGGCGTAGGTCAGACTGAATTCGCGACTGGTCTGGGCGGGTAACTCCCAAGCTGGGTAAGTCCGATCTGCAACAGTCGGCGTGAATTTTGGCCCGGGGGATGATTGACCGAGACACGCAGAGCAGAAGTGTGAGTCTAAGGTGGGGATGACTCCCGCCACGATTCGCGACCCGATCGACGCGCTCATAGGCGACATCTCGCAGTTGCGCGGCGAAGTCGCGTGGCTGCGGCGGGCGAACGAGGCATTGCGGGCCGCCCATCTCGCGGACAATGCGACGCATCGGGCCGAGAATGAAGCGTTGCGAGCCAAGAACGAGGCATTGCAGGCGGAGAACGCCGACCTCCGGCGCCGACTGGACTTGGACAGTTCGACGAGTTCCAAGCCGCCGTCGAGCGATGGGCTGAAGAAGAAGCCGCGCATCCCCGGCAGCCTCCGCGGGCGCTCGGACAAGAAAAGCGGCGGGCAGGCGGGACACAAGGGCGACACGCTCCGGCAGGTCGCCCAACCCGATCGGGTCGTGCGGCACGAGGCGCAGGCGTGCCGGCTTTGTCTGGCGGGGCTGACGGTTTCGATGCAGCGGGACGTGGAGAGGCGGCAGGTGTTCGATCTGCCTGACCGGCTGATCGAGGTCACGGAGCATCAGGCCTCGGTCTATTGCTGCGCGGCGTGCGGCGGAGAGACGAAAGCCGCGTTTCCCGCGGGCGTCGCCTCGCCGGCGCAATACGGGGAGCGCGTCAGGGCGGCGGCGGTCTATCTCAACGTCCATCAGCTCATTCCCGAAGATCGGGTCGCCGAAGCGATGGGCGATCTGTTCGGAGCATTGCGTCTATGCTCGCAAAGCGTGGCCGATTGGGTGCGCGGCAAGGCTGCGGCGCTCGCGCCGGTGGCGGCGCAGATCGCGGCGCTCGCGGCGCAAGCGCCGGTGCGCTGCCTCGATGAAACCGGCTTCCGCGTCGCCGGCAAGGGACAATGGCTGCACACCGTCGCCACGGAAACCCTGACCCACTATCGCGTGTCGGCCAAACGCGGCGAGATGCCGGAGGGGCTCACGGGCGGAGTTGCGGTTCATGACGGCTTCAAGTCTTACTCCGGGCTCACCGACGTCCGTCATGCGCTGTGCAACGCCCATCATCTGCGCGAACTGAAGGCGCTGGTCGAGATCGACCGGGAGCCGTGGGCCGCACCCATGCGCGATCTCTTGCTCGAGGCCAATCGAGCAGTCGAGAACGCGCGCGAGGCGGGCGCGACCAGTCTGCCCCCGCCCGCGCTCGAGGGCTTCTTCACCCGCTACTGGGAGATCCTGCGCCAGGGTCTCGCCTTTCACCGCAACTTGCCGCGCCTTCAACGGCATCCCTCGAACCGCGGTCGGACAAAACACCGCCCCGGACACAACCTGCTCATCCGACTGCACGAGTTCAAAGACGACGTCCTGCGCTTCCTCGTCGACTTCTCCGTCCCCTTCACCAACAACCTGGCCGAACAGGCCCTGCGCATGATGAAGGTCAAGATGAAGATCTCCGGCGCCTTTCGCATCTTCGAAGCCGCCTGCGACTTCGCCGCCCTGCGATCGGTCGTCGCAACCGCCCGCAAGCGACGCTGGAACATCCTCCAGACCCTGACCGCTCGTCCTCACGCCCTCATTGCGCCCTGGCGGCATAGCCACCACGGAAAGAAAGCCCCTGATGCTGAGGAGATAGTAGCTGCAAAGCAGAAACAGGGCCGCCCCCATGCTCACGTATGGGGACAGGCCGAGCCCGATTGCAAAGATCAGATTGTTCCCGGCGTCGACCGAATGATCGAGGAAATAGCCGTATTTCGGGCGCTCGGTTCGCCGATGTCGGGCCAGCGACCCGTCGAGTGAATCGCCGAACCAGTTTATCGCGATTTCGAGGCTCGCCAAGAAAAGGAAACCTGGCGCCCAGTTGCTGGCGGCATAGCCGGCAAAGGTCACGACTGCGCCGAGCGTGCCGACGGCGGTGAGCTGATCGGGAGTCCGGCAGAGACGATTGAGCAACGCCCAGCTCGAGCGCCGCGAGGATGCTGGTCTGAATCCGAGTTGGCGACCTGAAATCGCCCGACGGCTTGAAGCGCTCGACGTCGGCGGGGCGGGCGGTGCAGATTGCGCGTTTGACACCAGCCGGCTCCAGCCCGCACAACCCGCCCATGGTCCGAAGTTGGACACCGATCGTTTTGGAATTGACGATGTCGACCCTAGCATGAGCCGGGGCCGAGAGGAATTGCGGATGGCGCGCGTCATTGCGATCACGGGTGCGAGCAGTGGTCTCGGTCGCGCGCTGGCGTTGGAATATGCAGCGCCGGGCGTCGCGCTCGCCCTGATCGCACGCGACGCCGGACGCCTTGAAACGACCGCGGCGCAGGCGGCCGCCAAAGGCGCCGACGTGCGCGTAGGGAAAATCGACGTTCGCGACCGCATAGCGATGCGCGAATTCCTCGATGAGGTCGACAGCGTGACGCCGATCGATTGCCTGATCGCGAGCGCGGGCGTCACAATGGTCACGCCGGCTGCCGGCGCAGTCGAGGACTTGACGAAATCCGCCGAGCTCTTCGACGTCAATCTGAACGGCGTGATGAACGCCATGGCGCCAGTCGCGCCCCGGATGCGGAGCCGGCGCGCCGGGCAGATCGCGCTGTTCGGTTCGATCGCCGCGTTTGCTCCGCCCCCGGATTCGCCGTCCTATGCCGCCAGCAAGGCTGCGATCGTCGCATTCGCGCTGGCGACCCGCGCGCTTTATGATGCGGACAACGTGTCGGTCAGCGTCGTCTGTCCGGGCTTTGTGGATACGCCAATGGCCGAACTCCTATGACAGTGTGAAACCGTTCCTCATCAGCGCCGAGGACGCCGCGCGCCGCATCCGCCGCGGGCTCGAGCGTCGAAAGGCGGTTATCGCATTTCCCTGGCCTCTCTATCTCGCCGCCCGACTTCAACAATTGCTGCCCGATCCTTTGCGCCGCCGCGCCATGCTGACCTTTCGCGCCGCCGCGCGGCAGCAGGTCTAAGGAAGTTGCAGGAGGTCGATGGCGGGCGCCGGCTTCGACCAATGCTGCGACGGGACAGGCCGCCGTTGCCGCGGAGCGGATCCTCGCCCTCGCCGGAACGACCGATCAGGAGTTCAATCGCTTTGGTAAACAGGGACGTCGCCGACCCGCCGACAAGGCAGATCATGCGGCATTCCGATCGAGGACGGCGACCACCCGGCAGACGCAAAACACCGTCCTGGTCCCGCCTCAGACCTCGTCCGACAGCCTGCTAGTACACCTCGCCGGAAGAACGAACCCCATTTTTGGGCTCATGCGGCGAGCGGTTTTCCGGTCATGGTCCACTTAAACGGCTTTGCGAGGGTGCGATTGAAATAGGCGATGAAGGCTTCGATGCGAGCCTTCAGGTGTTCTTTGGAAGTGAAGCTGGCGCGGCGCAGGAGATTGCGCGCGAGGATGGAGAACCAGATCTCGATCTGGTTGAGCCAGGAAGCGTGTTTGGGTGTGAAGTGAAAGCTGATCCTGTGGCTTTGGTCGCGCAGAAAAGCTTCGCGCGTGGCCATTGAAGCCAGCACGCCGGACTTGCCCTTTTCGCCGAGGTCGTCCTCGATATTGCACAAGCGAGCGACTAGACGCACCACGCTTTCCGAGACATGCGTGTTGAGATTGTCGGCGATCACGCGCCACTTCGTGGTCGGCGCGCCGGCGGCGAACAGAGTGTCCAGGAAGTTGGCGTAGTCCTGCTCGGTGCGGGTCTCGCCGACGCTGGCGGTCACCTGGCCGGTCGCTATGTCGAAAGCCGCAATCACCGTCTGCGTGCCGTGGCGGATGTATTCGAATTCCCGCCGGGCGACCTTGCCCGGCTGGACCGGCAAGTCCGGGGCGGCGCGCTCCAACGCCTGCACGCCGGTCATTTCGTCGACCGACACCGTGCGAACGTCCTGCTGCGCCGCCGCGGGCGCCTCATGATAGAGGGTGCAAACCTCGGCGCATTTGCTCTCGAACTCAGGGTCCGGCTTGGGCGTGAGCCAGCCGCGCACGAGATGCGGTTTGAGGTCGGCCTCTTTTTAAAAAGCGCCCGACCGAGCCGTGCGAGATGCTGTCGACGATGCCGCGCCTGACCGCCTGGCGGGCCAGTTCGCTCTGGCTCCAGTGACTGAGCGGCAACTCGCTCTTTTCCGGGGGTTCGCAGGCCAGCGCCACGATCGCGCAGATCTGCTCGGGCGTGAACGTCGCCGGCGCCCCAGGTCGCGGTTCATCCGCCAGCCCCGTCGCAGCCGCGGCATCCGCCTGGCCGGACAGCCAGCGGTTGCGCCAATGGCGCACGGTCTTTGGCCAAACACCAAGCTGACGGGCGATCTCGCGCACCTCTGTCCCCGCCGCCGAGCGCAAGATCATCTCGGCCCGTTCCGCCAGCTTGCGCGGCGTCTTGTGCGCCCGGGCAAGACCTCGCAGGTCCGCCTCTTGCTCAGGCGTCAGCGTGATCGGGGCAGCAGACAGGCGCGGCATGCAAAGACTCCGGCGAATCAGGGCAAAACGTCAGGCCCCGCTGTGCCACTTCGCCCACGCCCTGACTTCGCGAAAACCTACGCCGCAGCCTGCCTCTCGCGCGAATTGCGGCAGGTGTGGCGCAAGGGACTCACCTCAGGCTTCCACGCGCCATCAAACGGAGTCGCCACTTCCGGCGCGGTGTACTAGTGCGAGACAGTCGTCTCGGCCTGATGCCTCAAACGCTCGATCTCGTCCTTCAGTTGCAGCTTTTTCCGCTTGAGTTCGTGTACCTTGATGTCGTCTGACGCCGGATGACTTTCCTCGGCAAAAATCGCCTCCTCAATCGCCTGATGTCGGCGCACCAGCTCATTGAGATGCGAGTTTATCGACATTGAACCGCTCCGTCTGGGTCATAGCGACGAAATTGTGACACAACGAGCGGTTCGCGCAAGCGGCAAAATAGCGCTTGCCCGTTCAAATTGTCGCTGCCGCGGGCGAATTCCTTCGGATTTTCCGTGTCGCAAGCAGGTTCCCGCAGAGGCGGGCATCGTCCCGCGCCGCGCGGCTTCTTTGCGTCGACGAGCGTCAACTTTTTCTGGAACTCGATCGGAGCGCTTGCGTCCGTCGAGCCGCGCGCCCATAGTCTTCCATCTTCGCGGGCGCGGCCGGGGCGCCGTTATGCGCATCGCGTGGTGACACGATGGATGAAGACGTCACGCAGGAGGAGCGCGCCGCCCTTCTCGTCCAGATTGAGCGGTTGCGCGAGGAGCATCGAGACCTCGACGCTGCGATTGCGGCGCTAAGCGACGCCGGGCAGGCCGCCGACCGGTTGCAGTTGCAGAGGCTGAAAAAGCGCAAGCTGATGTTGCGCGACAAGCTTGTAATTCTCGAGGACCAGCTGACGCCGGATATCATCGCCTGAACGGAGGCGCGCGATGCCTTATGAGATCAACGCCGATTTGCCGCCGTCGGTCCGGTCGCATCTGCCCGAACACGCGCAAGCGATCTTCCGCGAAGCATTCAACCATGCCTATGCCGCGCACGCCCATGACCCTCGCCAGGAGGAAGCTGCCTTCCGCATCGCCTGGGCGGCGGTGAAACGAGTCTACGAGAAAGTCGGAGAAGAATGGGTCAAGAAGGAATGAGGCTCTTCCTCCGCCCGCTTCGCCGACGGCCTCACCCGTGCCGCGGCTGCGCAGCGCCGCCGGCTTCCTCCCGCGCCTTCATCCGCCGCGCCACCTCCTCGTCGGTCAGCCGCGCCTCATAGATCGAACGCATTTCGATGCTGCGGGCGGTCGCCGTCGCCACGACAATGACAATGAGCATCGGCAGGGCGAACAGGCGCGCCTGCCCGGTCAGCTCCATCATCATAACGAGCGTGGAAATCGGGCCCTGTGTCGTCGCTGCGACCATCGCTCCGGCGCCGAGGAGCGCAAAAAGGCCGATGTCGCCGTGCGGAACGACTGACAGCCACAGCGAGCCGAGCACGCTGCCGGCGAGCGCGCCCGCGGCAAGCGAGGGAGTGAACAGGCCGCCTGGGGCGCCGCTGGCGACCGATCCCACGGTGCAGAGCGGCCGAATGGGCAGAAGAACGAGGAGCGCCAGAGGCGCCATCGGCAGCTGGAACAGGAGTTGCGCGACATCCTGCCCGTTCCCCAGCACTTGCGGGAAAGGGATCGAGATGAGTCCGACCGCGAGAAAAACGATCGCCGGCGCGACGACGCGACGCCAATCGGACGGGCGGATACGATCGGCCCAGGCGATCAGGCGGACGAACCCAACCGCCCAGACGCCGATTATTGGCGCCGCGAGCACGGCCCAGAGGTAGGTCTGAGGCGTGACGTCGTAAGCCGGTGTCGCATAGATCGGCGTGTTGGGGATAACGACGGTCGCGACCTGGGTCGCGATGGTCGACGCCGCAAGCGCTGGCAGGACCAGCCTCAGCGCCAGCGCTCCCCGCAATACCTCGAGCGCGAACAGGGCGCCGCCGAGAGGCACGCTGTAGACGGCGGCCATGCCCGCCCCGGCGCCGATGGCGACGATCAGCCGACGTTGTTCGTCCGACAGCTTCTGCAGGCTCGAAGCAACATTGCCAAACGCCGCGCCGGCGTGCTTCGGTCCCCCTTCGCGACCGAGTGGCGCTCCCATGCCGACAATGACGATTGACAGCACGGCGCCGCCGAGTGTTCTCACCGTCGGCATGCGCCCGGCGTGGAACCAGATCGCAGCCATGGTCTCGATGCTGTTGCCCGACGGGAGGCGCGTCAGCAGCCACTGTCCGGCGCCGGTGATGAGGCCGGCCGAGACGAGCAGCAGGACATGACGCCAGGGGCCGACGTGGGCGGCGGCCTCTCCCAGCGCCGAGGGCTCGTAGGCGCCCCAGGCGAGCCCCTGCACCTCCTCGAGGAACGCCGTCAGCAGCGCCCCGCCAAGCCCCGCCGCGACGCCTGTCAGGATGACGGCGGTCCAGAAGCGCAAGGCCGCGGGGTCGCCGAGCGAGCCCGGAACCAGCGCTTCGGGCCGGAGCCCTTGCGCGTTTGCCTCTGCGAGCTCCGTCCGGGAAGCCAAAGCCTTCTCCGTCAAGAAAAGACGAGGCGCGTCACATGACGGCCTGCAAGGTCCGGGAAGCGATTCGGCCGTCTGACTGAGATCACTATAGGGAGAGCGAGGAACGCGTCAAAGAGTTCGGCCGAGACGGACGGACCGCTTTTCAACAATTAGAAGAAGTAAAACCGTAGACCAGCCGAGAGGTCTATCTGCTCGTCCCTTGACACCTCAGGCGTCGGCCTCGAGAGGCTGTAAAGACCAGCGAAACGCGTCGTGCGGGCCAAGAAGCCATGGCGTCGACGCCAAGCCTGGATGGCGCCAATAGCGCCTTGATGCCAACTCGCGACAAGGTCTGCCCATTGCGGTTTTGAGCCTTTTCAATAAGATAGAGTGAAAGAGCGAAAGAGCGCGACTTTTTGCGCTTCCGGCGAATCCCGGCGGCGTCGGCGCAGAGGCGAACCGCGCGCCCGCCTGCGAGGTGGCGAAGACGAGAGGCAAGCGGAGCGCGCGAGGGCAAGAGCGTCACGGGGAAGGTCATTGGGGCGCTTTTCCGATGGAGAACAAATATAGCACGAAAACCCACTTTCGCCAACAATTTTCACGCCGCATGTCGGTAGCAGATGATATGTCCGGTTTAGGGAGCGCACGATCTGTCCGGTAGCGTCGGCCCTTTTGGAGGGGGTTGGATGCGCCGGACGGAAGCCCTTCAGGGGGTGCGTATGATGAGGTTTCTGGACATTTTGGGCCGCTACGAGGCGGCGGAGTTCAACCAGATGGAAGCAGCGGAGTTGCTTGGGGTGGACGAGCGGACGTTTCGACGTTGGCAGGCGGTTACGAGGAGGAGGGCGAGGCTGGGTTATTGGATCGGCGTCTTGGCAAGGCGTCGGGGAAGCGGGTTCCGATCGACGGGAGCAGGAGGTCGAGGCGCTTTACCGAGAGCGTTATGCGGGGTTCCGAGCCAAGCACTTCCATGAGCATCTGGTGAAGGATCACGGTTTCGCCTGGGGCTACACGTGGACGAAGACGTTTCTGCAGTCGCGCGGGCTTTTGCCGAAGGCGCCGCGCAAGGGCGCGCATCGCCGGAAGCGGGAGCGCCGGCCGTTGCCGGGGATGATGATGCATCAGGACGGCTCGCGACACGTCTGGCTCGAAGGCCAGCCGGCGCTGGATCTGATTGCGACGTTGGACGACGCGACGGGGGCGATCTATTCGGCGGTTCTGGTCGAGGAGGAGGGTACGGCTTCGACGTTCAGGGCGCTGAAAGAGACGTTCGGGGCCCACGGGCTGCCGATGAGCCTCTATACGGATCGCGGTTCACATTACTTCCATACCGCCGAGGTGGGCGGCAAGATCGACCGCAGCCGCCTGACGCAGGTGGGCCGGGCGCTCGAGCAACTCGGCGTCGAGCATATCGGGGCCTATTCGCCGCAGGCGCGAGGGCGCTCGGAGCGGGCGTTCCAGACCTTGCAGGAGCGGCTGGTGAAGGAGCTCAAGCTCGCCGGGATCACGGCGATCGAGGCGGCCAACGCGTTCATCCGCGAGGTCTATCTGCCCGCCCACAACGAGCGCTTCGCGGTCGCGCCGGCGCAGCCCGGTTCGGCCTTCACCCCGATCCCGGGCGTCGACTCGATGAGATCCTGTGCGTGCAGGAGGAGCGCCAGGTCGGCAACGACAATTGCGTGTCCTACCGCACGCTCAAACTGCAGATCCCGGAGAGCCCGCTGCGGCCGCACTTCGTCAAGGCGAGGGTCAAGGTCCATCACTACCGGATGGCTCGCACGCCGTCTTTTACGGCCCGCGCTGCATCGGCCGCTACGACCAGAAAGGAGCGATCCGGGACGCGAAAAACGCCGCTTAAATCCGCTCGGTGGCGCGCCTGTGGGACTGTGGGCAACGCAAACGCGTTGCCCACAGTCCCACAGGAAGAACAGAAGCAGAAGAAGCGGACATTTGATGTGCTACCAAAACCGGACAAGTTAATTCGCTATCGACACAATTTTCACGCCGCACGAGAGCGAAACAGGCGCGGCGCCAATCAGGCGCCGACGTCGCGCCGGCGCACCGCGGAGGTCGGCCGAACGTGATCGCGGAACGCCACTCCAGTCCGCACAGCGGGGAATATTTCCGCCATTGATGCGTCCTCCATCATGGGTTCCGCCGCGTCACTTGCGTTTTGCTGTCATTCTGTCATGACGATCCGACCCCGATCATCAACCGGTCCCCTCGCCTCCGAAACGAACTTCGCGCGGCGACCGGGCCAGAACGCGGCAGGGCGACATGAAGCTCGTTATGGCGGTGATCAAGCCGTTCAAGTTGGACGACGTGCGCGACGCGCTCGACCGGATCGGCGTGCACGGCATGACGGTGACTGAAGTCAAAGGCTACGGCCGTCAGAAGGGCCACACGGAGATCTACCGCGGCGCCGAATATGTCGTGAACTTCCTTCCGAAGGTCCGGATCGAGGTTGCCGTCAGCGACGACCGCGCCGAGGAGGTCGTCGAAATTGTCGAGCGGGCCGCGCGAACCGGCCAGATTGGCGACGGCAAGATTTTCGTCACGCCGATCGAGCGCGCCCAGCGCATCCGCACCGGCGAAACGGGCGACGACGCGCTCTGACCGCTGTTTTCTGCCGGCGTCGCCTCGGCAGCCCGGCGTCAGCCCGGTGCGCGATGACTGGCGCGGCGCCGCATTCACTGGCATAAAGAGGCGATGATTCGGGACGGCATTCGCCCCAAGCCCGACGAGCGTATCGTCGGCGACGCCGACCCCGGGTTCGGGGTCTATGTTCATTGGCCTTTCTGCCTGTCGAAATGCCCCTATTGCGATTTCAACAGCCATGTGCGCGGAACGCCGATCGACGAGGAGCGGTATCTTTCGGCGTTCCGGACGGAGATCGCCCATCGGGCATCGCTCGCGCCGGGGCGAGCGGTCGCCTCGATTTTCTTCGGCGGCGGAACGCCCTCCCTCATGCGCCCGCAGACCGTGCAGGGCGTCATCGACGCGATCGCCGACCAATGGCGCCTCAAGCCGGACGCCGAGATCACGCTCGAGGCCAATCCGACCAGTGTCGAGGCGGGGCGGTTCCGCGGCTATCGCGCCGCCGGCGTCAACCGGCTGTCGATCGGGGTTCAGGCGCTGAATGACCCCGACCTCAAGGCGCTTGGGCGCAGGCACACGGTCGATGAGGCGCTTGCCGCGGTCAGCCTTGCCGCGTCGCTCTTTCCCCGCTTTACCTTCGACCTGATCTACGGCCGCCCCGGCCAGAGCGAGGTCCAATGGCGCGCCGAGCTCGGCCGTGCGCTCGATCTCGTTGGCGACCACGTATCGCTTTATCAACTGACCATCGAGCCCGACACGATCTTCGAGCGCCTGCGCGACGCGGGCAAGCTTGCGCTTCCCGACGAAGAACTCGGCTTGGCGATGTTCAGCGCGACACGCGAACTGACCGAGGCGCGCGGCCTGCCGGCTTACGAAGTGTCAAACCACGCCCGCCCTGGCGGGGAGAGCCGCCACAATCTGATCTACTGGCGCTATGGCGAATATGCCGGCGTCGGCCCCGGCGCGCACGGTCGGATCGTGACCCGGAAGGGCCGGATCGCGCAGGAGACCGAACGCCATCCGGAAATGTGGCTCACTCAGGTCGAGACCGAAGGCCATGGTCTGGTCGAGAGCTCGCCGCTGACCCGCGAGGAGCAGGGCGACGAATTCCTGCTGATGGGCCTGAGACTGCGCGAAGGGATTGATCCGCGCCGCTACGAAAGGATCAGCGGCCGGGAGCTCGATCACGAGCGGATCGCGAGCCTCGTCGAGGACGGGTTCATCGAACGGGATGCGCGCGGCCGCCTCAGGGTCACCCCGGTCGGCGCGCCTCTCCTGGACACCGTCGTCGCCGACGTCGCGGCGTGACGGCCGCGAGCGAGGAGGCGGGTCGAAGCCGCCGAAAGCTTCTCGGAGCAGGAAAGGCAGGGAACTCTTTCGCCTCTTTGGCTCAGAGCAAAGCAAATTTCGATTAGCTCAATTCGCGTTAGATTGATATCATCATTTGGGCTCCTCCGCCGATGGCGGCATTGAGGCATGCTCGGGGCGTGGGATTGTGCTTGAGGCCGGCGAGGTGGAACCACCTGAGGTAGCTGTCGAGGTATTTTGTGGCAATGCCGCGACGGGGGCGCAGGAAGGTTTTGAGGCTCTCATGGCGACTGTTGACGGTCTGGATGTGTAATTCGCCGCGGACGCGTTCACCTTTCGACTGGTTGAGCGCTTCATGGCTGACGCCGAGGGCGGCGGCGCAAGGCGGGTAGACGTTATTGCCGTCGGTGACGAGCAAGGTGTCCTTACCCAGAATGGGCGCGAGCACCGGCTTGATGGTCTGGGCGGTCACGGCCGAGAGGACGGCGCTGATGGTGGCGCCGCTCCGGTCGGCGGCCACCAGGATCGGCGTCTGTTCGTCCGAAAGGCCGCGCTTGGCTGCTTTTCCGCCCCGCCTGCGAGCCTTGCGACCGAGGCGACGCTCGCCCTTACAGCTTGATAATATATAGGTTTCGTCGACTTCGACGATGCCGCTCAACAGGCGCGTGGGGTTCTTGGCGGCGCGCAGGAAGCGATGTCGCCAGCGGAACGCCGTGCTCACCGCCACCCCGCACCGCTCGGCCGAGGCGGCCACCGTCTCGCCCTCGCTCACCGACTGACCAAAATCAAGCCAGCGTTCCTTCTTGCGCAATCGGGCCAGCGGCGTTCCGGTCAGCGCATTGAAGCTTCTGCGGCAATCCTTGCAGCGGAAACGGCGCAGGCCGTCGGTTCGGCCCCCGCCCACCGACGCCCCGCCGCAGTGCGGACAGCGCCGCGCCTCGCCCAAGCGCTCCTCGATCGCCGCCGCCACCGCCGCTCTGGGCTGCCGGCCGGCCAGCACCGCCTCGAGCTCCTGGCGCTGCTTTGCCGTCAGACCGTCGATCTCCGCCAGCCACGCTCGAAACATCCCCTGATCCATCGCTATCCCCTGTCAATCCATAATAAATCGTAGCACAAACAGGCCACCTCAATCTAACGCTAATTGAGCCTTTCGATTTGGGTTCCGCCATAATCCAGGATGAGGCTAAAGCGGGCGTTCGCCTCTGAGGCGACTGAACCGCGCCATTGCGCGGCATCGAGTCAATGAGCTTTGCTCCTCCAGGCTAAGCCTCGACTGCCACCAGCCGTGCGCGAGCGGCCTTCGCGCCGTTCGGCTTGGCCGATCCCTCGTCGATCGCAGCCATGAACTTGCGGATGCGCGGGGCGATCTCCTTGCGGAAACGCGAGCCGTTGAAGACGCCGTAGTGGCCGACCTCGGTCTGCAGGTAATGCAGCTTCTTCGCCGTCGGAATGTTTCCGCAAAGCTCCTGTGCGGCATAGGTTTGGCCGACGCCGGAAATATCGTCCTTTTCGCCCTCGACCGTCATGAGGCCGCAATTGCGAATCGCCATCGGGTCGACGCGTTGCGCCCGATGGGTCATCTCGCCCTTCGGCAATGCGTGGCGGATGAAGACCGTCTCGACCGTCTGCATGTAATAGGCTGCGTCGAGGTCCATCACCGCAAGATACTCGTCATAGAAGTCGCGATGTTTTTCGGCCGAGTCGCCGTCGCCCTTCACCAGATGGTTGAACATGTCGAGATGCGCATTGACATGGCGGTCAAGGTTCATCGCCATGAATCCCGATAGCTGCAGGAAGCCCGGGTAGACCTCTCGGCCGAAGCCCGGATACGGAAACGGCACCGTGTGCAGGCAGTTGCGTCGGAACCATTCGACGCCGCGGCGTTCCGCCAGCTTGTTGACTTCCGTTGGACTGCGCCGAGTGTCGATCGGCCCGCCCATGAGGATCATGCTCGCCGGCGCGTGGGGATCGCCATTCGCCTCCATTACCGCCACCGCCGCGAGCAGCGGCACGGACGGCTGGCAGACGCCGATGGTGTGGACGCCGGGCCCGAGGTGTTCGAGCATGGCGCGCAGATAGTCGATGTAATCGTCGAGATCGAACGTTCCGACCGCGAGCGGAACCATTCGTGCGTCCGCCCAGTCGGTGATGTAGACGTCGCAGTAGGGCAGGAACGCCTCGACGGTGCCGCGCAACAGGGTGGCGTAATGGCCGGACATCGGGGCGACGATCAGCAACTTCGGCTGCGCGTATCCGCCACGAAAGTCCGGCCTGACGAAACGCAGGAGATTGCAGTACGGCTTGCTCCAGACGATGTCCTCGAGGACTGGGTACACGATGCCGTCGACCTCGATCTCATCAAGCCCGAATGTCGGCTTGCCGTAGCGGCGCGTCATGCGTTCGAAGAGTTCCGCCGCAGCTGAAATGTTCCTGCCGAAGGGCGTGCTCGAGATCGGGTTCCAAGGATTGCGGAAGACCAAATGGGCGGCGTCCGACATCGCGCGGGCGGGAGCTAGCGCCGCATGCGCCATTTCGTAGAACTGATAGGAATAGTTTCTGAACATGGGGCGCTTCCAAAAAACCGGCGCAGACATGCCGGTTCCGCACCTCAAGTTATTCCCTGGGCAGAAATTCTTCAATTGCGCTTAAAGTCGCAAGTCGCACCGCCGGTAGGCTGTTCTGGCGAACCCAAAAAAGGCAAAGCGTAGCCGCGCGCGTCCCGAACTCTTCCGCCGCCGCGCCAGACCAGCCCGAGTCTCTGAACGACCCGGCGGTCCGACGCGTCGAATCCGCCCATTCGCGGGGCGAAAGCGCCGACCAGCGGGGCCAGCTCCCGGGACGGCCGAACTCGAGGCTCGTTGCGCCGACCCGGGTCAAACGACGCGGGTTAAACCTTGGCTTGGCTCTGCAGCGGCACGCCGGCCTCGGTCAGCATCGCCGCCAGCTCGCCCGACTGGAACATCTCGCGTGCGATGTCGCAGCCTCCAATGAACTCGCCCTTGACGTAAAGCTGAGGAATGGTCGGCCAGTTGGCGAATTCCTTGACGCCCTGACGAATTTCCTCGTCTTCGAGCACGTTCACGCCATGGACTGGCGCCCCGAGATAGTCGAGGATCTGAATGACCTGGCCAGAAAATCCGCACTGCGGGAATTGGGGCGTGCCCTTCATGAACAGAACAACCGGGTTTTCCGAAATAATTTTCTCGATCCGTTCACGTGCATTCGACATGGCGTTGGTTCCTTTTCGGAGCGGAGGTCAAGGCTCCGCCCGTTCAACACGGACAGATATAGAGGGTGAAGGCCCGCATCGCCAGCGGGTTGAACTTGGAATTCTCAGCCGCCCGTCGCGCTCATGTGGCGCCGGACAGCGGGCTTTGCGGCGCGGGCGATGACGAAATCGTGGCCCCTGGGCTTGCGCGCGATCGCGGCGCCGATGGCGGCGATCAGCGGCTCGTCCAATTCGGAGCGGCGCAACGGCTCGCGCAGGTCGGCTGCATCCTCCTGCCCGAGGCACATGTAGAGGGTCCCGGTGCAGGTGACGCGGACGCGGTTGCAGGTCTCGCAGAAGTTATGGGTCAGGGGGGTGATGAAGCCGATCCGTCCGCCGGTCTCCTCGACGTCGAAATAGCGCGCGGGGCCGCCGGTGGCGTAGGCGGACGGGCTCAGGGTCAGCGACCGTTCGAGGTCGGCGCGCAATTCGGTCAAGGGCATGAACTGGTCGGCGCGGTCGCGCTCCATGGCGCCGAGCGGCATCACCTCGATGAAGGTCATGTCGAAACCGCGACCATGCGCCCAGTGCACGAGCGGGCGAGCCTCAGAATCGTTGAATCCCTTGAGCGCGACGGCGTTGATCTTGATCTTCAGGCCCGCCTCGGCCGCTGCGTCGACTCCCTTGAGAACCGCGCTGAGATCGCCCCAGCGGGTGACGGCGCGGAACTTGTCGGGATCGAGCGTATCGAGCGAGACGTTAATCCGCCGGACGCCGCAATCGGCGAGCTCGTGGGCGAAGCGCGCAAGCTGCGAGCCGTTCGTCGTCACCGTAAGTTCGTCGAGCGCCCCGCTTTCGAGGTGGCGCTTGAGGCCGTGGAAGAGCGACATCACGTTGCGTCTCACCAGCGGCTCGCCGCCGGTGATCCGGATCTTGCGCGCGCCGAGACCGATAAAGGCGGAGCACAGCCGGTCGAGTTCCTCGAGCGACAGGATCTCGCGCTTGGGGAGGAAGTTCATGTCCTCCGACATGCAGTAGACGCAGCGAAAGTCGCACCGATCCGTCACCGACACGCGCACATAGGCGATCTGGCGACCGAATGGATCGATCAGAGGAGGCGAGACCGGTACGGGGGCATTCATCCGCCGAACATAAGGCGGCGCCCGCCGGAAAGAAAGGCGCCCGCCGGTCTCATGGCGGTAGGCGCGGAGCTAAAATCAGCGGGTGACGATCACTCGGGCGCCGACCCTGGCGCGGCTATAGAGGTCGACGACGTCGTCGTTGGTCAACCGGATGCAACCCGACGACACCGCTTGGCCGATCGTGTCGGGTTCGTTCGAGCCGTGGATGCGATAAAGCGTCCCAGCGAGATACATCGCCCGCGCGCCGAGCGGATTGTCGAGTCCGCCCTCCATGTGGCGCGGCAGGTCGGGACGACGCCTCAACATTTGCGGGGGCGGGGTCCAGTCCGGCCATTCGCGCTTGCGGGCGATATGGGTGACGCCCGCCCAGGTGAAGCCGGGACGCCCGACGCCAACGCCGTATCTCAGCGCCTGATGGTCGGGCAGGACCAAATAGAGCCGGCGCTCGCTGGTGCGGATGATGATCGTGCCGGGCGCCTCTCTGCCATCGAACTGCACTGTTTCGCGCGGAATCGGCGAGGCGACCGGCTGCAACTGGGAGTCGAACAGGTTGGCGAAAGCCGGAGCCGTGCCGGCGCTCAGAATGAAGCCCGCCACCATCGCGGCGTAGGCAAACGTGCGGCGCATGAATACCCCCTATGAATGCTGTCCCGATCCGCACAAAAACGCCGGCGACGCCAAGCCGTTCCCGCCTGAGTGCGACAACCCTGATTATGGCAAAACGGCGCCGCGATGCAATACGTTCGCCTTCCGGTCAGCCAGAAATCGGCCGTTGGGGTTAAAGAAAGATCCGCGATTTGGGTCAAATCGGCGCGAAAGACGCGGAGACAGCGAGCGGCCGCCACTTGCAGCCAGCGCCTCAAATATGTCGACCGGCGTCGTCGAACAGGTGAACGTCCTCGGGCGGCGCCGAAAAGGTCGCCGTTTGGCCGGGGGAGGGTGTTTCGCGGCCGCGGATCTCGACCACCATCATCTTGTCGTCGGCCCGACGCACATGCGCATAGGATGCTTCGCCGAGACGCTCGACGAGTTCGACGAGGCCGGTCGCTCCGAAGGAGCCGGACCCGCCCGCCGCCAGGTGCTCTGGCCGGACCCCGATCGTGAGTTGCGCGCCCGGTTTCAGCGAACCGGCCGGCAGCGTCAACGGCGCGATCGACACGCCCTTCACCCGCGCTTCGCCACCCTCGACCCGCTCGACCAACGCGGGGAAGAAGTTCATCGCCGGCGAGCCGATGAAGCCGGCGACGAACAGGTTGGCCGGGGCGTAATAGAGATCGAGCGGCTTGCCGATTTGCTCGATGCGGCCCTGGTTCATCACCACGATCCGGTCGGCGAGCGTCATCGCCTCGATCTGGTCGTGCGTCACATAGACCATGGTCGCGCCGAGCAGCCGATGCAGGCGGGCGATCTCGACCCGGGTCGAGACTCTCAGCGCCGCGTCGAGGTTCGACAGCGGCTCGTCGAATAGAAAAACGTCCGGCTCGCGCACGATCGCGCGGCCGATCGCCACCCGCTGGCGCTGGCCGCCCGAGAGGTCGCGCGGATAGCGGCCGAGCAGTTCCTCGAGCCGCAGCATGCGCGCCGCCTCGGCGACGCGTCGGTTGCGCTCCGCCGGGGCGACGCCGGTGAACTTGAGCCCGAAGGTCATGTTCTTGCGCACATCCATGTGCGGATAGAGCGCATAGGACTGGAACACCATGGCGATCTTGCGCTCGGCGGGCGCAAGCGCGTTGACCAGGCGGTCGGCGATGAAGATGTCGCCCGAGGTCGGCGCGTCGAGACCGGCGATCATCCTGAGGAGCGTCGACTTGCCGCAGCCGGACGGACCGACCAGCACGACGAACTCGCCGTTCTCGATCGAGAGGTCGATGTCGGCGAGCACTTTTGCCGAGCCGTAGCTCTTGTTGAGCCTGTCGATATGCAGCCGCGCCATTGCCGAGACGCCCTATTTGACCGCGCCGGCGGTGAGGCCGCTGATCAGCTGCCGAGAGAAGACGACATAGATCGCCACGACCGGCAGGATCGCCATCGACAAGGCGGCCAGCACCGAATTCCAGTCGGTGATGTACTGGCCGAGGAACTGCTGCACGCCCAGCGTGATCGTGTGCGTCGAATTCGGAAGAGGTGAGGATCAGCGGAAACCACAGGTCGTTCCAGATCGGCACGATGGTGAAGACGGCGACCGTCGCGATCGCGGGCCTCAGCAGCGGCGCGATCACCTCGAAGAAGATCCGCGTCTCGGGTACCCCGTCGCAGCGTGCGGCGTCGCGTAGGTCCTTCGGGATCTGCTGGACGAACTCGCTCAGGATGAAGATCGACAGCGGCAAACCCTGGGCAATGTAGACGAGAATCAAGGCGGTCAGCGTGTCGTTGAGGCCGGCCGCGCGCATCATGGTGAGGATCGCGATCGAGCCGAGCCGGATCGGCACCATGATGCCGATCGCGAGGAACAGCGCCAGCGCGGTCGAACCGCGGAACTTGTACTCGGTCAGCGCCCAGGCCGCCATCGCGCCGAACAACAGGACGAGTCCCATGCTGACGAGCGTGACGATCAGCGAATTCATGAAATAGGTCCCGATGAGCGAGGCGTGGAACACCTTGGCGTAGCCGATCAGCGAGAAGGTCGCCGGGCTCGGAGGCGCAAGCGGCGCGCCGAAGATGGCGTTGCGGGATTTGAACGAATTCATCACCACGAGCAGGATCGGCCCGACCGCGAGCGCGCTGTAAGCGATGAGGATCGCGTGAACGCCGACGACCTGCGCGCGCTGATTGAACATGGACGTCCCTAGAAGGCGTAGCGGCGCAGGCGGCGCTGCACGATGAAGAGATAGAGGCACACGCCGGCAAGGATGATGAAGAACATCACCGTCGCCACGGCTGCCCCCATGGTCGGATTGCCGAGCTGCAGCTGGTTGCCGAAGAAGGTGCGGTAGAAGTACGTTCCGAGAATGTCGGAGGCGAAGTTCGGCCCGGCGAGCGCCCCCTTGACCGAATAGATGAGGTCGAACGCGTTGAAGTTGCCGACGAAGGTCAGGACCGAAATGAGTCCGATCGTGGGGAGCACCAGCGGGAGCTTGATGTGCCAGAATATGCGGAACTGGCCGAGCCCATCGACCCGCGCGGCGTCGACGAGCTCGTCAGGAATGTTGAGGAGGGCGGCGTATATAAGCATCAGCGGGATGCCAACGAATTGCCACACGGAAATGAGCGCCAGCGTCACGAGCGCCGTCGACGGAAGACCGAGCCACGGCGCAAAAAGGCTCCCCAAACCCACCGCCTTCAGCGCGCCTTCGGCGACGCCCCACAGCGGCGACAGGATCAGGTTCCAGGCGAAGCCGACGATGACCACCGAGAGCATGGTCGGAAGGAAGATCAGCGTTCGATAGAGCCCCTTGAGCTTGAGGCCGGGCAGACTCAGAAGTCCCGCGAGTGCGATGCCGATCGGGTTCTGCACCAGCATGTGCACGATGAAGAAGATCAGATTGTTCTTGGCCGCGTTCCAAAAATGGACTGACCAGTCTGGATCCAGCAGGAGTGTGCCGAAATTCCCGAAGCCGAGGAAATGATAGGCGCCGCTGCTATCCGTTGTGTAGGTCGAGAGGCCCATCGTGGCGATGAGGGGGTAGATCGAGAAGAGCGTATAGATCGCAACCGCCGGCCCGAGAAACAGCGCCAGGAGTCGCGAGGAAACGGCCTCGGGGCATCGATGCGACGACTTGGGACAATCGGTTCGGCCATCGTTCCTCTTGCGTGGCGCCGGCCTCGCCCCAGCCCTCTCCCGTGAACGGGAGAGGGGGCGCGCCCTTCTCCCGCCTTGCGGGAGAAGGTGGCGGCGAAGCCGCCGGATGAGGGTTTAGCTGGTCACTTGCCGGGATGGTACCACTTGTCGAGGCCGTCCTGCAGCTGCTTGCCGGCAGCCTCCGGGGTCAGCGTGCCGTTGATGACCCGGGCGGAGACGTTCCAGAGTTCGTTTTCCAGGTTCGGCGTGCCGCGCGACAGGATCTGGTAGGAGTTGCGGATCGTCGACTTGCAGTCCTTGCGCCAGCCGACCATCGTCGCCGCCAGAGGATCGTCGATCTTCACCGGCTCCTTGCTGAGCGGGAAGAAGCCCGGCAGCGCGTTGGCGTAGAGCGTCGCGAATTCGGGCGTCGTCAGCCATTCGAGGAACTTCTTTGCGTCCTCCTTGTTCTTCGACGCGGAATTCACCCCCATCGCGATGTCGGTGTGGTCAGAGATGTAGCACTGGGTGTCGCCTGCCGGCAGCGGCGGCGGGAACGCGCCCATGGGGAACTTGGCCTGCGAACGGAAGGTCGAGATGTCCCACGACCCAGCCGGATAGATCGCCGCTTTGCCAAGCGAGAACAAGTTCTGGCTGTCGGGATAAGTCTGCGCCTGGAAGCCGTTGCCCATGTAGGGCGCCCAGGAGGCCAGCTCCTTGAACACCGCGATATACTCGGGATCGGTGAACTTCTCCTTGCCGGCGATCAGAGCCAAACGTCCTGTCTCGCCCTTCCAGTAGTTGGGCCCGATGTTCTGGAAGCCCATCGTGGCCGCTTCCCACTGGTCTGCGGTGCCCATATCGATCGGCGTATAGGTCCCGTCCTTCTTCAGCTTGTCGAGAATTTCGTGGAATTCCGCCATCGTCTTCGGTGGCGTGGCGCCGACTTTCTTGAAGGCGTCCTCATTGTAGATGAAGCCGTGAATGACGGACGCCATCGGCACGCAGAAGGTCGTCTTGCCGTCATCGGTCGTCCACGCCGACTTCGCCACGTCGGAGAAATTGTCCATACCCTTCAGGTCGTTGACGCTGTCGAGCTGGTGCTTGTTGTAGAGATCGAGCGAGGCGTCGAAGGGCCGGCAGGCGATGATGTCGCCGGCGGTGCCGCCGGCCAGGCGGGCGTTGAGCGCCGCGTTGTATTCCTTCGGCGCCGACGGCGAGAACTCGACCTTGATGTCGGGATAATGCTTGTTGAAGGCGGGGATGATCTTGCTGTTCCAGATGTCGGCGTCGTCGTTGCGCCAGCTCTCGATTTTGAGCGAGCCAGCCTGTGCCGCCGCCAGCCCGCCAATCAGCGCGGCCAAGGCGACGCCGCCGCGCATCCATGCGATACCCGTTTTCATCCTACTCTCCTGATCCGACGGGCTTCATGCCCGCGATTGCGTTGACTGATCCTCCCGCGCCAAGGCGCGCCAGAGCTTCGGCGAAGTCGCTGCTTCGCGCAACGGGGAACCGCGTTCGCTTGAGCGTTTCGTTCCGCGCCGCCGGCCGCGATTTGATAGCGTCGACAAAAAAAGACGCCCGCCCGCAACGCGGTCGACGACGTCAGCGAAAGAAAAAAAATGAGAGGCCGCACTGTCCGGACGGCAAAACGCGGCAGGCGTACGGTCGCTGACGGCAACGTTCCCCTCCTCCCTTTCGAGGCGCGGTAGATGAGGCCCTCTTGTGTTTGATTATGGGCCACCTGTATACCTCTTGTCTAGCGGCTCGAGAGGAATCAAAGGCGGTGGGGATGGCGGGGCTTCGGGCGAACAGGACCGAACGCGCTCCTCTGTCTGCCAGCGTCGGGGTTGCGCTAAAGCGCGAGATCGCCGCGGGACGCTTCGCGCAGGCCGACGTGCTGCCGGGCGAGCGTGAACTCTCTCAGATGCTCGAACGTCTCTCGCACGACGCTCCGGCGCGCCATCGCCGCACTCGTCGACGAGGGCGTGCTCGTCCATCGCCATGGCGCCGGCACGTTCGTGCGGCGCAATCCCCCGCATGTCGAGCAGCCGCTGTCGCGCCTCACGAGCTTCACCGAGGACATGCGGCTGCGCGGCCTCGCCGCCTCCTCCAAGGCGATCGAACGCGGAACATTCCTGCCGACGCCCGAAGAATCGATGATGCTCGATATCGCCCTGACCGAACCCGTGTTCCGCCTCGCCAGGCTGAGGCTCGCCGACGGAGTGCCGATGGCGTTCGAGCGCGCCGCGGTTCCGCTGCGCTTTCTCGGCGGCGCGCAGCTGGACGGCGGCTCGCTCTATGCGGCCCTCGAGTTGGCGGGGTTCCGTCCGGTGCGTGCTGTCGAGCGCCTCCGCGCCGTCGTGGTCGGCGCCGCGGAGGCGGTGCTGCTTGGCGTCGCGGAGGGCGCGGCCGCGCTCGACATTCATCGTGTCGCCTATGCCGCCGACGGCCGACGGGTCGAGTTCACCCGCAGCATCTATCGCTCGGACACCTACGACTTCGTGGCCGAGCTCACTCTCTCCCCTAGCGCCCGCGCCCGGGCGGAAGGAGCGGCGCGATGAGCTTCATGGCGACGGAAATCGCCGAAACCGGCGCGGCGATCCGCCGGCAGCTCGATGCCAACGCGCTGGCCGCCGCCGACCGCGCGACGACGCTTCGCGCCGCCCAGCCGTGCTTTGTCGCGACCATCGCGCGCGGAAGCTCGGACCACGCCGCCCTGTTTCTCAAGCACGTCATCGAGCTCAAGCTCGGCCTCGCCTGCGCCTCGCTCGGCCCCTCGATCGCTTCGCTCTACCGCGCGCCGCTGCGACTCGGCAGCGCCGTCGCGATCACCATTTCCCAGTCGGGCCGCAGCCCGGATATCGTCGCTATGCAACTGGCGGCGAAGCAGGCCGGCGCGAAGACCATCGCCTTGGTCAATGACGCCGCGTCGCCGGCGGCGCGCGACGCGGACGCGCTCCTGCCGCTGCACGCCGGCGAAGAGCGCTCGGTGGCCGCCACCAAATCGATGATCGCTTCGCTGGTCGCTGGCCTCTCGCTCGTCGCGCACTGGAGCGAAGACGCCGAACTCGCCGCCGCGCTCGATCGCCTGCCCGCCATCCTCGACGCCTCGCGCGACGCGCCGCCGGACGAGACCGTCGAGACGCTGGCGCGCGCCGGTTCGCTGTACGTGATCGGGCGTGGCGCGACCTTCGCCGTCGCCGCCGAGGCCGCGCTCAAGCTGAAGGAAACTTCGGCCATCCACGCTGAGGCGTTCTCCTCGGCTGAAGTGCTGCACGGGCCGGCCGGCGTCATTGGCCCGGGCTTTCCCACGCTCTGCTTCGCCCCCGCCGACGCCGCCCGCGATAGTTTTTTCGAGACGGTCGATCGCCTTCAATCATTCGGCGCCGCTCCGCTGATGGTCGACGTCGCTCCTCATCCCCGCTGGCCAACTCTCGTCGCGCCGGATGGCGGCCACGCCCTGACGACCCCGATCGCCGCGCTGCACGCCTTCTATCGGCTCGCCGAGGCGGTGGCGCGCCGCCGCGGCCGCGATCCAGACCAGCCGCCCCATCTGATGAAGGTAACGCGGACGGTGTGAAGGTTGACGGTTTGGGAAGCGCGTCGCCCGCGACATGGACGACGCGGATGCGCAGTGCGGCTCAGATCTCAGGCGACGTCCTGACGCAAGGGCGAGAGAGTGCGAAACATTTTGAGCAGCGCGTCGCCGATCTGCGGCGGGGCGAAAAGATAGCCCTGGCCCAATTCGAAACGGGCTTGACGCAGGAATTCAAGCTGGACATCGCTTTCGATCCCTTCCGCCACGACGCTGAGATCCAGGGTTTTGGCGAGATGGCCGATGGCTTGAACGATCGCGCCGGTCCTTCGGTTGAACGGCAGGGCCGCGATGAACGCGCGATCGATCTTCAGTCCATGAATGGGCAGCCGACGAACATGATCGAAGGAGGAATATCCCGTCCCGAAGTCGTCCAGGATGATGGAGACGCCGAGTTCGCTCAAAGTCGCCAGGGCGGCGGCTCCGTTAGCCTCGCCGAGCAGGGCGGATTCCGTGATTTCGACTTGCAGCCGGCGCGGCGATAGCCGCACGTCTTGCAGGGCTTTTTCGACGACGCGAAGGATCGACCCGTCGCAGATTTGATGGGCGGAGACGTTGACCGCGACGCAGACGTCGTCCGGCCATCGCGTTGCTTCGGCGCAAGCTTGGCGCATGGTCCATGCGCCGATCTCATGAATCGCGCCCGCGCCTTCGGCAAGCCCAATGAATCGCGCCGGCGCCAGGACGCCGAGGCGGGAATGCCGCCATCGAACCAACGCCTCGCAGGCTTCGACGCGCCCGGTCGCGAGGCTCTGGATGGGTTGGTATTCGAGGAAAAGTTCGCTTCGCGCGACCGCGCTGATCAGGTCATGGGCGAGTTCCCGCTGCCCTTGTGCCTTGGTATCCTCCGCCGCATCGTAGAAATGCGCCGACGGGCGGCCGGTTTGGCGCTTGGACTTGTAGAGCGCCGCGTCTGCGCAGCCGAGCAGCGTCGTAGGGTCGGCGCCGTCGGACGGCGCCTGGGCGATCCCGATGCTCGCGCGGCAAAGCACCGTCGAGTGGTCGAGGAGGAAAGGAGCGTCAAAGCACTTCGCCATTTCATCCGCCCGGCGCTCAGCGTCATTGGCGTCGGCTCCGCCGCGAACGATCATCACGAATTCGTCGCCGCCGATGCGCGCGATCGTTTCGCCTGCGCGCACAGCGCCGGCCAGCCGGCCCGCAACCTGCCGCAGCAACTGGTCCCCGGCCTGATGGCCAAGCCGATCGTTGATTCCTTTGAAGCTGTCGAGGTCGAGAGAGAACAGCGAGAACCTTTCGCCGTAACGCTCGAGCCGGGCGAAAACCTCGCAAAGCGCGGCTTCGAACGCCGAACGGTTGGGCAGCCCGGTCAGCGGGTCATGCAGCGCCGCGGTTTCGGCTCGCGCCTGCGCGACCACGCGATCGGCGAACTGGCGGCCATGCGAAAGCGCCGAGCGAAGCAGGATGGTCATATAGGTGAGCAGCAACAAGGCGACGAAATACTGGCTGACCTCGCGGGCGCCGTGGAGGAGGCCAAAGAGGCAACCAAGCGCGAGGGGAAGCGTGAAGGCGAGCACCGCCGCCGGAACGACGGCGAGAACGAAGGCGCCGCCGCACAGCATGCCGATGCTCACGCAGGCGACCACAAGGTGATCGCCTTGCGCCGCATCGAAGAACAGAATTGGGGCGGCGCTCCAAATCACACTGAGCGCGCCGGCATAGAGCGTCGCTCTGGCGATGAGGGCGCGGCTCGCCCGTTTCGGCAAGGATCTGGAGCGGCGACGATAGCGGCGCTGCAACAAAACCCCGAGATAGATTGCGAGAACGGCGAACCAGACGTAAGGCGCCGCTGTTTTGGGCCGGAAGCTCAGCGCCGTGACCAGCACAACGCCATTGAGGAGATTGGCGGCGATGATGGTTGTCGTATAGCGCATAAGGATCGCCGCCTGCGCGCCGCGCAGGCATGCGGCGTCACGCTCGTTCATTGCGCCGGGCTGAGCGAGATTTCTGAGACACGCGATTCCCGAGAGCGCAATTCGAATCCAGGGCGCCGGCTGTTTCGTTTGCCCCTTCTCAATCCCAACCACCACCGCCGTCCCCTGGACTTGAAGCCAGTTGTGACCGGCCCCAATCGACCATCAGAATGTGAACAGCGGATAAATTTTCCCATTCTCCAACGCGGCGAACGAAAAATAGGTTAATAACGTCAGCGGTTACCGAGCAGCATTAGAGAATATTTTCCTTTAATAGTCGAATCAAGCTAAGTATACTCTGATGATTCGATTCAGTCAATCGGATTGACCTTACTGGAGTCTCCTAAACGGACGCAAAGGAGGGTGCCGTCTCGCAAATCCGGTGTGAATACATCGATCTCAACAGCGATTACCACCGTTGAATGGGCTGCTGCGCGCAAGCTTCAGACCCAAAGGCTATCGCCCTGACGTTGACAGCGCTCGAATTAGAGCAAACTCCAAGTTGTATCCTAGCCGCAGGCGGCGAAATAACTTGTGCATTTGGCGGGTTTGAAGCTATGGGCGCAGGCGTCGAGCGCCCTCATCAGGCCGGCGACGGTTCGCTCGGGCGGCGTTCATCGGCCGGTCGCCGGCCTTCGGCCCCGCAAGCCCTCGAAGGCGCGAGACCGGCGACGAGGGCGATCGTCTTGTCGTGGCTGTGCGGGACCGTCCTTCGGATGTGCTTCCGCTTCCG
Organism: uncultured Alphaproteobacteria bacterium; assembly: GCA_963835885.1. GTDB lineage: Bacteria > Pseudomonadota > Alphaproteobacteria > Rhizobiales > Beijerinckiaceae > Roseiarcus. The sequence goes on from CAWIHF010000005.1 coordinate 122,052, forward strand.
GTCCAGCACCCGAAATTCGACCTCGGACACGATCCCGAAGAACAATCTCTTGACGCGAGCTCCAAGTTTGTGTTCATGGTATGTTCTGTCAGCGCAACGCAGAACGTGCTTTGTCCGCTCCCTCAAACCCGCCCTGACCTTGCGCGGAGATGGCTACCTTGTCGCCTTGCGTATCGAAGGAAGGTCGCTGCCGATATGTTGATTAGCGGCTCTGGACCGAGCCGCGCGGCGTCACGGAGAAATTTTCAGCTGTTCACCGACCAAATTCGTAACTCCCAAGCTGGTGGCTATGCCGCCAGGGCGCGAATGAGGGCGTGAGGACGAGCGGTCAGGGTCTGGAGGATGTTCCAGCGTCGCTTGCGGGCGGTTGCGACGACCGATCGCAGGGCGGCGAAGTCGCAGGCGGCTTCGAAGATGCGAAAGGCGCCGGAGATCTTCATCTTGACCTTCATCATGCGCAGGGCCTGTTCGGCCAGGTTGTTGGTGAAGGGGACGGAGAAGTCGACGAGGAAGCGCAGGACGTCGTCTTTGAACTCGTGCAGTCGGATGAGCAGGTTGTGTCCGGGGCGGTGTTTTGTCCGACCGCGGTTCGAGGGATGCCGTTGAAGGCGCGGCAAGTTGCGGTGAAAGGCGAGACCCTGGCGCAGGATCTCCCAGTAGCGGGTGAAGAAGCCCTCGAGCGCGGGCGGGGGCAGACTGGTCGCGCCCGCCTCGCGCGCGTTCTCGACGGCTCGATTGGCCTCGAGCAAGAGATCGCGCATGGGTGCGGCCCACGGCTCCCGGTCGATCTCGACCAGCGCCTTCAGTTCGCGCAGATGATGGGCGTTGCACAGCGCATGACGGACGTCGGTGAGCCCGGAGTAAGACTTGAAGCCGTCATGAACCGCAACTCCGCCCGTGAGCCCCTCCGGCATCTCGCCGCGTTTGGCCGACACGCGATAGTGGGTCAGGGTTTCCGTGGCGACGGTGTGCAGCCATTGTCCCTTGCCGGCGACGCGGAAGCCGGTTTCATCGAGGCAGCGCACCGGCGCTTGCGCCGCGAGCGCCGCGATCTGCGCCGCCACCGGCGCGAGCGCCGCAGCCTTGCCGCGCACCCAATCGGCCACGCTTTGCGAGCATAGACGCAATGCTCCGAACAGATCGCCCATCGCTTCGGCGACCCGATCTTCGGGAATGAGCTGATGGACGTTGAGATAGACCGCCGCCGCCCTGACGCGCTCCCCGTATTGCGCCGGCGAGGCGACGCCCGCGGGAAACGCGGCTTTCGTCTCTCCGCCGCACGCCGCGCAGCAATAGACCGAGGCCTGATGCTCCGTGACCTCGATCAGCCGGTCAGGCAGATCGAACACCTGCCGCCTCTCCACGTCCCGCTGCATCGAAACCGTCAGCCCCGCCAGACAAAGCCGGCACGCCTGCGCCTCGTGCCGCACGACCCGATCGGGTTGGGCGACCTGCCGGAGCGTGTCGCCCTTGTGTCCCGCCTGCCCGCCGCTTTTCTTGTCCGAGCGCCCGCGGAGGCTGCCGGGGATGCGCGGCTTCTTCTTCAGCCCATCGCTCGACGGCGGCTTGGAACTCGTCGAACTGTCCAAGTCCAGTCGGCGCCGGAGGTCGGCGTTCTCCGCCTGCAATGCCTCGTTCTTGGCTCGCAACGCTTCATTCTCGGCCCGATGCGTCGCATTGTCCGCGAGATGGGCGGCCCGCAATGCCTCGTTCGCCCGCCGCAGCCACGCGACTTCGCCGCGCAACTGCGAGATGTCGCCTATGAGCGCGTCGATCGGGTCGCGAATCGTGGCGGGAGTCATCCCCACCTTGACTCACACTTCTGCTCTGCGTGTCTCGGTCAATCATCCCCCGGGCCAAAATTCACGCCGACTGTTGCAGATCGGACTCACCCAGCTTGGGAGTTACCCAAATTCGCAAATTCGGTCGTAAAGCTCTGATAAGTAAAGGTTCCCAGTGAAATTTTTTGCAAAGATTTGGAAGCCCGGCGGAAATTTTTTGAAACGTTTGGAAACTTTCTGAAGGAAATGGCGGGTCGTCGGCGTCCAGCCCCGTCATGGCGAGCGATAATTCCAGTCGATCGGAACCTGCTCTAGACAAATGTTGGCAATGGAACGAATTGCTCAGTCACTGTGGACAATATTTTGGCGGAGAGGGAGGGATTCGAACCCCCGGTACGCTTGCACGTACTCCGCATTTCGAGTGCGGCGCGATCGACCACTCCGCCACCTCTCCGAGGGGGCGATTAGCATGGGCGCCGGGCGCTCGCAAGGCGTCGAGCTTTCCGGTCTTTCCGGCCAAGGGCGAAGCGACAGCAAAGGTCACTGGGCTGTTTCGACCGCCTCCATCGCCAGCCGCGCCATCATCGGCGCCGCCTTGCCGTATTGCCGGGCGCGCTCCGGATTGGAGGCGTTGCCGTCGAGCGAGCGCTTGTAGACGCCCTGGGCGATGGCGATGATGCGGAAGAAGCTGAAGGCGATGAGGAAGGTCCAGTCTGGAATTCCCTCGAGCCCGGCGCGGCGGCAATAGGCCTCGACATATTCGGCTTCGGTCGGGAGGCCTTGGGCGGTCCGGTCGACGCCGCCGAGCCCGTTCGACGCGTTGGGCATGCGCCAGTACATGCACTGGTAGGCGAGATCGGCGAAGGGATGGCCGAGCGTCGAGAGCTCCCAGTCGAGCACGGCGAGCAGGCGCGGCGAATGGGCGTCGAAGATCATGTTGTCGATCCGCCAGTCGCCATGCACCAGGGCGACGCGGCCGTCGTCGGCGGGAACGTGGCGCCCGAGCCAGACGATGAGATGGTCCATGTCCTCGATCGTCTCCGTCTCGCTCGCGCGATACTGCTCGCTCCAGCGCTGCAACTGCCTGGCGAAATAGCTGCCGGGCTTGCCGAAGTCGGAAAGTCCCGCCGCAGCGACGTCGATCGCATGCAGCTTCGCCAGGCCCTCGTTCATTGCGTCAAAAATCGGCGCGCGGTCCTCGCGGTCGAGCTCGGGCAGCGCCGGATTCCAGAAGATGCGGCCCTCGACATGCGCCATCAGGTAGAAGGCCGTGCCGATGACGCTCTCGTCTTCGCAGAGCGCGAGCGCCCGCGGCGCAGGGAATCTTGCGCCTTCGATCGCCCTCAAGACGCGAAATTCGCGCTCGATCATGTGCGCGCTCTTCAGGAGCTTGCCCGGCGGCTTGCGGCGCAACACGTAACGGCCGCCGGCGGTCTCGACGAGATAGGTCGGGTTCGACTGGCCGGTGGCGAATTTGGTCACCCGGCTCGGGCCGCGGTAGCCCTCGACATGCGCCGCCGCCCAGGCGTCGAGCGCCTGAGCGTCTTCCGGAAACGCCCCGCTCATCGCGCTGGCGGCTCGTTGGAATAGCGCTTCATCTCGGCCTTGGCGATGACCCGCCGGTGCACGGCGTCAGGTCCGTCGGCGAGGCGGAGCGTCCGAACCTGGGTCCACATCCGCGCCAGCGGGAAATCCTGGCTGACGCCGGCCCCGCCGTGCATCTGCACCGCCTGGTCGATCACTTCGAGCGCCACCCGCGGGGCGATCACCTTGATCTGCGAGATGAGCGGCGCGGCGGCGCGCACCCCCTGGGTGTCCATCGCCCAGGCGGCCTTGAGGCAGAGGAGGCGCGCCATTTCGATGCTCATGCGGCTTTCTGCGATGATGTCCGGATTGGCGCCGAGCCGGGCGAGCTTCTGGCCGAACGCCGTGCGCAGGGCGGCGCGCCGGCACATCGCCTCCAGCGCCCGCTCGGCCTGGCCGATGGCGCGCATGCAGTGGTGGATGCGGCCGGGACCGAGACGCCCCTGGGCGATCTCGAAGCCGCGCCCGCGGCCCAGAATCAGCGCGTCCTTGGGCACGCGCACGTCGGTGAAGCGGATATGCATATGGCCGTGCGGCGCGTCGTCTGATCCGTAGACCGTCAGCGCCCGCAGCACTTCGACGCCCTTGGTCTCCGCCGGCACCAGGATCATGGAGTGGCGCGCATGCGGGTTGGCGGCGGGGTCGGTCAGCGTCATCGTGATATAGAGCGAGCAGCGCGGGTCGCCGGCCCCCGAGGACCACCATTTTTCGCCGTTGAGCACCCATTCGTCGCCTTCGAGCTTCGCCTCCATGGCGATGTTGGTCGCGTCGGACGAGGCCACTCCGGGCTCGGTCATCAGATAGGCCGAGCGCGCCCGGCCCTCGAGCAGATCGGGCAGCCAGCGCGCCTTCTGTTCGGCGCTGCCGAACCGTTCGAGCACCTCCATGTTGCCGGTGTCGGGGGCCGAGCAGTTGAACGCTTCCGAGGCGAGCGGCGACCAGCCCATCTCCTCGGCGAGATAGGCGTATTCGACCGTGCTGAGGCCGAAACCCTTGTCGGAGCCGGTCAGCCAGAAGTTCCACAGGCCCTTGGCGCGGGCCTTGGACTTGAGCTCCTCGAGAATCTCGATCATGCGCCTGGTCGGCTTGAAGCGGTCGCCGTCGCGACCGATCTCGGCCTCGTAGGCCTCCTCGAGCGGCATGATCTCGTCGCGCACCATCGTGCGCACGGCGGCGATGAGCGGACGGACTTTGTCGGTGACGCCGAGATCCACGTTTCTCTCCCTCATAAACTTTCCGTGCGATATGGCGCCGAAACGCTTCACCCGGCAAGCGGGAAGGCGGCCGCCGGCGCTTTTGCCGGCTCAAAGGATAGTCGCGCTTGACGCCCAAAGGATCGCCTTCGGCCTGTTTTCGCCTGCGAACAGGCGGAAACGCGGCCCCCGCGGCTTGCTTCGATCCTGACAAAACAAGTATTTCCAAAGGCTTGCGCGAAATCTGCGAAGAAAATAGCGCCGGACAATAACAGGGCAGCGAAACGACAGGAACAGGGAGCCGGATTCGGGCATAACAGGGCGATAACAGGTCGAGCCAAAACGACCGAAAAACCGGCCGCCAAGGAAAGCAAAACTAAACTCTTAAGGTCGAAACCGGCGGCGGCCTGCCGACAGCGGTCAACCGAACCTCACCCGGGAGGATGAGCGCGCAGGTCTCTGATTTCGCGCGCCCATCCGCGATGACCAACCCGTGCGGCTCCGGTCTCCCGCTCCGTCAGCCATCGGCTACTTCGCCGATGTTTCCTTCGGGAACGGGACCGGCTTGTCGCTCAGCGTTTGCAGGAAGGCGAGGATGTCGGCGCGTTTATGCGGGTTCTTTTCGCCGGGGAAGATCATCTTGGTGTCGGGAGCGACCGCCTTCGGATCGGTGATCCACTTGTTCAGCTTTTCGTAAGTCCAGTCGCCGCCTAGCTTCTTGAGCGAATCGGAATAGTCGAAGCCGGGGAACGAGGCGACCTTGCGGCCGACCACGTCCCACAGGTCAGGCCCGATCTTGGCCCCCTGGCCCTTCTCGATATTGTGACAGGCCTCGCAGATTTTTGCGTCCTGCTTGCCCTTGGCGGCGTCCGCATGGGCGAGCAAAGCCGGCAGCGACTCTTCCGCAGGCCCGGGCGCGGGTCGCCGCCGCGGGCGTGGCCGCCGCCGCGGGAGCGGCTGCGGCGGCAGCGGGAGCCGCCGCGGCAGGCGCAGCCTCCGCCGCGGTAGGCTGCGGAAACGGGACCGGCTTGTCGCTCAGCGTCTGCAGATAGGCGAGAACGTCGGCATCCTTCTCCGGTTCTTTCTCGCCGGGGAAAGCCATCTTGGTGTCCGAGGCCATCGCCTTCGGGTCCGCGATCCAGTGGAACAGCTTCTCGTAGGTCCAGTCGCCGCCGATCTTCTTGATCGAATCGGAATAGTCGAAGCCCGGGAACGAGGCGACCGGGCGGCCGACGACGCCCCATAGCGGCGGCCCGACCTTGATCCCACCGCCTTTTTCGAAATTGTGGCAGGTCGCGCACACTTTGGCGATCTGCTCGCCTTTCTTGGCGTCGGCCTTGGCGAGCAGGACCGGCACCGGCGTCTCCTTGGGCGCCGTGGCGGCGGCGGACGCGGCGGCCGGCGCGCTGGCCGAACTCGGGAGAGCGAAGCCGGGCACGGCGGGCCGGACCGGGGCGAAAACGAGATTGCTGAACGCCACGAGCAGCATGGGGAACAGGATCGACGCCAGGACAACGAACGCGGTCCGGTTGAAATCGGTTGAATGCATGGCGCGGCGGTTTCCATCGACGACGACTGAGGATGGGCGGCGGCGCCCGGCTCGGGCGTTGATTAGCCGCTTTGCGCGGCGCTTGGCAACACGTATAAGCCCGCTTTCCGCCTGACATCTTCCCCGACATGGCCAATCCGATCGTTCTCATTCCCGCGCGCTTGGCGTCGACCCGCCTGCCGGGCAAGCCGCTCGCGGATATTTCTGGCGAACCGATGATCGTCCATGTCTGGCGCCGCGCAACCGAGGCCGACGTCGGACCGGTGGTCGTGGCGACCGACGACCGGCGCGTTGTCGCGGCGGTCGAGACCGCCGGGGGCAGGGCGGTCATGACCCGGTCCGACCACCAATCCGGCTCGGACCGACTGTTCGAGGCGCTCGTTGCGCTCGATCCGGCCGGTCGCGTTCGACATCGTGGTCAATGTCCAGGGCGATCTCCCGACGATTGGGCGCGCGGCGGTGCGCGCCTGTCTCGCGCCGCTCGCGGATTCTGCGGTCGACATCGCCACGCTCGCGACGCCGATCACGCGCGCCGAGGAGCGGGACGATCCGAATGTGGTCAAGGCGGTGGCGACCGAGATCGCCCCCGGCCGGCTGAGGGCGCTCTATTTCACCCGCGCCCGGGCGCCCTGGGGCGCGGGCCCGCTTTTGCATCACATCGGGCTTTACGCCTATCGACGCGCGGCGCTTCAGCGCTTCGTCGGTCTGCCGCCCTCGCCGCTCGAGCGGCGCGAGCGCCTCGAGCAATTGCGGGCGCTCGAGGCCGGCATGCGCATCGATATCGCACTCGTCGACGTCGTCCCCCTCGGCGTCGACACGCCGGAGGATCTTGCGCGGGCGCGGGCTATTATGGCTTCGCGTCGCGAGTAGGCGGGGTGTCGAGGCGAAGGGAAACACAAAGAACACAAAGGATGCACAAAGGGCACGAGCCGTATGATCTCGTGATCTTCGTGCGACCTTCGTGGCCTTTGTGTTGAATTTCTCACCACAAAGGGCACGAAGAAGCACGAAGGAGGAGAGGGTTTTGACGAAAGCGCGTTCGATTGTTTACCAGGGCGAGCCGGGGGCCAATTCGCATATCGCCTGCGCCGACAATTTTCCCGACCTGACGCCGATTCCCTGCCCGACCTTCGAGGACGCATTCGCAGCGCTTCAGGAGGGGGCCGCCGATTTCGGCATGATCCCGATCGAGAACTCGATCGCCGGGCGCGTCGCCGACATTCATGCGCTGCTGCCCGCCTCGGGTCTGCATATCGTCGGCGAGACTTTTTTGCCGATCCATTTCCAGCTGCTGGCGACGCCAGGCGCTGGGATCGAAGACCTGAAGACCGTGCATAGCCATGTCCACGCGCTCGGCCAGTGCCGCAACATCATCCGCCGCCACAAGCTCAAGCCGGTCGTCGCCAGCGACACGGCCGGGGCGGCGCGAGAGGTGGCCGAATCCGGCGACAAGAGCCGCGCCGCGCTCGCCACTCGGCTCGCCGGCCAGATTTACGGCCTGCAGACCCTGGTCAGCGACGTCGAGGACGAGAAGCACAACACGACCCGCTTCGTCATCCTGTCGAAGGACCCCAGCTGGGCGAAGCCGGGCGACGGCCCGGTGGTGACGACTTTTGTGTTCCGGGTGCGCAACGTGCCGGCCGCGCTTTACAAGGCGCTCGGCGGCTTCGCCACCAATGGCGTCAACATGACCAAGCTCGAGAGCTACATGGAGGGCGGCGAGTTCTCCGCCACCCAGTTCCTCTCCGACGTCGACGGCCACCCCGACGATCCGCCGCTGATGCGGGCGCTCGAGGAGCTCACCTTCTTCTCCCGCGAGGTGCGCATCCTCGGCGTCTATCCGGCGCATCCCTTCCGGGCCGAGACGCAGAACGGGCGGTAGCGGGCAGAAGTCCAAGATTCCGCGCGCGAGCCGGGAAGGTTCGAAAGGGCGGGAAGCGGGCCTCCAACAGTGGCCAGGCCCGAGCGGGCACTGATCAAGGCGGCGGCAGAACACGCGAAGGGAGACTGCAATCATTCGAAGCCGCCACCCGGGACGGCCGGAGTGCGCAAATAGCGGGCGTTCGAGGACGGCGCGGCAAAATGTGCAGGTTTTTGGACGCCGGCGGCGCCAAGGCTGTCCGCGCGCTCGGACGGCCGGCGTCCAAAAAGCGCCAGGGCGCGAAGTCGCGGGACGCTGGGCAGCGGTTGGGAGTCGAGCGCTATGGGGATTTCAGGTTGGCGGCGCATTCGATGGAGGCGAGACACCGGGGCGATGGGACCCGGATGCCTGTGCGCGGCGGCGGGCGAGAGGGTGGCAGAAGCGTCCCGAGGGGGGTTGAACGGTATAAACGGGCGCCGGCCGCATGGATTGCCCTAAATCGGGCTGAGCGGGACCGCCGCCGGCGCGGAGCCAGCGCAATGGAACGGGAAAGTGCCGGCGAGCGGAGGAAGTCCGGCTCATGACGTGTCGAACCCGCTCGGGGTCGGCCGCCACTTCGGCTCGCAGCCGCGCGCGAACACCTCGATGACGATCATGCGGGCGCCGCAGCGCGGGCATGGGCAGGGCGCCACACGCGGCGCGTCCGGCTGAATTGTTGCGGGTCGGCGGCAGGCGGGTCGGCGCCGAGCAGCGCGCGGGCTTTTGCGATGTTCTCGGCGCGCTTGGCGTTGGCGAAGAGCCCGTAGTGGCGGATGCGGTGGAAGCCCCTGGGCAGCACGTGCAGGAGAAAGCGCCGGATGAACTCGTGCGAGGGAAGCCGCATCGTCTTCCAGCGGTCCGGTCCGGCGATGCGATAGTCTTTCCAGCGGAACGCGACGCCCGCGTCGTCGGCTGCGACGAGGCGGCTGTTCGAGATCGCGACCCGGTGGGTGTAGCGGGACAGATAGCGCAGCACCTGCTTCGGTCCGGCGAACGGCGCCTTGCAATAGACGACCCACTTGATGCGCCGCAGCGGGGCGATGAAGCGCTTGAACGTATTCTTGTCGGCGAGCCGGGCCTGCGCGTTGAAGAACGTCAACTGGCCGGCGTCGTGCGCATGCGCGAGCATGGCCAGCATCTTGCCGCTGAACAGGCGCGCCAGCAGGTTGACGTGCACGAGGAAGTCGGAGCGGCAGGCGACCCATCGCGCGCCGTCGAGCGAGAGCCCTCCGCCGGGCACGATCATGTGCACGTGCGGATGATGGGTGAGCGTCGAGCCCCAGGTGTGCAGCACGGCGGTGACGCCGATCCTGGCGCCGAGGCGCCTGGAATTGGCGGCGATGGCGAGCGTCGTCTCGGCCGCAGCCTTCATCAAGAGGTCGTAGACCACGCGCTTGTTCTGCCAGGCGATGTCGCGCAGCTTGCCCGGCAGCGTGTACACGACGTGAAAGTACGGGACGGGCAACAGCTCCGCTTCGCGGTCGGCCAGCCATCGGCGCGACGCCGCGGCCTGGCACTTCGGGCAATGCCTGTCGCGGCACGAGTTGAAAGCGACGTGCGTGTGGCCGCACGCCGGGTTCTCGCAACGGGCGACGTGGCCGCCGAGCGCCGCCGTGCGGCAGCGCTCGATCGCGCTCATAACCTTCAGCTGGTCGAGGCTGACGTGGCCGCGGTTGGCCTTGCGCCAAGCGGGACCGTGCTCGCGGAGGATGTCCGCGAGCTCCAGAACGGGCCGAACCATGGCCGGCGGCGCTACCGCGCCGGCGGCTTCTCGAGGTTCCGCGTCGCCTGCCTGTGGCGCGGCGTGACCAGACGCGCGAGCGGGCTTTCGATCTTGGCGATGAGTTCCGTCGCCACGCGGGCGTAGCGGGCCGTCGTGTCGAGCTTCTCGTGTCCGAGCAGGGACACGCCATAATGAGCATCTTTCTATGTCACTGAAAGTCCAAGCAGGCTTGAGCAGAATCGGCTGTTAGCGGACGCTGCAACTCCTTTCGCGCGCAATATCCCGCGACATCTTCGGCTTCGATCGCCCATGGCGCGCCCCGACATATCTGCCGCCCCTTGACGATCCCTTGTCGGACCATGCGTAGCGCGGTCATCACGCTGACGTCCATGATCTGCGCCGCCGCTTCAAGTGTGATTTCCCCTCGCTCTGCCCATTCGTCGGGACGATGTACGGCGATACCATAGTGGTTACGGAACGAGCAGACCCGCGCCTGGGTCCAGCCGTTGCCCCGCCCAGTCGGCTTGCCGGCGCGATTGAGAAGCCGCGCAATTTGCCGGTCGGGCATCAACCGGACCAGTTCGCGGACGAGCGACAGGGTATCTTCGGGGATCGTCCAACGATGTTTGCCTACTCCGTTCTTCTTCAGTTTGATCGCGGTATGGTCGCCGCCCTGCCAGTGCAGGACCATCTCGATGTGCTCGGCTTCAACGCGCACGACGATTTCGTTCAAGGCCGCACGCAGGATCCGCTTCCGCGTCGCCGACGTCGCCGCCGGGTGCGACCAGGCGAGTTCGAGGTCGTGGCCGAGCCGCATCAGCTGCTCCCGCTCCCGTTCCCCCAGCGGCGCCGGTTTCTTTGCGTCGACGGCGGCGATTTCGTCCTCGATACCGCGCACGACCTGCAGCGCCTCGTTCCACCGCCGCTCGAGTTCGCCGGCGACAAGACGGTTCGTCGGGTCTACGGCATCGTATTGACGGCGTGCATGTGCCGCTTCGAAACGCGCCCGCTGCAACGCAAGCTCCAGTTGTCGCCTGGCGGCCGACGTCTCGCCCGCCAGCGCGCCGAGCGCCCTGACCGCCGCGTCGACGCCGAACGGCTTCAAGACCCGTAGCACTTCCGCGCCGACCGCCTGATCGGCGCGCAAGCCGCCAAACGAGATGCAGCGCTGGGCGCCGTGGTTCACGAGCGCGCCTTCGCAATGATAGCGCCCCGCCTTGCCGCCGTAGGCCACGTACATCTTGCGACCGCAGTGGCCACAGCGCAGAAGGCCGGCGAGGAGCAACTCTCCCTGTCGCGCAGCTCCTCTGGCGACGGCGCCGCCCTTGCCCGTCGCGTTGTCGGCGATCACCCTCTGATTCCTCTCGAACTCCGTCCAGGAGATATAGCCGTCGTGTTGGTCCTTGAGCAGCACGTCCCATTCGGCAAGTGGGCGGCGCATGCCGCGCCTTACGCGCTTGCGGCCCTCCTCCACGCTGACCTTGTTCGTGGTCCGCCCGAAGGCATATGCGCCGGCGTAGACGGGGTTGGTCAGGATGGCGTGCACGGCGCCGTAGAGCGGTAACCGCCAGCCGACGATGCGCCCTTCCGCAGCACTGTGGCGCGCGGCGGGAAGCGCGATGCCTTCCTCACGCAGCCATAAGTGCACCTGTCGTACGCTCTGAAGCTCGGCGAACTTCCCAAAAACGAGCCCGATGGCCGCCTGCACCTGCTGGTCCGGGTCCTTCTCGATTCGGTCGCGCCCGGTCTTCACGTAGCCGGCGGCGACTCCAAGGAACAGCGCGCCGCGACGCGCCTTCTGCTTCAGCGCCTCGTGCGAGCGCTGCCGAAACAGCGACAGCTCGAGTTCGCTCATTGTGCCTTTCATGCCGAGCAGCAGGCGATCATTGGAATGCCGAGCATCGTAGATTCCGTCTTCGTCGACGATAACGGTCCCGACCAATCCGCAGAACTCGATCAGCGTATGCCAGTCGCGGCCATTGCGGGCGAGCCGGGAAGCTTCGATCGCAAATACGGCCCCGACGCGCCCGTCGCAGATCGCCGCCAGCAATCGCTCGAAGCCGGGGCGCGTGACGCCGCCTCCCGAGCGGCCGAGATCGTCATCGACAACCTCGACGGTAGCCCAGCCGAGCTCTTTTGCGCGACCGGCAAGGCCGTATTGGCGCCGCAGGCTCTCCTGGTTGTGCACAAGCTGATCGGGGGTCGACTGGCGCACGTAGACAAAGGCGCCGCGGGCGAGGTGGTCAGCCGTGATCTTGGTCATCGTCGACCTCCCTGCCCATCAGCGCCGTCGCGATCTCGCGCAGTAGCGCCTCGATCAACCCCGCCAACTGCTCCCGCTGAACGGGAATCGGCATTGTTTGGCGCTCGTCCGCTTCGAACAGATCTCGCTGTCGAACGATCGCGTTGTGCGTCATGCTTCGCCTCCTCCATCCCTGAGTCGGATCGGAGAAAGCGTAGAAGCGCATCCGCCTCGGCGCGTAGGGCGCGCAGAGCGTCGAGGGAAAGTCTGGGTTCGATCGAGAGTTTATGTTGCGCGCCCGAACTCGTGCGTCATCCAGGCGGGGATACAGGCTACCGTTCCGTCTGGCTGAGGAATGACGACCAGATCGGTCCCGCGATACGCGAATTGCCTGAGGATGAGCACCGTTTCGCCGCACCGAGGATGAAACGGATAGTGGATCCGTCCCTCGATTGGTTGTTGTCGGGCAGTATGTGTCTGTTTCGAGCAACGCCTGAATCAGCCGAATGTCCTTGCCGTCCTCGAGCAGATGGGTGGCGAAGGAATGACGCAGCGAATGAAGCGAGACCGCCTTGCGCAGCCCCGCGGCCTTCGCCGCCTCCTTGAACAGTCGGCCGAACTGGCGCGTGGTCAGATGACCGGCGCGACCAGGAAACAGCCACCGCTGTTGTGGCGCAACGCCGGCGTCACGCCGTTTCGGCCGCGCCTTCCACCATTGCCGCAACAGGTCGAGGATCTCGGGCGGAAGCATCACGTTGCGATCCTTGCGGCCTTTCGACTGCACGACCCGAATGATCATCTGATCGCTGTCGATGTCGCAGGCCCGCAGCCGCGCCACTTCGCTGGCCCGCAGCCCGCAGCCATAGGCGAGCGACAGCATCGCGCGCGCCTTGAGGCTGGTCGACATGTTCAGGATGCGCTTGATCTCCTCGGGGCTCAGCACCGGCGGAAGCTTCTGCGGCTCCTTCATGTGCCAGATCTCGGCCGCCAGATCGTGGCGGCGCAGCGTCACGCGGAACAGGAAGCGCACCCCGGTCACGATCCGGTTGCGGTTGCAGATGCTGGCGCCGCTCTCGACGAGATGCAGCTGGAAGCGGCGGACATCTTCGGCGGTCGCCGTGTCGGGCGATCGTTTGAGCCAGGCGGCGAACCGCTTGCAGCTGTAGATGTGGCTGCGCTGCGTGTGCGGGTCGAGCTTGCGCGCAGTCATGTCTTCGATCATACGCTGACGCAGCGGACTGACAGGGTTGGTCTCGCTCATCGGGCGCTCCTTCCTGAGTTGAGGTTGAACGACCCTCGATTCTCAGGACGGGGCTGCCCGTCGCGCCACCGCTTATCCTATCCGCCCGCTACCCGCCCTCCCGGCTCACGCCCCCCGCGCAAGCGGGCCGGAGCGGAG
>CAWIHF010000006.1:0-204468 GCA_963835885.1 uncultured Alphaproteobacteria bacterium
CGAATTTGGCGGCTGAGCGGCTGAAAATTTCTCCGGTGACGCCGCACGGCTCCGTCCAGGGCGGCTAATCAACATCTCGGTATCGGCTTTCCCTTGATAAGCAAGGCGACGAGGGGGGCCATCTCCGCGCAAGGCCGGGGCAGGTTCGAGCGAAGCGGACAAGGACATTCTCCGTTGCGGCTGTAAGACATATCAAGAACACATCTCGGAGTTCTGGTCAAGAGATTGTTCTTCACGGTCGTGTCTGGGTTTGAATTGCGGGCGCTGGGCCGGAAGACGATCACCCTCGTCGGCGGTCTCGCGCTTCCCGGCCGTGGCCCGGTTCGGTTCGGAGCGGTTATTCTGTGGCGCGCATCGCTGGCCCGTCTTCGACAATTCATCGCCATACCGCTGCTGGTCTTTGGTGAATTCACCATCCGCGCAGTTCCAGTGTTCGCACATGTGAGAGAGCGGCTTGAAAGAAGCTGTATCGGTTCGTGTGCCTGGTCCGTTAATCTGGCATGAAGGCTGAAGCCTTCAAAGGTCGCGTCAAGCGACCGAATTTTCAAACTGGACCACGACCGTTCCCATGCTTATGCGGCTTCCCTGCATAGCGGCGGCCGCCCGCAGATCGAGGGATCGTGATATCTTGAGAGGCGAAAGTTGCGTAAACCGCGTCGTCGGCATATTCACCCGCAGATCCCTGTTTGGGCCGGATGAGCCGCCTGGAAATGATGAAGAGGAATGTTCGCGCCGCCTATGCGGCTTCGACCCTGCTGATTTGTCTTTGCGCTTCCGCGGCCGCCGAACAGACGTCCGAAATGAAGCGGGTCGGCACGTTCGACCTGACAGAGTTCGGCGCCGTCTGCGACGGTCGTCACGACGACACCAAGGCGATCCAGGCGTGGCTCGACAAGCTGGCCGAACACGTCCGCCTGACGGCGCCCGCTGGCGTTTGCCTCTTTTCGGCGCCGCTGAGGGCGCCGTTCGCGAAGGCCTACGATATCAGCGGCGCCGGGCCTTATGCGACGACGTTTCGATATGTCGGCTCGTCGACGACGTCGGATCTGCTCACGATCAGCGATACTGACCACGGCGGCGACAAAGGCGTCTCCGTTCGCGACTTCCGCATTGCGTCGGACACGAAGATGACCGGCGGGTACGCCATCCATGCGCACGGGCTGTTCGACGCGGTCGTTTCGAACGTCGTGCTCGACGGGAGAAGCGAGCCAGGCGGCGATCTCTGCGGCGGCTATTGGTTCGACGGGGCGGGCGGAATCGACCTGGTCAATCCCAACGCTTATTCGAAGCAATTCTGCGGCGACGGCGTTTTGGTCAATGCAGCGTTGGGCGGCAGCGCCGAGGTGAGAATAACTGGCGGGAATCTAGGCGGCGGTTTCGTCAACGGCCTGCACATGGCGGGAGGATTTGGGGGCCTGCGCTGCGACGGCACGAACATTCATAGCAACCGTTTTAACCTCCTCATAGATAACTCGGTGGTCAACTTGCCCAATCGAGAGTTTGACCAAGGAAGCACCTGCGCGTTTGATAGCGCAACGGTCTCGGGCGTATTAGTAAATGACTCCGTGGCAAGCGGGGGGACTGTTGATTTTGCGGGGTGGGAGGCATCCGCACAAACCGGCTCTGGGATCGACGTCCGTTCGTGGCACAATGGCGACGTCGAAATCCGTGGAAACAAAGTGTATAATAACTGTTTGGACGGCGTCTACGTCGAGGATCCGACCGCGCATGTTTTCATCGCCGGTTCGGTTGCAATCAATCGCAATGGAAACTCCAAGCTTGGCGGGGATGGCAGATGCCGCGTTCCGCCCGGCAGGGGGTGGGCAGTGAATGCGGCATCGCCCACCGCGAACATTCTCAACAATGCTGTTCCTTGGAATAATACGGCGGGCGCACTCGCTCCTAGCATTGTCCAAAGTAAGAAGCGGTGATCTAGTATGGGCTACACTGCTAATGAGACAATAACGAAGGAGGCCTGCCTTCCAGACAAAGCTATGCCTGCGCCAAGAACCGCGCGTGAATTATTTGAACTCTTTCGCCAATATCAAGGCTCGGATGGTATCAATGGCTTCGCGCACTCCTTTGACTGGAGTGGGGTCACCCCACAACAGATTTATTGGTTGATTCTCCAAAGATTACCTAAATCTGCAAGGGTCGTAAGACCTCGACCGGACTACTCAGCGCGGGAGCACGCGAATGCAGCGCTGCTGGGCCTGGAATTCCAGCGTTCGATTGTCAAACTCGTTGCGAATGCATATTCAGAAAAAAGGCGCTTAATACATGTTCATATCCAAAAGACGGCCGGCCTAGACCTGAGGGCGCATCTTTCTAGGAGATTACCTTCGCTGCCAATTCCTCTATCACAGGACGAAATTACATCAAAGGAAACTCTTTTTGCAGCCGTTAAAGAAGCAACAAACAGACTACAAAAATCAAACTCATTATACATCGGCGGCCATAGGGAGTTAAGCTGGTATCTCCAGCACTCGTTATACAGGCTTGGCGATCGATTGTTTGCTGTTGTTAGGCACCCCCACGATATTATCATATCTTATATCAATTTTATCCTGGGTCGATTTGTCGCTGACCCGCAGTTGAGCAGTTACGATACTCGCAACTGGGCAAGCGTCATAGGTTTGGAAAAATTGCCAGATCTATCAAATACAGATAATATAATCCAAATCTCATCCAAGCTGCTCCTTACACGGAGTAGCGTCATACGCCCTAATTTTCTTGCGACCTACCTCGGCAATGGAACCGCCGATTCTGCGTTTGAACTGATGGCTCGGACGAATATCGAGATCACCGACATTACTAGGTATAAAAGTTGGCTCGCGGAAGCGTGGGGCATTCAATCTTCTACGCAAATTAACAGATCTATGCCGATGGTTAAATTTGAGACACTTAGCGCGGTGCAGCAGGAGTACATAAGAGAGCTTTGCGAGGAAGATATGCTGCTGTATCCCAAAATCATGAAAGCTCTTGATAAGAGGACGGTTCCCTACACTTTCGGGGCGGAAATTCTCGGCTAATGAAGGACAAATTTTTCTTCGAGGCGACGGGAATCGCAACTAAGGCGCGCAAAGCCGGTCGCTGCAAGGGGCGTCAGGCGTGTATTGTGTGAAGAACTTGTGGTGACTATGAAGCTTGATGTTGAAGATAGCGAATTCGTGCGCGCCTGCTATCGTGCGATACTCCAACGTGATCCTGATCCTATGGGATTAGGTGATTATATTGCGAGGATGGAAAAGAGTGAAAAGGCTGGACTTGAAAGAGCGTTTACTATTGAAAAAGTAATTCGTTCAATCGTAAACTCGCAAGAGTTTAATAAAAAAGCGAAAAAACGGCTTGGACCCAACGACCATCCATCTACCGCCAGTTCGAATATAACTATACAATTCGATGGCCAAAGACCAGAAGGCGCCAACCTATGAACCCATATATCCAAATGCAACCTATAGCCCGTGGAACACGGACGCTGCTTTTAATGCAATTATTTCGAAGATAAAGTCTGCCACGCTCGTCGATAAGTATCGTTGTTTTGAACTATGGAAATTAACCGAGCAGGCGGCAAAATTAAGAAAGGGATCCATTATTGAAGTCGGCGTTTGGCGTGGGGGAACAACAGCGCTGATCGCAGCAAAGGCTATAAAATGTAAGATTTTGGATAAGGTATTTGCTTGCGATACTTTCACCGGTGTGGTCAAAGCTGGAGCTAGGGATCAACGCTATGCTGGCGGAGAGCACGCAGATACGACCCGCGCTTCGGTTGAAAAGCTTATATATGAGACCTTGGCCCTCGATAACGTTGAAATATTGGAAGGCGTTTTTCCTGATGACACCGGCAAAGCGGTCGAAAATCACAACTTCAGATTGTGCCACATCGATGTCGATGTTTACCAATCAGCGAAGGAGATTGTCGACTGGATTTGGGAGCGGATGGTTCCAGGGGGGATTATTGCTTTTGACGATTATGGCATGGTGAGTTGCGATGGGATCACGAGCTATGTAAACGAACAGATGCTTCTTGAGGACAGACTTGTGTTCTACAATCTCAACGGGCACGCAATCATAGTTAAGCGGTAGTAGCATTAGGTTGGTAGCAATGGAATGCAGGTCGGAGAACCGAAACCAAGAGCGCTTGCCGGTGTCGCGCCTTGCGCCACATTTCATCCGATTACAGCGGAGGGTCTACTCGTCGGGTCGCAGAGAATGGCTCAGGGGGTTTCCCTTCTCGCCAGCCCTCGCCGCTCGCGATCCGAAGAGCCGCGCGTAAATCGGAACATGCCGCGTCTTGGCGCCATCCCCGGTTCTGTTCTCGTCGGCCGGGGCGGCCGCAATCTCGATCGCCGACAATCTCATCGCCTGCGTTGACTCGAGGCGGCGGCCGATGATCTCGACCTTGTCCGCCGGGCTTTCGATCTTTACCCGCACGGGAGCGTCGAAGCTGGCGACCTCGACCTCCAAAAGCGTCTCCGCGCCGAAATTTTTGGTGAACCGCAGTCCGAGCGATCCTTCGAGCACGCCGCGAAACCGAAAGCTGTACTCGCCGGGCTCGAAATGGAAGTAGGGGCCGAAGAAGAGGGCTTCCTCCTCGACCGCGCCGTGCGATTTCGCGTCGAACACGATGCTCGATCCGGCCCACAGTCTGTTCGCCTCGCCCTCCCCGTATGCGTCATGGACGCGCATCGAACGCGCCGGCCAGACCAGAGGCAGGCTTCGTTCCCGGCCTTCGTCGTCGCGGATGGCGATCGGCGCCGGTCGATCCGCTTCGCCTCCGGCGCCGGGCGGGGGCGTTGAGCGGGCGGCGACACGCGCCGCGCCGGCCGGCGCCGGGACACGCCGCTCAGGCCCATGTTCGGGCTCCCCTTCACTCGGCGGCTCCGGCGCCAGGCCTGGCGGAAAGGCTCGATAGTCGACGAGGACATAGCGAAGAACCATGCTTTCGAGACTTGGGGTCCGGCTTGCGACGATCTCGAACTTGTTCGCCGCCGACGAAAGGTCGACGACGACCGGCTGGTCGAAGCTGGTGAGCGAGACCCGGGCGATCTTGCGCTCGCCGACTTCGGCAGTGAAGGCCAGAGCAAGCTCGCCGTCGAGCTCGCCGTCGAAGGCGAACGAATAGCGGCCGGCCGGCAGCCAGACATAGGGGCCGAAAAACAGGGTGTCTTCCTGAACCTCGCCGTCCAGCGACCGATCGAAGCGGATCGTGCCGGCATGGCGGAGCGAATGCCGGCGTCCCGCGCCATAGGCGTCGTGAACGTTGAATTGGGACGACAAGAACATCAGCACCGCGCTTCGCCGGCCCGGCGCTTCGCCAGCCGGGCCTTCAGGCCGGAACTGCGTCGCCTTCCCTTCGCGCCGCAGTCCTAAGCGCCGCCGGGCCCTCGGCGGAATAGGCGAGGAGATGCCCGACGATCGCCCCCGCGTATTCCCGCCAACTCTTCATCTGGCGCGTCGCGATTTGCTGCAAGAGCTCATTGTAGCGCGGCTCGTCCGTGGCGAGCGTCTCGAGCGCGGCCTCGATGTCGTCGACGCTATGGGGATCGACCGGCAGGCATCCGCCGCCTTGGGCGATCTCCGCGAGCGAACCTTCGTTCGACGAGATGCAAGGCTTCCCGCGCCACAGGCTTTCCGCCACCGGCAGACCAAAGCCTTCCGCGAGCGACACGAAGACCGACGCGTAGGCCTGCCCGGTCAAACGCTCCAACTGCTCATCGGGTATTTGCCCGCGAAGGACGATCCTGCCTTTGGCTCGCTTGGTCATCAGGCTCGCAGGGACAGCAGAGTCGGGCGCCACCGACCCCACGACGTTGAGCCGAAGGTCGAGGTCCGGCCTGCGCTCGAGGAGGCGCTGAAACGCGGCCATGGTCGAGAGCTGGTTCTTGTGCGCGCAAACGGTTCCGACGGTGAGGAATTCCTTGGTCTCTGTTTCGTTCCGAGCGTGTTGGCCGGGGACGATGCGCGGCGCCCCAAAAACTTCCTCCGGCAGGAGGATCGGAACGATGGGCGGCAGCGCGTCCT
Source organism: uncultured Alphaproteobacteria bacterium (assembly GCA_963835885.1). Classification (GTDB taxonomy): domain Bacteria; phylum Pseudomonadota; class Alphaproteobacteria; order Rhizobiales; family Beijerinckiaceae; genus Roseiarcus. The sequence continues at coordinate 6,025 of CAWIHF010000006.1, forward strand.
CGCGGTGGCCCCGCCGGATCAGCCATTGGGTCAGCAATTCGCCGCTGGTTCGCGAGACCGGGATCACAAGGTCGGTCTGCGCCAGCGCGTGGGCGTAGACCCTGAATTGCATGCGCCGTAGGTCGTCGCCGGTTTCTTGAACCATGTCGGCGAACGCCCGCCGCCGCTCTGGGCCCAGCTCATAGGTCAGCGGCATGATGTCGTGCAGGAGAGCGGCGACTTTCATTCCGCTTCGGCGGCCGCAGCCGATCGGCTCGTCGATAGAGACTGACGGATAGTCGCGGTCCTGACTTGAGAGATGGGGGACCTCGGCGAAGAAGAGCCAGTCTCCCGGCGCGGGAGCGATCGGCTCGCGCGCCTGGGCAGATTCACGAAATTGCGGGCCGTCGTGACGGGCGAGGTTGTCGAGCAGCTTCTGCTCGGCGTGAACGACGGCGTTCAGCCTATCGCTCCAGCACACCGGAACGAGGTCGACGTCGTCGCGCCAGAACAACTCGCGTCCGAGGTTCTTGACCACCCTCGGAATGCCGCTGATTCCTGGGTCCGTTCCCGTGATATGAACGAAATAGTGAATCTTCATCGCGGCGTCATTCGGCGCCAGGCTTCGCCGCCAGAAAGGATCTTCTTGCCTGTTCGAAGCGCCAGAAGACCTCGAGCGGCTCGAGCTCGGTCATGCAGACCATGCCATTGGGGCAGCGGTCCCTTCCGAGCGCACAGGGCGAGCAGGGAACGACCTTGGTCATCGTGACCACGTGCGGACCGCGCGGCATCCATTCGTTGAAGGCGTGGCTCGCGGCGAACAGGCACAGGGTCCAACGGGCCCGCCCCGCCGCCAGATGGGCCACGCCGGAATTGTTCGAGACGACGTAGGGCGCCGCGTCGACCGCGTCGATCAGCTCCCCCCAGCTCAATGAGCCGGTGGTGTTCTTGACGTCCTGCGACGAGAATTCTCGGACCATGTCGTTCGCCGAAGGGCGCTGCGCCCTTGTGCCGACGATCATCACTGGAAGGCCATGCTCCCGCAAAATGATCTGGATGAGCTCACGGTAGTGGCGCGACGGCCACTGCCGGGCGCGCTCGTTGGCGAAGGGGGATATGACGACGGGCGGCGATGGGGCGACCTTCATCACAGCACTTCGGACGTATAGGCGTCGTGCAGCCGAAGCTCGACGAGATGGGCGAGGAGGGCCATGGCCTCGCGCTGATGAACGCCGCGGACAACCCCCTGGCGGACGAGGCGGACGCCCAGGAAGCGAAACGGCTTCAAGGCGAACTCCGGGCTGGTGAGAAGCCTGAACTCGAAGCCTTCGAGCCTTTGGCTCGTATGAAAGTCAAACCGAGGATGTCCGTCGCCCGTCACCGCAAGGACCCCGGCGTGAACAATTCGCGTGCCGGCCTCGGCGGCGAGGTCGAACGGGGCTTCAAACGCCTCGGCGAGCGGCTCGATCAGGCATTCGACCTGGTAGCGCCCAGCCTTGATCTCGGCGTATGGCCCCCAGATCGCCGAGCGGCCGTGTTCGGGGCGAAAGGGCTCGTCCAACCGGATCTCGTAGGTCCGGTGCCGGCCGACCGAGGTCGAGAAATCCGCGGCCGTGATCACGCGAGTCTCCGCACGGTCCTCGTCGGTGGCGCTCGCCGCGCTCATCCGGATCGACAGCCAGGGAAAGTCGTCGTAACAATCAAAGCCTGCATGGTTGCGGGCGGTGATCGCACGCAGAACTTCGCGCGTATCCCCGGTCAGGCGCAGATCGATGGCCAGATCGTAAGTTTCATCCGCGATCTGCTGAGCGAAGTTCTCGAGAAGGACCTCCCTCGGCGCCGTCGGCAGGCGCGCAGAATCATCCTCCGGAAAGAAATCGAACGGCATGACCTTGTCGAAATAGCCGCTCCGCTTGGCTTCGCCGACATTCCATGACCCGCACACCAATGTGATTTCCGCCGCCTTGAACGCGTTGCGGAAGATCTTGAAGGCGTCCGTCGCCATCATGAAATCGCCGCGATGGTCCAGTTTCACCAGAATGACGCGGTTGACGCCGTGCGGGTCCGGCGCAAGGGTTCGGATGGGCGCCGGCTGCTTCTTGTCGATTTCGACATAACGGGCTGGATGCGCCGGGGGAGCTATCCACAGTTCATCCTGGTCCAAGTCGGGGCGCCAGTCTGGCCGGGCGATCTTCTCGAGCGCGACGACCAGATCCTGCCCCCCGCCCGGGTCTTGGCTTAGTCGAGCGGCGTAATCATAGCCGGCGTCGTTCTCACCGACGTATCGAACCCTGCACTCACAAGGATCGATCGCTTCCTCGATGTCGGCCAGCAGGGTGTTGGACGTGTAAAACCGCCGATGCAGGGGATTTCGCCGCGACGGAAGTCTGAGCTTGCGTTCGTAAAGGAATTGGCTCGGAACGGTTATGATCAGGAGCCCGCCGGCGGCCAGTTTCGAGAAGCAGGCGCTGAGGAATTCCCTGGTTTCGATGACGAGCTGCAGCGCGTTATGCACGAGGAGCGCCCCGAGCTCTCCGTTCAACCGCCGCACCGCCTCGAGCGCCTCGGCTGCGTCCGCCGAGTTGATCTCGACGACGGCCGAGGCCGGCAAGAGAGAGCTTTGCGTCTCGTCGCCGCTCGCCCGCAGCTCGATCAGCGGGCCCTCGCAAAGCGCCCGGCGGAGCAATTCGTGGGCCAGCAAAAACTCGAGCAGACTTTGCTCCCTCCGGGCAAGCGACGGGATCCAGTCTTCAAGCAGAAGCGGGATCGCCTCAGCGACCATCGGCCGAGCGAGTTCTCCGGCGAAATGAACTCCGCCCTTGGCGGCCTGCGCGGTCCGAGAGAGCCCGGCGGACGGAGAAGAACGAGTGGGAAACGAGGGCGTGAAGCCCTCGAATCCGAAACCGTCGATCCGGCGGGTCGGCCATCAACAGCGCCTATTTGCTATTCTGGGCATCGCGGGCAATATGTCGAAGAGTCTCTCGGTTCGGCAACCGAAACAAAGATTGCGGCGAGCGCGCACCGGTTTCGCCTTTGCGGCGCGCCTGTCCCATGAATATCGCCAATTCCGGCGCCGCCTCATGCCGCCGCCTCTTCCTCCGGAACCTCGAGTTGCCGGTGAAGCGCGATCCCGCGCAACTGAATTACGCCTTCAATTGCGCCCGTCAGCAATTGCATGCGTATTTCGACCGGCTTGGACGGATCTTCGATCTCGAACTGAATCTGGCAGCGGTAGACGCCGTGGGCCGGCAATTTCGCCTGTACAATCGACAGGACCTTCGCCGCAAACACGTCCACCGCAATCTGGTTGTCGGAGTAGCAATCTTGCACTTCAAACGAGATGTCGACGATCCAGGCGCCGGCCGGCAACGCGAAATACGGGCCGAAGTAAATATATCTCGCCGGCCCGGTCAAATCGATCGCGCCAATCGTCAGCCGATCCGGGAATTCCGGCCGAAGGAGGGCGTAAACCGGCCACTCCAATTTCTCCAGCGGCCGGCCGCGGGCGACGGCGTCATATTGGGGGGCGAGAAAGTCGATGAGTTCCCACTCCAGCGGGCTCCTCTCCTCAAGCGCGGCGCGGCCAGCTTTGGCGGTCTTGTCGACGGCAGCGACCTCGCGAGTGATATAGTCGCCGAGCGTCGCCTCCGGCTCCTCTGCGAAACCAAGGAACTGGAGGGCCTCTCGCACGAAGTCGTCCTTCGCCGGCAAGCGGTAGAAAGCCGCGAATTTGGCGACCAGGCTCGCGAGCGTCTCCTTGTTCGGATCGCCGACGAACAGAGACAGCGGAGGGGGGGCGACCACCGCCGGTTCGATATTGACCAGCCCCATCGTCGCAAAGCGCGCCGCCTCAACGCCGCCGAAGCCCCGCGAAACCACGGAGAGCAGAGCGACAGTGGAGAAATCGTCAATGCAGATTACGACTGGCGCTTCCAAATTGTAGAACGTCGCAAGCATATCCGGCTCGGGATAGTCGGATGAAAGAACGACGGGCTTATCTTTCAGCGTCGCTCTGTCGGGAAATTTCTCGCGCAGCGTTTTCAGCGAATTGGCGATAACGACCACGTGCTCGCCCATCGTGACCTGCACGAGCGCCCGTACGATATTGAGAATAGCGTGAAGCTTGGGCGACGGCGTCCCGACGATCGAAAGAAGGCGGCTCATCGGCCAGCGTGTAACGGAAACGGGGGTCCCTGTGAAGCCGCGGGGCGAACACCGTTTACAAAGCAGCGGCCCTTCTGATCGTCGCAAAGGGGATCATCGGCGGCGCCCGAATCGAGGACGATCCGGCGCAGGCGGACCCGAAGGGCTTCGAGGAAGATCGTCACGAACAGCGCCTCAATTGCGGTTCCGTCATGGCCTTTCCTGTGATAGCGGGTTTCGGCCTCGAAGGAGAGCCGGTTGAGCGTCGACTTGCCAGCCAGCTGGGCGCTCTGTCTTTGCGCCTCGCCGCAACTTTGCCCGCCAACTGACGCGCGGGTAGCGGTCATCCCGCCGCGAAATAAGCGGTGGATCGGCGCCAAAGCCGGCGAAAATCGCAAAAATTGGCGCCAGTCGGTGAAGTCGGGTTAGAATTTCGAACTGTCGAAGATGAGTTTGAGGGAGTCGTTGGCCGGACATTGGTCGTTGCCTGCTGCTCATCCGCTCGGCAATGTCGCCAACCTGCACTCAGCGCGGAAGACGTCAATTGGCCAAATCACGAAAATCGATAACGACGCAGAAGCAGCTGAACAAAGGTGACCAGAGGGTCGTCGCGCTGCTCGACCGGATTACGGGCGAAGGGGAGGGCCGGGCCGTCTTGGCTCGACTGCTGAAGCGGGGCGAGTCGGCGGATCGAGTGGCCGATGAGATCGCGCGCTCGGCCGCCTTCGAGCATCTATACAAGCGAGGGCGGACCCTTGATGTCGGCGTAGAGGGCGGAAAAGAGGCCAACCCAGCGCTCGTCGGCCTGCCGGAGCTTCCATCGGAACTGTCCTTCGACGAGCAATACCGTCAATATTTTCGCCCGAAGCTCGGTACACGTGCCGATGGTTTCGACATCCTGTTTCGATCGCTTCTGGAGCTCGGCCGGAGCCTGCTCGTCGTCGAGACAGGGTCCTTGCGGATACCGGGCAATTGGGAAGGCGACGGGCAGAGCACGTTCATGTTTGACGCGCTTGTTCGTGCGTGTGGCGGCGTCCTGCTCTCGGTCGATGTCACGAACGAAAGCGTCGACAGCGCGAGAAAAGCCTGCAGCTCGGCGACCCAGGTGATCGAAAATGATTCCGTCTCGGCCTTGCACGCTCTGACACAGATCGTTTCGAAGCGGATTGACCTCTTGTATTTGGATTCGTTCGACCTTGATCCGAGGAACCCGATGCCAAGCGCGATCCATCATGCGCTGGAGCTGACCGCAGCCCGCCCGCTGATCGGTCCAGGCACGATAATTTGCGTCGATGATTATGCGGTCGGGTCGACCGGCGGCAAAGGCATGATCGTCGACCGATTCTTGCGCAATATCCGAGCCAAAGTCCTGTACAGCGGTTACCAAAAAATCTGGCGGATGGTCTGAACCACGGACAGCGCGATGCGGACACCATCGAGGCCAGATCCCCTTTGCAATCTATGGATGAGGAACCGCTGATCAGCAGTCGGGAGTTTGAGATCGACGAATATCCAGCTGCAGTCAAAGGTGTGCCTGTCTGACGATCGACAGCAACTCCGGCTCGAGAAGCGCAAGAACGTCAGATGGATGAATGCGGGTCAAACAGACGTGACCGTTCCTGCAGTCGGCGAGGTTTACCAGGTGGCATGGTGCGCAAGCCTCGTCTCGGTATATCCAAGAGACATTTTTACCGATTGGTCCCCACTCGAGCGGATGATTGGTTCCTGCGTAGACACCGACTGTCCGCACGCCGACCTTTCCGGCAAAATGGGTCGTGCCACTGTTGTTTCCAATAAAGATGTCCAGCCGCTTCAGCAGGGGGCCAAGCTCGTGGAGCTTAGTTTTTCCGCAAACGTCGTGTTCCGAGCCAGCCAGTCCGAGCCGGTCGCAGGCGGCCTGAGCTTCTTCCTGATCACTCTCGGCGCCAATGAAGACCAGTTTCACTTCGTGGAGCTCAATCAGCCCATAGCTATGCCGACCAAGACGAAGCCTTCCGACCTCCACTGATCAAGGCGGCCTAAAATCGCCAGGAGTTCATCAGGCAATGAGGACTCCTCGGTGAGCCTCTGCAAATCGCCCGTTCCGATCCCTTGGCAGCCAAGTGCAAATGGCCAAGCGTTAGAAAAAAGCTGGGCGACGTGAAGCGGGAAGCGCCCCAATTCAACGAAGTAGTGCGCGGGCCACTTCCTGATGCGTGAGTTACCGCCCAGCAACCGTTCGTCGCGGCTCACTCCGCAGTCCTTCGGCGACCTCGCGCCGTCAACTTCTAGTTCTAACCACACCTCTGGCGGTCGAGCGGTAAACACCGCTTTGTCTTGGACCGGCTGCGGCGGCGTGATCGAAGGCACGATCGATCCCGTTGGCAAATTTCCGAACCCGTTATGTGTATCTCGTTTGAGCCGCTAATATTTGGCGCTCGGACCACGGCAAGATGACGTCGAGGTAGGGAACGAGCTGAGTTCCCGTACCCTGCGCGAATCGTCGCGTCGATCGATCTCAAGATGTGGCGTGTGTCGCGATCGTAGCGCAGGTCGATGGCGAGGTCATAAGATCCGAGGCTCAAGTGTTCGAGCTCCTCCAAGCCTTTCGTGACAAAGCCTGCGGCGACGATTGGATCGCCCTGGAATTCGCTAATCTCATGGAAGAAATTCACTCCGTGGACAGCGTCGAACCATCCCAACCGCCGCGCAAGCTCGACGTTCCATTTGCCGCAGATCAGCTCCAACCGAGCGTCAGGAAACGACCGCTTTAGGATCGAGAAGGCCTCATCGGCAATGAGCAGATCGCCGATGTGGTCGACCTTCAAAACCAGTATTCTGCGGGCGGTGGGCTTGTCGCGCAGTCTCCCAAAGCGGTCGATCCATTGCCCAGGTCGCGATGTCAGCAGTTTGTCGTCCCGCTCAGCACTTTGCGGGGCCTCCAGCCGAGATCGGACTGCTGGAAGCGTGTCGTTCTCAATGCGATCAGACAACGTCAGAACACTCCGAGGGCTGCAGCGGCGACCTTGGGGATAAGCACACTACTACGACGGCACTGCATTCATTTACCTAAAACGGATGGTGGAGCAGCGTTTTTCGATCCCTCTCTACAAGACCAAGAGTTTCCAGAGGCAACATTCCCTCTTATCTTGTCAAAACGCCGGAAAACGTCAGACGGCAGCATTTCTGCCATGCAGACGAGACCGTTTGGGCAGCGCTCCCGACCGAGTCCGCACGGCGCGCAGGGAAGCGTCATAGCCATTGTCACAACGTTCGGACCGCGGGGCATCCACTCGTTGACAGCATGGCTTCCGGCAAACAGGCACAGCGTCCAGCGCCCTCGCGTCGCGGCGAGGTGGGCAACTTCCGAATTGTTGGCGACAACGTAAGCCGCCGCGTCGATGGCCCGGGCGAGGCGGGTCCAACTCCATACGCCGCACGCATTGATCACGTCTTCTGACGACAGGCCCCGCACTAGATCGTTTGCTGGCGCGCGCTGCGCGCGCGTCCCGACCACGACGACGGGAAGCCCGTGCTCGCGCACGATGAATTCTGCGAGCTCGCGAAAATGGGCCAACGGCCATTCGTTCACCCGTTCGCGGGCGAACGGCGACAAAATCACTTGAGGTTTTTCGCCTTGTGTGGTCACGCGAGGGTCGCCTCGTATGGGTCGTGCAATCGCAGCTGCACGAGATGAGCGAGGAGGGCCATGGCCTCGCGCTGATGCACAGCGCGCATTACGGCCGGGCGAATATATCGAATTCCAGAGAAGCGGAACGGCTTCACTTCAACGGCTGGGCGACCAACTAGCCGAAATTCGAAACTATTGACACGCGTTTCAGTATTGAACTGAAACCGGGGACGCCGAGCCCGAACGACCGGGAGGGAGCCTACGAGAAGGGTCCGCGTGCCCGAGTCTGTCATGATGTCGAAAGAAATCTCAAAATCTTCAACGATCGGCTCGATGAGGCATTCGAACTGATACCGTCCCGGGTTCAAGGTCTGGTACGGTCCCCACAATAGGTGCTCAGTCTCCCGCGCAGTGAACGGCGCGTCAGCGACGATTTCGTGCGAGCGGTGCGTGTAAATTGTGGTGAGAAACTGATCCGCAGAGAACATGCCCGCCTCCGTTCGATCATCGATACTTGCGGCAGCCGTATTCAGCCTGATGGAAAGCCATGGAAAGGAATCGTAACGATCGAAACCCGCCCGGTTGCGTGCACTGATCGCCTGCAGGACTTCGCGCGTGTCGTCATCGAGTTCGTAGATCAATGGCCAAGTCGTAGGGTTCAGCGCCGACAAGCTCAGAGAGCCTTTCTTGGAGAATCCCTGAGAACGGCGCCGGCTCGACTGTATTGTCCTCGGAAAGGAAATCGAACTCGATGATCTGGTCGAAACAGCCAGAACTATTTGCCTCAGCGACGTTCCACGATCCGCAGACCAACGTGATGTGAGCCGCGCTATATGCATCGCGTAGAATCTTGAACGCTTCAGTGGCGAGAAGAAAATCACCCCGATGGTCTAGCTTTAACAGAATAACTCGGTTTATAGCCTGACGATCCGGCGCGATAACGCGAATTGGCCCGGGTCCTCGAGTCTCTAGTTTAACAACGCGTACGGGCTTCGAGTTCGGCGGCAAAGGTATCCTCGTCTTCGTCTACTTCGGAGCGCCAGGCCGGCCGTGCCAGCTTCTCGACCGCCAAGACAATGTCCTGACCGCCATCGACGTCTTTGTTTAGGCCGGCGACATATTCGTATCCGGCGTCGTTTTCCCCCAGGAAACGAACGCGGTATTGGCAAGGATCGAGCGCCTCTTCGATGTCCGCAAGCAGAGTGTTAGCCGTGTAAAAGCGGCGATGCGAGCGATTGCGGCGCGATGGAAGCCTTAATTTGCGCTCGTACAGAAATTGATGCGGGACGGTAACGATTAATATTCCGCCCACGCGCAGCTTTGTGAAGCAAAGATTCAGAAATTGTCGCGTTTCTGGAAGGAATTGCAGCAGGTTATGAAGCAAAATAGTCTTCAGCTCATCGTTCAATCCCCGCAACGTAGCACGCGCCTCAGCCGCGTCGCTCGAGCTGATTTCGAAGGTCCAAGGAGAAGGAAAAAGGAACCCGCCGAATTCGTCACCCGTCGCTCGAAGTTCGACGCCAGGTTCCTCAGTCAAGGCTCGGCGCAACTCATCTTGCGCCAGCATGAACTTCGCCAAACTCCGTTCTCTGAGCAGCAACGATTGCATCCGCGAGTCACTGATTTCGATGCGGCCGGCTCGATCCGCATTCGGGTCGTCGAGGCGTCCAAAGCCAAAGCCCTGGGCGCCGCCGACGGGGTCATCGGCGCGCTGTCGAGCGGGATTTGTCACTCCCCAGAGGTCGACCCTGCTAGCGTCCCGCAACAAGGTCGGAGCCGCAAAAGCTGCCGCCTTCAGTGACCCACGGAAACCAAACCGCCGTATCTCTAGGTCGACCATTGAAATTCACCCATCTTTCCTAGCCCCGCGAGGCGGATGCGCCATTGAGGCGAAGACTGGAGCGGCGTCTGACGGTGCGCGGTCGGATTGAACGCCAAGCAGCCGCCCGCGTCGGAACTTCGAGGCTGTTGGCGACGCGGCATAGGTGCATGACGCCGGCCGGCGAGACTCCCTGCTCCGCCAGCGAACGGGCATTTGAGCGCTCCACTAGCGGCGAACGAGGAATACACTCCGCTCGGTCGAGAGCGCAACTTTATAGCTCTTTGCCATCACGTCGCGAAATCCCAGCTGCGAGAGGTCGGTCCAGTTCAGGGGGGGCTCGAGTTCCGCGATGATCAGAGCCGGACGATAATCACTCGTTCCGATCAAATCGTTGATCACTTCAGCAGGCCGGACACCCTTGCTTACGGCCAGAACCTCGAAATCGGTTGGGACGTTCGCTCCGACGAGGACGGAGCCCAACGAGGATTGGCGGGAGCCAACTTCATTCAACTCGGCGAGGCCGAAAACTCCCCCGGCTTGCCACCCTGTTTCAGGAGGATGGGCGGTCGCGAAGCCCACGCGGGTCTGAATTAGCTCAAAGTCGGTGCCGGAAAAGCGCGCCTCGATGGTCGAACTCAATTCGGAAGGCGGTTCGATCACAATCCCTCGCCAACCTGAGAGCGTCAGAAAGTCAATTGAGAACGACGTACTAGGCGTCGGAAGGCCAACCTCCACTATCAGTCCGCGGCCGTTCGCCTCTAGGAACAGCCGAAGCATCGCAATAAACTCGCCGTGCGGGGAGTGATCGACAAGCACCCGTTCCGCGATGTTGGCCGGCAACAATCGATTTTGGTGCTCAGCGCTGTTGTAGAGAGCCGCTGCTACGTCGTTCAGCACATCGCGCCTCGAATTTGCGCTAATCCGGTCCACCAGCTGGGCGCGGACGTCGCCGTCGGGCAATCTGCCTAAGGCGGCAAAGTGGATCGCGTCTATCGCTTGATCCTCCGTGAAATAAGGCCTTTGCCGTTCGCGGCTGCCGAGAAGCTCTTCTATCAGAGCCGACAATTCGAGGTTCGCCTCCTCAAGCATGCGAACGTAGTAAGCGCGCGTCTCCGGATCGGCCGCTCTGCCCAAGATACCGAGATGTAGAGCGTCGAAGAGCGACTTAGCTGAATAATTCGACATACTTTTCCTTTTCCACGGACGCATTATTGACGGAAAGATTCGCGTGCGGAGTCAGCAACATCGAGAGGGCCTGCGCAAAGACCATCTCCGGCGTCAAGTCAACCATGCAGCGGAAGCCATGCGAACACTGCGAGAGATCGATGATATGACAACGGCCACAGGGAACGTCGAGGCTCATGCAGAAGGCCTTAACCCCGACGGGCCCCCATTGGTGGGGATGGTTGGTGGCCGACTGCAGCGTCAGGGTGGGCACGCCGCTCATCGCCGAGAGATGCGCCGTCCCGCTCGAGTTGCCAATGAAGAGATCCGCCGACTTTAGCAGGGAGGCCAGCTGCATGAGGCTTGTCGCCCCACAGATGTTGACGATGCAAGCCGGAGAGCCGTTTTCCGCGATGATCCTCTCGGCGTCGCTTATCTCGCGCGCGGCTCCCGCCAGATAAACGACGCACGGCAGGCCGGCAATAAGCTTTCCGACTAAGGCGCTGTAGTATTGTAGTGGCCAGATCGTCACATCCTTACCCGCGCCGGTGGCGATCACAATGACTCGCTCCCCCGAGTGCTTGTGCTCCTCGAGGTTCTTCTGTAGGCCCGCAGGCAACGGCTGGTGCGGCAGACCAAGCAGATCAGATTGCAGTGCGAATCGCCGCACGAGTGCGTCGGCGAGAAAACCGGACCAGTCCAACTGATGCATCGTTGGCGCGTATTTCCTGGGAGAGCAGGCAACGCGAACGGACTTGCACGTCAGTCCTCGACTGAAAGGACTGCCGAGCACCCGGACCCGTAGGCGCACGCCCAGTCCAGGATCGGAGTGGAAGAACGAAATTTCGTTGGAGCTGATCGCCCGCACCAGCACACCAGAGAGCGTTCGCCGCCCAAGCACTCTTCCAAGAGCGTTGACCGCTTCTAAGATTACCGAAGACGCCCCCGAGACGTCTGCTTCGCCGAACCCCTCCATAATCGTGACGACCGAGCAGGGCCCCTGACTGACAAAGAACTCTTCCGACAAGATCTCGACGTTGCCTTCCTGAAGGACCAAATCTTGCAACGGAACGATGAGCGTTCTTTCACTCTTGACATTGTCGATCGTGACCCGGCTGGCCCTGCGGCCTCCACAGGACAAGACGAAGGACTGAAGGGGTTTCGCTGGGCTCGTGTGGCCGCGAAAAAGCAAGCAAAGCTTGATCCCGCGATGCAGACCGACTGCGACCGGGATGCGAACGGTCGAGACGTGACCCTCGCTCCAGACGCCGAACGGCTCCTTGTGCGACCAGCCGTCGACAAGGGTGACGTGGCCCAGGCTCTGGCTTAAGAAATCCATGGTCTCTTCAACGCAGTACGCATTCTTGAGCGTCGCGACGGGCTCGTCCTTCCAAACGGAATGATCGCTTGAGAACAAGCCGGGGGCGACATTCCTGCGTGTGATCTTGCCGCGGATTAGCGCGAGACCGAGTCTGCGAACGTCGGTGGTCGAGGTGCCGATCTCGATCGGCGAAGCGGGATTCTCGATGGTGAAATCGAGCCGAAGATCCTTGCGCCCTGGCTCAATATGAACGGGGACGCCCTGCGGGTTGAAGTTGACATCGAGCCGCGTGATCTCGGCTCCGTCAGGAGCTTTGCGGGCCTCATTGCGGTCAGAGGGAATGGCGACGTCCAGAAAGGGGAACTCGGCGAAATCACCTATCCCAGCGCGGTATTTTGCGTCGATCATCGTCAAAAGGCGCCGAGTGTCCGTGTCGTAGCGCAAATCGACGGCGAGGTCGTAAGATCCGGCGGCGACCGTCGCGAAGCGACCGTGCATCGTGGCGGTCCAACTCGGGCTACGCGTTTGCTGAAAGGTATCTCGCGACTGCTCATGGAAAAAAGAGAACGGCCGTACGTCATCGAAGAGGCCGAGATCGCGCGCCAGTTGCTCATTCCAAGGACCACAAACAAGCGTGATTTTGGCGCTCGCAAAGGTGCTTCGCAGCCGGCGGAAAGCCGGCAGCGCGATAAAAAAATCCCCAACATGGTCTAGTTTGACAAGAATGATACTATGAAGCGGCTGAGCGAAAGTAGCCTGCGGTGTTAGTGACGTCTTTTCCATAATCGCTCCCGAGGAACGGACGTTTTTCATGAGACCATTACTCAACTTAACCGAAGTCCGCTAGCCCGCATTGTGCGCGGCGGGCTGGCGGATGAATTTTAACCAGCTAATTTCGTATAGAGTCTCGTTGCCGGCCCCGATTCGCGCGATTTCAGGAAGGCCACACCCGCCATGAACGATCCTATGCTGCCACTGCCTGGTCTGTCACCCGCGGGCGCCAAGCCGGTTGTGATCAAATTCGATGGCGGCTTGCTGTCGTCGGACGGCGGGTTCTGGCGTTGCGCGAGGTCGAACAACACCTCCGCCTTGTCGACCGGACCGCGTCCTGCGTGGCCGACGCGCGCCCGCCTAGACTCCCGAGTCAATCAAAATGTGGGGTAGAGCCTCTTGAGCTTCACGCAGGCGTCGTCTGTGGTGAATTGCCAGTTGGCCTTTGCGTGATGCTTGTTGCGATGGTCCTCCCAAACGGCGACTTCTTTTTCGAGGGTCGGCTTGTCTGGAATGCGGCGGCTCAGACATTGGCTCGACAGGACGCCGTTCGGATTCGGCCATGTCGAGCCAGCTTCCGTGTTTGGGGTGTAGCGCCGTTCGAACCGTTTTGGCGAGGCGGCGCGCTTCTGGCGCAGGAAAGGCCCGTAGAGCGAGGCGGGCCTGTGCGTGCTCAGATTGTCTTGGACCAGCCTCGGCGCGGCGGCGGCGACAAGTCGGCAGCTTCCCCCAGCTGCGATGTCCGCCAACGCGATCCGAAAGGACCGGTATGAGTCCGACCTGAGGGATAGCGCCGCAAGGGGTGAAAAGTGATTCGGCGCCGGAACTTGGTGTAGCCTCGGGAATTCCTGGACCCCGGCGCAGCCGAGTCTTGACGGGGGCGCGCCCAAACGCCATCATTTTTCCTTTGTTTTCACGACCTGAGCGTCTGACCGAAGGGAAACCCGCCTCATTTCAGACAGTCCGCATTTCCCGAGAAAGGGCGGAATAGCCAACGTCGGCGCCGCCGGCGCGGGCGCCCGCCCGGGCGATTTCGCCGAGGTCGTCACGAGGCTCCTGGCCGACGATGCGGCGGATTTTCGCAACGCCGAGCGCATCCTCGATATCATGCGGCGCCAGGGTCGCACCATTTCTGGCTATCCCCGCATCCGTCCGGACGACTGCGTCCGGGTGATCGAGGCCATTCGCGCCATATTCGACGCCAATCGTCGCGCTTTCGGCACAGGCGACCGCGCCATCGTCGAACTGTTCGATCAGATCGTCGACGCCTTTACCCAGACCGACGTGCGCTTCTATCCGCGTGAGCTGATGATGGCTCGCGCCCTCCTTGCGGAAACGCGGCTGATGCTCAACGATCCGAGCCGGGCGCGCGTACTGATCGGCGACTACGCCGACCGGCCCTATAAGATCGAGGGCGATCGGCGCGACCTTTCCCTTCTCATGCGGCTCGACTGCAAGGCGCGCGCGGCTCTCGGCCAGATTGACGGTCTCGGGCGCCTGGCGACGACCCGCGCGCTTTGGCTGTGTCGGATCTGGCCGCTCAGCGCCGGCGCGATCGTTTCCGAGTTCATCGATTTTCTCAGTCTCGACCGCGCGCCGCGCCTGGGCGACGGAGTGCTGGCGTGGCTGCTCTATCGGAGCGCCCAAACCACGGCGCGCATGCGCATCGAAGGAGGCTCGCTGTTGCGGCGCATCAGGCGCAAACCGGCCGCGGGTTCGGGGCGCTCGGTCGCCGCCGCTTGTTTGTACCTTATGCGTTACGGTGACCTTCGGACGCCAGGGAAAAACCGAAGAAGAGAAGGCAAAAGGGACATCTTCGTGTCTCGGGCCATGGGCGGGATCGGCGACCTGTTTGTCATGACCCCGGGCCTGAGAGCGTTGTCAAAGAGATACGCGACCAGGGTCAAGTTGGTCATCGATCGGAAGTACTTTGATATATTTCGAAACAATCCTCATGTTGAGACGATAGACATAGACAGCTCACCCATCGACGTGTCCGCCTGCCGCGCATGGTACAATCTGACGCTTTGCCCCGCCGGACGATACGAAGCGGCCCGCCGGCCGTTTGTGAAGAAGGGGCGGGTTGAGCTGTTCGCAGAAGGCATGGGGGTCACGAGAGCACAGCTGAACCGGTACGGCTGGGACACCGAATGCTTGCTCGACGACGACCAGATCGCGTTCCGCGATGCCTTCGTCCGCAAGGCCGAGTTCGGTGCTCGCCCGCTTGTCGGAGTGCAGCCCTACGCGCGCGATTCTCTATAAGGATCACCCGGATATCGGCCATTTCATTGAGGCCCTCAGCCTCGACTATGACATTATCATCTTTCACCACATCGAAACGGGCCAGCCTCGGGGGCGAGGGATCGCTTCGACCGCGGGCCTGTCGCTCGCCCAGTCGACCGCGCTCGTCTCCGCGCTGGACGCGATGGTTTGCGTCAATTCCGGCTTCCTGCACGCAGCCGGCGCCTTCGACGTGCCGGTTGTGGCGATGTTCGGTCCCACGGACGGCCGATTGTTCACGCTTCATCACAAGCATGCGACCGTCATCACAGCTAACGATAGTTTCCCCTGCGCGCCCTGCTGGCGGAACGAAGATATCCCCTGCCAGCTGACCGGACAGTTCGGATCGAGTCCCTGCATCGCCGCGCTGAAGGTGGAGCCGGTCCTGGCAGCGGTTGCCGCGGCACTCGGCGAATCAGCGGGACCGGTATAATCAGCTCGATGGCGCCGCTGGCGGATTCGGTCTCGAGGCGCCCATTATCGCGCGTCGCTAGGACTAGGCCGAACTTCCGGGAGGTTTTTGGGCTAAGGCGAGGGTTTCTGCTGGTTTGCGGGGATTTGTCGCTAAAATGTAGGCATGTAAAATAGTTGTTGCAATCGACGCGAGGGCATGATTCACGCTTGTCATGTACGTCACGCGCATCCCAAACCGCGATTCGCCGCCCACCGTCCTGTTGCGCGAGAGCTATCGCGAGGGCGGCAAGGTCAAGTCGCGCACGCTCGCCAACATCTCCGACTGGCCGGAGGCCAAGATCGACAGCCTGCGTCGGCTGCTCGCCGGCGAGACCCTCGTGCCGCTCGGCGCCGAGCGCTTCGAAATCACTCGCGCGCTGGCGCACGGCCATGTCGCCGCGGCGCTCGGGACGGTGCGCCGGCTCGGGCTCGACAAGGCGTTGCCGCAGGGACCTCAGCGCCGGGCCAAGCTGATCCTCGCCATGATCGTGGCGCGGATCGTCGAACCGGCCGCCAAGCTGGCGACCGCCCGCCAGCTCAGCGAGGCGACCGCCGCCCACTCGCTCGGCGCCGTGCTCGGCCTGGGCGAGGTCGACGAGGACGAACTCTACGCCGCCCTCGATCTCCTGGGCCGCAGTCAGACCGGCGTCGAGAAGGTTCTCGCCCAGCGCCACCTCGAGGACGGCGTGCTGGTGCTCTACGACGTCACCTCGAGCTATCTGGAGGGGCGGCGGCGCCAACTGGCGCAATTCGGCTACAGCCGTGATCATCGCCGCGACCGGCCGCAGATCGTGTTCGGCCTGTTGTGCACGACGCAAGGCTGCCCGGTCGCCGTCGAGGTCTTCGAGGGCCATCTCGGCGATCCGAGCACGCTCGCCAATCAGGTGCGCAAGCTGCGCATGCGCTTTCGGCTGAAGCGCATCGTGCTGGTCGGCGATCGCGGCATGATCACCCAGGCGCGCATCGACGCCGACCTCGAGCCTGCCGGCTTCGATTGGATCACCGCGCTGCGCGCCCCGACCGTCCAGGCCCTGGCGGCCGAGGGCGGCCCCCTGCAGCTGTCGCTGTTCGACGAGCGCGACATGGCGGAGATCGCCTCGGACGACTATCCCGGCGAGCGTCTGATCGTTTGTCGCAACCCCGAATTGGCGGCCGAGCGCGCGCGCAAGCGCGTCGAACTCCTCGATGCGACCGAGACGGCGCTGGCCAAGATCCGCGCGGCGACCGAGCGAAAGCGCAATCCGCTCCGCGGCAAGGACAAGATCGGCCTCAGGGTCGGCGGGGTGATCGACCGTCGCCACATGGCCAAGCATTTCGAACTGGCCATCACCGATACGAGCTTCGCCTGGTCGCGCAAGGCCGACGCCATCGCCGCCGAAGCCGCGCTCGACGGCATCTATGTGATCCGAAGCAATCTTCCCCACGACGGCTTCCCCGCCGCCGCCATCGTCCTCGCCTACAAGGGCCTCAGCCACGCCGAACGCGGCTTCCGCGACCTCAAATCGGGCGACCTCGACGTCCGCCCGATCCACCATCGCCGGGCCCATCGCGTGCGCGCCCACGTCTTCCTGTGCATGCTGGCCTACTACGTCGTCTGGCACATGAAGCGCGATCTCGCCCCGATGCTGTTCAAAGACGACGATCCCGCCGCCGCGGCCGCGCAGCGCTCATCGCCCGTCGCCAAGGCCAAAGTCTCTCCCGCCGCACGCCGCAAGGCCGCGCGCAAGCGCACCGAACACGGCCAGCCCGTCCACAGCTTCCGCACCCTCCTGCAGGACCTCGCCAACCTGACCCGCAACAGCGTCCGCTTCGGCGACGCACACCCCACAACAATCCTCGCCAGGCCAACGCCCACCCAGACCCGCGCTTTCGAACTCCTCAACCTCAGGATCGCCGCGTAGGCAGAACTCGATCCCACGATGAAGTCGCATCAATGAGTTGCGCGCAACAGTCTCGGAAGTTCGGCTTAATCGGTCTAAAAATTCTTGGGCACAACCAGCGCGAATGTCATCGTCGCGTCACGCGTCGGTTCTCGAGGCTTATCCCGCTGTCACAGGTGGCAAGCTTGCGATCGACTGGAATTGTCGCTCGCCATGACGGGGCTGGACGCCGACGACACTCCATTTCCTTCAGAAAGCTTCCAAACGTTTCAAAAAATTTCCGCCGCGCTTCCAAATCTTTTCAAAAAATTTCAATTTCCCTTCAGAAAATTTCAAAAAATTTCACTGGGAGACCTCTACTTATCAAATCTTTACGACCAAATTTGCAAATTTGCAAATTTGGCGAATTTGGCCGGCCGAACGGCTGAAAATTTCTCCGTGACGCCGCACGGCTCGGCGCAGGCCCGTTAATCAACATCTCGGCGTCGGTCTTCCTTCGACACGCAAGCCTGAGTGTTGCGATGGGGCCATCTCGGCGCAAGGTCGGGGCGGGTTCGAGGGGCGCGGACAAGGACGTTCTCCGTTGTCGGTGAGAACGTATCAAGAACATATCTCGAAGCTCTTGTCGAGAATTTGTTCTTCGGGGCCGTGTCCGATTTCGAATTGCGGGCGCCGGGCCGGAAGGACGCGGAAGGACCGACCCGCACGGCCACCACAAGACAATCACCCTCGTCGCCGGTCTCGCGCCTTCGAGGGCTCGCGGCCCCGAAGGCCTACGGCCGGCCGATGAACGCCGTCGAGCGAACCGTACATCCGCCAACCCGTCGCGCATAATTCAGGCTAACCGACAACTTGGTCGACCGAAAGCAGCGCGGTCATTACGGACACGATCAGTCCGCCGACAATAACACTGATAACAATAATTGCGAAGGGACCGACGACCCCAATAGCGCGATCCAGGCTACGACGCAGCTTCGCTTCATAGAATTCGGCAATTCGACCCGCCAAAACGGACAACTGCCCCGAATCCTCGCCAAGGCGCAGAGTGCGAACCGCCATTGGGGGAAGCGCACCGGTCGCGGTCAGCGCGTCCGAAAGCTTGCCGCCCTGACGCACATTGTCGACGATATTCGACCACCGTGTCGCGCTGCCGGTCGCCGCCATCGCGTCGGCGAGAATCCGCAAGGCCGCCGTCAGACTGACGCCGTTGGAGAGCATTAGACTCAGGTTGCGGCAGAAGAGGGTCGTGCGGAGCAAGTCCATAATGGGACGGACCACCGGCAAGCGCGTGAGCGCGCCGACGAGTCGCGCGCGCACGGCGCGGTGTCGAAACGCGAGCCAGCCGGCGAGGAGCGCAACGAGCAGCGAGGCAGCGATCGCCTGGCCGTTCGAGCGCAGGAAGTCCGACATTCCCAGGAATGTAACCAGCACCGGGTCCAGTTTGGCGTTGAAATCGCGAAACACGCCGGCAAATTGGGGCAGCACAACGAGCAGAAAAAACAGCAACACTCCGCACGCCGCGACCAGCAGGAACGCCGGATAGCGCAGGGCATCCGTGAGCCGTCGCGACAAGACCTCGGCGCGCTGCCGCTCCGCCGCCAGCGATTCCAGGATCGTCGGAAGCGCGCCGGAACTCTCGCCGGCCCGAACTAGCGCGACATAGATCGGCGGGAAAACGTCGGGATGTCGCGCTATCGCCTCTCCGAAGCTCTCGCCCGACAAGACCGATGTCGCGAGCGCCGCGACTGTGGCGCGCATTCGGCCGATGTCGGCGTCGGACGCGAGCAGTTCTAGCGCGTCATTGATCCGCGCGCCGGTGCGAAGCAGCAAAGCCAGATCGGCCGTCACAATTGTGACTTCCTCGGCCCGCGGACGCGACAGCATCGATAAGGACAGGCCAAAGCTATTTGATGCGGCCTCCCTTCTCTCGGCTGCCGCTTCGACTGGGATGAGTCCCAGTTGTTCGATACGGCGATGGACTTCGACAACGCTCGCCGCGTCCAGCGAGCCGGTGACGATTTCGCCGACCTGGGTCAGAGCGCGATATTGGAATGTCGGCATCGCCTCACCGCGCCGTCGTAACTCTGAGGACCTCGGCGACCGAGGTTACGCCCTGACGGCATTTGGCGATTGCGTCCTCCATCATAGTCGTGAGACCGGCGCGTCGGCTGGCTTCATCGAGGGTGCTCGCGTCCACTCCGGGCCCGACGAGATTGCGCACCTGGCCTCCGACCTCGAGCGCTTCGAACACGCCCACCCGGCCGCGATAGCCAATTCCGCCGCATCGCTCGCAGCCTCGCGGTTCCCAGACGGGCTCTCCAAGGGAAAGCCCGCAAGTCTCGTAGCGCGGGTCGCCGATTATATCGGCTTCGGTCAGGCGCTTCTGTGTTTTGCAGCGATCGCACAAGGCGCGTACAAGCCGCTGCCCGATCACCCCCCGCAGCGTCGACCTGAGCAGGAAACCCTCGACGCCCAGATCAAGAAGGCGCGGCACTGCGGCGACCGCCGATTCGGTGTGAAGCGTGGTCAGCACGAGATGCCCGGTCAGGGCGGCGTGGACCGCGGTGTTGGCCGTCTCGGCGTCTCGGATTTCGCCGACCATGATCACGTCCGGGTCCTGGCGGACGAAGGCGCGTAGCGCCGAAGCGAACGTAAGGCCGATTCCCGGCTTGACCTGCGACTGATTGACGCCGGCAATTTCGTATTCGACCGGATCTTCGATTGTGAGAATCTTGCGGAAAGTCGTGTTTAGAACCGAGAGCATCGTCGCGAGCGTCGTCGTTTTGCCACTGCCAGTCGGGCCCGTTATGACGATCATGCCGTGCGGCAGATCGAGGAGCCGCTTGATCTTGCTCTCATCGTCGGCGCGCAGTCCAAGCTTTGGCAGATCGAGCAGGCCGCGATCGCGCGGCAGCAACCGGATGACCGCGGATTCGCCGTGTTGGGTCGGCATTGTGGCGACGCGGATATCAATGTCCTGGCTCGCCACCTGGAGCCGGGCCGCGCCATCCTGCGGCAGCCGCCGCTCGGCAATGTTGAGGCCCGCGAGGATTTTGATGCGAGAAATCAGCGCCTGTGGCAGCGCGTACGCCGGCGCCGGCACCGTTCTCAACAGGCCGTCGACGCGCATACGCACATTGAGAGCATTGCGCATCGGTTCGATGTGAATGTCGCTCGCTCGAAGGTCGATCGCTTTTTCAAGAAGATCATTGACGGCGCGCACGACAGGCGCGCCACTGGCGAGGTCGCGCAGGCTGTCGACGCTTTCCTCGACGGCGCTGGAAGCCTGGCCGGCGGACGTCGGCCCTGACCCCTCCTCTTCGCGACCCAAGCGCGCCGAAAGGGCCTCGCCGATTTCCTCGAATGAAGCGACCGCGACCATGATCGGACCGCCAAGCACGATCTGCGCGCCTCGTTGCGCCACAATATCAGTCGGATCGGCGACGGCAAGACCAAAGCGTCCCTCGCCAGCGTCAAACGGAAACGTCATTGTCTCGCGCAAGAAGCGACGGCTGAAGCGCCCAACAAGCGCAGGAACAACCATAAGTTCTGGTAGGGTGATTCGGGGGTATCTGTAATACTCCGCAACGTGATCTGCAAATTCATCGGTGGATATGGCACAAATATCTCGTATAGACCGAATTGAGCCAAATTCTATTTTACTATTTGTTATTTCAGTCAAAGCAAATTTGGTGTCTTTGTCAGTAATAGTTTCGCTAATATGCTTCACAAAGCCCAGCAATAGCTCGGCAGGAGAGCCGCGTCCCTCAGAAGAGTTATTCGTAATATTCATCAAGATTGTTCAGGCGTTTTTTGCGACAAGTTGCATTTCGTCAACTTGACAAGGTATCGAGTTTAATGATTTTTCGCTCGGCACTCAACACGTGAATCACCCATCGTGTATGGAAACGGGTTGGCCAAACGATTATATCTTTTTCGCGTTGTGTCCTTGCGCGTTCTGGCGATGGCCGGCGTTGTTGCGCTCGGGGCGTGCAACACGACCTACCTCGAGCAGCGCACAGACCAACCGCAAAACGCCGCCGACATTGTGAGAGCGGCGGATCTGCGGCCGCAATACCCACAAGCGGTGGGGACAGTCGACACGGGCGGCGCAAAGTCGCCCAAACCTTTCTCTTTCTTCGGCTCGCCGGCGCCCGCACCGGCGCCCACCGCGCCCATCCCCGGCTCCAATGAGGTCGAGCCCGAAGAAGGGGGTTACACGCTCAATTTCGAGGATACTCCTGTAGCGAACGTCGTCAAATCGGTCCTCGGCGATGTCCTCGGCCTAAGCTATGTCATTGATCCACGCGCGCAGGGCTCGATCACCCTGTCGACCGGGCGGCCGATCGCCAAGAAGGACATGCTGTTCGTGCTCGAGAGCGCTCTGCGCGCTAACAACCTAAACATGCTGCGCGATAGTTCGGGCTATCGCATCGATCCGGCCACCGACGGCGCCGTTGGCGCAGTCGATCGGGCGGCGGGAGGGAGCGTGGATCCGGGATACGGGCTCACCGTTATACCGGTACAGTATGTTTCGGGCGCGACCTTGTCAAAACTGCTGGAGGGGTTCGCTACGCGGCCCGGGGCCATTCGAACCGATCCAACTGGCAAGCTCCTGCTCGTGATGGGCACGGGAAACGAGCGTCAGACCGCGCTCGACACGATACGCAGTTTCGACGTCGACTGGTTGCGGGGGCAATCAGTCGGAATGTATCCCGTTCAGAACAGCACGCCAGAGCCGATCGTCGGCGAACTCGAGAAAATCATGGACTTAGGCGAGTCCGGCCTAGGGCATGGTCTCGTGAAGTTCCAAGCCGTGTCGCGTCTCAACGCCATCCTCGTCGTCGCCTCGACGCCCAATCTGCTACGGAGCGCCGCGCGCTGGATTTCGAGACTCGACGAGCCTTCGGGGGTCAGCGCGAGCGTCAAGGTCTACAAAGTGCGCTACGGCGACGCGAAAGAGATTGCGCAGATGCTGGACCAGATGTTCGTCAGCGGCGCCGGCTCCGCTGAGTCTGCGACGAATGAAATTGCTCCGTCCTCGGGCGCGAAAGCGCTTACGACGATCGGCCGGCTGACGGGCGGAAACCCCTCGAACTCGAATGCCCCTGCTTCCCCGAACGCTCCTGGTCCGGGCGGCGCGGGGACAAATCCGCGCGGCGGTGGGCAGGCCGGCGGAGTTCCCGTGGCGACGCTCAACGCCGAACTCAGCTCTCTTGGCTTCGGCGAGGGCGGATCTGGCGGACCGCAGATGCAAAACGTCAGGATCACCGCCGACCCGGTCAACAACTCGGTGCTGATCTATGCAAAGGCGGACGAATACAAAATCATCGAACGAACGCTCAATCAGCTCGACCGGCCGCGGTTGCAGGTCGCAATCGAGGTCACCCTTGCGGAAGTGACGCTGAACCAACAGCTCAATTACGGCGTCCAGTTTTGGCTCCATAACGGCGGACTCTCGAACACGCTGACTGGGCAGATCCCGAGCGTCGCCAACAATGTCCTTGCGAACACGAACGCGGGCTCGGTTGGGCCGGGCTTGTCCGGCGGGCTCAATGTGGTCGTCGGCAACACTTTAACCCCGCGCGTCGTCATCAATGCGCTGCATAATCTGACCGACGTTAGGATCCTGTCCAACCCCTCGCTCGTCGTGGTCGACAACGGCGAGGCGACGCTCGAGGTGGGCGATCAGGTCCCGATCGCGACCGGCAGCGCGACCGTTCTCAGCGCGAACAACGCGGTGGTCAACACGGTCGACTACAAGAACACGGGCATCATCCTCCACGTGCAGCCGCGCGTGAACGCCAACGGCTCGGTCCTGCTCAACATCGACCAGGAGATCAGCAGCGTGCCGGAGGGCAGCACGACCCTGACCCCCACCATTTCGCAGCGCAAGGTCAGCAGCGAGATTTCGGTCGTCAGCGGGCAGACCGTGCTGCTGGCCGGCTTGATCCAGGACCAGCAGGAAAAATCACGGCAAGGCGTACCGGGGCTCAACCAGCTCCCCTTTGTCGGCGCGGCGTTCGGCACGACAGGAGCGACGGACGTTCGCACCGAACTCATCATCTTCATCCGGCCGCAGATCATTCGCGACGGAGTGGACGCATCGATGGTCGCCGAAGAGCTTCGTTCCAAGATGCGCGGCGGCAAGACGCAGGCGTTAACCATTCCGGGCGCCCTCAATGTCCTGGCAAGGCCGGCGCAGTAAGTTTCACGCTGGGTCAGGCGAGGCGCTGCAGACGTGGGGCGGGTTGAGGTTTTCAAGTTATCCGGCATTGGGGCCGCCGGCCTGCTCGGGGTCGCGGCGAGCCTGTACGCGAAGCCGGGGATCGCCGGACTGGCGGGCGCCGGTCTTGCATTGATCATGCTGGCGATCGCCGTGATCGATTGGCGATTGCTTATGATCCCCGACGAGCTGAACGCGCTGGCCATCGCACTCGGCGTCGGCGACGTCTGCTTCGTGCAATGGGAAGACGTACCAGCGTCGGTGTTGAACGCGCTCATCCGCGGCGTTGGGACGGCGGCGCTCTTTTTCGCGTTTCGTCTCGTCTATCGACAACTCCGGGGACGCGAAGGGCTTGGCCTCGGCGACGTCAAGCTGGCCGGTGTCGCCGGAATTTGGCTCGATTGGACGATCCTGCCGATCGCGGTCGAAATCGCCGCACTGGGCGCGCTTCGGATTCGTGGCGTCGCGGGGCATTCGCTCGGGCCGCGCTCCGGACCCTTTGGCCAAATTGCCGTTCGGAACATTCTTAGCCCCATCGATCTGGTTGTGCTGGCTGCTGGCGCGATGGTGGAGCTAGCTTAGCTAGCTAATTAGATATACCCCGACTCATTGAGGAGGCGAAGAAAGGGGTGACGGGACGGCCGCATGGGATTCGGTTGGAGCGGTGGTTCGCGGCGGGTTTCTCTCAACGTCAGACCGGCAAGCCCTGATCGGGATTGCGCGGGATGGGCTTGCCGAGCATCGTGAGGCCCGCCGAGCCAACGCCATCGTCCTTCTCGATCGGGGCGTCTATGGATTCAACCTCTTTACCGCGGGTCCGCGGGTCCGCAGTCGAAGCCTTTCCATCTGGACATACCGCATCGTTTTGCGCTCTCGCGGGCGTTTTCTGGGCGACGTATCCGACGTTCAGGCTTTTTGTTGCAGCGGGGTCGCCGTTATGGCGGTCGCACTCGTCGTCGGGGACTTTCATTTCTTGAGCGATGTGGCCGCGGGGTTGGGCGTCTCTGTCGCTTTATTGATCCTCGCCGCGTCGGATTTCGGAAAGAGGAAGCTTCGCTTGGCTATTTGCGGTGTAGAAGACCAGCCAAAGCAGCCTGCTAAAGGTTTCTCTCGTAAATCCTGAAGGTGCGGGTGTGGCGCGCTGGCAGGCGAGGACGCCATTGATCGCCTCGGTGTTGGTCTCGAGCATCCAGCTGTATTCGATCCCCTCGACGCCGGCGGCGCGCGCGTCCGCCACCGTCTTTGCGACAAGCGCGCTCACCGCCAGCGCGCCAATCTTCGTGTTGCGCCATCTTTTGTCGACGCCGGTCATCGGCGCCCGCGTCGTCTTCGTGCCCCGAACATGGATCCGCCAGAGAAACCGGGCCGCCAGAGCAACCGGGCGAACCCGGAACGGGAGCAGCTTCCCGTGCAGCCTCCGCAATGCTTCGTTGGCGTCGGGGATCCGCTCCGGCGACGTCTTCCCCCTCGTAGGACGCGATCCGGATCCAGCGTGGCTTGCAGGCTGGCAACATGAGGCGCGCGATGAATTTCGCCTCCGCCTCATCCACCGGCGTCGCCCATTCGTTGTCGGACCAGGCGTCGTTGTACAGCGCCAGAATGCGCGGAAAATCGCGATTCCCGGTCAGGAGCGACAGCTGCCGAACCCGGTCGACTCGCCTGGGCTCCGCCTCGGCGACCCGGCATACGTAGCCCCCAGGTCCATGGCCTTCCGGTAGCCGAGCCTTTCAATGTGTGCGGCATAGTGGGGCGGCGAATGGTTGGTTCGAACGACATGGGGCTGGTCGAAACCGTATAACTGCAGGCCGGATTCGTGATAGATGGTGAGGCTGAACGGCCCACGCACAAGCTGCATGTCCCGTTCCTTGAGAAACCGCTCGGCCTCGGCGAACAAGGCGGCGAAAACCGTGTGATCGTCGATCGCGTCGATGAAGCCGAAAAAGCCGCACGCGTCGCCAAACTTCTTCTGATGCGCAGCGTCAATTGTCGCCACGATGCGGCCGACCGGGTCTCCGTCACTGAACGCCACGAATGGCTGGACCACGTTTTCGCGCAGGAACGGTGAGCGCCCCGGGTCAAAACTCATCCGGATCTCTTGGTGAACCGGCTCGACCCAGTGCGGATTGATCGATTGCGCCCGCCCCGCCGCAATGAAGGTCGAGATCCCCGCCCGGTCGTTGACCGGAACGACCTTCGCCTCGCTCATGCGGCTTAAGCCCCGCGGAGGGCGGCCGGCAACGGCGCCCGGCTCAACCCCTCATATTCCTGCGCAATCGCCTCGACCGAGGCGGCAATGTCCTTCGCGTCGTGTTCGCTGCTGAGGAAGAACCTGAGCCGCGCAAGCCCGTCGGGGACCGCAGGGGCGATAATCGGCTGGACGTTGATGCTCCGCCCGGCGAGACGCTGACTGAGGGCCGCGGCCCGGATCGAGTCTCCCGCCATGACGGGAATGATCGCCTCGCCGATGCTGGTTCCCAGATCCAGTCCCGCCTGCCGACACGCCGTGGCGAACTGACGCGCCCGCTCATGCAGGCGCGCCGACCTCTCAGGCTCGCGGTGGACGATCTCGATGGCGGCGAGGGCGGCGGCGGCGACCGGCGGCGACATTCCCACGCTATAGACGAATCCCCCCGCCGAATGCTTCAGAAAGTCGATCAGCGCCGCGTCGCCGGCGACAAAGCCGCCGCAGGCGGCGAGGGTCTTCGACAGCGTGCCCATCCATATGTCGATCCGCCGCGGATCGACGCCGAAATGCTCGAACACGCCTCGACCGAGCCGGCCCAAAACGCCCAGCCCATGGGCGTCGTCGATCATCAGCCAGGTTTGATGGCGCCCCTTCAATTCGACCAAGCCGGGCAAGTCGCACACATCGCCGTCCATGCTGTAGAGCCCTTCGGCGACGATCAGCGCCCGCTCGTAGCGGCCTCGAATCGATTGCAACATCGCGTCGAGCGCCGGGAGGTCGTTGTGCGGGAAAGAGCGCCTGTCCGCAGCCGATAGTTCGGCGCCCATGACGATACTGTTATGGGCGAGAGCGTCATGGACGATAAGGTCGCGCGGACCGAGCAGGGCGCTGATCGTCGACACGTTGGCGGCGTGGCCGCTGACAAAAGTCAGACAGGCGTCCTGGCAAAAATGGTCGGCGAGCGCGGCTTCCAGCGCACGATGAATCGGCCGTTCGCCGGCGACGAGCCTGCTCGCGCCGGCCGAAACGCCGTAGCGATCGATCGCCGCCTGCGCTGCGGCGCGAACCTCCGGATGCCGATTGAGGCCGAGATAATCGTACGAGGAAAAATTGATCATGCGCCGGCCGTCGATGACCGTCGAAGCGCCGGCGTCGCCTTCATGGATCAGGAAATACGGGTCTTTCAAACCCAGCGCGGCGGCCGCCGTTCGCAGAAGCCGCTGTTCGGCGTAACCGGGCAGATTGCCGAAATCGAGCCAGGCGGAGCGGTCGGGCGCTTGCCCCGATTTTATTTCGCCAACGTTGGATTGATTGGCGGATGCGCGGGCGCGCGCCTGCACGAGACGATCGAGGAGTTGCCGATCCGCTTCGGTCAGACCGCGTCGACCCTGATCCATCGATGCCAGTATCCCATCTCGTCCATTGCTCCGCATCGGAAGGACGGTTGGCCTTAGGTCAAGCCGTGCTGGTTGTCCAATCTCAGCGCCGCTTCCCGCGCCATGCGGTTCATGCAAAGACCGCGCCGCTTGGCTATCGGATCGGCGCGCTGATATGAGGCCGAGGTGGCTTTTCCCGAGACTTTGCCATGGCGTTGGTCTCCACGGTCGACAATCCGGCTCCTCCGGGCGCGGTCGAGCAAGACGTCTTCACCGCCGACGGCGTGCGCCTGCGCGCCGTTCGTTGGACGCCGGCGTCGAACGGGCGTGGAACCGTCGCCGTTCTCGGCGGCCGGGGAGAATTTGTTGAAAAGTATTTCGAAGTCGTGGCTGAGCTGCTCTCTCGTGGCTTCGCAGTGGCGAGCATGGACTGGCGCGGCCAAGGCGGTTCCGAACGGCAGCTGCGGAATCCCCGAAAGGGCCATGTCGATGATTTCTCCGAATTCGAGCGCGATCTCGACGCGCTCGTCATTTCGGTCCTCAGGCCATATTGCCCGCCCCCCTGGTTCGGTCTCTGCCACTCGATGGGGGCGGCGATTCTCCTGATGGTCGATGGCGGCGCGGGCTCCCCGTTCGAGCGGCTTGTATTGACCTCCCCGATGGTCGCGCTGAAAGGGTTCGATCATCGCGGCCCGATCCGCTTTGTGCTGGAGGCGCTCGACGCCCTCGGCATGGGCGCGGCGTTCATTCCGGGCGAAGGGTCCGGCAACCTGTGGGCCGCGCCCTTCGAGGGAAACGTGCTGACCACCGACCCGGCTCGCTTCGCCCGCATCGCGAAACTGGCTGCGGCCGCTCCTCATCTTTTGCTGGGCGGTCCGACCATCGGCTGGGCGCACGCCGCCTTTCGCCTGTTGAAGCGTTTCGACGAACCCAATTTTCCGCGGCGGCTGCAGACGCCGATGCTGATCATCGCGTCCGGAGCCGATCGAGTGACCGACACAGCCGCAACCGAAAGCTTCGCCGCGAGACAGACGGTCGGCCGACTCATCGTCATCGAAGGCGCACAGCACGAAATCCTGATCGAGCGCGACCTCTTCCGGCGCCAGTTCTGGGGGGCGTTCGACAAGTTCGTGCCTGGGTCACTGGCGAGGGCCGTGCGGCAAACCGCGCCGAGCTGATCGATGGGGACGCGAATCGACCGGCCGGCGCAACCGATTGAAGGGCATGATCACAGTGCAATCGCCATTATCGCGGCCTTTCTCGTCGCCAGGCTGGCCTTTGCCTACGCACTCGGGCCGGGGATCGACGAGAGTTATACGCTCGCCATCGCGCGGATGCTCAGCCTCTCCTATTTCGACCATCCCCCCCTGCACCAGTGGATTGCGCATTTCGCCGCCCGCGTGCTTGGCGAAGGTTTTGGCGCGCGTTTGCCGTTCATCGCCCTTTTCGCCGCGACAGGCTGGCTTCTTTATCGCCTGACGGTCGATCTGTTCGGCGCCCGGGCGGGGGTCATCGCTGTCTTCGCCCTCAACGTCACCCCGTTCTTCTTTGCCTCCGCTGGAACGTGGATCGTCCCCGACGGTCCCCTCTTGTTCGGCCTTGCCGTCGCCGCCTGGGCGCTGGCGAGACTGTTCTTTTTTAAGAATGCCAGTCGTTCGGCGATCTGGCGTCTTTGGCTCGCCGCGGGCGCGGGATTCGGCGTCGCGGGGCTTTCGAAGTACAGCGCGGCGCTCAGCGTCCTGGGCCTGGCGGCCTTCGTCATCCTGGCGGAGAGGCGCCGGCGCTGGTTGGAGGATCCGGCGCCCTATGCCGCCGCTGCGCTTGCGCTCGCCATGGCGATCCCGGTTTTTGTCTGGAACGCCGAGCACGGCTGGGCGTCTTTCGCCTTCCAAGGCGCCCGGGGGGCTCCGGGGCCGGGCCTGAAGCCAACCCAGTTCCTGGTCATGGCCTTGGGCGAAATCGCCTATCTGCTGCCGTGGATCTTCGCGGTCCTGGTCCTTGGGCTGACTCAGGCATGGCGCGAACGAAAGGATGAGCGGAAACTCTTCCTTTTCTGCCTCGCCCTGCCGCCGATCGCCCTGTTCACCCTGACGCCGCTGTGGGGCGCTCGCGGCCTGCCGCAATGGACGATGCCGGGCTGGTTCTTCGCCTATCCTTTGCTCGGCGCGTGGCTCGCCGAACGCGCAGCATCCGATGCCGCGCTACGGCGGTGGGCGGTCTTTTCCAGTGGAACGCTCGCCGCCGTCGCGGCTCTCTTCATCCTGCAGGCCGCGACCGGCTTCCCCTTGCGACTGCTTCCGCGAGCCGTGAACGTCGCCGATCCGACGCTGGAAGCCTTTTCCTGGCGCGACTTGCGCGCAGCGCCGCTTTTTAAGCCCTTGCCCGCCTTCGTGCTGTCGACGCATTGGTCGGACGCGGGCAAGATTGCCCTCGCGCTCGGGCCGGACGAGCCGGTATTCGTGATTTCCAACGATCCCCGGGGTTGGGCCTACGTACCCGGAGGACGGGGGCTTATCGGACGGGACGGGGTGCTCGTCGCGCGCCCGGCGGAGGTTTCTTTGGCGCGGGCGGCAGCGGCGCTCAGTTTCAAGGCGATTGGAGAGACCCAGTTTTTCACGCTGGTGCGCAACGGCGCTCCCGCCGTCAAGCTTGCGCTCGTTCCTGTCCATGGCTTGACGCGGGGGCTTCCTCTCTCCTATCCGGACGCGCCCGGCGGGTAGATTTCCCGAAGCGGCAAGAGACTTGCTCAGTGAGTACAGAGGCAGCGCCGGTGAGATCGCGGCCGACCCTTTCGGTCGTCGTTCCCACTTACCGCGAATCCGCCAACATCCCGGTGCTGTTCGAGCGCATCAAGACTGCGCTCGAGGGCCTGCCCTGGGAAATGATCGTCGTCGACGACGATTCGCCGGACGGCACGTCGGAGGTCGCCTTCGCCCTTGCGGCGTCGGACCGCCGCCTTCGGTGTCTCAGGCGCGTCAACCGCACTGGCCTCGCGGGGGCTGTCATCGAAGGCTGGATGTCCTCGAGCGCCGACCTCGTCGCCGTCATCGACGGCGATCTCCAGCACGACGAACGGATCCTTCCGAAGATGTACGGTCAGCTCGAGGCGGGGTCGGCCGATCTCGTCATCGGCACCCGCGTCGGCGAAGGTGAGGGCCTGTCAGCGGCGCGGCAAAAGCTCAGCGGTCTTGGCAAATGGTTCTTTCACCGGATCGCCGGCGCGCCGGTGACGGACCCGATGAGCGGCTTTTTCATGATCCGCCGCGATGTCGCCTCACGGCTTGCGCCGCGCCTGTCGCCCGACGGCTTCAAGATCCTGGTGGACGTTATCCTCTCCGCCGGCGGAAGCCTGAGGATCGTCGAAGCGCCCTACAAGTTCCGCAAGCGGCTCGCAGGCGAATCGAAGCTGACCCCGCTGGTCGGCCTCGATTTTCTCGGCCTTGTCGCGCATCATGCGACCGGGGGCCTCCTGCCCAACCGCTTCGTCCTGTTCGCACTCATCGGCGCGATCGGTCTCGTCGTCCACATTCTCGCACTGTCGGCGTTCCGCGCCTGGCACGGGACGTCGGATTTCCAGTCCGAGCAGGTCGCCGCGACAATCGTCGCCATGGCGAGCAACTTCGTCCTCAACAACGAGATCACCTATCGAACCCACCGCTTTCGCGGTTTTGGCATGATCGGCGGTTTCGCCGCTTTCGCGCTCGGCTGTAGCGTCGGCGTCCTCGCCAACATCGATGTCGCCTCGTGGGTGTACCGGTCAAACCAGATCTGGTGGGCGGCTGGCCTGTCGGGCGCCGTACTGAGCGTCGTGTGGAACTACGCGGTCAGCACCACCCTCATCTGGCGCCCCCGCCGCCGCGGCCCAAGGCGGCTCGCCGCGGGCTCATCATGATCGAAGACGCCCGGGACGCTTTTGCCGAGATCTTCTCGCCGTCGTTGCGGCCTGTGATGTGGAAGTCGCTCGGCCTGACCACCGCGATCCTCGTTCTCGCCGGCGTCGCGCTCGACCGAGCGGCGCTCTCCCTCATCCATGTCGGCCCAGCCTGGCTCAGCGCGGTCCTGTCGTTTCTCGTCGCGCTCGGCCTCGTCGTCGGCATGATCTTTCTCGCGCCGCCGACGGCGTCGCTGGTCGCGAGCTTTTTTCTCGACGACGTCGCGGCGGTTGTCGAGCGAACCATCGACCAGCATGGCCCGCCCGGGCGGCCGCTGCCGCTGGCGCCGTCCATCGCGATGGGGATCCGCTTCGCCGTGCTTTCGGTTCTCGTCAATGTAGTCGTCCTTGCGCTGACGGTATTCACCGGCATCGGCCTTGTGTCGTTCTTCGTGCTGAACGGGTACCTTCTCGGGCGCGAGTATTTCGAGTTTGCGGCCATGCGCCATGTTTCGGCGGCGGAGGCCAGATTTGTTTTTCATCAGCGCTGGCCGACGGTCTTCATCGCCGGCGCAATCGTCTCCGGCTTCGTCGCCGTGCCGGTTCTGAACCTGTTCACGCCCCTGTTCGCGACGGCGTTCATGACGCGGGTGTACAAACGGATCCGCTTGATCGAATCCGGCGCAGCCGGCTAGACTCTAAGGGGCCTGCTCGCAAACCTGGGGACGGCGTATCGTGATCAAAGCCCTGATCTTTGACGTCGACGGGACCCTGGCCGAGACCGAAGAGGGCCATCACAGGGCGTTCAACGCCGCCTTCGCCGAGGCAGACCTCGACTGGGCGTGGAACGTCGATCTCTATCGCGAGCTCTATCGCGTCACCGGAGGCAAGGAGAGGATGCGCAGATATGCCGACAGGCTCGGTCTCTCCGTCGCCGAACTTTCCGATGCCGATATCGCCAGGCTTCATGTGCGGAAGAACGCCCACTACGCCGAGATCGTCCGGGCGGGCCAGTGTCCGCTCCGCCCCGGCGTCGAGCGGCTGATCCGGACTTCGCGCGAAAGCGGCCTCAGGCTCGCCGTCTGCACCACCACGTCGCGGGTCAATATCGTCGAACTCCTGCAGGCGACGCTGCCGCCGGAAGGGCTCGGACTGTTCGAGGCTGTCGTTTCGGGCGAGGACGTTCCGCTCAAGAAGCCCGCGCCCGACGCCTATCTTCGCGTCCTCGAAATACTTGCGCTTCGACCCGACCAGTGCCTTGCGTTCGAAGATTCGCGAAACGGGCTTTTGTCCGCGGCTGCGGCGGGCCTCGCGACGATCGTGACGCCGAGCCTCTACACAAAGCACGAAACGTTCGAACGCGCCGCGTTGGTCCTTCCCGACCTGAGCGATTTCGATCTCGCCGCCTGGTCCTTCGCCTCTGATGCGGCGCCAGCCGCTAGCCGCCGATGAGACTTCGGTCGCCAGCTCGGAAAAGTGCTTGCCGCGGCCTTCAGCCCCATTGCCAAGGCGGCAAAGTTGGGCTTACCTCATATTGTATGAGGAAACGCTTATCGACCGGTTTCCGGCGGGAGGGAGAAGAATGGCGCCGGACGCTCCTGGTTTTGCATCGATCGTGCGAATGGAGGCGGTGCAGAAATTCTTCGGCGCCGTCCAGGCGCTGTGCGACATTGACATCGCCATCGGCCGCAACGAGATCGTCGGGCTGATCGGCGACAACGGCGCCGGCAAGTCGACCCTGATCAAGGTCATGACGGGCGTGCTCGCGCCGAGCTCGGGCAAGATCTACATCCGCGACCGCGAGATCCAGCCGAACGAATACTCGGTGCGCATGGCGCACGATCTCTCGATCGAGACGGTCTACCAGGACAAGTCGCTTGCCGAGAAGCAGCCGCTGTGGCGCAACTTCTTTGTCGGGCGGCAGATCACCAACCGCTTTGGCTTCATCGACATCAAGCGTGAGAAGGAAGTCGCCCAGCAGATCCTGATCGACGTGATCGGCTTCCGCGGCGTCGGCATCACGGTCGATTCGACGGTCGGCAAGCTTTCCGGCGGCGAGCGCCAGGGAATCGCAATCGGCCGGGCGATGCACTACAACGCCGACCTCATCGTGCTCGACGAGCCGACCGCCGCGCTCGGCGTCGCCGAAGTGCGAAAAGTGATCGACTTTGTGCGCAAGATCAAACAGTCGGGCCACGCCTGCATCTATATCGAGCACAATCTGGCGCATGTGCATGAGGTGGCGGACCGGCTGG
The DNA here is from genome assembly GCA_963835885.1 of uncultured Alphaproteobacteria bacterium. Taxonomy (GTDB): domain Bacteria; phylum Pseudomonadota; class Alphaproteobacteria; order Rhizobiales; family Beijerinckiaceae; genus Roseiarcus. The sequence goes on from CAWIHF010000006.1 coordinate 39,361, forward strand.
TCGTGCTCGATCGCGGGCAGATCGTGTCGCAGATCAATCCGAAGGACATGACCGTGGCAGAGCTGACCGAGTACCTGATCGCCTTGCAGCACAAGACCTAGGGGGGACGTAACGGATGGCTCAGCAATCAGGCCTTTCGCTCGTCCAGCGCTTCGAGGCGTTGCCGATCATCATCGTCTTCGTCCTTTTGCTTGGATTGTTCATGAACCGGGCGCCGGAGGTTTTCCTCGCCCCCTATATCTACACGACCTTCCTTACCACCCTGCCGCCCCTCATTCTGCTAGCGACAGGCCTGACCTTCGTGATCGGGGCCGGTGAAATCGACCTCTGCTTTCCCTCGATCATCGCTTTTTCGGGCTTCGTCTTCGCCGTGCTGTTTAAGGAGTACGAACTCGGCTGGATCGCGGTCATCGCTGGCCTGGCGTCGGGGGTTCTGGTCGGCTTCATCAACGGGCTTCTCATCGCCAAGGTCGGCATTCCGTCCTTCATGACCACACTGGCGACCCAGTTCTTCTGGGCCGGCATGGCGACGGTGCTCTCGGGTGGCAAGTCCTATGCGCTGCGCGGCGCCGAGGATAGCTCGGTCTGGCAATGGATCGTCGGACGGCCGTTCGCGACGCTCTCGAGCGTCGACTGGATCCAGCAGGTCTCGATCCAGGCGCTGTGGACGGCGATCATCGTCGGCTTTCTCTGGCTCGTGCTCACCCGCCACCGCTTCGGCGAGCACACGCTCTTCATCGGCGACTTCGAACGACGTCTCGCGCGTCGTCGGCATCGACGTCGATCGCGAGAAGATCAAGATCTTCACCCTGATGGGGTTTCTCGCCGCCTGCGCCGCCATCATCCTGACGCTCGAAAACAAGAACTTTTTCGGCAATCAGGGCCAGGGCTATCTGTTGACCGCCATCGCCTCGGTGCTGATCGGCGGCACATCGATCTTCGGCGGCCGGGCGACGATCGTGGGGACGGTGTTCGGCTGTTTCATCATCGGGATGATTGAGGCCGGCCTCGTCGCGGCGGGCCTCACCGGAGCTTGGGTCAGAACGGTCCAAGGCCTCATTTTCCTGACCGCAATCGTCTTTTATATGTACGTTGACGAACCGCAGCGCCGGCAGGCGTTCATCGCCAACCTGCGGTCGTTTCGGAGATTCGGAAGCGCTCGCGCGGCCGAATAGAGACGGGTCCGCCCGGCAGAGGCGGCCCGAACAGGACAGGGAGAGATCAAAATGGGTTTGTCCAATTTGCTTCTGGTCGGCGTCGCCGCCGCCGCGGTTTCGGCGGCTGCGGGTCCGGCCTCCGCCGCCGATCCGATCGGCAAGGGCCTAGTGATGTATATGCAGATGGGCGGTAATCCCGGCGACGGCGCAACGCTCGCCCGCCAGACGGGAGCGAAGGAAGCCGCCGAAGCCCTCGGCGTGGACCTCAAGTCGCAGTTTTCCGCCTGGGCGCCCGAGAAAATGATCGCCCAGTTCAAGGAGGCGATGGCCGCCAAGCCGAACTGCATCGAAATCATGGGACACCCTGGCGCCACCGCCTTCCATGACCTCGTCAAGCAGGCCGTCGACCAGGGCATCGTCGTCACCGACGGCAATTCGCCGCTGACCCCTCTGCAGAACGAATTCGGCACGAAAGGCTTCGGCTACGCCGGCGTCGACCTGGCCGTTGGCGGCGCGCTGACCGCCAACGCCATGCTGGCGCACGGCCTGAAGGCGGGCGACGAGGCGGTGGTCTGGGGCATTTTCAGCCAAGCCGAGCGAGGCGTATCCGAGAAGAGCCTCGCCGACACGCTGGAGAAGGCCGGCCTCAAAGTCGATCGGCTGGAAATCCCTCAGGAGGTCAACAGCGACGCCTCGCTCGGCATCCCGCAGTTCGTCGCCTATATCCAGTCCCATCCGAACCTGAAGGCCATCGGCCTGCAGCACGGCAGCGTGACCGGCGTCATGCCGGAGGCCCTGAAGAAGGCCGGCAAGAAGCCCGGCGAGATCATCCTCGGCGGCATCGACCTCGCCCCCTCGACAATCGACGGTCTGAAGTCCGGCTATATCACCGCGACCCTCGATCAGCTGCTCTACATGCAGGGCTTCTTTCCGGTCGTGCAGTGCGTGATGAGCGCGAAGTACAAGATGCCGGGCCTGTACCTCAACACCGGCGCGGGCGTCGTCACGCCGGACACGATCGGCGGGCTGGTCAAGCTGATTGACGCGGGCGTCCGCTGACGCCGAAAGTCCCCTCTCCCGCTTGCGGGAGAGGGTGGCGGCCGAAGGCCGCCGGTGAGGGGATGGGTGTTCGACCGACTCTCGGCGTTCGGCGCGCCTGGGCGACAGCCCGACGCACGCGGGGTCGAGGTATCGGGGCCTCCTTTAAGCCGACATGAGCGCACTGTTCTCCCCGAAATATCTCCCTGTTCCTGGACGGCCAATTTCCTGCTCCCGCGACCGGAGGCGGCTCTTTGCGCGCGGCCGGCGCCGCGTCCATGTCACGCGGCCCTCGCGCCTGCTCTCGTTTGGCGCCCGGACGATTTGCGGTTTCCCCGGCCTCGTCCGCGCCTGCCGCGCTTGCCTGAGCCGAAGCCATAGGGGCCCGCGTGGATCGTCGCCTCTCGTCCGGCCGAATTTACGATAATTCCAGAATTTCGGACAAATCCTTTTCATTAATCCGGAATCGACCCAAGATCGGGTCTACACCCGATCGAAGCCCACCCAGCGCGCGCGGAAAGATGCGAATTTGTCAATTTGTCAATTTGTCAATTTGTCTTCTTCGCACTGCGCTCCTGCGCACCTGCGCAATAACCGGAGCAAATTTCCGGGCGGAGGGGGAGTCCCAAGCGCCAAAAAGTATGATTCAAGCTGGGAATGGCGCTTGAATCGACTGATTCGCTTGAACGAATGACGCCGGCCGAGCTCATCGGTCTGGTTCGCACTTTGATTGGCGAAGTGACCCGGGTTCAGGCGGAGTACGAGAAGGTGAGCGGGGCGTTGGCCAAGCTGAGGGTCGAGCATCAGGCGGTCAAGGACGAACTGGCGCGATTGAAGAAACTGCCGCCGCGGCCGCCGCAAAAGCCGTCGGGGATGGACAAGGCGACAGACCGACCGGATTCGCAAGCGAACGGGCCCAAGGGCGGGCGATCGACGCAGCGGCGCGGCAGCAACCTGGACAAGTTGACGATTACGCGAACGGTCGAGGTGAAGGTCGACGCGCCGGCCGGTTCGCGCCACAAGGGCTATGAGGAGATCGTCGTTCAGGATCTGGTTCTGAATCCGTTGGTGACGCGCAATCGACGCGAGCGCTGGGAAACGCCGGATGGGAAAACCCTGGTCGCGCCGCTCGATCCCGGCATCGTCGGCGGCTATGGCCCGCAACTGCATCGCGTGGTTCTGATGCTGCATTATCAGTGTCATGTGACGATCGAGAAAATTCTTGCGCTGCTCAACGGCATGGGCGTTGTGATTTCAAAGCGCCAGGTGGGGCGCCTGCTGACCGCCAAGCTCGAGATGTTCCGGGCCGAGGACGCCGAGGTTCTGAAGGCCGGATTGCGTTGCTCTTCCTTCGTCACGGTCGACGACACCGGCGCCCGCCATCAAGGCAAGAGCGGCGTGACGACCCAGATCGGCTCCGACACCTTCACCGCGTTTCGAACCGGCCCGAGCAAATCCCGCCTGGCGTTCCTGCGCAATCTCCTGGGCGGCGCGGCCTCTTACGTGGTCAACGAGGCGGCGCTCGTCTCCATGCGGGCTTGCAATCTGAGCCTCGCCCTCATCGACAAGCTCGCCGGCCATGCGACGCGGTTTTTTGCGTCACACGAAGACTGGATGAGCCATCTGAACGCGCTCGGATTCGCCGATCTCAGGATCACGCCCGATCCGGTTCGCGTCGCCAGCGAGGGCGCTCTGTGGGGCGCCGTTTGCGAGCAAGGCTTGCTCGGCCAGGCCGTCGTCGTGTCCGACGGCGCCGGCCAGTTCCGCGTCGGCGAACACGCCTTGTGCTGGGTGCACGCCGAACGCCTCGTCCACAAGCTCATCCCCGCCAACGACAAGCAGCGCAACGCGGTCGAGGTCGCACGGCGCATGATCTGGTGGTTCTATCGCGGCCTGAAAGACTACAAGCTCGCCCCCAGCCCCGAGAAAGCCGAGCGGTTGCGGGCGCAATTCGACCGCATCTTCAACCGCTCCAGAACCGGCTACGCCACCCTCGACAGCCTGCTCAAGCGGCTCTTTCGCCTCAAGGACGACCTCCTGCGCGTCCTCGACCACCCCCATATTCCGCTGCACACCAACGCCTCGGAAAACGACATCCGCGTCTTCGTCACCAAGCGCAAAATCTCCGGCGGGACCGTCAGCGACAGAGGCCGAGACGCCCGCGACGTCATGCTCGGCCTCGCCAAGACTTGTCGGAAGCTCAAAATCCCCTTCTTCGACTATCTCGGCGCCCGCCTCGCCATTCCAGGCCCCGAAATCCCCGACCTCGCAGCCCTCATCAGACCCGCCCCAAGCTAACGCCGCTCGGAAAATTGCCCCGATTACCCTGCGCATGGCTAACCCATTGAAAAGACTTGAAACAGCAATGGCCGCCTCTTGTAACAAGTTGGCGTCGGCTTGGGGTCGGCGCCGCATCGGCTTGGGCCCGGCGCCGGCGCCGCTTATTCGAGGTTGGTGTGCCGGGCGCGCATCGTCTCCGCCGTCTCCTGAAAGCGCGGGCGCAGCTTGAGGATCGCGAGTTCGAAGGCGATCATCTGGGCCGTCTCGAACAGCGAGCCCATCGGCAAGACGGAAAGCCTGCCACCCCGGTCGTCCGCCATGGTCTGCGCCGGAATGACCGTGACGACGTCGACATGCCTTGCGAGGTCTCCCTTCGGCTGGGCGGTGACCAGCGCCGTGCGGGCGCCCGCCTTGCGTGCGATGTCGGCGAGCGTGCGGGCGGTCGCGAGGTCGCCCGGGCCGGTGGAGACGAAGAAGAGATCGCCCGGGCCGACTTCGGGTGCCGTCATGTCGCCCCAGACGGCGACGTTGCGGCCCATATGGAACAGCCGCATGGCGAATCCGCGCATCTGCAGACCCTCCCGGCCGAGCCCGAAGACGACAATGCGCTTCGCCTTGACGATTTCCTCGATGAGGCCGTCGAGCGCCTCCTCCGGCATTGCCGCGAATACGCTTTCGAGATCGTTCAGGGCGCCCTTCGCCAGCGCGCTCAGGCTTTCCGTCATCATTCCCTCCTTTGCCGAACCTTGCGCCCGATCATACCGACTTTCGCATCACGATCGGGCACTCGACCTTGATCTGCCGAGGGCGCAGCGCCGACCCGGCGGCTGCGTCGATGAGCATCTCGGCCGCAATCGAACCCATCTCGAAATGCGGCAGCAGCACCGTGGTGAGCGGGGGATGCAGATGCTGGGCGATTTCCCGGTCGTCGTAGCCCATGACAGCGACATCCTCCGGAATCTTCAGGCCGAGTTCGCGCAACGCCTCGTAGCAGCCGACCGCCATCATGTCGTTGGCGCAAAAAATGGCGGTCGGAGGAACGGGCAGGCTCATCAGCTCCCGCGTCGCCTCGTAGCCCGAAAGCGGCTGCCAATTGCCTTCGCGCACAAGGTCGGGATCGAACGGCAGGTCGGCGGTGGCGAGCGCCTGGCGATAGCCTCTGAGGCGCTGGCGAGCCGCCTCCATGCTCGCTTCCCCGTTGATATAACCGATACGCCGGTGGCCGGCGCGGATCAGCACGTCGGTCGCGGCGTGCCCTCCCGCCGTCTCGCCCGGGGCGACGGAAATCAGCGCGCTGTCGGCTGCGTGGCAGTTGAGCAGCACCATCGGCAAACGCGGCGTCACGGGCGCTGTGACCAGGCGCGTGTTGATCGTCGCATAGATGAGGCCGAGCAGCGGTTGAGCCGTCAGTTGCGCCAGCGACGCGGCCTCCATGTCGGCGTCGCCGCGTGTGACCATCACCGTGACCGTGAGCCCGTGCTCCCAGGCTTTTTCGCGCACTCCGTCGAGCCCGATCGCGGTCCACGGATCGGTCGAGATTTCGTCGCAAACAAAACCGATCGAGGTCGGCGACAAATTCGACGGCGCGCCGCCGCGCCGCACCGGCTGATAGCCGAGGCGGGCCGCGGCCTTCATCACCCGTTGCCGCGTCTCGACCGATAGGCGGGCCCCGTCGGCATGGTTGAGAACCAGCGAAACCGTGGTCTGGGATACGCGCGCCTCGTTGGCGACGTCGATCATCGTCGGCCGGCGCTCACGCGCCCCGCGGCGCGCCAAGCCCCGACTTTCGCCGGCTCGCGGGCCCGCGCCGAACGGCTCGCCCTCTGCTTCGCGCATCGTTCCCTCAGCGTCGGGATGAAAATATTATTAGCCCATTAAGCTACGGACGAATAGTAGGAAATTTCAATGGAAGCAACCTAAGTCGATGCCCCATTGACATTCTTTAGCGCATTATTATCATGCGCTCAATTCGGGGTTCAAGCCCGCGGAAACGGTGCGCCTCAAGGCTGCCGCGAAACGGTCCTCGCTCCGACACACTGACGGGTTGCAAGCCGTTGCACACGCGAAGCGCGCGATGTGTCGCAGACTGGACGATCAACAAGACAGGCGGAAAGGGCAAGATTATCGAGCTCGAGGGATCGGTCGGCGCTTCGCCCGCCAACGATCGCAAGAAGGGCTTCGACGAGACGGTCAAGGCCAAGCCGCCGGGAATGGTTATTCTCGCGAGCCAGTCGGGCGATTTCGCCCGGGACAAGGGCCGTCAGGTCGCCGAGACACTGCTGCAGGCGCATCCGGACGCGACGATCGTCTATGCCCACAACCGACGAAATGGCGCCATGCGCCATCGCCGGAGCGACCTCAAGCGTCGCCGCCGAAAAGCGCCTTGACGCCCTGGAAGCGCTTGTCGATATCGACGCATGGCGAGGAGCGGAGCACTCATGCGAACTTCCGGCGTTGCAGGCTCAATGCGTCGCGCCCAAAATGCAGCCTCCCGCCTGCAGCAAAGCAGGCGGTGAGGGCTTTCAGCAAGAGCGACGCCAGAGCTCGTTAGAACGCCGTCGACAACACATCCTTGGCGTTGCTGGCGTCGAAGAAGCGGTCGGGGTTGATGATCATTGGCGAGCTCTGTCGCCGTCTGGCGTAGGAATACATGATCTCGAACGCCTTGGGCCCGAAGCGAGGATTGCATTCGCAGGTCGCGCCGAGCTTGCCGTCGATGATCGCCTGCACCGCATCCCTTCTCGCCGTCGATCGAGACGACAAGAATATCCTTGGCCGGGGACTTTTCCGGCGGCCTCGATCGCGGCGATGGCGCCGAGCGCCATTTCATCGTCGGTCAGAACGGGGCCGGCAAGTCGACGCTCATCAAAGTGCTGACCGGCGCGTACGCGAAGGATGGCGGCTCGACCACGTTTGCCGGAAAAACGATCGACTTCGGCTCGCCTCAGGAGGCCCAGCGCGGCGGCATCAGCACGATCTATCAGGAAATCAATCTCGTCCCGTTTCGCTCGGTGGCGGAGAACATCTTTCTTGGCCGCGAATACCGGCGCTTTGGTTTGCTCGACTGGGGCCGCATGAACGCCGAAGCCGCCGAACTGCTTCGCCGCTTCGCCATCGAGATCGACGCGCGCCGGCCTCTGATGGAATTCTCGACCGCGATTCAGCAGATGGTCGCCATCGCTCGCGCCGTGTCGTTCAAGGCGCAGCTCGTCATCATGGACGAGCCGACCTCCTCGCTCGACGAGCGCGAAGTCGAGATCCTGTTCGACGTCATGCGGCAGCTGCGCCGCGATGGCGTCGCGGTCATCTTCATCAGCCACCGGCTCGATGAGCTCTATAAGGTTTGCGAACGCGTGACCGTGATGCGCGACGGCCGGACAGTCCTGACCAGCCTGATGGGCGACATCGACAAGCTCCATCTCATCTCGGCCATGCTGGGGCGCGACCTCGAGACCGTGCGAACCCATGCGACCGGCTTCTCCGCCGGATCCGCCAAGGCGGGCGAGGAGGTCCTTTGGGCGGATGGGCTCAAGATCGGCCGGCGGGTTCGCGACGCCCGCGTCGAGGTGAAGGCGGGCCAGATCGTCGGCCTCGCAGGCCTGCTCGGTTCAGGCCGGACCGAGACGGTACGGGCCATCTTTGGCGCCGATCCGCCCGACGCCGGCACGATCCGGCTGCATGGCAAGGAGGTCCAGCCGCGCGAGCCGTCGGACGCGATTGCCCTCGGCGTCGGCTATTGCAGCGAGGACCGCAAGGCGGACGGCATCATTCCCGACATGTCGGTGCGCGAAAACATCACGCTTGCGATCCTTCCCCGCCTTCTGAGGCTCGGGGTCGTCGACGAGGCCCGCCAGCGCGCCATCGTCGATAAGTTCATGAAACGTCTCGCCATCAAGGCTTCGAGCGTCGAGCAGAAGATTCGCGAGCTCTCCGGCGGCAACCAGCAAAAAGTCCTGCTGGCGCGGTGGCTTTGCACCGATCCAAAACTTCTCATTCTGGACGAGCCGACGCGCGGCATCGATGTCGGCGCCAAGGCGGAGATCCAATCGCTCATTCGCGAACTCGCCGACCAGGGCCTCGGGGTTCTGATGATTTCGTCGGAACTCGAGGAAATCGTCGAAGGCGCCGATCGCGTGTTCGTGCTGAGCGACGGGCGCACCGTCGCCGATCTGTCGCACGCAGCCGCGAGCGCCTCGGCGATCATGGCGGCGATGGCCCACGAAGACGCTGCGGCGACCGGGGAAAGTTCTCGTGGTTGACGCGCCGACAATCCGGCAGAAGCGCGCTGCGCCGGACATCGTGGCGTTCCTCCGCCGCTATGCCGCGCTGACCGCGCTGCTCGTCCTGCTTGTGTTCAATTTCGCGGTGACGCCACATTTCGCCAGTTTGCAGACGCTAAACGTGAACCTGACGCAGGTCGCGACGATCGTCATCGTCTCGGTCGGCATGACGCTGGTCATCGCGACCGGCGGCATCGACCTGTCGGTTGGCTCGCTGATGGCGATCGCCGGCGCGCTTGCCCCGTTGATCTTCCTGAGCTCGTTCGGGCGGTCGCACCCGGGAATCGGCAACGCTCTGGCTTTCGTCGTCCCTGTGGCGGTCGCGGGTCTTTTCGGGGCGTTCAATGGCTGGTTCATCACCCGCTTCCAGGTGCAGCCGATCGTCGGCACGCTCGTGATGTTCATCGCCGGGCGCGGGATCGGGCAGGTGCTGACCAATGGCAACCTGCAGGTGTTCAAGAACCCGACGTTTCAGTTTGTCGGCCTCGGCCGCATCTTCGGCGTGCCGTTTCAGGTCATCATCATGCTCGTCCTGGTCGCCGTCGCGGCCTGGACGTTGCGTCGGACGTTGTTCGGGCGGCAGATTCTGTCCGTCGGCGGCAACGAGAAGGCGGCCCGGCTCGCAGGGGTCTCGGTCAACCGCGTCAAGCGCTGGGTCTATACGATCAGCGGCGTCTGCGCGGGAATTGCGGGTCTCGTCGTGGTGTCGATCAATTCTTCGAGCGACGCCAACCTTGTCGGGCTCGGTATGGAGCTCGATGCGATCGCGGCCGTCGCGGTTGGCGGCACGCCGTTCACCGGCGGGCAGGCGAGCGTGGTCGGAACGCTCGTCGGCGCGCTGCTCATCCAGTTGTTGCGCTATACGTTGCTCGCCAATGGCGTGCCCGACGCGGCCGCTCTCGTCGTCAAAGGCGCGATCATTGCCGGCGCGGTCTGGTCGCAGCAGCGAGGCAAATCCGCATGACCGCCCCGACCACCGCGAAACTTGCCGCGCCAAGGCTGGGCGGCCTCGCCTGGGCAGCCCAGCAGCGCGTTCTGATCGCGCTCGTGCTCCTCGTCCTGTTCGGCGCGTTGCGCTACGACCATTTCCTTGGCGCCTACAATGTGCTGAGCGTGCTGCGTTACAATTCGATGTTCGCACTGATCAGCCTGGGCCAGTGTTTCGTCATCATGACCGCCGGCATCGACCTGTCGGTCGGCACGACGGCCGCCTTCGCCAGCGTCGTTGCGGCGATGCTGTCGCCGATGGGACTGTTTCCGGGCCTCGTCGGCGGCCTCGGCGCGGGGCTCGCCGTCGGCGCCATCAACGGCTTCATGGTCACGCGGATGAAGATCCTGCCGTTCGTGGCCACCCTCTCCGGCATGTTGATGGCGAGCGGGACCGGCCTCCTGCTCGCGCACAACCAGTCCGTGTCGGTTTCCTACGTCACGGATTTCACATGGCTGGGGCAGGGCGATTTCCTCGGCTTTCCCGTGCCGGCCTGGATCGCCGCGATCGCCTACGTATACGGCTCCGTCGTGCTCAACTATACGAGTTTCGGCCGCCACGTGCTGGCCGTCGGCGGCAACGAGGAGGCGGCGCGCCTGATGGGGCTGCCGGTCGACCGGGCGATGTTTTTGACCTACGTGCAGTCGGGCGTGTTCGCGGGCCTTGCCGGCGTCATCCTCGCCGCGCAATTCGGCGCGGGCCAGCCGGCCGAGGGGATCGGCTGGGAATTGTTCTCGATCGCGGCGGTCGTCGTTGGCGGCACCCTGCTGACCGGTGGCGTCGGCTCGGTCACGACGACCCTCGCCGGCGTGCTCCTCCTCGGCCTCATCTTCAACGTGCTCAACTTCGAGAACGGCCTCGGCTGGATCAGCCTCAGCGCCTATTGGCAGTCGGTGGTGCGCGGCGTCTTCCTCATGGTCGTGGTCATGGCGGGATCAGGCGCCGCGCGGCGGGCGATCCGTTCGGCCTAGCCGGGTTGGGCCGGCTGCGGCCCGCGCTCCTGTCGGACCGCTGGGCGCCCATCATTTGCACCTCATTGCGGCCGGGGGCGTCCGGCATGGTCCGGCTGGCGGTCCTCGAGCGGGTTCGCGACATATTGGAATGCGGGCTCGCTGTTCCATGGTCCGCGCAGGTCGGCCCCGGGCCCGGAGGACATGTTGAAGTATACGTTGACGCTGCTGTCGGGTTGTAAGTCGCCGAACGACGGCTCGGTCAGCTTGTTGATCGAGTCCAGCGCTTCCATGAACATGTGCGTATGGGCGACTTCCCGCGTCGCGAGAAAATGCAGCGCCTTCCGCGAGCCCTCGTCGTCGGTCAGCTTGAGCAGCGCCTCGTAGGTTGCGAGTGCTCCCGCCTCGGCGGCGATGTCAGCCCGCAAGTCGCGCGTCACATGGCCGCCTTCGTTGACGTAGCGTGCGTCCCAGAAGGAGCCTTTCGAGTTCGACAAGATGCGGGCCCGGTCCGCGCAGTGAGAACAGCGTGCTCTTGTAGGCGCGGTCCTGGGCGTTCTGTGACGCCTTCTTCGTATGCTGTTCGATCAGCATCGCAATCACCTCGAGATGAGTGAACTCCTCGGTGCCGATATCCTGCAACATGTCGCGAATGCCGGCGTATTCGGTATGGAACGACTGAGTCCAATAGGTCAGGGCCGCGGTGAGCTCGCCGGTCGCGCCGCCGAACTGCTCGAGCAGTTTCTCCGCGAACGCCGGATCGGGGTTCTGCACATTCACTTCGGTTTGCAGGGTGGGTCGGTGAAGAAACATGGCACTTCCTTCGGGTTCTTCGGGTTGATTTTCCCGAACCCGGGCTGGCGCGCGATGTTCCTTGGCGCCCGGGCGAATTATTTCGCAATCCGGCCGAGTTTGGGCTTGACTTTCGAGAATACCGGCGCGCTGAAGCGCTTCAGGATTTGCGGCTCGGCGGCGTGGGGTTCACACCGTCGACCACGATCGCGTTCGTCACGCCGGTTACATGCGTCGTCTCCCGCGCGTCGCGCTCCGCGCAGGACTTCGCGTAGGCTTTGTCGACCGAGCCGATCAAAGTCACGTGCCCGTGCTCGACCTCGACGCCGACGCGGTTGCGCGGCACGGCAAGGTCCCAATGAAGGGCGTTCAACACGGCCAGCCGAATGAGATCGTCGGCCGCAATGTTCCTTGCCTGTCCACCCCGCTGCGTGAACCCGCCGCGCAAAACCTGACCCATCTGGAGCTCCTCCCCGATCCGGCCGACTAACGCGGATCCCGACCGCCCAGTTCCAAGCGCGGCAGCTTCGGGTCGATTTCGAGGCCGCACTGGGATCGAATCGCGCCGCGCGCGGAACTGTTGCGCTCTCATCGGCGTTGCCGACTGTCGTCGGGGTCCGCTACTCTTGAAGAGGACTAGCACCGGCGGGAGATTTCATGCGCATCAGCGAAGGCAAACCCTATCCGCTCGGCGCCACGGCCGACGCTGACGGCGCCAATTTCGCGGTCTTCTCCGCGAACGCGACGCGGGTTGACGTCTGCATCTTCGATGCGCCCGACGGTCGCGAGATCGAGCGGCTCGAGTTGCCCGAGTACACCGACGAAGTTTTTCACGGCCATGTCGCCGGCGTCGGGCCCGGCTCTTTCTACGGGTTTCGCGTCCATGGGCCGTTCGAGCCCGAGTCCGGACACCGCTTCAACCCGAACAAGCTTCTGCTCGACCCTTATGCGCGCGCTCACGCCGGCAAGCTCGTATGGGATCCGGCCGTGTTCGGCTACACAATCGGCGCGGAAGGAGACGACCTGACCTTCGACGAGCGCGACAGCGCGGCTTTCGTGCCGAAATGCGCGGTCGTCGACCCCAACTTCGACTGGCGCGGCGAATACCATAGGCGGAGCGTCCCGTGGGACCACACGATCGTTTACGAGACGCACGTCAAGGGCTTCACCAGGCTGCATCCCGAGGTGGACGAAGGCCTGCGCGGCTTCTACGCCGGCCTCGGGTCGAAGCCGGTCGTCGACTACATCCGGTCGCTCGGGGTCACGACCGTCGAGCTCTTGCCCGTCCATACGTTCATCGACGACGCATTCCTGCTCGAACGCGGCCTCAAGAACTATTGGGGCTATAATTCGATCGGCTTCTTCGCGCCCGACCCGCGCTACGCCGCCGACGTCCCGAATTCCCTGCGCGAATTCAAGGAGATGATCGCCCGTCTGCACGACGGCGGCCTCGAGGTCGTCCTGGACGTCGTCTACAACCACACCGCTGAAGGAAACGAACGGGGACCGACCCTTTCGTTCAAGGGCATCGACAACCGTTCCTACTACCGGCTCATTTCCGATCAGCCACGCTATTACGTCAACGACACGGGCACCGGAAACACGCTGAACCTCAGCCATCCGCGCGTCATCCAGATGGTCTGCGACAGTCTACGCTACTGGGTGAGCGAGATGCGGGTCGACGGGTTCCGCTTCGATCTCGGCACGATTCTCGCGCGCGAGCCTGACGGCTTCAAGACCGAGAGCGGATTCTTGAAGGCGGTCGGACAGGATCCGCTGCTTGCCGAGGTGAAGCTCATCGCGGAGCCTTGGGACTGCGGTCCGGGCGGGTACCAGGTCGGCGGCTTCCCTCCGGGCTGGGCGGAGTGGAACGACACGTTCCGCGATGCGACGCGCGACTACTGGCGCGGGATGGCGAGCGCCAAGGGGCTCGCTCCCCGTCTCTGCGCTTCGCCCGACAAGTTCAATTTCCGCGGGCGCAAACCCTGGGCCAGCGTCAATTTCGTCGCTGCGCACGACGGCTTCACACTGCACGACCTCGTCTCTTACAACGACAAGCACAACGAGGCGAATGGCGAGGACAATCGCGACGGCCACTCCGACAACCGTTCGTGGAACTGCGGCGTTGAAGGGCCGACCGATGACCTTGAAATCCGGTCCCTTCGGTGGCGTCAGATGCGCAATTTCCTGGCGACCCTGATGCTGTCCCAGGGCACGCCGATGATTGCGGCGGGAGACGAATTCGGTCGCACCCGGAACGGCAACAACAACGGCTATTGCCAGGACAACGAGATCGGCTGGCTCAACTGGCGACTGGACGATGAGCAGCGGGCGCTCCTCGCCTTCTTTCGCAGGCTGACCGAGCTGTTCAATCGCTATCCGGTGCTGCGCCGCTCCCGCTTTTTCACCGGCGAGATGAACCCGGACCTCGGCGTCAAGGACGTGACCTGGATCGACGCGAACGGCTCGGAAATGAAGCCCGAGACCTGGGACAACGACCTCACGCGCTGTTTCGGCATGCTTCTGGACGGACGGGCGCAAGCGACCGGCATCAAGCAACTCGGCGGCGACGTCACGTTGCTGATCGTGTTCAACTCGCACCACGATATTGTGAAATTCTCACTGCCGCGCTGGCGCCAGACGCACAGCTGGAATCGCCTGATCGACACCAACGATCCGCAGCTTCCGGCGCATAAATTCAGGACCGGCCACGCATACGAAGTGACCGGACGGTCCCTCTTGCTGTTCGAGCGCGGCGCGACCGAAAGGAAATCCGGCGCAAAGGCGCCGAGCGCTCACACCACCTCCTCCTGAGTCGGCCACCGGCGGCGCCGACCCGCTGCGCACGTTCCGATCCCCGATTTCGTGTAAGGCTCATCGATGGGCTGGTTCGGAGAAGCAGAACCCGCCTGTCTTCAACCAAGCGCCACGGAGGGGGCAATCAAGCCCAGTTGAGCTGCGATTGCATGCAGCGGAGGCCCGAAAAGCCCTTGCAAACATTTCCTTTTCCTTCCCTTTGTGACGTCGATTCCAGACTTATCAAGGCTTTACAGGGCGGGAGGAGCAAAAAAAATTCTCCCTGACTTTCCGTCCGGCGAAAATCGGCACTTTTTCGAGAATTCCGATGACAAGCATTGACCTTGCCGCCTTGAGAAACCTGAGCCGCCGACGCTGACGTCATCCCATCCGCGTCAATGGCTGGGCTCGCGCCTACGAGCCTCTTTTGAGAACATAATATGAACAAACGCTTCAAGCAACGAAATTCGTAACCAAAGGTCGGCCGAGGATTCACTTGCGCCTAACCCGCGTTCCCGCCGCATGGCGGCTGGAACTTTCGTGTAAGCCGTCGCGAAGCCTGCGACACGGATCGAGGTCACGTCGCGGCCAGGACCGCAAGCGGCAAGGAGCCGAACCACGCGCACAACGGGATGTGGGCGTCGAACTGCCGGGCGCGGAGGAGATCGAACCATCGGCCCTCGGGCATTTGCGCCGACGCCTGCCAGTCCGGCTTTTCTTCCCGCAGCGCCGGAAAACGAGCAACCAGCAGCGCAAGTCGGCGCTCGCCGTGGGTCCGGACGAAACCGAGCGCCCAGTCTGCGTCTTCGCCTGTCGTTTCGATCGGCAGATAGTCGCCTTTGGCGAAGAGCTCGGGATAATCGCGCCGGAAGGCGAGCAGAAGCGCCGTCACCGCGAGCTTGATTCGCCCGTCGCGCCAGGTGGCGAGCAGCGATTCGATCAGATTGGCGCGCTCCTTTTCGGCCTCGAGTTGGGGCACAAGCGCGGCCAGGGCCGCTTCTGGCCCACCATAATCGACGGGGCGGCGATTGTCCGGATCGACCAGGCTCAGGTCCCATAATTCGCAGCCCTGGTAAACGTCGGGGAGGCCCGGCGCCATGAGCTTTAGCGCCGTCTGGATGAGGCTGTTTTGCGCCCCGAGCCGGGCGACGCGCTCGACAAACGGCAGAAAACTCGTCAAGAAGCCGCCGTCCGGCCTCAGTGCTTCCTGGGCGAAGGCGTGCATCGCCGTTTCGTATTCGAGTTGGGCGCCGCCCAGCTCGAGTTTCGCTTGCCTTCCCGCAGAGCCTTTTCGAGCGCGGCTTGAATGCGGCCTGCATAGGCCTCGAGCCCTTCCGATGTCGGCGCGTCGAGCAATTCGAACGGCCACGAGCCGACCAGCATCTGATAGAACATGTATTCGTCTTCGCGGCCGGGCGGCGCGCGGCCTTCGACATCGCCGAGCCTCGCGCGAAGGATCCGGCTCCAGCTCGACACCTGATGACGCCATTCCTCCGGAATTTCGGAGAGCACCGCGAGCCACGCGCGCGCGTCCTCGCCGCGCTTCGTGTCGTGCGTGGCGGTTGCGAGCATCGCGTGCGGCCAATTCTCCGCGCGCTGCACGTTCGCTTTGTGGAAGACCGGCGGCGTGATCCCGAATCTTTCCGGCGCGCCGCCGACTTCGTTCAGGGCGACGAAGCGGTTGTAACGGTAGAAGGCGGTGTCCTCGACGCCCTTCGCCATCACCGGTCCGGTGAACTGCTGAAGCTTCATCGCGAAGCGCAGCGCCGTGGTTCGGCCGATCTCGCTCGCAGCCGAAGTCTTGGTCGACCCACTCAAAACGCTCTCGAGGAAGTCGAACGCCGACGGATGGACGTCGGGATCGAGCCGCCGCGCGCGCGTGACCGCCCAGACGATGTCGCGCCGGTCGGCTTCGGTGAGCGCGCCGGAAAGGTCGACATAGGTGCGGTAGACGGGAAAGCAGGCGACGATCGCCTTGATGGCGCGGGTAAGAATCGCCCGGGTGAGGTCGGCCGTCATCGGGCTCTGGCGGGCGAGGCGCGCGGCGCCGCGGCCGAGCGCGCCGAGCTCGCTCGCCATCTCGTTGTCCATGATCCTGAGCTTGGCGGCGAGGGCGATCGCTTCAAACGGTTCGCCTGCGCCGGTGAAAGCCTGATAAATCTCGGAAAGCGGGGCCTCGGCGGACGGGTCGACGAACAGGCCGAGCGAAAGGTTCAAATAGTCGTAGCCGGTTGTGCCTTCGACCGGCCAGTCGTCGCGCAGGCGCTCGTGCGGGGCTAGGATCTTCTCGACCACGAGATAGAAGGGCAGCTCGACCCGCCCGCGAAGAGCCTCCAGATAGGATCTGGGGTCGAACAGGCCGTCGACGTGATCGATCCTGAGGCCGTCCATCTCGTGGAACTCGAGCATGCGGAGCACCCGGGCATGCGCATGCGCAAACACCGGCGCAAGCTCCACCCGGAGGCCGGCGAGATCGTTGATGTTGAAGAACTGACGGTAGTTGATTTCGTCCTCGGCGACGCGGAAGAAGGCGACGCGCCAGAACTGGGCTGAAATCAGCCGATCGAGTTCGCGCCAGTCGCCATTGAACGCGGCGACGCGCTCGTCGATCTCGCGGCGCGACTCGGCGCCGCCCAGCGCCAGCTCCGCCAGTTCGGCCTTGAGGCCGAGCGCCCGTTCGGCGATCTGCGGCCGCCAGGCCGGCAGGTCGAGAAACCGGTCCGACATGCGGTCGAGCGCGTCGTCGTCGTGGCCGAGGATCATCGGATAGGTGAGCGGGCAGACCGGCAGCTTGTGCGCCCCGTATGCCCATATGGCGAAGGTTCCGTCGGCGTCGAACGCGAGGGTGAGATTGCCGCTCCTCAGCTCTTCGCCATACTGCGCGCCAAGCACGGGCGCGAGCAGCTTGCCGCCGCCTTCGACCCAGTCGATGTCGAACCAGCCCGCGTAGCGTGACTCAGGCCCCCATTCGAGCACGTCGAGCCAGAGCGGGTTGTCGGCGCCGCCGACGCCCATATGGTTCGGGACGAAGTCGAGAATGGCGTTCAGACCCTCGCGCCGGAACGCGTCGATCATCGCCGAATATTCAGTTTCCGAGCCGAGCTCCGGGTTCAGCCGGGCGTGATCGGTGATGTCGTAGCCGTGTGGGCTGCCGGGGCGGGCCTTGAAAAAGGGCGACAAATAGACGTGGCTGACGCCCAGGCGGCCGAGATAGGGCGCGACCGCAGCCGCCTCGTTGAATCCGAAACCTGCCCTGAGCTGCAGCCGATAGGTGGCGCGGGGAGGGATCATGCCGCCTCGATGCTCCAGCGCACGCTCCACGGCCCGAACTCAGCTTCCGCTTCGCCGCAGCGCCAGAAGACGACGTTCGCTTCGGGAAAGGCGGCTCGGCCGTCGGACAGATTGGCGTCGAGCGTAAGGCGCCGGGCGCCGGCCCGCCAGACGACGCGGACCGCCTGCTCGCCAAGCACCGCCCCTTCGCCGCCGCTCTCGATCTCCGGCAGGAGCGGCCGGACATGCTCGCGGCGCGCGGCGAGCGCGGCGCGGTAGAAGCTCAGCTGGTCGGTGTCGATCCGGCTCCAGTCGAGCTTCGCTGAAAGGAACGTCGCTTCGGCGATCGGGTCGGGAATCTTCGTCGCGTCTCCGCGATCGGCGAACTCCGGAAAGCGCGCGAATTCCTCGCGTCGCCCGCGCCGGACGGCTACCGCCAGCTCGCCCTCGAAATCGCAGAAGAACGGAAACGGCTGCTCCGCCGCCCACTCCTCGCCCATGAACAGCATCGGCGTTTGCGGCAGCAAGAGATAGACGCTTGCCAACGCGCGGACTGCCGCCGGAGAGACGAGCGCGCTCAGCCGCTCGCCGAAAGCGCGGTTGCCGATCTGATCGTGGTTCTGAATGAATGCGACGAACGCGCCGGGAGGAAGCGCCGCGCTCGAGCCCCCGCGTGCAGCGCCGCGGTAGGGCGACATCTCGCCCTGAAATGCAAAGCCCTGCGCCAGCGCCCTGGCGAGGAGCTTCGCCTCTCCATAGTCGGCGTAATAGCCGCTGTTCTCGTGCGTCGCGGCGACGTGCAGCACGTGGTGGAGGTCGTCGTTCCACTGCGCCGTATATAGGATGGGTTTCCGGCCCTGGCGGATGAGGCGCTCCGGCTCGTTGTCCTCGTTCTCGAGCAGGAGATGGATTGGCCGGTCGAAGCGCGCGCGCAGCCGGGCGGCGAGTTCATCGATGATGTCCGGACGACGCTCGTCCTTGATCGAATGCGCCGCGTCGATGCGCAGTCCGTCGAGGCGGAAGGCGTCGATCCAGTATTCGGCATTCTCGAGGACGAAGTCCCGAACGGGGCGCGCGTTCGGCCCGTCGAAATTGATGGCCTTGCCCCACGGCGTTCGATGGCGTTCGGTGAAAAAGTCCGGCGCGTAGAGTGAGAGATAATTCCCCTCCGGTCCGAAATGATTGTAGACCACGTCGAGCAGCACGGCGATGCCGCGGCTGGTGCGCCGCTTCGACGAGGGCCTTGAAATCCTCCGGTCGGCCGTAGGCCGAGTTAGGGGCGTAGGGCAGGACCCCGTCGTAGCCCCAGCCGCAGCGGCCGCGGAAGTCGCCGACCGGCATGATCTCGATCGCGGTCACGCCGAGTTGGACAAGATGGTCGAGGCGGCGGGCGGCGCCGGCGAAAGAGCCTTCAGCAGTGAAGGCGCCGATGTGCAGTTCATAGAGCACGACATCGTCCCAGGCCCGGCCCGGCCAGGGCTCGCGCCAGCGATAAGTCGTCATGGTCGACCGTCTCGCTCGGCCCGTGCACGTCGTCAGGTTGAAAGCGGGACGCGGGATCCGGAACCCGCCTCCCGTCGGAGAGCTCGAAGCGATAGAGAGCTCCTGCGCCGACCCCGTCGACGAACGCCTCGAAGAAACCGTCGTCGCGCCGCTCCATCGGGATCGTCGAGCGTCTGGTCCCGAGCGCCAGGCCGACGCGCTCCTGCGCCGGAGCCCAGAGCCGAAAGCGGACTCCCCCGTCCTCAAACGAAGGGCCATGCGTCCAGTGTCGTGGGCCCCCAATCATGCGCGCTTTTCGTCAATGAGAATCCCGAACGGCTGGCAAACCGTCGAGCGCAGCAAGGGTTCCCAAGTCTCCGCCGCGGGGCCGACGCGATGTCGTCGCCCGACCGGCAGCCCAGGCGGCCGGCGCCGGGCTTATCAGCTGGAAAAGGCCGCCTTCAGCCGTTCGTGCTGGGAAACGACCTCGCTTTGGCGCCCCAGCGCCTCCGGCGACCGGACGAGCGCGAGGCCCTGATCGAGATGAATGACGCGCTCCTGGATGCGCAGCGAGCGCCGGCTCAGGCTTCGCAGCGCAGGAGGCAAAAGCTCAAAAATATCCGGCGGGCAGCCGATGTCCTGGCGCACCAGCTTGACGCGGTGGCGCTCGGTCAGCGCCTGGCCCGGAGTCATTCGCCTTCGTTGACCGCGCGCCGCAGCAGCAGCCACGAGGCGACCTGCATGAGGCGCGTGGTCAGCCGCATGGTCTCCGTCGCAAAGGCGAGCGCAACGGGGCGAGGAAGCGCCTTCGACTCCGCCCGTCCACGGCTGTCGAGATACGCCGCGGCTTCTTCAACGAGCGCCATCCCCTCGCGGAACAGGTCGTTGAAGGCGGGTGAGGCAGTCAGGCGATTGATCAGGGGAACGGCGGGCGGCGGCGGACTTGCGCGCCGCCGGAACCCGTTTCCAGCCATCAAACCGGCGACTCATACGCTTACTCCCATCCATGGCGACGGCTGCAATCGGCCTGCGCGCGCACTCAGGAAGAACCAAAGCAAATATAGCGCCTCGGACGGGCGGGCCGTGCGTTTACGCTGAAGTTAACGTTAACGCAAAGGTAACGCGCGTTGCAACCGACAAAAAAAGCCGCCCGGAGGCGGCTTTCGAGGGTGGGAGGATCGGAGACGTCGAACAGAACGGGCGTGAGACCCGTTCAGAACCCTACAAATCCGGGTTGAAGGATTTATAATCGATAACCCTTAACAAGCGGTTGCGCCGCCAGCCGTCGCAAACTGACATGGACGGTCAAATGGGCGCAGCTAGGGGCAGTCTCGATAATTCCGGTTCCGCGCTGTGCGCCGGACGCTAGTCCTCTGCCCAGAAGGCAGGCGCTCAACATACTCATGCCTGAACGCAGATTGCGCCGCCTGGCGCGTCGCCTGGCGCGCCGCGATCGCCCGCTCGAGCCGCTCGATCTCCGCCTTCAGAAGCCCGATGCGCTCGGCAAGTTCGGGCGCGGAAAGGTCATCGAGGTTCTGGCCGATCTCGTGGACAGGCGGGGCTTTCCGTTTGGCGCCGAATACGGATTCCTCGTCGAACTCGGCCATCGCTCGCCTCCGCGCAAAGACTTTAGGACGCGGCGATGAAGCCGCCGCCCAGCACCCTCGCCCGCGGGTCGAGGGATTCGTAGAAGACGCAGGCCTGCCCAGGCGAGACGCCGCTTTCCGGCTCGACGAAATCGACCTCGCCCGACGGCAGGAGGAGCGCGGGGGCCGGGTGGCCGGGTCGAGCGCACCCGCGCGGCGATGAGGAGCCCGTTCGGCGGCGAGCTCGCGAGCTCGCCGTCGCCGATCCAGTTGACGTCGCGCAGCTTGAGCCTGGTCTTCGCCAGGGCGGCGCGGGGGCCGACGATGACCTGCCCGCGCGCTGCGTCGAGCGCCACGACATAGAGCGGCTCGGTCGCGGCGACGCCGAGGCCGCGCCGCTGGCCGATCGTGTAATGGAGGATGCCGGCGTGGCGGCCGAGCACGCGGCCGTCGACGTGGACGATGTCGCCGGGGGACGAGGCGCCCGGCATCAGCCGCTCGATCATGTCGCTGTAATGGCCGGCGGGGACGAAGCAGATGTCCTGGCTGTCGGCCTTTTCGGCATTGATGAGGCCGAACCGGCGGGCGAGCTCGCGGACTTCCGGCTTCGGCATCCCGCCGAGCGGAAAGCGCAGGCGCTTGAGCTGGTCGCGGGTGGTGGCGAACAGGAAATAGCTCTGGTCGCGGTCCGGATCGGCGGCGCGGTAGAGCGCCTGGCCCGCCGTGCCCGTCGTCGCGCGCGACGACGTAATGGCCGGTCGCCAGAAGATCGGCGCCGAGATCGCGCGCGGCGGCGAACAGGTCGGCGAATTTCATGTGCTGGTTGCAGGCGACACAGGGGATCGGCGTCTCGCCCGCGACATAGGCGCGGGCGAAAGGCTCGATCACCTTCTCGCGAAAGCGCTGCTCGTAGTCGAGCACGTAATGGGGAATTCCGAGCCGGGCGGCGACGTCGCGGGCGTCGTGGATGTCCTGGCCGGCGCAGCAGGCGCCCTTGCGGTGGGTCGCCTCGCCGTGGTCGTAGAGCTGCATGGTCACGCCGACGACGTCATAGCCCTGGCGGCCAGCATCGCGGCGACGACGGAGGAATCGACGCCGCCCGACATCGCCACCACCACGCGCGTGTCCGCGGGCGACTTTTCAAGTCCAAGACTATTGGCCACGCTGCTCGCTAGGTGCGCGAAGGATGTCGCGAGCATTCCGCTCTCATTCCGGCATTTACTGCCGGACCCGACTTAGATTGGGCATTTGGCCCGCAAAGGCAAGCCCATTCGTCTGAAATCCGGCCCGAG
Organism: uncultured Alphaproteobacteria bacterium; assembly: GCA_963835885.1. Lineage (GTDB taxonomy): Bacteria > Pseudomonadota > Alphaproteobacteria > Rhizobiales > Beijerinckiaceae > Roseiarcus. The sequence goes on from CAWIHF010000006.1 coordinate 61,272, forward strand.
GCCAATTTTGCCGGTAGATGGTCGCGGGCCGACCCCAAGTGGTGGTCGAGGCCGTTCGCGCCGGCGTCGCTACCGGATCAGGGCCGCCGCTTCCCGGAAGTGGGGATCCTCGGCCGTTCCGAGCCACTCGAAGACGACCATCTCCACCGTCACGATCTCGACCCCGTGGCGCGCCATGCGCGCGATCGCTGCCTCCTTGCTTTCGGCGCGCCGCGACCCGATCGCGTCGCGCGCGACGCAGACGCGGCGACCGCGGTCGATCAGCCCGAGCGCAGTCTGAAGCACGCAGACATGCGCCTCGCAGCCGGCGATGATCATGGTGCGGTCGGCAGGCGCGCGAAGCAGAAACTCCGGCGAGCGGCAGGCGTCGAACGTCATTTTCGGCACGACGATCGAAGGGTCCGGCGCCAGTTCCTCGACCGTTGGGCCGAGGCCCCGGGGTTCTGCTCCGTGAACAAAAGGGGAGCTCGAGAAGCCTTGCCGCCTCGACCAGCCGCCGGGCGCTGGCGACGACCGAGGCCGCGCCGTCGATGGCCGGCATCAGCCGTCGCCTGAAAGTCGATGACGACCAGCATCGAGGTTCGCAGGTCGACGGTCAGCATGGCGTGCCTTCCGATTTCTGGCCGGTCCGGCACGCGGACGTAATCCTCCATCCGGCTCGCCGGAGAGAAGACTTATATAACGATGTAAACATCGCCATCGGCGTCCACGTTTGCTAACCTTTACGCAATAGTTCGTGCGATTTGAGACACATGCGCCGGTTTTTCCGCGCCTGCCGTTTAGGCAAATCTTAAAGCGCCGCCCCTATCGTTGGAAGCGTCGAGTCGAGCGTACGAGTGAGCGTTCCATGAGTGATGCGATACGGCCGAGGGTCAAATATGTGATCGGCCCCGACGGCAGTCCATTGACAGTCGCCGATCTGCCTCCCCCCTCCACCCGCCGCTGGGTCATTCGCCGCAAGGCGGAAGTGGTCGCCGCGGTGCGCGGCGGCCTCTTGTCGCTCGATGAGGCCTGCTCGCGCTATACGCTGACCGTGGACGAGTTCCTGAGCTGGCAGGTGTCGATCGACCAGTATGGCCTGCCGGGCCTGCGCACGACCCGCATCCAGCAATATCGCCAGTAGGCGTCCAGGGGCCGCTCACGGCATGAGCTGGCCGCCATTGACCTCGATGATCTGTCCGACGACGTAGCCGCTCAGCGCCTCCGAGGCGAGGAAGAGATAGGCGCCGACACATTCCTCCGACGTTCCGATCCGGCCGATCGGAACGGTTTTGCGCATGGCCTCCATCATATCGGCGTCCGAGTAGCGTTCGTGGAACGGCGTCGCAATAACGCCCGGCGCGACGGCGTTGACGCGGATTCCTTTTCCGATCAGCTCCTTCGCCTGCCCCCGGGTCAGCGTCGAGACGAACCCCTTGGCGGCGGCGTAGAGCACGGCGCCGCCCGCGCCGCCGTTGCGCGCGGCGATCGAGGTTGTATTGATGACGAAGCCGCCGTTGCGCTCGAGCCAGGGCAGCGCGGCGCGAGTCATCGAAACGACCGAGCGGGCGTTGAGGTCGAACACCGCCTGCGCGTGCGCGTCGCTCGCCTCGTAGGAGGGGACGCGGCCGAGCATCAGGCCGGCGTTGTTGATCAGGCCGTCGAGGCGGTCGAATCGCGCCGTCGTCTCCGCGACGATGCGCTCGCATTCGGCCGGGCTCGCGACGTCGCCCTTGACGGCGAGCGCTTCGCCGCCCGCGGCTTCGATCTCTTTCGCCAGCGCGAGGGCCGGCCCCTCGCTCGCATGATAGCCGATCGCAACCTTGGCTCCCTGTTCGGCGAATCCCCGCGCGACCGCCGCCCCGATGCCGGTCGAGCCCCCGGTGATCAGGACGGTCTTGCCGGCGAGATCGGGGATGACGAGGCGCGGAGCGGACATGGCGGCGACCTTCGGTCTGGGTGGAATGCGGCACAGCATGACGGCGGCCGAAGGCCACGTCAAACACGGCGATTCGTCGTGTTCCGGGTCGCGTTATGGAATGTTCCGCCTTCGCCTCTATATTCTCCTCAGGGAACCGCGGAGACCGGCCCCATGATCGTGATGCGCAAGCTGGCGGCAATTCTGGTGGCTGACATCGTCGGCTATCTCCCGGCTGGCCGGCGCCGACGAGGATCGCATCCTGGCGCGCCTGCGCACGCTTCGCAGCGATCTCATCGATCCGGCGATCTCCGTCCACAACGGCCGGGTGGTCAAGCGCACGGGCGACGGGGTTCTGGTCGAGTTCCGCAGCGTCGTCGACGCCGTGCGCTGCGGAATCGAGATGCAGAACGGCCTGATCGAGCGCAACGCGGGGTTGCCGACCGACCGGCGCATCGAGTTCCGCGTCGGCATTCATCTCGGCGACGTCGTCGAGGAAACCGACGGCGACCTGATGGGCGACGGCGTCAATATCGCCGCGCGCCTCGAAGGCATCGCCAAGCCGGGCGCCATCGCCCTTTCCGAGGACGCCTATCGCCAGGTGAAAGGGCGGCTCGACATGTCGGTCAGCGACCTCGGCGAGAAGGAGCTCAAGAACATCGCCGAGCCGATTCGGGTCTATTCGCTCGAAGTCGGCCGGCCCCTCGAGGCGAAACCGGCTCCGCTCGAATCGCCGGCGCAAAGGTCCGGGCCGCCGCGCTGCTCGATCGTGGTCCTGCCCTTCGCCAATCTCGGCGGCGGTCCGGAGCAGGAGAATTTCGCCGACGCCGTCACCGAGAGCCTGACGACCGATTTGTCGCGGATGTCCAATACGGTCGTCGTCGCGCGCAACACCGCCTTCACCTACAAGGGCAAGACCGTCGACGCCAAACAGGTCGGACGCGAGCTCAACGTCCGCTACCTGCTCGAGGGCAGCATCCAGCGCGGCGCCAATCGGATGCGGGTCAACGCCCAGCTGATCGACGCGGCCTCCGGCAATCACATCTGGGCCGACCGGTTCGATAAGCCGATGGCCGACCTCTTCGACATGCAGGACGAGATCGTCTCCTATCTCGCCAATCAGCTGCGCGCCGAACTGATCGCGGCGGAGGCGCAGCGGGCCGAGCTCGAGCCGAACCCCGACTCGCTCGACTATTATTTCCGCGGCGTTGCAGACTTCAACAAGGGACGAATTCGACAATCTGACCAAGGCGCGCGAGCTGTTCGAGAAGGCGGTCGAGCTCGACGCGGCCAACGTCGACGCGCTTGTGGGCGCGGCGCGGGTCGACGTGCTGTTTGCGCTTTTCGCCTATGCCGACCGGGCCAAGTCGCTGGCGGCGGCCGAGGCGCTGCTGCTCGAAGGGACTCTCGATCGAGCCGCGCAACCATTGGGCGCACCTCTGGCTGGGCTTCATTCAGATTCAGACCAACCGCGCCTCTCGCGGTATCGGCGAACTCGAACGCGCGCTCAGTCTCAACCGCAATATCGGCGTCGCGCACGCCTGGATCGGTCTGGCGAAGATCACCCTCGGGCGCGCCGAGGAGACCGCGGCCCACGTCGCCGAAGCTTTTCGCATCTCGCCGAGCGACGCGGTGGCGTTCCTGTGGAAGAACATCGAGGGTCTGGCCAAGCTCCATCTCGGGGCGGACGAGGAGGCGCTCGATCTCTTCCGACAGGCGATCGACGCCAGTCGGAACTATCCGCTGAACCACTTCTACGTCGCGGCGGCGCTGGCGCGCCTCGGCCGCCAGAGCGAGGCCGAGATCGAGATGAAGGCGGGGCTGGCAATCGCGCCGAATTTCTCCCTCGCCCGCTTCCGCGCCGAGCGCCGAGAGCGACAACACGGTCTACCTCGCCCAGCGCGAGGGCATAATCGAGGCCATGCGCAGGGCGGGCGCGCCGGAGGAAGACGCGCCCGCCCAAGCGTGAGAGAGAACCGACGACATTTTTTCTCATCAATCGGAAGACCTGACTGGCGGCCGCGAGGGAAATGGGCGTCGGCGCCGAATCCGATCGACGGCTCTTGCCGGGCGTCGGCGAAGCGCGCATGTCTTCGACAGGGGCGACGTCCGACCGCCGCTCCCTATCGGGAAGGAGGAGCGCGATGGCGAGCGGCAACCCGTTTCCTTTGAACGCCTGGTATCCGGCGGCTTGGAGCGACGAAATCAGGCCCGCGCTTGCGGCGCGGCGCATCTGCGGCAAGGACCTGGTGCTGTTCCGCCGTACTGACGGAGGCGTCGCGGCGCTCGAGGACGCCTGCTGGCACAGGCTTTTGCCGCTGTCGATGGGCAGGCTAGTCGGCGACCACGTGGTTTGCGGCTATCACGGCCTTGTTTTCAATTCGGCGGGCCGATGCACGCATATGCCCGCGCAGAAAACCATCAATCCTTCCGCCTGCGTACGCGCCTATCCGGCCGTGGAAAGGCACCGGCTGGTATGGGTCTGGCCAGGCGACCCCGCCCTCGCGGATCCCGCCGCAATGCCAGATTTTCATTGGAACGACGGTGCCGATTGGAAGGGCGAGGGCGGCACGTTCTACAGCCTGAAATGCGACTGGCGGCTCGTGGTCGACAACCTGATGGACCTCACGCACGAGACCTACGTGCATTCCGACAGCATCGGCCATGACGCAATTCTCGATACGCCTTTCGAAGTCACCCACACCGATCGCACGGCGACCATGACGCGGTGGATGACCAACATCGAGCCGCCGCCATTTTGGGCATGGCAGCTCGGCAAGCCGGGCCCGGTGGACCGATGGCAGATCGTCACCTTCCAGGCGCCGGCGGTTGTGGTCGGCGACGTCGGCGTCGCCCCGGCCGGGACCGGCGCACGCGACGGCGATCGCTCGCAAGGGGTCAACGGCGCCTTCCTCGCCGCCATCGCGCCCGAGACCGAGACGAGCTGTCACTACTTCTGGAATTTTGTCCGCACTTTCCGAACCGACGACGCCGAACTGACACGCGCTCTCCAACTCGCCCACGTCAACGACGGCAAGGGCGTCTATGATCAGGACCACGCGGTTCTCGAGGCGCAGCAGCGCGCGATCGACCGGAACCCCCGATCGCCGTTCTACAACCTCAATATCGACGCCGGCGCGCTTTGGGCGCGGCGGATGATCGACCGGATGCTCGCGGGCGAGCAGACGACAGGCGTGGCCTCTGGTGATGCGGTCGATGACCGCATTCGCGCTCAGCGGGCGCGGCTATAGGCGGAGTAGGCGGCGATGGCGGAGACGATCGACCGAAGCGGCGTCGTTCGCTCGACACGCGATCTGACGCCTCGCATTCGCATGATCGAGATCGAGCCCGAGGGCTTCGCTCCGCCGTCCTCTGGCAGCCATATCGACTTTTCTGTCATGATCGGCGGGCGTCCGGACGTCCGCTCCTATTCGGTCGTCGGCCCCTGCGCCGACGGGGTTTATCGGATCGCCGTCAAGTTGCTTAAGCCCTCGCGCGGCGGCTCCGCCTATATGTGGAATCTTGCGCCGGGAACCCGGATCGCGCATTCCGCGCCCTCGAACCGCTTCGGCCTCGCCCACGGGCGGCCGGAATATCTGTTGCTCGCCGGCGGCATCGGCGTGACGCCGATTTTTTCTCACGCCCTGGCGCTCGCCCATGCGGGGGCGCGCTTTCGCCTTCTTTACGCGTGCCGCAGCAAAAGCGATTTGGCGCTGGTGGACGATCTGCGTGACGCAGTCGGAGAGCGGCTCGAGATTTTCCTCAGCGAGGAGGGGCGGCGGGTCGACATCGAAGCCGAGATCGCAGATCTCGACCGCCAAGGCGAATTCTACGTCTGCGGCCCGATCGGCATGCTGGAGGCCGCCAAGCGCGCATGGCGCGCAAGCGGGCGGCCAGCCGAGCTTTTGCGTTTCGAAACGTTCGGCGCCAGCGGCGAATACCCGACCGTTCCGTTCACCATCCGCATTCCGAGGCTCGGCCGGGAGGTTCACGTTGCCGAAAACCAGTCCATGCTCGAGGCGCTGGAGGAGGCAGGGGTCGACATGATCTTCGACTGCCGGCGCGGCGAATGTGGTCTCTGCGCTTTGCCGATTATCGAGGCGGACGGAATTGTCGATCACCGCGACGTCTTTTTCAGCGACGCGGAAAAGGCCGCGAGCGCGAAGCTCTGCACCTGCGTCTCGCGGGTCTACGGTCGCGCGATCACCGTCGACACCGCCGATCGGTGAGGCGGGATTGTAGCCGCGCTCGATGAGCGCGGCCGGCGCGGTCAGCGACCGCCGCCCGGCCGCCTCCCGGAAATGGCCAACCGGATCGACCGCAAACGCCCCGCGTTAGAGCAGGCTCCGATCGACTGGAATCGTCGCTCGCCATGACGCGGCTGGACGCCGACGACCCGCCATTTCCTTCAGAAAATTTCCAAAAGCTCAATTCGCGTTAGATTGATATCATCATTTGGGCTCCTCCGCCGATGGCGGCATTGAGGCATGCTCGGGGCGTGGGATTGTGCTTGAGGCCGGCGAGGTGGAACCACCTGAGGTAGCTGTCGAGGTATTTTGTGGCAATGCCGCGACGGGGGCGCAGGAAGGTTTTGAGGCTCTCATGGCGACTGTTGACGGTCTGGATGTGTAATTCGCCGCGGACGCGTTCACCTTTCGACTGGTTGAGCGCTTCATGGCTGACGCCGAGGGCGGCGGCGCAAGGCGGGTAGACGTTATTGCCGTCGGTGACGAGCAAGGTGTCCTTACCCAGAATGGGCGCGAGCACCGGCTTGATGGTCTGGGCGGTCACGGCCGAGAGGACGGCGCTGATGGTGGCGCCGCTCCGGTCGGCGGCCACCAGGATCGGCGTCTGTTCGTCCGAAAGGCCGCGCTTGGCTGCTTTTCCGCCCCGCCTGCGAGCCTTGCGACCGAGGCGACGCTCGCCCTTACAGCTTGATAATATATAGGTTTCGTCGACTTCGACGATGCCGCTCAACAGGCGCGTGGGGTTCTTGGCGGCGCGCAGGAAGCGATGTCGCCAGCGGAACGCCGTGCTCACCGCCACCCCGCACCGCTCGGCCGAGGCGGCCACCGTCTCGCCCTCGCTCAACGACTAACCAAAATCAAGCCAGCGTTCCTTCTTGCGCAATCGGGCCAGCGGCGTTCCGGTCAGCGCATTGAAGCTTCTGCGGCAATCCTTGCAGCGGAAACGGCGCAGGCCGTCGGTTCGGCCCCCGCCCACCGACGCCCCGCCGCAGTGCGGACAGCGCCGCGCCTCGCCCAAGCGCTCCTCGATCGCCGCCGCCACCGCCGCTCTGGGCTGCCGGCCGGCCAGCACCGCCTCGAGCTCCTGGCGCTGCTTTGCCGTCAGACCGTCGATCTCCGCCAGCCACGCTCGAAACATCCCCTGATCCATCGCTATCCCCTGTCAATCCATAATAAATCGTAGCACAAACAGGCCACCTCAATCTAACGCTAATTGAGCCTTTCCAAACGTTTCAAAAAATTTCCGCCGGGCTTCCAAATCTTTGCAAAAAATTTCAATTTGCTTCCAAAAATTTCAAAAAATTTCACTGGGAACCTTTACTTATCAAAGCTTTACGACCCAATTTGCCAATTTGGCAATTTGGCGAATTTGGCCGGCTGAACGGCTGAAAATTTCTCCGTAACGCCGCGCGGCTCGGTCCAGAGCCGCTAATCAACATATCGGCAGAGACCTTCCTTCGATACGCAGGCGACAAGGGAACCATTCCCGCGCAAGGTCGGGGCGGGTTTGAGGGGAGCGGACAAGCACGTTCTCCGTTGCGCATGCAGAACATATCATGAACACAACTTGGAGCTCTTGTCAAGAGATTGTTCTTCCTTCTCTTCCTTCGGGGTCGCTTCGGGGTCGTGTCCGAGGTCGAATTTCGGGTGCCGGACCGGAAGCGGAAGGACACCGAAGGACGGTCCCGCACGGCCACGACAAGACGATCACCCTCGTCGCCGATCTCGCGCCTTCGAGGGCTTGCGGCGCCGAAGGCCTTAAGAGCGGCCGATGAACGCCGCCGAGCGAACCGTCGCCGGCCTGATGAGGGCGCTCGACGACTGCTCCCCCAGCTTCAAACCCGCCCAATGCACAGATTCCTTCGCCGCCTACGGCTATGATACAACGTGATCGGAGTCTGCTCTAGATTAGCCCGGGTTCGGATTGCGCCATCCGCCCGGATGGTCATGCCGTTCCCGCGGGTGGCTCCTCCGGCTTCGGCAGGAGCCCGAGACGGCGGCAGAGGAAGAACAGCCGCCGTCCCTGCGTCGCGCTGACCGCGATCATCAGACCCAGGCTGATCGAGCCAATGACCGACCTCAGGGCCATCGCCTCGAGCAACGGCAGCGTCCAGACGATCCAGACGTAGAAGGCCGCCTTGACGAAGAAATATCCGGCCCAGACGAGGGTGAACAGGCGGAAGAACGCGCGGATCTCGTGCGTGGCGACAAAGGATTCGCCGCGCTGCTCGGCGACCTCCTGGATGATCGGCTTTTCGCCCATCGCGCCGGCGACGAAGGCCGCGCCCGTCGCGACATTGGTGACGGCCGCCTCGTATTTCAGCATGAACGGCGAGGTCGCGGCGAGATCGATCGCGCCGAACACCAGGGTGAGGCTGCTGGTCAAGAGATAAAGGCGGGTGAAGGCGCGCCCCTTCAGCCGACGCCAGGCGGCGTCGGCGACGATCGCAATGAGCGAACCGAGGATCGCGAGCTTGACGCCGAGGGTCAGGGCCAGCGCCCAGAAGACGATCAGCGGGCCGAATTCGGCGAGGACGAAGCGGGCTGTGGCGGCGAGCCTCGACATCGCCCAGACTCAGCCCGTTGTCGCCGCGACAACCGCCTCGATCGCCTCGGGGCGGTAGACCATCCCCATGTGATCGACGCCGGGGACGATTGTCACCGGAATTCCGAGCGGCGCGAGCGCGCGTTGATAGCCGGGGGCGTCCATCAATTCGTCGTCGGCGCCGGCGATGACCGAAATGTGCCCTCGGGCGAGCTCGAACGCGCCTTTCCAGTCGGGCGGCGCGGTGTAGTTCTGCATGAGACGGAACGAATACTGGCTCGTGACCAACATCCTCGCCTCCGGAGCGTTGGCGAATGCGATGACAGGCAGGGACTGCGGCCAGTCGATCCCCAGCCGACCGAGCACGAGCGTCGCGATGATGCGCGGCAGGTCGGGCGACGCCCAGAGGCCCGGCCCTTCCGCGGGCTTATTGGTCGGCGCAGAATAGCCGAGGTAGGGCGCGAGCAGCACGAAGCGGTCGAAATCGCGCCGGAGCGGGCCGCCCGCGACGCGCAGCACAAAACCCCCGCCGGACGAATGGCCGACGAGCGAGAACCTGACGCCGGGGTCCGCCTTGCGAAGTTCGGCGACGAGATCGGCGAGATCGTCGTCGAGCTGGCCGAGATAGGCGATGTCGCCGCGCGTTCCCGAGGCGCCGTGGCCGCGGACGTCGAGGGCGACCGCGGTCACGCCATGAGCGGCGAGCGCCGCCGCGACCTCGTTCATTTCGATTGAGCTCGCGGACGAGCCGTGCGCCAGGATTGCGATACGATTGCGCACGCCGTTCGCCGCCGGATAGCGCCGGTAGGCGAGCCACGTCCCGTCGCGGGCCTGGAATCGGCTCAGTTCCGGCGCGCCCGAGGCGTCGATCTGCATCGCCCCTGCTTCGATCGAAGCAAGCGGCGGCGGCTGATCCAGGGGCGAAGCCAACATGAGCGTCAATGCGATTGCCGCGACGCCGACAAAGGCGAGAAGCCAGAGCAGGAGGTGAAATGCAGCGGAAAGCGACATACCTTAGGGTGCTCCCAGTTACCCTGTCTCGCAGAGTTCTCTGAGTCTGTCAGCGGGGCGCTTGCCAGAGCTGCACTTACGAGGACTTTCTGCGCGCCGCCGCCGCGTTTCATCGATTTGGTTCTGATCCCTGAGCTGGAAGCCAAGCTTGCGCGGTTGTCATGGACACGACGGAAATATGTCACGGACCGGCTTATCCGCATCTACGCGGTTCGGCGACGGCGCCATCTCATCAACCGGCGCGCCTTCCTTCTCACCACGCCGAGAATGTCGTCTCGACCTTTTTCAAAAACGCGGCCCGACGCTCCGGGCGGGTGTGGTCCATGTCGTAATGCGCGAGATAGTCGACCCGCGTCCCCGGCGCACAGTTGAACCGCATCGACCGCTTGAGGAAGCGGCGCGGCGGATCTCCGGCCAGGAAAGTTGTCACTCGCGAGCCGCCGTAGGTGCAGACGACGCCAAGCCGTTTGACGTTGAAGAGGCGCGGGACATAGGCGCCGTCGGGGCGGATGTCGAAGCTGACGCCCGGCAGGAACACCTTGTCGACGAAGCCCTTGAGGATCGCCGGGAACCCCATGTTCCAGACTGGGAAGGAGAACACCAGCGCCTCGGCCGCGAGCAGCCGGTCGACGTAAGGCGCCACCCGCCGGCGATTGGCGGTCATGTCATAGTACTCGACCCGGTCCTGCCGCGTCATGACCGGGTCAAAGCCTTCGGCGTTGAGATCGCAGTCGTCGACCTTGTGACCACGCGCGCGGAGACACTCCACGGCGCTGGCGTGCAAGGCCGCGCCAAAACTGGTCTCGAGGGGGTGGGCGAAGAGGACAAGGATGCGCATCGGCCGCTTAAGCTCTCGTAATTGAATTTGTTTGGAAGTCATGTTCGTTCGACGCGCCGTCAGAGCGCAATGAAATCCTGCTCGAATAGCGGAAAGATTCTGCCGACGATCGGACGATTGCGCAGGTCAGGGCTCGCGCGTCGTTTCGACAGCTATTTGAACTCCCACTCGGCTCCTATGCCGGCGTTCGATCCGCCGCTCGCGTCGACGCCGGCCTGCAGGCGGATATGACGCGTGACATCGAGATCGACCGAAACGCCATTGTCCTCGGGCCTGGCGCCGGTTGTCACGCCGACGCTGATTCTCTCATTGATCGCGCGGCTGACGCCGACCAAGGGGCTGCCGCTTGCGCTCGAACTGATATCCAGACTGTCGACGCCCAGGGATTTTCGGAGGCGCTCGAACACGTCGCCGCGGCCAGTGAGGGTGGCCACCGCGTTGGCCAATTGCAGCGCCTGGAAAGCCGACAGATTGCCCGACGGCTTTTGAAAGAGAACCCGGGAGAGAATTTCATCCTGCGGCAGACTGGGATCGGACGTGAACGCGAAGACCGGCTGCGACGCCGGGCCGGTGACGCTGATACGCGCGGTGATGTCGGCTGAGGTCGTCTCGGCGACGAGGTCGAGTTCGGGCATCACGTCGCCATGAAACCGGACGCGTCCGCGCGTGAAGACCAGCCGCTTCCCCAGGAGCGACAGCGAGCCGCGCAGCAAATCGAACCCGCCGGTCACCTGCGGATCGGCGGCAGACCCGGCGACGTGCAGGTCGCCGCTCACTTCCGCATTGATGCCGCGACCGCGAACAAAAATGCGGTTGGTCGCGGAGATCGTCAACGCCAGCGTCGCGTTGAACAGCGGCGCCCGCCGCTTGGCGGAATTGGCCTTGGCGTTCAGCGCAAGCAGCGCGCGCGCCGTTGCGGTTGGATTGAGGTGCTTGGTTCCGGGAATTGGAGCCACGACGCCGTTCAGGCGCTCCGGCACGTTGATATCCATCGAAACGATTGTGATGCGGCCGGCGACGTTGGGTGTTCGGGCGAGCGCCCCGGTAACATCCACTGACATGTCGGCGACAGCTGCGACGACGTCGGTTGAAACCAGCTGGGCGCGCTTGCAGGTCAGGTGAATTGCGCCGGGAAAGCCGGAGGCCGGGTCAAGTCTCACCTGACCGGTCGCGCCGATCGAGCCGCCGTTCGGGGTTGTCCCGCTCAGGCGCTCGATTCGCAGCGCGTCGCCATTCGCCAGTATGAGCCCGCTGATCGAGGCGATCTTGAGCCCAGTCTGGTCGTCGCTGAATCCGCCATTGGTGAGCCTCAGCGATCCCTCGGCTTGTGGTTTCGCCGCGGTCCCATGCACCTGAAGATCAATCGCCAGCGCCCCACCGACATGGCGGCCTGTGACGGACAGCGTGTTGTTGGCGAGCCCGGCGTCGAGCTTGCCGACGATTTTCAGGTCGAGCGCGCCGTCGGTCGCCAAGGGAGCCGATCCGGTCAAGCGAACGGCGCTGCCGCCGCCCGCGTTGACGGCGACGTCGAGCGAGGTGCGGCCTGCGCTCAAGCGGCCGGAGCCGACGATGTCCAGCGCGGGCAGGGCGGCGTTGCGCGTTTGGGGCGCGCTCAGTCCCTTCACACGCAACCGCCAGTCGCCAGCCGGCTGACTTGGCGTTCCCCGGATCGTCGCCTCGCCGTCCGCTACGCCGGCGAAGCCGAGGCCGGGCGCCACGAGATCGAGCGCCGAGAGCGGCAGCCCGGCCATCGCCGCGTGAAGGTCGAGCGTCGACCCGGCGTGCCCGGCGAGCGAAAGACGGCCGGCGCCGACTGTGAGCACGAGGTTCTTGAGGTCGAGACCGTCGCCTGGAAAGACCACCGTGGCCGGTCTCGCGAGCGCGAGCCGTTGACCCGCGCCTTGCGCGCTGAAGCTGGCGAGTTCGAAGCGGGTCGACGGCGCGCCGAACAGCCGTCCATGCGCCTTCAGCGCCAGACCGCGAGCCGATCCGCTGATATCGAGATCGCTCGAATCCGCGCCGGCTGTGGCCGTCAGTTTGACGTCGGCGACCGACTGTCCGGCGAATGCGGCTCGGGAGAGATTGGCCGTCCCCGAGATGATCTTGGCGCCCCAGACATCGCCGAGCGTCAGGTTGATCTTGAGACCCTCGAATGTGTTGGCGCCGACGCTCAGCCGGTCGCTGCTGGCGACGATTGCGACCTCCTGCCGACCCTCGAGGCTCGAAGCGTTGAGCTTTGCCTGAATGGCGCCGCTCATCTTGGTCAGAACGAGCGGTGAAAGATCGTCGAGATTTGTCGCGCTGAAGCTCAATTCGCCGTCGGCCAGCTGATCCGCTGTGATCGACAGGTTGCCCGCCAATCGGGCCGACGCGAGGCTCAGCGCCAGATTGTCGGCGACCCAACCGCCGTCGGCGTGTCTGGCAAGATGAGCCGAACCCCTTCAACGGCTGGTGATCGACGTCGCCGTGCACTGAAGCGCTTGCATCGATGAGGCCGGTGATGTCGCTGGCGCGCGCCTCCAGCGCGAGGCCGGAGGTTGGCCGATCGAGCAGGCGACCCTCGCCCAGGGTGGCCGTGAGGTTCGCGTCGAGATGGGCAAGCGCGCCGGTCAGCCCGGCGACGACCTGCGCCTTGCCGACAATGCGAGGATCGAGAAATTGCGCCTGCGGCACATCAATTCTGGCGTTGAGATTGACCTTGTCGCGCGTAACCGCGCCATCGAGCCGTGCCGAGCCGTGTTTGCCGACCGCCAGCAGATTGGTGAAACCGAACCCTCCGCCGGGCGTCGACCGCGCGCCGCCGGTTAGAGCGAGCTCGCCGCCGGTGATCCTGTCGAGGACGGAGTAACCGCTCGCCAAGCCGGTCGCATGCGCATTGATGGTCGCGGTCAGCGCGCCATATCGCGGAGCCCCGTCAAGATCGGCGGAGATGCGGACGTCGCCTTTGAGGGAACCGCCGGCAATCCGCGCGAAGCGACTCAAATCGCGCGCTTCGACGTCCAGCTTGCCGCGAATTCTCGCCGCGCTGAGAAGGCCCGAGTAGTTTGCATTCAAGTTGGGCGCCGCAAGGTCGAGCGTGTCAAAGGTCATGTCGCCGCTCGGCGAAGCCGAGCCGCGGACCGTCAGCGTGATTTCGGGGCCGACGGCCTCGTTGAGGGCCGGATCGGCAAGAGCAAGGCCGCTCACCGTCGCATTGCCGGTCAACGCGATCTGCGCCTTTGCGTCCGTCAAGGCGCCGTTTGGGACGGCGCGGAACGCCGCGACGACATGGTCGAGCGATCCCTGGGCGACACGGATTTGCCCGGCTTCGAAGGCGGCGTCGACCGTCGGTCCGTCAGCGGGCCCCTTGATCGACGCATTGAGATCGAGCTTCCCGATCGTCTTCGAGCCAGGGATCGCGCCAGCGTGGACCTTGAGATCGAGCTGATTGTCGGCGGATTTTCCGCCCTCGAAGTCGAGTCGGGCGCTGGCCGAAACGACATGCAGGCCTCCGGGCAGGGCAATGCTCGAATCGTCGTTGAAAAGAACGTCGCCCTCGAGCGTCGTTTCGCCGGCAAAGATCGGTCGGACAATGGCGGGGGCCAAACCCTCGAGTTGCGATTTGAGGTCGAGCGCGAGCCGCCGTCCGGCGCCCTGTCGTGCGACGACGACGTCTCCCCTGGCCCAGACGTCCGCGCCCGCCGTGAAGTCGAGCTTCGCGTCGAATTTGTCGAGCGGGCCTGCGCCGTTGAAGGCGAATTTCGCCGGCGGCAGGCCGGGAAGATTGGCGAAATGGGCAAAGAGCCCGCCGGCCGGCTCGGCCGAGTTCACATCGAGCGTGAGCCTGTCGCTGGCGGGCACATAGGTCATCAGCGCGCTGAACTCACCCGGCGCATCGAGCCGCCGCGAAGTCACGCTGAGATCGAGGCCCTCGGACGGCGGCCCCAGGGTCACCTTGCCGGAGATGTCGAGGCGCGCGGCGACGCCGAGGACAGGCTCGCCGAGCGCAAGCTCCTGCACGGCGAATTTCTTGATGATCACTTTGACCGGCAATTCGGGCAAGATCGACGCCGACGCCGTCTTGTCCGGCGGCGTCGGCGGCGCTTCGGACGGAAGCGGGCGCCGCAGGAACTGCACATGGCCGATCGTCAGCTGATCGACTTCGAGCCGCCGCTTGAACAGCGCGAGGCGACTCCAGATGAGCCGAACCTTATCGATCTTCAGCCAAGGCCCGTTTCGATCGGACAGGACGATATCGCGAATTGACGCGTCGGAGGAGAGCACGCCGTCGACGGCGCCGATGGAGACGCTTGTCGACGGCGTCGACAAAGCCTTGGAGATCAGGTCGGCGAGCACGCCCTTGTCTCCCTCGGCGGCGCGCGCGGGCGCGCAAAGGGCGATGAGCGCGGCGATCAGCGCGGCGATCAGCGCCGCCAATGTCACCGATCGGATGCGCAAGAGAAACGGGGCCATCAGAAAGCCTGCCCGATGCTGACATAGAGCGCCGCCACGCCGTTGCCGGGGCGACGGTCGAGGGGGAAGGCGACGTCGACGCGGATCGGGCCGATCGTCGTGTAGTACCGCAACCCGAGACCCACCGCCGTGTAAAGGTGGTCGCTGAAATTCGGGAAGCTCGACGCAAAGGCGTTTCCGGCGTCGAAAAATGGGACCAGGCCAATCGTGTCGGTCAGCTTGACACGCATTTCCGCCGACGCCTCGAACAGGCTCCGGCCGCCGACCACGGGTCCCCAGAAAACGGTCGGCCCGAGGCTGTTGTAAGCGTAACCGCGCACCGACCCGCCGCCGCCGGCATAAAAGCGCCAGTTCGCCGGGATATCGTTCAGCGACGGGCCGCCCATCGCGCCGAAGCCAACCCGGCCGGCCAGGACGAAGCGCGAATCGGCGTCGAGCGAATAATAGGCGGAGGCGCGCGCCTTGGACTGCAGAAGATTGAGGCTCGATCCGAGGAATGAGCCAAATCCTGTGGCTGAGGCGTTGAGTCGCACGCCGTGCGTCGGATCGAGCTTGCTGTCCGTGGAATCATACGTGAGGGACACAGGGATGCCGACCAGCGTGTAGTCGACCTTGCCGAGCGCATCCGTCGCGACGCCCGATTGCGCTTCGACGCCAGCCTGAATCGAGAGGGCTTCGCTGAATCGGTGGCGCAAGGCCGCCGTCACGTCTGCGTCCTCGACCTCATAACCGATGAATCCTGTGCCGCTGGTGCTCACACGCTCTCCGAGGGCGTCGATCAAAAGATCGTTCCTTGTGCCCCATAAGGCGGGCTTGAGAAAGCTTGCGGAAACGCGTCCTCCAAGGTCGTTAATCGAAAAGTTCTGGATGCTTTGCGACGACACGTACCAGGGCGGCGCGTAGAACAGGTCAGCCTGCAGGCGCAGACGCTCCGCGCCGCCGAACAGATTGCGGTCCTCCCAATAGGCCTGCCCGGCGGGACCGTTGGTGGTCGAATATTTCGCCGAGACGCCGACGGCGTAGGGGAGACGATCGCCCACCTCGATCTGATAGGGCAGAAGACCAGACGCATCCAGGCTTGTTGCCTCGATGATCCGCACGCTGCCGACCGCCGGAATTTGCCGAATGCTGGTCCTCGCATCGGCCAACGCCTGCGGCGAATAGGGATCGCCCGGTTGAATGTAGAGGAACGAGCGTACGATGTCGGGATCGAAATGCTCGGGTCCGATGATCGTCGCCTCGCCGAATCGCGCAAACGGGCCCGGCGCCGCTGTCATCGTCACATCCATCGTCAGCGCCGCGTGATCGACGACAGGGGCGATCGATTGAATCTTGGCCAGTGGTCGGCCCTGGCTGCGGAAGTAATCGACGATGCGCACTTGCGCTGCGCGCAGATCGCTGGCGGCGGCGGGGTCGCCGGGCTTGAGGCCGACGATTCGGGGCGGCAACTCTTGTGCGGAGAATTCAGCGCCGGCGGGATTTTGGATGCGGACCGAGCGGATCTTGAACAGCGGGCCGGGCGCGACCTTGATGGTGATCGGGGCGACTGCGCGGTTGCGATAACTTTCGGCGGCGCGCGAGAACGCCCCGACGTCGCTCGAGCCGATCGTCAGACTGGCGTGGTCGATCGATATCGCAACCGTGGCGTTGTAGTAGCCCGCCCCCCACAGGGCGTCGATCACCGGAACGAAATCGCGGGTGGCGCGCCGCGCGAGCGCCTCGCCGTCCGGAGGCGCGTCCTGGCGCAACTTCCAAAGCGACGAAACGTCCTTCACCGCGTTGATCAGCGCCTTGTCGCCCCCTTCGACGTCGATCGTCACGCTGTAGGAAATTGCCGTCCGGGAAATCGGCGGCGGAGTCTCGCTCGAACCCCACAGGCCAAAAAAATCGAAAGCCCGAGCGCCGTCTTGCGCATCGAACGCCAACACGCTCGCCGTAAACGCCACAGCCAAACGCACGCTCAGGCGTTCAGACAGGTTTTTGGTACGCTTGCCCATCAACTCGAACGCAATTCCCTCACCGACCAAGCACACAGTTTTCAGATTAATGATTCATGTATCAGACAGGCTCGCTCGTCAAAGTCGAGATGCGACAGTGTGCTTCGGGCTGAAGTCGTGAATTGCGCCGCTTGGCGCCGCTTCACGTGGTCGCCGATTTTCCTTGATTGCTGTCCAGAACGAGAAAACAGTCTCTGCGGATCATCGTCAGGACTTCGCCATGCCGTACGGCGCGAGCACGTTCATCTGGGTTTCGCCCTTCTCCAACAAGACCCTCGACCTCATCGACCGGGTCAAGTCGCTCGGTTTCGATCTGATCCAAATCTGCGTAGAGGATCCGGAGACGATCGACGTCAAGTCGATCGGCTCGCGAGCGGCGGACGCCGGTCTCGGCGTGACGATTTGCGGCGCGTTCGGTCTTGGGCGCGATCTAAGTTCGGAAGACGAGGCAATTCGTTAAAGCGGGCCTGGCTTATCTGCGTCGCTGCGTCGATTTCGCCGAAACGCTGGGCAGCCCGTTCGTATCCGGGCCGATGTATGCGGCCGTCGGCAATACCCGGTTGCTCGACGAAAAGGGCCGTCGCGAGCAATGGCTGAGAGCCGTCGGCAGCCTGCAGCTTGCGGCGCATTACGCGGCCGAGCGATCCGTCAAGCTGGCAGTCGAGCCGCTCAACCGATTTGAGACCGACCTCGGCCGCTCGCGGCGAGCCAGGACGCGCTCGCCGCGGATGGACTCAAGCACCTGCGCGCCGTTTTTCAACGATAGCTGATCACGGCGACGATTCGCCTGCTCCAGTCGACGACCGGAGGGTCGCGGCTCCTCCGGCACATTGAATGCCAAGCCTTTACTTGCCGCCCCAGCGCTGCGGGTAGCCGGGCAGGTCCTTGCACCCGCACATGGCGTAGTGCAGCGGCGGCGCCTTGTCGTCGAGGTACTTGTCGAGGTCGGCCTGGGGGATGCGCGAGCGGCCCGCCGTGGCGGCGGCCGCGCTCGAGCCGAAGGAAAACCGCCGCAGCGATCGTCGCGATCATCGCCATCCATGAGCGGCGCATCAGATCCGCTCCGCCGATAATTTGATGAAACGATTTGGTCATTGTGACCTTATAGGCTATTATGGTCGGGTTAGGCAGGTGTGGCATGGCGAAGGTCAATCTCGAACGGCGGGCGGAGATCGGTCAAGAGAAGCGGGCGCGGACCCGTGCGCAGCTCATTGCAGCAGCTTCTGCCCTGTTCGCCAAACGCTCCTGGGGGTCGATCACCATCGACGACCTGGTTCGCGAGGCGCGAGTCGCGAAAGGGACGTTCTATGTGCATTTCGGGGACATGCACGCCCTCACCGTCGCCGTCGCGGGCGAGCTGATCCATTCGTTCGACGAAATGATTCAGGGCAGACGGGCCTCGACCTCGGACCCCTTGCTGCGCGTCGCCTTCGGCTGCGACGCCTTCATCGAAAGGGCGCTCGACGATCCCCCGTGGGGCGCGCTGGTCGCGCGCATGGCGCGATCCAATCCAAGCGTCGGCGAAACGACGCGCCGCCGTATGAAGGAGGATCTGGCGCGCGTGCTTGACGCTCTTCCCGGCGGCGGCCCTTCGGTGGATCTCGCCCTGGAGGCGGCGATCGGCGTCGTGCTGCAGGTGCTCGCCGCGATCGGCGAGGGTCGCCTTAAAGGCGCCGTCGCACAACCTGCTGTCGGCGCGGTGCTCGGGGCGATTGGGATCGGAAAGCAACAGGCGGCGGCGACGCTTGCGAAGCTCAAGCGCGCCAAAGCGGCGCCCATTGAGAGGAAGCCCGCCGCGTAATCCGCCGCGAGCCGGATCAGGCCGCGGCGAGGACGGCGGTCGTCTGTTCGCCGAGGTCGAGTGTGCCGTCGGCGCTGAAAATGCGCGCCGCGACCGAGTCGCCGGGCCGAAGATATTCAGCCCTGCGCCGCTGCGCATTCAGGAACAGCTTCCAGAACTGGCGTTCCGGCAGGAGCTGGACGATGCGGCGGACCGGGGCCGGCGGAAGGCTCAGGGCGCAGCCTCTCGGCGTCCCGGTCAGAAGAACGTCGCCGGGCGCGATATTGGCGAACGTCGACAATTCGGAAATCGTCTCGGCCGGCTTGAACACGAGGTTCTTGGTCGAAATCCTGCTGCCGGACCGCGCCGTTGACCGTGAGAAGAAGCTCGAGGTCGTCGAGGCGAGCGAATTCGTCCGCGTCCGGCACGGTCAGCCACGGACCGATCGGGCAGAAGCCGCGATAGCTCTTGCCCTTGAAGAACTGCATTTGCGGCAGCTGCACGTCGCGGGCGCTGAAGTCGTTGGCGATGGCGACGGCAAAAACATAGTCCTTGAGCTTTTCGCGCGTGACGGTCACGGCCGAGACGATCGGCCGCCGGAAGATGAGGGCCAGCTCGATCTCGTAGTCGAGCAGCGACACGTGCTTCGGCGGCGTGACGGTTCCCTTCGCCGAGGCGATCGAGGCGTCGGACTTGGTGAAGAACATGTTGAACGCCTTGGCGTCCGGATCCATGCCGGATTCGATCATGTGCTGGCGATAGTTCGCGCCCTGGCAATAGATGCGGCAGGGCGTCGTTACCGGCGAAAGGATCTGCGCCTGCTCGAAGGACACGCTCGGCGCTTTCGCCGAGGCCAGGCGCCAATCCGCTTCCCCATGCTCGATCAACGCTGCGGTGGTCGGATAGCCGCCGTCGAGCGGCGCGATCCCTGACACCGACGCGACTCCCCAATGGGGCGCGCCGTCGAGTTCGTAACGCACAAGATTGGTCGCCATGCCTTAAATCCTCCTTGGGAGCGTCGCGGTCAGGACCCGCCAGGACGATTTTTTTGTCCAGACGAGTTTTTCATATTGACTATTTAGTCGTATTGACCGATAAGCGCAATAGAAAAGTTTGCCGTCGGAGGAAGCCATGACGTCAGAGGATGTATCGGGAAACGGGGGCCGCCCGCTCGCGGCCGAGGTCGCCATCGTCGGCGCCGGTCCGGTCGGGCTGATGACGGCGAATTTGCTCGGCCTCGCCGGGATTCGCGTGTTGGTTCTGGAGCGAAACGCCGGGCTGCTCGGCCTGCCGCGCGCCATCGCCTATGACGCGGAAACGCTGCGTCTCTTCGGCCAGGTGGGCCTCTTCGACGAGATCGCGCCGGGCCTCATTCAGGATCCGCACGTGCGCCACCTGAACGCGCGCAACGCAACCCTGATGGCGGCCGACTTCCCCCGCGGTCTCTACGGCCATTCCTCGCTCGGCACCTTCTACCAGCCCGACTTCGAAAGAGTCCTGCTCAAGGGCCTCGCGCGATTCCCGTCAGTCCGGGTCGCCTTCGAGCACGAGGCGACCGACCTCGCCCAGAACGCGAAAGGCGTGAAGCTCTCGGTCACGACGCCGTCCGGCGCGACGACGGTCGAGGCGGACTATGTCGTTGCCTGCGATGGCGGCGCCAGCGCGACGCGAGAGCGCCTCGGCGTCAAGCTTGTCGGCTCGACCTATTCCGAGCGTTGGCTGGTGGTCGACGCCATCGTCAGGAATCACGCCGTCAAGCAGATCACTTTCCATTGCGATCCGCGCCGGCCAAGAGTTCGAGCTGCCGGCGGTCGGCGAGCGCGTGCGCTGGGAGTTCATGCAGCTGCCTGGCGAAAGCGAAGAGACGCTGAAGAGCGATGCGACGGTCCGCGCGCTCGTCGCCGAGGTCGCCGGCGGCCGCTCGTTCGAGATCGAGCGCAAGGCCGTCTATGCGTTCCATGCGCGCGTCGCCGACCATTGGCGGCGCGGCCGCTGTTCCTCGCCGGCGACGCGGCGCATCTGATGCCGCCGTTCGCCGGGCAGGGGATGAACGGCGGAATGAAGGACGCTTCGAACCTCGCCTGGAAGCTGGCCGTCGTCCTGCGCGGCCTTGCGCCGGAGGCGATCCTCGACACTTACGAGGTCGAGCGGGCGCCAGTCGTGCGCAAGATGGTCGAAGTCTCGCGTCGGCTCGGCGCGGTCATCATGCCGACCAACCGGATCGCCGCCGCGGCGCGCGACTCCATCTTCGCCTGCCTCAACCTTTCGAGCCGGTTCCGAGCCTTCATCCACCGCGGCGGCGTCATGCCGCCGCCGGCCATCCGTCGAAGCGATCTGACGAGCCGCGATCGGGATGCGCTCGTCGGGCAGATGGCGCCGCAGCCGACCGTCTCAGCGGGTCAGGGCGCTTCGCCGCTCGACCGCTTCCTCGGCTGCCATCAATGGCTCGCCCTCGGCGTCGGGGTCGATCCGGCGACGATGGTTTCGGCGCGCGATCTCGCCATCCTCGACGCCCTCGGCGCCCGCTTCATCAGCCTTAACGGCCCGGCGAAGTACGCCAGGACCCAGTCGCTCGGCTGTGACGACCGCGCCTTCGCCGACTGGGCGCGACGCTGCGGCGTAGAAGGAGTTCTCGTCCGCCCGGACCGCTTCATCGCCGCCCAACTCGATCCCGGCAGGGACCTCGACGTTCTTTCACCTTTCGTCGCCGCCCTGACCGCCGCCGATATTCGTGTCGCGGCCTGACCCGAACCCCGAGAGGAGACGCCCATGTATCACACAGCCAATGTCCGGCAGGGACCCGGAAGCGTCGAACTGCCGCGCAGCCGCGCGCCGGTCGTCAAGGCGGACGCCCTTCTTTACGCCCATTTCGAACGCCCCGACCTGAACCAGGCGCGGGACTATCTGGTCGACTTCGGTTTGCTGGTTGTCGCGCAGAGCGAGGACGACCTCTTTCTGCGCGGAACCGGCTCGACGCCCTACATCTATCGCGTCAGTCGCGGCGGCGCGGCGCGGTTCATCGGGTTCGGACTGTCGGTTCCTTCGGCCGAGGACCTGAAGACGCTGGCGAAGGCGTCGGGCCGTACCGTCGAAACGGCCGACGGGCCGGGCGGCGGCGCCGTCGTGCGGCTCGTTGACCCGCTGGGGGTCGCGGTCTCTGTGCATCACGGCTTCGCTGCGGTCGCGCCGCAGGCGGTTCGCGCGCCCATTCCCCACAATGCTCCGAACCAGACGGTTCGCGTCAACGACACCCAGCGGCCGGCGCTCGCGCCGCCGCAGGTGACCAAGCTCGGCCACCTCGTGCTCGAGACGCCCGACTTCGACCGCAGCGCCCGCTGGTACATGGACACGCTCGGCTTCCTTCCGTCCGACGTGATGTGCCTTGAGGACGGAACTCCGGTCGGGTCGTTCATGCGGCTCGACCGCGGCCACGAGCCGGCCGACCATCATACGCTGTTCGTCGCGACCGGCCTCGAATCGAAGGTCGACCATGTCGCCTTCGAGGTCGTCGATCTCGATGCGGTGGAGATGGGTCAGCAGATCCTGATGGCGAAGCGCTACCGCCACGCCTGGGGCGTCGGCCGGCATCTGCTCGGCAGCCAGATCTTCGACTATTGGCGCGATCCCTGGGGCCAGAAGCACGAGCACTACGCCGACGGCGACCTGTTCGACGCCG
The DNA here is from genome assembly GCA_963835885.1 of uncultured Alphaproteobacteria bacterium. Taxonomy (GTDB): domain Bacteria; phylum Pseudomonadota; class Alphaproteobacteria; order Rhizobiales; family Beijerinckiaceae; genus Roseiarcus. The sequence continues at coordinate 83,715 of CAWIHF010000006.1, forward strand.
CCCAGCCGCCCGGCTACCACGTGCTCGACCGCGCGGGCCTCTATCAGTGGGGCCCCGACCTGCCGGACGACTTCATCGACGCCAGGCTCACGCCACGCCGGCTCCTCAACGTGCTCAAGCTGGCGGTCAGTGACAGGCCGCGGCTCAAGAAGATGCTTGCGCTGAAAAGCAGCGTCGCCAAGCCCGCTCGCCCATGGCGATGATTCTCCCGTTGGCGGCCTCGGCCCGGCCACGGTCGACTTTTCCAGAGGAACCTCACGTGCCGGTCCGAAACCACTCCGATATCGCGGCGATCGAAGCCATTTCGCTCTCGGAGCGGGCGCTGCCCGAGAGTTCCTATGCGGCTCTCGTCGACGCCTCGAAGCGGAGCCCCGACGCTCGGGCGCTCTCCTTCTTCCTGTCGGCCGACCGGCTCGACGAGGCGCATGTCTGGACCTACGCCGAGCTTGTGGCGGACGTGACGCGCGCGGCGAACGTCTTCGCCGCCCTCGGCGTCGCGGCCGATCGCCCGGTGGCCTATATGCTGCCCAACCTTCCGGAGACCCACTTTGCGATCTGGGGCGGCGAGGCCGTCGGCGCAGCGCTCGCCGTCAATCCGATGCTCGAACCGAAACAGGTTGCCGACATCCTGCGCTTCGCCCGCGCTTCGATCCTCGTCACGCTCGCTCCGGCATTGAACGTCAAGGCGTTGTCAGGCCTCGCCGATGAGCTTGCCTCGCTTCCCGACTTGAGCGCGATCGCCTTCGTCGACATGGCCGACTACCTCGACGGCGAGAAGCGCGGGGCCGCGCGTGCCTCGATCGAGGATGCCGCGGCCGGCTCGCGGCTAAAGCTCGTCAACCTGCGCGAAGCGATGCGCGAGCAGCCTTCAGCCCGGCTGGTCCCGCCGCGGACGATACGAGCCGACGACATTGCCTCCTACTTCTGCACCGGCGGAACGACTGGGGCGCCGAAGATTGCGGTGCGGACGCATCGAAACGAGGTGTTCGAACTCATGGGCCGTTTCGAAGGCGATGGAGACCGACGGCGAGCCTGAAACCGTCCTCTGCGGCTTGCCCTTGTTCCACGCGAACGGTCAGCTCGTCACCGGACTTCAGCCATGGATGCGCGGCGACCATCTCGTTATCGCCACCCCCGAGGGCTATCGGGGAAAGAACGTCATCGCGCGTTTCTGGGAGATCGTATCGCGCTACCGGGTTACGATGTTCTCGGGCGTTCCCACCCTTTACGCAGCCCTGATGCAGACGCCGGTCGGCGACAGCGACATCTCCAGTCTCCACTTCGCGATCTGCGGCGCGGCGCCGATGCCGGCGGCCCTCATCCGCGCCTTCGAAGCAAAGACGGACGTGAAGATTCTCGAAGGCTACGGCCTGACCGAAGGCGCCTGCGTTTCGTCGGTCAATCCGGCGGCCGGCGAGCGGCGCGCGGGCTCGATCGGCCTGCCCATCCCCTATCAGCGGATGGAAGCCATCGTGTTGGACGGCGACGGGCGCTTTCACCGAATGGCCGACGTCGACGAGGTCGGCGTCATCGCGATCAGCGGGCCCAATGTCTTCAACGGCTATCTCGACCCCCGCCACAACGCCGGCGTCTTTCTCGACATCGACGGCGAGCGCTGGCTCAACACCGGGGATCTCGGCCGACGCGACGCTGACGGTTATTTCTGGCTGACCGGGCGCAAGAAGGAGCTGATCATCCGGGGAGGACACAATATCGATCCCAAAACCATCGAGGAGGCGCTGACGGGCCATCCGGGCGTCGCTTTGGCTGCGGCGATTGGAAGTCCTGACGCCTACGCCGGCGAGATGCCTGTCGCCTACGTTCAGCTGAAGCCGGGCGCGACAGTCACCGAGCAGGAGCTGCTGGAGCACGCCGCCAAAACCATTCCGGAACGGGCGGCGATCCCGAAGCGGATCAGGATCTCCCTGTCGCTGCCGCTGACGGCGGTTGGGAAACTGCTCAAGCCGGCGCTCATCGAGCGCGAGATCGAGGAGACCGTCCGCGCCGAGGCGGAGCGGGTCGGGGCGACGGTCATATCCGTCACAGTCGATCGCGACCCCAATGCTGGCCTGAGGGCGATCGTCAGGGCTGCCGCAGGCGCGGAGAAGATGAAAGAAGCTCTCGGCCGGTACGCTTTCCGGTCGGACGTAAGTCAGGGATGAAGCTGGAAATGGCAATCGCGCCGACCCGACTGCTTGCGATGTGCCTCGGGCCTGAGGCGGGAGGCGCCTTCGAGATTCGCGAAGTCCCGCGCCGGGGCCCGGGTCCGGATGAAATCGATATTGCGGTCGAAGCCGCCTCGGTCAATCCCATCGACGTCCGGCGCGCAGCCGGGTACGGCCGGCGGCTCTTGTCTCTCATGGGAGCGTCCCGGTTTCCGATGACGCTCGGCAATGATTTCGCCGGCGTGGTCGCCGCCGTGGGCTCGGGTCGCGCGCCGGACTTCGCAATCGGAGAACGCGTCTACGGAGTGAAGCCCCCTTCGAGAGAAGGAACGCACGCCTCCCATGTGCTCGTAAAGGCCGCCCACACAAGGAAGGCGCCGGCGAACCGGGAGCTGCAGGACGTCGCCGCGGTACCCTACAGCTTCGTCACGATGTGGCTGGCCGCGGCGGGGCCGGCGTTACCCGTCAGAACGCCGAGGGAAAGGAAATTCTTGTCCATGGCGCTGCCGGCGGCTTGGGAACGTTGGCCTTGCAGACCCTCTCCGAATGGGGAGCGCGCGTCACCGCGATCGCCAAGGAGCCCGACCTGCCCGCCTGCCTCCAAGCGGGCGCCGCCAAGACGGTCGAACGCGAACGCAATCCATTCGCGAATTTGAGAGGCTCGTTCGACGCGACGCTCAACTTCGCCACCTGGGACGATGAGGCGAACTTGCTTTGGTGCCTGCGCGCGGGCGCGCTGGGCCATGCGACCACCGTCCATCCTCTGGTGCAAAGCTTCGACGAGCGGGGTTGGATCCGCGGCGCCCTTGGCGTTATCCAACAAAAGCGGAAGATGCGCGCCGCTTTGCCCAGAGGAGCACGCAATTATGCGTGGATCCTGTTTCGACCGCAAGCGGACGCGCTTTCACTGTCGGTAGCAGATGATATGTCCGGTTTAGGGAGCGCACGATCTGTCCGGTAGCCTCGGCCCTTTTTGGAGGGGGTTGGATGCGCCGGACGGAAGCCCTTCAGGGTGTGCGTATGATGAGGTTTCTGGACATTTTGGGCCGCTACGAGGCGGCGGAGTTCAATCAGTTGGAAGCAGCGGCGTTGCTTGGGGTGAGCGAGCGGACGTTTCGGCGCTGGCAGGCGCGTTACGAGGAGGACGGCGAGGCTGGGTTACTGGACCGGCGGCTTGGCAAGGCGTCTGGGAAGCGGGTTCCGGTCGACCGGGAGCAGGAGGTCGAGGCGCTTTACCGACAGCGTTATGCGGGGTTCCGAGCCAAGCACTTCCATGAGCACCTGGTGAAGGATCACGGTTTCGCCTGGGGCTACACGTGGACCAAGACGTTTCTGCAGTCGCGCGGGCTTTTGCCGAAGGCGCCGCGCAAGGGCGCGCATCGCCGGAAGCGGGAGCGCCGGCCGTTGCCGGGGATGATGCTGCATCAGGACGGCTCGCGACACGTCTGGCTCGAAGGCCAGCCGGCGCTCGATCTCATTGCGACGTTGGACGACGCGACCGGGGCGATCTATTCGGCGGTTCTGGTCGAGGAGGAGGGTACGGCTTCGACGTTCCGGGCGCTGAAAGAGACGTTCGGGGCCCACGGGCTGCCGATGAGCCTCTATACGGATCGCGGTTCACACTACTTCCATACCGCCGAGGCGGGCGGCAAGATCGACCGCAGCCGCCTGACGCAGGTGGGCCGGGCGCTCGAGCAACTCGGCGTCGAGCATATCGGGGCCTATTCGCCGCAGGCGCGCGGGCGCTCGGAGCGGGCGTTCCAGACCTTGCAGGAGCGGCTGGTGAAGGAGCTCAAGCTCGCCGGGATCACGGCGATCGAGGCGGCCAACGCGTTCATCCGCGAGGTCTATCTGCCCGCCCACAACGAGCGCTTCGCGGTCGCGCCGGCGCAGCCCGGTTCGGCCTTCACCCCGATCCCGGGCGTCGACCTCGATGAGATCCTGTGCGTGCAGGAGGAGCGCCAGGTCGGCAACGACAATTGCGTGTCCTACCGCACGCTCAAACTGCAGATCCCGGAGAGCCCGCTGCGGCCGCACTTCGTCAAGGCGAGGGTCAAGGTCCATCACTATCCCGATGGCTCGCACGCCGTCTTTTACGGCCCGCGCTGCATCGGCCGCTACGACCAGAAAGGAGCGATCCGGGACGCGAAAAACGCCGCTTAAATCCGCTCGGTGGCGCGCCTGTGGGACTGTGGACAACGCAAACGCGTTGCCCACAGTCCCACAGGGAGAACAGAAGCAGAAGAAGCGGACATTTGATGTGCTACCAAAACCGGACAAGTTAATTCGCTATCGACAGCGGACGCGCTTTCCACAATTCCCGAACAAATCACCGCGCGCGCCGGTGCGTGACCGATTTTGCGGTCGTTGACGGGTTCGAATGTCACAATCCCGAGGGGTCGATCACCTCCTGACGTTCGTCGACACGCATGGCGAGTCCGGCGATGACTGCGTGCAACCGGAGCGAGTCGGGCTCGCCTGACGCGGGCGCGGGGCGTCGTCGCCGCGCCAGGGAACGCCACGCGATATCAGGTCGACGCTCGGCAGCGCGCGGTTTGGGCTCATCCGGCCGGTTCTTGCGCCAGCGCCCGGATCCTTTGGCGGGCGTCGAGGAGGGTGGCCAGCGCTTCGGCCCCGCCGCCCAGACGAATGATCAGCTGGCGGGCGTGGCTGACCACCCATCCGGGCAGGCCGATCAGATGAAAGCGCAGCGCCTTCATGCGTTTGGCCGCCCATCTCTCGCCCAGCGCGAGACGCTTCATCGCGGCGTTTAGAGTCTCGCCTCTGGGATCCGTAAACCCCTCGCCTTTAGGCGACCGGGATGCGACACTGCGGGTATGCAAGATGCGAAGCCCGGCAGTCACACGGTCTGAGACTGCAAGTATCACATCGTGTGGATCACGAAGTACCGGTTTCCTGTATTGGGCGGAGATATTGGGCAACGGGCGCGGGAGTTGCTGCGGGAGATTGCGCGGGCGCATGAGATGGTCATCTACGCCGGACGATGATCGGGCCCTGGATGGGGATGTCCCGGCGTCTGTTGAAATTCTCGAAGCGGTCGTTGCGCATTGAAATTTAGGCAGCCTCGGTGATTTGAGCAAGCGCCTCGTCGGAAGGCGGCTGCTGGCCTTGCGTTGCAAGAGCAGCGCGAAGAGCCGGCAGATGCTTGTATGCCTTCAATCGACGGAAGCCCTTGGTTGCTTCCTGCATGGCGGCGGCGGCCCATCGCAGGGCCATCGAGGGCGAGCGCCAGTATTTGACGTTGCGGCAGACTCGGCGCACCGTGCCCATGACATTCTCGATGATGTTGGTGCAGGCGAGCGAGCGGCGCAGTTCGCGAGGGAGGCCGAGCCTCGTGACGGTGAGCATCTCGTCGACCCCTTCCAGGATCGAAGCGGAAACGCCGTCCAGTCCGGTTCGAGACGGCGCGCGAGATTGCGAATGAGCGTTTCGGCCTTTTCGGCGTCGTCCATTTCCCAGGCTTGCCGCAAGACGCGCCGCACCGAAGCATGCATCGATTTGGGCAACCGCTCCAGAATGTTGCGCGCCTTGTGAATCTGGCAACGCTGGATCGCCGCATCGCGTCCGAAGGTGCGGCGGATCGCCTTGGACAGCGCCTTCGAGCCATCGATGATGAACAGACGTCGCGCGGTTGGATCGAGTTCACGCTCGACGAGATCGTCGATGAGCGCCTGCACCGTCGTCGCGTTTTCGGTCGCGCCCTCGATGAGGCCGAGCGGATGTTTGTCGCCGTTCGCGTCGACGCCGATCGCCGCGACGAGCAGCATATCCTCGTCCATGTGAATGCCGTCGATCTGGATCACCAGCAGATCGAGGTCGTCGAGCCTGGTTTCATCCACGCCTTCATGCGCGCCGCCGACAACGCCACGAAGCGACGGGAGGTCGCCGACTTCGACAGCCCCGCTCCGTCGGGCGACGGAACGTCTCCCTCGGGCAACCGGACCGAACGCTTGAAACGCCGTGTCGAGACGTTGATCAGCATCTGGTTCATCGCCGATTTGCCGAGCAAGTCTTCGCTGACGGCGTTCTCCCAACTCGGCAGGACGCGCTCGGCCCCGTCGAGCCCGCGAACCCGTGGGCGCTCCATCTCGACCTTGCCACCGTGAAAGCCGATCTTGCCTTTGGTCCGCCCCCAGCGGTGCGCCTGGCGTCGCTCACCCCGCTCGTGGCGCTCGCCACAGACCGCTGTCGCATCCTGCTCCAGCATCTCGCTCAGCGTCTCAAGCCCGGCGGCAAGGCAAAAGCGTTCAAAGCTGGCCGACATGCTCGCCAGCGCCTCAGCCTTCAACGCGTGCGTGGGAATTGCGGTCGACGTGATATGCTTCTTCATGGCGTTGCTTTCCTTTCGTGGAATAGCACCCCGAGCCTAAAGGCTCAAGGCGAGCAACGCCGCTCCTCCCTTTTCAACATTCCTCGTAACTCCCAAGCTGGTGGCTATGCCGCCAGGGCGCGAATGAGGGCGTGAGGACGAGCGGTCAGGGTCTGGAGGATGTCAGCGTCGCTTGCGGGCGGTTGCGACGACTGATCGCAGGGCGGCGAAGTCGCAGGCGGCTTCGAAGATGCGAAAGGCGCCGGAGATCTCATCTTGACCTTCATCATGCGCAGGGCCTGTTCGGCCAGGTTGTTGGTGAAGGGGACGGAGAAGTCGACGAGGAAGCGCAGGACGTCGTCTTTGAACTCGTGCAGTCGGATGAGCAGGTTGTGTCCGGGGCGGTGTTTTGTCCGACGCGGTTGAGGGATGCCGTTGAAGGCGCGGCAAGTTGCGGTGAAAGGCGAGACCTGGCGCAGGATCTCCCAGTAGCGGGTGAAGAAGCCTCGAGCGCGGGCGGGGGCAGACTGGTCGCGCCCGCCTCGCGCGTTCTCGACGGCTCGATTGGCCTCGAGCAAGAGATCGCGCATGGGTGCGGCCCACGGCTCCCGGTCGATCTCGACCAGCGCCTTCAGTTCGCGCAGATGATGGGCGTTGCACAGCGCATGACGGACGTCGGTGAGCCCGGAGTAAGACTTGAAGCCGTCATGAACCGCGACTCCGCCCGTGAGCCCCTCCGGCATCTCGCCGCGTTTGGCCGACACGCGATAGTGGGTCAGGGTTTCCGTGGCGACGGTGTGCAGCCATCCTCCGGCGACGCGGAAGCCGGTTTCATCGAGGCAGCGCACCGGCGCTTGCGCCGCGAGCGCCGCGATCTGCGCCGCCACCGGCGCGAGCGCCGCAGCTGCCGCGCACCCAATCGGCCACGCTTTGCGAGCATAGACGCAATGCTCCGAACAGATCGCCGATCGCTTCGGCGACCCGATCTTCGGGAATGAGCTGATGGACGTTGAGATAGACCGCCGCCGCCCTGACGCGCTCCCCGTATTGCGCCGGCGAGGCGACGCCCGCGGGAAACGCGGCTTTCGTCTCTCCGCCGCACGCCGCGCAGCAATAGACCGAGGCCTGATGCTCCGTGACCTCGATCAGCCGGTCAGGCAGATCGAACACCTGCCGCCTCTCCACGTCCCGCTGCATCGAAACCGTCAGCCCCGCCAGACAAAGCCGGCACGCCTGCGCCTCGTGCCGCACGACCCGATCGGGTTGGGCGACCTGCCGGAGCGTGTCGCCCTTGTGTCCCGCCTGCCCGCCGCTTTTCTTGTCCGAGCGCCCGCGGAGGCTGCCGGGGATGCGCGGCTTCTTCTTCAGCCCATCGCTCGACGGCGGCTTGGAACTCGTCGAACTGTCCAAGTCCAGTCGGCGCCGGAGGTCGGCGTTCTCCGCCTGCAATGCCTCGTTCTTGGCTCGCAACGCTTCATTCTCGGCCCGATGCGTCGCATTGTCCGCGAGATGGGCGGCCCGCAATGCCTCGTTCGCCCGCCGCAGCCACGCGACTTCGCCGCGCAACTGCGAGATGTCGCCTATGAGCGCGTCGATCGGGTCGCGAATCGTGGCGGGAATGCATCCCACCTCGACTTACACTTCTGCTCTGCGTGTCTCGGTCAATCATCCCCCGGGCCAAAATTCACGCCGACTGTTGCAGATCGGACTTACCCAGCTTGGGAGTACGATCAATCGGGAACCACGTGGATATGCTGATAGGGATACCGCCGCACGTGTCGGTGTCTCGGGCGGTGCAGTATCTCAAAGGGAAGAGCTAGCACAAGTTGCTGTCGGAATATCCGTCGCTTCGCAAACGGTATTGGGGTCAGCATCTCTGGGGTCGAGGCTATTGGGTGGCCACGAGCGGCAATGTGACGGACGAGGTGTGGAACAAGTATATCGAGGATCAAAAGCCCGAGATCCCTGACGACAACTTCAAGGTTGTGTAGGGAGGGCGAGTCGGCCCTTTGGGCCGACCAAATCCGGCTTTAAGCCGTAACTCGAAGCCACCGCCTTTAGGCGGTGGTCGTTCACATTGAACGCCAGGATCGTCAGCGCCCACCAGGCGGCGTTGGCGCCGAACAGCCCAGAGGGCATCTGTCCGCCCGCCAGGTCGGATTTCGTCGCCGAATGGACTTCCTCGCTCTTGCCGCAGCGCTCGCGCAGCCACCAGATCACGCCCTCGCCGGCGCCCGTGCGGTTGGTCACGACGGCGAACAGTTTATAGACCCCCTTCGGGCCGAACGCCTGGGTGGGAAACGGCAGCTTCGCCTCGTCGCCCAGCGCCAGCTGGCGCAGCGGTTCGCGGATCGCGAGAAAGCGGTAATCGGCGCGGTTGCGGCTGTGCCCGGCCCAATTGGGCACGTAAACGACCTCGGCCCATTCTTGATCGGTCTGTTGCGGCTGGCCGTCCGTTTTGCGGATCAGCGGCTTCCACGCGCTCTCGGGCGTCGTCCGCACAGCGGCGCGGAAAGCCTCGGTCACGTCGGCGCCGATCGCGAACTCGATCACGCCAAAGCGCGGGTCTTTTCCCTCGCCGCAATAGAGCAGCAGCTCTTCCTGATAGGCCGCCGTGTCCGAACGCAACGAGACCCTCCTCACGCTGTCCGGCAGATGGCGCAGGCTCTCTTTCAGGACGCGCAACTGCTCGTGTCCGGCGGGCACGTTGCCGTCGCGGAACTCCGAATAGAGCATCGCGCCCTGCTCCGCCCACCAGCAGTTCAGCGGCTGATACGCCTTGAACTTCTTGTAGCAAAACAGCGCCTCGCGCTTGTGCGTCTCAATCAGCGTCGCGTCCATGTCCAGCGTCGCCGTCGCCGCGGGCTGACGCTTCTGCAGAAAGTCCAGCAGCGCCTGGTTCACCCGCCAGAGACCGCGCAGTGCCTGCGTCACCGCCGGAATGAACGCCATCCCCGCGACCGCCTTGGGCGAAGCTGGATCATCGAACCGTTCCAGCCAGCCCGACAGCGCCGACGGCGAGGGCGTCGCCCGCTCGCGCTCGCGCCGCCAGCGGCTTTTCAGCGACCGCCGTTCGGCGCGCGACAGCAAATCCTTCTCGATCGCCCGCAGGATCGCCGAAAAGCCGCTGTCGCGCTCCAACCGTTCGATGTCTTCCACGCAGTCGCCGCCGGACAGATTCAGGAAAATCACCGCCAGAACCATCTGGATGTCGAGCCAGCCCTGGCCGCCGGCCGCCCGAACATGCCGCTGGATCGCCCCGCCGAGGCCGCAGGCCTTGATCAGGTCGAGATACAACGGAAGCCCGGCCAACGACGTCAATCCATGGCTGGACGAATCGGCCTCATACTGGAAATCGAGCAGCCCCTGTCCCTGCATCGCGCACCCCGTTGGTGATGATTTTCGAGTCGCAAACCAAGACTATCTCCCTGATTCCTCAGGGCCAACGGGGAACTTGAATTTTCCTGATGCGGAATTCAGGCTTTCGGAAATGGCGAGGCTCGTCGAGCTTGGCCGGCTCTCCCTGCCGATCGGAATCCGGGCGCCTCTACGCGACGCGCCCAAAGCCTTCGACCACGTGCGCCGACACGCTCCAGGAAGAGCGCTACTCCTTCCTTGACCCGTTGCGCGCCATACGCTCCAACCGCGGAACCGGCATGATTCGGCGCTCATTTGCAGCAAAATCCGGCGCGTCATCAGCGCGGCTCCATCTGGGCCCCGGCGATCCGCCAAAAGGGCCCTCTGATTTCGACCAGCGGCCTCCCAGGATCGCCCGGCTTCAATCCATGAATTAAAGCGACCAGGTCGGAACGGACTGACGGGTTCGACAGAAAGTATCCGTGCCCGAAGGCGCCGGTATTTTCGTCGACTTCGATCAGGTCGACGAGATGGCCGGGGTCGGCGCGCAACGCTCTCGCCTGCGGCCCGCTTAGATCCAGCTGGCCGAGCCGCAGTCTGCTGCCAAAAATGCTGCTCGCAAGGCCCAAAGCCTGGTCGCCGGGAGACGAATAGATCGTCACATGAAACTGTCCCTCCTTAATCACTGCGTTCGGGTTCTTCTTGGCGCCGTAGGGCGCGTCCGGATCAGAAAAGACGTCGAATATTTTCGTCGCGGCGACGTCGATGTCGATATCCGGCGCGAACAGTACAATATTCCTTACCTTTAAATTCTCTGCAGGCGAAAAACGCGAAACATAGGCCTCGGCGCTCAGCTCCCGAAAAGCCGACGCCACAACGTCGGCGCCACGGCTGTGGGCGATGATGTCCACCCCGCGCACGCCCTCGGTCTGGCCGATCGCGCGGATCGCCTTCCGCATGTCGGCGACGGCGAACTCGCCAGATTCTCGGTCGACGTTGTAGCCCATGAAAGCGCCGCGCGATCCACCGGCCGGCCACGTCAGCACGACGCAAACGAAATCCCCCCGAAGGAGGCGGCAAATGGAGCCCATCGCATAAGCCGCGTCGGCGAATGAATTGTTGTAGCCATGAATGAAGACGACGACCTCCTTACGTTCAGTCTTCGCCAGGCGGCGACGAATTTCACCTTGAAGCGAGGCGACCGCCTCTTCATGCGCGGCCACCACGCCAGGCGCGCGGCGATAGCCGGCGGAACTGATCACCGCCGGATAAGGAACCTCGGGAAACCGGCCAATTTCCTTAATTTCCCCGAGCTTCATCCCCATGGCGCCGTTTGATTCCGGCTCGATGCGGATATCGACCGATCCAAAACTCATCACGCGCGAGCGGTCGGACCCGTAGGAGAGAGCTTTCGTTTGGGGATCCGCAATTGGCGCCCGGTCGGTGACGTAAAGGAGATTGAGATCGTTGGCTGTGGAGATAGGTTGGGGGCTATTGGCCGGCGCTTGATCCTGATGAGCGGAGAAAATGGCGGGCGTCGGCGTCAGTAGGCCTTCCGTGGGCGAGCAGGCGTTGAGCAACGTCAACCCCATTAGGCTGACACACAAGCCGAAGGCAGCCCGATAACTCAATGACTTGTTTCCTCTTTCTCCCGTGGCCGGGCGTCCCGCGGATAAACGACCCCGGCCACACGCCTTTTGGTCGACGACCTCGGCGCTTTTGCTGACGACCTAGAAGTAAAACCTCCCAGTCTCCGTGTCGAGATCCACTTCCATTCGTTGTAATTCGAATGCAAAAGCCGATTTGCAATCTTTTATCCGACATTCGCCAGGTGACATCGTTGTCGCGGCTGAGGCTGCTGCGGTCATAGCAAGGTTTCGACAAGACTGAAACGTCGTTGAGACCCCGCCGTGGCTTGTCGATATGTTTGGGGGCAGGCGGGCTCGCGGTCACGCGTTTGCGGATGCCGAATTTTCGTTACGCTGTTGACGTGACCGGCAGTGGCCGCAGTTCTAGGCGAGACTGAGTGTGACATGCATCACGCCGTCCTCACCGAGTTGGGTCCGGATGGGCAGGCCGGACCTCTTAAAAACCTTCAACATTGGCTCGTTTTCCTGAAGGACATCGGCGATCAGCTCTTTCAATCCGGCCGCTCGCGCGATCGTCGTCAAATGTCGCACCAATGCAGGGCCCAATCCTTGCCTCTGATACGCGTCGATAATACCGAACGCCACTTCGGCCTGCCCGGGCCTCACGACGACATAGCGCGCTTCTCCCACAATGTGCGGTCCGTCTTCTTCTTCGGCGACAACGACAAGCGCAACGTGATTGACGAAATCGACATCGATGAATCTCGACTCCTCCTTATCGGAAAATCTACGCGTCACACTGAAGAACCGCCTAAATAGTGACGCAGCGCTCGCCCGGCGCATGGCCTCGCGTAAGCCCTCTCTGTCCTGCGGTCGATGGGCGCGAATCTCCACTCGACGCCCGTCGCGCAGGGACTGAATGGTCGAAAACCGGGCGAGGTCGTTCAAGTTCGATCTGCCGGCATCTTTGACCGAGCGGTTGTGGTTTGCTTCCGTCGTGACTGGCTCCGCCGGAGTGGTCCAAAGCAATGTTAGCGCATGGATGCCTGAAGGGCTAGCGCGGGCGACCCATCTGCTTACGCATCGGTGTCGCTTGATCGGCTCGCCGTCGGCGCCCGTCGCCGCGCTTGCCAGATTTGCGAACCTTCGCGCATCCTCCGCCGCTCCGCGACATGGGAGGGCTCCATGATTTTCGTCTATCGCGCAGCGATTGTGGCGGCCGCGACCTTTGCCAGCGCGATGGCCGGGTTCGGCGCGCATTGGGCGCTGCCGGCCGCCTATGTCGTCGAATTGAAAGGCATGATCGGTTTGGTCGTCGGCCTCGTCGCGTCGCTTCTGTCGCTCGTGCTCAGCCTCTTGATCTGGACAAGTTACGGCCTGTGCACCACCCAGCAATCGCAACTGCAGACGATCGGCAGTTCGATCATCCGCCTCGACTTGGTGCTCGAAGCCTATGGCCCCGAGGCGCAGCGCGGACGCGCGCTCCTGCGCGAGCATGTCAAGCGCATACGCGCGCGCCTGTGGTCCAGCCTGGATGAGCGCCGCTCGATCTATCACGCTGTCTATCACACCGATGTGCCCGACGATGTGCATCGCATGATCGCCTTTTTCGTTTCGCTTCGCCCGTCGAACGACGAACAACGACAGTATCTCGCAAACGCGCGAGACATTTTGGGCACGATCGTGGAGACGCAATTCACCATGATCCGGAGCCTCGTCAATCGGGTTCCGTTCCTGTTGCTCGCCGTCGTTCTCGGGTGGTCGTGCGTGCTGTTCTTCGGCTACGGTCTGCTGTCAGATGTCGACGCGCTGACGATCGTCCTGGCCGCGCTCGGAGCGATTTGCGTCGCGAGCGCGGTGCTGCTGATCCTCGAACTGAGCGACCCCTACTCTGGCCTGTTCAGGATGCCGCACGAAGCCTTCGACGGCCTCGTTCGGGTCCTGGCAAAGGGCGCAGAGAAGGCGGCTGACGCAGAGACGTAGGTTCGAAGTTCAGCGCCCGTGTCCGGCAGCGGTTCACCGTCGGCTACTGACACGCGAGGCGCGAAAAGGGGCAGGGCGAGCCGGCCGTCCCTGCCTTGCTTTTTTCTGGCATGCGGCGTCGCTCTTTGATCCCCTCGCTCGGGGGTCGTCGGCGCGCCCGAGGCCCCCGGTCTTCTGCGTCACCCGCCCCAAATCCGCTGTGCGCTCAGGAAATACCGGATCAAGATGAAGCTCTTTTGAGCGCAGGCGGACGCCCCCAAACGCTAGCGTAACGCCCGCAAGAGGGTCGCCCCCGGCGCCATTTCCGGGCGCGAAACGAGGCTTTTCAATAGCTTGCGGCCATTTGCGGGCGAACGGCGAACGAAAGGCGGCGCGAGAAGCGTGGGCGGGTTTTGCGACGGCGCGTCGAGGCGCACCGTGGCCCTCTACGATCGGTCGGTTGCAGCGAACCGGTGATGGCGGGTCGAGTTCGCGTACGCATTTGACGACGCAGTCGCCCCCGTTGTTCGCTTTCGCCATGGCGCCCCAGGACGCCCGCAGCGCCTAGACTGTAGACTAGACTACCGACACTAGACTACGTAATGCCAATCCCCTCGATCTCCCGGACGCGAGTTGATGCAGCCGGTCGCCGTTGACTGTGGCGCGGGGAATTTCAGGGAAGACGAGCCGGCGTTCAGGGTCAGGACGACTTTGTTCAAGTGGATAACTCCGCGGCGTTGCCGATCGCAGGCTCGCCGCCGAACGCCCGGCCTTCGCGACGATAGTACTGGTAAAGCTGCGCCAGCGCGCAGGAGGCGAGGCGCGCGCGATCGTTGTCGGCGCGGCTCGTCAGCATGACGGGCGCCTTCGCGCCCACCACTAGCCCCGCCGCTTCCGCCCGCGCGACGAAGGTGAGCTCCTTGGCGAGCATGTTGCCCGCTTCGATGTTGGGCACGATCAGGACGTTCGCCTGACCCGCGACGAGCGACACGATACCCTTGGTGCGCGCGGCCTCCAGGTCGATGGCGTTGTCCATGGCCAGGGGCCCGTCGACGATCGCCCCTTTGATCTGGCCGCGCTCGGCCATTTTGGAGAGGATGGCAGCGTCCAGGGTCGAGGGCATGGCCGGGTTGATTGTCTCGACCGCCGAGAGGACGCCGACCCTCGGCTTGTCGATCCCGCAGGCACGGGCGAGATCGACCGCGTTCTGAACGATGTCGACTTTGGTCATCAGGTCGGGCGCGATGTTGATGGCAGCGTCCGAAATGTAAAGGATCTCGTCCAGCGTCGGCACGTCCATGGCGAAGACGTGGCTGATGCGGACATGCGTGCGCAAGCCCCCGTCCTTCTTGACCACTTCGGCGAGCAGCGCGTCCGAGTGGATTTCTCCCTTCATGACGGCGTTCGCGTGGCCGTCGAGAACCATAGCGACCGCCTTGGCGGCGGCGGCGTGCGGATCGGAGACGGGAACGATCGTGAAGACCGAAATGTCGGCTTCGAGGGCCTTCGCGGCGGCCTGGATGCGAGCGGGGTCTCCGACGAGGATGGGCTCGATCAGCCGTTTCTCGGCCGACGAGCAGCGCTCCGCCAAGCGAATTGTGGTCCTCGGGGCAGACGACCGCCGTCTTCAAGGGCGGCAGTCTCGCCGCGAGAGCAATGAGCTTGGCGAAATGGTCGACCGTGTCGACGATAAGCGCCGGAAGATGGCGCGCCTCGACGACCTGGCTGACGCTCGGCGCTTCGACGACGGCGTCTCCTTCGCAGACGAGGTTGCCGTCCATGTCCTCGATCTTGGTGTCGAATCTTGCGACCGGCGCCTCACGCTTCTCTCGGCAGACGACCGTAACCTTGACCTTGTCGCCGACGTGGACGCGGCGGAGAAAGCGAAGAGTTTGCTCGCGATAGAGTGTCCCCGGACCGGGAAGGATATTTCCGAGCACCGCCGAGACGAGCGAGCCGACCCACATAGAGGGAGCAACCGGCTCGGTCTTCTCAGGCGAGCCCTCGGCCGAGGGCAGCATCAGCGGATTGAGGTTGCCAGACACATGCGCGAACAGGACGAGGTCCTGCACGGCGCAAGTGCGTTCGAGACTGGCGCTGTCGCCGACATTGATCTCCGCCCAAGTTTTGTTTCGGATTGCCGGTTTGGCGCTCATGTCGGCCTCTTCAATTTGAAGACGCACTTCAGCTCATGACGGTCGGCCGGCGTCCATGTGGAGAACGCGTCCGGTGATGCTGCGCGCGACGTCGCCGGACAGTAACGCCGCCGCCGCGCCGAGAGAAGCCTGAGGGCGCCTACGCCCGCGCCTCATAGGAAAAGAACCCCTTACCGGTCTTGCGGCCGAGGTAGCCGGCGTCGCACATCTGCTTCAGCAGCGGAACTCGGGCGGTATTTCGAATCGTCGAAGCCAGTGTAGAGAGTCTCCATGATGTCGAGCACGATGTCGAGGCCGATGAGGTCGGCGAGCGACAGCGGCCCCATCGGGTGGTTCGCGCCGAGCTTCATCATCTGGTCGACGTCTTCCGGCGTGGCGAGGCCCTCGTAGACGCAGTTGATCGCCTCGTTGATCATCGGCACGAGCACTCGGTTGACGACGAAGCCGTAGGAGTCCTTCGACACCCGCGCCTTCTTGCCGATGTCCTCGGCGAGCTTGACGATCCTGTCGCAGGTCGCATCGGTCGTCTGCAGCGCCCGGATGATCTCGACCAGCGCCATCATGGGCACGGGATTGAAAAAGTGCATGCCGATCACCCGGCCCGGGACCTTGGAGGTCGAGGCGATGCGGGTGACCGAGATCGACGAGGTGTTGGTGGCGAGGATCGCCTCGGCCCGGCAGACGCGGTCGAGGTTCCCGAACACCTCCTTCTTGAGGTCGAAGCGCTCGAGCACCGCCTCGACCACGACGTCGCAGTCGGCGAGATCCTCGATCCGCGTCGTGGGCGCGATGCGCTGAAGCGTCGCGTCGCGCGCCTCGGGCTTGAGCTTGTCGTGGGCGACGAGCCGTTCCAGGCTCTTCTTGATCGCGCCCATGCCGCGGCTCAGCGGCGCTTCGCCGATGTCCTGCAGCCTGACCGGATAGCCCGCCGTCGCGAAGACCTGAGCAACTCCTGCCCCCATCACGCCCGCGCCCACCACTCCGACCCTCATCACGCCCTCGATCATTCTGGCGCTCCTTGTCGACGCGTTTCAGTCTCTTATGGAACGGCACTGCGGAGTCCTTGTGACGGGGAGGCGCGTCATTGTGACGCGGGGTGGGGACGCGTCATGCCCCGTGAGCCGAAGAACCTCGGAAAGCGCTCGCCTTTCGAGAGGGATAGGGCGACAAGCGGGAGTGACCCCGCTCGACCGCGCGTCGGTCCCGAGCCGTATCCGGTCGCGCGAAGTCGCTTGCACGGCCCGGCGCCGCGCGGCAGTATCCTCCATCGCCGGCGGCGGGTGGGCCTCACGATCGCCGGCGTTCGGATGCTGCTTGCGAGCCTATCATGCCCGAACCCGCCGCTCCCACCGATCCGTTGCCTCTGCCGCTCAGCCTCCCGCTCTTCTGGCCCGTCGCCATGGTGGCGGGAATGGAGAAAGCGAAAGCCGATCTCGCACTCAAGAACCTCGAATTCGTCCAGGAAGAGATCAAGATCCACGGCGAGCTCAAGGCGAAGGTGGCGACGCCCAATGTCGTGCGCCTCGATCTGCGCACCATGGCTTTGCGCGATTATGGGCGCCCGAGCGGGATGCCAACGCTCGTCAATGCGCCCTTCGCGGGCCACAGGGCGATGATCGCCGACTATCACAAAGGCCAGAGCCTGGTCGAGACGCTGCTCGCGGGCGGCGTCGGCCACGTCGCGCTGACCGACTGGAAGTCCGCCACCGAGGATATGAAGGACTTCAACATCGATAACTACCTCGAGGAGCTGATCGTCGCTATCGACGACCTCGGCGGCCGGGTCAATCTCGTCGGGCTCTGCCAGGGCGGCTGGTCCTCGGCGATGGTCGCGGCGCGCTTTCCCGACAAGGTGAACGCGCTCGTTCTCGCCGGATCGCCGATCGACACGGACGCCGGCGACGGCCCGATCAAACGCATGGCTCATGACACTCCGATGTCGGCTTACGAGGATCTCGTCAGGCTCGGGGGCGGACTGATGCGGGGCCAGATCATGCTGGCGGGATGGAAGAATATGCATCCCGAGAAGCACTATGTCGCCGAGGACGTCGACCTCTATGAGCACATGGACGATCCGGCCTATACGGAGAGGGTCGAGGTGTTCGACAGCTGGTATGAAGATCCGCTCGACCTGCCCGGGCGCTGGTACTTGCAAGCGATCCGCGAGCTTTTCAAGGAGAACCGCCTCGCCAAGGGCGAGTTCGTGGGGCTCGGCCGCCGCCTGAACCTCAAGTCGATCGCATGTCCCCTCTATCTCCTCGCCGGCGAGAGCGACGACATCACAACCTCGGAGCAGGTGTTCGCGGCGGAGAACCTGGTTGGAACCCCACGAGGCCGGATCGAGAAGAAGCTGGTCCCAGGCGGCCACATCGGTCTCTTCATGGGCTCGCGCACGCTCAAGGAGACGTGGCCGACGATCGCGCGGTGGTTAACTCATTCGGGCTCCGCTTGACGCTTGGCAGGCGTAGTTTCGATTTCAGCGATCCGGTCGTCGGAACGGCTGCTTTGCGCTGCAGCCGAGGGGGTTGATTCCCGCAGCGCTGTCCCTCGTCCCGGGGCTGTGCTCGAAGAAGGGTCAGGCGTAAGGACGCGAGCGCGTCATTTCGTCGCATCTTCGAGATAAGCGGAAAGCTTTGACTGCCTGGAGGCGTTGCGGGCGGGCGCTTTCACGACATGTGCCACACAGGGACGGGCGCTTGACGGCGCGCCAGGCTGCGGGGGGAGCGAGATGGATTGACCCACGTCAATGAACGACGGGCGTTCGCCAGCCAAAACTGACACCGCCTGGAGGCGAGCAGTCCATGGATAGGGTTACGGCAATCGTTTGGGGCCTGGTCGCCCTCGCGGCGATAGTCGCTTTTGTCATCTATTGGAATCGCCGGCTCCGAACTGCGCGACGGATCGACAAGCTTCTCGGCGAGCTTCTCGAAGAGTACTTCCAGGGGAGAATGTCGGTCGGCCAGCTCGGTCAGCGGGCGCGAGCCATCGCCAGCCGCGAATTCTTCGGAGGACCACTGTTCTTCTCGCTCGCCGCCTCCGCCTTTCAGCACGCAACCGACGTCAAACGGGCGAAGCAAGCCAATTTCAAGGAGGAGGAGGAATTGATGCGACTGTTCGGGGATCTGAAGCGCGAGTTCGGCGTGACGGACCGCTATAAGCTTGAAAGGCGACCCGGGCGCGAGTGACCGCGGTGTTCCTGTCCGCCGCTCGCGGAGCGCCGTCGGACAGGCGGCCACATCTCCTAAGCTATCGGACAATCTCCTAGGCTATCGGACGATCATCGCTACGTTATGCCGCATTGCAGCAGTCGCTCGAAGCGCGTTACCTTATGTGCGGATATTACTTCCGAGATATACGGAAGTACAGTTCGAAACAAGAACGGACTCCCGAGGCTTCTGGCTCAAAGAGCCGACCCAGATCCGCATCTGAGCCTTGGATGAGGATGGCACATGAAGATCCCGCGGTATGTAATCATCGCAGCGGCGGCGGTCGTCGTCATCGGCGGCGGCGCTGGCGGTTACTTCTTCTGGCAACAGTACGAGGCCTCGCTGTTGCCCGCAGGCATCGTCGCCAGTAACGGCCGGGTCGAGGCGACCCAGGTCGACATCGCGACGAAGATTCCCGGCCGCGTCGTCGAGATCATCCCGCATGAGGGCGATATGGTGTCGCCCGGGGAGGTCGTCGCAAGCATCGACACCTCCGAAACAGGCGCGCAGTTGGACCAGGCGAAGGCCGCGGCGGATCTCGCCCGCCAGACGGTGGCAACCCGTCAGGCGGAGGTCGCAAGCGACGAGGCTCAGGAGGCATTCGCGAACGAGGAAATGCGACGCACCGCGCTGCTGGTCAACAAAGGCTGGTCCACTCACGAGCAGTATGACCAGCGCGCAGCAGCAGCTGAAGAGCGCGGAGGCGGCCCTCAATGCGGCCAGGTCGCAGGTCGACGAAGCCCGCGCTTCTGTCAAGACCGCTGACGCCAAGGTCGCGGAGCTGCAGGCGGTGATCGACGATTCGACGATCAAGTCGCCTGTCCGAGGCCGGGTGCAGTATCGCCTCGTCGAGCCGGGGGCAGTGCTTCCGCCAGGCGGCAAGATTGCAACGGTGATCGATCTCTCGGACGTCTACACGACCATATATCTCCCGGGCCCGCAGGCGGGGCGGCTCAAGATCGGCGACGAGGCGCGCGTGGTGGTGGACGCCTACCCGAACTACGTCTTTCCCGCCACGGTCTCGTTCGTCGCGCCCGAATCGCAATTCACCCCCAAGACGGTCGAGGTCCAGTCGGAACGCGAGCAGCTCTACTTTCGCGTCAAGCTGCAGGCGCCCCTCCACTTGCTCAAGGGGATCGAGGACCAAGTCAAGGCCGGCTTGCGCGGCATGGGCTATGTGAGGATCGATCCTGCCGTCCAGTGGCCCCCGAAGTTGGCGGTCAATTTGCCGCCCACTGATCAGGCCGCCCAATAGGCTGCCGGGACAATGTCTGCGCTGTTGGAAACGGAAAGCCGGCAACACGTCGCCACCGTCGCCGCCTCGCTCGCAGGCGTCACGCATCGTTACGGCAAGACTGTCGCGCTCGACAACGTGACGATCGAAATCCCGGCGGGCCGCATGACCGGACTGATCGGCCCCGACGGCGTCGGCAAGTCGACCCTGCTCGGGCTGATCGCCGGCGTGCGCAAGATCCAGACCGGCGAGGTGCGGGCGCTCGACGGGGACCTCAAGGACGCAGCCTTCCGGCAGGGCGCCTACGCGCGCATCGCCTACATGCCGCAAGGCCTCGGCCGCAATCTTTACCCCACGCTCAGCGTGTTCGAAAATCTGGACTTCATCGGCCGGCTGTTCGGCCAGGGAGAGGCGGAGCGGAAGGCGCGCATCGACGATCTGACCCGCTCGACCGCCCTCGATCCGTTCCTCGACCGGCCCGCCGGCAAGCTCTCCGGCGGCATGAAGCAGAAGCTGTCGCTCTGCTGCTCGCTGATCCACGACCCCGATCTCCTGATCCTCGACGAGCCGACGACAGGCGTCGACCCGCTGTCGCGCCGGCAGTTCTGGGAGTTGATCGACCGCATCCGCGCACGGCGGCCGCAGATGAGCGTGGTGGTCGCGACCGCCTACATGGACGAAGCGGAGCAGTACGCCTGGCTCGCGGCCATGGACGGCGGCCACGTGATCGCGACGGGCTCGCCGGCCGAAATCAAGAGCCGCGTCGGCGCCAAAGACCTCGAATCGGCGTTCATCGCGCTCTTGCCCGAGGAAAAGCGGAAGGGCCATAAAGCCTTGGAGATTCCGCCGCTGAAGCATGAGGGCGGGACGCCGGCGATCGAAGCCGACGGGCTCACCAAGCGCTTCGGCTCCTTCACCGCGGTCGATCATGTGAGCTTCCGCATCGAGAAAGGCGAAATTTTCGGCTTTCTCGGCTCGAACGGCTGCGGCAAGTCCACCACCATGAAGATGCTGACCGGCCTTTTGCCGCCGACCGAAGGCAAGGCCATGTTGTTCGGCGAGTCCGTCAGCGGGGAAGAAGACATGTCGATGCGTCGTCGCGTCGGCTATATGTCGCAGGCCTTCTCGCTCTATGGCGAGCTCACCGTCCGGCGCAACCTCGAGCTTCACGCCAAGCTGTTCGATCTCCCGGTTGCCGAGCGGGGCAAACGGGTCGACGAGATGCTCGACCGGTTCGGACTCCGCGAGGTGGCCGACGTCGAGCCGGAAAGCCTGCCGCTCGGCATCCGTCAGCGCCTGCAATTGGCGGTTGCCATCCAGCATCGCCCCGAGATGCTGATTTTGGACGAGCCGACATCGGGCGTCGATCCCGTCGCCCGCGACGGGTTCTGGGAATACCTGGTCGATCTCTCTCGCAATGACGGGGTGACGATCTTTCTCTCGACCCATTTCATGAACGAGGCGCTCCGCTGCGACCGCATCTCGCTGATGAACGCCGGCAAGGTCCTGGCCGCGGGTACGCCGCCGGAGCTGATCGAAGCCCGTCACGCCAAGTCGCTCGAAGAGACGTTCATCGGCTTTCTCGAGGACGCGGCCGGGCTCAGCCACAAGGGCGAGAAATCGGTCGAACCGGAGGCGAAGGTCTTTGCGCCCCCAAAGGCAGGAGACCACGGCTTCAGCATCTCACGGCTTTGGGCCTACGCGCGCCGGGAAGCAGTGGAGATCATGCGCGATCCGGTGCGGATCGCCTTTGCGCTCTTCAATCCGATCATCCTGATGTTCGCGATCGGCTACGGCATCTCGTTCGACGTCGAGCATCTGCGCTGGGCGGCCTTCGATCAGGACCGGTCGCTCGAGAGCCGGGAGTTTCTGGACAGCTTCGACAACCCGAAATACTTCGACCGGAAGCCCAACCTCGCGGCCGCCAATCAGATCGTGTCCGGCCTGCGCAGCGGCGAGCTCAAATTCGCCGTCGAGGTTCCGACGAACTTCGGCCACGACCTGATCACCCAACAGGCGCCGGAGATCGGCGCCTGGATCAGCGGCGACATGCCGTTCCGGGCCGAGACGACGCGCAGCTATCTCGGAGGCGTGATGCAAAGCTATCTCGCCGACCTGTCCGCGCGCCTCACCGGCAAACCCTCGTCGTTCTCGCTGATCAATATCGAGGAGCGTTACCGCTACAACCAGTCGTTCAAGAGCATCTATTCGGAGGTTCCCAGCACCATCATGGTGATGCTGATCCTCATCCCCGCGATCATGACGGCGCTCGGCGTCGTGCGCGAGGTGGAGACCGGATCGATCGCCAACTTCCGCTCGACTCCGGTGACGCGCGTCGAATTCCTGCTCGGCAAGCAGCTTCCCTACGTCCTGATCGGCGTCTCGAGTTTCGCCACGCTCGTCATTCTGGCGATTTTCGTGTTCGGCGTTCCGGTCAAGGGCTCCTGGCCGGCGCTCATCGCCGGCGGCTTGCTCTGCGTGTGCGCGGCGACCGGGTTCGGCCTCCTGGTTTCGACCATTGTTCGCACCCAGGTGGCGGCGGTGTTCGGCACGACCTGCATCGCGCTCATTCCGACCGTCAGCTTCTCCGGCCTGCTCGTTCCGGTCTCGTCCCTCTCCGGGGCCGGGCGCGCCATCGGCCTCGGGTTTCCGTCGTCCTGGTTCCAGCAGATCAGCGTCGGCGCCTTCACCAAGGGGCTCGGGTTCCGTGAGCTCTGGGTCAACCACCTGGCGCTCGTGATCTTTACCGTCCTCTTCATCGCCGTGGCCGCGCTCATTCTCCGGAAACAGGAGGCCTAAGGTGCTGAGGAAGCTGCTCCACATCCTCGCGCTCGGCTTGAAGGAGCTGAACAGCATCCGCGCGGACCCGATCCTGTTGGCGCTGACGGTTTACACCTTCAGCTACGCCGTTTACGCCGTGGCGACCGGGGCCAAGACCGAAGTCGTTCATGTCTCCACCGCCATTGTCGACGAGGACCGTTCCGAGCTTTCCCGGCTGATCCGGCAAGCCATCCTTCCGCCCTGGTTTCAACCGCCGGTCGAGATCCCGGCGACGCAAATCGGTCCGTCGATGGACGCCGGCCGCTACGTGTTCGTGATCGAGATCCCGCCCAAGTTCGAGCAGGACGTCATCTCGAACCGCTATCCGAGCCTCCAGATCAATATGGATGCGACGGCGGTCGCCCAGGCCGGCAACGGCGGGGTCTACCTGCAGCAGATCATCAACCAGGTGGTGCAGACCTACGCCACGCGCGCCGCAGGAACCGCCACAACCCCCAGCGGAACGGAAATTCAGCCGGTCAACTTCGCCGTCCGCGTCATGTTCAACCCCAATCTCAAGTCGGAATGGTTCAACTCGGTGATGCAGGTCATCAACAACATCACCATGCTCTCGATCATACTGACCGGCGCCGCGCTCATTCGCGAGCGCGAACATGGCACGATCGAGCATCTTCTCGCGATGCCGGTGACGCCGGGCGAGATCATGCTCTCGAAGATCTGGGCGAACGGGCTCGTGATCCTGGTGGCGGCAATCCTCTCGGTGAAACTGGTCGTGCAATTATGGCTTCAGGTTCCGATTGCCGGCTCGCTCGTCCTGTTCCTCGTCGGAGCTGTGGTCTACGCGTTTTCCGTCACCTCGATGGGCATTCTGCTCGCGACCTATACGACGTCGATGGGGCAGTTCGGCCTCCTGGTGATTCCGGTCCTCGTCATCCTGCAGATGCTCTCGGGCTCCGCCACCCCGATGGAGACCATGCCCGTCTGGCTGCAGGACGTCATGCAAATCTTTCCCACGCCGCATTTCGTCAGCTTCGCCCAGGCCGTCCTCTACCGGGCGGCCGGCCTCAACATCGTCTGGCCGGAGCTCCTCGTCATGGCGATCATCAGCGCCGTGTATTTCGCCATCTCCGGCTTGCGCTTCCGCAAGACGCTTGTCGTCTTGGGCTAGTGAGGAGCAGATGCGAAGACACTTTCCGGTTGATCTCGCGTTCAGGAGTGCGGCTGTCGCTTGTTCGCAGCCGGCTTCGGCTTACGGACGGTCCCGCGGCAATTTGCGCCTTCGCAAAGGGCCGCCAACACCAGCGAGAGTTTAGCTCGCGTTTTCTGCGGCGAAGCCTGACGGGTCGGAGTTTGGGGGCAAAATCGCATGAACGATCTCAAGGTTTCGACGCCGTCCGCGCCCGCCCCTCTCGATCCGCGCTTCGCTCCCGAGAGCCCGGGCATCCCATCGCCGGCGATGACGCCGGACCCCTTCGCGCATGCGATCGTGCCGCTGCTGTTAGCCGTCCAATACGCGAACAACGCGGTCGACCGCCTCTTTTACGACACCGAACAGTTCTGGCTTAGGCTTGTTACTCGCGCCCCGCCCGTAGCGGCGCGGATCGAGAGGCAGGAAGGTGCGGTCGGACAATTCGCAGCCTCTGAGGCCTTGGTCCGGCTCGTCCTCAAGGATCTTTACACCCCGGAGGGCGCGATTCTCGTGGTCGACGCGCATCGTCCGCCGTTCGTCTCCCAATACGGCGATGTCAAGAGTTTCCTTGCCGAGGGACTGAAGTCCCCCCACGCCTCAGCCGCCGCCGCGCTCGGCGTCCCGCCGGAGGACGTGGAGGCGATCGCGGTCACCGGCGTCGGCAGTTCGGCGCTGGGCTCGGCGGCCTTCGCCTGGGATGTGTCGGAAGCGCTGCACAAGCCCGTCGCCGCGATCGTGCCGGGCTTCGGCCTCGCCGACGTCGTTCCGCAGGCACTCGTCGGGTGGCTCGGCTTCGGCATGATCGACTTCTTGCGCCGGACGATCCATGCGACACTTACCGCCGCCGCTCCCGAGCTTGCGAAAATCGGCCGCGGTCTCTCCCTGACCGCGCTCCCTGACCCGCTCCCGAACGGCACTCCGGAGAGCGACATTCTGCACGCCATCCTGAAGGCGGCGCCGCAGATCAAGCGCCTCTACGCCCACAGCAAGGGCGCGTTCTGTTTGCGAAACGCCATCCGCGACTTGCCATCCGGGCGCACCGCCGACCTGCATGTGACCACCTTCGGCTGCTGCGTCGCAGAGGAGACGTCGGCCAACTACAATCAGATTCTTGGAACCATCGACGGCCTCGGCCAGCTCAACTCGTGGGGCGCCTTGCCGGAGCAATGGATCAACGCCTGGCACAGCACCAACACCTTGCTGCCCATGACGATGCATGTCGGGGAGCTTCTGAGCCATGACGAGGTGGCGCCCCAGCGGGGAAAGAATATCGTACGCAGGAGTCCCAGATGAGAGCTTGGAAAGGGCGCACTTTCGCGGCGGCAGCCTTGATCGTCGCCGCAACCTGCCTTGCGTCAGTCGTGCATCACGCCGGAGAAGCCAACCATCGCGGATTTGTTTCATCGGCGCACGCCCAGCCCCAGCCGATCCGCAAATTGATCGATTGGTTGCCCGGCCTGACTATGCCTGCCGGGATCGTCAAGGCGGAGGGACCTATCGAAGCGACACAGGTCGATGAAGTTGCGGTGCAGGAGGGAGGCAAGCTCGCCGCGGATCAGGTGATTGCAAGGCTGTCGTCGCCGCAGCTCGAGGCGCAATCGCGTGGATCTGAGTTCTGGTTCCGCAATTAACGGACGCCTCAAAGCGTGGATGCGACGCTTCCAAGGCGTCGCAACCGAAAACCTTCCTACGTACCTCAGATGGCGCCCAACCCTCGAAGCCATGCCCGCCGATGGCTGCCGGGCTTCCTGGATCGCCGCCGCTGCCGGACTCGAACCGTGTCAACACGAAACACAATGAAAGCGTTAATCAAAGCGACCAGATCGGAACGGACTGCCGGGTTCGACAGATTGGCGGCCCTGCGACAGCAAGCTGAATACTGCGCACGGCCTTTATAGGCTCTCTGCGATGAAGCATTTGGAATCCCTGCTGTGCCGCCAAAACTGTGGTCGAACGCCTGAACGCCGAGCGTCGCTGCGACATATAGGCGCGGAATGTTCATCTCAATGGACTGTGTCGAACACCGAGTTCGGTGTGAGGGATCTTGCAATCAAGTCCTGTGTGCCATTTCTCACACCGTGAAGTCCGGCGGTATCACAATTAGTCTAGCGCAGCAGAACGGGGGACACTGCTGCATCGCGACGAAAACCCAGAACCCCAGCGCTAAGCCATGGCTTATCGTCACCTCCCCAAAGTTCTAACGTTCAATACTTCGCGTCCAATAGATGAAGTGAATTCCAAGTGCGAGATAGGTCTTAGTTTTCGTGAACCCCCGGATCGATTTCGGCCTTGAAACAGGCGTGTGAGGAAAATCCAAATGACCGATGCGGCTCGAACCGACCTCTCTAACGATCGCCCAGCCTCCGCTGTAAGGGAAAGAGTGGGCAGCAACTCGGCAGGAATGGCGTCGGGCAAGCCCGTTGGCCCGGGCTTAGCGCGCTTCTCAGTCGTTTCGAACAAGGCAACGATCGGCCCGCGCCAACGTTCAGAAAGCGCTTCGTATCTGCTCGCGGGTGATCTCATGAGTTCGCCGGCGATTGCCGCTCGTGCGACGGAACCCGTGTCCTCGGTCGCGCGGCTCATGCTGGAGTCGGGCGTCGGCGGGGTTCCGGTGCTCGATGCCGGCGAACGGCCGGTCGGCATGGTGAGCGACGGCGATCTCATGGGGCGTCGAGGCGAAGAAAGTCGCGAATGGTGGCTTGAGATGCTGGCCAGGCAGTCTTCGCCTGCCGGCCTTTTCAATAGCGCTCTCGAGCGCCCGGTTGGCGAGGTCATGAGCGCACCCGTAATCACGATTTCGGCAAAAGCTCCCGTGCGGGACATTGCCGAGGCGTTTCAAGCACACCGGATCAAGCGCCTGCCGGTGCTGGACGGCGAAAGGCTGGTCGGCGTCGTGAGCCGGGCGGACCTTCTCTGCCTCGTCGAGAGCCTGCCTGCCGCCCCGCCTGTCGGGCCCGGTGACGGCGGAGGAACTCCTCGCCTTCTTGGAGTCCATGATCGGCGGCGCTTCGCTGCGCGGCGGACTGGAGCGCCCTCCCGAGCCGGCGCAGGCCTCCGACACGGAAAAGGACACGGCGCCGAGCGACCTCTCCGCAGATGCGTTTCGCGACGCCGTCCGAGCATGCAAAGCGGAATCGCTGGATCAAAGGCAAGCTTTCAAACAGGAAGCGCAGCTTGAACGCCAGCGGCAGACAAAGGCGCTCCTTGAGCAACATGTGAGCGATGCGCAGTGGAGCGAAATGCTCGACAAGGCCAAGCTCGCCGCGCGCAGCGGCGAGCAGGAATTCATGATGCTGCGTTTCCCATCCGACCTTTGCAGCGACGGCGGCCGCAAGATCGACGTCGCCGAGGAGGGCTGGGAGGGGACGCTGCGCGGCGAGGCCGCCGAGCTCTACAGCCGCTGGCGGGCGGAGCTCAAGCCGCGGGGTTTCGGTTTGAGCGCGCGGATCGTGAGTTACGAAGATGGCATTATCGGCGACATCGGCCTCTTCCTGACCTGGAAGGGCGTTTGATCAGCCGTGGCAAGCCGGCGCTCGGGCGAGTGCTGACATAAGTCACCGACGCCCCGCTTTATGACGAAAAGGACCTAGCACATGCAGAAGACCATGAAGGCGGCTGTCGTTCGCGCGTTCGGCAAGCCGCTCGCGATCGAGGAAATCCCGGTTCCCGAGCCGGGCCCTGGGGAGGTCCTGGCGATTAACGCGCAATGATGGAGAGTCAGTTGCAAGATTCCACGATGCTCGACCAAGCGATGGAGTATTGGGGCGACGCGTGGCAGCGGAGCGTCCTGACCCTCGAGGCCCTGAATGAGCGGGGAAACATCCATCTCGCGCAAGCCGCGAAGGAAGTGCCGAATGTGCTGAACTTCGCCAATGAGCTCATCCTTGACGGGCGCAAGCTGCCGCGGCCGGCCAATTATGGGCTTGTCCGCATCGTTCCGCCCGAAGGCGCTGTTGTCGATCCGGCGAAACCGCCGATCGTCGTCGTCGACCCGCGCGCCGGCCATGGGCCGGGCATCGGGGGCATGAAGCCCGACAGCGAGATCGGGGTGGCGATCCGCGCCGGCCATCCATGCTACTTCGTCGGCTTCTCTCCCGAGCCGATGCCGGGTCAGACGATCGAGGACGTCTGCCGCGCAGAAGCGACGTTTATCGAAGAGGTCACCCGTCGCCATCCCGACGCCGAGAGCAAGCCGATCGTCATCGCCAATTGCCAGGCCGGTTGGCAGACCATGATGACGGCCGCGATCCGCCCGGATCTCATGGGCCCGATCGTGGTCGCAGGCTCGCCCCTCTCATACTGGGCGGGCGTCCGCGGCAAGAACCCCATGCGGTATACCGGAGGCGTCCTCGGCGGCACGTGGCTGACCGCGCTCTCCGGTGACCTCGGCGCAGGCAAGTTCGACGGCGCCAGCCTCATCGCCAATTTCGAGCAGCTCAATCCGGCAAACACGTATTGGACGAAGGAATACAACGTCTATTCGAAGGTTGACACCGAAAAACAGCGCTTTCTCGAATTTGAGACCTATTGGGGCAGCCCGGTCCTGCTGAACGCCGGCGAAATGCAATGGATCGTCGACAACCTGTTCGTCGGCAACAAGCTTTCGACCGGCCAGATCCGCACCTGCGACGGGCTACGGATCGACCTACGGAACATCAAGTCGCCGATCGTGTGCTTCTGTTCCTGGGGCGACAACATCACGCCGCCGCAGCAGGCGCTCGACTGGATTCTCGATCTCTACGACAACGTCGACGAGATCGTGGCCAACGGTCAAACTATCGTCTACTCGCTGCACCACACGATCGGGCATCTCGGCATCTTCGTCTCGGGTAAGGTCGCTTTGAAAGAGCACCAGGAGTTCGTCTCGTGCATGGACATGATCGACGCCATGCCGCCGGGACTTTACGAGGCGACCATCACCGAGGTCACCGACAAGACGGAGAACCACCAACTCATCGACGGCAAGTATCTCTTCCGTCTGGAAGCCCGGACGCTCGACGACATACGCGCCTTCGGCGTCAATAGTGCGGACGACGAGAAGCGCTTCGCCACGGTTGCGCGGGTCTCCGAGGTCAATCTCGGCCTCTATCGGACCTTCGTCGAGCCTTGGGTTCGCGCCATGACGACGGAGCGAGACGGCCGAGGCCTTGCGCCAAATGCATCCGCACCGTTTCCGTTTCCGTATTTTCTCGGACGAAAACCCATTCATGCTGCCGATCAAGGCGGTTGCGGCGGAGGCACGCTTGCGGCGCGAGCCCGTGAGCCCGGACAATCCATTCCTCTCATTCGAGAAGGCAGCGTCAAACTGGATCACGACCTGTCTTAAATCGTTGGGCGAGTTTCGCGACGCGATGACGGAAGCAACGTTCCTGAATACCTATGGGTCGCCGCTTATCCAGGCTGCGGTCGGCCTCATGGCCGAACCAAATGCGGTCCCGCGTCACATCGAGCGCGATATCGAGCGCCAGAGCGCCGCGAAGCGAACTCGCTAACGCGCTCGAGCATCGCTTTGAGGCCGGCGGCGCGGACGAGGGGGCGCTCCGCGCATTGATCTACATCCGCAGGCCCGACGGCGCCGCTGACGAGCGCGGCTTTCGGATGCTGAAGATCATACGCGACACGAGAAAGGCGAACAGACAGCTGACGCTTTCCCAGTTCAAGGACATGGTGAAGGAGCAATTCCAGCTCGTCCTGTTCGACGAAGAGCGCGCGATCAAGGCGCTGCCGAGGCTCGTCCATCCTGGCGAGCCTGAGTCCGACGCGGCGCTGGATGCGCTGCGGGCGCTCCTGGTGGCGCCGGGACCCTTGGCCAAGGAGGAAAGGAGCCGGGTCGTCCGGGTCGAGAAGCTGCTTGGCGTGAAGCTCATGAAGGTTTGAGGAAGGAGCCCGACAATGGTCGACAAATCCCGACTGGCTGGCGGCGAGAAATATAGGCGCCTGATCGCCGCGGCGCAGAATGCGGCCAGGATCAAAGTGGCCGTCGCGCACCCTTGCGACGACGTCTCTCTGCGCGGCGCCATCGAAGCCTACAAGCTTGGCTTGATCGAGCCGATCCTCGTCGGCCCGCCGGAGCGGGTTCGAAACGCGGCCAAGGAGGCCGACCTCGACATCAGCGGGTTCGAACTTGTCGGGTCGGCGCATAGCCATAACTCAGCGGCGAAGGCAGTCGGCCTCGTCACGGCGGGCCGGGTCGAGGCGCTGATGAAGGGCAGCCTCCACACCGACGAGCTCATGGGCGCCGTAGTCGCGCGCGAAGGCGGCATCCGCACCGAGCGCCGGATCAGCCACTGCTTCATCATGGACGTGCCCGGACACGAGCAGCCGCTCATCATCACCGACGCGGCGGTCAACATCGCTCCCGACCTCGACGCCAAGGTCGACATCATTCAGAACGCCATCGATCTCGCTCATGCGATGGGCGCGCCCGAGGTGCGCGTAGCGATCCTGAGCGCGATGGAGACCGTGACGGCGAAGGTGCCGTCCACAATCGAGGCCGCCGCCTTATGCAAAATGGCGGACCGGGGTCAGATCACGGGAGCGCTGCTCGACGGGCCACTCGCGCTCGACAACGCGATCAGCCCGGAGGCGGCGGCGATCAAGAAGATCATCTCCCCCGTCGCGGGACGCGCCAACGTGCTGGTCGTTCCGGATCTCGAGGCCGGCAACATGCTCGCCAAGAGTCTCTCATTCCTCGCCAAAGCGGACGCCGCAGGGATTGTGCTCGGGGCGCGCGTGCCAGTCATTCTGACGAGCCGGGCCAACTCGCTCCTGAGCCGCCTCGCCTCTTGCGCGGTCGCGGTTATGATCGCCTCGGCGCGGCGTAAGTCGGCGGCTCCGTCGGCGCAATATTCTCGATGAGTTACTGCGGCGCCAATCGCGTCGTACCGGATGACAATGTGATGGGTGGGGTCGATGGCGGCGCCGATGCCGTCGCTTGACCGAACGGAGGTCGCCATGTCGAGCTTCATCGCCGTGATCAATGCCGGTTCCTCTAGCGTCAAGTTCGCGATCTACCAGGCGACGAACGAGGCGCGCTGCCGCTTCCGCGGGCAAGTCGAGGGGATCGGAACGGCGCCGCGCCTGAAGGTGGTGGACGACGCGGGCGCTGGCGTCGCGGAGCGATCATTCGCGGCGCATGGCTTCGACCATGGCGCGGCTACGCGCGAGATCCTCGAGACCGGGCGCGCGTTGCTCGATGGGGGCTCGGTGATCGGCTTCGGTCATCGCGTGGTCCACGGCGGCCTCAAGTACGCAAGTCCCGTGCGCGTGACCGAGGCGGTGCTCGACGACCTCGGCGAGCTCACGCCGCTCGCGCCTCTGCACGAGCCGCACAACCTGGCGCCCATTCGCGCGATCATGCAGCTTGCGCCGCAGATTCCCCAGATCGCCTGCTTCGATACGGCGTTCCATCGCTCCCAACCGAATCTTGCCCAGGCTTTCGCCCTTCCGCGTCGCTTCGCCGAAGAGGGCGTCCGCCGCTACGGGTTTCATGGCCTCTCATATGAGTATCTCGCGTCGCGCCTGAAGGAGCTCGCGCCGGACCTTGCCGGCGGGCGGATCGTTTTCGCTCACTTGGGCAACGGCGCGAGCCTGTGCGCGGTGAAGGACGGCCGCAGCGTCGCCTCGACCATGGGGTTCACCGCCGTCGATGGCCTGATGATGGGAACGCGCTGCGGGGCTATCGACCCCGGCGCAATTCTGTACATGATGCAACGTCACGGCATGGATGCTGCGGCGATCGAGGATCTCATCTACCGGCAATCGGGTCTCCTCGGCGTCTCCGGCATTTCCTCGGACATGCGCGCCTTGCGCGCTTCGTCCGATCTTGCGGCGAAGGAGGCGGTCGCCCTGTTCGTCTATCGCATCGTGCGGGAAATCGGCTCGCTCGTCGCCGCCTTGGGCGGCATTGACGGGCTGGTCTTTTCTGCCGGCATCGGCGAACACGACCCCTTGACCCGCGCCGAGGTTGTCGAAGGCTCGCGGTGGACGGGCGCGATTCTCGATGCCACGCGCAACGAACGCACCCGCGAGGGGCGGATCAGCGCGGACAACTCATCTGTCTCCGTCTGGGTCGTCCCGACCGACGAAGAGGGGCTCATTGCTCGCCATACGGCGGCGCTGCTTCAATAAGCGCCCGGCTTTCCAACCCCTGCAGACCGGATGATCTCGCTTTGCCTCGTCGAAACCGGCACGGTGGTTTCCGGCCGGAGCGCGCCTGGAGTCGAGGGGAGGAGTCGAGGCGCTGCCTCCGTCCCGACGAAGCCGGGGCCTCGACCGCTGCCGAATTCCCTGCGAACAGGGTAAAAAACAGAGATTTTCGCGTATTTCAGCCAATTCTTGGAAAACCGTCCCAGAAAGCCCAACAATTCTAGGCGGTTCTGAGAAAATTCCGTACGCGGCCGAACAGGGAATTAATTCGGCCGAACAGGGAATTAAAAGTTCCCTGTTCGGCGGAGAACAGGGATATCTCGCGCCTATTCGGCGCTTTCCTCGCGCAAGCGCGGGTTTCTGGTGTGCAAATTCTCAGTCACGGGGACGTCGAGTCCGACTGCCTGCTAGGCCATCTCGTAGGCGAAGAACCCCTTGCCGGTCTTGCGCCCGAGGTAGCCGGCGTCGCACATCTGCTTCAAGAGCGGACTCGGGCGGTACTTCGAGTCGTCGAAACCGGTGTAGAGCGTCTCCATGATATCGAGGACGATGTCGAGGCCGATGAGGTCGGCGAGCGACAGCGGCCCCATCGGGTGGTTGGCGCCGAGCTTCATCATCTGGTCGACGTCTTCCGGCGTCGCCAAACCCTCGTAGACGCAGTTGATCGCCTCGTTGATCATCGGCACCAGCACGCGGTTGACGACGAAGCCGTAGGAATCCTTCGACACGCGCGCCTTCTTGCCGATGTCCTCGGTGAGCTTGACGATCCTGTCGCAGGTCGCGTCGGTCGTCTGCAACGCCCGGATGATCTCGACCAGCGCCATCACCGGCACGGGATTGAAAAAGTGCATGCCGATCACCCGGCCCGGGACCTTGGAGGTCGAGGCGATGCGGGTGACCGAGATCGACGAGGTGTTGGTGGCGAGGATCGCCTCGGCTCGGCAGACGCGGTCGAGGGCGCCAAACACCTCCTTCTTGACGTCGAAGCGCTCGAGCACGGCCTCGACCACGACGTCGCACTCGGCGAGATCCTCGATCCTGGTCGTCGGCGCGATGCGCTTTAGCGCTGCGTCGCGCGCGTCGGGCTCGAGCTTGCCGCGCGCGACC
The DNA here is from genome assembly GCA_963835885.1 of uncultured Alphaproteobacteria bacterium. Classification (GTDB taxonomy): domain Bacteria; phylum Pseudomonadota; class Alphaproteobacteria; order Rhizobiales; family Beijerinckiaceae; genus Roseiarcus. Next base: position 116,939 of record CAWIHF010000006.1, read on the forward strand.
ACACGCTCGAGGCTCTTCTTGATCGCGCCCATGCCCCGATTGAGGGGCGCCTCGGCGATGTCCTGCAGCCGCACCGGATAGCCCGCGACGGCGAAGGTTTGCGCGACCCCCGCCCCCATCGCGCCGGCCCCGACCACGCCGATCTCTTTGATCCCGTCGATCATGTCAGCTCCTTTTCTTGCCCGGAGGGCGTTACCTCAGTCGATAAAGGGAACTTGGTCCCGATGCGATTGCCCGCTCGTCTTGTGGGCTCATCCTTTGGCTTAGGATGTTTGGCGGAAGTTGTATGCGCCAATGCGTCGGCTCACTTGGCTCAACGCGCGCTGTGCCTAATATCGACAGCGTAATCATCGTCAGTCTGTTCTCGGCTTGCACAGGACAGAATTCGGGTCGCGGCCGTCCCAATTCTTTCGCGGAGGCGAAAAGCCAATGTTGATTCATAGGCAAGGCGTCATTTTGGCGAATCGGCTTAAGGACGTCGACGCATCGGGTCGATGGTCCGTGGGCAACCGTTTGCGAAAGGCGGCGCCGATGTTCAAGTCTCGCATCGCAGTAGCCGCATTGATCGCCGTGACACTCGCGGGCTGCAACAAGACGTCGCCGCCATTGCCGGAGGCAAGGCCCGTCCGTACGGTCACCATCGAGCATGCGGCGGAAGGCGAGATCGTTTCGCTGACCGGCCATGTCCGCGCCAAGGATGAGGTCAGCCTCGCCTTTCGAATTGACGGACAGATGATCGAGCGGCCGGTCCATATGGGGGATGTGCTCAAGGCGGGCCAGATGGTCGCGCGTCTTGACTCCCAGGTTCAAGACAATGCGCTGCGAGCGGCCGAAGCCAACCTTGCGTCGATCGAGGCGGTGCTGACCGAGGCGCGTCTCACCTTCGGGCGGCAGCAGAAACTTGTGAACGACGGCTGGACCACACGCGCCAATTTCGACACGGCCCAGCAAAAGCTCCTGACCGCTGAGGCCCAGGTCGACGCGGCTCAGGCGCAGGTGCGGATCGCGCGCGAGCAGCAGAGCTACACGGTCTTGTACGCCGACGCCCCGGGCGCCGTCACCGCGACCGGCGCCGAGCCGGGCGAAGTGGTCCGTGCTGGACAGATGATTGTGCAGCTTGCGCGTCAAGGCGGGCGCGACGCGGTCTTCGACGTGCCTGAGCAACTTCTTCGGACCGGACCCCGTGATCCCCGCGTCGAGATCGTGCTCAACGGCGCCCCGAATGTGAAGGCCGTCGGCCGCGTTCGGGAGATCGCGCCGCAGGCCGACGCCACGACACGAACATATCAGGTCAAGGTCGGCATCGAGAATCCGCCGGCGGCGATGCAGCTCGGAGCCACAGTCACCGGCCGCATTCAGTTGTCGGCTCCGCCAGGCGTGGACGTGCCCGCGAGCGCGCTCACCGAGTCGGACGGGCGCCCTGCCGTGTGGGTGGTCGATCCGCAGAGCCATACCGTGTCCCTGCGCAGCGTGGATGTCCTGCGGGACGACCCTGACACCGTCGTGATCTCTCAGGGGCTGGAAACGGGCGAGGTCGTGGTCACCGCCGGGACGCAGACCCTGCGCCCCGGCCAGAAGGTTCGCCTCCTGGGAGCCGGCTGATGAACCGCTTCAACCTCTCGGAATGGGCGATCCGGCACCGTTCGCTCGTCACCTATTTCATGCTCATGATCGTGGTTGCGGGCGTCGGGTCTTATCTCCGGCTGGGACGGAGCGAGGATCCGGACTTCACCGTCAAGACCATGGTCGTTCAAGTCGCATGGCCGGGCGCCACAGTTCACGACACCATCGAGCAGATCACGGACCGCCTCGAGCGCAAGCTCGAGGAGACGCCGAGCCTCGACTACCTGAAGAGCTACACGACCGCGGGCAAGGCGACGATCTTCGTCGCCCTGAAAGACTCGACGCGCCCGGCTCAGGTGCCGGACATATGGTACCAGGTGCGCAAGAAGGTCTATGATATCCGCAACGACATGCCGCAAGGCATCGTCGGTCCTTTCTTCAACGATGAGTTCGGCGACACCTACGGCATCGTCTACGGCTTCACCGCCGACGGATTCACCGACAGGGAGCTAAGAGACTACGTGGACAATGTCCGCAAGCAGCTCCTTCAGCTGCCGGACATTTCGAAGATCGACGTTCTCGGAGCCCAGGACGAGCGCGTCTATGTGGAGTTCTCGACCGAGCAGCTCGCTGGCCTCGGGATCGACCGCGCTGCGCTGATCGCCGCGCTCCACGCCCAGAACGCCGTCACTCCCGCCGGCGTGGTGCAAACCGGGGACGAGAAGATCCTCGTCCGGGTTTCGGGCGCGTTCAGGTCTGTGCAGGACATCCTTGCCGTCAACTTCGTCGCCCATGACCGGATCATCAGGTTGGGGGACATCGCGCATGTGACTCGCGGCCCCGCCGACCCGGCGCAGCCCATGTTCCGCGTCAACGGGAAAAAAGGCATCGGGCTCGCCATCGCGATGCGCAAGGGCGGCGACATCATGGCCCTTGGGAAGAACATCAAGCGGGCGATGACCGAGATCAAGGCGAACCTGCCCGTCGGAATCGAGCCGACGCTCATGGCCGATCAGCCCGTCACGGTCGCGCACGCGGTGGACGACTTCATGGAGGCGCTGTGGGAGGCCATCGCCATTGTCCTCGGGGTCAGTCTGGTCGCCCTCGGCCTGCGTGCGGGCGCCATCGTGGCCCTCTCGATCCCGCTCGTTCTCGCCGCGGTTTTCATGACCATGATGGGGGTAGGAATTGACCTGCAGCGAATCTCTCTCGGCGCTCTGATCATCGCGCTGGGTCTCTTGGTCGACGACGCCATGATCACCATCGAATCGATGGTCACGCGGCTGGAACGAGGCGACGAGAAGGAGCAGGCGGCCGCCTTCGCCTACAGTTCGACAGCCTTTCCGAGGCTCGCCGGCACGCTGGTCACCATCGCGGGCTTCGTCCCCATCGGCTTCGCGCGCAGCGCCGCGGGCGAGTACACCTTCTCGATCTTCGCCGTCGTCGGGATCGCGCTGATCGCGTCGTGGTGCGTTGCGGCCCTCTTTACGCCCATGCTCGGGGTCTGGATTCTCAAGAAGCCCAAAACGGCGCATGCCGAGGAGCCCGGCCCGATCATGCGCGGCTTCCGCGGCTTCCTCGGGCTGGCGATGCGGGCGCGCTGGGTCACGATCGTCGCTACGCTCGCCCTGTTTGGCGTGGCCCTCTACGGAATGCGCTTCGTTCCGCAGCAGTTCTTCCCGTCGTCTGACCGCCCCGAGCTGCTGGTCGACCTGCAGCTGCCCGAAAACGCGTCCATCTATGCAACGGAGGACGTCTCGAAACGATTTGACAAGCTGCTCAAGGGCGACAAGGACGTCGACCATTGGAGCACCTATGTCGGGCAGGGCGCCGTGCGGTTCTATCTGCCGCTCAACGTCCAGCTCCCGAACGATTTTTTCGCGCAGGCCGTGGTCGTCACTAAGGGACTGGCGGAGCGCGAGCGGGTGAAGGCGAAGCTCGAAAAGGCGCTCGCGACCGAGTTCCCGAGCGTCGTCTCGCGGGTCTACCCGCTCGAGCTCGGCCCGCCCGTTGGATGGCCGCTCCAGTACCGAGTGAGCGGACCGGAAACCGAGCAGGTGCGCACAATCGCGTTCAAGGTCGCCCAGGCGGTCGGGTCCGCGCCCGGCGCCGCGAACGTCAACTACAATTGGATGACGCCTGGGCGCACGATCAGAATTCAGGTCGACCAGAATCGCGCCCGCCTCCTGGGCCTCAGTTCGCAGCAACTGGCCCAGGCGATCAATACGGCCATGTCCGGCGTTACGGCCACGCAAGTGCGCAGTGGGATCTGGCTCGTCGACGTCGTGGTCCGGGCGTCCGCCGAGCAGCGCATGTCGCTGTCGACGATCCGGACGCTTCAGGTTCCGTTGCCGGACGGGCGGACTGTGCCGCTGAGCCAGATCGCCTCGGTCGAGTACGGCCAGGAATATCCCATCGTCTGGCGCAGGGACCGCCTGCCGACCGTCACGGTGCAGGCCGACCTCGCGCCCGGCACGCAGGCCGCCACAGTCGTACAGGAGCTGGCGCCGAACATCGCGGGGCTGAACGCCAGCCTGCCGAGCGGATATCACATCGCCGTTGGCGGAAGCGTAGAGGAGAGCGACAAGGCGCAGACCTCGGTCGTTGCCGCCCTGCCGTTGATGTTCGTCATCACGCTCACAGTGCTGATGATCCAGCTCCAGAGCTTCAGCCGCTTGTTCCTGGTGCTGAGCGTCGCTCCCATGGGACTTATCGGCGTCGTCGGGGCGCTGCTCCTCGCCGACAAGCCCCTCGGGTTCGTGGCGATCCTCGGCGTGCTCGCGCTCACCGGCATGATCGCCCGCAACTCGGTGATCCTCATGGATCAGATCCAGCAGGAGGAGGCGCATGGGCTTCACCCCTGGGATGCGGTCGTGGCGGCCACCTGTCACCGATTGCGCCCGATCTTGCTGACCGCTTCGGCCGCAACCCTCGGGATGGTTCCCATCGCGCCGACCGTTTTCTGGGGTCCGATGGCTTACGCGATCATGGGCGGCCTGGCGGTCGCGACGGTCCTGACCCTCGTCTTCCTGCCGGCGCTTTATGTGGCGTGGTTCCGGATCAAGAGACCGGAACCCGAGGATAGCCAAAACATGAATCACGAGTCGCTTCCCGAAATCCGCCTCGGGGACCGCAAGGACGGCGTCGCAAACGCCGCGCCTGAATTGGAAACAACGGCGCATCTTTAAGGAGACCAAGATGAAGTTGAACACCATGTTGATCCTGTCCGCGAGCGCGATGCTCAGCGCCGCAGTCATCGCGCCGGACGTCGCGCCGGCGCAGCCGTTTCCTGGCCCTCCTCCCGGCGGCCCTCCTCCCGGTATGGCCGGCGGCGGTCTTGCTGGTCTCGCTGGTCCGGGCGGTCCTCCGGGCGCTGGCCTTCATCGACCTCCCGGCTTCGGCGGGCCCGCGGGTCTCGCTCGTCCCGGCGGACCTGCTGGTCCCCGGGCCGCTGGTCTTCCTCGTCCTTCCGCCGCCGGAGGCGGTCGTCCCGGCGTCTCGGACAGTCACGGTAACGCTTACGGCCGCTCCGGAACCTATGCCTACGGCCGCTCCGGCGCCTATGACTACGGCCGCTCGGGCTATGGCTACGGCTATGGGTCGTGGCGACACCGCTACTGGCCTTATGGCGTCTATGTCTACAACAACAGTTCTGACTCGAGCGGCTGCTATTACACCTACGAGTACAGCTCCCGCCTGCGCGCATACAGGCGCGTTTGGACTTGCTCCGAACAGTGAGATTGGCGGCTACGTGACTGCACCCCGGTATGCAGGCCGGGGGGCTTAACGCGACATGAAGGCCTTCTGGAGGATGCGTGCACATCGATCCGGCCATCTTGAGCCCCGTTTCGATGTTCTTGGGGTGCCTCACAGGAGGCTGCGCCTCGCTAGCCCGCATTATGCACCGCGCTGACCGTTCTTCCGGGTCTTTCGTGGCATTTGGTTGATTTTGGTCGAGTTTGGACGTGTTGGTTCGGCTCGGGCTTTGAGCCTGAGTTTTGGTTGGAGGGGGGTTTGCAGGTTGGTGGGATGGGTTTGCGTTTTGGGGCCTCGCGCCCCGTCGCTCAGGTGACGAGACGCGGTATGCGTTCCAAAGCGAGGCGCAGAATATCCTGCGCCGGGCACGAGGTCGGCAAGTGCACGCGGATCATCGTTTTCATTTCGACGACGCGGGCGGCGATCTTGATGAGGCGCAGGCGCAAGGTGTCGAACTGGGCGACGCGCCACATCGAGCGCTTCGGCATCGAGACGCGAAGCCCCCACATCAGCCAATAAGCGCCGGCGTGGAGGAAGAGACGGAACTGATTGGCCGTCGCCTTCGTGCAGGACGTGCGGTCCGCCGCCAGATGCGTCTTCCAGGATTTGATGTGGTTTTCGGCTTGGCCGCGTCGGCAGTAGAGGTCTTCGTACAGCGCGCGGGCGTTGCGCTTTTGCAGATTGGTCACGACGAAGCGCGTGTCGGGTCCGTCCTCGCCGACTTCGACGCGCGCGATGATCCGCTCGACGCGGCTCCAGCTCTGTGCGCCATCGTAGAACTCCTTGAAGCGGCGGAGCTTGCCGTCCTCCTCGAACCGCGCCTTCGTGCTGGCTTCGAGAGCCTCGACATGACGACGCAACGTCGTGGTCGGCGCGACGCCGAGGATGTAGTCGATGCCGTTGGCGCGACACCAATCGAGAACCTCGGGGCCGCAATAATGGCTGTCGGCGCGCAGGAGAATCTCGGTGTGGGGCCAGTGAGCGCGGATCGCGCGCAGCAGCCGGCGCAAGAAGGGCTTGATCTCGGCGCCGCTCGGCCGTTTGGCGGGACGAAGCACGGCCGTGACGAAGCGGCCCTCGCCGTCGAACACGACAATCGGCTGAAAGCCGTATTCGTCGTAATGCGCGTTGAACAGCCGCAATTGCTGGCCGCCGTGCACCGCGTCGAACGTGTCGTCGATATCGAGCGTGATCCGTTTGGGAACCTTGGCAAACGACTTGCAATAGAGGTCGACCATCGCACGGCCCATTCGCAACAGCGCGCGAGCGTCCGGCAGGTTCTCCAATCGCGAGATCGTCGATTGCGAGCACAACTCCCGATCCGACGGCGTCAGATCGAGCGCCATCTTGAATATCGGGTCGCTGCGCAGGGAATTGGCGTCGATCCCGTCCTCGTAGCCGGCGCCGATCATCAACAGCCGAAACCGGATGATGTCCGCCAAGCTGTGGGTGATCTGATCGGGCGCCCGAGGATCGACCACACACGCGGCCAGCCGATCCGCGACCCGAAGCCGCTGTTCGACTTCGCGCAACGCCAAAATGCCGCCGTCCGACGAAAGCAACCCTCCATCGAATTTGGCCACAACGGCTTTGCCCGAAACCGATGACAGACCAGGCAGCGGCAGCATAGAATTGTTCATGGCGGGTGTGGCTCACCTGAAATCGCGCGAATCGGCGTCGACAACCGGATTCTACGCAAAATCAGTCGCTTAGGCTACTCCCGCCGACCCGCGACGCATAATGCGGGCTAGGCGCCGCCATTTACACGCAGCGCTGCCAAGATCGCCTTCAACGCATCGCAGGTGAGGTCGCGAAGAGGGAAGCCGTTTACGCCGATTTCGTAATGATTGCTGCGAATTTGCTGCTGCTAGCCTTCGTACACGACGACATCTCGCCCACCGGCGATGAGCAACGCATGATCGGGCTTATTAACCGAATGAGGCTGTTCGCGCCGAACAATATTGTGACTGGAGCGGAGGCGGTGCTCAAAGCCATTTTGGAGATCGCGCTGAAGCCGAGTATCGAACTCCGGCAACTCGCGAAAGAGGCGTTGTCCAAGAGCCTCGAACCCGATCCGCTTCTCGCGTTCAGCTCGATTTGCCGGGCGGAATTGGATCGCTTGCGTCAGACGGGCGTGTAAACGACGTCGCCCATTGCCTCGTGCGCTTCCGTGGCAAGCAAGGCGGCTAAGCCCACTGCATGTTCATGAACGAAGATAGACGGCAAGCGCCCAGAACGCGTCGGGAGTTGCGGGCGACGGTGCGAACAAGACCGGCAATGGACTTTAGTGCAGAACCTCTGTACCGCTAAAACTGCGCCACACCATCAGTGAAATGTCGGTTCCGCCCAAAACAGTCCGCTTGTTCCCAAGAGTGCCCAATGGCTGTTCTCTCGCGGTCAGCCACATTGCTCTGTCTCCGTTTGCCGGCGAAGGCGATCAGGGTAGCCGCTGCCAGGTTCTATGGGAGGACGGCGAGCGCGTCTTTTGCCGAGGGTGGCGTCTGGGTGAGGACGGCAGCCGGAGCGCTGTCCTGATCGTTTCGCCCGTCGCTGCACACCCGTCGCGCTCGAGCCTCGATCGCCTCGCCCACGAACACGGACTGAAGGAAGAGTTGGACAGCACGTGGGCGGTGCGGCCGCTGGAGATCGTGCGTGACGGTGGTCGCACCCTGCTCGTGCTCGAGGACATCGGCGGTTTCGAGCCGCTCGAGCGGCTGCTCGACTCCCCCCTGGAGGTCGGGAGCTTCTTGCGCCTCGCCATCGGCATCGCCGTGGCCGTGGGCAGGCTGCACCAGCGCGGTCTTGTCCATAAGGACATCAAGCCGGCCAACATCCTGGTGAACTGCGCCGACGGGGAGGCTCGGCTCACCGGATTCGGCGTCGCGACGCGCCTGACCCGCGAGCGGCAGTCGCCCGAGCCACCCGAATTTATCGCCGGCACGCTGGCCTACATGGCCCCCGAGCAGACCGGGCGGATGAATCGGTCGATTGATTCCCGCAGCGACCTCTACGCGCTCGGCGTCACATTTTATCGGATGCTCACCGGGATTCTGCCGTTCACCGCCGCCGAGCCGTTGGAATGGGTGCACTGCCACATCGCGAAGACCCCGGCGCCGGCTGCGGAGAGGGTGAAAACTGTCCCAGCAGTTCTCTCCGATATCGTTATGAAGCTCATGGCCAAGACCGCGGAGGCGCGCTACCAGACAGCCGCCGGCGTCGAGCACGATCTGCGGCGCTGCCGCGCCCAGTGGGAAGCAGAGCGGCGCATCGACCCGTTTCCGTTGGGCGAGCGGGACCTGCCCGATCGCCTGATGATCCCCGAGAAGCTCTACGGGCGAGAGCACGAGGTCGACGCCTTGCTCGCCGCTTTCGCTCGCATTGTCGCAGGTGGGGCGCCGGAGCTGGTCTTGGTCGCGGGCCAGGCCGGAGTCGGCAAGTCCGCGCTGGTGCATGAGCTGCACCGCGCGCTGGCGCCGCCACGCGGCCTGTTCGCGTCCGGCAAGTTCGACGAATACAAGCGCGACATTCCCTACGCCAGCCTGACGCAAGCCCTAAAGGACCTGATCCGGCCGCTTTTGGGTAAGAACGAGGCCGAACTGGCTCCCTGGCGCGACGCGCTCACCACAGCGCTTGGCGCGAATGGCGCGCTCATGGCGACGCTGCTCCCCGACCTCGAACTCCTCATCGGCCCTCAGCCGCCGGCGCCGGAGCTGCCGCCGCGAGACGCGCAGCGCCGATTCCAGCTGGTGTTGCGGCGTCTCATCGGGGTCTTCGCCCGGCCGGAGCATCCGCTGGTGTTGTTCCTCGACGACCTGCAATGGCTCGATGCAGCCACGCTCGATCTCCTCGAGGACCTGCTGACACAACGGGATCTGCATGACCTGCTTCTGATCGGCGCCTATCGGGATGACGAGGTCATGCCCGCGCATCCCCTGATGCGGCGGCTGGCGGCGATCCGCCAGGCGGGCGGCTGGGTGCAGGAGATCGTCTTGAAGCCGCTCCGGCTTGGGGATGTGAACCGGATCGTTGCTGACGCCCTGCACTCCGGCAGCGCCCGGCCGCTGGCCCGGCTTGTGCATGAGAAAACCGCCGGGAATCCGTTTTTCGCCATCCAGTTTCTGACTGCCCTAGCCGAGGAAGGACTGCTCGTTTTCGATCGGGATGCGGCTCGCTGGACTTGGGACCTCGGGCGGATACGCGCCAAAGGCTACACCGACAATGTCGCGGATCTCATGTCGGGCAAGCTGCGGGGCTTGCCCGCTGCGACCCGGGCCGTCCTGAAGCGGCTGGCCTGTCTCGGCGACAGTGCGCCCATCGCCACCCTGGCCCTTGTCCAAGGCGGGACCGAGGATGCCTTGCACACGGCCCTTTGGCCGGCGGTTCGGGCCAGGCTTCTGTTGCGGCATGCGGGGGCCTATCAGTTTCTGCATGACCGCGTGCGGGAGGCCGCCTATGCGTTGATCCCAGACGCCGGGCGGGCGGCGGCGCACCTCGCCATCGGCCGACGGCTCGCCGCGCTCGCCCCGCCGCGGACGGTCGAGGAGAGCGTCTTCGAGATCGTCGGCCAACTCAACCGCGGGGCCGCGCTCATCAACTCGGGCAAGGAGCGCGAGCGGCTCGCCGAGCTGAACCTCATTGCCGGCCGGCGCGCCAAGTCCTCGACCGCCTACGCCTCGGCGCTGACCTACCTCACCGCCGGGGCCTCCCTATTGCCGGCGGACGCGTGGAACCGGCGCCACGATCTCGCTTTCGCGCTCGAGCTCAATCGGGCCGAATGCGAGTTCCTCACCGGAGCGCTGGCGGAAGCGGAAGCGCGCCTCGCCGAACTGGCGGACCACGCCGCCGGCCACCCCGAGTTGGCAAGCCTCACCCGGCTGCAGGTCGACCTGTTCATGACACTCGGCCGAAGCGATCGCGCCGTGGCGGTCGGCCTCGCGTGTCTGCGCCGCTTCGGCATCGCCTGGTCGGCGCATCCGACGAAGGACGAGGTGAGGGACGAATACGCCGGCCTTTGGCGGCGGCTCGGCGATCGCTCGATCGAAGCGCTGATCGAGCTGCCCCCGATGGCGGATCCGGTCGCGCGCTCAGCGATTGATGTTCTCACCTCTCTCGTGACTCCGGCCTTGTTCACCGACGAGAACTTACGTTGCCTCGTCATAGGCCGAATGGGGAACCTCAGCCTGGAGCACGGCAATAGCGACGCGTCGTGCTACGCCTATACCGCGGTGGGCAACGTGCTGGGCCTCACCTTCGGCGACTACCAGGCCGGGTTCCGCTTCAGCCAGCTTGGGCTTGACCTGTCGGACCAACCGGGAATGGAGCGGTTGAGAGCCCGTGTCTACCTGGCCTTCGGGAATCTCGCCAAACCATCGGCGCGGCATGCTCGGACGGGACGCCCGCTCGCCTCGCACGCCTTTGAAATCGCCCAGCGGGCCGGCGACCTCACCTACGCGGCGATTAGCCGCAACAACCTCCTGACGCAGCTTCTCGCGAGCGGCGCTCCGCTCGCCGAGGCGCAGCACGAGGCCGAGGCCGGACTCGACTTCGCGCGCCGCGCCCGTTTCGCTCTGGTCGGCGGCCTCATCACCGCACAGCTCCAGTTGATCCGCACTCTCCGCGGGCTGACGCCGGTGTTCGGGCGCCTCAACGACGACGGATTCGACGAGCAGCAGTTCGAACGGCGGCTTGAGGGCGAGCCGAGTCTTGGGATCGCCGCCTGGATGTACTGGATGCGCAAGCTGCAGGCGCGCCTCCTCGCCGACGACGCCGCGGCCGCGGCCGCGGCGGCTGCAAAGGCAGAACGCCTCCTCTGGATGTCGCCGGCCATCTTCGAGCGGGCCGACTACCACTTTTACGCCGCGCTGGCGCTGATCCGGCTCTGCGAGGCGGCGTCGGACGCCGAACAAGCCCAATATCAAGAGGGCCTGGCCGTCCACTACCGTCAGCTCCAGGCGTGGGCCGAACACTGCCCGGAAAACTTTGCAAGCCGCGGCGCTCTGATCGGCGCGGAGATCGCGCGCCTGGAGGGCCGTGAACTCGATGCCGGGCGTCTCTATGAGCAGGCCATCCGCTCGGCCCGGGCCAACGCGCTCCTCCATGACGAGGCGATAGCCTATGAGCGCGCCGCCACGTTCTACCTGGCGCGCGGGTTCGATGAGATTGCCGCGCTCTATCTTCGGAATGCCCGTCACGGCTACCTGCGTTGGGGAGCTGACGGCAAGGTGCGGAAGCTCGAGGACATGTATCCGCAGCTCCGGGAGGAAGAGAGGGCGCCTGGCCCGACCAGCACGATCGGGGCGCGGCTCGAACACCTTGACCTCGCGACCGTGATCAAGGTGTCGCAGGCCGTCTCTGGCGAGTTCGTCCTTGAAAAACTGATCGATACGCTGATGCGGACTGCGCTGGCGCAGGCGGGCGCCGAGCGAGCTCTGCTGATACTCGCGCGCGGGGCCGGACAGAAAATCGCCGCGGAAGCCATGACCAGCGGCGACGCAGTGCTCGTCCATCTGCGTGATGAGGACGTATCCGAAACTGTTCTTCCGGGGTCGGTGCTTCAGTATGTGCTGCGCACGCGCGAGAGCGTCATTCTCGAAGATGCTGCCGCCGGATCCCCGTTTGCCTCCGATCCGTACATCAGTCGGAGCCAGGCCCGTTCCGTGCTTTGCCTGCCATTGCTCAATCAGTCCAGACTTGTCGGAGCGCTCTACCTCGAGAACAACCTCGCCCCTCATGTTTTCGCGCCCGGCCGGGTCGCCGTGCTGAAGCTGCTCGCCTCGCAAGCCTCAACCGCGCTGGAGAACACCCGCCTGTACGGCGATCTCGCGGAGCGCGAGGCGAAGATACGGCGGCTGGTCGACGCCAACGTCATCGGGATCTTCACCTGGCATATTCCACGCGATGGCCCAGAGAGGGATGAAGGGTTCTTTCTCGAGGTCAATGACGCGTTTCTTCGCATGCTCGGATATGAACGGGAGGATTTCGTCTCGGGTCGTCTGCGACGATCCGACCTGACCCCGCCGGACTGGCGGGAGCGAGACATAAGAACCGTCGCCGAGTTGCGAGAGTATGGGGTGTCGCAGCCGCTCGAGAAGGAGTACCTCCGCAAGGATGGCAGCCGTGTCCCGGTGTTGGTGGGCGCCGCCTGTTTCGATGAAACCCGAACGCACGGCGTGGCTTTTGTACTCGATCTGACCGAGCGCAAGCGGGCGGAGAATGATCTCCGCCGGAATGAAACCAGGTTGGAGGATGCGCAACGGGTCGCGCACGTTGGCTGGTGGGAGCGGGACTTTGCCACCAGTCGCGTATCTCTGTCAGCCGAGGCTTGTCGAATTTTCGGCATCCAGCCAGTCGACTTGCCCGACTGGCATGACCGCTGGCTCAATCTGATTCATCCGGAAGATCGACATCGAGCAGCCGAGGCCGCCGCAGCCGCGCTGCGCGGCGGTCCGCGCTACGATATCGAATATCGGGTGGTGAGGCCTGACGGCGCCTTGCGAACCGTTCACAGCCAGGGCGACGTAACCTGGGACAACTCGGGACGGCCTCTGCGCCAGTTTGGCGTCATGCAAGACATCACGGAGTTGAGGCAGGCGGAGCAAGGGCTGCGCGCGAGCGAGGCGCGCTTCCGCACTTTCGTGGACTACGCGACGGATGCTTTCTTCGTGCTCGACGACCGTTCGACGGTCGTCGACGTAAATCTCCAAGCCTGCGATAGTCTAGGCTACAGCCGGGAAGAACTGATCGGCAGACATCGACGGGATTTTGACGCTGGTTTCGACGAAGCATCCGCCAAGAGTCTGAGGCAGCGCATCGCCGCCGGGGAATCGGTCATTTTCGAGACTCGCCATCGGCGCAAGGACGGGGCCTCCTTCCCGGTGGAGGTTCGCGTCGGCCAGTTTGAGCAGGGCGGGCGCCGGTTTTTGTGCCTGGTGCGCGACATCACCGAACGCAAGAGCGCGGAGGAAGCGCTGCGACGCAGCGAAGCTTACCTGGCCGAATCCCAGAGGCTCAGCCAGACGGGCACCTCGGTGTTCAACGCGACCGCGACTTTCTACTGGTCAGAGGAATGCTACCGGATCTGGGGGCTTGATCCGCTGCAGGGTCTCCCCGACCGTGAAACTGTGTGGCAACGGATCCATCCAGACGATCGCGACCGGGTGCGCGCATTGATCCTGGAGGCGTTGCGCGAAAAAAGAGACTACGTGGTCGAGTCCAGAATCGTCCTTCCTGATGGGACAGTCAAACATCTTGCATCCACCGGTCATCCTTTGCTTGGTGCGGATGGAGAGCGTGTTGAGATTGTCGCTACGCATGTCGATGTGACGGAACGCGTACGCGCGCAAGACCAATCCGAGAAACTGCGCGAGTTGGAGGCGGATCTGGCGCATTTAAATCGCCTGAGCATAATGGGCGAGCTGACGGCCTCGCTGGCGCACGAAATTCTTCATCCGATCGCCACCGGGCGCAACAATGCCCGTGCAGCCGCGCGATTCTTGGAGATGCAACCGCCTAATCTCGGCGAGGTCAGGGAAGCGCTGGACTGCATCGTAAGGGATGCCGATCGGGCAAAAGACATCGTCGACCGCGTGCGTGACCACGTCAAGAAGGCCCCTCCGCGAAAGGATCGCTTTGAAGTCAATGAGGCGATCGAGGAGGTGATCGTCATGGTGCGAAGTGCGATTGACAAGAACAAAGTCTCGATCCGCACCGATTTCATGGCCAATCCGACTCCCGTCGAGGGCGATCGTGTTCAACTGCAGCAGGTCGTCCTGAACCTTGTGCTGAACGCAGTCGAGGCAATGAGCTCGGTGGAGGAGGGAGCGCGAGAGCTGTCGATCAGGACCGAGCATAGCCAGACCGGTGGCGTTCTTGTGCAAGTGCGCGATTCAGGGCCGGGCATCGATCGGGACCATCTCGACCGGGTTTTCGAGCCCTTCTACACGACAAAGACCAGCGGAGTCGGGATGGGCCTATCGATCTGCCGGTCCATCATCCTCGCGCATGGGGGTCGGTTGTGGGTGGAGGGCAATAAACCCCGGGGCGCCGTATTTCAGTTTACGCTGCCCGCGGCGCAACTCAACTCATGAGCAGCGACGTCCGCCCCTCCTTACGCGCCTTCGGCGCTTCGGAGTTCTCGGCCGGGACGCATTCGGTTGCGCTCCGCCTGCCAACTGTCGTGTCGCTGCAAAAAAGCCGCATCGCTTTTCAAGGGCTGGCCTTCAGGTTTACGACGTTCCAGGACGCCGGCGGCAGCTCCATTCTGACCGTCTTGCTGCCGACGACGACGCCGCCGAGCCTTCCAGGCTTCACCCGCATTGGCGCCGCTTTCGTATTGGCGGCTTCGAGATCGCTGTCCGTCAGCACTGCCGCCTCGGCCAAAGTGAGCCTGCCGAGGCCTTGCAGTTCGACCAGGACGGTCATCTCTTGATCCACGTCGCGATTGAGCGCGAACAGCGCGAGGCTGCCGTCGTCTTGCACGACCGCCGCGAGCTTGAGATAGGTCGCCTGCGGGACCGGAAACAGGGCGTCCTCGACCGAGTACGGATCGTAATAGGCCGCTGCGTAGGTCTCGCACTCGACCCTGGCGCGCAACACGTCGCCGCGCGCCAATCGGCTCGTCTGGGCGAAGGGATAGAAGATCGTCTGCCGCCAGGCCGGGCCGCCGGTCTCGGTCGTGATCGGTGCGATCACGTTGGCGAGCTGGGCGATGCAGGCGCTGCGTACGCGGTCGGCGTGATTGACGAGCGAGATGAGAACGCCGCCAACCGCCAGCGCATCCTCGACCGAGTAGACTTCCTCCAAAATCGGCGGCGCGATCGGCCATCCGCGGCGCACTCGGTACTCGAAGGGCCGCCGCGTGCGATACCAGACGTTCCATTCGTCGAGGCTCACCATGATCCGCTTCGACGAACGGCGCTTGGCGGCGGCGGCGTCGGCGACGGCGATCACCCCTTCGATGAAGGCGTCGATCAGGTCGGCGCTGGCGAGCAAGGCCGGCGTGTCGTCCTTCCAGTTATTCACATAGGTGTGCAACGAGATCCAGTCGACCTGGTCAAACGCGTGCTCCAGCACCGTCGCGTCCCAGTAGCCGTAGGTCGCCCTGTTGAGCCCCGAGGACCCGGACGCGCCCAGTTGGATCGAACTCGTCTGCCCAGCGCATCATCTTGGCGGCTCGTAGCGCGAGCCCGCCATATTCCTCGGCGCTGTTGACGGCCGTCTGCCAGTCGCCATCCATCTCATTGCCGAGGCACCAGAACTTGACACCGTGCGGCTTGTCCCAGCCATGCGCCTTGCGGAGCTCCGACAGCATGGTCCCGCCCGGATGGTTGCAGTACTCGACGAGATTGGCGGCGTCCTGCGGCCCCCGCGTGCCGAGGTTGACGACGAGCATAGGCTCGACGCCGGCGGCGTTGCACCAGTCGATGAACTCATTCGTGCCGAACCTGTTGGATTCGGTGGATTGCCAAGCGTAGTTGAGGCGCCTCGGCCGCTCCCCGACAGGACCGACACCGTCTTCCCATCTATAGGTGGAGACGAAGTTGCCGCCGGGATACTTGATGACCGTGGGACCAAGCTCCTTGACGAGGTCGAGCACGTCGCGGCGAAACCCCCGTTCGTCGGCGGTGGGATGGCCGGGCTCGTAGATGCCGCCGTAGACCCCGCGCCCGAGATGCTCAATGAAGGCGCCAAACAGGCGCCGATCGATGCGGCCGATGGTGAAGTTTCGGTCGAGTAGGACTTTAGCTTGCCGCATCGGGCAGTCCCCATTCTATAAAAGGAAGAATGCAACGCGGCGCCATCGCTTGCAATGGGCGATCGGACGGCCGTAATCCGAATTTCACGCGCCGGCTCGCGCTGAGTTTCGAACTCGCGGGATGGACGCCGGTCTGATGATGGCGACAGCTCGCCCCATGATTGCTAAATTGCTGTATACGGTCGGCGAATGAACATCCGCAGCAGCGAGGACGGCGCACCAGACGAGCTTTTTGGCGCAGCATGTGGAAGCTGACATTCTCGCGAGTGACCGCGGCTCTCTCGCGCTTGCTTCCCTGGGCGGGCGCAGCGATTGCCGTCCTCATCTTCGCTCTCGACATGATGAGTTCGCCGAAGATCGCAGCGGGGGCCTTGTATCTGGCGGCCGTCCTGGTCGCCGGCCGCTTCTGCCGGATGCAAGGCGTTGTGCTCACCGCCCTCTGGTGCGCCTGCCTGACGCTGCTGGCCTGCTATTTGGGCCCGGAAGATCCGATCAACGCGGCCATCAGGATCATCGCAATCGGGCTAGGGACATTTCTTGTGGTCAAGGCTCTGTCAGCCGAAGAGGCGACGCGCCGCAGCGAAGCGGAATGGCGGGAGATCTTTGAGCACAACTCGGTCATGTATTTCATGACCGACGCCTCAGGAGCGGTCCGGTCGGTGAACGCTTTCGGCTCGGCCCAGCTCGGCTACCGCGCCGACGAGCTCATTGGGCAGTCGGTGTTCCAGGTCTACCTTGACGCGGACCGAGAGCGCGTTCGAGCAAACTTGGACCTGTGCCTGGAAAGCCTCGGCGAGTCCAACACATGGGAGGTCCAAAAGGTCCGCAAGGATGGCGAGACGCTGTGGGTGCGAGAAACCGCGACGGCAATCGAGCGAGCGAAGGGCGGCGTCGTCGTGCTGATTGTCGGCGAGGACATCACCGAGCGCAGGCGCGCGGAAGAATCGGTTCGGGAGAGCGCGAGGCGCTTTCGGGCCCTGATCGAGCACGCCTACGATGCGGTGTTGCTGTTGGACGGCAATAACGGCCTCCTTTACGCCAGCCCTTCGACCGAGCGTATTTTGGGTTACTCGCCCAGAGATTTGGTCGGCCGCGACGGCTTCGACCTTATCCATCCCGACCAGCATCGAGACGCGATTGAGCAATTTGCTGCAGCTAGCGGTCACCCGGGCAGCGTCTTCAGGGCCGAGCGGCTCATTCGTCATAAACTAGGCAAGTGGCTCTGGACTGAGAACACCGTGACCAATCTGCTCGGCGAGCCGAGCGTGCGCGCGTTCGTCGTGAACCTTCGAGACATCACGCAGCGCAAGCAGGCGGAGGAAGCGTTGCGCGCGAGCGAGGCGCGATTCCGCACCTTCGTCGACCACGCGACAGATGGCTTCTTTCTGTTCGACGAGCGCCAGGCCATTCTCGACGTCAATCGGCAGGCTTGCGAGGGCTTGGGCTACAGCCGGCAGGAGATGATCGGAATGCATCCGCGAGACTTCGATGGCGGCCTGGACGCGGCATCGATCGCTACGATCGGAGCGCGAGTAGGAAGCGGAGAAACGGTAACCTTCGAGACTCTCCATCGCCGCAAGGATGGAAGCGTGTTTCCGGTCGAGGTTCGGGCTCGCCAGTTCCAGCAGGGAGCACATCGGTTCCGCCTGTCGCTGGTGCGCGACATCACGGAACGCAAGCGCGCCGATGAGGCGCTCCGGCGCAGCAAATCCTATCTGGCCGAAGCACAGAGGCTGAGCCACACCGGCACCATTGTCTTTAGCGCGACAGGGCCCGTCTACTGGTCTGAGGAAAGTTACCGAATTTGGGGTCTTGATCCCCAGCAGGGTCTCCCCGACCTCGACACCGTGCTGCAACGGATCCATCCAGACGATCGCAACACGGTGAGCAAAGAGGCTTTTGAGGCGCTGAATCAAAGGAGAGAGTACGAGATCGAGCTCAGAATCGTCCTTCCTGACGGGACAGTCAAACATCTTAAATCCATCGGCCATCCTTTGCTCTCCGCGGCTGGCGAACTTGAGATGGTCGCTACCCATATCGACGTGACGGAGCGCAAGCGCGCGCAAAGGGAGCATGAGAGACTGCGCGAGCTAGAATCAGAACTCGCGCGTGTGAATCGCCTGAGTATAATGGGAGAGTTGACCGCTTCCCTCACTCACGAAATTCTTCATCCGATCGCCACCGTGCGCAATCACGCTCGTGCCGCCGCGCGCTTTTTGGACATGAGTCCCCCAAATATGGCCGAAGTCAGGGAAGCGCTCGGTTCAATTGTCAGGGATGCCGACCGCAGCAAGGATATCGTCGACCGCGTCCGTGATCATATCAAGAAAGCGCCTCCACGAAAGGAGCTTTTCGACCTCAACGAGGCGATTGATGAGGTGATCGTAATGGTGCGGGATACGATCGATAGAAACAGAATCTCGGTCAGCACCCGCCTCATGCAGGGGATGATTTCCGTTCGGGGCGACCGTGTTCAACTGCAACAGGTCGTCCTGAATTTGATCCTGAACTCCGTGGAAGCAATGAGCTCGGCTGAGGAGGGCGCGCGAGAGTTATCGATTAGCACCACGCAAGGCGAGACGAGTGATATCCTGGTCGCAGTGCAAGATTCCGGGCCCGGAATTGATCCGGCGAATCTCGAGCGGGTTTTCGGGGCCTTCTACACCACAAAGGCCAGTGGACTCGGAATGGGGCTCTCGATCTGCCGGTCGATCATCGCGGCCCATGGCGGTCGGCTATGGGCGGAGGTCATTCGACCTCGGGGCGCTATATTTCAATTCACACTGCCGGCAGGCCAGGAAGATGCATGAGTTGTCTTCATTCGGATTCGAGGGCGGAACGAAGGCAGCGTTCGAGATGGTCGTCATCCACCGGTTTGCGGAGATAACACACGACCCCATCCTTCAGGGCGCGCCTCCGGACGACCTCATCCGGGTATGCGGTGACGAGGATCGTCGGAATCGCGTGGCCCGCATCGATGAGATGTCGGTGGAGTTCAACTCCGGTCATCCCAGGCATCTGAACGTCGGAGACCAGGCACGCGGTTGAAGTGAGGAGAGGCGATGCGAGGAATTCGGCTGCCGACGGAAACGCTTCGACAGTGTAGCCCAGCGACATCATGAGCTTTCTCATGGATTCGCGGAAGGGTTGATCGTCCTCGACGATCGATATCAACGTGCGTTTCGGCATCACGGCTTCCTGGCAGCTTCCCCTGCCCACCCAATGGGGCGCCAATCGCCTCGCCCTGCCTGCTGCTCCTATATCAGTGAAGGCATGCAACAAAGCAATGCCACGCCCGCTAAGCGATGGCTTACGCTCCCAGAGATCGGCTTAGGGAAAAGGGGCTGTTCCTGTCGACCGATTGGGAGTAGACTGAAGGCTATTCTAGCGGGAAGAAGGGCGCTTCCTTTAATGCAGGATTCGGGGGATGCCTGACGCCAACCCCAGCGTCTTGATCGTCGATGATGATCCTGAGTTTCGTGATTCGGTTGGGCGGCTGTTGCGGTCGGTCGGCCTTCATACCCAGCAATTTTCGTCTGTTTCCGATTTTCTCAAAGCCGAGCCGTCGGACGGCCCGACTTGCCTGGTGCTCGACGTCAGAATGCCGGGGCGAAGCGGTCTCGAGCTTCAGCGCGATCTTGCCGCGGCGAACAGGCAACTGCCGATCATCTTCATCACAGCGCACGGCGACATTCCGATGACCGTGCAAGCGATGAAGGGCGGCGCCATGGAGTTCCTCACGAAACCTTTCCGTGATCAGGACCTCATCGACGCCGTCGAGACCGGCATTGCTCGTGATCGCGCCCGCCGGGAGAGTGACAGGGCCTTGCGCGCCCTCAGGGAGCGTTTCGACACGCTCAGCTCCCGCGAGCGCGAGATCATGATCCAGGTCACGCGCGGTCGCCTGAACAAACAGATTGCCCACGATATCGGCATCGCCGAGTCCACGGTGAAGGTGCATCGCACCAACTTGATGCGAAAGATGAAGGCCCGTTCGCTTCCCGAGCTGAGCCGAATGGCGGACACGCTCAAGCTGACGCCGGAAGATCCGCAAGGCTCCTGAACGAGCCTATGGAATCCTCCTTGAGCTTGGGCGAGGAGGCTCCTCGATCGGTGCAAAATCACCATCTGTCGCCTCTGCCTCAGCCAGCGGTCGTCCTCCCAGACCTGCTCACTTTGTCTGAGGGATGCAGGAGCTGTGGATCGCTTCTAAGCATTCGCTTAGCGCCGCCAACGAAACGCGCATCTCACACGACCCCCGCACAATAGCTTACGGCGCCCCAAAGCGCGATGTTGTCGCCATGCGACAGAGGCCGAGCGCTGCGGGAGTTATGCAGGTTGCCAACCCCCCAGCGCCTAGCTGAGCGATGGCTCTACAAGCTTGCGCAAACGGGAGCTGACGGATGCAACACTCAAGGGCGACTTCCAGCCGAGCCGTCAGCTATTTCCAAGACGTCCGTCGTTTTCCGATGTTGAAAGCCGACGAAGAATACATGCTGGCCGTGCGTTGGCGCGAGGGCGGCGACGGAACCGCTGCGCACCGGATCTTGGCTGGCCATCTGCGCCTCGTAGCGAAGATCGCGATGGCCTACCGGAGGTACGGCCTGCCAACCTCCGATTTGATTTCAGAAGGCAATATCGGGCTTTTGCAGGCCATCAAGCGATTTGATCCAGACATGGGTGTTCGCTTCTCGACCTATGCCACCTGGTGGATCAAGGCGGCGATCAAAAGTTACATCGTGCGCTCGTGGTCGCTCGTGAAGATGGGTACGACCGCCAATCAGAAGAAGTTGTTTTTCAGCTTGCCCGCGGCGAAGCGCCGACTGTCGGCGCTCCAGGATGGCGAATTGCGTCCCGATCAGGTGACCCTCATTGCCAATGACCTCGGCGTCACCGAGCAGGACGTCGTTGAAATGAATCGGCGGCTGAGCGGTGACGTATCTCTCAATGCGCCGCTGAACGAAGACGACGGTTCAGTCGAGTGGCAAGACCGGCTGGTGGAGGAAGGTTCCGACCAGGAATCGCATCTCGCCGAAACTGAGGAGTACGAGACCCGCAGGACGGCGCTTGGCCTGGCCCTCACGGTCCTCGACGACCGCGAACGTCACATCTTCGAGTCGCGCCGGCTGGTCGATCCGCCGCTCACGCTCGAGGACCTCGCCATGCAGTTCCATATCTCCCGCGAGCGGGTCCGGCAGATCGAAACGCGCGCCTTCAAGAAGGTTCAACGAGCCGCGCGCGCGGCGAGCGAGGGCATGCCGGCGACGACCGAGTTTGCCCAGGTCAATAACCTGAGCGGCGGCGCACAGATGGCATCGGCTAGACCGCATCTCACTGCGTGCTGATCCGGCTGACTCGGATGCACAACCCCCTCTAGCAAAGCGAGGACATTATGAAACGGTTGATAGTCGCCGCGATTGCGACGGGTTGCCTTGTTTCGTCCACTCCGGTTTTTGCTGGCGACGACGCGAGCGTCTTCGACAAGTGGTTGGATCCGGGCGGGCCTGACTGCGTTCCCGTATCCGCCATACAATCGGTGTCCAGGGTGACGGACCTCACGGCCGAGCAATTCCAGTTCGTGCGGGCGCTTTATGTGGCGCTTCCGCCGGTTTCGCGAACGCTTCCTCCGGGTGACCATGCGGTCATGGCGAGCTCGGGCGGCTCCGTAATGCTTGCCCTGGTCGCTGACGGCCAGGCATGCGCGCGGTTTCTCGCCCCGGATTTCATTCAGGCAATGCTCATTCAGGTCGGCCGGCGAGTGACCGTAGGGCTTGGGACGCCGCTCTGACCAAACGATCCTTCTCGACCGATGAGAAGGCGCAACAATTCGAAAGCGCGTCAAGCGCGGGTTCATGACTGCGCCGTGCGCGTGAAACAAGGAGGCTCGTCTGATGTATGAGGCCGTCTATCCCTTGATCTACTGGCCCGTCGGCATCGCGCTCGGCAGCTGGTTGTTCTTCGAGATCGCGAAACGCATGTGACGGGTGGATAGGAGGATGATCAGTGCACATGGACGTGGACTTGGCGCGCCAGGCGTCGTTGCGAAAGACGACGGAGATTGTGCCGAGAAACGAAGAGCGCGGAAGCAACCCCAGCTCGATCGATTGACGATTGACGACGGGGTGCGAAATCTGGTTCATCAATTCCGCGCGTTCCTCATCGCCCTTTGGCTTTCCCCCGGACGACAAGGTCTTGCACTCCTTACAATCGGCACGGTTCTTGTCATCTGCGCGACCGCCGCGGCGCAGGTTGGCCTCAATGCCTGGAACCGGCCATTTTACGAAGCGATTTCCACGAGAAATTTCCTCGCGTTCTTGTACCAGCTCTTCGTCTTCGCAGCCATCGCCGGCGGCCTTCTCGTCCTCAATGTGGCGCAAGCCTGGCTTCGTGAAATGATCAAGCTCAGATCGCGGGAGTGGCTGACGCGCGATCTGTTCGCTGAGTGGCTGAAGCCCAGTGCGCATACCCGACTCGCCGGGGCAGGCGAAATCGGTGTCAATCCGGACCAGCGCATTCACGAAGACGCCCGCCGCCTAACCGAGCTTTCTACTGACCTTGGCGTCGGATTGCTTCAGGCTTCGTTGCTTCTGCTGAGCTTCCTCGGCGTCCTGTGGACAGTCTCCGGCGCATTAGAGTTTTCCATCCGCGGCATAAGCCTCACAATTCCGGGCTATATGGTGTGGTGCGCGCTTTTCTATGCTGCAAGCGGTTCCTGGCTCACGTGGCGCATCGGGCGTCCGCTGGTAAGCATGAATGCGCGGCGGTATCAGCGAGAATCTGAATTCCGATTCGCGCTCTTTCAGGTCAATCAGCAGTTGCAGGGCCTCGCCAGCTTTCGTGGCGAGGAACCAGAGAAGCGCAGACTCGGTCTCGGTCTTGAGAACGTCATCGCAACCGTACGTGAAATTGTTGACGCCACTGCCAAGCTCACGTGGGTCACCGCCGGATATGGTTGGATTTCAATTGTCGCCCCGATCGTCATTGCGTCGCCTGCATATTTCAACACCAAGCTGTCCTTTGGCGAACTCATGGTCGTGGTCGGCGCATTCTGTCAGGTCAACCAATCGCTGCGCTGGTTCGTCGACAACTTTGCGTTGCTTGCTGAGTGGCGCGCCGCGCTCTTCAGAATCATTAAGTTCCGCGAAGCGCTCTCGATGTCCGGAAATGTCGCGCCGACGGGCAAGAAAGCGATGCTCGACGTAATCGAGCTTGATGTGGCGCGGCGCCGCATGAGCTCAAGACGTTTCCAATCGTCAGCGAGCCTCACGTCGCCGTCGTAGGCCCGGCAATTAGCGCTACGACCTTCGCTGCAATGCGGACGCCATGGTCCAGCGGATCGCGGGCGAGAGATTCGCGAGCGCCGGGGACGAAAGCGATGCGCCGGCTGCGAGGAGTCCGACGCGTGTCAAGATTTCTCGCCTCGAATTGGACCATCATCAGTCGTGCCCCTGTGACTCAGTTCCGGGCGATGTCCACTCGGGACTTCGGAGCAATGGCGGTCGGGCGTGGGGGGCGGGTATCGGCGCCGGCGCAACCCTCCCGCAGTTCGCTCGACTCCCGGATTGGAGTTCGGTGCGACCCGGCGACGGCGGGATGGTTCGCGTAAAACTCAGACTGCATGCGACCCCGCGATCCTTCGACCAATGAAGCCTGGGACGTCACGCAGAACACAATTCCCGCCACGGCGACGACGAGGCCGCGTCGATTGATCGATAAACCATCGAGCGACGGCTGGAACGCGGACCGCATGGTCCAGCGGGCCCCGGGCGAATGATCCGCCAGCGCCGGGGCCGAAAGCAACGCGCGGGGGGCGTGGAGCCGCGCGCGAATCGAGAATTCTCGCCTCGGACGGCGCATCAAAAACCCTCGTCGAGATAGCCGTAAGAGCCGTCCGCAAGCGCTGGCGAGAGTGCGATGGTGACGCCTGCGCCTGCGCCGCATGCGATGGTTATGGCGACAAGAAGCGCCAACACCTTTTGCATCGTTGCCTCCGACGCCGATTTCGGGCTGCCCTGCGCTGGTTCATCGGCCAACCGTGGAGACATCAAGCTAACGTCACGCGAACTCGACGAATATTGGCGGAAAGGTCAGTCCGGGCTCCAATTGGGAAGGGCGCAATAGGCTTTGGCTTAGTGCGGGATGAAGCGCCCCATCCGCGAATGACAGCTGAACCGTTCACGAGAGACGGTTGTCGTCGTCGATGAGAACAAGCCGGGTCGGCACGGCGTCGCCCCAGCGCCAGAGCACGAGATTGAGGTCGGTGGGCGCGGCGCCCCGGGCGAAGGACGGGACGAGCAGCGCCGCGTAGCCAGCGGTGATGAGACGTCGCGCGAACGCCTGCGTCCCGGATTCACCGTTGGCGATCATGTCGTCGCGCCAGGCGGCGGAGGCGAGATCCGCGGGAGACATGCCGAACCCGGCGAGCGCCTCGGCGTCGCGCGTGTCGAAAACGGGGCGAACGTCGGCCTCGTAGGCGACGAGCGTGGTCGGCTGGAGGGCGCCGACCTGATTGGCTTCGCGCAGCGCGGTCACCGGCGACAGCGACGCGTAGAGCGCCGCTGTTCCCTTCGGATTGAAGCGGCCTCCGTACACTTGAGCGCCGCGGCCAGATAGCGGGTCGCGGGCATAGACGGGGTTGAGGGCGCGATAGAGGAAGCCGGCGAAACGGTCGATTGGGATCAAGCAAAGACGCCGGCGTCGACCGCGTCGATGTACTCGAGGACGTCCGCCGCGCGGCCGGCGCGGACGAGTTGCATGGCGGTCTGTCCGGAAAAGCCGGGTAGGGGCTCGGAGCGATACCAGGCGTAGGCGATCAGATCCGATCCGAACCGCGGTTCGATCTTGTTGAGGATCTCGACCATCTCGCGCAGGCGCTTTTGCGTCTTCTGGGAGGCGATGCGCTCCTTGCGCAGGATGGCGTCCCGACCGAGCCCCGCGGTCTGGGCGATTTCATCGCGGGTCGTGCGGAGAGCGCCGGCGATCTTGGCGGGAGTGAAAACCCCATTCTCGGCGTAACGGGAGAGGGTCATGGGTCTTTCCTCGGCAGGCACATCATTTATGACGCAATATAGCGTCAGAAACTGTGGCCAACAAGGGCGCGCCGGTGGTTTAGCCGGGGCGTCGTTCGGCGCTCCGCTCCACGCCGATCGGCGTCATAAGGCAGCTGAATCTCTTGCCCATGAGGCCGCAAAGAGCCGAAGCCGGTTCACATTCGCAACCGGCTGTGAACAGGCAAGACGCCTCGGCCCGGCAATGTTTAAGAAAAGCAATGGTTTGGAACGCCGGTCGACGTGCGGACCCGAGCTGAGCAACACGCAAGTTGCATATCGGCGCTGACGCCGACCTAGGCAGGAGGATTCCATGATGCGCCACTGTCGCCCGGTTCTCCGGTGGACATCTCGATTTTGGATCGAGTCCGTCCCACGCGTCAGGCTATGATTTTTCGTCGTCCGTGGTCGATCAATTCGTGTCTCGAGGCCGTGCGTGAAAGCCGATTTCAGATCTTCGCAGTTGAGCTTGCCGATCGCGCCAGCCGCGGACGCGCCGACGCGCACAACGCTGCGCGAGGACCTGCCTGAGCAGCTCGCGCGGCTGACGGAGGCGGAGCGGGCCCTGCTGCGGTTGAAGGCGCTGGTCGGCGTCGCCACCAACAAGAGCGATTTCTTGACCATGGCGAACGCCTCGGCCATCGCCGGGCCGGGCGGCGCCTCATTGACCTCCAATACGATCAACCCGATGCTGAACCGGCTGTTGTCGCTCGGACTGCTGAACGCGGATTTTTCCTGTGTCGAATTCGCAGCGCCATCCTCTCGCGATCGAGATGATCGCCGCGCCGGAGGGGCCCAAAGCCGCCGAAGCCGTGCGCCGGATTTTTCCCGCCGCCGCTCGCTCCGTTTATTATTCGTATTCCCCACAATCGGATCCGGGCGCGCGCGTCAGGTTGCGATTGGCGATCTACGAAAACGACGGCGACGCCTTCCGCCTCATGATCGCCGAATATGACAAAGCCTACAGCGCGGCCATCGGTCCGCACATTCTGGAAGACCTATTCGCGGATACGATCCTGGACGTGTCCTGGCTCGCCAGTCGCGATCTCGATATTCAGTTCAGGCTGTTCTGGGTGAAGCTCGGGCGCCTGCTGTCGACTGGCCTCGCGACCGCCGACATGCCGGCCCTTTTGGCCCATTACCGCGACCGTGAGGACACGCCCGGCCACGCCGAATTCAAATGGGCGCTGTTGCGTGTCGATATTCTGGCCGGCAAACTCGTCGCCGCGAAGCGGAAGATCCTGTCAATGCCGGAGGCGTCGCCGGAAACCGCGCCGTCCAATCATCATCTTCTGCTGGGATCGGTGAATTTTCTCGAAGGCCGCAACGACGAGGCGATCGCCGAATATCGCCAAGCGCTCAAGCTCTACACAAAGGAAATCGGCAGGCGGAAGGTGTTCTTCGAAGGCTCCAACGGACTGTTTTTCCTGCTGGCGCTGATCCGGGCCAACGATTCCACGCTTCATGCGGAAATCCAGAAGCACCTCGACGCGATCGATCACGAGGGCAATCCGTTCAGCGCGGGATTTCAAGCCGTCCTCGCCTTGCTGCATCTCTTGCGGGGAGCGGAGCCGAGGGCCCGGGCCTTGCTGGATCACCTCCGGCAGATCGCCGTGCATGAGCCGCTATCCGCGGCCTGCGTCGCGCTGGCGGAGTTCCTCATCGATCCCGCGCTGGCCAAGGCCCGGATCAAGGACACCGAGGCGCGTTTCGCCGCGCTCGCGGGCGCGTTGCCTTTGGTCGCCCGGGTTCACGCCGAGATTCTTGCGAAAATCTCCAGCCGACCCGGTCCTTACGAAGACTTTTTACGTGACGCGCCGGACGGCGGCCCGTTGATCGCGTTCACCGAGCTCGTCGCGTTGCAGCAACCGTGGGAGCGGAGTCTCGAAGGCCTCGCCAATTTCCTGGGCGGCGCGCACCGCTCCTTCCGCCGCCCCCGCCGCGCAAAAATCACGGCGGCTGGTCTGGTTCGTCGATCCCGAATTCAAAGCTGATCGAAGCGGTCGAGCAATCGGCCAAGGGCGCCAACGGCTGGAGCTCCGGCCGCAACGTCGCCATGAAACGTCTGCACGAGCAGGACCCCCGCCTCGACTATCTGAGCGACCATGATCGCCGGGCGCTGCGCACCATCAGCAAGACCTCCGTCGGCTGGTACGGTCAGGAGAATTACGATTTCGACCCTTACGCCACCCTCCTGGCGCTGGTCGACCATCCGCTTGTGTATGATTACCGGCGCCGCGATCAGCGTCTGGAGCTCGTTTCCTATCCGGTCGAGCTGGTGGTGAGCGAGCATGCCGGCGGGTACCGTTTCACCCTGTCGCATAGGGCGGCCGAGCCGACGGTTTTTCTGGAGGCCGAGACCCCGACGCGATGGCGGGTCGTGGATTTCGCGTCGCGCCTGCTCGCCCTCCAGGAAATACTCGGCGCGGGCGGCCTCATCGTGCCGCGCCAGGGCCGTGAACGCGTGATGGCGCTCGTCAGGGTTCAGCATCCGAGCCTGCCGATCCGCGCCGACATCGCCGAGGCGGATTTGCCGGCGATTTCCGGACGCCCGGAACCCGTCCTGCAAGTCCAGCCCCTCGAGGAAGGGCTGAAGGTGACCATGGTCACGCGCCCCTTCGGGCCCGCCGGTCCCTTCTATCTCGTCGGCCTCGGCGGCAAATCCGTGCTGGCGACAATCGATGGCGCCCGCCAGCGCGCCAATCGCGATCTCGACGCCGAACGCGTTCTCGCCGGAGCGTTGCTGGCCGACTTGACCATCCTCGAAGGGCGGGAATCGGCCGCCCACGAGTGGACGATCGAGGACGCCGGCTCGGCTTTGGAGTTTTTGCTGCAGCTGCGCCAGCGTCAGCCGCCGATCGCGGTGGAATGGCCAGAAGGCAAACGCCTGGGCGTCCGCGCCGAGGTCTCCGCAGCCAACCTCTCCCTTAAGATTGCTCGCGCCCGCGACTGGTTCCAGATGGACGGCGAGGTGAGCGTCGACGGAGAGCTCGTCCTCGACATGCGCGATTTGCTGTCGCGGCTCGATCGAGCGCAGGGCCAATTCGTGCCCCTCGCCGACGGCAGCTTTCTGGCCCTGACCGAGCAGTTTCGGAAGCAGTTGGAGCGACTGAGCGGCATATCGGAGGATCACGGCAAGGGGCGGCGGATGCCGATCCTCGCCGGCGTCGCGGCGCGGGACCTTGCCGAGGAGGCCGGCCAGATCAAGGCCGACAAGGAATGGAAGGCCTTTGTCGAGCGCCTGAGCGACGCCGGGCGACGCCAGCCCGAGCCCCCCTCGACGCTGCAGGCGGAATTGCGCGATTACCAGCTCGAGGGGTTTCGCTGGCTGTCGCGCTTGGCGCACTGGCAAGCCGGGGCCTGTCTTGCCGACGATATGGGGCTGGGCAAGACCGTGCAAGCCATCGCGGCCATGCTCGACGAGGCGCCTCACGGCCCCTGTCTGGTCATCGCGCCAACGTCGGTCTGTCACAATTGGGAACACGAGCTGACCCGTTTCGCCCCCAGCCTCGCGATCCGGCGCCTCGGCGCGGCGAGCGGACGGGCCGACATTCTCGCTAGCCTGAAAGCGATGGACGTCCTGGTCCTCAGCTACGGGCTCTTGCATCAGGAGGCGGATCGTCTGGCGGACATCGACTGGCGCATGATTGTTTTTGACGAGGCGCAGGCGATCAAGAACACGGAGACGCGGCGCGCTCAGGCGGGACAACGGCTCAAGGCGCATTTTCGCGTCGCGCTGACGGGAACACCGATCGAAAATTATCTCGACGAATTGTGGAGCCTGTTCGCCATCATCAATCCGGGCCTGCTGGGCTCGCGCGAGCATTTTGGCCGCCGCTTCGTCACGCCGATCGAGCGCAACCGGGACGCGAGCGCGCTTCACGCTCTGCGCGCCCTGATCCGGCCGTTCATGCTGCGGCGAACCAAAAGCGCAGTCCTCTCGGAATTGCCGCCGCGCACGGAGGTCACGGTCGAAATCGACCTGCCCGAGGACGAGCGCGCCTTCTACGAAGCCATGCGTCAGCGCGCGCTGGAAGCGCTCGCCGAGCTGAGCGAGAAGGGCGGCGGCCAGAATCGCATTCACATTCTCGCCGAAATCACCAAGCTGCGCCGGGCCTGTTGCCACCCCGGCCTCATCGATGCCGCCACAACGCTGTCCGGCGCCAAGCTCCAGGCGTTCCTCGACCTCGTCGACGACCTCGTCCGCAACAAACATAAAGCGCTGGTCTTCAGCCAGTTCGTCGGCCAGCTCGAACGCGTGCGCGAGGCGCTTTTGTCGCGCGGCGTCTCCCATCAGTATCTCGACGGCGGGACTCCAGCCTCGGAGCGCGAAAAGCGGGTCGCGGCCTTCCAGGCGGGGGAGGGCGACCTGTTCCTGATCAGCCTGAAGGCGGGCGGCACGGGGCTGAATCTCACGGCCGCCGATTACGTTATCCACCTCGATCCATGGTGGAATCCTGCGGTCGAGGATCAGGCCAGCGACCGCGCCCACCGCATCGGCCAACAGCGTCCCGTCACCGTCTACCAACTCATCGTGCGCGATTCGATCGAAGAAAAGATTCTCGACCTGCACCGTTCGAAGCGCGACCTCGCCAGCGACCTGCTTGAAGGGACAGAGGTCAGCGCCAAGTTGTCCGAGGAAGACCTGCTGAATTTGATGCGGGTATGATTGCGCAATTGTCGTGGGCTATTGTCCAGGTGAAGCGGCCCCGCGCATACGGATTGCAGCGGCTGCTGACGCGCTTACTAGCCGAGTGGCCGGCGGCGAATTAACATTTCGGCTGGATCGGTCCTTTGGATGGCCGATTGCATAGGTCGTTCAGGGGCGCATCGATGAAGACCAAAATGAACATTGTCGAGGGCTGTTCGCGACGCCGGTCGCGGCCCTCGAAGTCCCGAACGCCGCAGCGCGCAACTCCGCGCTGGTCGCGACAATACTCAGGAAACGGGGTGAGACACCCTCTGTTCAAGCGTCAAACGCCGGCGGACGGCATTCGGATCGTGAGATCTTGTCTTAGGGCGGCAAGCCTGTCGTCGAGATCATGGAATTCGCCAAGGAGCCGGGCGGGACACGCTGAGTGACGACGGGCCAATCCACAACGCTCTTCGATGTCGCGATTATCGGCGGCGGCATAAACGGCTGCGGCATCGCCCGGGACGCGGCCGGTCGTGGATGGTCGACATTCGTTTGCGACAAGGGCGATCTCGCGGGCGCAACCTCGAGCGCATCGACGAAGCTCATTCACGGCGGCCTCCGCTATCTCGAATATCTGGAATTCCGTTTGGTTCGAGAGGCGCTGGTCGAGCGCGAGATCTTGTGGCGGATCGCGCCGCATATCATTTGGCCCGTGCGCTTCGTCTTGCCGCTGCACAAGGGCCTGCGCCCGGCCTGGCTGCTGCGAACGGGCCTGTTTCTCTACGATCATCTCGGCGGGCGGCGCCTGCTGCCGCCGACGAGGGCGGTGCGTCTCGATCGGGAAACGGCTGGTCAGCCGCTGAAACCCGAGTTTGTGCGCGGATTCGAATACTCGGATTGCTGGGTCGAGGATTCGCGCCTTGTCGTGCTCAACGCAATGGACGCGTTTGAAAAGGGCGCCTCGATCGCGCCGAGGACGCGGTGCGTCGCCGGGAGCAGGGAAAACGGCGCTTGGAAATTGTCCCTGCGGGACGAGACAACCTCGCGCCTTATCGAAATCAGGGCGCGTACGCTCGTGAACGCGGCGGGTCCGTGGGCCAACGATGTCTTGACCAAAACCTTGGCGTGCAAAGCGCCCGCCGCCGTCCGTCTGGTCAAGGGCAGCCATATCGTGGCGCCCAGGCTCTATTCGCACGATCGCTGCTATATCTTTCAGAATTCCGACGGTCGTGTCTTCTTTGCGATCCCGTTTGAAAGCAAGTTCACGCTGATCGGGACGACAGACCTGGATTACGCGGGCGACCCGGATGGGGTGGCGGCGACGCGGGAGGAAATCTCCTACCTCTGCGGCGCCGCGAGCGAATATTTTGCCGCGCCGGTTTCGCCCAACCAGGTCAAGTGGACGTATTCGGGCGTCCGCCCGCTCTATGACGACGGCGCTTCCGCGGCCCAGGCCGCGACCCGGGACTATGTCCTCAAGCTTGACGGGAAAGCTGGCGAAGCGCCGCTGCTCAGCATCTTTGGCGGCAAGATCACCACGTATCGTCGCTTGTCGGAATCCGCCTTGGCGATGCTCGCGCGGCATTTGCCGCCGCCACGCCGCGCAGCCGGCTGGACCGGCCGGGAGGCTCTGCCGGGAGGGGACTTTCCAATGCAGGGATTTGACGCGTTATCGGACAGCACTCGCCAACGCTACCCTTTCCTGGCGGAAGAGACGGCTCGACGCTTGGTGCGCGCCTATGGGACGCGAGTGACAAAGATTTTGAATGGGGCCAAATCTCTTGCCGATCTCGGCAAGATCTTCGGGGCCGACTTGAGCGAAGCGGAAGTCCGCTATCTCATGCGGAGCGAATGGGCGAACAGCGCGGACGACGTCTTGTGGCGACGCAGCAAACTCGGTCTGCGATTTTCAGGCGACCAGGTCGCCGAACTCGTCGACTTTATGAACCAGGCGGTCCGGTCGCCGCTGGCGGCGCAATGAATTCGGGGAGTGGCGGCGCGTGACGCTTGTTCTCGATCACATCGAACTATCGGTGGGCGATACGCCCGTGATCACCGACGTCTCGCTTGCGTTCGAAAAGGGAACGATGAACGTCCTGCTTGGCCCGACCCTTTCGGGCAAGACCACCTTGATGCGCTTGATGGCCGGCCTTGACACGCCGACGGTCGGACGAATTCTCGCCAATGGCGTCGACGTGACCGGAGTTCCCGTCCGCCGCCGTTCGGTGGCGATGGTTTATCAGCAATCCGTCAATTACCCATCGCTGACGGCTTACGAAAACATCGCCTCTCCCCTTCGCGTCGCCGGCGTTTCTCGCGCCGAAATCGCCTCCCGCGTTGGTGAGGCTGCACGATTCCCAATTCCGCGAGGATAGGCAGGTATGCAGGGACGCGTTCTCGTCATCGATCAGGGCACGACATCGACCCGCGCCATCGTCTTTGGCGCCGACGCGGCGCCGATCGCGATGGCGCAGCGAGAATTCCCCCAGATTTTCCCCCGCGAGGGATGGGTCGAGCACGATCCCGAGGACATCTGGCGAAGCGTGTTGGAGACAGGGCGCGAGGCGCTGCTCAAATCGAACAGCAACGCCTCAGACGTGGCTGGCGTCGGCATCGCCAACCAGCGGGAAACGACGCTGGTCTGGAATCGCAAGACGGGCAAGCCAATTCACAACGCCATCGTCTGGCAGGATCGCCGCACCACGCCGCATTGCGCGAAGCTCAAGGCGCAGGGCCTCGAGAACATGGTCGCGGAACGGACGGGACTTTTGCTCGATCCCTATTTTTCCGCGACAAAGATCGCGTGGCTGCTCGACAACGTCGGGAATGCGCGCACGCTGGCCGAGCAGGGCGATCTCGCGTTCGGCACCGTCGACGCCTATCTTATCTGGAGATTGACCGGTGGCAGGACGCACGCCACCGACGCCACCAATGCGTCGCGCACGCTCCTGCTGAATATTCATTCGGGCCACTGGGACGAGGAGCTTCTGACGCTGTTTCGCACGCCTCGCGCCATGATGCCGGAAGTGTGCGATTGCGCAGCAGATTTTGGGGTGGCCGAAGCGCAGCATTTCGGCATGGCGCTGCCGATCCGGGGCGTTGCCGGGGATCAGCAGGCGGCGTTGATTGGGCAGGCATGCTTTCGGCCCGGCATGATCAAGTCGACCTATGGCACCGGCTGCTTTGTCTTGTTGAACACCGGCGCCAAAGCGGTCGCCTCCGATCACAAGCTGCTGACGACGGTCGCCTATCAATGGAAGGGGCAGCGAACCTACGCAGTCGAGGGCTCGATTTTCTCCGCCGGCGCAACGGTGCAATGGCTCCGCGACGGATTGGGCATCGTCGCTAAAGCAAGCGAGACGGGCGATTTGGCGGCGCGCGCCGACCCCGACCAACGGGTCTACATCGTGCCCGCTTTCACCGGGCTCGGCGCTCCGCATTGGGACAGCGAAGCGCGCGCCGCGATCACAGGCCTGACGCGCGGATCGACCCGCAACGAAATCGCCCGTGCGGCGCTCGAGTCTGTGGCCTACCAGACACGCGACCTCATCGGTGCAATGCGGGCGGACAGCGAAGCTTTCGAGGCCGACGGGGCGCAGCCGGTGATCCGCGTCGACGGCGGGATGAGCGCGAGCGACTGGACCATGCAATTCCTCGCCGACATGCTCGATGCGCCGGTCGATCGCCCCGCCATTGTCGAGACGACGGCCTTGGGGTCGGCGTTTCTCGCCGGTTGGCAGTCCGGCCTCTTTCCAGGCCCGGAGGACTTTGCGAGCGCGTGGCGATCAGAGTGTCGATTTACCCCGAAGATGCCAAGCGCGGAACGGGAGTCCCGCTACCGAGGATGGCGCGACGCGGTGGCGCGCGTTGTCGCTCCTTCCGCGGGTCGGGGTCGATGAAAGTCCGATTTCGCTGTGATCCTGCAATGCTGGATTGCTTGGCGCGACCGACACTTGCGCAGGACGCATTACCGGAGTGGCTGCGTACGATGCCGCGCGCCGCGTTTTCAGGCACGCACGGGCAGGACGTGCGCACGGTCAAGCAATGCCCGCCGTTCGTCGACGCGATGTCGCACGGTTCCGTCATGCCGCTGCCCTGCGATGTCCAAGTAGCCGGCGGCGTGTTGTCGTGGGATTGGGATTATCCGCCCCTTTCGGTCGGGTCGCATCCGCGCTCGCCGCTGAGCTTCCACGTTCCGGCGCAGGCGACTGGAACGCCGTTTTTCAACCCCGACGTCGCAGTTATAAAATTCAACAGTTTCTGGACGATAGAGCTCGAGCCTGGCTATTCGCTTTTCGCCACGCATCCGATTAATCGCGCCGACCTGCCGTTTCGGACGTTGACCGGGCTCGTCGACTCCGATCGATTCACGGATGTCGGCGTGTTATTTCCGGCTCAATGGGTCGATCCCGAATTCGAGGGCGTACTCCGGCAAGGGACGCCTGTGGCGCAGTGCTTCCCGGTCGAGCGCGCTCGGGCCAGAGGGAATTGGGGTTTGGTAGCTGTGAGAGCGTGGACTTGGCTGCACAAGATGAGGACGCTCGACGGTACGTCGAGGGCGAGACAATTCTCAGTGGCGAGATCGGAGTCGACCGGAAACCTATGTCGGCGCCGCGGCTGATGCGTAAACGTGAGCGGGGAGCCGC
Source organism: uncultured Alphaproteobacteria bacterium (assembly GCA_963835885.1). Classification (GTDB taxonomy): domain Bacteria; phylum Pseudomonadota; class Alphaproteobacteria; order Rhizobiales; family Beijerinckiaceae; genus Roseiarcus. The sequence goes on from CAWIHF010000006.1 coordinate 151,340, forward strand.
AATTCCAAGGTCGAGTCATAGCTGTGCCGGTCGAAAAGAGCGGGTCGGGAATTGAACGTATCCGGCCTGCGCCGCATCGAAGATGTACGGCGGACACCCGATAACGTTTGTCCGGGACGTCGTTGTGCCGGGGGCGAGATCCAGACCGACGGTTGGCGTGGCTACAACGGGCTGGCGGCGGCTGGCTATCGGCGACACGTCGGCGTATAAGCGATCGCCGCGATCCGGCTCACGAAGTCTTGTCGCGCGTCGAGCTCGTGGCCTGGCTGCTAAAGGATGGCTGGTCGGAATCACCAGGGCGGCATTCAGCATCGCATCTTGACTACTACCTCGACGAATTCACCTTCCGGTTCAATCGGCGACGTTCACAGGCAAGGGAGCTCTCTTCCACAGGGTGACACAACAGGCAGTTGCGATCTGCCTGCGCCGTACAAATCGATCGTTGGCGGCAGATCACCGCAGACCGAAGCCAAGCGGGTGAGAAAGGGAAACATACGACTATTGTCGGGATCCAGAAGAGCAGCTCGTTCGAGCTGGGCGAGCGCTCCGGGCGACCTTCGTCGCGCGCGCGACCGCCGCAATCGGTAGCCGCCGCCTTCGCCTCCGCCGCCGCGCTCAACCGCCGGCGTCGCTCGTCCAGCGAAGGCCGAAGCGCGTTAAGCCGGACGCGCCGGGATAATTCGTCTATCATCATCACGATATAGACGCTCGCCTCGCACACGGGAATTCGCTAAACAGCCGATGCCAGTAAAATCGCAAATTCCGAATCGGCTATTTTTGGGCGTCGCCTACTAAGGCGCCGTCCAGTCGAGCACGATCTTGCCGCAGTCTCCCCGGCGCATGGTCTCGAAGCCTTCGAGGAAGCGGCTCGCCGGCAGGCGGTGGGTGACGACCCTGCGCACGTCGAGGCCGCTCTCCAGCATGGCGATCATCTTGTGCCAGGTCTCGAACATCTCGCGTCCGTAGATGCCTTTCAGCGTCAGCTGCTTGAAGATGACCTTGTTCCAGTCGACCAGGGTTGGCTTGGCTGGCAGGCCGAGGAGGGCGACCCGGCCCCCGGTCACCATCAATTCGATGAGCTGGTCGAACGCCGCCGGCGCGCCGCTCATCTCGAGGGCGACGTCGAAGCCTTCCGTCATCTTGAGGCGGCTCATCGTCTCCTTGAGGTCTTCCTTCGACACGTCGACCGCCACCACGTCGGCGACTTCGGCCGCGAGCTCGAGCCGCTTCGGATTGACGTCGGTGATCACCACGTGCCGGGCCCCGACATGGCGGGCCACCGCGCCCGCCATGATGCCGATCGGCCCGGCGCCGGTGATCAGCACGTCCTCGCCGACGAGGTCGAAGGAAAGCGCCGTGTGGACCGCGTTGCCGAGCGGGTCGAGGATCGCGCCGAGCTCGTCGTCGACGTCGTCGGGCAGGGGCACGATGTTGAAGGCCGGAACCCGTACGTATTCGGCGAAGGCGCCGGGGATGTCGACCCCGATGCCGCGCGTCTCCGGGTCGAGATGATAGCGGCCGCCGCGCGCCGCCCGGCTCTTCATCCCGATCACGTGCCCCTCGCCCGACACGCGCTCTCCGACTGCGAGCCGGCGCACGTTCGCTCCGACCGCCGCGATCTCGCCCGCATATTCGTGGCCGATCGTCATCGGCGTCGGGATCGTCTTCTGCGCCCAGGCGTCCCAGTTGAAGATGTGGATGTCGGTGCCGCAGATGCCGGTCTTGTGGACCTTGACCAGGACGTCGTCGGGACCGATGGCGGGAATCGGCTCGTCGCTCAGCCAAAGGCCGGGCTCGGGTTTCTGCTTGACGAGGGCTTTCATGCGAGCGGCTCCTTGTTTCGGCAGTCGGCAGTGGCTGCAGGCAACAGCTGTGGCTGCCCCCCCTCCACCGCCCTTCGGGCGGTCCCCCTCCCCCGCTTCGCAGGTGAGGAAAGCCGCGGCCGCCGCTTTATCCTCCCCTGCGAAGCGGGGGGGAGGGGGACCACGCGAAGCGTGGTGGAGGGGGTATGCAAAGCCCACGCTTTCACACTATCCCCAGCTCCCGCCCCGCGTCCGCGAAGGCCGCGATCGCGAAGTCGACGTCTTGCGTATTGAGCGCCGCCGACATCTGGGTGCGAATGCGCGCCGCGCCCTTCGGCACGACGGGAAAGAAAAACCCCGCGACATAGACGCCACGCTCGTCGAGCGCCTTCGCCAGGTCTTGCGCGTGCCGCGCTTCGCCGAGCATCACCGGAATGATCGGCGTCACGCCGGGCAGCGCGCTGAAACCCGCCGCTTCGATTCCGGCGCGGAAGCGCCGCGCATGGGCCTCGAGCAGCGCGCGGCGGTCGTCGGCGTCAATCGCGATCTCGAGAGCCTTGAGCGCGCCGGCGGCGACGGGCGGAGCGAGCGAGTTCGAAAAGAGGTAGGGCCGCGCCCGTTGGCGCAGGAGGTCGACGATCGGCTGCGCCGCGGCGACGAAGCCGCCCATGCCGCCGCCGAGCGTCTTGCCGAACGTGCCGGTGACGATGTCGACCCGGCCGCCTGCGCCGGTCAGCGCCGGCGTGCCGCGGCCCTTCTCGCCGAGATGGCCGGTCGCGTGGCAGTCGTCGACCAGCACCAGCGCGCCGTGACGCTCGGCGAGCGCGCAGATCTCCGGGAGTTTCGCGACATGGCCGTCCATCGAGAACACGCCGTCGGTGGCGATCAGCTTGAACCGCGCCCCGTCCGCCTCGGCCTGCTTCAGCCGGTCCTCGAGCTCGTTCATGTCGGAATTGGCGAAGCGGTAGCGTTTCGCCTTGCGAGAGCCGGACGCCGTCGATGATCGAGGCGTGGTTGAGGCTGTCGGAGATGATCGCGTCCTCTTCGCCCATCAGCGGCTCGAACACGCCGCCGTTGGCGTCGAAGCAGGCGGCGAACACGATCGCGTCGTCCTTGCCGAGATGTCTTGCGATCGCCTGCTCGAGCTCGCGGTGCAGCGTCTGCGCCCCGCAGATGAACCGCACCGAGGCCATGCCGAAGCCGAAGTCGTCCATCGCCTGCGCCGCGGCGGCGACGACGTCGGGATGATCGGCGAGGCCGAGATAATTGTTGGCGCAGAGGTTCAGCATCTCGCGCTCGCCGCGATTCCGATGCGACGCGGATGCGCCCGCCCTGGGGCCCCGCCAGCAGACGCTCGCGCTTGAAAAGGCCGGCCGCCTCGATCTCGTCGAGCGTCGCGCGGATATGCCTCAGAAACCCGTCAGACATGGGGCCTCGCTGCCTTGGTGTATCTTGATGTCCTTGGTGTTGACATTTCTTTACCACAAAGCGCACGAAGGCCCACGAAGCGAGAGCACGAGGCGATTGATGGCGTTCGCTGCGATCGCCGCCGCCAGCAAGGCGCGACGTCTGTTCAGGCGCCCCAGTCGATCGCGCCTCGCCGCGGTGGATCGCGTCCGCTTCCGGCGTCAGCCGGCCGTCCGCCTCATGCAGGACCAGGGCGGGCGCGATCCGCAGCGGCGCCTCGAGCCTTTGACGCCCGAGACGATCAGCCGATGGGCGGAGCGCCGGCGCGCGGATGAACGGGCAGCAGCGCGAGCGCGCCGAGCCGGTTCTCCGCCGCCTCGAGGATCGCCGGCAGCGCGTCGGGGCGATGGATCATCACGAACCGTCCGCCGGGCTTGAGCAGCGCGAGGCAGGCGCGGATCCAGCCGCGAGCGGCGCGCCGCCGGCTTCGCCGGCAAAGCACATGCGCCCGCGCCCGCGCCCTGTCGGGCGAGACGCGCACCGCGCCGGCGTCGAAGAAGGCGGATTGGTGACGACGGGGTCGGCCGTCTCGTCGGCGAGCCCGGCCGCGCGCCGGGCGCGGGCGTCGAGACGTCGGGCGGCAAGATCGCGCGCGCCCGGCGAGTCCGTTGCGGCGGCGTTGTCCTCGGCCAGCGCCGCCAGACCGGCGTCGATCTCGACGAGATCGGCGCGCGACGCCGGCAGCGGCTGCAGGATCGCGAGCCCGACCGCGCCGACCCCGGCGCCGACGTCGGCGAGCCGGCCGTCGGAAAAATCCGCGGCGGCGGCGAGCAGAACGGCGTCGGTTCCCGCCCGATGGCCGCGCCTCGGCTGGGCAAGGGTCAGACGTCCGCCGAGCCAGGCGTCGCAGGACAACCCGTCCGGCTGCCTGCCGTCCGGCCGGCTCAGCCATCGGCGCAGTTCGGCGGCAAGGCCGGCCTCGGTGAGCAGCCGCCGCGCCCGGGCCTCTTCGCTCGCCTCGACCAGGATTCGCCTCGGCAGGAAGCCGAGCGAGCCCTCGACCGCGGCCATGTGCTGATCGGCGACGAAGAAGCCGACGCCCGCCGCCTCGAGAAGCGCTTCGACCACGCTGATGAGGACGAGATCGTTGGTGCGCAGAATTTCGATCAATGGCGGACCCCGGGGCGCACTTGCCCCGCCGTTTCGGCGTCTTTATGGTCGGTGGCGAAGTCTGGCAAGGGAAAGCGTCTCGTGGGTGTTGTCATTCCGCTGGGAGAAAAGTCGGCCGATCGGCTGATCGAACCGCTGACGGCGCTCGTCGCCGACGACATGGCGCGGGTCAACCAGACGATCCTGTCGCGCACCGGATCGGACGTCGCGATGATCCCCGAGGTCGCCAACCACCTCATCTCGTCCGGCGGCAAGCGGCTGCGGCCGATGCTGACGCTCGCGACCGCCGGGCTTTGCGGCTATGCCGGCGACGGGCCATATCAAGCTCGCCGCCGCGGTCGAATTCATGCACACCGCGACGCTGCTGCACGACGACGTCGTCGACGAAAGCGACATGCGGCGCGGCAAGGCGGCGGCGCGAATGCTGTGGGGCAACGAGGCGAGCGTGCTGGTCGGCGACTTCCTGCTCGGCCAGGCCTTCAAGATGATGGTCGAGGTCGGCTCGCTGCCCTGCCTCGAGATCCTGTCCGACGCCGCCGCGGTGATCGCCGAGGGCGAGGTGATGCAGCTTTCCGCCGCCAAGGACACCGAGACGAGCGAGGACGCTTATCTCGCCGTGATCCGCGCCAAGACCGCCGCGCTGTTCGCCGCCGCCTGCGAGGTCGGGCCCGATGCTCGCCGAACGCGGCCAAGGCCGAGATCGCCGCCTGCCGCGGCTACGGCGCCAATCTCGGCATCGCCTTCCAGCTGATCGACGACGCGCTCGACTACGGCGGCTCGTCGGCCAAGCTCGGCAAGAATGTCGGCGACGATTTCCGCGAGGGCAAGATCACCCTGCCGGTCGTGCTGTCGTTCCGCCGCGGCACGCCGAGCGAGCGCGAATTCTGGCGCCGCACGCTGGAGCGGGGCGAGATCGTCGACGGCGATCTCGAAACCGCGGTCGCGACCATGCAGAAGCACCGCGCCCTCGAGGATACGATCGAGCGCGCCCGCCACTACGGCGCGATGGCGCGCGACGCGCTCGAGCTGTTCCCCGCCTCGCCCTGGAAGCACGCGCTGCTCGACGCGGTCGAGTTCGCCGTCAGCCGCGCCCATTGAGGGAACTGGGCCCGGGCCGCCCGGTTGCCGCCCGGCCGAATTCCCTGTGCAGGGAAAAGTATGCGGAGGAATTTCTCCTTACCACTCCTCCGCTTTTCGGCCGCTCCGGGGACCAACCGTCTCAGAATCTCCAGCCATTTAGGCACTTCCACGAAAATTGCCTACGCGGCCGAGCAGGGGTTCGGCCGATCAGGGAATTCAAATTCCCTTCTCGACGGAAAGCAGGGATATCTCGCATCATCGCCGCCGATCCGGCGCCTTCTGCGCTCGACCGCGACCGGTTGAAAAGCCCGGGAAGAATCGAGGGCAAAACAGATCGACGCCGAGCTGTTGATTTCGCTTTCGGCCCCTGGGGCCGCTCCCCGATTTACTTGCCCATACTCCCGCCGGTAGCGCGGGCCGAGGCCGGTCAGCAGCTGATAGCCGATCGTGCCGCTTCGCTCCGCAAAATCGTCGAGGTCGATCGCGCGCCGAAGAATTCGGCCGGGTCCCCGGCCTTGAAGGACTCCTCCGGCAGCTCGGTGACGTCGGCCAGGCGAGGTCCATCGAGATCCGGCCGACCAGGGGGCAGCGCGGCCCGCGAAGGCGATCTCCGCCCCGGGACGTTGGTCGTTCGCGCCCGCCCCGCGCGGCAGGCCGTCAGCGTAACCCGCGCGAGCGTCGCCAGTCGCGTCCTGCGCCGCGCCGTCCATTGGGCGTTATAGCCGCAGGTCTCCCCGGCCTCGATCCAGCGCGTCTGCTGGACGGCGACGGAAAGCGTCGCCACGGGCCGCATCGGGTTCGGCCGGCCCGGTAGGATTGCCGCCATAAAGGGCGTAGCCAGGCCGGGCGAGATCGTAGATCGGCCGCGCGTCCAGAAAGATGCCGGACGAATTGGCGAGCGAGGCGCGAGATCGGAAACGCCGCCGCGCCGCTGGAAAAGCGGATCTCTTCTGCGTTGGTCGGGTCGTCCGGCCGCTCCGACGAGACGAAATGGCTCATCAGCAGGTCGGCGTCGCTCGCCGCGCCTCGCGCTCATCGCCTTTTCAGGCGCGAGCGAATCGAAGCCGAGCCGGCTCATGCCGGTGTCCAGATGCACGCCGACGGGATGGGCGCCCGCGCCTCGCGCGAAGGCCGGCCAGCGCTCAAGCTCCGCCGCGCTTCCGATGACAGGTTTCAGGCGATGCGCGGCATAATCGATCGGGTCGGCGCCCGCCTCGAGGCCGTTGAGCACGTAGATCTCCGCCTCCTCCGGCAGGACGCGGCGCGCCGAAAAGCCCTCGCCGAGATGGGCGACGAAAAAGGCCCGCGCGCCGGCGGCCCAAAGCGCCGGCGCCGCCCGGTCGAGACCAATTCCGTAGGCGTGGCCTTCACCACCGCCGCGCATCGTCCCGGCGCGGCGCGGCTTGGCGAGCTGCCGCCAATTGTCGGCAAGCGCGGCGAGATCGATCGTCAGCCGGCCCGGAGCGCTGTCCGTTGGGACTCGGTAGCTCACGAAAGTCTCTTCTCCAGCGTCGCGACGGTCGGCGCGTCAAAACCCTCATGCGTCTCGACGCCGCGCGGAGGAATCCCATGCGCTCAAACAGCGCGCTCGTTTTCCGGCAGGGCGAGCCGGACCCGCAGCGTCATGCGCGGGGAGGCCCAGCGCCCGCGCCGTGTCCTCGCACGCTTCGAGCAACCGGCGGCTCAGCCCCTCGCCCCGCCATTCCGGCAGGACGGAGACGCGCGCGACATGGAGCGCTGCTCGCCGGCGACTCCCACAACGTCAGCCCCGCAAGCCGCCCCTCGGCCCAGGCGCCGAAGCCTCCGCCGCTCTCGATCTTCTCGGCGATCGAGGCGGCGCTTCAGCGCCGAACGCCGACGACGGCGGACGGGTAGGCCGGGGCTGGACAGCGAAAGCAGCGCGGATGACCCGGCGGCGACGGCGGCGTCGGAGATGATCAGCGGCCGCTGAACCATCGCGTCGGCAAGTCGCTCGCGGAGGGGAAGGGAGGATTTCATGCCGGCGCCAGCCCTACACGCGGGGTGGAGCGCGCGTTTGCCGGAAACGGCGGCTCTTTGTCCGTCTCCCGGTCGAAGCCGCACGGACAGGAGACGGAACTAACCGCTTTGGCTCAGGTCCCGAGCCTAAACTCCGGTGCGACCCAAGGCGTATCCCAACACAAAGGCTCGCTAATCCCCAATACTGCCGAAAACTCACTTCATGAAGGCCGCAGCGATATTGCTTCGTCGCGGATAATGACCGCGTTTTCTAGGGATCGGGTTGCGTTGTTGGTGAAGTTGAATGACCCGGTCCAGACCGCCCTAGGGACAAAGCGCCAGACGGAGCAATCAGTGTCAAACTCCGAAGGCCAATCGGGGTCAAGCTCCAATTCGATAACATTCGTAACCGCCCAAGACGATGAACTTGTGATGCATCCGCGCAACTGCGGGCTTCTTTTCAGCGTTGTGAAATACCACAGCGCAGCGGATACTTACGCCAACGTCCTCCGGCGAAGTCACGTTCAGACCCACCGATCTCGGTCAAGGGGAACGGTTTCAACCTCCGATAAAGGCTTTGCATACGTTTATTCGAGCTGGCGCTGTCGGGTCGGAGGAAATCCTCCTTCTGGACGACTATCGAGACGGCTTCCAGCCGCGCCAGCCCCTCCAAGATAGGTTCGGAAGTAAGCCATGCGACGCAACCAACCGCTGCCTTGTGTGTATCAACCAGTTCGACGAGCTTGCGTTCATGATCGCGAAGCACGATCTCCACGTTCGCCTGCTTCGGCGCAAGTGAGTAGTCTCGCTCCCCAAGTGCTATTTCGGGTCCATCATGGCTCGGGATGCGCGAATGAAGCAGGCTCTCAACCCTTTGCTCGCCGTACCAAGCGTATTGCCTGCCGCGTGAAAGTGCTGCCTGAAATGGGCTATGTTCCATTGTCTTCGCTCCCCGCCTTTTCTGAGCCCTCAATCTAAGCCGATATGGCGTGTGCATTCGATGTTACAAGGCGTCTGCCCTGGGCATGCCGCTGTCGTGTCAATCGGGTGGTGTCGGTGACGTCGGCATAGTTGCCTCCGAGCCGGTCGACCCAGCGCAACATCAGCGTGTCCCCGGAGCGCAGCATATCGAACAGCCGATTGCCCTGCGGCCTCTCTGCTCCATGCAGGGCCCGGAACATGGTATCGTGCAGCCGGAGGCGAATCGGGCATCGCCGGCGATAAGATTGATGCAGGGGAAGCAAAACCAAAGCGCGCAACGAAAGCCGACAAGGTTTCTTTGGTTGAGGCAATCCCGCTAAAGTCGAAGCAAAAGAGCCTCCAAAGCCACGGACGAAACTCTAAGGTCTATGTCCCCGTCATTTTGAAGATATTCAAGGCACGATATCGTCCTGGGGCTGCCCGATGTGATTTTCAGTCTTGACGATGTCCGCACTTGCTGTTGACGAGGTTCATGGAGTCATCGAACCCAGACGCGATCTCGGTCAAGGGACCCGGCAGATGTCGTCTACCGTATGCGATCTCGCACGATATTGCCGGATAAAATGATTGAGGGCTGGAATCCACATTCTCCGACCGATCGGTCGTGGCAAGTATCCGTTCGAGAAGAGCAACCGCCGGTATCGTAGAGGCCCCGGTTACACAACGCCGAGCGTCGGCAATCGACCTCACACCGATGCCAGTTCGCCGACTGCTGCCCCAGACGGTCGCTGAGATGGATGAGCAGGCGCTGCTTTCTGTGATTAGCTACTGTCGTCTGCTTGACCACTTCACTGGGATGACGATCTATCGGCTTCGCTCGCGTGTAAGAAAAACGGTGCCGGTGTAGGACAAGCAGAACTTGACGCCATCGACGTTGGCATCGCGAAATCGGAGGATGACGTCCCTATCGTGTTCCCCATCGAGGCCAAGGCAGTGTCGGATGCGCTCAATAAGTTACATATTCACAATATGGTCCAGTATGCTCGTCACTATTTCCCCGGCCTCGTTGTTAGACCGCTGGCTGTAAAGGTGGATTACCAGTCTGTGATCCATGTCATGGAGTTCAACGTGCCGAATAAAGCTGGCGAGCTAAAGATCGTGAAGGCCCAAAGCTACCTTATTGCGACTTCAGAGGCTCAGATCGATGCGATCCGAGCGACCAACGTGCCGAAGCACTAAAAATGAACCGTCGCAGGACAACCGGGATTGAGTTGTTTGCCGGCTGTGGAGGTCTCTCGACCGGCTTTCTCGATGCTGGCCTTGCCGTCGCGGCTGGCTTTGAGATCGACCGCCGAGCGGTGGACGCCTACAACTACAATCACGCCTACAGGGGCAGCCGCGGCTTCGCTGTAGATCTCGCGACCTCTTCGGGGAAGTGTTTGCTCGACCTCGCGAAGCTCAACTCGGTTGACGTCGTGATCGGCGGACCGCCCTGCCAGCCTTTCTCGATCATTGGGAAGCGGCTAGGGGCGGCGGACGAAGGCGATCGGATTTGATGTCGCATTTCGTTCGGCTGGTTGGCGAACTAAAGCCGAAAGCGGTTGTCCTTGAGAACGTTCGCAACTTGGCGAAGCTGGGCGATGGCGCGGTGTTCCGGAATACGATTAGCGGGTTGTCGAAACTCGGCTTCTCCTTGTGGCACGACGTTTTATCTGCTGCCGACTTCGGAGTGCCGCAGGCACGCAAGAGGCTTATCGTGATCGGCATGCGTGGTCGCCATGCGGGTTCGAGGACCAGATGCATCGCATGGCTTCTTAACCTGCTACCCCACGTGACGACGAGGAACGCGATCGGCGACTTGCCTGATGCAGGTGAGTACGGCGTCATTGGGCATCCATAACCATGAACCGACGATGCATAGCGCCGACATGATTGAACGGTTGCGTTCTCTTCGCTCAGGGTCGCAGAGAGCGTGGGTCGTTTCACGACCGACTGCATCCTGATCGGGTATCCTACACCCTGCGCGCCGGCAGCGGGAACTTCTCGCCACTGCGGCCAATCCACTACCACTACGATCGCGTTGTCACGGTCCGCGAGAGCGCAAGGCTTCAGGGCTTCTCAGATGACTTCATCTGGCCCGATCGTATTCCGCGGCTTCAACAGTACCGGCAGGTTGGCAATGCAGTTCCTCCGCCGCTTGCTGCAGCGATTGCCCGAACCATAGCCCAGCAGATGCGTTGGACCCTCTCGCCAACTCAGGTTCAAGGGGGACGGTGACAAAACGCGCCGACCCCATCTCGATGACTGATGACGAGCGTGTCGCGCTCAGGAGGGCGAGGATGCGTGGCGCGTCGCTGGGCAAGGTCGCACTCGGCTCCGCAGCGGAGTAGCACCAGGCAATGCCCTCCCGCGTCTCAGCTGGCCCCCGAAACGGGGAATTGGAAAGCTCGACAGCCGCCGCGCGACAAGACGCAGGTACGATCCTTCATCATGCGTCAGGTCAAGTCGAAGAACACGGCTCCTGAAATTCAAGTCCGAAAGGTCGCGCATCAACTCGGTTACAGATATCGAACTCCCCCGCAGCGGCTTGCCGGGTTCGCCCGATCTCGTCTTTGCATCGCGCCGCGCCGCGGATCTTCGTCCACGGCTGCTTCTGGCATGGACATGAGGGGTGCCGTTACGGGCGACCGCCTCGGCCAACTCGGACTACTGGGCCCCGAAGCTCGCCAAGAATAAGGAACGTGACGCTCGTGTGATCCGCGAGCTTGCCGGGATGGGGTGGCGGACTCTCGTGCTGTGGCAATGCCGAGCTCGATGACGAAGAGGCCCTCGGGCGAGCGCTCCAAGAGTCCTGGGCTCCTCGCCGCGCGCGCTCGCCTCAAGTTTCTACGGCTACGCACCAGAGGATCGAGCCTGACGTAACTCCACTTTCTTTGCGAGATGAACCAACACCGCAGATCGCGCCGCGCTCGGCCGCCCGAGTTTCGAGGGCGGCGAGCAGGGCCCGGCTCGCGCCGCGAAATCTCGCCTCGGGCGAGACGTAGTTGAGAGGATTTTGCCGCCGTCCGTGACGGCGCCGACCGGAGGGGCGGCGATCACACCGGAGAATGTCGCCGCCTGGATGCAGCGCGTCGACGCTTCTTATCTGCTTGCGATTGGTTGCGGGTTGTCGTTGGCGAGCCAGGCCGCGAGAAACTTCGGGTCGTGACCATGGTCGGCCGTGCAAAGCTCGATGATCGAGCGTCTGAGAACCGCGCAGGCTTGGTGCGGCGTCTTCCGGTCTGGCCTCGCGCACCTCCATGGACCGAGTTAAAAAAGCGGCCACCGTCGGAAGCCGGCGACGCCAGCGCCGCGAGCGCGCGTCAGTCCCGCTTCATGAACGAACTTTAACCTCTCTTTTCATCCACGCTCTCCCTCCGCGCCTCGCTTTCGCCGCGGTCGCTGGTAATGAGCCTCCACGCGCGGTGAATCGCGCCGAGCGGAGTCGATGGCATGGCCAGAATCCTGACGCGAAGGGCGGCGCTGAAAGCCGGCGCGGCGGGCGTGCTGCTCGGCGCCCTGCCCCGACCGTTCGTCGCGCTCGCCGACGACTCGATCGAGACCTATGGCCTGTCGTCCTTCGGCGACCTCGCCTTGCCGGCCGATTTCCCGCATTTCTCCTACGTCAACCCGCAGGCGCCGACCGGCGGGCTCCTGTCGCTGCAGATCACCGGAACCAGCGGCAATCAGACCTTCGACACCTTCGACACGCTCAACATCTACAGCTGGAAGGGCAACGGCGCAGCCGGGATGGGCGCGACGTTCGACACTCTGATGACGTCGAACGGCGACGAGCCGGATTCGGTCTATGGGCTGCTCGCGCGATCGGTGCGCGTCTCCGGCGACAAGCTCGACTATCGGTTTCGGCTGAGGCCCGAGGCGCGCTTTTTCGACGGATCGCGAGGTGACCGCGGCCGACGTCGCCTTTTCGCTCAACGTGCTGAAGGAGAAAGGTCATCCGATCTACGCCCAGTTGCTGAAGGAGGTCGAGTCGGCCGCCGCCGAGGGAGACGACGTCGTCCATGTGCGCTTCGTCCCGAAGCGCAGCCGCGACGCCCATCTCATCGTCGTCGGCATGCCGGTCTTCTCCGCCGCCTGGTGGAAGGGGCGCGACTTCACGGCGGCGACGCTCGACCCGCCGCTCGGCTCCGGCCCTTACAAGGTCAAGACTTTTGAGCAGGGACGGTTCATCGAGTTCGAGAGGGACCCGAACTATTGGGGCGCAAAACTGCCGGTCAATCTCGGCCAGAACAATTTCGATCGGCTGCGCTTCGAATATTATCGCGAGCGGCAGGTCGCCTTCGAGGCGTTCAAGGCCGGCGCGATCAACTATCACGAGGAGTTCACCTCGCGCTTCTGGGCGACGGCCTACGACTTTCCCGCCGCCAAGGACGGGCGGGTGAAGAAGGAGGTGCTGCACGACGGCGCGCCGTCGCGCACCCAAGGGTGGTATCTCAACACCCGCCGCGAGCAGTTCAAGGATCCGCGGGTTCGCGAGGCGATCGGCCTCGCCTTCGATTTCGAATGGACCAACAAGAACGTGATGTATTCCGCCTACAAGCGCATCGTCTCGTTCTTTCCCAATAGCGACATGGAGGCCAAGGGCAAGCCCGGCCCGGAGGAGCTCAAGCTGCTCGAGCCGTTCCGCGACAAGCTTCCGGCTTCGGTGTTCGGCGACCCGTACATCCCGCCCGAGAGCGACGGCTCGGGCTTCGACCGCAAGCTGCTCAAGCAGGCTTACGACCTCCTGTTGTCGGCCGGGTGCAAGCGCGTCGGCGAAGCGTTGATGCTGCCGAACGGCAAGCCGCTGACCATCGAGTTCCTCGACTTCTCGAGCGCCCTTCAGCCCCATACCATGCCGTTCATCCAGAACCTCGGCAAGCTCGGCATCCAGGCGAACATGCGCATCGTCGACGCCGCCCAGTACAAGAGCCGCACCGACGCCTTCGACTTCGACGTCGTCACCATGGCGTCGGGCGGCTCGACGACGCCGGGCGCCGATCTCCGGGTTGTCTTTACCTCCCAGGCCGCCGCCCAGAACGGCTCGCGCAATCTGGCGGGGATATCCGATCCCGTCGTCGACGCGCTGGTCGAGACGATCGCCGCCGCGAAATCGCGCCAGGATCTCAACGTGGCCTGCCGCGCGCTCGATCGCGTCTTGCGGGCGGGGCATTATTGGGTGCCGATGTGGTATCGCGACACCGCCTGGATCGCCTACTGGGACGCCTTCGCGCGGCCCGAGCGACAGCCGAAGCTCGGCGTCGGCGCGCCCGGCACCTGGTGGTGGGACGAAGCGAAGGCCAAGGCGATTGGCCTGTGAGGGAAAACGCCTGCGTGATGCAGATTTCGGCCTGGCAACTCGGGTTCCCTCCCGCCTTGCTGGCGTGTCGATTCGCACAAGTCGGAGGGCGCGCGCCCCCCTTCTCCAGCAAAGCTGGGGAAGGTGGCCCGAAGGGCCGGATGGGGTATGGCCCGCTGGGTCGAGCCAAGTCGCATGGCACGACCATCGCCGCCAACAAGCAACCATCCATGCCTGCTTTCCACACCCCATCCGGCGCTATGCGCCACCTTCCCCGCTTCGCGGAGAAGGGGAGCTGACATGTTCGCCTATCTCGTCCGCCGCCTCCTGCTGATGATCCCGACGATCCTCGGCATCATGGCCGTCTCTTTCGCCATCGTTCAGTTCGTGCCGGGCGGCCCGGTCGAGCGGGCGATCGCGCAGTTGCAGGGCGCCGAACCAGAGCTCGACCGCCGGGTTCGGCGGCGGAGGCGGTCAGATCGGCGCCGGCGCGCCGCAGGCCGGCGGCGACATCTCCTCGCGCTATCGCGGCTCGCAGGGCCTCGATCCGAAGTTCATCAAGGAGCTGGAGAAGCAGTACGGCTTCGACAAGCCGGCGTGGGAGCGGTTCTGGATCCTGGTGCGCGACTACGCGACCTTCCATTTCGGCAAGAGCTATTACCGCGACACGCCCGTCCTGACGCTGATCGAGGAGAAGCTGCCGGTTTCGATCTCGCTCGGCCTGTGGATGACGTTCATCTCCTACGCGATCTCGATCCCGCTCGGCATCCGCAAGGCGGTCAGGGACGGTTCGCGCTTCGACACCGCGACGTCGGCGATCGTCATCTTCGGCTACGCGATCCCGAACTTCCTGTTCGCGGTGCTTCTGATCGTGCTGTTCTGCGGCGGCTCGTTCTGGCAGATCTTTCCGCTCGCGCGGCCTCACCTCCGACAATTTCGCCGACCTCGACTGGCCGCACAAGATTCTCGACTACCTCTGGCACATCACCCTGCCGGTGACCGCCCTGGTCCTCGGCTCCTTCGCCACCTCGACGCTGCTGACCAAGAACTCCTTTCTCGACGAGATCAAGAAGTCCTATGTGCAGACGGCGCGCATGAAGGGTCTCAGCGAGCGGCGCGTGCTCTACGGCCACGTGTTCCGCAACGCGATGCTGATCGTCATCGCCGGGTTCCCCGGCGCCTTCATCGCCGCCTTCTTCACCGGCTCGCTCCTGATCGAGCAGGTGTTTTCGCTCGACGGCCTCGGCTATCTCTCCTACAATTCGCTCATTCAGCGCGATTATCCGGTGGTGCTCGCCAACCTCTACATCTTCGCCCTGATCGGCCTCGTGGTGAACCTGATCTCCGACCTCACCTACACCTGGATCGATCCGCGCATCGATTTCGAGACGCGCGAGGTGTAGAGGGTGGACCAGCGGGAAGACCCCTTGCCCCAACCGTCTCCTGCAAGGCCGCTCGAAAGGCCGTCGTCGTTCGACGCCCTTCGCGAGGGAGCAGGCGAATCCCTTCTCCCTTTCACAGACGAAGGCGGCGCAACCCCTCACCCCGGCCCTCTCCCGCAGGCGGGAGAGGGAGCGTCCCATCTCCCGCATAGGGTGTCGATAGACGCCCTCTCTCGACGGGCTTTGCGGGAGAAGGTGGCGCGAAGCGCCGGATGAGCGCCCGCCCCTGGCTGAAACTCTCGCCGATGAACCGCCGGCGGCTCGACAATTTTCGCCGCAACCGGCGCGGGGCGTGGTCGCTGGCGATCTTCCTCGTTCTGTTTGTCTGCTCGCTGTTCGCCGAATTCATCGCCAACGACCGGCCGCTGATCGCCTCCTACAAGGGCGAGATCCTGTTTCCGGTGTTCGTCGACTATCCGGAGGACAAGTTCGGCGGCTTCCAGGCGCGCGCCGATTACCGCGATCCCTTCGTCGCCAACGAGATCAAGGCGCACGGCTGGATGATCTGGCCGCCGATCCGCTTCGCCAATTCGACCACCATTCTCGATCCCGCGACGCCGCTGCCGACCCCGCCGACCTGGATGCTGAGCGACGCCGCAATGCCGCACGGCGCTCGACCAAGCAGGGCGTGAAGGACGCCGCGACCGTCGCCTCGCCCTGCCGGAAGCTCGAGCCGCTGTGGCTCGGCTCCGATCAGGACGGGCACGACATCGTCGCGCGGCTCATCTACGGCTTCCGTATCTCGGTGCTGTTCGGACTCGATTCTGGCGGGCGTTTCGTCGGTCATCGGCGTGTTCGCCGGCGCGGTGCAGGGCTATTTCGGCGGCTGGCTCGATCTCGTGATGCAGCGGGTGATCGAGATCTGGTCGTCGCTGCCGCATCTCTACATTCTCATCATCCTGTCGGCGATTCTGGCGCCGAGCTTCCTGGTGCTGCTGACGATCCTCTTGCTGTTCTCCTGGGTGAGCCTCGTCCATGTCGTGCGCGCCGAATTTTTGCGCGCGCGCAATTTCGAATATGTCAACGCGGCCCGGGCGCTCGGGCTCTCCAACGCCAAGATCATCGTCAAGCACGTGCTGCCGAACGCGATGGTGGCGACGCTGACCTTCCTGCCGTTCATCGTCAATTCGTCGATCAGCACGCTGACCTCGCTCGATTTCCTCGGCCTCGGCATGCCGCCGGGCTCGCCTTCGCTCGGCGAGCTTCTGCTTGCAGGGCAAGTCCAATCTCTCGGCGCCGTGGATCGGCATTTCGGCCTTCGCCGTCATCGCGCTGCTGCTGTCGCTTCTGATCTTCATCGGCGAGGCGGTGCGCGACGCTTTCGATCCGCGAAAGACATTCTCGTGAAAGCGAACGCGCCCCTCATCGAGGTCGCGACCTCTCGATCGCCTTTTCGCAAGGGGGCGAGCGTAACGTCGTGGTCGACCGCGTGTCCTTCCGGCTGGAGAAGGGCAGGGCGCTGGCGCTGGTCGGCGAATCGGGCTCGGGCAAGACGGTGACGGCGCAGGCGATCGTGCGCCTCCTGCCGCAGCCGGCGGCGAGCTACCCGACCGGCGAAATCCTGTTTCGCGGACGCGACGTCCTGAAGATGTCGGAGGGCGAGCTGCGCGACATGCGCGGCGCGGCGGTCACGATGGTCTTTCAGGAGCCGATGACCTCGCTGAACCCCCTGCATACGATCGAGCGGCAGATCGGCGAGATCATCGCGCTGCACCATGGGCGCGCCGCCGCGACGAAGGCGCGCATCGTCGAGCTCTTGACCGAGGTCGGCATCGTCGACCCGGCCGAGCGGCTCGGCGCCTATCCGCATCAGCTCTCCGGCGGCCAGCGCCAGCGCGTGATGATCGCCATGGCGCTCGCCAACCGCCCGGACCTGCTCATCGCCGACGAGCCGACGACGGCGCTCGACGTCACCGTGCAGGCGCAGATCCTGAAGCTGCTCAAGGATCTGCAGGCGAAGATCGGCATGGCGATGCTGTTCATCACCCACGACCTCAATGTCGTGCGGCGCATCGCCGACGACGTGCTCATCATGCAGCAGGGCAGGATCGTCGAGGCCGGGCGCATGGCCGACGTGTTCGCCAACCCGCAGCACCCCTATACGCAGGCGCTGCTCGCCGCCGAGCCCAAGGGCGACCCGCCGCCCGAGGACACGAGCGCGCCGACCATCGCCAGCACAGAAAACCTGCGCGTCTGGTTCCCGATCAGGCGCGGCTTCTTCCGCCGCACCGTCGGCCACGTGAAGGCGGTCGACGGCGTGTCGCTCGCAGTGCGCGAAGGCCAGACCGTCGGGGTCGTCGGCAAATCGGGCTCCGGCAAGACGACGCTCGGGCACGCCATGCTGCGGCTGATCCGCTCGGACGGGCCGATCGCCTATTGCGGCCGCGCCGATCGACGGGCTCAACGCCAAGGCGATGCGCCCCTTGCGGCGCGAGATGCAGATCGTGTTCCAGGATCCGTTCGGTTCGCTCAGCCCGCGCATGTCGGTCGCCGAGATCGTCGAGGAGGGCCTGATCGCGCAGGGCTCGAAGCTCAACGCCGCCGAGCGCCGCCGCGTCGTCGAGCGGGCGCTCGCCGACACCGGGCTCGACCCCTCGACCCTCGACCGCTACCCGCACGAGTTCTCCGGCGGGCAGCGCCAGCGCATCGCCATCGCCCGGGCGATGGCGCTCGATCCGAAATTCGTCGTGCTCGACGAGCCGACCTCGGCGCTCGACATGTCGATCCAGGCGCAGATCGTCGATCTCTTGCGCGATTTGCAGAAGCGCCGCAAACTGGCCTACCTGTTCATCTCGCACGATCTGAAAGTCGTGCGGGCGCTGGCGAGCGAGGTCATCGTCATGCGGCGCGGCAAGGTCGTCGAGAGCGGGGAGGCGAAGGCTTTGTTCTCTGCGCCGCAAAACGACTATACGCGCGCCCTGTTCGCCGCGGCCTTTTCCAACGAAGCGACGCTGTCGGGCGTCGTGAGCCAGTGAGGAGGGGGTATGAGGACGGTCCGGCTTGGTTGTCACCCCCGCGGAAGCGGGGGTCCGGAGCGCCGGCCCCCTACGTTCGGCCCTTGACGAATTGCGATATCGGAACCGCCGCGCTGGATGCCCGCTTTCGCGGGCATGACAGGCTCATCCGCTAGGCGCTGACATGACCCGCGCGATCCTCATCGTGCTCAATTCGGTCGGCTGCGGCGGGGCGGAAGATGCTTCTGCTTACGGCGACGAGGGCGCCGATACGCTCGGCCACATCGCCGAGGCCTGCGCGCTCGGCCGAGGCAACCGCGACGGCGTGCGGCGCGGGCCGCTCAGCGTTCCGCGTCTCGATTCGCTCGGCCTCGGCCATGCGATCGAGGCCTCGACCGGCCGTGCGCCGCCGGGCTTCGCGATGAAGCCAGGGCGCGGACAGTGGGGTTATGGAGTCGAGACCTCGCGCGGCAAGGACACGCCCTCGGGCCACTGGGAGATCGCCGGAACCCCGGTCGATTTCGACTGGGGCTATTTTCCAGAGAAGATTCCCGCGTTTCCCGAATCCCTCACCTCCGCGCTGATCACCGAGGGGAAGCTCCCCGGCATCCTCGGCAACAAGCACGCCTCGGGCACGGCGATCATCGAGGAGTTCGGCGAGGAGCATCTGCGGACAGGAAAGCCGATCTGCTACACCTCGGCCAACTCGGTCTTGCAGATCGCCGCGCACGAGGAGGTTTTCGGGCTCGAGCGGCTCTACGATCTCTGCCGCATCGGGCGCCGCCTCTGCGATCCCTTGAACATCGGCCGCGTGATCGCTCGTCCCTTCGTCGGCGGAAGCGCCAAGGATTTCGTCCGCACGCCCCATCGCAAGGATTTCGCCGTGCCGCCGCCCGACGGCAACCTGTTGCAGCGCGCCGCGCAGGCCGGCCGCGAAATCGTCTCGATCGGCAAGATCGGCGACATCTTTGCCCATCGCGACACCGGCATGGAAAAGAAGGGCAAGAGCAACGACGGCAACGTCGATCTTCTGATCGAGGCGCTCAAGACGACGCCGGATGGAGGGTTCATTTTCGTCAATCTGGTCGATTTCGACACCGAATAGGGCCATCGCCGCGACGTGCCGGGCTTCGCCGCCTGCCTCGAGGCGTTCGACAAGCGTCTGGGCGAGATCGAGGCCGCCATGCGGCCGGACGACTTTTGCCTGATCACCGCCGACCACGGCAACGACCCGACCTACAAAGGCTTCGACCACACCCGCGAGCACGTGCCGATCCTCGCCTTCGGCGCCGGCGCGCCGGCCGGGCCGATCGGCGCGCGCGCGAGCCTCGCCGACATCGCCGAGACGATCGCGATCGAAGCTCGGCCTGCCGAAGGGGTCGCACGGGACGGCGTGGCCCGCATGAGCGGCGACAGGACCACGGTCCCTGTCCCCGCAAGCGGGCACGATGGAGGCGCGGGAGGGCGCGCCCGCATGAGCTTCGTGCTCGACGCGCGGCTCGAGAGGGACACGCTTTTCGTCGGCGACCTTCCGCTGTCGCGCCTGCTCCTGATGAACGACGCGCGCTGGCCGTGGCTCATTCTGGTCCCGCGGCGCGAAGGCCTCGTCGAACTGACCGATCTCGACCGAAACGAGCGCGCGGTTCTCATCGAAGAGGCGACGTCGGCCGCGGCCTTTCTCAAGGCGCATGCGAAGGCGGACAAGATCAATGTCGGCGCCCTCGGCAACGTCGTCCGGCAGCTTCATGTGCATGTCGTCGCGCGGATGGTTGGGGATTCGGCTTGGCCAGGGCCGGTTTGGGGCTGCGGCGTTGCGCGCCTCTACGCCCTGGGAGAGGAGCGGGCACTCATCGAAGCGGCACGAAGGGAGCTTGCCGTCATAGATTCAGAATAGTCACTCTTCAAAGTAAACGACTGGAACAATTGACCTTTGGCCAGGAACGCCTAGGAGTGCTTCGGGTGAGGTAGCTTTGGTTTGGGCTTTGCGCGGGGCTTAAAGGGGTGATACATTGATGTAGAGCCTAGAAGTGCGCGCTTCCAAGCTTGGTGTACAACTGATTCAACCGCTGGTGTCTGCACAATAACTTCTATGGCTGGTGGTTGTACAGTTACTGCTTGCGAGGGGGAAGACGTTATCCTTGCCGCGCTAACAATCGCTATTGCCCCTATGATCGATCCGTACAGGGTCGCTCTTGCTTGGTCCGACCATTGTGTGATGTCGAAAAGCGCTCCCGCGCCGCGGTGGACTTTTTCGGCTTCCTTTTGAGCATCTTCGGGAGTGACTTCCCCAGCTTCAACTGCCTGCAAAAGCTTACGAAGCGCTTCGAGCGCCCCCGGCGATATGCTGGGATCGAGCAGAACCCGCAAATTACCGCCATCCTCGTCATAAAGCCCCGGAAGGATTTCGCTTGGACCCCCACATTGTGGACAGTTCGTCATCACATTCGTGAAGCGCATCTTTGCTCCGCCGCTCATTACAGCGGCTCCACTGGCGACAAAAATGCCGTGAATGGGACAAAACGCTATGGGGTTAGCTCGCGGTTTGTCAAATAGGAATAGCGCCTACTCGGGGTGCCTTCTCGGCAGATACTCGCTCCGGGATTCACTTAGCGCTACGGCTGCAAACGGCTCGTGTTTTACGAACGTTAAGAACGGATGGTCGACGCCATTGCGCGCGAGAAGCAGATCAAAGGCGGCTCTCGAACGAAGAAGATCGCGCTGATTACGGCGATGAACCCGGAATGGAACGACTTGTACGAGAGCCTCGCATGAGGCGGCCGAACGTCATTGCGAGGAGCGCAGCGACGAAGCAACCATGCCGCCGTCGCCGTCCTTCATCGTGGATTGCTTCGCTTCGCTCGCAATGACGGTGGGGAAGCTCGAACGCCATTGCGATGAGCGCTAGCGACGAAGCAATCTGTGTCCTCGCGCGCTTTGCCGGCGCCGTGAGAACAACGGAGTGGACCCCCATGTCGCGCGCGCTGCAAACGGCTCGTGTTTTACGAACGTTACGAACGGATGGTCGACGCCATTGCGCGCGAGAAGCAGATCAAAGGCGGCTCTCGAACGAAAGAAGATCGCGCTGATTACGGCGATGAACCCGGAATGGAACGACTTGTACGAGAAGTCTCGCATGAGGCGGCCGAACGTCATTGCGAGGAGCGGAGCGACGAAGCAATCCATGCCGCCGCTTTCGCCCTCGTCTTGGTTTGCTTCGCTTCGCTTGCAATTGACGGTGGGGAAGCTCGACGAAGCAATTGCCGTCGGCAAGCGCTTCGTTGCCCTGAACCGAATATTATACTGATATAATACGTTTATAAGGCTACGGAACGACGGAGCGAGGTGCGATGGTGCGATGGTGCGATAGTTTTTGGGTTTTTGGCGCCTAACGTATTGGAATCGCAGCCTCGCCGCCAGACCTTGCACGGGCGTGCCGCGCGGCCTCCGCTCCCTCCATCTGGCGCCATGGAGCCCGTACTCGATCCCGTCACTCCTTCGCCTGGCTCGCGCCGCCGCGGTCCGGCTCGACCCACAGATACCTTGCCAGATGACGGTCGAGCAGATTGTCGCGCCAGCCCTTCACCCGCCGCGACACCATGGTCTTCGATTCGTAGAAGAGGAGCGGGATCACCGGCTCCTCCTTGAGCAGCAGCCGCTCGGCTTCGGCGAGCGTCGCCGCCCGCGCCCGCAAATCGGCCTCCGCCGCCGCCTTGTTCATCAGCGCGTCGTAAGCCGCGTTCGACCAGTGCGCATAGTTGAGCCTGGCGTTGCCGCTCTCGAACAGGAACAGGAAATTCTGCGGGTCGGAATAGTCGCCGATCCATCCCGCCCGGGCGACATCGAAATCGCCGCCGCTCTGCAGGAGGCCGAAGTGGGTCTTGGCGTCGGTATTGACGAATGTCGTTGTGACGCCGAGCGGCTTCCACATGTCGGCGATCGCGATCGCGGTCGCCTTGTTGTTCTCGCTGGTGTTGTAGCGGATCTCGACCGCAAGCGGCCGGCCCTCGCCGAACCCGGCCTCGTTCATGAGCTCGCGCGCCCGGTCCTCACGCTCGATCGGCGATAGGCTTTGAAAATCGGCTGCGACGCCGGTCACGTAATTGTCGATCCCCGGCGGCACGAAGGCGTAAGCCGGCGCCATCGCGCCGCCCCAGATGCTGTTCGCCAGAAACTCCCGGTCGATCTCCATCGAAAGCGCGTTGCGGACGCGCGCATCGTTGAACGGAGGCTTTCTCGTGTTGAACGCGAGATAGAGCACGCCGAGAGTCGGGGCGATGTGGAATTCGTCCTTCAGAGTTTGGCGCACGAAGGCGAGATCGTCGGCCGGGGCGTCGTCGTAGGTGTCGATTTCGCCGGCGCGGAAGCGCAGGAAAGCCGCGGCGCGGTCGTCGATCGATTCGATGATCTCCTTGTCGATCTTGACGTCGCGGGCGGCGTGGAAGAACGGATTCTTGACCAGCACGGTCTCGTCGTTCGGCGTGAAGGCGGCGAGCCGGAAGGCGCCGTTGCTGACGAGATTGCCGGGTTTCGCGAAGGCGCGCCCAAATTCCGCGACGTTGCGCGGGTTGACCGGCGCGGAAGTCTGGTGGGCGACGACGGCGAGGAAATAGGGCGTCGGCCGCTCGAGCGTGAATTCGAGGGTCCTCTCGTCGATCGCGCGGACGCCGAGCGTACTCGGCGCCGCACGGCCTTTGGCGACCGCTTCGGCGTTCCGGATCGGATAATAAAGATTCGCATATTCGGCGCCGGTCGCCGGATCGAGCAGGCGGCGGAAAGTGAACACGAAGTCGTCGGCCCGAACCGGATCGCCGTTCGACCATCGCGCCTCTCTGAGCCTGAAGACGTAGGTCAGGCCATCGGCGCTGACGCTCCAGCTTTCCGCCGCGCCAGGCGCGAGCGCGCCGGAAGCGTCATAAGTCAGGAGCCCCTCGAACAGGTCGTAAAGCGCGTCGGCTTCGATGACGGTCGAGGTCTTCTGCGGATCGAAGGTCGAAGGGTCGCCCGCCTCGCCGCGCCGAAAAACCATTTCCGCGCGTGCGGCGGAAAGCGCGCAGGAGGCGGTCGCGAGGAAGAGCAGCGTGATCGCGGCGATCAGCGCGTTGCACGGCGGCTTGGAAACGGTCATAAGGCGTCAACCCTAGCGGGCCAGGCGCGGCCCCGAAAGCCCCGCGGTCGGCAGACGGGATCGCCGCCGGAATTTTCCGCCAGGGGCGACGGAGGCGGAAAATGTCTGACGCATTCAACGATCGCGAAGACGGGTTCGAAAAGCGGTTCGCCAACGACGAGGCGCTGCGCTTTCGCGCCATCGCGCGGCGCAACAAGTCGGTCGCGCTCTGGGTCGCCGAGATGAAAGGGCTTTCGCCGGAGGCCGCTGCGAAATACGCCGAGGACTTCGTCGGCGCCCAGGTCGGCGCCGGCGACGATCAGGTGGCCGCCGCGCTCAGGCGGGATCTCGCGGGCGCCAACGTCGATCTTTCCGATCACCGCCTGCAGAGGAAAATGGCCCAAGCGATGGCTGAGGCGATCACGTCGGTCAGGGCGGGCAAGTAGAAGGCGCGCAGACGGCTTGAGCCGGCGCGCGACGCGCCCTCTGGAGCGCGACCGTCAGGTCTCCGGGATGTTTTCCCGGAAGATGATTTGCAGCCGCGGCGGATGGTAATCGTAGGGAAGGTCCCTGACGCTCTGGATCAGAATATTGAGCGCTTCGCGCGCTTCGACACGCGGGTTCTGGTCGATGACGGCGTCGAGCGTGCCGTCGAGCAGCCGCGCCCGGTTGTGCGCGGTCAGCTCATGGGCGATGAACACGATCCGCCCCCTCGTCGGATAGGATTTCAGGGCCCGCGCGACGCCCTCGTTGCCGGCGCCGATATTGTAAATCCCAGCAAGGTCGCGATGGCGTTGGAGCAGCTGAGTCGCCTCGGAAAAGGCGGTCTCCTGGTCGTCCCTCATCTCGCGCAGCTCGACGATTTCCAGGTTCGGAAACTCCTCCCTGACGATGTGGCGAAAGCCCATCTCGCGCTCTTCATGTCCCCGGTAAGACAGCGACCCAGCAAACAGCGCCACTTTCCTTCGCTCGGAAAGTCCAAGAAAACGGCCCAAGACATAGCCTGCGAGCCTGCCGGCCGCCCGGTTGTCGATCCCGACATAGGCGACCCGAGGCACGTGCAAAATATCCGACGCGAGCGTGACGACCTTCACGTCGGCCTCGGACAGCCTTCGAATGGCTTCGCGCACCGTGGGATGATCGAGCGCGATGATGCCGACGCCATGCGTCTGCCCTTCGAGTTCGGCCAGCGCGCGCGCCAGCGTGTCCGGGTTGAATCCTTCGATCGAGGCGATCCGAACCTCGACGCCACGTCGGGCCGCTCCCTGCGCTTTCAGTTGCCGCTCGAGCGCCCGGACAAACATGTTCGTGCCCATGGGCAGCACGAAGCGAAGCCGTATCGGAGCGCCGTCGTCGTCGGCAGTTGGGTCGGGCGCCAGCGACGCGGCCTCCGAAATGTAACCCAGCCGCCGCGCCGTATCGACGACAATCTCCCGTGTGCGGCCGCGCACCCCGGAACGATTGTTCAACACCCGGTCCACAGTCGCAGTCGAGAACTCCGGCTTCGCGGGCGACATCATTCAAGGTCAGGCGCATTCCGGTTTATGTCCCAATAAAGATATTGATGTCGCCCATCCGTCGCGATCGATTTCGACGACAACCGTTGTTGATGGTGCTTCATCCGCTGGGCCGGTGACGTTCGCTCGTCCGCGGCGCGCCGCGCGCAACCTGCGCTGGCGCGTCAGCGGGAATCGATGGTTCGCAGGAATGCCTGCAACTCGGCCCGATCCATGTGAACGAGGTGTCTTTCCTCCGGAAACGCCCGGCCGTTGACGTCGGCGACAAATTCGGAAAACGCCGCCACCCGCTCTCTCTGCAGCCGGTCATATTCGCCGGCAAAGTCGCGGTAGACCTTCGAGTGTCGCGGCATATGCCCCCGGTTCTGTCCAAGGACGTCGTCGGCGAAAAGGTACTGCGCGTCGCAGCCGGCGCCCGAGCCCATGGAGATCAGGAACAGCGAGGTCCGCTGGCAGATCGCCTGCGCCACCTCGACCGGCACGACCTCGATTTCGGCTCCGAAAGCGCCCGCCGCTTCGTACCTTTTCACCGCATCGAACACTTCGGTCGCGCTCTGAACTGTTTTGCCGACGGCCCGAAAGCCGCCGGTCCAGGTGGCGCGCGAAGGAATGAGACCCACATGGCCAATGACCGGTATCGCGTCGTCGGCCAGGCGGCGCACCGTATTGAAGCCCGCGCTGCAATAGACGGCGTCAGCGGTCGCCTTGTACAGCCGAAACGCCCAGCGCACGAAGTCGTCCGGGCCGCCGATCTCATAGAAATTGTCGCCGGGCATGGCGAAGATGCCTGGCGCGGCGTCGCGAAAGCGAGGGTCGAGCATCAACTCGGGCGGCACGGACACGATGTCGACGCCGGCGCGCTCGGCTGCTTCCAGCTCTTCGAGGTTGAGCACGCGCAGCATGGTCAGCTGGCGCTTTCCTCTCATCGCCCGCATGTCGGCGATCGTCGGTCTCCTTCGAGACAAAACCCCCTCCTTGGTTTCTATGGCCTCTGCCGCAACCGCTCGGCGCTAACGAACATACGGGGCCGCAGCTTCGCCACGACGGCGAGCGAGGATCGCTTCACGATAGGGCCGCGCCGTCGGCGGCAATTCGCGCTTGACGAAATAGTCTTCGTTGCGGAGCTGCCGGATCAGCGCGGGAATCATTTCGCGATAGGCGTGCCAAATGGAGGGATTGGGTGTGGGGAGATCGTCCTTGACCAACTCATGCAGGCGCGGCACCGCGTGGAACGGCACGAGCGGATACATATGGTGCTCGATGTGGTAGTTCATGTTCCAGTAGATGAATCGGCTGATCGGATTCATATAGACGGTCCGCGTGTTCAGCCGATAGTCGATGACATTGTCGGCGAGCCCGCCGTGCTGCAGGAACCCGACCAACACCAGGTGCCAGCAGCCGTACATGCGCGGCAGCCCGATGATCACGAGGGGCAGCCACGATCTCATGATCAGCGCCGCCGCGATCGTCGCGACATAGATCGCGATATGCACCCGGGCGGCGAACACCGCCTTGCCCCATTCCGCCTTCGGGATGAAACTCTTTTCGTCGTCCGACAAAGTCCCGCCGGCGTTTCGCACGAGGGTGTTCAGCGACCGCCAAACGTCGACGATTCCCACAAAGTTCAGGACGAGTCGAATGAGGTCCGGAGGTCGCATGATGGCGATCTCGGCGTCGCGGCCGACGATGATCGTGTCCGTATGGTGTCGCGCGTGGCTCCACCGCCAGGTCACAGGGTTGCGCATGAGCATGAAGCTGGCGATTTCGTAGACCGCGTCATTCATCCAGCGCGTCTTGAACGCCGTGCCGTGGCCGCACTCGTGCCAGCGCGAGTCGCTGGCTGACCCGTATAAGGTCCCATAGACGAAAAAGAAGGGAACACACCACCAGGTCCCCCAGAACCAGACGCCGCCCGCCAGCGCCACGGCCATCGTGCCGAGCCAAATGATGGTGTCGCGGATCGCCGGGGCGTCGGAACGCTTCATCAGATCTTTCAGCGTCTGACGCGGCACCGGCGTTTGATACCACTCGGCCGAGGTCAGGCCGCTCTCGATGGCCGAGCGCGTACTCTGGCCAACCAGTCTGTAGTCTCTCTTTGTCTGCACATCCGGGTGCGAAGCTTCGGTCGTCATGGTGTTCTCATCGTTCGTCACGTTCAATCTCGATTGTCCGACGAGCACTCTGCTTCACCGGTGACCGAGCGCCGCAAAGACCCCGGTCGGGCGGGGATAATCTTCGTCCGGCTGCTCAGCGACACGCCGGATGTCCGACTCTGCTTCGGCGATCTTCTGCGCGCCGTCCAGGATCCGCAAGGCCACATGATAGTCGCGAGACTCGCCGTGCTCGAGCCAGATCATCTCCCCCCGTTCCCGCGCGGCGAGGTCGCCGAGCACGTGATGCGTGGAAGGCTCGATGCCGAGCGCATATTGCCCCGCCTGAAAGGACTGCCACTCGTACGGGCACGGCAACTCGTCCTTGTGGGTCACGATCTGAAGTCCGAGGGCGATCTGATCATTGACCAAGGCTGCGGCGACATGGCCTGCCGGGTCGGGGCTGAGGTCGTGCTCCCAGACCTGCTCGCGAAATTTCAGTTTCGGCGCCGAGGCGGTTCTGTAGCCCACCTGCTGGACTTCGTAGTCCAGGCCGGCATGAGCGGCCCATACGACGTTGGCGACCGGCGCGATGAACCGCGATCCTTCGTCAAGCAGCGGGAAGCCGACGTTGAAATGATAGAAATACATGTGGGGCGTCGGGTTGAAACCGTGGTTCACGACGCGATCGCTGATTCGGATCGAATTCTCTCCGACGTCGGCTTCAATGCGCCGGATCAGATGCAAATCTTCGCCAAACACGGCGGACTGCTGAACGACGCCCTCGGCCCAAAGAACGCAGCGGTCGCCGGTCCAAGTCTCGCCGTAGCCGGTCAATCGGGCGGGTATCGTGCTGACGCGGCCGTGAAGCGAATGACGCACGCGCTTCCTGCCAGGATAATTGTAATTATCCGCTAGCGTTTCACAGGGCGACAGAATGTGGTCCAGCCCGCAGGTCACCAAAAAGCCTGAGAACGAGCGCGTCCAGGCGAGGCCGTCTTCGCCTTCATATTCGTGAAGGGCGGGATGCCGGAACCCGGCCGGCGAGTGCCAGCCGATGGCTTGGCCCTGGTATTCGCATTCGGCGATGTCCATCGCGCGGTCCACCAGCACGGTGAAGCGCAATCCGCCTCCGGTGCGGAACTCCAGCATGCGGACGCCGCGCTCGACACCGTCGCCGAGAGTCATCAGCCGAACTCCGGCGAACTGAGAGAGCGATCCGCACCGCTCCGCGACTTGGCGGCGCGACAGCGTTCTGCCGAACAATTCAACCATGGCGGCGACACTCGCTGGAAGGCTTGGACTGGCCGAGAACTCCGCCCCCGAGGTTCAAGCCGGAATCAAACATTCCACTACCTGGCCCCTCGAACGTTCCCCCTGCCGCTCGGGACGCGGCCTTTCATTCTGCGGAGCCATTCCGCCCCCCGCCGACGTCAAGCAGTTCCTCAGCTGAGAGGTGGTGAAGGTGGAGATAAGTCAACGTCATTTCTCCTCATAACGCCTCATACAATGGGAATTTGATATGAGGAAATACGATTGTGTCAAGGCAAGCCATCATTTTTCATCAGAGCGGCTCGCGGGCGAAGGCCGGCTGGCCCGCGAACGAACATAACCCTGGCAACTTGGCTTTTAGGCATTCTTCCCGCAGAGCGCAAGCCGCAGCGGCAACAGGCATGAATCCACGAAGGATCCTGCGCAGTGTCCTGGCGCCTAAATTTTGCCGAGTGGATGACGCCTTCTGTTACCAATCGATCAAAAACAATCAACCTTACGGAGCAAGCGCGGCTATCGTGGCGCAAGCCCGCGCACGATTCACAGCACCACCACACGCGTACCCTTGGGGACGCGCTGGTAAAGATCAATCACGTCGGCGTTGAGCATCCGGATGCATCCCGAAGAGACGGCGTGGCCGATCGTGTTCGGTTCGCTGGTGCCGTGAATCCGGAACAAGGTGTCCCTGTTTCCTTCGAACAGATAGAGAGCGCGTGCGCCGAGAGGGTTTTCGATGCCGCCGTCCATGTGACGCGGCAGGCCGGGCTGACGGACCAGCATTTCCGGCGGCGGCGTCCAGCCCGGCCAAAAGGCTTTTCGGCCGACCTCGGAGACGCCCTTCCACGAGAATCCTTGCCGGCCGACGCCGATGCCGTACTCGAACGCCTGTCCGTCGTTCAACGAAAGAAAGAGTTTGCGCAACTTTGTATTGATCGTGATCGTGCCCGGCGGCTCTCTGGTTGGATCTTCGACCAGGCGCCGCGTCGTTTGCGCCATGTCGACCTCGTCGTCGAAGTCGACAGGCGTTGAATAAGCGGGATCGGCGTCTGGCGGCAGAACCGCAGCGCCGGGCCCGGATGACGGGGGGCCCAAAGGCATCGGCTCGCCGTATGGACGCTGGCGCGCGGGTTGATCCACTGTGAAGGGCCAGAACCCTTGGGCGAGGCTCGCTCGATGGTCTTGCACCAGCATACCGCCGGCGAGGGACGCAAGGAGAAGCAGACGCACACGTGTCATGACCGGCTTCCGGGCTGGCTGTTGGCAGAGTTGTCGAGAACGATAACGGCGAAAGCTGGACGAAGACGGCGGGCGAACCAGACTGACAGAATGCCCATTCCCGCCGCCACTTGCAATCGGCAGCCGCGGCTCGCTAGCTTGCGCAATGGCCCCATCTCCGGTCAAGTCTCTCGAGGGACCACAATTCCCGAACAAATCACCGCGCGCGCCGGTGCGTGACCGATTTTGCGGTCGTTGACGGGTTCGAATGTCACAATCCCGAGGGGTCGATCACCTCCTGACGTTCATCGACACGCATGGCGAGTTCGGCGATGACTGCGTGCAACCGGAGCGAGTCGGGCTCGCCTGACGCGGGCGCGGGGCGTCGTCGCCGCGCCAGGGAACGCCACGCGATATCAGGTCGACGCTCGGCAGCGCGCGGTTTGGGCTCATCCGGCCGGTTCTTGCGCCAGCGCCCGGATCCTTTGGCGGGCGTCGAGGAGGGTGGCCAGCGCTTCGGCCCCGCCGCCCAGACGAATGATCAGCTGGCGGGCGTGGCTGACCACCCGTCCGGGCAGGCCGATCAGATGAAAGCGCAGCGCCTTCATGCGTTTGGCCGCCCATCTCTCGCCCAGCGCGAGACGCTTCATCGCGGCGTTTAGATTGAACGCCAGGATCGTCAGCGCCCACCAGGCGGCGTTGGCGCCGAACAGCCCAGAGGGCATCTGTCCGCCCGCCAGGTCGGATTTCGTCGCCGAATGGACTTCCTCGCTCTTGCCGCAGCGCTCGCGCAGCCACCAGATCACGCCCTCGCCGGCGCCCGTGCGGTTGGTCACGACGGCGAACAGTTTATAGACCCCCTTCGGGCCGAACGCCTGGGTGGGAAACGGCAGCTTCGCCTCGTCGCCCAGCGCCAGCTGGCGCAGCGGTTCGCGGATCGCGAGAAAGCGGTAATCGGCGCGGTTGCGGCTGTGCCCGGCCCAATTGGGCACGTAAACGACCTCGGCCCATTCTTGATCGGTCTGTTGCGGCTGGCCGTCCGTTTTGCGGATCAGCGGCTTCCACGCGCTCTCGGGCGTCGTCCGCACAGCGGCGCGGAAAGCCTCGGTCACGTCGGCGCCGATCGCGAACTCGATCACGCCAAAGCGCGGGTCTTTTCCCTCGCCGCAATAGAGCAGCAGCTCTTCCTGATAGGCCGCCGTGTCCGAACGCAACGAGACCCTCCTCACGCTGTCCGGCAGATGGCGCAGGCTGTCTTTCAGGACGCGCAATTGCTCGTGTCCGGCGGGCACGTTGCCGTCGCGGAACTCCGAATTGAGCATCGCGCCCTGCTCCGCCCACCAGCAGTTCAGCGGCTGATACGCCTTGAACTTCTTGTAGCAAAACAGCGCCTCGCGCTTGTGCGTCTCAATCAGCGTCGCGTCCATGTCCAGCGTCGCCGTCGCCGCGGGCTGACGCTTCTGCAGAAAGTCCAGCAGCGCCTGGTTCACCCGCCAGAGACCGCGCAGTGCCTGCGTCACCGCCGGAATGAACGCCATCTCCGCGACCGCCTTGGGCGAAGCTGGATCATCGAACCGTTCCAGCCAGCCCGACAGCGCCGACGGCGAGGGCGTCGCCCGCTCGCGCTCGCGCCGCCAGCGGCTTTTCAGCGACCGCCGTTCGGCGCGCGACAGCAAATCCTTCTCGATCGCCCGCAGGATCGCCGAAAAGCCGCTGTCGCGCTCCAACCGTTCGATGTCTTCCACGCAGTCGCCGCCGGACAGATTCAGGAAAATCACCGCCAGAACCATCTGGATGTCGAGCCAGCCCTGGCCGCCGGCCGCCCGAACATGCCGCTGGATCGCCCCGCCGAGGCCGCAGGCCTTGATCAGGTCGAGATACAACGGAAGCCCGGCCAACGACGTCAATCCATGGCTGGACGAATCGGCCTCATACTGGAAATCGAGCAGCCCCTGTCCCTGCATCGCGCACCCCGTTGGTGATGATTTTCTGAGTCGCAAACCAAGACTATCTCCCTGATTCCTCAGGGCCAACGGGGAACTTGAATTTTCCTGATGCGGAATTCAGGGGGAACCGGTCGCTATGCGCCTGACGGTCCATACGCCGTCGCCCGCCTCGGACTTTCGCTACTGATCGCGACCCTGGTCGGGGCGGGCATGTGGGCGGTTATTGTCGTCCTGCCGCAGGCGCAGCTCGAATTCGGCGTCGACCGCGCCGCGGCCGCATTGCCCTACACCGTGATGATGTGCGGTCTCGCCTTCGGCACGATCGTGTTGGGACGGATGGCGGATCGCAGCGGCTTCGCCCTTCCGCTGACCATCGCCGGCTCGATTGAGGGCGCTGGCTTTGTGCTTGCCCGCTACGCGCCGAACCTGATCGTCTTTTCGATCGCCCATGTGCTGATCGGCGTCGGAACGGGGACGGGTTTCGGGCCGCTAATGGCGGACATCTCCCACTGGTTCGTCAAGCGGCGCGGGCTCGCGGTCGTCGTCGTCGCGTCCGGGAACTACCTCGCGGGCACGATCTGGCCATTGCTGATGAGCGTGACGATTCCCTTGATCGGTTGGCGCGTAACCTACGCCGGCATCGGCTTGGCTATTGCGGCGATAGTGTTGCCGCTCGCGCTGCTGATGCGCCGACGGCCGTCCGCCGCGGTGATCGCTGACGCCGAACGGGCGACCGAAGTGGCCCGCGCCGAAGTCGGCATATCGCCTCGATTGTTGCTGGTCTTGCTGGTCTTCGCCGGATTTTCCTGCTGCGTCGCGATGTCGATGCCGCAGGCGCATATCGTCGCTTATTGCGGCGATCTCGGCTACGGCGTCGCGCGCGGCGCCGAAATGCTTTCGCTCACGCTGTTTCTCGGGATCATCTCTCGTATCGCTCTGGGTTTGTTTCCGACGCGATTGGCGGCTCGGCGACGCTGTTGATCGGCTCGTTCATGCAGGGAATCGTGCTGCTGCTCTATCTCTACTTCGACGGACTGACGTCGTTATTCGTCGTCTCGGGGATCTTCGGCCTGTTTCAGGGCGGAATCGTACCGATGTACGCGGTGATCTGTCGCGAACTGCTTCCGCCTCGCCAGGCGGGCGCCAAGATCGGACTGGTCGTGTCGGCGACGATTTTCGGCATGGCGTTCCTGAACGGCGTTCTATGGAACGCATTCAACTTCGCGATCGTCGGCTGGCTGTTTTGGCGACGCCACAAGGGGACGCCGCTGCTTCGCTTCGTCGAAGCGGCCTAGCGCGACCCCTCGCGCTTGTTTGACGATCGGCTCATCGCCCGATGGGGCCGAGAGGCCTCAGCGCCTGTGTCGCAGCGACATAGGTTTCGTACAACGCGTCGTACCGCGCTTTCATTTTCGGATCCGGTTCGAAATGGCGCTCGACCCGGGTCATGGCCGCGGCCGCGTCGGCGAGCGAGGCATGCGCGCCGACCCCGACCGCCGCCATGATCGCCGCCCCGAGGCACCCGACGTGAAGGTATGCGACACGGTCGAGGGTCCGGCCAAGGCAATCGGCGCGAATCTGCGCCCAGAGGTCCGAGCGTGCGCCGCCCCCGGCGTGAAACAATCGCGGGATTGCTTCTCCACCCGCGATGTCGAGCGAACCGAGCAGCATGCGCGCCGACAACGCGACCCCCTCCATTACCGCCAGCGCGTAGTCCGGCCCGCTGGTGCGCCTGTCGAGGCCAATGAAGGCGCCGCGAAGCTCCGCATCCCAGAGAGGCGCACGCTCGCCCTCGAGATGCGGCAGGAAGAGGATCGGCCGCGCTGACCGATCGGCTTTCGCAGCAAGTTCGATCACGCCCGCGACGTCGCGGCCGATCGCCTCGCCCCACCAGCGAAGCGAATCGCCGCCGCTCTGGGTCGGCCCGGCATGGACGACGAGGCCTGCGGCTTTGGGAAAGGTGACGACGCCCGGCGCGCCGGCGCGTTCGGAGCTGGCTATCGCGAGGATTTCGCTGGTCCCGCTGATGTAGACGCCCTGACAAGCCCTATGCACGCCCGCGCCGATGAGGCCGCTCCATGCGTCCATCGTGCCGGCGACGACCGGGGCGCGCCTCCCGGTCGAGCCGAGTTCGATCTCGCCGACGACATCGGTGAAGAATTTGAGCGGCGGCAAGCGCTCGCGCGCGCCGGGGACGCGGGCGATCAGCGGCTCGACGTATGTCAGATCGTGCCCGACAACGAAGAAATTGGACATCGGATCCGCGATCGCAACGGCTGCCAAAGCCCTCAGGCAATAGTCCTTCGGCGTCAGCACATATCGCGTGGCGGCGTAGACGTCCGGTTTTTTCCGCGCCATCCAGCTCATTCGCGCGAGCACGTGGCTCGCGCCGATCGGCAAGGGCGCCCCCCACCAGGACGTCTTTTCAGCGGCGGAGACGCCGGCGTCGAGCTCCACGGCTTGCCGTGCGGCGCGATTGTCTTGCCATGTGATAGCCGGGGCCAGCGCTCGTCCTTCGAAGTCGAGGAATACGTCGGTGTTGACCTGGCTGCAGAGTCCGACGGCGGCGACACGTGCGCCGCGGTCGCCGGTCAGCAGCGCGTCCATGGCTGCGATGACGCCGTTCGTCCAGTCATCGGGATCTTGTTCGACGATCCCCGGCGCCGAACGGGAGGTCGGATAGGGTCGGTCCGCATCTGCGACGATGCGACCTTCTGCGTCGAAGAGCCCCGCCTTGATCGCCGTCGTGCCGATGTCGACCCCGATAAAAAGGTCCTTTTCAGTCATTGAGCCCGTTCCGCAAGTCGTCCAGCAGGGCCGCGAGTTCGGCGCTTCCTTTCAATGCGGCACGCAATGCCGCGGAACCGACGACCGCGCCGTCAGCGCCGAAGCCTATCGCAGCGCGCGCTTGCGCTCCGCTCGAAATGCCGAAACCGAGAACGATCGGCGCGTCCACCCCCGCCTCGCGGAGTTCGGCGATGCGCCCGGCGTTGGCGGGATCGAGAGAGACGCGCGGCCCCGTGAGGTCGGGAGCGGCCTGAAGCATGACATAACCGTCCGCGTGCCGTGCAGCGGCTACGTCGGCTTCGGTTAGCGGAAGCGGCAGAAAGGTCGATACGGCTGCCCCCGCGATCCGGGCCCGCGCTTCGATCGCTGCGCGAATTGCGTCGTCCGGCGGAGCGACGACCAGCACGGCGTCGACCCCCTGGAAAAGAGCGCGGTTCGAGAGTGCGGGGTGGTCAGCTTCCGCGTAAGTCATGACCACCGCTCCCGGCGGTTTGGAATGCTTCGCGAGCCGTTGGAGCGCTGCCGTGAGAGCCGCGAGCGGATCGCGCCCGAGCGCCCGGGTCATGGACGCCCGGATATCGGGCCCGTCGAGGTAAGGCTCGCGCGACGGCCATCCGAATTCGACGGCATCGACCGCTGCATTGGCGTAGAGGTCGAGAAAGGCGATCGGGACGGCAGGATCTGCCAGGGGAAAATAAGCGATAAAGCGGGCCGGCATGGCAGAACTATCGCATCAAGTTCGATGGGCAGAAAGGGCCGCGGTTGGGCATTGGGCCCGCGGCGACTCGAAGCTGAGGTCTCGACTACGGCCGCCGCGCCCTCGCCCTGACGAGACCTTCGGAGCAAGGCGCCTCGAAAAGCGGGCGCGGCCTGCGAGCTCCTAGGGGCCAGGTCCCTGGCGCCGTCCGGTTCCCGGCGATGCCTCGCTTGCCGCCGACAGTGCGCGAGGCCGGATTGATGTTGAAGGATTGGAATTCGGAATGTTAGGGGTTGGCGCGGCGGTCGTTACGCCCTGAGCTGCGGAGGAAACGAATGTTTTGGAAGACCATGCTCGCCGGCGTCGCTGCCGCCGCGGCCGCGCTGACCGCGACCGCCGCTCTCGCCGCCGGTCGGATCACCATCGTTACGCCCTATCTCGCGCAGCCGGGCACACAGTACTACGTCGAGGCCTTCCAGGGTGTCGCCAAGGACAATGGTTGGACGGTGAACGTCGTTGACACGAAGGGCGACATCGCCGGAGTCATCAGCGGCATCGAAGACGCCGCGAATCAGAAGGTCGACGCGATCGTCCTTAATGCGGATCCGGCGCAAGTCACGGCGGGCCTGGAGACCGCGAAAAAGGCGGGGGTGCCGGTTTTCGGCATGGATGCAGGGGCGAGCCCGCTGCTTGTCACCAACGTGACCAGCAACGGCTATGAAATGGCCGCGGTGACAGCCTCCTATGTGGTGAACCGGATTGGCGGCAAGGGAGGGGTCGTGATGTTCGTCTACGACGCGTTCCCGCCGGTTCAGGTGCGGGGCGTGATCGCCGACGCGATTTTCAAGAACAATCCAGACATCAAGGTGATCGCCCGCGTGACGCCGGATGTGCAAGACGGCGGCATCGCCAACTCGCGCGCCAAGATGGAGGCGATTCTCGCCGCCAATCCAAAAAAGGGTTCGATCGCAGCGGTCTGGGCAGCGTGGGACCAACCGGCGCTCGGGGCGCTGCAGGCGATCGAAGCAGCTGGGCGAACTGACGAAGGCATTGTGATCACGGGCATGGACGCCAATCCGCAAGCGCGGGCCGCGATCGCCAAGGGCGGCAATTTCGAGGCCTCGATGGCGCAAGACTTCAAGGGTATCGGCAGAACGGTCGCGGATTCGGTGAAGCGGTATTTGGCGGGCCAAAAGATCAAGCAGAGCGTGATCTATGTCCCCACGAAGTTGATCACGCTGGAGAACGTGAAGGAATAAGCCCGGCTCGCTCGAGCCTGATGCGACGTGATCGACAATGTCGTCAGCGCGAGCCCGAACGAAGCGATCCAGAGAGGAAGGGCCGTTGCGCGGCTCTGGGTCGCCGCGTCGCTTCGCTCCTCGCGATGAAGGCTCTAACCGAACCCGTCATGCGCTAGCGCTTCCAAGCGAAAGCGAAGCAGGGTCGCGATGACGGCGACCGAATGAGTCTTCTGTCTGTTTCGCATTTGCGCAAGTCGTATGACGGTGCGGTCGCTTTGAGGGACGCGTCGCTCGAATTGCGCGCCGGCGAAACGCTTGCGCTGATCGGCGAGAATGGGGCCGGCAAGAGCACGCTCATCAAAATTCTGGCCGGCGCCGTTACGCCCGATGCAGGCGAGGTCCGGCTGGATGGAGCGCAGGCGACGCTTCGCGGGCCGAGCGAGGCGCACCGTCGCGGGCTTCGTTTCATCCATCAGGAGCTCAACGTGATCCCGGGACTCAGCGCCGCGGAGAACATCTTCCTCGGTCGCGCCTACCCGCGCCGGCTCGGGCTCGTCGATTGGCGAGAGCTCAACCGTCGGGCTCGTTCAGCGCTCAATGCGCTCGATGTGCAGCATATCAGTCCCATGACCAGAATGGCGCGGCTTTCCGTCGGAGACCGGATGCTGGTCAAGATCGCCGCGGCTTTCCTCGAGGACGACGACTCCCCTGCGCGCATCTTCGTGATGGACGAGCCGACGGCGGCGTTGACCGGAGAAGAGTCGGGAAGGCTTTTTCGCATCATCGAAGCGCTGCGCCGGCGAGGCTGCGGCATCATCTACGTCTCACACCGTCTCGAGGAGGTGCTCGCCATCGCCGGCAGGATCAGCGTCTTGCGGGATGGCCAGACGCGCGCGACGCTCGAGGCGGAAGGGGCGACGAAATCGAAGCTGATCGAGTTGATGACTGGCCGTCCAGTTGCGGAGTTCGCCGCCGGGGCCGCTTCGCCGGCCGCCGACCAAATTGCGCTCTCCGTTCAGCGACTGTGCGGCGACGGACTGCGCGACGTCTCGTTCGAATTGCGGCAGGGGGAAATCCTCGGTTTCGCAGGCTTGGCCGACGCGGGGCCGGAGCGCCTGACCAGCGCGCTCATTTCGAGCGCGCGGACCGGGCGGCTCGCGCTGCACGGCGCGCCGCTCGAACTCCGCGGGCCGGCCGACGCCTGGGCGCGAGGCGTCGCTTTGGCGCCGCGGGAGCGCCGCGCCCAAGGTTTGCTGTTGGCCCTCGACATTGCAAGCAACGTAGCGTTGCCCCATTTGGGGAGGCTCAATCGCTTGGGTCTGTTCGTCGACCGCCGCGCCGAGCTGCTTCGGACCGCGGTGGTAGGGCGCCGCGTCCGGCTAAAATCGACCGGCCCTCTCCAGAAGGTGCGCAAGCTCTCGGGCGGAAACCAGCAGAAGGTCATGTTCGCGCGAGCGGTCGCCGGCAATCCGCGCGTGCTTCTGCTCGATGAACCGACGCGCGGCGTCGACGTCGGCGCAAAATTCGACATCTACGCGCTGTTGCACGACCTTGCCGCGAACGGAACAGGCATTATCGTCGTTTCGTCCGACCACGAAGAGATCCTGCATCTATGCTCGCGCGTCGTCGTCATGCGGGAGGGGCGCGTTTCGGCTGTCGCATACACCGAGGCCCTCACCCCGCAGCGACTGCTCGCCCTGTGCTACGGCGAGGCGACGGACTGACGCCCAGATGCTGCATCTGCTGCGCCGCTACGGGACGTTGATTGGCTTCCTCGCCGTCATCGTCTTTTTTGGGTTCAAGCTGCCCGGCACGTTCCTCACGTCCCGCAATCTCCTCAACATCACCCAACAGATGAGCATGCTCGCCGTCGTCTCCGCCACGATGACGGTGGTCATGGCGATGGGGGATTTCGATCTCAGCGTGGGCTCGATGGCGAGCCTCGCCGGAATTGTCGCAGCGCTTGTCTTCGTCGCAGGCGGCTCGTTCTGGATCGCCATACCGACCGCCCTCGCCTGCGGGCTCGCGGGGGGGCTGCTCAACGGCTTCCTTGTCGCATATGTGGGAATCCTGCCGTTCATTGCGACACTTGGGACGTTGACGGTCTTCAGCGGCCTCGCGTTTTGGCTTTCAGGCGGCAAGACGATTTTCGGCTCGGCAATTCCCGCTTCATTCGGAGGCTTCGCGCGTGGAGGGATTCCCCTTGGTCCGGCCGCGATCACGGTTCCCAATCTGACGCTTGTCGCCCTCGGCGCGATGTCGCTGACCTGGATCTTCCTCGAACAGACCATCCACGGACGTCGACTCTATGCGATCGGCGGCAACGCCGAGGCGGCCCGGCTCGCTGGCGTACGAATCAAGCCGCTGAGGCTCGCGGCATTCGGTCTCTCGGGGCTGGGAGCCGCATCGGCCGGCTTGATGCTCGCGAGCCGCGTCGCCTCGGCCAACCCGACGCAAGGGGCAGGGCTGATGCTCGACGCCATCGCAGCGGTCTTTCTCGGCATGACGATGAGCGAAGAAGGCCAGCCACGCGTGATCTTCACGCTGTTGGGCGTGCTGATGCTCGGCGTGCTCGGCAACGGGCTCACGCAGATCAATGTCAACTCTTATGTTCGCGAAATGATCACCGGCTCGATCATCATTGTCGCTGTTGCGGCAAGCAGCTTGGGGCGCGCCCGCGAGGGATAAGCGCGCCTTCAGCGGGCGCTGCAGTTAACCATCGAGAGCGGCGACCGACCGTCGGCGGCGACAAATGCTCCGGGAAAAGCGGCGTCGTTGTTAAGCCTTGGATATGACGGTCGATACAGAAAACGGATGCGTGGTCGCAGCGCTCGGCCTTAGCGCCAACGCCGCGGATCAGGCGAAGACGAGTTTCGGTATATTTCCCGACCCCCTCTCTGAGAGCCCGCGAAGCAGGCGTCTCGAAAGGCGCTCGTGGCCAGCGGGCATCCGCTTCGCCTGGCTCAGGCCGGGGCCCTATTGCCTTCGACAAAGGGCGGCAGACAGGGATGACGTCGGCGTCGGCGGCGGAGCTGCGGCTCAGGTTTCTCGAGGCGGCAAGGTCGATGCTCATCATCCGAATTCCAGAAAAGTTACCGATTTTCGCCGGACGGAAAGTCGGGAGAGAATTTTTTTTGGTCCTTCTTGCCCCGTAAAGCCCTGATAAGTCTGGAATCGACGTCACAAAAGGAAGTTAAAGGAAATGTTTGGAAGGGCTTTTCGGGCCTCCGTTGCCCGCAATCGCAACTCGACTGGGCTTGGTCGCCCATCAGTGGCGCCTGGTTGAAGGCAGACGGCTTCTGCTTCGCCGAAAACCGTCCGCCGTTGAGCCTTACGCGAAGATTACAGTTAACTATGGGAAAATCAGCCGCCTCTCGGCAGAACGCCCGGCGGCAGCCGGGCCGCAAGCGTGCGTCCCGCCTCAGCGCCGATCCGCGCCGCCTCGGAGGGCGGCCCTTCCTGTTCGATCTCAAAACTCTCCGAACCGTCTGGGCGCAGCACCTGGCCCCTGAAATCGGAGCCGGCCCCCATCGAGGTGAGCGAGGCCCGCGATGGGCGTGCGGCAGGAGCCTTCGAGCTCGGCGAGAAAAGCGCGCTCGGCCTCGAGCGCCGAAACCGTGTCGGCGTCGGCGATAGTCGCCAGCGCGGCAAGCGTCCGGGCGTCGTTGCGCCGGGCCGTCAACGCGATGGCCCCTTGTCCGATGGCCGGGAGGAACCGGTCGACGCCGAGGGGCGCGCGAGCGCGATGAACGAGGCCGAGCCGCTTGAGTCCGGCCATCGCGAGGAGGGTCGCCCCGATCTCCCCAGCTTCGGCCTTGCGGAGCCGAGTTTCGACGTTGCCGCGCAGGAGCAGTGGCCGAAGGTCGGGCCGCAGGCGCAACGCCTGGGCCTGCCGCCTCAGAGAGGCCGCCCCCAGGCTCGCGCCCTGCGGCAGCCCCTCGATCGTGTCGGCGAACGACGAGACCAATGCGTCTCGCACGTCCTCCCGCGGCAGGAAGCCGGCGAGGGCGACGCCCTCGGGCAGCACGGTCGGCAGGTCCTTGGCCGAGTGGACGGCGGCGTCGATCTCGCCCGCCAGCAGCGCGGCGTCGATCTCCTTGGTGAACAGGCCCTTTCCGCCAGCCTCGGCCAACGGCCGGTCCTGGATCGTGTCGCCGCTGGTGCGGATGATCCTGAACTCGATCCGTTCGACCTCCCACCCCAGCGCCTCCGAAAGGCGCTGTCGCGTCTCGTTCGCTTGTGCAAGCGCGAGCGGCGAGCCGCGCGTGCCGAGAGTGAAGGGTCGAAACGAGGACAAGGGCTTGCTCGGCGGCATCCGGCCTCTATTCGAGCAATCGACCGCCCTGTCAAACTCGGAGCGGGCCCCGCGCCAGAGCCGAGTCCCTGCGTCAACCGGTCGCGTTGATTCGAGAGGCTCGAAACGGTTAGCTCTTCCCGTCGCGCCAAGAGTGGTTCAGGAGACGTGGCGGCTACAAACAGAAACGTTCAAGAATAGCTGGTGGTCAAAACTATGTGCAGTGTTTGAAAGCGGCCGGGACCGAAGGTTTCGGCCTTTTTGTTTCATAACGGCGGCGAAAAGGAATCTTGGCGGCGTCCGGAACGACCCGCCCGCTCCGGGCATTGTTTCCCGTTGCCCTTTGGAGTCGGGAGAGGTCGAATGGCGACGATCGCCTACAGGGTTACGCGGGATGGCGACCAATGGTCGCTGAGCCGGGACGGGAAGCCCGCCGGCATGAGCTACCTCACCCAGGAAGCCGCCTTCGAAGTCGCGGTCGGCGAAGCGGGCGGCGACCTGAGGTCCGGCCACGATATCGTCATTCAGGTCAACGCCGCGACCGATCCCGCCGGTGCGCATGATCGCGGCGGCGACCCTGTCGGGGCCGACGGATTCACGTCCTAGCCATAGGCGGCGGGGATGCC
The DNA here is from genome assembly GCA_963835885.1 of uncultured Alphaproteobacteria bacterium. GTDB lineage: Bacteria > Pseudomonadota > Alphaproteobacteria > Rhizobiales > Beijerinckiaceae > Roseiarcus. The sequence goes on from CAWIHF010000006.1 coordinate 192,220, forward strand.
GGTCGAGTTGACCGCGGCGGGCGTCGGCCTACGGGTCTTGCTCACGGTGGTGGCCGCTTTGGCGCTGGGCTACGACCGGCCGTGGAGGGCCACCCGGCAGGCGTTCGAACGACCCTCCTCGTCGCGCTCGCGGCCTGCCTGGCGATGGTCCAGGCGAATTTGCTGATCAACACGGTCGGCAAGGCTCCCGAATTCATTTGTTACCCTCGATCTCATGCGCCTGCCGCTCGGCATCCTGACCGGCGTCGGCTTCATCGGCGGCGGCGCCATTCTGAAGCGCGGCAACTCGGTTTCTGGTCTGACGACTGCGGCGACGCTCTGGTTCATCACCGTGATCGGGCTTTGCTTCGGCGGCGGCCAACTCGGCATCGGAGCCGGCGGCGCCGTTCTCGGCTACCTCATTCTGCACGGACTGAAAGGGCTCGAGCGACGGTTAAGGCGGGAGCGTCACGCCCAATTCAACGTGAAGTGGCGGCAGGACGCTTTCGACGTCGGCGCGGCGTTGGCGGCAATCGGGGCGGCGGGGGTCCGGGTCGCCAATTTCATTATCAAGCGCAACGTCCTGGAGCGGGTGGCCGAATTGCGCTGCTCCGTGCGGCGGATGAGCCTCCCTGATGATCATAGCGTCCCTCCGGCCCTCGTTAGCTTCGCCGAGCGCGAAGGCGTCCTGGAATGGGAGTGGAAGGACTGATCGGGCCGATTCCACCCCTTGAATTGGAACTCCGGTTGCGGCGCGGCGTTTTCCATTTGCCGCGACCGGAGAGCCTTCCCCATGCCACCCGATGCGCCGCCAGCCCGCCGGAAAAAGAAATGGTCGGCGGAAGTGACCGCCCATTCCGATGCGCTCGACCTCGAAGAAGGGGTCTTTACCAGAAGCGCGAGTGAAATCGCACGATCGCTGAAGCGGTCGGCGCAGGCGAGTAGTCGCCGCAAGACAACTCCGTTTCGCTCGGCCATGTCGATGCTTAATCTTAGCTCAATTCGCGTTAGATTGATATCATCATTTGGGCTCCTCCGCCGATGGCGGCATTGAGGCATGCTCGGGGCGTGGGATTGTGCTTGAGGCCGGCGAGGTGGAACCACCTGAGGTAGCTGTCGAGGTATTTTGTGGCAATGCCGCGACGGGGGCGCAGGAAGGTTTTGAGGCTCTCATGGCGACTGTTGACGGTCTGGATGTGTAATTCGCCGCGGACGCGTTCACCTTTCGACTGGTTGAGCGCTTCATGGCTGACGCCGAGGGCGGCGGCGCAAGGCGGGTAGACGTTATTGCCGTCGGTGACGAGCAAGGTGTCCTTACCCAGAATGGGCGCGAGCACCGGCTTGATGGTCTGGGCGGTCACGGCCGAGAGGACGGCGCTGATGGTGGCGCCGCTCCGGTCGGCGGCCACCAGGATCGGCGTCTGTTCGTCCGAAAGGCCGCGCTTGGCTGCTTTTCCGCCCCGCCTGCGAGCCTTGCGACCGAGGCGACGCTCGCCCTTACAGCTTGATAATATATAGGTTTCGTCGACTTCGACGATGCCGCTCAACAGGCGCGTGGGGTTCTTGGCGGCGCGCAGGAAGCGATGTCGCCAGCGGAACGCCGTGCTCACCGCCACCCCGCACCGCTCGGCCGAGGCGGCCACCGTCTCGCCCTCGCTCACCGCCTGACCAAAAAAGCCAGCGTTCTTTTCGCAATCGGGCCAGCGGCGATCCGGTCAGCGCATTGAAGCTCTGCGGCAATCCTTGCAGCGGAAACGGCGCAGGCCGTCGGTCGGCCCCCGCCCACCGACGCCCCGCCGCAGTGCGGACAGCGCCGCGCCTCGCCCAAGCGCTCCTCGATCGCCGCCGCCACCGCCGCTCTGGGCTGCCGGCCGGCCAGCACCGCCTCGAGCTCCTGGCGCTGCTTTGCCGTCAGACCGTCGATCTCCGCCAGCCACGCTCGAAACATCCCCTGATCCATCGCTATCCCCTGTCAATCCATAATAAATCGTAGCACAAACAGGCCACCTCAATCTAACGCTAATTGAGCCTAATCTTTATATCAACCGCGCCGGCCGGAACCTCCCGCCTCGGCGCAAGCGGACACTCGAGGCTGCGAAGGACAAGCTGCGCGAGCTGTTCGGGCGGCGTTCTCGACGTCCTTGCGGATCGATTTGAACGAAGTCATGCGACGGCCTTCGACGGCGTCGGCCTGTACGAGGAGCCACGGGCCGTGGCACGGCCGCGACCCGGCTCGTCGTGATCGGCTTTAACCCGACGGCGAGCCGGTCGCCGCGAGGCTCATCTCGCGGGCGCGGCTTTCATGTCCTGGTTTCTGAGCTTCACCGACCTCCGACGCGGATCCGCCGCCACGAACGGACCGCCGATTCGAACAAAGGCCGTGACTCCGCATTTCCATCCCGATGAGACGCAAGACAACCGCGAAATCGGGACGCGATGCCGATCCAGCAGCCGAGCAATCCGGTTTCGATCCCTGAGCCCGACGTCGTGCGTACGCCTGATCCTGCGGGGCCGCCCGCAGGAGGTCCCGCGCAACCGCCCGACCGAGGTCGCACCGCCGCCGGGCGCCTAGGGGAATGTACGTTGGGGGCGAACCTTTCATCCGCGATCGTCGCGGAGGAGAAGCAAATGAGCCAGACAGTTGGAGATTTTGTTGTCGAGCGCCTGCACGCATGGGGCGTACGCAAGATATTCGGTTATCCAGGCGACGGCATAAACGGGGTGATCGAGGCCCTGAACCGGGCGGACGGCAAGATCGAATTCATCCAGGCGCGGCACGAGGAGATGGCGGCCTTCATGGCGAGCGCTTACGCCAAGTTCTCCGGCGAGCTGGGCGTTTGCCTCGCTACCTCCGGACCAGGAGCGTCCCACCTGATCACCGGGCTCTACGATGCCCGGATGGATCACATGCCCGTGCTCGCCATCGCGGGTCAGCAGGCGCGTAACGCGATGGGTGGACACTACCAGCAGGAGCTCGATCTTTGCAGCATGTACAAGGACGTCGCCGGCGCGTTCGTGCAGCAGGCGGCGGCGGCGCCGCAGGTGCGTCATCTCGTCGATCGCGCGGTCCGCATCGCGCTGGGTGAACGCCGCGTCACCGCGATCGTACTGCCGAACGACCTGCAGGAATCGACTTACGAAGACCCGCCGCGCAAGCATGGAACGGTGCATTCGGGCGTCGGCTTCGCCAAACCGCGCACGACGCCGTTTGACGCGGACCTTCGCCGCGCCGCCGACTTGCTGAACGCTGGGGAGAAAGTTGCAATCCTGGTCGGCGCTGGCGCCCTCGGCGCAACCGACGAAGTGATCGCCGTCGCCGAGAAACTGCGCGCCGGAGTCTGCAAGGCGCTGCTCGGCAAGGCCGCCCTTCCGGACGACCTCCCCTATGTTACCGGGTCGATCGGACTTCTCGGCACAAAGCCGAGTTATCGACTGATGACCGAATGTGACACGCTGCTGATGGTCGGCTCGGGCTTCCCCTATTCGGAGTTCCTGCCCGAAGAGGGGCAGGCGCGCGGCGTGCAAATCGACATTGCGCCCGAGATGCTGTCGCTTCGCTATCCGATGGAGGTCAATCTGGTCGGCGACGCCAAGGAGACCCTGAAGGCGCTGCTGCCGCTCATCAACCAGAAGGCCAACGGCGCCTGGCGCGACGCGATCGAGGGCGAAGTCAAGCAATGGTGGAAGACGCTGGAAACACGCGCGATGCAGCCGGCCAATCCGGTCAATCCGCAACGGGTGACCTGGGAGCTGTCACCGCGCCTGCCCGACGGCGTGATCGTGACGAGCGACTCGGGCTCCTGCGCCAACTGGTACGCCCGCGACCTCAAGATGCGCCGCGGCATGATGGGCTCGCTGTCGGGTGGCCTTGCCTCGATGGGAGCGGCGGTGCCCTATGCGATCGCCGCCAAATACGCGCATCCGGAGCGGCCGGTCATCGCGCTCGTAGGCGACGGCGCCATGCAGATGAACAACATGGCCGAACTCATCACCGTCGCCAAATACTGGCGCAATTGGGCGGACAAGCGCTGGATCGTCTGCGTGTTCAAAACGAGGACCTCAACCAGGTCACCTGGGAGCAGCGGGTCATGGAGGGCGATCCGAAGTTCGAGGCGTCGCAGGACATCCCCAACGTCCCCTATCACAGGTTCGCAGAGTTGATCGGCCTCAAGGGCATCTACGTCGACAAGCCCGAGAGAATGGGGGCGGCATGGGACGAGGCGCTGGCCGCCGATCGCCCCGTCGTGCTCGAGGTCAAGACTGATCCCGAGGTGCCGCCGCTGCCGCCGCACATCTCGCTCGAAGAGGCGAAGAAATTCACCGAGACGCTGATCAAAGGCGACCCGGACGAGGGACGCGTCGTCAAGGGCGCCGCGCGCCAGCTTCTGAGTTCGATTTGCCGGGCGGGAAGGACTAGTTCATATCGGCTGGAGCATCTTCTTCGGCTGAAGCGAGAATTGGCGGATCGGCGCCAACGCTGACGTTCCGCAGCAGTCGCTGCTCAGCCGTCACGCCGCTTTCTGGTAATCTTTGACGTCGGCGAAGACGATTTTCGGCCATCGCTCCTGCTCGTAGCGGAGGTTAAAGGCGCTGGAAGCCAAAAACACAGGCGCCCCGTCGAGGTCGGAGGCGAGCGACGACGGGTAGGCGGCGAGAAAATTCTCCATCTCCGAATTGTCCGTCGAGGACACCCATCGGCAGACCTCGAACCGACTCTGTTCGAACGAAACCGGGAGGCCGTATTCGGCGTCCAGGCGCTCGACGAGCACGTCGAGCTGCAGCGCGCCGACCACGCCGACGACCGCCGGAGCCCCGTCGAAGGGCAGGAACACCTGCACCACCCCTTCTTCCGCCATCTGCTGCAGCGCCTCGCGCAGCTTTTTCGCTTTCATCGCGTCGGCGAGCTTCACGCGGCGCAGGATTTCCGGCGCGAAGCTCGGCACCCCACGAAAGACGATCTCCTCGCCCTCGCTCAGCGTGTCGCCGATTCTGAGAAGTCCGTGATTGGGAATGCCGACGACGTCACCGGCGAAAGCCTCTTCCGCCAGCGAGCGGTCCTGAGCGAAGAAGAACTGTGGCGCGCTCAACGTCACCGACTTGCCGGTGCGCACGAGCTTTGCCCGCATGCCGCGTTGCAGCCGACCCGAGCATACGCGCATGAAGGCGATGCGGTCACGGTGGTTTGGGTCCATGTTCGCCTGGATCTTGAACACGAAGCCGGTCATCTTCGCTTCGTCGGCCTTCACCGTCCGGCTCGCGGCGGCCTGAGCGCGTGGCGAGGGCGCGAACTCCGCCAGCGCGTCGATCAGGTCCTTGACGCCGAAATCCTTCAACGCGCTGCCGAACAGGACCGGTGTCAGATGGCCTTCGAGAAAGGCCTGCTGGTCGAATGGTTTGAGGCCCTCGACGGCGAGATGGAGTTCCTCGATCGCCTCGGCGCGCTCGTGCTCGGGCAGGAGTTTTGCGATTCGCGGATCGTCGGGGCCCGTGACGGCTATCGCCTCGGAGTCCGTGGCGAGCGGCGTGAGCCATTTGCGGCGGATGTCATATGCTCCGGCGAGCGAGCGGGCGCGCCCGATCGTCCAGGTGAGCGGCGCCACATCGAGCGCCAGCGTCTTCTCGATCTCGTCGAGGAGGTCGAACGGATCGCGCGTTTCGCGGTCCATCTTGTTGATGAAGGTGACGATCGGAATGTCGCGTAAGCGGCAGACCTCGAACAGTTTTCGCGTGCGCGCCTCGATGCCCTTGGCGGCGTCGATGACCATCACCGCCGAGTCGACTGCGGTCAGCGTGCGGTAAGTGTCCTCGGAGAAGTCCTCGTGCCCGGGCGTATCCAACAGGTTGAACACGCAGTTGGCGTATTCGAAAGTCATCACGGAAGTGACGACCGAAATGCCGCGCTCGCGCTCGATGCCCATCCAGTCTGAGCGCGTCTTGCGGCGGTTCGCCTTGGCCCGCACCTCGCCGGCGAGCTGGATGGCGCCGCCGAACAGCAGGATCTTCTCGGTGAGCGTCGTCTTGCCGGCGTCGGGGTGCGAAATGATCGCGAAGGTGCGCCGCCGCGCGACGGGGTTCGTTTCAGCCATCGGTTCAGGTTGTCCGGAGAGGTCGGCGCTTACTTAATGCGGACCGACCGCCAAGGGAAGGGCGAGACACCAAACGCCAACCAAACGCCCATGCCCAATGCGCATCCCTCTATCTGGAAAAGGCTGTATAGACTGAGCGAATCAAAGCGATGGTTTCGCCATCATCCATGAGCTTCCTGGAAGGCCTGCAAGAAATGCTCGATCGCCCGACCACTCGCGAAGGCTGGCTCGCCCGCGCCGCAAAGCTCAAGATCGAAGGCCGCGCCTTCATCGGCGGCGCCTACGTTAGCGCCCTCGACGGCGCGACCTTTGCAAAAACCTCGCCGATCGACGGCAAGGTCTTCGCCCAAGTCGCCGACTGCGGCGCGGACGACGTCGATCGCGCGGTCAAGGCGGCGCGCGCCGCATTCGAGAGCGGCGTCTGGCGCGACGCGGACCCCCAGCAGAAGAAGAAGGCGTTGCTGCGATTCGCCGAACTCATCCGCGAGAATGCCGAGGAAATCGCGCTTCTGGAGACGCTCGACGTCGGGAAGGTCATTGCGAATTCCCTGGCGGTGGACGTCCCCTTCTGCGCCGATTGCATTCAGTACTACGCCGAGCTCGCCGACAAGCTCTACGACGAGGTCGCCCCACTTGGGGCGCATGACGTCGCGATGGTGCGCAAGGAGCCGCTCGGCGTGGTCGGCGCGATCGTGCCGTGGAACTATCCGCTCATCATCGCAGCCTGGAAGCTCGGGCCCGCGCTGGTCGGGGGCAATTCGGTGATCCTGAAGCCGGCGGAGCAGTCGCCGTTCGGCTCGCTCTTTCTCGGGCGCCTCGCAAGGGAAGCGGGGTTACCGGACGGCGTATTCAACATCGTGCCGGGTTTCGGTGAGAAGGCGGGCAAGCCGCTCGCTCTCCATCCGGACGTCGACATGATCGCCTTCACTGGATCGACGGAGGTTGGCAAGCTGATGATGGTTTACGCCGGCCAGAGCAACATGAAGCGGGTGGCGCTCGAGTGTGGCGGCAAGTCGCCACATGTAGTGATGCCCGACGCCGATCTCGACGCCGCCGCGGAGGCGATCGCCTGGGGCATTTACTACAATCAGGGCGAAACCTGCCATGCCGGCTCGCGGGTGTTGGCGCACGCTTCAGTCCGGGAGGCCCTGGTTGAGAAGATCGCCGAGACGCAGACGGCGCAAATCCCGCTTGGCCATCCGTTCGACGCGGGCGCGCAGCTCGGCGCGATGGTCGAGGAGCGGCAGATGGAGCGCGTGCTGAGTTACATCGAACTCGGCATCAAGGAGGGCGCGCGCGTCGCGCACGGGGGGAAGCGGGCGCTCGCCGAAACGGGCGGTTTCTACATCGAGCCAACCATTCTCGACGGCGCGACCAATGCGATGCGGATCGCCCAGGAAGAGATCTTTGGGCCGGTCGTCGTCATCATCCCGTTCGAGACGGAAGCAGAGGCCGTGCGGCTCGCCAACGACACGAGCTTTGGCCTCGCGGCGGCGGTATGGACGCGCGATATGGGCGTTGCGCATCGCCTGACCCGGGCGATTCGCGCCGGCACCGTCTGGGTCAACACTTACGACCGCTCTTCGCTGACGACCCCGTTTGGCGGCTTCAAGCAATCCGGTTTCGGTCGGGATCGTTCGCCGCATGCGATCGACAAATACGTGGACTTCAAGACGATTTGGACCAACTATCGGTGAGGCCGACGGCGCTTGATGTGGTGCGGACGAAAATCGCGGGGCCATTTCTCGTTGGATTGCTTGGGATTGCTTGGCGGAATCGTGTTGTCCGACGGGGCCCCGATGCGTTATGAGATCAAGTTGAACGCGCTGGCGATGACACGCGGGATGAGGCTCGTGCGGCGCGGGGAGGACAGATGGATCGCAAATGGTTGCCGCTGAACGCGCTGAGAGCGTTCGAGGCGGCTGGGCAACACCTCAGCTTCACCGCCGCGGCCAACAGTCTCACGGTTGCCCAGAGCGCGGTCAGCCGACACGTCATCGTGCTTGAGAATTTTCTTGGCGTCGCGCTGTTCGAACGCCGTCCGCAGCAGCTTGTCCTGACCGAAGCCGGACGGCATATTCTGCCGGTCGTGTCGAAATCGTTCGACCGCATCGACCAGGCGCTCGGGGAAGTCATAAAGGAAAAGGGCCGGCCGAAGCGCGTATTGAAGGTCGCGCTGCCGACCTCCTTCGCCCATCGGCTGGCGATCCCGATTTTGCGCGACTTTCGTGCCGAGAACGCCGGAATCTCACTCGAGATTGTCTCCAAGCCGACGACCGGGCCGGAGGTGGACGGCGACATCGACATCGCCATCGTCTATTCCGAGCCGCGCGTTACCGACGCCATCCACGATCTTCTCTGGATGGTGCGCTCCACCCTGCTGTGCAGTCCGAAGCTTCTCGAATTCGATCGACTCCAGCGATCCGGCCAAGCTTGTCGCCGCGAGCGACCTTCTTCATCTCAAGATCGACGGGCGGCCGCGCCACTTCTTCTGGGAAATGTTCGTCCGCTCGATCGGGCGGCCGGACATCGCCGTCGATCGGGGTCTGGTATTCGACACCCAGCAGCTCGCCGCCCAATATGCGATGAGCGGCGACGGGCTCGCGCTGCTCGATCCACTGCTTTTCCATGAGGAGATCAACGCCGGCCGTCTGGTGCGCCCGTTCGATCTCTGGATCGACGAAGGCTACGGCTATTATCTGACGACCCATCCGGAGGATCTCAGCAACGAGGCGGTCGCCCTGTTCCGCTCGTGGTTGATTGCCCGCTTTTCCGCCAGCCGCGCGGCCGAGGCCGAAGCCGCCGCGTCCGAGCCGCCGAAGCTGCGCGCCGCCAAATAGGCGTGCAAATTGTCATGTCTCGATGCAAATTTAGCGCGATGCCGACGTCTGCTGCCGGGCTAGCCTGACGCCCATCTGTGAATCCAGAGGAACTCATGTCCGCTGAAACCGAGCCGCAAGACGCCGGGCGCCGGCGCCGGCGTGGCGGCGCGCGCGTCGGAACGCCGGCGTCCGCTCAGACGGTCTCCCAGCCGCGCTTGCCGTTTGCGCCGCTCGAGCTTGTCTCGGCAGACGAACTCGAGTCCATCCATCAGACTGCGTTGACCGTTCTGAAGGAGATCGGCATTGACTTCCTGCACGACGGCGCAAGGGCGATCCTGAAAGAGGCGGGGGCCGACGTCGAACTGGGTTCGAAGCGGGTGCGCTTCGAGCCGGCGTTGGTCGAGGCGCAGATCGGCGTTGCGCCGAGCGAATTCGTCCTTCACGCTCGTAACCCCGCCCGAAGCCTCGCGATCGGCGGTCGTCACGTCGCCTTCGGCTCGGTCGCCAGCGCGCCCAACTCCTCCGATCGAAGCGGCGGCCGCCGGCCCGGAAACATCGCCGACTTTCGCAACTTCATTCGTCTCGGCCAGACCTTCGATCGATTCACTTCTGGGGCGGCTACCCGGTTGAGCCGATCGATGTCCATCCCTCCATCCGGCATCTCGACGCACTGTTCGACATGCTGACGCTTTCCGACAAGCCGATCCACGCCTACAGCCTCGGGCGGGAGCGGAACTTCGACGCGATCGAGATGGTCAAGGATCGTTCGCGGGATCGACGAAACGGCTTTCGAGCAAGAGCCGTCGCTGTTCACCGTGATCAACTCCTCTTCGCCGTTGCGGCTGGACGGACCGATGCTCGAGGGCGTGATCCAAATGGCCAAGCGCAACCAGGTCGTCGTGCTGACCCCCTTTACCCTGGCGGGAGCGATGGCGCCGGTGACGCTCGCCGGCGCGCTCGCCCAGCAGCACGCCGAGGCGCTTGCAGGCCTTGTCATGACGCAGGTCGTCCGACCCGGCGCTCCATTCGTCTACGGCGGTTTCACCTCAAACGTCGATATGAAGTCCGGCGCGCCGGCGTTCGGCACGCCGGAATATATGAAGACGGCGATCGTCGGCGGCCAACTCGCCCGCCGACTGGCGGTTCCCTACCGCTCATCGAATGCCAACGCCGCCAACTCACTCGACGCCCAGGCGGCTTACGAGAGCGTTTTTTCGCTGTGGGGCGCGATCATGGGCGGGGTCAACTTCCTGATGCACGGAGCGGGGTGGATGGAGGGCGGCCTGCAGGCCTCGTTCGAGAAGATGGCCGTTGACGCCGATCTCCTGTCGATGGTCGCGGAGTTCCTGCGACCGGTTCGCGTCGAGGAACAGGAGCTTGCGCTCGAGGCGATGCGCGAGGTTGGGCCGGGCGGCCACTTCTTTGGCGCCGAACATACGAAGTCGCGCTACCGGACGGCCTTCTTCGCGCCAATGATCTCCGACTGGCGTAATTTTGAAACCTGGCGCGAGGCCGGAGCGCCGACCGCCGCCGACGCGGCCGAGAGGATCGTGGCCGAGAGGCTACGCGATTATACGCCGCCGCCTCTCGAGCCGGAGCGGCTCGAGGCGTTAGCAGCTTTCGTCGCGCGGCGCAAAGCCGAGGGCGGCGCCCCCACCGACTATTGAGATTGAGCCAGGGGCGAGCGCCATGCGCGGCGCGATCAGCTTGCACGCCGCCGTCGCGGCAATGTTCTTTGCTCTGGGTCTCGGCATCGGTCTATGGGGCGGCGCCTCGGGGGCGATCCTCGCGCGCAGCGGAGTCGACCCGGCGATATTTGGCGTCATCCTCACCGTCTACACGGGCGCCTATCTGATTGCGATGTCGGCTGGCGGCGCGCTTGCGCATCGCTTCAGCGCGAGAGCCGTGCTGTGCGTCAGCTCGGTCGTCTTCGGCGCGGCGCTATGCGTATTGCTCAACGCCTGGATCGGGCCGATGGTCGCCGCCGTCCTGGTCGCATCCGCCTTTTTCGGCGGCGTCGTCGACGTGACGATGAACGCCGAGGGCGCCCGGATCGAGCGCCGGCTTGGCCGGCCGGTCCTCGCTCGCCTGCATGCGGCGGCTTCCGCCGGTATCGCGATCGGCGCGATCACGGGCAGCCTCTTCATTGCGAGCGCTGCGCCTTGGGCGGCTGGAGCGCTCGCAGCGGTCACGCTCGCCGCCGCGGGAATCGCCTATGACCGAGCGGCGCGCGACGAGAAGCCGGCATCGCAGACCTCCCCTTCTCTTGCTGCGGCGCATGGATTGTCGTTTGCGCCCGCCTTGATCGGCCTTGGCGTCGTCATCGGCATGTCGGTCGCGGCCGAGACGGCGTCTGTGCTATGGTCGACCTTGCTGTTGCGCGCAGAGGCGCCCGGACTGGCCGCCATCGCCGGGCTCGGCGCAGCCTTTTTCGCCGGATGCCAGGCGACCTTGCGCTTCAATGCCGATTTCATCCGGCTCAGGATCGACGATCGGGAAATCATCGTGGCGTCCTTCGGGCTCGCTGCCGCCGGATTTGCGCTGGTTGCAGCCGACGTCGGTTTTCCGTTCACCGTGGCCGGCTTCGCCCTGATCGGTGTGGGGACCGGCAGCATCGTGCCCTGCGCGACGGCGCTCGCGGCGCGCCGGTCGGACGGACAGCCAGCGGTCGGCCTGGCCTCGGCCTCGCTGTTCAGCACGCTGACACGTCTGCCGGCGCCGCTTGCGACCGGCGCAATCGCGCAAAGCTTCTCTCTGCCCGCAGCCTTCGGCGCCTTCGCCCTTGCGTTGGCGGCGGCCGCCGCCGGCATGGCCGCCTTCGGGCGCGCGGGACCCGATGCGCGAACGGCGAATAAAGCGTAGAGTGCCGGGGTTGCTTCGGCAGTCGGATTCGCCCAGAACGGGAGCGGATTGAGCGGGGCGCTCGGCGCAAGAAGCCAAGCGAAAAGGATACGATGAGCAAGATTCAGCCGGTGATCATGTGCGGCGGCTCGGGCACCCGAGTTTGGCCGGAATCACGTGAGAGTTTGCCCAAGCAGTTCATTCCGCTGATTGGTGACCGGTCGACCTTCCAGTCGGTCATCACTCTAGTCAGCGACCGGGCGATCTTCGATCCGCCCGTCGTCATCACCAATTTCGACTATCGCTTCCGCGTCGCCGAACAGCTGAAAGAGATCGGCGCCGAGGCGACGATCCTGCTCGAGCCGGAGCGCCGCGACAGCGCCGCGGCTGTCGGGGCGGCGGCGGCCTGGGCGGCGGCGCGCGAACCGAAGACGGTGGTCGCGGTGCTGGCGGCCGACCACATTGTCAAGGACGGCGACAAATTCGCAAAACTCTGCGCCCAGGCCGGCCGTGCGGCCGAA
>CAWIHF010000007.1:0-190183 GCA_963835885.1 uncultured Alphaproteobacteria bacterium
GGTCGACCGATCCTTCTGAAGCTCAAGATTCGTAGAGATCGCTTCGCTGTTGGGATTCTGCAGGTGAACCGGATTGAAGTCGAACCTGAGCCGATCGAGCGCCGGGGACACGCAGGCGACGACGGCCAGCGTCCCGACGATGATCGGCATCCTGTGCCTTGCAGAAACTCGTCGACCGGCGCAAGGAAAGAGTAGCCGAGGGCTTCCGGCTCGCCCAGCGGGTCGCGAGCCTGATCAGCGCAGGAAGCAGCGTCATGCTCGTCAGAAAGGCGACCAGCATCCCCACGCCGGCAATCAGGCCGAGTTCCGACACGCCCTTATAGTCGGTCGGAAGAAACGAGAAGAACCCTGCCGCGGTCGCAAGCGAGGCGAGGGCGAGCGGCAGGGCCACCCTCGATCCGGCGCTCCGGAAGGCCGTCTGCAGGTCGCCCAGACGATGCCGCTCGTCACGATAGCGGACGCTGAACTGAATGGCGAAGTCGACGCCGATGCCGACGAACAGCACCGCGAAATAGATCGAAATAATGTTGAACGCGCCGAGCATCATCAATCCCAGCGCCGCCGTCGCCGCCAGGCCCACCAGCAGATTGATGACGAGCGCCAAGATCAGGGGCCCTGACCGCAACGCGAGCCAGAGGATGAAGACGACGATCGCGACCGTGATCGCGCCGTTACGGACCGCATTCTCCTTGATGCTTCCGAATTGCTCGTCGTTGATGGCGATCGGGCCTGTCAGCCGCACGGTCGCCTGATATTTCGCTGCAATCGGCGCGGCAAGCCGGTGGACCGTCGCCTCGGCCTCCTGCCCGGGCTCGACGGAGCGGAAATTGAGGACCGGGCTGATCTCGACACAAGACCGCGGAGATCGTTCGGCGAGGCGGCGGCTTTGCCCTCGGTGAGCACACGCCACGAGAAGCTCGATGGCTTGCCGGCCAGCACCTTCTCCAGGCCGTCCGAAACCGTGTTCAAGGGACGGGTGAAATCGTCGAGTTTCAGCCGATTGGACTGAAGCCCGAGCAGCGCGTCCTCGAGCCCCGCCACAAGTCCGCGCAAGCTCCGGTCCGTTGCGATGTCGTGAATGATCGGCTCGCCTTCGATCAGGCCGGCTGCAGTGCGCTTCAGCTGACCCGTCGGCAGGAAAAGAAGCGCATGGTGGCGGAAGAAGCTGAATTCGCCGACATTGGCGACCAACTCGAACTGCGTTTTGTCCACCTCGAGGGCATGGGTCAGCTCCGACGTCGCCGCGGCGGCGAGTTCCGGCGTCGGAGCCTCGACCACCGCTTCGAGGAGGTCGAACCGGCGGAACGCCTTTTCGAACGCAAGCTCGTGCTGCCGCCACGGCACGTCCGTCGGCAGGAGGGCATTGATGTCGAATTGGACCGGAAATTTTCGACTGCGTAGCCGGAACACGCCGCGGCGAGGACCAGCGCGGCCGCGACCACCAGCCGCGAATGTGCAAGACAGAACCCAATGACCGCGGCGACCAGGCGGGCTACGGCGGATCGGGGGCGTTCGTCACCCTGCGTCCGACCAGGTCCGGCCGCCGCGTTCGGAGCTTATGGGGCAACGGATGGTGATAACTTCTCGCCGGGGACCGGCGTTTTCGCCAATTCGCTCCAGCATCTGCTCGACATGGAGCGAGAAGACGTATTCGGCCGGCCGCTGGCCGTCGAGCGAAATATTCGGCGCCATCGGCCCCTTGGTCCTGACGCCGCGAATGGCGGTCCACATCGCCGACCAGGGCCGGCTGATTGCAACATTCGCCGCCGTCGGCTCATAGCCGCAGTGCGCCATGCAGTTGGCGCATTTCTCGTATCGGCCGGTCCCGTAGCTGTCCCAGTCGGTCGTCTCCATGAGCTCCTTGAACGACGCCGCATAGCCTTCGCCGAGGAGATAGCAGGGCTTCTGCCAGCCGAACACGTTGCGGGTCGGCATGCCCCACGGCGTGCACTGGAAATCGCGGTTGCCAGCCAGGAAATCCAAGAAAAGGGTGGAGTGCCTGAACGCCACGGCTGCCCTTGCCATGGCGAAAACGTCTCGGAAGAGCTGCTTTGTCTTCCGCCGGACCAGGAAATGCTGCTGATCCGGCGCGCGCTCGTAGGCGTAGCCCGGCGATATCGACACGCCGACCCCGAGTTCAGCGGTGAAATCGAGGAAGGAAGAGATGTCCTCCACGGAGTGGCTGTCGAACACCGTCATGTTGACGTTGACAGAGAACCCCACGTCTTTCGCCTTCCTGATCGCAGCGACCGCGATGTCGAACACTCCCGGCTGGCACACCGACTTGTCGTGCACGTCTTTCAGTCCATCGAGGTGAACCGAGAAGAACAGATAGGGCGATGGTTTGAAGAGATGAGCTTCTTCTCGAGCAAGAGGGCGTTGGTGCACACCGAGAGGAATTCTTGCGCTGACGATGCCTTCGACGATCGCGCCGATCTCCGATAAATCAGCGGCTCGCCCCCGGAATGGCGACGATGGGAGCGCCGCATTCGTCCACAGCGTCGAGGCATTCCTGCACCGACAGGCGCTGATTGAGGATCGGATCCGGGTAGTCGATCTTGCCGCATCCTGCGCAGGCGAGGTTGCAGCGAAACAGCGGCTCCAGCATCAGCACCAGGGGATACCGGTCGCGGCCGGCAACCCTCTGTTTGAGCAGGTACGCGGCGATCTTGGCTTCCCTAAAGAAGGGGATCATGGTGGATCGCTTCCATTGACTTCGTTCGTTGTGGGGTGGGAAGGCTCCCCGCGAGTTCCAGGGGAAGCTTGAACTCGATCACTTCATCTGGGCCGTTGAGCATCGAAATGTCGACGGGACGGGACCCGCCAGGTAGCGGATAACGTCCGAAACCAGCTCTTCGGGCGCCGAGGCTCCGGCCGTGACGCCGACCGACCGCACGCCGTCGACCCAATCCCGTCGGATCTCGCTGCTGTCGGCGATGAGGTGCGTCGGCACCCCATCTGGGTCCCGATCTCGCAGAGCCGGTTCGAGTTCGAGCTGTTCTTGGCGCCGACGACGAGCACCACGTCGACCTCCTTGCACAATTCGCGCACCGCCCACTGGCGATTCTGCGTGGCGTAGCAGATGTCCCTCGTGTCGGGGCCGACGAGGTCGCTGAACCGCCGTTCGAGCGCATCGATAATCGCCCTGGTGTCGTCGACGCTGAGCGTGGTCTGGGTGATGTACCCGACCGGCGTGTCGCTAGGAATCTGCAGGCTTCGACGTCGCTCTCCCGCTGGATCAGCGTGACGGGCGCCGCGACCTGCCCGAGCGTTCCTTCGACCTCCGGATGGCCCGCGTGTCCGATGAGAATCACGGTCCGGCCCTGCATCACGTATCTCTTGGCCTGGTTGTGCACCTTCGACACCAGCGGGCAGGTCGCGTTGTGGACGGTCAGGCCCCGCCCGGCGGCCTCTTCCTCGACCCGCTTCGGCACGCCGTGAGCGCTGAAGATCGCAACCGCTCCGTCGGGAACTTCGGACAGCTCTTCAACGAATTGAGCGCCTTTCGCCTGCAGGACATCGACGACGCGCTTGTTGTGGACGATTTCATGTCGCACGTAGATCGGAGCGTCGTACTTCTCCAGCGAGCGTTCGACGATATCGATCGCCCGCACCACGCCGGCGCAGAATCCCCGCGGCTTGGCGAGGAGGACTCGCAGCGGCGACCGGTTTCCGGAAGGCCGGCGAGAAAACGGAAAACGCGCCGGCCCGAACCTTCCCACTCGCGCCTCCCGGTTAAGCGCGTCGAACACCTTGGCGACAATGCCGTTCGCGTCGAGCTTGGCTTTGGCGTACATGGCGGCTGGATTGTCCTGCTCCATGAACAGGTCGGGCAAGACCATCGAACGCGCCCGGAGCGCGCCGTCGAGCCGCCCATTCTCCAAAAGCAGCTGCATGACGTGCGAGCCAAATCCGCCGATCGATCCTTCTTCGATCGTGATGAGCGCGTCGTGCTCGTCGGCGAGCTTGAGGATGAGGTCAACGTCAAGCGGCTTGGCGAATTTGGCGTCGGCGACCGTGGTCGAGAGGCCGAACTTGTCGAGTTCGTCGGCGGCCTTGAGGCATTCGGCGAGGCGGGCGCCGGAACTCAGGAGCGCCACGTCGCTTCCTTCGCGAACCACGCGCCCCTTGCCGATCTTCAGCGGACGAGCGAACAGCGGAATGGGCGCTCCAACACCCTCGCCGCGCGGATAGCGGAAGGCTGAAGGCCGGTCGTCGATAGCGGCGGCCGTGGCCACCATATGCGCAAGCTCGGCCTCGTCCGCCGCCGCCATCACGACAAAGCCGGGAAGGCAGGCGAGATAGGCGACGTCGAACGATCCCGCGTGAGTGGGGCCGTCGGCGCCGACCAGACCCGCGCGATCGACCGCGAAGCGCACCGGGAGCGACTGCAGTGCGACGTCATGAACCACCTGGTCATAGCCGCGCTGCAGGAAGGTGGAGTAGATCGCGCAAAAGGGCTTGTATCCTTCCGCCGCCATGCCGGCGGCGAAGGTCACGGCGTGCTGTTCCGCGATGCCGACGTCGAAAGTTCTGTCTGGAAAGGCCTTGCCGAATATGTCGAGTCCCGTTCCGGCGGGCATGGCTGCGGTGACCGCGACGATGCGCTCGTCCTTCAGCGCCTCCTTCACCAGGGTCTCGCCGAAAACCTTGGTGTAGGACGGCGCCGCCGCCTTGGCCTTGACCTGGACTCCGGTCGCGACGTCGAACTTTGCAACGCTGTGGCATCTGTCGCTGGCGGCCTCGGCCGGACCATAGCCCTTTCCCTTCTGGGTGACGGCGTGGACCAGAACGGGGCCGAAGTCGGAGTCGCGACCCCGCTCCAGAGCCGGCAGAAGCTGGTCGAAGTCGTGCCCGTCGATCGGCCCGACATAATGGAATCCCATCTCCTCGAAGATGGTGGCGGCGTCGCGCGCGCGCGCGGCGCCGTTTTCAGCTTTCTGTCGCGTTGCCCCGGACCGCCAGCCGTCGCGTGTTCGGGTCAGGCGGCTGAGGTAAGCCGACATCGCGCCGACTGGCGGCGCAATCGACATCTCATTGTCGTTCAGGATGACGATGAGTTTGCTCTTTGCCGCGCCGGCGTTGTTCAGCGCCTCGTAGGCCATGCCCGCGGACAGCGAGCCGTCACCGATCACCGCGATGATCCGGTGGCTCCTGCCGGCAAGGTCCCTGACGACGGCCATTCCCAGCGCCGCCGAAACCGAAGTCGCCGCATGCGCGGCGCCGAACGGGTCGAACTCGCTCTCGCTGCGTTTGGTGAAGCCCGAAAGGCCTCCTGCCGTCCGCAACGTGTGGATACGCTGACGGCGCTTCGTCAGGATCTTGTGCGGGTAGGCTTGATGTCCGACGTCCCAGATAAGACGGTCGCCCGGCGTGTCGAACACGTAGTGCAGCGCCACCGTCAGTTCGACCACGCCCAGGCTTGCGCCGAGATGGCCGCCCGTTCTGGCGACCGCGCGAACCGTTTCATTGCGTAGTTCATCGGCAATAGTCCTGAGTTCCGCGGAGTTTCGCAGCCTCAGTTGCTCAGGACTATTGATAGTGTCGAGAAGCATCGGCGGGCCCGCTTTCCGTTGAAATCGCGAAACGCACAGCGCTCACGAAAGTTCCCCTTTCCGGCGCGTGGATCCGGGGGCGTCGAGTCTTGCTCGGTTCTCCGATCAAAAAGTCACATGCCTGCCTCGACGCCGCGGTTGTAGCGGCGCTTCAGGTTTCTGAAACGCGCCAACGCCCAAAGCGGGAAAATCTTCGAATAACCATGATAGCGCAGGTAGAACACCCGTGGAAAGCCTGTCGCGGTGTGAAATGGCTCCTCCCAGAACCCGTCCAGTCCCTGTTTCGTGGTGAGAAACGCGATGCCCCTTGCTATCGCGGGATGATCCGTTTCCCCTGCGGCCAGCAGGGCCAACAGCGCCCAGGCCGTCTGCGAGGCCGTGCTCGCCGCGCGCTCGAAGCCCTTGTAGTCGAGCCTGTAGCTTTCGGCGCTTTCGCCCCATCCGCCGTCGGAATTCTGGACGCCGACGAGCCAGTCGACCGCTCGCCGGACCGGCTCCGACTGCGGATCCTGGCCGGCCGCGCGCAGAGCGCAAAGGGCCGACCAGGAGCCGTAGATGTAATTCATGCCCCAGCGCCCGAACCAGCTTCCATCTTTCTCCTGAAAGCGGAGCAGCGCTTCGATCCCGCGCTTGAGCGCAGGGCTGTCGTTAGGCCGTTCTCCCAGTTGCGCCAGCATCGAAACGCAGCGTGCGGTGACGTCGGCGGTCGGCGGATCGAGCAAGGCCCCGTGATCCGCGAATGGGATGTTATTGAGATAGTGATAGGCGTTGTCGGCGTCGAACGCCGCCCAGGCGCCATCCGCACTCTGCAGGCCAACCACCCATTCGCGCGCGCGGGCGATCGAGTCCGCGTAGCCCTGCAAATCCGTCCGAGGGATCTCCCGGTCGGCCCGGTCCATCGCCATCGCGACGACGGCCGTGTCATCGAGATCGGGATAATGCGGATTGGCGTACTGGAAAGCCCAGCCTCCCGGCCGGGCGTTCGGCCGTTGCGCCACCCAGTCGCCGACGACGTCGAGGACCTGCAGGGGTTTCAGCCATTCGAGCCCTTGGCTCGCCCGACCCCGGCTCTCTTCGTCGCCGGCTTCGAGTAACGCGTGGACGGCGAGCGCCGTGTCCCACACCGGCGACACGCACGGCTGGCAATAGGCCTCGTCGTCCCGGACGACCAGTAGCTTTTCGATTGACCGCCGCGCCTGGACAAGGCGCGAATCGTCTTTCGGATACCCGAGGGCGTCGAACATGAGGACCGCATTCGCCATCGCGGGGTAGATTGCGCCAAGGCCATCGTCTCCGTTGAGGCGCTCCGTCACGAACGAAACCGCCGCCTCGATCGCGCGACGGCGCAAAGCGGCAGGAAACAGAGGCTCGCCGACCTTCAGCGCCCGGTCGATTGCGCCGAACAGTCTGACCCACGCCCAATGCTGATGCGCGCCCGTCGGCCACTTTCGCACGGTCTCCGCCGGCTCGACGAAGAGTTCCGCGATCCCGACGGCGCCTGGATTGGCGGGGCGGGGCTTGAGCGCCTGCAACACGAGGAGCGGCACGAGCACCGTCCGCGCCCAATACGAAACCTTATCCAGATGAAAGGGAAACCAGCGCGGCAGCAGCATGATCTCGACCGGCATGGTCGGAACGCCGCGCCACGGGATCTCCCCGAACAGCGCCAGCAGGAAGCGGGTGAAGACGTTGCTCTTGGCTGCCCCTCCGTGATCGAGGATCGCCGCTCGCGCCCCCGCCATATGCGAGCTTTCGGGATCGTCGCCGATCGTTTTCAGCGCGAAATAGGCCTTGACGCTCGCGCTTATGTCGAAAGCGCCGCCGTGGACAAGCGGCCAGCCTCCATGAGCGCCCTGAATGCGCCGAAGGTAGGATTCGATGAGGCGCTCGAGCCCGGCGTCTACCTCCTCGCCGCGGAAATGGCGCAGAAGCACATATTCCGCCGGGATCGTCGCGTCGGCTTCGAGCTCGAATCGCCAATGGCCATCGTCGCATTGCTGCGCATGCAGCGCCTTCGCGGCGCGCGCAATGCTGTCCTCGACAACGTCGAGCAGAAGCTCTTCTTGCGGAATTCTGACGCTAAGGGTCATGCGAGCGCGGCTCCGACGAACACTTTTGGCCTTCCGGCCATAGCAAGAGCCGATGACGCGGCCTCGCAGCCGGACCGCACGGCTCCTTCGATCGTGGCAGGCAGGCCGGTCTGCACCCAGTCGCCCGCGAGGAACACGTTGCTCCATCGCGTTTGCGCATTCGGGCGCTTGGCGTCCTGCGCCGGCGTCGCTGCGAAGGTCGCCCGCTTCTCCTTGACGATCCGCCACGGCGGAAGGGTCGGGCCACATCCGGTCAGTTCGGCGACCTCGCGCCAAATGCTCTCGGCAAGCAATTCGCGCGACCAGTCGAGGAGTTCGCCGGCGGCGCTGATCGTCACCGAAAGACGGTCACGATAGGCGAACAGCCACTGGGTCAAACCGCCAATCACGCCGAGGATGGGCATATGGCCTTTCGGCGCGGAAGCGAGGAAATGCGCGTTGACGATCCCCCTGAATTCCTCAGGCGCCTCGATCCCCGGCAGAAGAAGGCGCGCAGCCCAGGGGGGAACCGCAACCACAACCGCGTCCTCCCGTCCGAGAGGGAAGGTTTCCAACTCGAATTCGAGTTCGACCGCAAAATCCGCTCCGAACCGGATGTCGCGCAGGCGGTCGCCCAGACGCACAATTCCGCCCCTGCCCGCAATGAATCGGGTCGCCGGATCGACGAAGGTCGGAGACAGTCCCTCGGAGGCAATTCGCGGTCGACAGGCTTTGCCGCCGCCGCCCAGGGTGCCGCGCAAAAGCGCGCCCGCCAGCGCCGCCGAACCCTCCTTCGGATCGGTGTTGAGGCCGGCAAGTAGGAGGGGCCGCCACAAGCGCTCGTAGAGCGACCCTTCGCAACGCATTGCCTGTTGGACGGTCGCGCCGGCAGGCGACCAGAAGAGGGGGAGCGGCGCGAAATAATCCTGCAGCGAGGTCCCCGGCGCCCGCCTCTTCCGGTCAAGCAGCCACCAGGGCGCGCGTCCCTCGTTGGGCCGCAGCCGCCAGCGTTCGCCGGTTTGAAGATCGGCGAAGTCGAAGACCGCGGCGGCAGGCCCGGACAAAAGGTCGGCCGAGCCGATCCGCGTCAGATAATCCAGGGCGGCCTGGTTGCCGGACAGGATGAGATGGTTGCCGTTGTCGATCTGAGCCCCGAGCGCCGGATCGAAATAGGACCTGCATCGCCCTCCTGCCGCAGCCGCCGCCTCGTGGACGACCGTTCTGGCGCCGGCCTCCGTGAGGCGCACCGCTGCGCTGAGGCCGGCCAATCCGGCGCCGATGACGTGGACAGTTCCTTCCCTCATAAGACGCCATAGCAGATGAGGGCGCCCAGAACGCGCAGCCGACTCGGCTTCGCCCGCTCTCTCGGGGGCTCGAAGCCGCGCGCCGCCATGTTATCGAGGAGCGACCGGTAAGCCGTCGACATCAACCTCGGCGCTCTGGCCGCGGCGCGCGGCGCGGCGTTGAGGATCGGCTCGGCCTGCTCGAAATGCCGGCGGGCGCGGCGGGCGACTTCGTCGCATGCGATCGCGAGCCTCCTGTCTTTCACGGCCCGCGCCGGATCGTCGACCGGCGCGTGCGCTGCGGCGAGCGCCTCGTAAGGCAAATAGAGCCGACCCACCGCGGCGTCCTCGTCGACGTCACGCAGGATGTTGGTCAGCTGCAGCGCCCGCCCAAGGTGGAAAGCGAGCGCCTCGCCGGTCTGCGCCCCAAGACCGAAGATGCGCACGGAAAGCCGACCCACGGCGCTCGCAACCCGGTCGCAATAGAGATCCAGGGTCGCCCAGTCGGGGGCGCAAATCTTTCGCTCCGCATCCATCTCGACGCCGTCGATCACCGCCTCGAAATCGTTCTGTTGCAATCCGTAGCGGTGCGTGGCGTCGTTGAGATCGGCGAGCTCGGGCGGCGCCTCGCCCGCGAACATCGCCTCGATATCCCGACGCCAGCGCTCGAGTTCGTTCAGGCGCTGCTCGGGCGAGCCATGCTCGGGCTCGTCGGCAACGTCATCGACGGCGCGGCAGAAGCGGTAGACGGAGAACATCGCCTCGCGCTGGTGCTTGGGGAGGACCCGCATCGCCAGGTAGAAGGAACTGCGGCCCGCCGCCTGCTCGCTCATGCGCTGGCCCTCCGCTTAAGCCTCATGCGGGGCAAGAGAGAGCGCGCGAGCATTCGGGCGACAGCGAGCCCTCCGATCCTGGCGAATGCGAATTTGCCCAGGTGAACGGATTGGCTCAGGGGATCGCGATGTTGCAGCCGGTCGGCCAAGCTGCGGGCGAGGCCGTGGATCGCTGCAATCTCGAGCGACAAGCGGACGTCGGCGATCCGCGGGACGAGCTCGCCGCCCTGCTCGACCAGCGCCGCGGCGTGTCGCGCAGTCTCCGCGATCGCGCCCAGCAGCTCGGGCGTTGCGCGCCGCTCGCCAAGCATCTCGATCGTCGCGCCATGCGCATCGAGAATGGATTGCGGCAGATAGACACGGTCGAGCCTGCGATAATCCTCGCCGCAATCCTGGAGGTGGTTGATCACTTGCAGCGCGGCGCAGAGCGCGTCCGAAGCTGGCCACAGCAATCGGCTTTCGCCATGCGCGTCGAGAACAAATCGTCCGACCGGCATTGCCGACAGGCGGCAGTAGTCCATCAGTTCGTCGAAGCTCGCGTAACGGTTCTTCACCACGTCCCGCCGGAAGGCCTCGAGCAGGTCGAGCGCGTGCTTGGGAGCCATCCCCTGCTTGCGCAACGCCAGACGCAACGGCTCGGCCTCGGGATCGCGGGTGCCACCGCACAACGCGTCGGCGAGGTGATCGAGCAGCGCCAGCTTTTCATCTGCCGAAAGTCGGGGATTGTCCGCAACGTCGTCGGCCGCGCGGACGAAACGATAGAAGGCGAGGATGATCGGCCGGCGCCGCTTATCGATCAGGCGGGACGCGACGGGGAAGTTCTCGTCGCGCTCCGTCTTGCCCGAGAGCGATTGGCTGACCGTCGTCATACGCGCTCCGCCTTCGGCATCGGCGCCTGAACCCGACCTTTCCACAGACCTCCTCGTCCTGTCCAGTACTGTACCGCGGATTGAACCGTGAACAGCATGTAGGCGGCGGCGATCGCCGGGAGGGCGAAGCCGCCAAGAACAGGCTGGCCGTAGAGTCGCTGGGTCGGCGCGAAGACGAACGCCATGATCGCCCACGCAGCCGCGCCGAACCCTTGCGGCGCGCCGCGTGAAAACACGACCAGCACGGGCGGCGCGAGGAATACGAAGCCCATCGCGGCCACGGCGACGATCAGGTGGAGCGACGAGAAGCGCATCTCGGCAAAGGCCGACCGCGCCACCATCCGGCCGAAGTCCGCGAAGGCCGGATAGCCGCGCAGACTGGACGCGTCCCCCGTGAGAGAGAGCCAGATCCGGCCGCGCCTCTTCATCAGGGCGGCAAGGGCGCAGTCGTCGATCAGCGCTCCGCGCAACGCCTCGAACCCGCCCGCCTCGGCCAGCGATCGCAGGTGGACCAGCATGCAGCCGCCCGCGGCGGCGGCGGTGCTTCGGCGCGGGTCATTGACCCAGGAAAACGGATAAAGCATCTGGAAGAAGAAGATGAAGGCGGGGACCAGCCAGCGTTCCGCCGGACTCTTGCAGCGCAGCTTCACCATCAGCGAGGCGAGGACCGCCCTCGGCTTGGCTTCGGCGACCGCGACCAGGCCGCGAAGAGCCCCTTCCTCGAGGACAATGTCGGCGTCGACGAACAGCAGATAGTCCGGCGGCTCGGGAGCAGCGTCCGCCGCCGCGACCCCCTGCGCCATGGCCCAAACCTTCCCAGCCCATCCCGCCGGGGAACTCTTTCCATTGAGGACGGTCAGCCGGTCACCCATGCCCGATGCCCTTCGCGCCGCGCTCGCCGTCCCGTCCGAGCTCTGATCGTCGACGACCATGATCGCAAACGGACCGGGATAATCCTGTCGCGCCAGCGAAGCGACGGCTTGGCCGACGACGTCGGCCTCGTCGCGGGCCGGCACGATTGCCGCAACGCGCGGCCATCCGCCTTCCTGGCGCCGTTCATTTTCCGGATCGACAGCTTTGAAAAGCTCCGCACCGAACCAAAACCAGCCTCGTCCGAGGAGCAGGTAGAGCCAGACGATCAGGCAAGCGCCGCCCACCGCCAGATTGATCATTCCAGCTGCTCCCCGCAAAACACAAACGCCTATTAACGAGAGTCGGCGCACTTTGTTCCGGCAGGCTCTCGGCCCCGAGGCCGATGCCCTCGTTCGGCGCGCCGTCATTTCGATGTTATTGAAACGCCCCGACGTGCTCCTCGCGCAATTGGCGCTTCAAAATCTTGCCGCTCGGGTTCTTCGGCAGCGCCTCGGCGAAAACGATTCGTTTCGGAACCTTGAACGACGCCAAGACCTTGTGCGCGTGCTCGAGCACCTGAGCGTGATTGAGCGTCGCGCCGGCCTTCGGCACGACGACCGCGACCACCGCCTCGATCCAGTGGGGGTGCGGCACGCCGATCACCGCGACTTCCGATACGCCCGCGAGCCCGTAGATCGCCTCTTCGACCTCGCGGCTGGCGACATTCTCGCCGCCGGTCTTGATCATGTCCTTCTTGCGGTCGACGACAGTGATATAGCCCTCGGCATCGACGCTCGCGAGATCGCCCGAATGGAACCAGCCGCCGCGGAACGCCTCCTCCGTCTTTTGCTCATCCTTGTAGTAGCCCAGCATCAGATGCGGCGAGCGATGGACGATCTCGCCAATTTCGCCTGGCCTCACGTCGCGCATCGAATCGTCGACGACGCGGGTCTCGACGTTGAGCACGGGCCGGCCGCACGAGCCGGGCTTGCGCAGCTGGTCCTCGGGGCCGAGCATGGTGGCGAGGGGCGCGATCTCGGTCTGGCCGTAGAGATTCCACAAGCGCACGGCCGGCATTCGGCGCGCCATCTCGCGCAAGACCTCGACCGACATGATCGAGGCTCCGTAATAACCCTTGCTGAGGCTCGAAAGATCCGCGGCGTCGAAGGCGGCGAGCGCAGCATCGAAATCCACACGGTCGGCGGGGCGAAGAAGGAATCGCCCGCTCGCGCTCGATCAGTCGGAAGATATTGTCGGGGACCGGCTTCGCCGTGACGACATTGACGCCGCCGGCGTAGATCGAGGGGCCGAGGAACACGTCGAGCTGGGCGCAGTGATAGAGCGGCAGCGCATGCACCGCGACGTCTTCGCCGGAAATGCTCGCGTCGACCATGCAGCTGACATATTGCCAAAGGATCGCGTCATGGGTCAGCTGCACGCCCTTCGGCCGCGATTCGGTGCCGCTCGTATAGACGATCTGCGCCACGTCAAAACTCTCCGGCCCGATGCCCGGCGGCTCGCCGCCCGCCTCGATGAGCGCAGGACATTCGTCATGCCCTCGACCGGCGCGCTCTCCTCCTCGGACGGCAGCCACAAGAATTCGGTCACATTCGGCGCGAGCGCCGCGGCTTTGCGGGCCGCCTCGGCCATGCCGCTGTCGCAGGCCAGCATGCGCGCGCCAGAATGGTTGAGGATGAAGCCGACGTCGTCGGGCTGCAGCATGAAATTGATCGGCACCATGACGGCGCCGAGCCGCATGAGGGCGTAGCGCAGCGCGACAAAACCGTGGGAATTGCGGGCCAGCACCGCGACCTTGTCGGCCCGCCCGACCCCGCGCGCGGCAAGGCCCGCGGCGAGCCGTTGGCAAACGGCGTCGAGTTCGCGGTAGGTCCAGCGCGTCGCGCCGCAGGCCAGTCCAAGCCCGGTCGGGAACCCGCGCCGCGCTCCGTCTCAGGGTGTCGGCAAGCGTCTGCCGCCGCAGGTTGGCGTCCATGGCTCCTCCCATCGCCCGCAACCCCGAGCGGGGGACGAAAGCCTAGGGGGACGGATGGAGGTTGTAAATCAGGCGGACAGGATCCGGGGCAATTGCCCGTTCGGCCGCTCGCCCTCCCCCGTGACCGCGGGAAGGTTCGGCTTTTTGCTTTTCGGGCCGGTCGCATCCTCGTCGCGGGCAAGGCCAAGGAGGCGGAGCTTGATCCCATCGAAAAACTGGTTCGGCTGGTTGGCCGAACGGCAGGAACGGGCGCGGAGGGCGGGCCTACCGGGGTTTGAGGGAAGGTCGGTGCCCGCCCGAGCGGAAGTTCCTGTTTCCGAATTGTATGGCCGACCAAACGGGAATCGGTGCGACGCGCGGATTGAATAGGCCGTACGGTCAGGCGGCGCCGCTGCGCGCGATAGTCGCGCTCGGCATGGCCACGAAACCGCAAGCCGTAGACATACCGGGCGGCCTAATGAAAACGCGAGGGCGTATAGCTGGGCATCGTTGTCCGCCCCTGCTCGGTGGAGAGCCGCACGAAGACAACGCATGAGATGCTCCTCATCAGCTGGCTTGGGAAGGTAGCAAACGACCCCATCGTTCAGAGCGCGGGCCCGGACGTTCTCATCGGCGCAGGCCGGCGCGAGGATGCCGGCGGCGAACCGCTCGTCGGCTGCTCGGCGCGCCCATGGAGGTGGGACACTTCTTGCGACTTGTCTTCAACTAGCCAAGTGGACAACCCTAGAGTGCTGAAATGCCACTCCGGAACGGCCAGCCACTTGATCTAACCAGTCCGAAGGACTGCCGTCCGTCTCTGGGTGGCCACTGGGAGGATGACGGCGGACTGTCAGCGATCCTCTGCGACTCGCTGTCTCCGACAACGAAGGTGTAAATCTGTGGCTCGGCTATGGAGCGATCTATGTCGACCAAGGGCAGCAGACCTCAGGAGGCGCTAACGAGCAGCGAGCAAGAGCTTCGTTTGCTGGTGGAGACGATTCCGGCGCTGGTGTGGAGAGCCGGGCCAGAGGGGAATATTGAATACGTCAACAAGCGTGTGCTCGATTATCTTGGAGCGCCACTGGGCGAAGTCATCGGCTGGGGATGGATGGACAAAGTCCATCCGGACGACGTCGCATTCAAGGTAAGGACCTGGCTCCAAAATCTCGAATCCGGAAAACCTCACCAAGCAGCCTGCAGATTTCGGGGAGCCGACAGTCGTTATCGGTGGTTCGAGGTCCGCGCAGAACCACTGCGAGCTAACGATGGCAGCGTGCTGAGCTGGTACGGCGTCCTGATCGACATTGATGATCGAAGAAAGGCGCAGGAGGCTGTTCGGGAAAGCGAATACAAACTCCGTCAAATCATCGAAACGGTGCCCAGCTTGCTCTGGTCACTGGGGCCCGATGGCGAACAAACCCAACTCAATCAGCGGGCTTTGGACTATATCGGTGTGCGATATGAGGAACTCCTGCAACTTGGTTGGACCAAATTCCTCCATCCGGATGACCTTTCAGAAACTGCAAATGCCTTCTATCACGCCATTCAGACCGGAACTTCCTACCAGGCTGTGCACCGTCTACGTCGGGCCGACGGCGAGTATCGTTGGCATCATGCCCGTGGTGAGCCTCTACGTGATCGACAGGGACGCGTCATACAGTGGTACGGCTTGACTGTTGACATCGATGAAGGCAAGCGGGCCGGGGACGGGTTGCGCCGCAGTGAGGCCTATCTCGCCGAAGCCCAGCGCCTGAGTCACACAGGCAGTTTCGGCTGGACGCCCTCCACCGGCGAGCTTCACTGGTCGGACGAAACCTTTCGGATTCTCGAATACGACCCGAGTATCAAGCCGACGATCGAAAAGGGTGCTGCAGCGCATCCACCCCGACGACCGCTCGATGATGCGTGAGTTTATTGACGAGACATCGAGCGGCGAAAAGGATTTCGACGTTACGCACCGTCTGTTGATGCCGGACGGTTCAGTCAAGTTCGTGCATGTGTTGAGCCACGCCTTGAAAGACGCGGTCGGCAATCTGGAGATTGTCGGAGCGCTGATGGACGTGACCGAGAATACTTGTCTGTACCGCGATCTCGCAGAACGCGAAGCTGGATTGGTGGAACGGACCGCAGCATTGCGCCGCAGCGAAGCCTATTTGGCCGAAGCACAGGGGCTGAGCCACACCGGTTCCGCGGCGTACAACGACACAACGATTCTCAATTGGTCGGATGAGACTTATCGAATTTTGGGGTTTGATCCTCGCAAGGGCCTCCCGAGCCGAGCCGCTGTGCTGCAGAGGATCCATCCTGACGACCGAGAACGGGCGCTCGAGGAGGCCCAGCAAGCGGTGGGCCAGAAGAGAGACTATAGGCTCGAGTACAAGTCGAATTACCCGCTGGAGCCATCAAAAATATCGAATTGACCGCTCACCCTAAATTCTCCACAAGCGGAGAACTTGTGGAGGTTGTCAGTACACTCATCGATGTGACGGAACGCAAGCGCGCCGAGCAAGCATTGCGGGAGAGCGAATACAAGCTCCGTCAAATCATCGAAACGGTACCGGGCCTCATATGGTCGAACGGGCCCGACGGCGAGCCGACCCATATCAATCAGCGCATGTTGGACTTCAGCGGCATGCGGTTTGAAGATTTTAAGCTTCGTGGCTGGGAAGCGTTCGTGCACCCGGCCGACTTTCCAGAAACCGCAGCGGCTTTCTATTACGCAATTCAGACTGGAAGCTCGTACGAGGGCGTGATGCGTCTGCGCCGGGCAAACGGCGAGTTTCGTTGGCACCATGCTCGTTGTGAGCCTTTGCGCGATCGACAGGGATGCATAATCCAGTGGTATGGCCTGTCTGTCGACGTTGAGGAACGCAAGCAGGCCGAAGATCGGCTGCGCCGCAGTGAGGCCTATCTCGCGGAAGCACAGAGGCTGACTCACATCGGTGTGGCGGCCTACAACGACACGGCAATCCTCTATGGGTCGGAGGAGACTTACCGCATCTGGGGGTTTGATCCGGCGCAAGGTGTTCCGAGCCGCGAAGCCGTGTTCCAACGCATCCACCCGGACGACTTGGACCGGATGCAGGCAGAGGTTCAGCGCGCATTGGGCGAAAAAAGACGCTACTGGACCGAGTACAGAATCGTATTGCCCGATGGAACGGTGAAACATCTTGAATCAATCGGCGCACCTGAATTTTCTGCAAGCGGGGAGCTTGTCGAGATCGTCGCTACACAGATTGACGTGACAGAACGCAAGCGCGTCGCGCAAGCACTGCGGGAGAGCGAGGCGAGATTCCGCGACTTCGCGGAAAGCGCCTCCGATTGGCTTTGGGAAATCGGTCCAGACTACAAATTCACGCTGTTGACCGATAATGCATTTGGTTCAAACGCGGCGGATCGAATCGGCACGGCGTGCTGGGATGGCGCTCTCGACCTGGAAACGGAACCGGAGAAGTGGCGGCTTCTTTGGGCAACTCTCAATTCACATAAACCGTTCCGTGACTTCGTATACTGTTCGATGGGCGATAACGGCTCTCCAATGTACGTGAAGGCTAGCGGCAAGCCGGTGTTCGACGCCAACGGGGAGTTCCGTGGCTATCGCGGCGCCGGCGCCGATGTGACCGAGCAAGAGCAATTGACTCAGGAGTTGCAGCGCCGCGAGGCGTACCTCGCGGAGGCGCAGAGACTCAGCC
This sequence comes from uncultured Alphaproteobacteria bacterium, assembly GCA_963835885.1. Classification (GTDB taxonomy): domain Bacteria; phylum Pseudomonadota; class Alphaproteobacteria; order Rhizobiales; family Beijerinckiaceae; genus Roseiarcus. The sequence continues at coordinate 17,126 of CAWIHF010000007.1, forward strand.
AGACAGGCAGTTGGGCATGGAGTCCAGACCAGGATATCAGGTACTGGTCGGAGGAATGCTACCGTGTTCTGAGTTTCGATCCAAAGGATGGTTTGCCCCGATTCGAAGAATTCGTTCAGCGGATCCATCCCGACGACCGACCCGGCTTCAGGGAACTAATCCAGACGGCTATCCGCGAGAAGGCAGAGTGGGAGGCGGACTACCGCATCGTACATCTGGATGGCCCCGTCAGGGACATTCACGTTGTAGGTCATCCTGTTCTGAGCACGTCCGGCCATCTCGTTGAATTTGTGGGCACTGTGATCGACGTCACTGAGCGTAGACGAGCTGAGCAAGAACGTGCAAGGCTCCGTCAGCTAGAGGCCGATCTGGCACATATCAATCGTGTGAGCACGTTGGGGGAAATGGCAGCCTCGCTGGCTCACGAAATTACGCAGCCAATCGCCGCCGCGCGCAACAACGCTCGTGCCGCCCTGAATTTTCTGGATCAGCAGCCGCCGGACCTGGGCGAGGTCAGGGAAGCGCTCGGCTGTGTCGTCGGCGACGCCGACCGCGCGGGAAGTCATCGTCGATCGGATTCGTGATCACATCAAGAAAGCGCCGCCGCGAAAGCATCGTTTTGATTTCAACGAAGCGATCAATGAGGTGATTGTTTTGGCGCGAACCGCAATCGCCGAGAATGGAGTTTCCGTCCAGACCCGCCTGTCGGAGGGCCTGCCTCCCCTTGAGGGAGATCGTGTTCAATTGCAACAAGTCATTCTGAACCTAATCCTGAACGCGGCTGAAGCAATGAGCTCGGTCGACGAGGGGGCGCGTGAGTTGTTGATCAGCACCCGAGCAAAGCCGAACAAATGGTGTCCTCGTCGCGGTGCGCGATTCTGGACCGGGCATTGATCCGGAACATATCGAGCGCGTTTTCGACGCTTTCTAAACCACGAAGTCCAGTGGAGTGGGGATGGGGCTCTCGATTTGCCGGTCGATCATCGACGCCCACGGGGGCCGGCTGTGGGCAGACGCAAACGAGCCCAGAGGCGCCGTATTTCAGTTCACCTTGCCCAGCCCGGAAAGGAGCTCATGAATTCTCTTCAGGCGGGTCAGCAGCATGGAGAGCCGCACGAAGACACCGCATGAGATGCCTCTCATCAACGGGCTTGCGAAGGTAACAAACCACCCCACCGTTCAAGGCGCGGGCCCGGACGTCGTCATCGGGGTAGGCCGTCACGAGGATCGTCGGAATTGCATAGCCCGCATCGATGAGGTGCCTGTGGAGTTCGAGTCCGGTCATCGCGGGCATATGGACGTCGGCGATCAAGCAGGCGGTTTCGACAAGGCGAGGGGATGCAAGGAAATCGGCCGCCGATGGGAAAGCCTCGACGCTGTAACCCAGCGACCTCATGAGCCTGCTCATGGAGTCGCGAAAGAACTGATCGTCTTCGACGACCGAGACCAATGACGCGTTCCGCATACGGCCTCCGACCGTTCGCTCAGAGTCGCGATGCGGGCGCGCCAAAATGTCGGCGCGCCCGCGCGCTAGCCTGGTGGCTTGCGCTAGAGAGTGCTCCTTGGGCAAAGCCATTGCCCCGTAAATTTTGGCTTATTCCTGGGCTCGAATTCCGTAAGCTGCGCGCCAAAATGCCGGCGAGCCAATGTCCGTGCGCCTATGCTTTGGTTTGTCCCGCGCGTGTCCTCTGGGCGAGAAGGCGCTGTTCTCGTCTAGATATTGGGACTAACCTAGGAGCCGAAGAGCGACGCTGCGCCGAACTTGCGACCGAAACAAAGGCTCATTGCCGTGATCCTCTTTACCCTGAGCAGCAGCGATGCCTGACGCTAAAAACCACCGTCCTGGTCATCGACGACGATCCGGATCTTCGAGCCTCGGTTGGGCGTCTCTTGCGATCGGTCGGCCTGGAAGCCCAGCTATTCGCCTCCATCTCCGACTTTCTCAAGTCGGATCCGCCGGACGGCCCGACCTGCCTGGTCCTCGACGTGAGATTGCCGGGGCAGAGCGGCCTTGATCTTCAGCGCGAGCTCGCCGCTGCGAACAGGGGACTTCCCATCATCTTCATCACAGGGCACGGCGACATCCCGATGTCGGTGCAAGCGATGAAGGGGGGCGCCATTGAGTTCCTGACGAAGCCGTTCCGTGATCAGGAGCTCCTCGACGCCATTCAGCTCGGCCTCTCTCGCGATCGTGCCCGGCGCGAGAATGAAATGGCTTTGGCCGACCTCAGGGAGCGTTTCGGGTCGCTAAGCCCCAGGGAGCGCGAGATCATGATTCACGTCGCGCGCGGTCGCCTAAGCAAACAGATTGCTTACGATATCGGCATCGCCGAAGCCACGGTTAAGGTCCACCGCAGCAGGGCGATGCAGAAAATGAACGCTCATTCGCTTCCCGAGCTCGGCCGAATGGCCGACAAGCTCAAGCTTGTGCCTGAGAAGCCGCAACACTCCTGAACCTGGCATGCCGGCCTTTTTCTTGCGCCTCCCTCGATCAAGGCGCCCCACGTGCTGCGCCGGCGGTTCGAGGGCCTGTTGGCCGCGGCTTGTAAACCAAAGTTTATCATAGCGCAGCCATAACGACATTTCGAACGACCCGCGTCGAATAGATCGCGGCGGTCCAAATCATCAAATTGAGCCTCAGCAAGATCTTGGCGGCGCATGCGATTGGGTCTTCTTCGCGTCTCCGGATTGTGCGCCGCCGAGCCCTTATTCCTGGAGGTCGCCATGTCGGCTCGTCAGTTTACAGACATGGCTAGAGACACGCGAGGTTCCTGCCATGAGTAAACGAGTAGCCGACGTACTGGTCGAAACGCTGCAAGCCGCCGGTGTGAAGAGGTGCTATGGGATCGTCGGCGACACGCTGAACCAAATCGCCCACGCCATCGATCGCAGCGAGATCGACTGGGTCCATATGCGGCACGAGGAGGCCGGAGCGTTCGCGGCGGGCGCCGAAGCTCAGCTCACCGGGCGCCTCACCGCCTGCGCAGGCTCGTGCGGCCCCGGCAGTCTCCACTTCATCAACGGGCTTTACGAGGCCAATCGCAACCGCGCGCCCGTCATCCTGATCGCAAGCCAGATCATGCGCCAGGACTTGGGCTTCGAATCGATCCAGGAGGTCGACTTCGTCGACGTATACCGAGGCTGCAGTGTCTTCTGCGAGATGATCCTTATACCGGAGCAGGCTCGGCGCAAGACTGTCGCGGCGCGCCAGGCCGCCTTGACGAAGCGCGGCGTCGCGGTGCTCGTCGTGCCGGTGGACGTTGCCAATACTGCCGCGCACGATGAACTCCCGTACGCCGTTCATGCCCCGCGCCCGCTCATTCGCCCGAGTGATGCGGATCTTGATGCGATCGCGGCCATCCTCAACAAGAGCGAAGCGATCACGATCTACGCCGGCGCCGGCTGCGAAGGCGCCCACGACGAGGTGGTCGCCACGGCGGCGCGGTTGAAGGCGCCGATGGCGCACACCTCTCGCGGCAAGGACTTCCTCGAATACGACAATCCATACAATGTCGGGATGACCGGCATGATCGGCGGCGCCGCCGGCTATCACGCGATTCTCGACTGTGATGTGGTGCTGCTGCTCGGCGCAAACTTCGCTTGGAGCCAATTCTATCCAAACAACGCTATAGCTGGATTCTGCGTCCTTTCGAAAATCGTTTGACCGAATCAGCGGGATCGATTCCAGTCGCCTTGTGAAGACGAAGGGCAATTTCCTCAGTGTAGCGGATCGGGCCGACCTTGTGGCGATCGTCAGGGACGGGCTGGAGGAGAATCGCGTTTCCCGCCGGGCGAACGCCCTGATCCTCCTTGATCGCGGCATGAAGTTCGAGGAAGTGGCGAAGGTTCTTCTCATCGACGACTCGACCATCCGCATCTGGCTCAAGGAATTCCAGGAAAGCGGCGTCGAAGGGCTTGTCATGTTCGACCTCAAGGGCGGCTCCAGCGCTTTGTCGCCCCTCCAGATCGAGGAATTGCGCGCATGGGCGACGGAGGCGCTGCCGACGTCGACCACCGGGATCGGGCAGTTTATCCTGGAGCGGTTCGGGTTCGACTATGGCCGCTCCGGACTGATCAAGCTGATGAACCGCATCGGATTCGACTGGAAGAAGCCGGAATCCGTGCCCGGCAAGATCGACGTGGAAACCCAGCAGAAGTTCATCGACGCGCACGAAGATTTGCGCAATTCGCTCGGCCCTGACGAGGCGGTCGTCTACGTCGACGCCGTCCATCCGACCCATCAGGCCAAGCCCGCGGGACGCTGGCTGCCGCGCGGACAGCGCTGCGCGCTTCCCGCGGCGTCGGGACGCGACCGACTGAACCTGCACGGCGCGATCGATCTGGAGACCGGGCTGACCCGCATCATGGACGTCGAAACCGTCGACGCGCAAAGCTCCATCGCCCTGTTTGAATCCTTGGAGCGCGCCTATTCGACGATGGGCCGCATCCACGTATTTCTCGACAATGCCCGCTACCACCACGCCAAAGTCGTCCAGGATTGGATGCAACAGCCAGGGCGACGCATCGTCCTACACTTCGTGCCGTCCTACTGCCCGCACCTAAACCCGATCGAACGGTTGTGGAAGGTGATGCACGAGAACGTCACCCACAACAAATGCTACGCCAAATTCCGCGATTTCGCCGAAGCCGTGCTCGGATTCCTGCGCAAAACCGTGCCGGAGCGGTTCGACGAATTCTCGTCGACCATCACCGACAATTTCCGCGTCATCAACCCGAAGGATTTTCGGATCCTCGCGTGATGCCGCTATACTATTATCCAGATCGACGCCGATCCCACGCACATCGGGCGGCGGCATCCGGTGACGATCGGGGCCGTCGGTGATATCAAGACCACCCTCGATGCCCTGCTGCCACGCCTCGCACAACACGATGACAACCCGTTCCTAACAGCCCATGTGGAGCGCCACCGGAAGGACGTGGAAACGGCGAAAGTGGAAACCTTCTCGGGTCCGGACGCCGCCATTTCCGGAACTTACCTTACCAAAGTCATCAACAAGCACGCTGCAGATGACGCGCTTTTTGCGGCGGACGACGGCACGCCCTTGGTCTGGATGCTTCGCCATATCGACACCGGCGGCAAGCGTCGAACCTTTGGGAGCCTGCTCCACGGGACGATGGCGGACGGGATGCCGTCGGCGCTCGGACTGCAAAAGTGCCAGCCCGGCCGACAGGTGATCTGTCTCGCTGGCGATGGCGGGTTCGCCATGCTGCTTGGCGATCTACTGACGACAGTTCAGGAAAATCTGCCGATCAAGATCGCCGTCTACGACAACGGCGCGCTCGGGTTCATCGATATCGAGCAAAAAGCAGCCGGCCTCATCCCGGTCTACACAGACTTGAAGAACCCCAACTTCGGCGAGGTTGCGAAGGCGATGGGCCTTTGGGGACATATGGTCTCGAAGGCAGGAGAACTCGAGGACGCGGTTGGGGACTGGCTCGCGCAGCCCGGCCCAGCGCTGCTGGATGTGAAGGTGAAACCGATGCAGTTGGTGACGCCACCCTCGCCGTTCGTTTCGCCGGAGGCTGTGGTCGGCATGGCGGTTTATAGCGCCAAGGCAATGCTGCATGGCAAGGGTCACGACGTCTGGGAAATGCTCGTGGAGAACATCCCTTGATCATATCAGGCGAGCAACGGGCGCGCTCGGACAATCAGATTGTTGGGCCGGCACAATGCGTCGGCGCCCAAACTTGAACGGCCGCAAAGGTCTGCTTCACGCCGTCTCCTTGAGAAACGCCTCGAGCAGCGCGTCGAACGCCTGCGGCGTCTCCCATTGCGGCGCGTGGCCGGCGCCGGGGATGGTCTGCACGGCGCCGCGCCACAGCGTCGGCATGGTGACGGCGGCAAAATAGGCGCCGTTGACCAGCTGGTCCTCGGCGCCGTGCACGACGGCGAGCGGCGCGCTCAGATCGCGCGCGATGATGATCTCGTCCTGATAACCTCCAGATCCGATGGCGGCGCCGATGCCGGCGCGCGCTCGGCCGTCCGTGCGCAAGGCGTCCTCGATGAAGAACGCGGCGATGTCGGTAAAGCCCGGAGCAAAGAACGAGTTAACGTAGGCCGCGGCCTGCTCGCGGCTGATCCTTTCGGCGAAGCCCGCGCCCATCGCCGGATTGGGCCGAAAGGCGAGTTGCATCGCCGGCGGCACGGAGAGCGGCGGCGTTCCGAAGACGAAGAACCCGCGCGCTTCCGGCAGTTCGGGCGCGAGCTCCAGCGCAAAATGGCCGCCGAGGCTCCAGCCGACAAAACGCGCGTCCGCGAGCCCGAGGGCGTCGATCGCCGCTCGCAGGCTCAGCGCCTGGTTCCTTATCGAGTAAAGAGCCGGGTCCTTTTTGTCGTCCGAGGCGCCGTGGCCGGGCAGGTCGATCGCGACCAGCCGGAAGCGCTCGCCGAGCGGCCCGTCGAGCTGCTTCGAAAAGGCGCGGGACGACGAGGAATTGCCGTGCAGCAACACCGCGGCGGGCCCCTCCCCCGCCGATGCGTGCGCCGCGATCCTTCCGTTCGGCGTCTCGATCATGCGCGTCTGCATCGGCCTGCTCTCCTGGCGGGTCGCAGGCCAGCCTAGAACTGCGTCTTTAACATTTCGACCCGGCGGAGCGACTGGAAAGTCCGTGGCTCGAGAATCCCGACAGGGCGCTTTGCGTTTGATTCGTCGCGCTGGCCTGCAGCGGTCCGCATGGAATGCGCGGGTCGGGCTCCAGAACGCTCGAATTGTATCATTTGAATCAAATCGTTATTCGGCAAGCCGGCATATTCGACAAACAAATTCTTCCCCAAACTGGAACTCATTGTTATCATCGTTCACAGTCGCCTATCCCGGGGGGAATCCATGGCGGAAGAGTTGAAATGCTCGTTGTCTGAGGAGACGCCGGAACTGGAGCCGGAAGACGAAGCGCCGGACATGGCGTCGCCATGGGAGGAAGATTGGCGAGAGACGACGCTCAGGCGCCTCGAAGGCTGGATCGAGGAGCGAGAGATGCTCATTGCGGAATTCGAGAGGCGGATCCGGGAGGAGGAGGCGCTCCTGGCCCCGGCATGCCCGGCGCCGGCATGGGCCGAAGCCGCTGGCGAGACGGCCCGAAATGGCGCCGCAACGGCCTGAAAGAATGGAATCCGCGCCCCGAAACGGCGCCCCTCAGTTGGTTCCCTCCTGCGACGCGAGATGCCCGGCCGCCCGCTCCCTGGCGATCAGGGCGGCGTGATCGCGGGCCAAAAAGGTATAGACCATCGGCGTGACGAAGAGGGTGAACAACGTGCCGATCGCCATGCCGGCGAAGATGGTGATCCCGATCGTGAAGCGCGACCGCGCGCCGGCCCCCGAGGCCATGATCAGCGGCACCATGCCGACCACCATCGCCGCGGTGGTCATCAGGATCGGCCTCAGCCGGACGGCGGCCGCCTCCTCGATCGCCTTGCGCCGCGGCAGGCCTTCGCGCTCCTGCAGGCGGTTGGCGAAATCGACCATCAGGATGCCGTGCTTCGAGATGAGGCCGATCAGGGTGACCAGGCCGATCTGCGAATAGATGTTGATGCTGGCGAAGCCGAGAAAGCCGCCGATGTTGAGCGGCAGCAGCGCGCCGAACAGCGCGGTCGGCAGGGCGATCAGGATGATCAGCGGATCGCGAAAACTCTCGTACTGCGCGGCGAGCACGAGATAGATGACGATCAGAGCGAAGACGAACACGTAGACGAGGGCGTTGCCCTCCTGCTCGAACTGGCGCGAGTCGCCCTGGAAGTCGTAGGAATAGCCCTCGGGAAAAATCTCCTTCGACTTCGCCTTGAGGTAGTCGAGCGCCTCGCCGAGCGTCCGCCCGGGGAACGGCACGCCGGACAGGGTGGCGGAATTGAGCTGCTGGAAGCTCGTCAGCGCGTTCGGCTGCACCTGCTCCGAGACGCTCGCCACCGCCGAGAGGGGCACGAGCTCGCCGTCGCGGGTGCGCAATTGATAGCGGGTCAGCCACTCGGGCGTCAGCCGGAATTCGCGCGGCGCCTGGGGGATGACCTGATAGGAGCGGCCGTAGAGATTGAACAGGTTGACGTAATTGCCGCCGAGCATGGTCGCGAGCGCCGTGCCGACGTCGGCCATATTGACGCCGATCCGGTTCGCCTTGTCGGCGTCGACCTTGAACACGTATTGCGGGGTGTCGAACTTGAGGTCGACGTCGGTGAACAGGAAGAGGCCGCTTTCCTTGGCGGCCTGCTGCATTTTCAGCGCGACGCCGGCGAGCGTCGCGTAATCGCCGGTCGTGCGGATGACGAACTGCATCGGCGGGCCGCCGGTCGAGCCGGGCAGCGCCGGCGGCGAAAAAGCCTGCACCTGCGCCGTCGGCACGGCGAGGAACTTCGGCCTGAGCTCGGCCAGCACCTCCTTCTGGTTGCGCTTGCGCTCGTCCCACGGCTTCAGGAGAAGGCCGGCGAAAGCCGCCCGCACGTTCGGGAATCCGTTGATGACGAAGTTGTGCGCCACCTCGGGCACCGAGCGCACCTCGTTATAGAGCTTCTGCGTCGCCCTCTCGGTGTAGTCGAGATTGCCGACCTGCGGCGTCTTGACCAGCGTCAAGAGGATCCCCTGATCCTCCTCGGGCGCGAGCTCGCGCGGGGTCGATGCGTACATGACCCCGGTGAGGGCGAGCACGCCGACAAGGATCAGAACCGTCAGCGCGCGGAAATTCAGCGTGCTTTGCAGGCGCCGGTGATAGGCGTTGCGCAGCCGCTCGAAGCTGCGATCGACCAGCCGCCCGAACCAGCCCTGCCCCATGTCGTGGCGCAGCAGCTTCGAGCACATCATCGGCGACAGGGTCAGCGCGATGAAGCCCGAGACGATGACGGCGCCCGCGAGGGTGAAGGCGAATTCGCGGAACAGCGCGCCCGTCACGCCGGAGACGAAGCCGATCGGCGCATAGACCGCCGCGAGGGTGATGGTCATCGCCACGACCGGCAGAGCGATCTCGTGCGCGCCGCGGATCGCGGCGTCGAAGGGCGTCATCCCCTCCTCGATATGGCGATAGATGTTTTCGACCACGACGATGGCGTCGTCGACCACGAGCCCGATGCCGAGCACCAGCGCCAGCAGGGTCAAGAGGTTGATCGAATATCCGAGCGCGAGCAGCGCGATCATCACCCCGATCAACGACAGCGGGATGGTGACGATCGGAATGAAGGTCGAGCGCAAATTGCCGAGGAACAGGAAGATGACGACGATGACGATCGCCGCTGCTTCCGCCAGCGTCTTGGCGACCTCATAGATCGAGGCGCGGATGAAGGCGGTCGAATCGTAGGCGATCGTCGCCTTGAGGCCGACCGGCAGCTGGCTTTGGATGCTCGGCAAAATCGCCCGGACGCCGTCGATCACGGTCAGCGGGTTCGCCTCGGGCGTGCCGTAAATGCCGATGAACACGGCCTTGAGGCCGTCGAACACGGACGAAGTGTCGGAGGTTTGCGGCCCGAGTTCGATCTTGGCGACATCGCCGAGCCTGACCAGCGCGTCGCCGTGGGTGGCGATGACGAGTTGGCCGAACGCCTTGGCGCTGTCGAGCGAGGTCAGCGCGTCGACGCTGACTTGGGTATAGTCGCTCTTGACCTCGCCCGGGGCCGAGGTGAAGTTATTGGCCGCGAGCGCGGCGCGGACGTCGTTCGGGGTGACGCCGAGCGAGGCCATTTTCGTCGGATTGAGCCAGATGCGCATGGCGAACACCTGGCCGCCGAGGATCTGCGCGTTGGCGACGCCGTCGACGGTCTGCAGGCGCGGTTGCACGACGCGGGTCAGATAGTCGGTGATCTGCGAGGCCGTCATCACGCTCGAATTGAACGACAGGTACATGAGGGCGAAGCCCTGCCCGGTCTGCTTGACGATCACCGGGTCGTTGGCCTCGCGCGGCAGGAGGCCGCGCACCTGATTGACCTTGGACAGCGTGTCGGCCATCGCGCGGTCCGGATTGGCGTCGAGCCTGAGGTTGAGAGTGACGGTCGAGACGTTCTGCTGGGAGGTCGAAACCAGCGTGTCGATTCCTTCGGCGCTGGCGACCGCCTGTTCGATCGGCGTCGTGATGAAGCCCTTGATCACGTCGGCTGCGGCGCCCGGGTAGGTCGTCGTGATGGTGATTGTCGTGTTCGAGGTCTCCGGGAACTGGCGGATCTGCAGCTTGAAGCCGGCCATGGCCCCGACGAGCAGGATGAGCAGGCTGACGACGCTCGCAAGCACAGGCCGGCGGATGAAGAGGTCGGTGAAGGCGTTCATCGGCGCGCGGTCAGGGCTTCGGCGTCACGGCGGGCGGCGGCAGAGCCGGGGTCGGATCGATCGTGACCGGCGAGTTGGCCTGCAACTTGATCTGTCCGGCCGTCACCACCTCCTCGCCCGCCTGGACGCCTTCCTCGATTGCGATCCGCTCGCCGCGCGTCGCGCCGAGTTTGACGAACCGGCGCTCCACCACGAGACCCCCGGCGGCCGGAGCCGGCGCCGCGGCTGCCCCGCTGGAAGCCGCCGCCTCGCCCGCCTGAGCGGACAGGGCGCCGGACTGCGACGGCTGGGGCGCGGGCTTCACCACGAAGACGGTGTCGCCGTAGAGGCTGTAAACGATCGCGGTCCGCGGCAGCGTCAGCACGTCCTTGCTCGCGCCGGTCGTAACCGTCACGTTGGCGAACATGCCGGGCAGCAGCTTGCGCTCGGGATTGGCGAACTCGGCGCGCACGGTGACATTGCGCGACTCGGCGCTGACCCGGGCGTCGATCGCCTTGACCTTGCCCTGGAACACGCGGCCGGGGATGGCGTCGACCGTCATGCTGACCTCCTGGCCGACGGCGAGCGTCGCCAGCGCCTCCTCAGGCACCGGAAAATCGGCGAAGATCGGATCGAGTTGCTGCAGGGTGGCGAGACTCATGCCGACGGAGGCGTACTGCCCGAGATCGGCGTTGCGCAGGCCAATCCGGCCGGAAAAGGGCGCGCGGAGCGCCTTCTGGGCGATGACCGCGCGGGTGCGTTCGACCGTCGCGGCGGCCGAATCGCGGGTCGCGAGAGCCGAATCGACCGTCGACTGCGGCGTGTTGCCGCCGGCGACCAGCATCTTTTGCCGCGCAAGGGTCGCCTCGGCGTTCTTGAGCTGGGCGAGGCCGTTGGCCAGATCCGCCTGTTCGACCGAGTCGTCGAGGTTGATCAGAAGGTCGCCGGCCTTGACGTCGCCGCCCGATTCGAAGTGGATGGCGGTGATCACTCCCGCCGCCTGCGGCGCGATGGTGATGCCCTGATAGGCCCGCAAGGTGCCGATCGCTGTCAGTTGCGGCGGCCACTTCTCGACTCTGGCCGCTTCGACCGACACCGCCGTCGGCTTCGGCGCAAAGGCCGCGGCGATGAAGCCCTTGACCATGGTCGGCTTGACGACGAACTGGAAGTAGGCAAGGCCCGCTGTCAGAGCCGCAAGCGCCGCCAGGGTCACCACGAAAACGACCGGCCGGCGGACCTTGAGCGGCAACGCGCGAATGGCCAGCAGCGCTGCGAAAACGGCTGCCGCGGCGCCGAAGGCGGTCGGCGGGACCGGAACGTGCGCATAGCCGGTCTTCGCCGCCAAGCCGAGCGCCAGCGCCCCCAAGGCGAGGAGAAACAACAGCCAGTTCGTCACGCGTCTCATCGCAGCTCGCGGCTCGGTCGTCGGATCGCGTCGCTGCGTTCCGTAAGAGATTGGTTTTAGTGAGGCGCAGGCGGACGCGCCAGCGCGCGCCGTGCGGAACTTTCCAGCCGCCCGGACATCAGAGCGAACACCTTTATCTCGCGACATCGGTTAGAGCAATCGCAAGTCCATTGTCAGCCCATTGTCAGCGGTAGTGAGCTGACCCGCCGCCGCCTGGCCGGGTTTCACGAACGCTCAGAAGCCGCCTCTCGTACAAAGCACTGGATGTGATATGGTCCGGACGGCCGCGACAGGCGGCCTGACTCCGGGGAGATGAACCATGACCAAGACGCTCACGCTCGCCGCTCTCGCCCTGTGCTTCGCCGGAGCGCCGATGCTCGCCTTCGCCGCGGACGCCTGCGCGACCCAGGCGATGGACAAGAAGCTCGCCGGCGCCGCCAAGACCAGCTTCATGACCAAATGCGAGAAGACCTCCTGCCAGGCGCAGGCGGCGGACAAGAAGCTGCACGGCGCGGCGGAGACATCGTTCGTCAAGAAGTGCGTCAAGGACGCCACGACGATGTGAGCTTTTCCGCTTCGGCCAAGACCAAGCGCGCTGGCGGTGTTCGGCATGCGCGAGCCACGTCACAACGTCGCGGACCGAAGCGCGGGGCGAGCGCTGGTGGAGGCTAACGACGTCTGCAGCGCCCCCTCAACCGCCTTCAGGCGCCCCCCGGAAACCGGCGGCGCAGCTGTCTCCTCCCCTGCGTTTGAATGGCGCGGGGGAGGGGTTCTGAATGGCGCGGGGGAGGGGTTCGCACCGTGTTCTATCCTGGGGCAACCGTCCCGTGGGAACGCCGGCGCGCTTGTCATCGCCGGGGCGATTTGTTAGACGACGCGCCTTCCCTTCGCGCCCCAAGCACGAAGCCCCATGTGCGGTCATGGCGGAATTGGTAGACGCGCTAGCTTGAGGTGCTAGTTCTTTAACCGGAGTGGAGGTTCGAGTCCTCTTGACCGCACCAATATGGTCCGAGAATCGTCAACGGTTCAAACAGTTGCGCTAACACAGGGCCCTTCCGAGCATCGCCCCGCTACAATGGGGCCTACAAAATGGCAGCTTGGATGACGACCCTACGACCTGCCCCCGACGGCGATTGGTTCTCTCGAAAAACGCCTTCTGGAGGCCTTCCGAGAGGGCAACCAAACTGCCTTCAAGGTCTGGGGGTTGGGACGCGGAGAAAACACCTCCCGCGGTCTCCGGAGATGAAGGTGAGACGCTTTCTCACCGACAGGTTCGCGCTCTCGCTGGAGATTGATATCAGCGGTTGGTTGACCAGCGCGAAGACAACCCCCGCCCCGCTGACCAAGGGGGTCTGCGATGCCTGCGAAGCTTCGATCACCGGGTTGGTCTCGGGGACACCGGAGGATGACCATGACGCCTCCCCCTGGACTCCCGTAAGGCATCGTTCAGTTCAGCGCGTTCTAGAGCAGACTCCGATCAAGTTGTACCATAGCCGCAGGCGGCGAAGGCGGCGAAGGAATTTGTTGATTCGGCGGGTTTGAAGATGTCGGCGCGAGACCGGCGACGAGGGTGATCGTCTTGTTGTGGGCCGTGCGGGACGGTCCTTCGGTGTCCTTCCGCTTCAGGCCCAGTACCCGGCGCGACCGTCGCTCGGCTGACCAAGCTTTCCGGTCGTTCGCGATCGTCCACCGTGCTGTCGTTGAAGCGGCTTGAGGACGCCGGGCTCGTGAACCACGGCGGCCATGGGTCCTGGGCCGCGATCGGGGATGATCCCAACTCTGACGTACCCGACACTATTCATGAAGGGACGCCGATGCCGCCAAAGACGGCGGACTGGGTCGCGCCGTTGTCGGGGTAAGCGCGTCGCGCGTTATACGGCTGACGGGCGCGTGCGCGAGGTCGCGACCGCATGATCGTCGCAAGTGATGGCTCGAGCGTCCGGCGTCCCGCCCACCGGGCGGGTGCATTCGAGACGACTGGCCTGGCCCACTGGATGGATCCGGGCAACCATCAAACTGCCCCGGGTCGAGGACGACAGCCCATGAACCATCGCATCGCGAGGAAGGCCGGACCACAACCAATATAGTTGCAATTTGGCTAAGAATGTGTTAACGGAGTCAACTGAGCCGGGGTGAACGGTGGTTCGGGGACAACACCGCACTCATCGGGAGATGGCGATTTCCGCAACGCTGTCTTTTGTCACGCCCGGCTCCCCAATAGGGCGTTTAAGGCGATCATGTGGTGGTTCGTCGCCATAGTTCTGTTCGCCATGGTGGTGGCGTTCTTGCCGGTGCTGGCGAGCGTATCGGCCGCCCTGGCCTTCGCAGGCCTCCTCGTCTGGCGCCTTGCCTTGCTGTGCTGAGCACGCCGAGGCCTCGTTCGGCGGAGAACAGCCGACGAGCTATGAGCGCGGCTACGGAAATCCCCGCGCCGGGCGGCCCGTCAGCCGAACGCTGGCACGGTCTGCATCTCCTCGTCGCCCGGCGGCGTCAGGCGGATCATGTCGAGCGCCAGCGCCAGCCATCCGCGGCTGGTCGCGAATTGCAGCGCCGCCTCGAAGTCGGCCAGGCGGCCCATGTTCTCAAGCAGGAAGGCCGCCCTCACCTCGCCCAAGCGCAGCGACTGGCGCGCACGAATTCGTCTCGCCTGGAAAATCGACAACACGGCCCTCGCATAGTCCTCGTCAGCGGGCAGACTGGTCATGGCGATAACCTCCGCTTGCGCCGAACGGACGCCGCAACTCACACGAGCCGGTCGCCGGTCGGTCCTGTCGTTGTTCGGCTTGCCGAAACATTGGAAGGCATCATTATCCAGAAATCAGCCAGCAGAATGACCGATTGACGGCGTTGTCGAAGCGGCGCGGCCGTTGTCGTTCGAAAAGTGCGGCCGCGGGCTTGCGCGACGCTGATGGAGACTGCCTGGAGAACACGATTGGAGAGGCCTACAGCTTTCCGTCGGCTGGACTTCTTCCAACCGACATGCGCAACTTTCGCGGGCAATCGAGGGAGGCCGCCATGACGATGGCGGCGCTGTCGAACACCGCGAGGGGCAAGATCCGGCGCTTCGCCCTGCCCCGCTGGCAGAGGCGCGCCGGCGCTTCCATATTCCATCGCCGGTAGAGAGGGGCCGCAGATGCTCGATTCCCTTGGACAGGTCCTCCCGCACGCCGTGCGCGCTTTCGGCGACCGGACGGCGCTCGCCATCGACGGGCGATCCTTCAGCTTTCGCGAGCTCGACGACCTGTCGGACTCGCTCGCCGCGAGTCTCGTCAGGATGGGGGGATCAGGCTCGGCGACCGGGTGACGCTCTACGCGCCGAATTCCTGGGAGTGGATCGTCAGCTACTACGGCGCGCTGAAGACGGGCGCCGTGATCGACCCGGTCAACGTGATGCTGACGCCGGCCGAAGTCGCCTACGTCACCAGGGATTGCGGGGCGAAGGCGCTCATCGGCAGCCCCGACAAGGTCGCTCCCGCCCTTGAAGCGGCGTCGAAGGCTTCGCGGCCGTCGTGTTCGGCGATCGGTCGGGATAGGGAGCGACGCCGTGCAACGAACTCGTCGCGAGGCGGCAGGCTTTTGAGCCGGTTGCGGTCAGCCCCGACGCGCTCTCGACCATCGGCTATACCTCCGGCGCCACCGGCCATCCGCGCCGAGCTGGCGGCCTATAGGGCGCCGCGCGCGATCCAGTTCGTCGCCGACCTGCCGAAAACCTGGACCGGCAAGATCATGCGGCGCGAACTCAAGAAGCTCGACGCGCGACGCTATTCCGTCGGCGCACGCTTCACCGGGATCGGCCCTTTGGCGATCCTGGGAGCCGATTTGTAGAGCCGGGGCTTCAGCGCGCCGATAATGCGTTCCGTCGCCGACGACCAGCCGGCCGGAGCCGGGACGGTCGGCCCGTTGCCCGGGCCGGGAACCATGTGCACGACATGATAGCCCTTGGCCTTCAGCTCCCTGAGCAGCATCGGGAGCATGGCGGCGGTCCAGGGATGATTGTCGTGCATGAGCAGCATCCCCTTGTGGCCGTTCCTTTCGAGCCGGCGCATCACCAGCTTGAGCTCCTCCTCCGGCGTCATCTTGATCCAGTCGGACGCCCAGAGGTCCACCCCGAAAATGCCGACGTCGTTGGCGGCGAACCAGCTCCTGAGGTCCGGCGTGTCGGCGAAGCCCGGAAAGCGGAAAAAGGGCGCATGGAGCTTGAGATCCTTGAGATCCTTCGGCTCGCCGGCAGGGAAAGTCTGCCCGTAGGCCGCCCTCTCGACCGCAATCATGCCCCTGAGGATGTCGGCTCGCGCCGCGGCATAGCCGCCAGGTAGGTAGCGCAGCGTCGGCTGGGGATGCGACCAGGTGTGGTGCGCGACCGTGTGGCCGTCGAGAACTTCGCGCCGGGCGATCTGCGGAAGGCTTTCCGCGTTGCGGCCGATCTCGAAGAAGGTCGCATGCACGCATTGCTCGGCGAGCGCGTCGAGGATTTTTGGCGTGTTGACCGCATCGGGGCCGTCGTCGAAGGTGAGGATCACCTCGTGGTCGGCAAGCGGGATCGTCCGCGGATAGGTCTTCAGGCCGACTTCGAGCCCGCCCTGCGTTCCGACCGGCTGGACCCGCGCCGTGCCGAGCTTGTCCGCGCCGCATTGCGCCGCCGCCGCGACGCCGGCGCTCAAAACCAGCGCAAGCAAGGCCGCCACAATCCGCATTGACAATTTCCGTTCGTTGCGTGAAAGGCCCTCCTTGCTATCCAAGGCCCGCGAGGTCAAGCACTCGCCGGCGCCGGCGGGCGTTTACGGAGCGTTACCAGGATCGCTGTATTTTGCCTTAAATGAGCTCCGATTTCGTTCGTCCGGGGAGACGAAGGGCCGGAGACTGAAGACGGGCGGAGCATGCGGGACGTAAAATCGGTATTATCGGGCGCCTTGGGCGGACTCGCGCTCGCGCTCATGACGCTGCAAGTGACGGGCTGCGGCGGCGGCGCCGGCCCGCTGGACGCCGTCAACGACGAATTTTCCGGCAATTATCCGAGGCCCAAGGACTATCCGATCCACGGGATCGACGTCTCGAAATTCCAGGGCGACATCGACTGGAGCAAGGTCGCCGACAGCGGCGTCAAGTTCGCCTGGATCAAGGCGACCGAGGGCGGCGATAACGCCGACGCCCGCTTCCAGGCCAACTGGACGGGGGCCAAGGAAGCGGGCATTCCGCACGGCGCCTATCATTTCGTCTACTGGTGCCGGCCGCCGATGGAGGAGATGGCCAACTTCGAGCAGAACGCGCCGGTCGAGCCCGACGCCCTGCCGCCCGTGCTCGACGTCGAGGCGACGCCGACCTCAAAAACCTGCCATCGCCATCTCACCGAGGAAGACGCCATCGCCGACATGCAGGTGATGCTGAACGAGATGGAGCGCCATTACGGCAAGCGGCCGATCATCTACACGACAGTCGACTTCTACCAGGCGATCCTCTCCGACGGCGCCTTCTCCGACTACCCGATCTGGGTGCGGTCGACGAAATACCACCCGGCCGTCAAATACGGGGGGCGCGCGTGGCGCCTCTGGCAGTACCAGTCCGACGCCTGGGTGCCGGGCATCGGCACGAAAGTCGACAAGGACGCCTTCTACGGTGACAAGCAGCAGTGGGAAGCTTTTCTCAGGAATCCGAACGTGCAGCCCGCGTCCGCTCGACCCCTGGAAGCGGCGACGGCCCAGGCGGCCGGATCCGAGGCCATCGACCAGCATTGACGGGCTGACCCTTGGGGCGCCGGCCCCCCGCCGACCTCGTCCTGAGCTTGTCGAAGGACCCTCCAGCGGGAGCTGACTTGCCTCGCCGTCCCGACTTCTGCCTCCCAGCACTTGTCCCCCGCGGCCGAATGCGGCAAGCAGGTCAGGCTCGCCGGCGACAGGAGAAGCGCTATGGCCAATGAGGGCGCGGCCGATCTCAAATTGGACGCCTTGCATTTTCACCGCGAGCCGCGGCCGGGCAAGCTCGAAATCGTGGCGACGAAACCGCTCGCCAACCAGCGCGACCTCGCGCTCGCCTATTCCCCCGGCGTCGCTTTTCCCTGCCAGGCGATCGCGGCCGATCCGCACGACGCGGCCATCTATACCGCCCGGCAGAATCTCGTCGCGGTTCTGACCAACGGCACGGCGGTTCTCGGCCTTGGCCCGATCGGGCCTCTCGCGGCGAAGCCGGTCATGGAGGGCAAGGCGGTCCTGTTCAAGAAATTCGCCGGCATCGACGTGTTCGACATCGAGGTGGCGGAGACGGATGTCGATAAGCTGGTCGACATCGTCGTCGCGCTCGAGCCGACCTTTGGCGGAATCAATCTCGAGGACATCAAGGGTCCCGAATGTTTCGAGGTCGAAGAGAAGGCGAAGGCCCGCATGGGCATTCCGGTCTTTCACGACGATCAGCACGGCACGGCGATCATCGTCGCCGCCGCGGTCACCAATGCCCTTCTCCTGACCGGCAAGACGATCGACATGGTCAAGGTCGTCTGCTCGGGCGCGGGCGCCGCCGCGCTCGCCTCGCTCAATCTGCTCGTTTCGCTCGGCGCCAAGCGCGAGAACATCGTCGTCTGCGACATCGAAGGCGTCGTCTACAAGGGCCGCGAGAAGCTGATGGACCGCTGGAAGGCGGTCTATGCGCAGGACACCGGCGCGCGCACGCTCGCCGACGTCATTGCCGGGGCCGACATTTTCGTCGGCCTCTCGGCGGGCGGCGTCCTGAAGCCCGAGATGCTGAAGCGTATGGCGCCCGATCCGCTGGTGATGGCGCTCGCCAATCCGACGCCGGAGATCATGCCGGAGCTGGCGCTGGAGACCCGGCCGGACGCGATGATCTGCACCGGTCGCTCCGACTATCCCAACCAGGTCAACAACGTCCTCTGCTTCCCCTACATCTTCCGCGGCGCGCTCGACGTCGGCGCGTGCGAGATCAACGAGCCGATGAAGAAAGCCGCGGTTGCGGCGATCGCGGCGCTGGCGCGCGAGACGCCCTCCGAAGTCGCCGCGCGCGCCTATGACGGGCAGTCGACCCTGTTCGGCAAGACCTCGCTCATTCCGAGCCCGTTCGATCCGCGCCTGATGCTGCGCATCGCGCCGGCGGTCGCGCGCGCGGCGATGGAGAGCGGCGTCGCGCGCCGGCCGATCGCCGACTTCGACGCCTACGCCGACCAACTCAATCGCTTCGTGTTCCGCTCCGGCTTCATGATGAAGCCGCTGTTCACCAAGGCCCGCGCGGCGAACAAGCGGGTGCTCTATTCGGAAGGCGAAGACGAACGGGTGCTGCGCGCGACGCAGGTGGTGCTCGAGGAGCGCATCGCGCAACCGGTGCTGATCGGACGGCCGGAGGTGATCCGCGACCGCATCAAGCGCTTCGGCCTGACGATCGATCCCGGCGCCGATTTCGAGATCGTCGACCCGCGCAACGATCCGCGCTATCGCGACTACGTCGCGACCTATCTCAAGGTCGCCGGGCGCAAGGGGGTGACGCCCGACGTCGCGCGCACGGTGGTGAGAACCTCGCCCAGCGTCATCGGCGCGCTCGCCCTGCATCGCGGCGAGGTCGACGCGCTGATCTGCGGTCTCGAAGGCCGCTTCGCCTCGCGCCTCGAGCATATTCGCGACATCGTCGGCCTCGCCCCCGGCGCCAAGGACTTTTCCGCGCTGTCGCTGGTCATCGCCTCGTCGGGCGCCTATTTCCTCGCCGACACGCATGTGCGCTACGATCCGAGCGCGGAGGAGATCGCCGACACCGCGATCGCCTGCGCCCATCACGTGCGACGTTTCGGCATCGAGCCGAAGATCGCGCTGATCTCCCATTCCGACTTCGGCTCCGCCGACACCCCTTCGGCGCGCAAGATGCGCGAGGCGCTCGCGCTCATCGAACAGCGCGCGCCCGATCTCGACGTCGACGGCGAGATGCAGGCCGACTCGGCGCTCTCGCTGGTCGCCCGCGAGCGAGTCGTCTCGCATTCGCGCATCCAGGGCTCGGCGAACGTCCTCATCTTCCCCAATCTGGACGCGGGCAGCACAGCGCTGCAGCTCACCCGCGTCATCGCCGACGCGCTGCCGGTCGGGCCGATCCTGATCGGGCCGGCCAAGCCTGCGCATGTGCTGACCCCGACCGTCACCGCGCGCGGCATCGTCAACATGACAGCCATCGCCGCCGTCGAAGCGGC
The DNA here is from genome assembly GCA_963835885.1 of uncultured Alphaproteobacteria bacterium. Taxonomy (GTDB): domain Bacteria; phylum Pseudomonadota; class Alphaproteobacteria; order Rhizobiales; family Beijerinckiaceae; genus Roseiarcus. The sequence continues at coordinate 36,939 of CAWIHF010000007.1, forward strand.
GGGCGGTTAGTCTCCTGACTCTAACACTCCGATCCCGCTCTATCGCGCGAACAGTTGGAGTTCGCGTCGCGCGCAAGAGCAGGACCGGGAAGCCGGGATATCACGCGCGGCCGGATTCCCTGCCAACAGGGAAAAATGCAGCGAATTCCGCGCATTCCTGCCGATCGACGAGAAAGCCGTCTCGAAAAGCCCAACGATTTCAGGCAGTCCAAAGAAAATTCCCTGCGCAGGCGACCAGGGAATAAATTCGGCGCATCAGGGAAATAAAGTTCCCTGTTCGGCCGCGAGCAGGGATATCACGCGCCTGTCCGAAGTCTTCCTCGCGCAAGACCAATCGCAGAAGTGGCGCGGCCGTGGCGCAAACCCCATGCGCGAACTAATCTTTCGTTAAGGCGCAGGGAATTGCGGCGCCGCGTTTTGCCGCATCCGCGCACATCGCGGACATGCACGAATTCATTTGACAGCCGCCGCGTTCGGGCGAAAACTGTCCTTCAGTCGTCATGAGGAGCGAAAGCAAATCAGGGCGACGAAGAGAGCCGGAGCCTTTCAGGGCGCGGCACAAAGTGGGGTGAGTGTGACTCCACCGGGTCAGGATAGTTGATCCCAGTAGAATTGGGATCAAAGCGCCGAGCCGCTCCATATGCCAGAGCGGAAGACGCTTCAGACATCGCTAACGAACTTTAACGTCGATGAAGACGCGATGGCCACGCGTCAGAGTCGCCGATTATCATCTGCAGCATCCCAGAAGTTTCGCATCGACGAAACGAGGCCCCGCTCTGCCATAGTGCGACGGGGCCTATGCTGTTTCTGGGGGTGCGAACCGCTCCGCGGCAGTCCTTCTGCGTCGTCCAGCGTTGACAATTAAACCTTCATGTCGAGACCGATATCGAGGATCGGCGCGCTGTGGGTGAGCCAGCCGACCGAGATAAGGTCGACGCCGGTCGCTGCAATCGCCGGGGCGGTCTCCAGCGTGACCCGACCCGACGCCTCGCTGATCGCTCGTCCGCCGATCATCGCGACGGCGCGACGCAAATCATCGAGCGACATGTTGTCGAGCAACACGGCGTCGACGCTCGCGCCGAGCGCCTCTTCGAGTTGAGTGAGCGTGTCGACCTCGACCTCGATCTTGACCAGATGCCCGACATGGTCGCGCACCCGGCGGATCGCCTCCGCGACGCCGCCGGCGATCGCGACGTGATTGTCCTTGATCAGCGCCGCGTCGTCGAGGCCGAAGCGATGGTTCGCCCCGCCGCCCGCCCTGACCGCGTATTTCTCGAGCGAGCGCATGAGCGGCGTCGTCTTGCGCGTGCAGACGATGCGGGCCTTGGTGTGCGCAACCGATCCGACCAGCGCCGCGGTCGCGCTGGCGACTCCGCTGAGCCGGCTGACGAAATTGAGCGCCACCCGTTCGGCGGACAACATGCCGCGCGCCGGCCCTTCGATCGACGCCACCGCAGCGCCCGGCGCGACGCGCGCGCCGTCGGCGAGGACCGCGGTGAAGCGGATCGCCGGGTCGATGAGGCGAAAGGCGAGCGCCGCCAGATCGAGGCCGGCGACGACGCCCTCCTGGCGCGAGGCCATCACCGCCGCGGCGATGCGATCGGCCGGCGCGATGGCGTCAGTCGTGATGTCGCCGGCCCGGCCCAGGTCTTCGATGAGCGCCTGGCGGACGATCGGCTCGACGATCAGGGGGGGCAGAGGGGTGAGGGGCATCGTTCAGGCTCGTTTGGCGAGATGGCGAGGCGCGATCGCCGACGCCACGGCCAAGGCCTCGGCGAGTGTGATCCGCGATCGGCGAAGCTCGGCCGGGCGATTGGCAAAGTCGAGCCGGCAGTGCGCCCCGGCGCTGTAGTCGCTGCGCAGCGCGGCGACGACGATGGTGAGCGCCACGGCGGCTGGATCGGCGGCCGGGCCGGCCGAGCGCGCCAGCGCGGCCAGCGGCCCAACCGCGGCGCGCAGACTCGTCCCATCGCGCATCACCCCGGCGGCGCACGATAGGATCGGACGGACGGCGGCAGGATCGGAGAAGCTAGGCGGCGCAAGGGCCCGTAACGGCGTCGGCGGGCGCGCAGGCGCGCCGTCGATCGAGCGGGCGACGATGGCGCCGAACACGGCGGCTTCGCTGAGCGAGTTGCTGGCGAGGCGATTGGCGCCGTGCAACCCGGTGCAGGCGGCTTCGCCGCACGCCCATAATCCCGTCACGGAGCTGCGGCCTTCCGCGTCGACCGAGATTCCGCCCATATGATAGTGCTGCGCGGCTTTGACCGGGATCGGCTCGCGCGCTGGGTCGACGCCGCCGGCGCGGCAGGCCGCCGCGATAATCGGAAAGCGCGACGCGAAACGCGCGCCGAGCGGCGCCCGCGCATCCAGGAACACGCGATGGCCTTCCGCCCGCCGCCGCCAGATTGCCCGCGCCACGACGTCGCGCGGGGCGAGTTCCGCCCCGGCCGTACCAGCCATGAACCGCTCGCCTGTCTCGTCGATCAGCGTCGCCCCTTCGCCGCGCACGGCTTCGCTGACGAGCGGCATCGGCCGGGCCCCGACATCGAGCGCGGTCGGATGGAACTGCACGAAATGCATGTCGGCGAGCGTGGCGCCGGCCCGCGCTGCGAGCGCCACGCCCGCCCCGAAGCTGCCGCGCGGGTTGGTGCTCTCCTCATAGAGGCCGCCGAGGCCGCCGGTCGCGATCACCACGATGTTCGTCTGAAACAGCGCCGGCCCAGCCGGACCGACGGCAAGAAGGCCGCAAACGGAATTGTCTTCGACGATGAGGCGGCGCGCCTCGAAGCCTGCGAGAATGTCGATCGAGGGGGTCGCCCGCGCTGCGGCGATCAGGGCGCGCATCAGTTCGCGGCCGGCCCCGTCGCCGCCCGCATGCACGATGCGGGGGCGGCTGTGAGCGGCCTCGAGCCCGAGGGCGAAGCCGCCTTCGTTCGTGCGATCGAAGCGCATGCCGAGCCGCGCGAGCCTCTCGATCGCGGCGGGCGCGGCGCGGGTGAAAAGGTCGACGACCGCGGCGTCGCTAAAGCCATCGCCCGCCGCCAGCGTGTCTGCGGCGTGCATGGCCGGGCTGTCGTTCGCGCCCATCGCAGCGGCCAGTCCTCCCTGCGCCCAGAGGGTCGAGCCCTCGGCCCCGAGCGGCCCCTTCGACAACACGAAGACTGGCCGAGGCGCGAGCTCCAGCGCCGTCATCAAGCCGGCGACGCCCGCGCCGACGATGATCACGCGTCCGCGCAGCGACAGAATCTCGGCGCTCATAGCGCCAGCATCCGCTCGACGGCGCGGCGCGCGGGCGCAGCGACGGCCGGATCGATCGTCACCTCGCCTTCGAGGGTCTCCAGAGCATGACGGATCTTTGGAAGCGTGATGCGCTTCATGTGCGGGCACAGTCCGCACGGGCGGACGAACTCGACCTCGGGATAATGGACCGCGACATTGTCGCTCATCGAACACTCGGTCACGAGCGCGACCCGCGCCGGACGCCTAGCGTCGACGTAACCGATCATCTCGGCGGTCGAGCCGGCGAAATCGGATTCGGCCAGCACTTCCGGCGGGCATTCGGGATGGGCGAGCACGACCGCGCCCGGATACGCCTCGCGCAGCTCGCGAATATCGGCGGCGGTGAACTGCTCGTGCACTTCGCATCGCCCGCGCCAGGCGATGATCTCGACCTTGGTCCGCGCCGCGACGTTTTTCGCGAGGTATTCGTCCGGAATCATGATCACGCGCGGCGCGCCGAGCGATTCGACGACCTTCACCGCATTGGCCGAGGTGCAGCAGATATCGGACGCGGCCTTCACCTCCGCCGAAGTGTTGACGTAAGTGACAACCGGCACGCCGGGATAGCGTTCGCGCAAGAGGCGGATATCGTCGGCGTCGATCGACTCGGCGAGCGAGCAACCGGCTCGAGCGTCGGGAATCAGCACCGTCTTCGTCGGATTGAGCAGCTTGGCGGTCTCGGCCATGAAGTGCACGCCGGCCATCACGATCATCCGCGCGTCGCCCTCGGCCGCCTCGCGCGCCAGCATCAGGCTGTCGCCCACGACATCGGCGACGCAATGGAAGATTTCCGGCGTCTGGTAGTTGTGCGCCAGGATGATCGCGCCGCGCTGCCGCTTGAGCTTCAGGATCGCCTCGATGTCGCCCTCGAACGCGGGCCATTCGATCGGCGGGATGACGCGGCGCACGCGCTCATAGAGACGGCTTGCAGGCTTTTGGGCGTCCAGAATGGCCATCGCTTATACTCACGCTGAGCATATCATGGATATACTTAGCATGAGAATAAGGCTTGTCAAGCGCGGGCCAGCGGCGGCAGCGGCGGGTTCTCAGTTTGAATTGCGGGTTTCGACCCATTGCGGACGTTCAATGTGGTGCGGAAATCAAGAATTTCGCACTACGCGAAAACGCTTCAAAATCCGCAGGTTTTGAGAGACGACGCGGCGGGGCGCTTTGACGCAATGGAGCTTTCGAGTTGCCCCAATCCGCGCTACCTTCAGCCAGTTATAATCACCATGAATTTGGAGCAGTAACGTGATCGTCACTCAGACGGGGGGACCGCAGAACGTTCAGCAAGTACAAATGTATTTTGACGCTGGCGATCTGTTTCTCTCACCAGAAGAGTACCAACGCGAGAGCGCATGGGGCATGCCGCAAAAACAGCTTCTTATAGATACGATATTTCGCGGCATGGATATTCCAAAATTCTATCTTTGGAAGATCGACGACTTGACGCTGGCAAATGGTTATCCGGACGGGGAGACGAAAGGAATTTACCGAGAAATTCTCAACCGCAAGAGACGCGACAACGATGATCCAAGCCCATTCGTCTATGAAGTTGTTGATGGTCAGCAGCGCATAAGGACGATTTTACAAGTTCGATCGGTGTCAGGCCACCAAATACAAATTGCTATCGCGGCACATGGCAAGATCCTTATAACTCACTCCCTGAGACGCCACTGGCACTAGGCAAACCTTATCAGAAACTGAACGCCGAACAAAAAATTAAGTTTGGCATGTGCCCGCTGACGATTATGATCTTTGAGAAAGCGACCATCTCTGAAGTGCGCGATATGTTTCTGCGCCTACAGAACGGGACGCCGCTCAATGCCCAGCAAAAGCGTAATGCAAAGGGCGCACTTCTCCGTCAACACGTAAATATGATTGCTCCATCTGCCCTTCTTCAAGATTTCCGTGAATTTAGGTGGTGAAGCTGCTGAATATGACCGCGTGGCAGCGCAGATGCTCTTGCTGGAATATAAGGAAAAAATAGTCTCCAGCACGTCACAGCAACTCGACAAATTTTACGAGAACCACAAGGCGGTTGACCTTGAACGCGGCATTGTCACCAAAACCAGAGCGATTGTTGGCATGCTTGGGAAAATATTCCCTACTAAGAATTCAGCTCTCAATAGGTCTTACGCACTGGGTATGTACTGGTGTCTCTCTCGGATTGTGCCGACTTATGAATTAAAGCAGGACGAGTACTCGGCGATCCTCCACAACTTCGAACGATTGGATCAGCAGCGGCTTGAAGCGATGAATCGCGATTACAGCGAAGTCGGAGACGAATTGTATCAACGGTTGAGCGACTCAATGTCCAGAGGGACTGACGGCTCCGAGCGGGATCACGGCTAGATACGAAATTCTGAATTCGAGTATCTCTTCGACGGAGTACATTTGATAGCGCACCCGCAGCTCGACCCGGATCGCAACTTCACCTATGAGGAGAAGCTTATTCTCTATCGGCGAGCTGATGGACGCTGCCAACTTGAAAGCAACGGCGTAGTGTGCGGCCACGAAGTAGATTTCGACGATGGAGTGATTAACCATATAGTGCCGCACGGTAGGGGAGGCGCGACATCCCTCGAAAACGGCAGATATGCGTACAAGACGTGTAATAATTCTCGCAGTGCACGCGATGATTTTGATCCAGCGAAGAGCTGCTACTTTGTGAAAGTTCAGCAGTCACCTGCGCAAGACGATGGCGACTGATCGATATTCACCTGCCCCACGTCGCAAATATCAAGAAAGCTGCACCGCAATTTTTGCGTTGGAAGTCGAGGCCTTTCGAGAGATGACTGCCCGCGCGAAAAATAGAAACCTTGCGGCACCGCGAGGTTGTTGAACCCACAGGCTAAAAAGGCGGTTGTCGGGCAGCCTCCGTTCGCGAGGACCGCACAGCGGTCCATAGGTTGCGCCTCTTCTCCGTCTCGGAGATTGCCGCCGACGATCAGAGCGGATAGGTTCGGGGCTGGTCCCCCCATTGCGAAGCCATCAACGGGTGCTTTCGTGTCAGCGCAGGCAACTTCAGTTGACGAAGTGACATCTGCAACTCCGCCGGAGGCTTTATATCATTACACTACTCAAGACGGTTTGATAGGAATAATGAAGACGAAACAATTTTGGGCCACAAAGGTACAGTATCTCAATGATACCACCGAATTCAACTTAGCACTCAACCTTGGAAGGGACCAACTAAGCGAAAGACTTGGTAAAGTGTCTAAACCAATAGGTGAGATCCTAGAGCGGGTGATCGCAGATCTTGAAAACATTCTCAATGTTAATATCTGTGTTGTGTCGTTTTGCGAAGAATTCCGACTTGTTAAGTCAATGGCGTGGCTATGCAGGGAGCGGCGGGGTCGCGATTGGCTTTCGTTCTGAATTCTTAGCGAGCCTCGCTAAGATCGAAGGGGGCCACCTAGGCAACTGCATCTATGAAAACGACCTTCAGCTAGAAATTGTGGAGAAAATTATAGACAATATGATTGGAAATATTGACGTTATCGATATGGCCAATGGCGACTATCGAAGGTCGTCCGAATATTTCCAGCGTCACCTAATCGAATCCGGTGCGTTTTTTAAGGACGGGGGGTTTAAAGAAGAAAAAGAATGGCGGATTGTGACTGGAATTAAACTTTATCGGGAACCTGAGTTTCAGTTCCGAGTAGGACGGTCAATGTTAACGCCCTACTTCGAGATAGAACTGCTTCGAGATCGACCACCTAGAAGTCTTACTAAGGGAGACTTGGGGAAGAGAAATAACGTCGATTAGAATCGGGCCATGCCCTTATCCCGAGGCTTCACAACAGGCAGTAACAGGTTTGTGCATGAAGCATGGCATCTACGACAAGTCAACAAATTTTATACTTAGGTCAACGATTCCGTTCAGAAGTTGGTAACGTTCACACATGTTAGAGATGGGGCTAAAGGTCCGCTTCCCGTCCAATTGAGGCGTACAATGCCATGGTCCGCTACGTCCGCAATACGTCGACTCGAGCCGTCCGCTGGGCGCAAGAAGCGGGTGTTCGCTGACGCCGCGGCGAACGCGTCAAATCGACCCTGAGCGGGCATTGGGCCGGCGAAAAGAGGCCGTGTCCGCGCGGCTTTGGAGGCTGCCAAAGCAGGCGACGCCGAAGTGGCGGCACAATTCCGCCAGCCAGTCCTAGCTAATTAAAGACGATAGTCCTCCGGCTCGAAGAATATTTTCTCGGCGCGATTGCCACGCTCATGTCACGTGATGCGGCAGGCCGGGCGCGACGATGCGGGCTATGCGGGTCACAGGACAACGTCGCATGGCTGAATAAAAAGGTAAAGGCGGGCGTGTCACCGTAATACCGAACAAACATTAGAGCGGAATCCAATCAAGCTGTATCATGTTCGCAGGCGACGATTTCAAGATGTCGGCAAAGTCCTCCAGGCCCTCGGGAAGCCGGCCAATTCAGTGCGTTCGGATACCGCTCTAGCCTTCTATTCCCAGGTCCGACTATTCAGGCCAATGGGTGGGGCGCGGGACTTTGTCTGGGAGCAAAGTCGCGGTATCGCCATATGTCCCCACGAATTGGTCGTGTGAAAAATTTTTCGTCCCCTGGAGGTCGGTTCCGCGAACGATGGCATTGCGGAAAATCGCGCCGCTGAGGTCGGTCCCGCTGAAGATGGTCCTGCTGAGGAGGGCCCCGCTGAGGTCGGCCTTGGTGAGGTCGGCTCCGCTAAGGTCGGCCCCTCGGAGGTCGGCCCCGGCCAGATTGGCCAGGACGAGATTGGCCTCGCGGAAGATGGCCTCACTGGGGAACGCCCCGCTGAGATCGGCGTCGATGAGGACGGCTCGGCTGAGGTCGGCCTGGCGGAGGTCGGCCTTGGTGAGGATAGCCTCGCTGAGGTAAGCTCCCCTGAGGATAGCCTCGCGGAGGTCGGTGTGACTGAAGATGGCCTCGCTGAGGTCGGCCGCGGCGAGGTTGGCCCTGCTGAGCATGGCCCGGTCGAAGTTGGCCTTGCTAAGGTCGGCTCCCCGTAGGTCTGTTGCTCTCAAATCCAGGCTTAACCGCTCACGTTTTTCGCGTTCTCGCGCTGCCTTAGGTCGTCGTGCGAGTACGGCTAAAACGGCACCTATGTCCGTTGGTGGCTCTATAGGAGGCAACGATTTGAAGGACCGTGCATCTGTTTCATTATCAGACACCCTGATATCAGATTCCTTCCACGGTGCCCGCTCCCGAACGAACGCACACAGCGTCTCCATCGCCGTCCAGTAGTCATCGAGGCTTTCGCGCGAGATGCGCTCCAATGTGTAAATGCCGCCAAGCCGGACCTCGATTTTGTCGCTACCGAGTTGCTCGGTGGCCTTACTGAAGCTCTCTGTAATGCGCCGCTGAAGGTCAGCTTTGGTTTGCTCTCTATGCCGACGCCTTGCGGTCTCTGCTTGGTGGAGCGCTGCCCCTATTAGAAGCACCGCGCCGATACCTGCGGCCACGGGGTTAACGAGGGCGGCATGGGGATAAACGATGACACCATCGGAGACAGCTTCGGTGGCGTACCATTGCCAAGCACTGCTGAGCCAGGACAACTCACACCACCTTCACCCGCCCTGCCAGATCTGGGGCGGCCCCCGGAGCGGCGGGAAGGTTTCGCCCTATTGTTCTCCTCCCTATTTTCGTCGAGGATATATGCGAAGTCTATCCCAAGCTCGCCTGTGGATTATCAAGGTGTGGATTACGGTGACGCACCCGTCTTTACCCTTTTGCCTCGGTGCCCGCGACATCGCCCTTGGGCTTGCGTCCCCGCTTGCGGGGCGTGACGACGCGGTTGAGGCGGTGGCTGATTGCGTCGACAAACGCGTCGCCGCCGAGCGGGCGGCCGATCAACTCGCTCCGCCGCAGGGCGGCGAAGGCGGGGTCGTCCGCGTCCCATGTCGAGAAGATCGGCGAAGCACGGCGCGCGGTCGATAAGCGGCTCCACGCGCACGAGCCCGTCGTCGCGGCCCCGGCGCGCCCGACGCAATCTGCTTGCCGGGAAGGACCGCAATCCGCCCAAACCCGAAATTCAAAGCGAGACACTATCTCAGCGGCAGCTTGGTTCCCGCGGCGCCGCGCTCCTCGCGCACCGCGGAGCGGAAGCGGAACGCCCTGGCCGGGCGGCCGCCGGTTTCCGAGACGGTCTCCCCGGTCTCCTCGACGAGTTGCTGCTGCTCGATCAGCCGGCGGAAATTGGGCTTGTGGACAGAGAGCCCGGCGATCGCCTCGACGCAGCGCTGCAACTGCAGCAGCGTGAAGACGGGCGGCATCAGCTCGAACACCACGGGGTTGTATTTGATCTTCGCTCGCACCCGGGCGATGCCGGTCGCGAGGATGCGGCGATGGTCGCCGATCATCGGCCGCCCGAACGTCGCGCTCTCGCGGTCGTGCCTCGGGCGGCGGGCCTCGGGAATGAGGCCCGCCTCGTAGAGAAGCTCGTAGCGCTGCAGAACGAGCTCCTCGTTCCAGCTTCGCCCCTCGAGCCCAAAGGCGATCGCGGCGCGCCTCCTCAGCGCGGCCTGATTGCTTCCGCTCTCGATCCAGCGCTCGAGCGCCGGAGAGATCGTTCGCGCGATCAGCGCCGGCGGGCCACTGCGATGATCCTCCCAGGGGAAGTAATCATACCACGACCGCCACGCTGCATGCGGCGCCGCGGCGGGCTCCTCCCGCGTGAGGCCGAGATAGCTGATCGAGATCGTCCGCGCGCCGTCCTCGCCGGCGCGGCGGTCGGAATCGGCGAAAGTGTAGAGCTGCTCGACATAGCCGAGCGGATGGCGGGTCTGTCGCTCGACCCAGGCGCGCAAGCCCGATTGCATTGATCGGTGGCCGACCGCGAAGGGCCCCGAAGGCAAGGCCCGCCCATCGTCGATCGTCATCGTCAGCGGCAACCCGTCTGCGACCGCGACCAGCACCGCGATCAGCTCGACGGCGATCGATAGCGCGGCCGGCTCGATCGCCTCGGTCCCTGCCCCTCGAGTCATGCGCCGCTCCGCCGATCGTCAACCGCGCCTCGTTTAGCCGAGAGCCAAGCCAGCGGGAAAGGGCGGACCGGCTCCGGCGAGCCTCGCTCGACGATGGCGGCGGGTTTGACCTGCCGAACCGTCGGCCGCTAGCCTGCCCAAAATGGCCGTGGAGCTCACCGATTTCGACCGCAAGCTTTTGGACGGCGCGCACGGCGGCGCCGCGGCCTTCGCCATGCGGCTGCTCCTGCGCTTCGCTGAAGCGGTGGCCGCGGAACGTTTCCTCGACATCGAGGCGGCGCATGTCGACGGCTGTCTCTATCTGGGCCGCGCCAGCCTTGATTTCGTCGAGCGGATGGTCGGTCTCGGAGGCAGGGTCCGCGTGCCGACCAGTCTCAATGTCGGCTCGGTCGACCTGATCCATCCCGATCTGTTTTTGGGTTCGGACGAAATTCGCAAGAACGGCGCGCGGCTCATGCAAGCGCATATCGAGCTCGGCTGCGCGCCGACCTTCACCTGCGCCCCCTACCAGACCGCCTTTCGGCCGCGCTTCGGCGCGCAGATCGCCTGGGGCGAATCGAATGCGATCGTCTTCGCCAATTCGGTCATCGGCGCCAGGACCAACCGCTATGGCGACTTCATCGATCTCTGCTGCGCGATGACCGGCCGAGCGCCGTCGTACGGCCTGCACTTAAGCGAAAACCGGTTCGCCCGGGCGATCGTCGAGATCGAAGGCGTTCCGGACGGTTTTGATGCGGAGCAGGTCTGCGTGGCGGTCGGCCACGCAATCGGGCGGCGGTGCGGCGGCCTCGTTCCGGCGATCCTCGGCCTGCCGGCTAAGACCGACGAAGACAATCTGAAGGCGCTCGGCGCCGCCGCGGCGTCGTCCGGCGCGGTCGCCCTGTTTCACGCCGTCGGCCTCACCCCGGAAGCGCCGGACCTTCTAGCCGCAACCGGCGGCCTCGAGCCGCAAGTCGTCGTGCGCCTGACCGCCGAGGATCTGAGCGAGGCGGCCCGTTCGCTCTCCACTGTCCCGGACGGCGCTCCGCTCGCCGCGGTCACGCTGGGCACGCCGCATTTTTCGCTTGCCGAATTCGCCCGGCTGATGCCGCTGCTGCGAGGCGAGAAGCCGCGGGTAGCCATTTGGGTCAACACCAGCCGCGCGATCCGCGAAAACCTACGCGCCCTCGGATGGGAAAAGGAGCTGTCCGACGCCGGCGTGACGCTCGTCGTCGACACCTGCGTATACGTCACGACGCTGATGCGGCGAAGCGTCCGGCGCGGTGATGACCAATTCCGGCAAATGCGCCTATTACGCGCCCGGCAATCTCGGGGTCGATGTCGCATACGGCTCGCTCGCCGAATGCGTCGCCTCGGCGCGGGCGGGAAAGGTGGTGCGGCTATGAGCGGGGTCGTGTTCGACGCGGTTGCGCTCGCGCCGGGCATGACCTCCGGGGCGCCGTTGCGGCTCGATGAGCCGCTGAGCTTCTGGGGCGGCCTCGATCCATCGACCGGCCGCATCATCGACCGCTGGCACCCGCAGCGGAACGCCAATGTCGCTGGCCGGGTGCTGATGATGCCGGCCGGCCGCGGTTCGAGCTCGGGGAGCGCCGCGCTGGCCGAGGCCATCCGCGCCGGCGTCGGGCCGGCGGCGATCCTTCTGCTTCAGCGCGACCCGATCGTGATCGTCGGCGCGATGGTCGCGGCCGAGCTTTACGGCCGCGAATGCGCGGTGCTGCTCGCGCGTGACGAGGACTGGGATCGCTTCGCTTCGGCGCCCCGGCTGACCGTCGAGGCAGGGCCTGGCGGCGCGACGGTGATCGTGGAGACGTAGGTTCGCGTGGCGGCCGGCGGCTCGCTCCTGGAGCATGATGCTCTCTGGATCCATTCTTGGGCTGCAGAACGGTCGACGGCGAAACGAACGGCAGGACTTACGCCGCCGTCGCCCTGACCGGCATTTTTGTCCAGCCGCGCAAGGTGTTGTTGTAGAGCTTCGTCGGCTCCCCGTCGGGCTCGAGCGAGGAAAAGGCCCGCGCGACCGCGCCAAGCAAGGCCTCGCCCTCGAGCCGCGCCAGCAACTGGCCGACGCACATGTGCACGCCCGAGCCGAAGGCCACATGGCCAAATGTCGGGCGGTCGATGTCGTAACGGTCCGGCTCCGGCCATTTGCGCGGATCGCGGTTCGCCGCGCCGAGCAGCATCAGCACCTTCTCGCCCTCCGGGATCGTGACGCCGCCCAATGCGGCCTCCCGCGTCGTCGTGCGGAAGAACGTCTGCACCGGCGATTCGAGCCTGACCGCCTCTTCGAAGGCGGCGCGCGCCTTGGCGGGGTCGGCGCGCAGCGCGGCGAACTGGCCGGGGTTGGTCGCCAGACAGCGCATCGCCGCGCCGAGGCCGTGCACGGTCGTGTCGAAGCCGGCGCTGAGCAGCGAACGCACCAGGAGCTCCGCCTCCTGGCGCGTGACCTCCCCGGCGTCCGCCGCGGCGTGAATCATCGCGCCGATGCCGTCGCTGGACAACGATTCGCGCCTGCACTGTGCGGAGATCCATTCGACATGCGGCGCCATCTCAGCCAGCGCGTTGCGCCGCAGCTCGTTGTCGGGGCCGAACATGTTGAACACCGTCGCCGCATAGGGCAGCAGATGCTCGCGGCCCTCTTTCGACAGGCCGACCGCGTCCGGCATCACCATCATCGGATAGACCTCGGCGCAATCGGCGATCGCGTCGAACCGGCCCTTTCGCGCAAGCTCCGCCGCAAGGCTTTCCGCCGCCTCGGCAAACCGGCTTTTCAGCGATCGCATCACCGTCGCCGACAGTGCGCGGTTCAGCACCGCCCGCGCCCGGTCATGCTCCGGCGGGTCTCGCTCGAGCACCAGACTGGGCGGCCGCCACGGTTTTTCGCGGGCGAAGTCGCTCAAGCCCACGCCCCGACTGGAACAGAAGGTCGCCGGGTCGGCGAGCATTTCGCGGACCTCGGCGTAGCGCGCCGCCGCGTAAGCCGCATAAGTTCCGAGCCAAACGACTGGCCCGGCCTCGCGCAGCGCCTCGTGACTCGGGTGCGGGTCGGCAAGGAACGCAAGCGAAAACGGATCGATCCCGGACACTGGGACGCCGGCCGGGGGGCGCGCTTCGGCGGATTGCGGCATGACGACGTTTCCCCAAGGCTCGTTTTGCAAGAGGCTACCCTCTGGCGCCCCGCGAGCGCAATTGTCTTGATCTCGGCGTTCACACCTCGCGCGGATGGAGCTATCCGTTCAATAGTTCCGGCAAATCGAATCCTGAGGAGCGTCTCGCTGCGGCGCCCCCCTCGTGCTAGCGTCCTCATTCCAAGAGAGGCGCGATGGAATGCGCTCGGCGTGGCGTCCAAAGGAGGGATGGGTGCCGTCTGAAAGAATTGTCGGCGCATTCGTCTTTCCGGATTTTTGGAGCAATTCAGCCGATGCAAAGCAGAGCCTCGCGTCCCTGCGGGAGTGCGGAATCACCGCGATCATGACGGAGGGCGACGCGTATGATCCGGCCGCGATCGAGGAAACTCACGCAGCCGGGCTTCGTTTCTATGCGGGCGTCGCTTGTTTCTCCGACCATGCGTCGGACTTTGCCATCCTGAACGAGCGCCCCGAGCTCTGGCCGATTCTCGAAGACGGCTCGCGCCGTCCCAAGCTCGAGTGGTACGTGGGGATGATCGCCGAGCGACCGAAGGCGTCAGGAAGAGGTGCTCGAAAGAATCGGTTTCGTTGCGCGCACCTATCCAATCGACGGACTGTTTCTCGATTTCGTGCGCTGGCCCCTCCATTGGGAAATCGAACTCCGTCCCGGCCGATCGCGCCCGTTGGACTCGAGCTTCGACGAGACGACGCTGGCGAAGTTCGAGGAAGCAACCGGCCGGCCGCCACGCGCCGATTTGGACACGACATCGGCAAAAGCGGAGTGGATACGGCAATACCGATTGCGCGAATGGATCGGTTTCAAGTGCGACGTGGTGACCGACTTCGTCCGAGAGGCGCGAAGCGTCCTGAAGGAAGCACGGTCCGACGCGGGGCTCGGAATTTATATCGTGCCGGACGTCAACGGCCTCACCGAGCCGCTGACCGGCCAGCGCATCGTCGATCTGGCGCCGCTGGTCGATTGGCTGGCGCCGATGCTCTACCACAACATTCTGCTGCAACCGCCGAGCTGGATCGCGTCTGCGCTCACCGATGTCGTCAAGATGGCCGGGCCGAAGGCGCTGCCGGTGGTTCAGGCCGATTCCAATCGCGATCCCGCCCTCACTGCCGATTGGGGCCCGCCAATGGCGGACGCCGACTGGGACGCCGCGCTGGCTGAGGTCACATCGCGTCGCGACATCGCCGGACTTATTGTCTTTCCCGGCATGGCTTTGCCGGGAGCGAGGGGAGAGGCGCTGAGAGAAAGGGTCAGAGCCTGGCGATCATGAATGAAAGTCCCGACCATCCCTGATGCGTTGCTTCGCGCCGAGGCGATCAACAAGAGCTTTGGCGCGGTCGTCGCGCTTGAGGACGTCGCCCTGCAGATCCCCAGAGGCGAAATCACCGGACTCGTGGGCGATAACGGCGCCGGCAAATCCACCCTCATCAAGATCATCAGCGGAGTGCTGACGCCCGACTCGGGCAGAATCGAGTTCGAAGGAAAGGCGGCGAATTTCGGTTCGCCCGCCGAGGCCCGGGCGCGGAGGCATCGAAACCGTCTACCAGGATCTCGCGCTGGTCGGGAATCTTCCGGTCTGGGCCAACGTCTACCTCGGTCGCGAACGAACCTACGGTCCAAAGTGGCTGCACATCCTCGACAAGCCGGCCATGCTTTCGCAAACGAGCGACATGCTCAAGCGTTTCGTCCGCCACGTGCCGCCGATCGGCGAGTTGGTCGAACTTCTCTCCGGCGGTCAGCGGCAGGTTGTCGCCATCGCTCGCGCGGGAGCCTGGGGCTCGAAGCTCATCCTGATGGACGAGCCGACCGCAGCGCTTGGAATTGCCGAGACCAAGGCGGTTGAAGACGCGATTTTCGGACTGAAGCAGCAGGGCCTCACCATCCTGGTGATCAGCCACAATCTGGATCAAGTCTTCCGTATCACCAGACGGCATCTGGGTTATGCGGCGTGGGCGCATCATCGGCTATCGCCGGACGAAACAGACGCGGCCGGAGGAAATCGTCGGCATGATAACCGGCGCCCCGACCTTGTCGCGGAACGACGCATGACGGCGATACCCGGCCGGTGGACGCCGCTTCTTGCTTTGGCGCGGCGCCACGGCGTCCTTCTCGTCTTCGTTCTGCTCGTCGCCGGCATGCTGGTTACGAAGTCGACCTTCGGGACCTATCAAAACCTGGTCAATGTCCTGCAGCAGAACTCCGTGATCGGGATCATCGCATGCGGCATGACATTCGCGATCATCCTGGGCGGCTTTGACCTTTCTGTCGGATCGGTGACCGCTCTGGCCAGCGTCGTCGGCGCGACCCTGATGATCGACCTCGGGACGTTCGGCATCCCCGTCGGCATCGTCGGCGCCGTCGTTGCCTGCCTGCTCGTCGGCGTGACGAACGGCTGGTTGATCGCCTATCTTGGCGTCAATCCGTTCGTCGCGACGCTCGGCACAATGACGGTCGTGCGGGGGCTCATTTACGTCGCGACCGACGCCTCGCCGCGCTTCGGCGTGCCTTACTCCTTCACCAACGTCGGATTGGGCTATCTGCTTGGAATTCCCAACCCGGCAATCCTCTTTCTCATCGTCGCCCTCCTGCTCGGCTTCGTGCTGCACCGGACCCGATTCGGTCACTACGTCTATGCCGTCGGAGGCAACTCCGTCGCGGCGGCCGTAATGGGAATCAACGCCGCGCGGGTCCGCTTCGCGGTGTATGTCCTGGTCTCCGCCTGCTCGGCGGTGTCGGGCATCATCCTCGTCGGCCAGACGGCGAGCGCGACGCCGCAGGCGGCTTTGGGTTACGAGCTCACCGCGATCGCCGCGGTCATCGTCGGGGGAGCCTCGCTTGGCGGCGGTCGCGGCCGGATGGGCGGCACGATCGTCGGCGTCTTCCTCCTCGGCGTGGTCGCCAACGGTCTCAATCTGTTCGGGGTGTCGCCGTTCTGGCAGCCGGTCGCAACCGGCCTCATTCTCATCGCCGCGGTCGCCTTCGACGGCTATTCGAAGCGCGGCGGTTTCGCCTCCGTGTAGCGACGACGCTCGTCGACACATGCGCCGTTTTGCCGAAGGTCGAGATGCGCTAGGATCATCTCCGGTCGCCGCCAGATTTGAGCCGAACCCCAAGAGGCGGACATCGGCGGTCGCCACAGTGAAACAATCCGGGAGGAAGCAGCAATGGCCACCAGCAAAATTCTGAAGTTCGACGCGCAAACGCGGTCGCTGCGCTCCGCGTCGAGGAGGACGGTCATTCTGGGCCTGCTGTCCTCCGGAGCCCTTTCAGCATTCGCGCCCGCCGCCTTTGCGGACAAGCTCAGCTGTGCATCCGTGCAGCCGATGTCGGAGCCGTCGCCCGTGGCGCCCGCCAACAAGACAATCGGCGTCAGCGTCGCCTACCTGAAGGTGCCGTTCTACGCCAATTTCAAAAAGGGTCTCGCGGACGGCGCCAAGCAGTTCGGCTTCACCTATGACCTCGTCGACGGAAACAGCGGCGACGTCGCCACCGAACTGGCGAATTTGCAGAACTTCATCGCGCAGAAAAAGGACCTGATCCTTCTGACCCCCTCGGGCGCGGGGATCATCCCCGGCATCAAGCTGGTCAACGACGCGAAAATTCCGCTCATCGAGGTCAACAACAAGGCGGGCTTCGGGCAGAGCGGAGTGGACGTGCTCACCTACGTCGGCGCCGACGACGTCGAGTTCGGCCGGCTCCAGGGCAAGCTTCTCGATCAGGCCTTCGGCGGCAAGAAGGCCAAAGTCGCCTATGTCATGGGCTTTTCGGGCACCTCGCCGCAGATTTTGCGCGCAAAAGGATGGGACGAGTTCCGCGCCAAAAACCCGCAATACGAGGAAGTGGCGCGGGTCACCGACGACTTCGACGCCGCGAAGGCGCTTGCGGTCGTGCAGGATCTGCTCAGCCGGTTCCCGAAGGGACAGCTCGACGCCATCATCTTGCAGGGTCCGGAGGCCAGCGCCGCCGTCGACTTCGCCACCCGGAGCGGACGCGACGAGATCAAATTCATCGTCGGCGACTACCCCGAGGACGTGCGCCAGCTGATTTATGACGGCAAGATCTTCGGCACCGTCGACCAGGACCCCTATCCGCAGGCCTATAACGCCATGAAGATGGCCTGGCTGCACTTCAACGGAAAGGACGCCGAGATCCCGAAGCCCTATTTCCTGCCGCTGCCCCTGGTGACGAAGGAGAACGCCGAGAAGACTCCGGCGGCCTGGGGCTGCTGAGGGCCTCCCTTCTCCTGCTTGCGGGAGAAGGTGGCGCGAAGCGCCGGATGAGGGATTTCCGCCTCGCACGACTTCGTTCCACGGCGGAGCGCGGCCGCGGCGGCATGGATTGCTTCGTCGCTAGGCTCCTCGCAATGACGGTCCGGGGGATCGATAACCGCTCGATGAAAGGCCTACGCCTTCATCGCCTCGGCGAGCGCTTCGACGCCGTCCATCGGTGCGTGCATCAGATCCCATGAGATGATGAGCCCGGCCGCGTTGGCGGCGCGGCCGGCCTGGGCCATCTCCAGGACATCCGCCAGCTTGACGCTCGCCGGACGCCGTTCGTCCGTTCTCCCCGCGCCCGGCATGTAGGTCAGGGTAAGGACCGGGCGCGTTCCGGAATTGCCGCGCTGCGCCACCGCTTACCCCACGGAAGCAGGGGCATCTCGACCAATCGGTCCCAATAGATGTTTCCCCCGCCAACGAACGATCTTCGACCCACGCAGGCGATCGCCGCGAGCGATTGAACGTCGCAAATCGACGTCAAGCGGTCGCTCGGGTCGCTTGGGCGTACGTCGCAGTTGGTGGAGAGCGACACCGCCTAATTAGGCGATGTCGCTCATTTGGCAGAGCGTTCGCTTCCAGTTCATCCTGGCCGTTTGCAATCCTTCAAGTCTCCCCTCACATTCAAATCGGCATCCTAAAAAAAGCCAGATGCGAGCAATAGAGCCTGATATTCGGCAATGAGGCCGGAACTGCCGCATGCCGACCGCATTCGCTGTCATTCGCCGGCCCTGCGGTTGACCCACGTCAATGCGCGAATGCGGTTTTTCGGATTGTGATCATCTTGAGCAATGCGGTGACTGCTGATGGGCTTTGCGCCCGGCGGGCTCATAAACTGAAATGAAACTCTGGAAGGGAGGAACACGTGGAACACGATATCAGAGATCAGGCCGAGACAGCGAAGGCCGCAAGCGCGATCAGCCGACGCAACGTCGTCACGGCTGCTGCAATGCTGGGCTTGGGGGCCGCGGGACTTGCCGGTGGGATCGGCACGGCCCTGGGGCAAAGTGTGGCCGCCGGGTTGCCGAAAAAGAAATACAAGTTCTACTTTGTCTGCCATGTAACACTGGACCAGTTCTTTACCCCGTGTATTTATGGCATCCAGGATGCCTGCGCCGCCTTTGGGTGCAGTTACCAGTGGACCGGCTCGGAGAAAGATGTCGTCTCCGAGATGGTCAGCGCTATGCAGACAGCCATCGCGGAAAAGGCGGATGGCATCGCCGTGTGCCTCGTGGACCCCAAGGCGTTCGACGCGCCGACGGCCCAGGCGATCGCCGCCGGCATTCCGGTCATCGCCTTCAACGCCGACGTGCCTGCCGGCAGCCCAAACAAGCGTCTGGCTTACGTAGGCCAACCACTGTTCCAGTCCGGGTATAATGCCGCCGCCAAATGGCTGGCGTTGATCCCGAAGGGCAGCCACGTCATGCTCGAGATCGGCGTTCCGGGCTCGCTGAACACCCAGCCGCGCCTCGACGGCGCCAAGCAGTACATCAAGGAGCAGGGCGACGCGTGGACCTACGATGTCGTCAACGCCGGCCCAGACCCGGCCTCGGAAATATCGCGGATCGAGAGTTACTACCTCAGCCACAAGAACGTGGCCGGCCTGTTCGGGACCGGCGGCTCGGACACCTACGCCTGCGGCTTCGTGTCCAACAAGTATGGCTTGGCGAAGGCGGGCGTGGCGGTCGCGGGCTTCGACCTGTTCCCGCAGACCCTGCAATATATCAAAACTGGCGACGTGAACTTCACGGTCGATCAGCAGTCCTATCTGCAGGGCTTCCTGCCTGTCCAACAGATGTATCTGTGGCACCTTTCTGGCGGCCTGCTCGGCCCGGCTGAAACCGACACCAGCCGCGCCTATGTGACCAAGGATAATATCGACCTTTACCTTGGCAAGAGTTGCTTTATTGGCACGTCCACCGCCGAGCCGACGTAAGATTGGCGGGGCGCGCGCCCCCGCCCGTGCAATCGTTTGAGAACAGGGGGGCCTGAGGAGGCGCGCGCGCGGGGGTCGGCGGTGACCATGGGTCATCGCCGACCACGCCCAAAGCGCGATGGTTGTTCTCCAAGCACAAGTAGAATTGGCTGGATGGCCGCGGTAGGATGACATTCCACGGGCTGCCGAAACCGGGTTGATCGCCGATGAACCTGAAGTTGGAACCCAAGGGAGAACACGCGGCGCCGACTATCGAACCCAGCCTGGCAACGAGGCGCAAGGCTGGCGTCAATTTACCGAGCACAATACTGGAGAGGCTGCTGTCCATCCTCTCCCGGTATCGAGAGGCCAGCATCGCTGCCGTCGCAGTCGTTCTGGTACTCTACTTCCAGATTGGCAGCGGCGGGCAGTTCCTAGAGACGCAATTCATGGGCGTCGTCTTCCGCGACACCGGCCGCCTCGGCCTGATCGCCGTTGCCGAAGCGATGCTGATGATCACCGGCGAGATCGATCTTTCCGTGGGCAGCACCTTCGCGCTCGCTCCCTACACCATGGGCCTTCTGTCCGTTATCTGGGGCGTGCCCCTGGCTGTCGGCGCGGTTGCCGGGGTTGTGCTCGGGGTGTTGGTCGGCGTGGTCAACGGAGTCATCACCGTCCACTTCCGCGTCCCCTCTCTGATCACCACGGTCGGCACGCTTTTCTTCCTGCAAGGCATTGTCGTCTCGATTTACAATAGTCAGCCGATCATGACGCCCGTGGAAGAACCCTTCAACGAATTATTCGGTCAAAGCCTGTATAATCCACGCGCGGACGCCCTCTTGTCCTGGCATTGGCTGTCAGCGTTCACACCCGTGCTGTGGGCTGCCCTGATCGTCGCAGTGATGGCGCTGGTGTTGAACCGAACAACTTTCGGCCTCCACACCATTGCCACCGGCAGCAACATCATCGGGGCGCGAGAGATCGGCGTGCGGACCGATCGGATCAAGGTCTATAACTTCATGATTGCCGGAGGGCTGGCCGGGTTTGCCGGCATTATCAACACTTTGCAGTTTTCGTCCGCCGATCCCGCTGCCGGCGCCGGCTTTCTCAATCTGGAGGCGATCGCGGCGGCAGTCATTGGAGGCACCTCGCTGCTTGGAGGTTCCGGCACCGTCGTCGGCGCGTTCATTGGCGCGTTCGTGGTGGCCACCCTCAACAACGGCTTAGTGATGATAGGCGCCCAGGCCACGGTGTCCGATATTTTCCTGGGCGCCGGGATTCTCGCAGCCATGTTGCTGAACGTCCAGGTCGACCGGCTCCGCACACGGAGACGCATATGAACCCACAGGATATTCCCGTTTTCGATCAGGATGTTCCCGTGCTCGATCCGGACGCCCCTGTCCTCCTCGAAATGCGGCACATCAGCAAGACCTTCGGCGCCGTCACCGCTCTTGTCGATGCGAGCATCAAGCTGCATCGAGGCGAAGTGCTGGCGTTGGTCGGCGATAACGGCGCGGGCAAATCCACCCTGATAAAGATCCTCTCCGGGTTTCACCAACCTGACGCCGGCACGATTATTTTGAACGGCAAAGAGGTGCGCTTCGCCTCGCCGCGCGACGCGCGCGCCCACGGCATCGAGACGGTTTACCAGGATCTCGCGCTGATCGGCGACCTCAGTATCTTCCATAACATGTTCCTGGGGCGCGAGCGCCACAAGCGCATCCTTGGATTGAAGCTCTTGGATAACGCGAAGATGCGCGAGCTGGCCGTGAGATACCTCAAGACAATGGGGATCTCGATCCCCAGTGTCAACAGCATGGTCGATCTGCTGTCAGGCGGGCAGCGCCAGTGCGTCGCTGTCGCTCGGTCAATCTACTCGTCGCCTACCATATTGGTCCTTGATGAGCCGCTGGCCGCTCTGGGCATACGCGAGGGCGGCCAGGTTCTCGGTTTGATCCAGAATCTTCGCCGGCAGCGCAGCGTCTCAATGATTCTTATCGTTCACAACTATCATCAAGTCTTCGAGGTCTGCGACCGCATCAACTTCCTGCACTCCGGCGCAATTGTGCTCGACGCCTCCACGACCGAGACAAGCGAGGAAGAATTGGTCCGCATCGTCAAGTCGGGTCTGGGTCGAAGTGCGATCGCCGCCGCGTCCGCCGAAGTTCGGCCCGGCTCGACATGACTTTGTTGCATGCATCGCTCGGCGGACACAGCGCGGCAGAGCGCGGCAGTCCTCAACAGTTCCGATATGCGCGCTCATGGTCGGGTAGTAAAGTAAAGGAGTAGAGAACATGGCTGATAAAGGATCGTCGTCGTTGCCGACTCGCCCGCTGGGCAAGACGGGAATGAACATCACGCACGTGGGGTTGGGCACCTGGGCCATCGGCGGCCCGAAGTGGGCGTTCGGCTGGGGCCCGCAGGACGACGAGGTGTCGCTCGCCACCATCCGGCGCGCGCTGGAGCTCGGCCTCAACTGGATCGACACCTCCGCGGTGTATGGCCTCGGCCACGCCGAGGAGTTGGTGGGTCGCATCCTGCACGAAATTCCGCGCGCCGAATGGCCCTATGTCTTCACCAAGGGCTCGCTGGTCTGGGACGAGCGCGACCACTACATTCCGCCCCGCCGCGTCGGGAACCCGGCCAGCCTCCGGCGTGAAGTGGACGCGTCGCTGCGCCGGCTCCGGGTGGAGCGCATCGACCTGTACCAGATGCACTGGCCGGCCGACGATACGCCGCTCGAAGTCTACTGGCAGACGCTCTTGGACCTGAAACGCGAAGGCAAGGTTCGCGCGGTGGGGCTGTCCAACCACAACGCCGCGCAACTCGAGGCCGCCGAGCGGCTCGGCCACGTCGAAACGCTGCAGCCGCCGTTCTCGGCCATCCGCCGCGAGGTCGGCGCGGCCGAGTTGCCGTGGTGCGCCGCGCACAAGACCGGCGTGATCTGCTACAGCGTTTTGCAAAGCGGGCTGCTGACCGGGTCCTTCAGACTGTCAGAGCTGCCGGAGAACGACTGGCGTGCACGCGGGCCTGACTACAACGTTGGGGCCGGGGCTGAATTCGCCGGCGAGCCGCTGCGTCAGAACTTGGCGCTGGCCGAAGCGCTAAAGCCTGTTGCGGCGCGGCACGGCGTCACCACCCCGGTTGTCGCTATAGCCTGGACGCTCGCTTGGCCCGGGGTGACCGCGGCGATCGTTGGCGCCCGCAACCCGGCGGAAATCGACGGCGGTTTGCCCGCAGCGACTCTGGAGCTGAGCCCGGCGGACCTGAAGGAGATTGCCGACGCCATCGCCAGCACCGGCGCCGGCGGCGGCCCAACGATGCCGTCTCGCCAGGGCTGAACGGTATGCCCCACGCCGGCCGGACTGCCTTGCCCGCGCGGGGGGAGCCGTGCGTCAGCCGGCGCCGTGGGCGCACCGCCGAACCGCGTCATGGCGCGCTCCGTCGCGGACACAGCGCAGCGGACATCCGTTGCGATGCAAGCCTGACGGCCGGACCGCGCCCGACTCAGCCGGCGCCGAAGCGATAGACGGTGCGCGACGCGAACCGCTCGCCGGGCCGCAGCACGGTGGTGGGAAACGCAGGCTTGTTGAGGCTGTCGGTGAAATGCTGCGTCTCTAGGCAGAGCCCGCTGCGCCGTGCGAATGGAGCGCCGCTGAGGAAATTGCCGCTGTAGAACTGCAGCCCCGGCTCGGTGGTCAGCACTGTCATGACAATCCCACCGGCCGAGACGGTCGCAGCCAGGGCCGGCGCGGCGCGCGGCGCGTCGGCCAGTACGTAATTCAGATCGTAGCCGCCGCCGAGCTGCAACTGGTCGTTGGGCTCGTCGATGCGCGCTCCGATCGCGGTCGGAGCGCGGAAATCCAGCGGCGTGCCGGCGATGTCGCGGATCTCGCCGGTGGGGATCAGCTCGGCGTCCAGCGCCGTGATGCGGGACGACGGGATGTGCAGCACATGCTCCAGCACCGACGCTTCGCCGGACAGATTGAAATAGGCGTGATTGGTGAGATTCAGTACCGTCGGCGCATCGGTCGTCGCGGCGTAATCGATCACCAGCGCGTCGCCGTCCAGCCGGTATTCCACGACTGCATCCAGCGCGCCGGGGAATCCCTGGTCGCCGTCCGGACTGTGCAGCGTGAGCCGTAACGTCTCGCCGTCCGGTTCGGCCTGCCACACACGATAGGAGAAGCCGTCCGGCCCGCCATGCAGCGTGTTGCGGCCTTCGTTTTGCGGCAGCCGGTACTCGCGTCCGTCGAGGGTGAAGCGTCCGCCGCCGATGCGGTTGGCGTAGCGGCCGGCGACAGCGCCGAGATTAACGCGGTCGCTCAGATAGGGCTCTAGCCGGTCGAACCCCAGCGTCACGTTGCGCACCCCGCCGGCGACCGGCACAAGCAGTTCGGCAATCCGCGCGCCGTACTGCGTGATGGTCGCGCTCAAGCCGGTGCTGCTGCGCAGAGAAAAAGCCTGGACACCCGTCCCATCGGGCATGCGGCCAAACAAACGTGACTGCATTTGCGGCGATCCTCCTTACACGCATTTTAGCACAGGCCCGCGCGTCCGCATATCGATGGGATCAGGGCGTCAGCCGCCCTGGAACCACCTCGCGAAAGGCGAAGCATGCCCGCGGAGGCCGCCGTAAATCGACCCCTCAGCGTGCGAGCCAACCCCCATCGACAGCGAGGGCGTGGCCGGTGACGTAGGCCGAGGCGTCCGAAGCCAGGAAGACCACAGGTCCCGCCAGATCCGAAGGCTGCCCCCAGCGGCCCAGGGGAATGCGGGCGAGGATCTCCTCGCTGCGGGCGGCGTCTGCGCGCAGCGGGGCCGTGTTGTCGGTTGCCATGTAGCCCGGCGCGATCGCGTTCACGGTGATACCGTATTTCGCCCACTCATTGGCGAGCAGCCGGGTCAGCCCGAGCACGCCGCTCTTGGCCGCCGTGTACGACGGCACGCGGATGCCGCCCTGAAAGGACAGCAACGAGGCGACGTTGATGATCCGTCCCCGCGTCGTCTCTCCCGGCGCCTGTTGACGGATGAACTGCCGAGCCGCCGCTTGCGATAGGAAGAACACCGCCTTCAGGTTCACCGCGATCACGTCGTCCCAGTCGCGCTCGGTGAACTCGAGCGCGTCGGCGCGGCGTATGATGCCCGCGTTGTTCACCAGGATGTCGACGCGGCCAAACGCCGCGCTCGCGCGGCGCGATGACCTCCTCCCCCGCGGCGGCGCTGAGGTCCGCCGCTATGTCATGGAACCGCCGCCCCATCCGTTCCACCGCCGTCGCGGTCTCGTCGGCCGGCACGAAGTTGACGCCGACGATGTCGCACCCGGCCTGCGCCAGCGCGAGCGCCATTCCCTGGCCCAGCCCGGTGTTGCAACCGGTCACGATCGCCACCTTCCCGCTCAGGTCAAACATTTCTTTTGCTCCCGCGCTCAGCGGAGCTCGGCGACAGTCACCTGGTCCATGTCGTCGAAAGTCTGGTTTTCGCCGACCATTCCCCAGATGAAGCTGTAGGCGCGGGTGCCGACGCCGGAATGGATCGACCAGCTTGGCGAGATCACCGCTTGCTCGTTGTGCACGACGATGTGCCGGGTCTCTTGCGGCTGGCCCATGAAATGGAATACCGTCGCGTCGGGATCGAGGTTGAAGTAGAAGTAGACCTCCATCCGCCTTTCGTGCGTGTGGCACGGCATGGTGTTCCACAGGCTCCCTTCCTCGAGGCTCGTCATGCCCATACAGAGCTGACAGGTCTCGATCACCTCGGGGATGAGAAATTTGTGGATGGTGCGGCGGTTGCCGTTGCGTTTGTCGCCGAACGTGACCGAGGCGGCGTCGGCGAGCGTCAGCCGGCGGCTGGGCAGCGCTCGATGGGCCGGCGCCGAGTTGTAGTAAAGCTTCGCTGGACGGTTCGGGTCGACGCTGCGAAAGGCAAGCTCGCGCGCGCCCATGCCGATATAGAGCGCCTCCGTCGGACCGACGGAGACGGTTTCACCGTCGATGACGACCCGCGCCGGACCGCCGATGTTGATGATTCCCATCTCGCGGCGCTGCAGAAAGAAATCCACGCCGAAGATGCGGCCGATTCCATCGGGCAGCCCGACCGGGGCGGCGAGCGGCATGACGCCTCCCACCACGATCCGGTCGATCTGGCTATAGGTCGTAGTCAGCTCGCCCGGTCTAAACACCTCCGGGATGAGGAATTCTCGGCGTAGGGCCTGCGTATCGAGTGTTTTTGCGTGCGCGCTGTGGATGGCTTCACGAGTTTCCATTGGACGGCTCCATGCGTCGGCTCGGCGGCGGCGCGGGCTACGCGCCAGCGAGGTTCGGAATGAATGCGGAAGCAAGTTGCCCCCCGCGCCGTCCACGAACGGCGCGAGCAAAACGCGAGCCACGGAGGTCGCGATCAGAGTCCTCGCCGACGGAGACATCGAGACGTGTCCTGGCGCTCTTGGCGCGCGTGACGAGCAGACGATAACAGCTCTTTGGCCGCACCCAATCTGCGATGCTCCGGTCGAGGCGACCGACGCGCGGCCCCGACGATAGCGCGAGCGACTTTCGCCGATTTTCCTCACCTTGTCGAGCGATACCGACGTCGGGTAGTGGGCCCTGGTCCACTACCCGACGCCGCTTGCCGAAACGTCGCCTGCCTTTGATGCCGTCCAGGAGTGGCCGCTGTTTGCGCATTCCCGCCGTCCACGGCGCTGTGCCCGCACAGAAGGACGCCCCATCGTGGCCCTCCCGGTCGGGCGCCAATCATTTGGTCTGGAGCGCCAGTCGACCAAAGGCCTACGCCTTCATCGCCTCGGCGAGCGCTTCGACGCCATCCATCGGCGCGTGCATCAGATCCCATGAGATGATGAGCCCGGCCGCGTTGGCCGCGCGGCCGGCCTGGACCATCACCAGGACATCCTCCGGCTTGATGTCGACCACGCCGGGCTGGCTCACCAGTTCGAGGCCGAAATAGACCGGAACCGGATGCATCGCCCGCACGGCCGCTGCGATCTCCGCCTGGATGAAGCGCAGCGGCACAGCTTTCTCTCGTGTGCGCTCGAGCAGGTCCCGGTCAAAGGCGGGAATATGTCCTGCGCACCAATCCAGAACCCGCGACTCTCCGAGGTCGAACAGCCGCGCGACGCCCTCGATCAGCGCCGGAATTTCGAGGCGCAGGCCTGCGGGACCCAGTGCGATCCGGTAGGTCATCGGCTTCGCCCACGAGCAATGGCCGGACAGGCTCCGGTAGTTTTGGCCGACAAGCGATGCGAGGCAGGGCGAGAACAGGTCCAGCGCGACTTTTCGGCCGGCGCTCCTCATCTCGTCGCCAAGCTCGGCGACGAGCCGTGTGATGCTGTCGGAGCGAAATTTCAGGAAGCGCGAGAGAAGCGGATTGGCGAAGGCGATCGCCTCGAGCCAGGAGCGAGCATCGGCCGGGCTTCCGTCGGCAAGCGAAGGCGCCGCGACCGCTCGGTCCGCCAGGATTTTGACGACGGCGTCGAGGTCCAGATCCGCGGCCCTCGCCCGGCTTCGGCAGTGCTCGCAAAAGCAGGACAGCGCCTCGTCGATCCCGTTGGCCGGCGAGGGAAACCTGATCTTGTCGACAAAGACGCCGGTAAAGGCGTAGCGGCCCATCAGTTCGCGCAGACGCCGGAGCGTTTTCTCGCGGACCGCCGGATTGTTCGGGCAGGCGAAGCGGAAGGTTTCTTCGACTTCGGCTCCCTTCTCTGCCCACCCTCCCCAACCGCGACTGCGCTCGCCCCTCCAGTTCACAACGAGGTCCGTCTCCTCCATTGCTTCGATGTCGGACAGGACGCTGAACCAGAGAAACACCTCTCCGACCGGCCTGCTGGGGCCGCAGAACTGGCGGAAAACTTCCGGCGCCTCTCGGAAGCCGACGACAAGACAATCGAGGTTGACCACCTCGCGCACCCGTTCGACGGTTTCCAGCATTTGCGACGGATGAAGCGCGGCGGCCGAAGAATGGGAGGTCGACAGCTGCGCCCCGATTGTCCATTTTTCGCTCATGGGTCGAAAGGCGCGGCTCTCCTTGACGTTCGCCGATGTTTTGCAGGATGTCTCGACGGCGCAGCCGCGGCAACGGGGAAGGCCAGACTTCCCTTCGACGTTCTCGCGCAAAAGGGGCGGATTACGGGCCGACCCTAAAGCGGGTCGCAACCCCCTGAAAAACCTGGGGGCCAACCCTAAACCGGCGCTAAACCGGCGTCGGAGGCGCCGGGCGGGCCGGGCTAGGCCGCGCCCCGTGGCCTCCGCTCTCAGCGCTCGATGCGCCTCTGAGGGCGAGCCTGACCGGGGCGATGAACCCGCTTGGTGATCGAGGCCGGAAGGCCGGCGCTGCGCGCGTCGCGATGCGGGGCGTGATGCGGGCGTTGGGACGCGGGCGCCGAGGCGCCCGTCGCCTGGCGCACGACGCGAGCCGGCTTTGGACCGGCCTCGCCACGACGGTCGCTCTTCGGGATATTGACCCGCGTCAGACGCTCGATGGCGCGCAGGAGATCACGCTCCTCGTGGTCGCAGAGCGAGATCGCCTGCCCCGCATTTCCGGCGCGCGCCGTGCGGCCGATCCGGTGCACGTAGGCCTCGGCGACCTCGGGCAGTTCGAAGTTCACCACGTGCGTCACGCTGTCGATGTCGATGCCGCGCGCGGCGATGTCGGTCGCGACCATCACCCGCGTCTTGCCGTCGCGAAAAGCGCCGAGCGCCCGCTCCCGCTGGCCCTGGCTCTTGTTGCCGTGAATAGCCGACGCATCGATCCCCGCCTCGTCCAGCGCCTTGGCGACGCGGTCGGCGCCGCGCTTGGTGCGGGTGAAGACGAGCACGCGCGACATCGTTTCGTCGGCAAAGAGCTCGACCAGCAGGTCGCGCTTCTTCGCCGCCTCGACGAAGAGGACGCTCTGCTCGACGCGGTCGGCGGTCTTGGCGCTTGGCGTCGCCGCGACCTCGACCGGATCGCTGAGCAGTTCGCCCGCCAGCGCGCGGATGTCGGCTGGCATGGTGGCCGAGAAGAACAGGTTCTGCCGCCGCTTCGGCAGTTCGCGCACGATGCGGCGGATCGGCTTGATGAAGCCGAGGTCGAGCATCTGGTCGACCTCGTCGAGCACGAGGAACTCGACCGCGCCGAGCCTCGCGATCTTCGCGTCGAGGTGATCGATCAGCCGGCCGGGCGTCGCCACCAGAATGTCGAGACCCTGCTGAAGCGCCCGGATCTGCGCGCCATGCGGCACTCCGCCGAACACGACGGCGACCTTGAGCGGAAGCTCGCCCGAGATGTCGCGAAAGCTCTGCGCGATCTGGCTCGCGAGCTCCCGGGTCGGGCTCAGTACGAGGACCCGCGCGCCGCCTTTCGGCGCCGGGCGGCGGTCGGTCGCCAGCTTATGAAGGATCGGCAACGCGAACGCTGCGGTTTTGCCAGTGCCCGTCTGGGCGATCCCGACGAGATCCCGGCCTTTCATCAGCGGCGGGATCGCCTGGGCCTGAATCGGCGTCGGACGCGTGAAGCCGAGTTTGGCGAGCGCGGCAATGAGGGGCGCGGTGAGGCCGAGCCCATGAAAATTATCCAAGGTGAAGTCTTTCTGACGGCCACGGCCACGCAATTCGCGCGTCAGCGGCGGAAGGGTTTATGGGAGGGAAACGCCCCGCGTGTCCGGACGTCAAATGAAAAAAACAGCGCCCGACAGGAGGACATGAAGCCCTTCACGCGGCCGGTGCGCAATTTCGTCGCCTCGAGGCGACGCGTGTTGCTGTGCAGCATGACGGCGGCAAAGTCAAGTTCGGCCGCTGGATCAAGTCGGGATCAAGCAGCCCGCGATCGAATCTCCAAACGTCCGTCGAAAATAGGCCCGAAATTGGTGTTAAGCATTTCACTTGGCGGGTAGGTCGTCCGGCCCCTCTCGAACCGAGGCTGGCGTTTGCTGGAGCGTCTTGCCGCCGCTGCTCGAAGTCGCCGATTTACATAAGAGGTTCGGGCCGGTCAGTGTCCTGCACGGGGCAAACCTCACGCTCCATCCGGGCGAGGTTCTGGCGCTCGTCGGCGACAACGGCGCCGGCAAGTCGACCCTGATCAAACATATCGCGGGCGTCCACAGGGCCGATTCCGGCGAGATCCGTCTGAACGGCGTCGCGCTCGACCTTCACGCGCCGGCCGACGCCCGGGCCCTCGGCATCGAGACGGTCTATCAGGATCTCGCTCTCGCCGACGATCTCTCGGTCGGGGCCAACGTCTTTCTCGGCCGCGAGCCGATCAAACGCTGGCTCGGCCTGCCGGTGATCGACAACCGCAAGATTCGGGACGAGACGGAAGCGCTGCTCCGGCGGATCGAAAGCCGCATTCCGCCCAAGGCGAAGACGGTGTCGCGCCTCTCCGGCGGGCAGCGCCAGGCGGTCGCCATCGCGCGGGCGCTCTACTGGCAGTCCAAGGTCGTCGTCCTCGACGAACCGACAGCGGCGCTGGCCGTCATGGAGCGCGAGCACGTCATCCAGCTCGCCCGCAAGCTGGCTGAGCAGGGCATCGGCGTCATCTACATCGGCCACAACCTGATCGAGATCCTCGAGGTCGCCGACCGGGTGGCGGTGATGTTTCGCGGCCGCATTACCCATGTGACGCCGGCGGCCGAAACCAACCAGCGGGATCTCATCAAATACATGACGGGGTACGAGGAGGCGGAGACCACTGAGGGGCAGTAAATCGAAGGAGATGCTCATGGTTAGGATTGGTCTTATGGCGGCGACGGCCTTGGCCCTCGCCTGGACGCCCGCATGGGCGGCCGGTTTTTCCAACGACCGCATCGACGTGATCGTGAAAGCGACGACGTCGCAATATTGGGCCACGGTGTTCGACGGCGCGGACGCCGTGGCGCAGAAGCTCGGCGTGACGATCAACAAGCTCGGCGCCAGCGCCGAAACCGACGTCGCGCAGGAAGTCTCGATCCTGGAGAACGCGATCCAGTCGAAGCCGACCGGCATTGTGATCGCGGCGACCAACGCCCAGGCGCTGGCGCAGCCGATCGCGGCGGCGACCAACGCCGGCATTCCGGTCATCGTGATCGACTCCGACGCCAACACCGACAAATACGTGACCTTCCTCGCCACCAACAACGTGACCGGCGGCGTGAAAGCGGCCGACGAACTCGCCTCCTGCGTGAAGGCGCGCACCGGCAAGGACGAAGGTGACGTCGCCTACATGACAGCGCTCGCCGGCGCCCAGTCGCTCAACGACCGCGACAAGGGCTTTGTCGAGGAAATGAAGAAATATCCGGACCTGAAGATCGTCGACCACCGCACCGGCAACAACGACCCCGGCAAGCGCGCTTTCCGACGCCGAGGACATCCTGACCCGCCATCCTCAACTTACAGCGATCTTCGCCGACAATGAGATCGAGGGTGACGGCGCGGGGCGCGCCATCCAGGAAAAGAACCTCGGCTCGAAAATCTGCGCGGACGCCTTCGATACATCCGACCAGGAGATCCATTTCCTACGGGACGGCAACCTCGACGCCCTCATCGTGCAGAACCCGTTCATGATGGGTTACGCCGGCGTCTGGTACGCGCTCGCAGCGGCGAACGGTGTCGTGCTGCCCCATAGAATGGACTCGGGCGTACACGTGGTCACCAAGAAGAACATCGACAGCCCGCAGATGCAGGGGCTGCTCAACCCAAAGAAGTATCAGCTAGCGCCGTTCCTCGGCAGCTGATGCGCGCTCCGCCGCCCCTAACGCTTTCATCCTGAGGCGCCCCCGCAAAAAACGGGGCCTCGAAGGATGCTCCAGGGCGCCCCGGCCGTGCGCGCGCTGGAGCGTCCTTCGACAAGCTCAGGACGAGGTTCAATAGCTGTACCCAAGGAAAACCATGGCGACCGTCACCGCCCCCGAAACGAAATCCAGTCGCCGCGCCGCTTTCGCCGCGGAGCTTCGCCACGGCCTGCCGGTCGAAACCTGGGTGCTCGGCTGCACGGCGCTGTTGTGGATCGGGCTGGCGATCGCCTCGCCCTATTTTCTCACGACCGGCAACATCTTCAACATCATGCGGCAGGTTTCGGTCGATGCGATCGTGGCCTATGGAGAGCTTTTCACCATCATCACCGCCGGCATCGACCTGTCGGTCGGGTCGGTCCTGGGCTTCACCGGCGTCGCCTTCGCCATGCTGCTCGCCGGCGGCATGAGCATCCCGCTCGCCGCAGCGTTGACGCTCCTGATCGGACTCGCGATCGGCCTCGTCAACGGCCTCGCCGTCGACCGGCTCGGCATCCCGGCGTTCATCGTCACCCTCGCCGGATTGCAGGGCTACCGCGGACTGACCATGCTCATCTCGGGCGGCATGACGGTCGCCGGACTGCCCGACTCGCTCGGCAACTTCGCCAATTCGTACGTGTTCGGCATCCCGACGATGTTCCTGGTCATGATCGCCTTCGCCGCGGTTTCGCATTTCCTGCTCAAGGCGACGCGCCTCGGACGCTACATGTATGCGCTCGGCAGCAATATCGAGGCTGCGCGCCGGGTGGGCGTCAACGTAACCCGGGTGACGCTCGTTGCTTACGGCCTTTCGGCTGTGTTCGCCACCGTCGCCGGCATGCTGCTCGTCGCCCGGCTGACGATGGGCAATCCGAACGGCGGCACGGGCTATGAGTTGCAGGCGATCGCGGCCGCGGTCGTCGGCGGCGCGAGCCTGTTCGGCGGACGCGGCACGATCCTCGGCTGCTTCATCGGTTCGATGCTGTTCACCACCATCGGCAACGGCGCGAACCTTCTCGGCGTCAGTTCGTTCTGGCAGTTGGTGATCGAAGGCCTGCTGATCGCCGGCGTCGTCTACCTCGACAACCTGCAGAAGCGCAAAGCGCAGGGGCAGTAGCGCCGATTCGAGCCCGTTATTGCGAGCGTCAGCTCGCCTGGGGACTGTCGAGCGGTCGCCAATTGACGAGAATCGCGCTCCCCTGGCCGCGGGAGAGAAGCCCGCTACGCCTCATCGCCCGGCCAGACGATCGGCCGTTCCATGATTTCGGCGAATTCGAAGGGGCGAGTTGCGGGAAACGCGCTCAGCGGCAGGCCAGTTTCGCTTGCAGCTTCCACGCGAGCGTCTTCGTAAGCCGCGATCAGGGCCTCATCGAG
The DNA here is from genome assembly GCA_963835885.1 of uncultured Alphaproteobacteria bacterium. GTDB lineage: Bacteria > Pseudomonadota > Alphaproteobacteria > Rhizobiales > Beijerinckiaceae > Roseiarcus. The sequence continues at coordinate 69,641 of CAWIHF010000007.1, forward strand.
CTGGCTCTTCAGACCCGGGCTTTTTCGCAGCTGGCGCTGCGCCCTTCGTCTTTGTTCGAGTATCGACAGGGTCCACGACCGGCTGCGCCGGTCGGGCTGATGGTCCCACTTTAGGAGATGCAGCATCAAGACGCGGAATGCGCTCTCGAGTTGATGATATTGCTCCTCGCCCACGTCGTCGATCTCCTCCGCGAGTTCCGGCAGGGTCGATCTCCGACAGCCGGCCGGCGCGCAACAGCGCCGCCTGGCGCACTGCCCAGGAATAAAGATCGGCTTCTTTCGCCACCGGCGTTCCCATCTCTTTTCGAGCAGAGTTCCGGCCCATCGACTTGTTCCCGATAGCCCCTAGCTTAGCGCGACGTTGAGCGCGCTTTCCGCCAGTTCCTGGCCGAAGCAGCGCTGATAGAATTCGGCCACCAGCGAGCGCTCGAGTTCGTCGCACTTGTTGAGGAAGGTGAGGCGGAAGGCGAAGCCGATGTCCTTGAAGATCTCGGCGTTCTCCGCCCAGGTGATGACCGTGCGCGGGCTCATCACGGTCGACAGGTCGCCGTTGATGAAGGCGTTTCTCGTCAGATCCGCCACCCGCACCATCTTGTTCACGATGTCGCGCCCCTCCTTGCGGGCGCGGTGCGCCGGAGACTTAGCCAGCACAATGTCGACTTCCTTGTCGTGCGGCAGATAGTTGAGGGTCGCCACGATTGACCAGCGATCCATCTGACCCTGGTTGATCTGCTGCGTGCCGTGATAAAGTCCGGAAGTGTCCCCGAGCCCCACGGTGTTGGCGGTGGCGAACAAACGGAACGCCGGATGCGGCCGTATGACGCGCCGCTGGTCCAGCAGCGTCAGGCGACCCGAGACCTCAAGCACCCGCTGAATAACGAACATCACGTCCGGACGACCCGCGTCGTATTCGTCGAAGCACAGCGCGATGTTGTTCTGCAGCGCCCAAGGCAGCATACCATCGCGGAACTCCGTCACCTGCTTGCCGTCCTGGAGCACAATCGCGTCCTTGCCAACAAGGTCGATGCGCGAGACATGGCTGTCGAGGTTGATGCGGACGCAGGGCCAGTTGAGCCGCGCCGCCACCTGCTCGATGTGAGTCGACTTGCCGGTGCCGTGATAACCGGTGATCATGACCCTTCGATTGAACGCGAACCCTGCGAGAATTGCGAGCGTCGTCTCGCGGTCGAACAAGTAGTCCGGGTCGAGATCAGGCACGTGCTGCTCAGCGACCGAATAGGCTGGCGCATCGATGTCCGAATCGATGCCGAACGCCTTGCGCACGGATATTCGCGTGTCCGGCAGACCGGGCAAGGATTCGGCCGCTGTCGGCGTCTCTCTCGAATTCATCAGTCCTCCACGCTCTCATCCCGGGGGCGAAGAGCGGCTCTCTCACACTCGAGGCGCCGTCCCAGGCAAAAGCAAACCGTTAACCCGCCACAGGCCCGAACGGTTGCGCTTCACACCAGCTTGTTGGCCCGCAGATAATTATAGGCCTGAATGATCTCGCGCAATTTGTCTTCCGACGATCGGTCTCCGCCGTTTGCGTCCGGATGGTGGCGTTTGACCAGAGCCTTATAGCGAGTCTTGATCTTCGCCTGTGTCGCATCGCCGCCAAGATCCAGCGTCATCAGCGCCTTGAGCGCGAGCGCATTGTAGCGCGGCGGCGCCTCCGGCGGGGCCTTTCCGCGCACGCCGCGGCGACGCGCGGACCGCGCCTCGGCGAACACCGATTCATCCACGTGGCTCGCCGCCGCCCGGTCGCCAAGCTTCCAGGTCGGACGATGGCCGATCGCGTCGGCTTGGCGGAACTTCGCCATAGACTCGTCGTCCATGCCGCGGAAATAGTCGTAGGAAGCGTTGTATTCTCGCACGTGGTCCTTGCAAAAGAACAAGTACTCGCCCTCGCGCTCGCGGCCCTTGGGCGCACGGAACGGGGCTTCCGCCTGGCAGCCGGGATGGCTGCAAGGGGTCTTGACCGCGGCCTTGTCGGGCGTGCGCTCGGTCGGCTTCACTCGGATGCGATCGAACAATCGAGAATTCAAATCCATGTCCTGACCTTTATGAGCGCCGACGCCGCGAGACAAGACCCTTCGCGCTCTGGGCGACGAACACCGCCGAGCGGCCAATGAAAACCCATTCGGTCGAGAACCCCTGATAGGCTATTTAGTATCGATGGACGTTAAACGGGAGAGCGGCTCGTGAATATGCAGGAAAGAATTGTCACGCGTCTGACGGAAGCGCTCGATCCGTCTTTCCTCGACGTCATCGACGAGTCCGACCGACATGCGGGCCACGCCGGCTCACGACCGGGCGGCGGCACGCATTACCGGGTGCAGATCGTTTCCCGGAAATTCGCGGGTCTTAGCCGAATCGCGCGGCATCGATGCGTCTACGGCCTGTTGCCGGCTGAATTCGCCGACGGTCTGCATGCGCTTGCTCTCGACGCAAGGGCCCCGGAGAAATCATGACGGCCCAAGGCGACGCCGAATCGTTCGGGCCCTACGCCTTCACGCTTTCGCCGGCGGAGACCGAAGCCGCAGCGGCGCGCTTCGGCCTGCGGACCGCGCTCCGCGGCGACCTGATTGTGAGCAATCTCGGGCCGCTCGCTGTCTTTGTGCTCGTTCTGCTGTTCGCGTCCATCCTGGCGCTGACCGACTTCATCAGCAGGCGCGCTGGCGAAGCGACCATCCTCCTCTCCGCCGCGGCTTTCATGATTCAACGACTAGCCACCCATTGGCGCATACGCCGGTCCCGAAACCTCGGACGGACGGCGATGGCGGCTCTTGAGGCCGAGGGCGCCATGACAGCGAAGATCGACGACACGGGCGTGACCCTCGAGGCCGGCGAGCGGTCGCAGAGGCTCGACTTCGTCGACTGCGAGGAAGCCGAGGACGCCGGCGGCCTCATCTATCTCTGGCCACGCCACGGCGCGCCGATCGTCCTGCCGGCCCGGGCGCTCGGGAAGGGCGAGGCGGGGCGATTCGTCGCGCAGGTCAGAGGGCGTATGAACGGGACGCGGCCCTTGAGGCAGGCCTCGTGCTCGAGAGGATAATCAATATTATCAGATATTTGTCGGCAAGATATAAGCCATAGAGAACAAATTATGTACGAATGGCGGGTATGCGTGCTATGGTTCTATCGATGGCCGTCTTCGAGCCCCGGCGCAACGGGGCGCTCGCACGGAATGGGCCGGAGAGAGGATCAACGCTGCGCGAAAGGCCAATGCTATGGCGCCTTTTGGATCGCTCCACCCCCGCCCGAATTTTGCCGCGGGGTGCGGAAAAGGGAGACAATTTTCTTTGGCCCGGGGGCCCGCGCAACCCATTGATAAGGCTCAATCCGCGGAAGCAAATGGAAGGAAAAGGAAGGAAAAACGGAAAAAGGAAGGTGGTTTGGGCTGTTTTGGAAGCTCAATGATGTGCGATTGACGCACGCTTGGCACGCGATTGATGCGCTTTGGAAGCGCGGCGCCCGCCCGGTTGACCCCCCCCCTGCTCCCCCTGGCGCAACCGTGGCTCGCGAGCCCGCTCGGGGCTTCGCGGAGCTTCTGGAACGCGAGGCTCGGCTGAAAGCTGTCGCAACGCCTTGAAAAGGCTCGCGCTAACGACGCAACGGACCGGTTATTGCGCCGCCGGAGCAACTACGGCGGCCGCTGGAGAGGCCCCGGACGCGGCGGCCTGCGAAGCGTCCGGAGCGTGCGCCTTGGCGGCCGCAGCCTCGTCCGGCTTCGACGGCGGCAGCCGCGTCTTGAACGCGACATGCAGCGACTTCTCGTCGCGTCGCGGCGGCAACGGAACGTCAGTCGGAATCGGCTGCTCAGGAATATAGGCTGTAATGGCGGGCTGCGCCGACTTGTCCTGACCGCCGAGATTCAGCCATTTCGTCAGGCTCCGCGTGCTCGCGCCCCAGATGCCGGACTGTTCGGTCGCCGCCGTCGATGCGCGCGCGATCGTCTGAGGCTTGAGCTCCTCGGGCGCGGCGGACACGGTTCCCGTCGCCTCTGGCGCGACCGCTGCGTTCCCTTGCCTGGTGGCGTCGGCGACTGCGACCTTGACCACCGCCGGCGCAGGCTTCGCCGCATCGCTCAACGCGATCTCCTGCGGCCCGCCTACCAGAGCGTCGGGATCGCTTGTGTCCTTATAGCCCGCGAAGACCGGATTCTGCCCGCCGTCGGCATAGACCGTCCGGATCGCCTTCACCCCGGAGGCGGCGAGTTCCGCCACCTTGGCGCGGTCTTTGGCCTCCTTTTCGGCGACCAGCAGTCTCGACGTCGTCGTCGCGCTGAAGCGCGGGACAAGGCGCGTTCGCCGAAACGGGGCCGTTCGCAGTCGCGCCGAACACATAGTGTTTGCCGCAGACGACGACCGTGCGGCTCGGTCTTGGCGACCTCGAAATGGTCGGACCCGTTTTTCAGCTCTTTCCAGAACTCGATGTTGGGATCGAGCCGGTACTTCGCCATGTTCTCCGGCGTCATGTGGAACGGATAGGACTGCAGTTGGATCTCGCGCTGGCCGCCGCGGAACGCGTCGCGCGCGATGGCGTAGATGTCCGCGACCTGCTCGTCGGTCATCGAGAAGCAGCCCGCGGACGAGCAGACGCCGTGCACCATGACCGAGCCGCCGGTGCGACCGTAGGCCCGGTCGTAGGCGTTCGGGTAGCCGACGTTGAAGGCGAGGTAGTAATGCGAGTTCGGGTTCATCTGACCCGGCTCGATCGTGTAGAAGCCCTCGGGCACCTGCATGTCGCCCTCGACCTTCTTCGGGCCGAGCTGTCCCGACCAGCGGCAAATCGGATAGGTCTTCAGGAGAGCGTAGCGCCCATCCGACTTCATCTTCCAGATCTCGAGCTCTGCCTCTTTCTTGTAGGCGCGGATTAGCACTGGAGCGGATGGCGTCGTGTCGATTTTGGACATCTGCTCGAGCGTCGCGCTCGAAATTGGATGTTCAGAGCGGCCCGGGCCGGTGTCGAGATAGGAATTGTCACACCCGGCGAGCAACGCCCCCGTCGCGACCGTGACGCCGAGCGCGGTAACGCGCCAGAATGGCAAATTCATCCGCTTCCCCGCATTTGCCGACAAGTCATAATGGCGCCGGCGGAAAAAGTCTACGCGACGGAATGTAGCGCCCGCAATGGCCTACCGACCGGTTAACCCCAAGCTTCCCCTAAGCTTTTGTTCCCCCTGTCGATTGTTCCCAATTGGACTATTGAGTTGAAATTGCGGCGCTTGTTCGGCAAGCGCCGCCACCGCGACGCTACCAATTGGGCCGGATCTGGGCCGAATTCGAAGATCTCCGCGAGCCGCGCCCGGGTGCCCGCGGTCGTTCCCTCCGGCAGGCTGGAGCGGGGAAAGAACCGCGCCTCCTCGATCTCCCGGTCCGGCGCGCGCTCGCCAAGCACGGCGAAATCGCGAATCACATAGACTGCGACATGGTCGCGGCGCGACGGCCTTTCGTTGAAGAAGAGCCCGTGTAGAGCCGGCTACCATGGACCGCAACGCGAGCCTCCTCCTCAAGCTCGCGCGCGAGCGCGTCAAAGCAGGTCTCGCCAACCTCGACGCCGCCGCCGGGGAAATGCCAGCCCGACACATAGCCATGCCGCACCAGCAGGACGGAATCGCCGCCGCCGATCACCACGCCCCGCACGCCAAGCGTCATCGGCCGCGTGATCAAGAAGCTTAAATGCGCAATTCTCGAGCGTATCCGGGTCGCCAATAACCCCATGCTTTAGAAAGCCTTCTGATCGAGGCGGCCGGTTGTGTTTCTGTTGAAGCGCCCTTATTGCACCCGGTCAATGCGGCGCGGCGCCGTGAACCGGGTTGGTCCATGGGCTTCACGATCGCGCACATCACAGACCCGCATTTGGGCCCGGCGCCTCTCCCCGGCCTCGCCGACTTCCGCCTCAAGCGCTTCATGGGTTACGTCAACTGGAAGCGCGGGCGCGAGCGGCTCAACGACATGGCGTTGCTTTCCGCGCCTTGTCGAGGATCTGCGGGCGCAGCGACCCGACCATGTCGCGGTGACAGGCGATCTGGTCAACATCGCCATGCCGGACGAGTTCCGCCGCGCGGCGGCGTGGATGGAGACCCTCGGCGACCCGGCGGATGTCAGCTTCGTCCCTGGCAATCACGACGCCTACGTGCGGGCGGCGATGCCGATGCTCAAAGCGACCTTCGAGCGGTGGACGACCGGCGATTCGGGCGCCTCGACCTTTCCCTATCTACGCGTGCGGGGCGAAGTCGCCATCATCGGGCTCACTTCCGGACTGCCGACCGCTCCTCTGCTGGCGACGGGTAAGCTCGGCCGCAGCCAGCTCGAGCGCTTCGCCGCACTGCTCCACGAGACCGGACGGCGGGGACTCGCCCGCGTAGCGCTGGTCCACCACCCGCCGCTCTCCAGGGGCGCGCCGCCGTTCCGCGGCCTAACCGATGCGGCGGCCTTCGAGCGCATCGTCCGCGAGCACGGCGCCGAGGCGGTCCTGCACGGCCACACCCACCGCCGGCTCGTCCGCTCGCTCGCTTCGCGGGCGACGAAAACAGCCGGAGGAAGGATTCCGGTGCTCGGCGCGCCCTCGGCGGCCGCCTCGACCCACGACCCGCGCTATCGCGCCGCCTATCATCTCGTGCGGATCGAGCGCGACGGCGAAAGCTGGCGCATCAGCGCCTGGGCGCGAGGCCTGGCACTCGACAGCGAGGCGATCGGCGAGCGCGGCGCGCTTGCCGTCTGATCCCGAGTCGACGGCCCGGGGGGCGCTTAGCACCGTCTCGCTTTTTGCCGCCCCCAAGGACCCGATCGGATCCGACGTCTTAAACGTTATACACCGAGCCTCTTGCAGAATTCCCTGAGGGCGAGGAATTTGCCGTGGTTTTGGTTTGCGGGGGCGCGCGGCTCAGGCTGGTGCTGGCCTGAAGCTGGCGACGCGGAGGATTTGATCGGCGGCGAGCGCGACGATGCCGAACATGAGATGGCATTTGACCTTGGTTGCGCCGCGCACGCGTAGGAACCTGGCGCCGAATTCGTCCTTCAATCGAGCATTGACGCGTTCGACCATGGTGCGGAAATCATAGATGACGTCATTTGCGTCGGGCATGTGGATGAACTTCATCCTGTCGACCTCCCGTTTCCATTCGGCTTTGACGTCATGCTGGGCGCGAAAGTTGCGGTCGATGATCGGCGCGTGGCCGAGCGTGCGGCTATGGTCATGAATGGCGGCGGCGTCGTAGGCGGCGTCCATGAGATCGTAGAGATAGGAAACCCGCGCGCCGGTCATGGTCATCAAGGGAATGGCGACCTGACTGTCGTGAACGGAGGCCGAAGTCAGCACGCAGGAGACGGGGATCTGGCCGCAAGCGACATCGATATGCAGCTTGTAGCCGATCCAGGTTTCCTTGTAGCCCTTGCTGTTTTTCTTGGAGCCGACATCGCAGGCGGTGGGCAGTTCGGCGAGCATTTGGTTGACGTTCTGTGAGGTTTGCCGCTCCAGCCGGGTCGGCTGGGGCTTTGGCCGTTGCTCGCCTTTGTGCGGGCGTCCGCGCTTGCGCGGCGGCTGAGCGCCATCGGACGGCGGATCGTCCTTCTTGTCGTTGGCCTCTTTCGCCGCCGGCTTCTCGCGCGCCTCGATCTCGGTGGCGTCGCGGGCGATCACGCCGACGATGCGCCCGCCGAGCGAGCGCTCGATCAGCGCCGCGTGCATTTTGTCGGGCAGATCGCCCTGCGCGAACTCCGCGAAGGCGCGAGAGAACGTGGCTTCTGAGGGCACTTGCGAGCGTCGCTCCCAACCGAGGATACGCCGCAGCGACTTGTCGACGGCGAGTCGTTCGATCAAAGCGGAAGTGGTGGGAATGCCCAGCATCGCCTTGGCGACGAAGGCCCTGGCAAGGGCGCGCCGATCCTCGGGCGGGCGGCCGGGGCGGCGCGGCGGCTCGGGAACGAAGGCTTCGAGGCCGATCACGTCGAGGGTCGTGACGAGACGCCCAAGCGCTTCGGTCATCGGGTCGACTTCCTCGCGCAGCCAAGGAAACAGAGTGCCCTGGATATGGTTCCAGCGGGCCTTCATGGCCTCCAGGGGATCGTCGGACATGCCTGTTGCTACGAATCGGAACGACAACGCCAAGACACTACCGAAACCACCCTCAATGTACAGCGATATATATTCTCTTATAGTAGTTGAAGACTGTCATGTCGTTCCTATATGCCCCGACTAAATTTCATTGACATTCAAAATAGTTTTGCAAGAGCCTCCACCATCAACGCTAACCCAACGCCCGGTTGCTTCGCGCGCAACCTCTTTCTCAATGTTTACCGATATATCCACGCTTATTTGCTGCGGGCGCTTGAACGATTTTTGGCGACCACGAGCCGAGCCTGTTTATGCGGAACTTTTCCCGGCCAACCTCGTTGGTCAGGCGACGGGCGGATCTCGGTACGCAATGAAAAGGAGTTCGCCATGTCCATGTCCTTCACCACGGGAAGCGCAACGCGGGACACTGCCGCCTATGGCGGATTTGTCGACGCGATCGGTGGAGTCGCCACGATCGTGCTGGCGATCATCGGGCTCTCCGGAGCGAGGCCCGAAATGCTGGTTGCCGTCGCTAGCATCGTCTTCGGAGCGGCTCTGCTCGTCCAAGGCGGGGCGATGCTTTCGGAGTACGTCGGGATTATCTTCCCCGACGGCGCGGGCAACGTCTCGATGGACCAGTTCGGCGGAAGCAGCCTTTCCGCTCTGTTCATGGCCGGGGCCGCCGGAATCGTCCTCGGCATACTGGCGCTGGTCGGAGTTCAGGCGGAGATTTTGACCTCGATCGCGATCATCGCCTTCGGCTCCGGACTCCTGGTGAGCAGCAACTCGGTCACGCATCTGCACGCGTTGAAACGGGCGAGCGAGGTTCAGGCGTCTCAGGGCGGCGCCGCCGTTGTCGCGCACGAGATGGCTGCCGGCTCCGCCGGCGTGCAGGCGTTAGCCGGCCTGGCCGCGATCGTGCTCGGCATTCTTGCGCTTGCAGATGTGCACTCTATCGTGCTGGATCTGGCCGCGCTGATTGCTCTGGGCGCGACGCTTGTCCTGACGGGCAGCACGCTGAGCGCAACGGTGGTCAATTTCATGCGCCCCGCACGCTCCTCCGCAGCAACGACGACTCGGTAGCAGACCCGGGGATTGCGTCCAGGGCCGCCAAATGGCGGCCCTGCCGACGCTTCGCATAGTTTCTGCGAACTCGTGCGCGACCTTCGCGGAAAGACTCGAACGACCCAGTCCGCAACCAGGGTCCGGGTCGCCCTCGGACAGTTGGATACAATCCCAAGCCTTAAGAGGAGACAACCCATGCCGGACTTGGGATCCATAGGCGTTTTGTCCCGATCGCAATGGTTTCTGGATATTTCGCCGATGATCGACGCGCTACGCTTCCAGCCGGCTGACTTCGAATACACGCATGGTTGGCTTCGGCATGTGCCGAGTCGCCATCGCTTTTGTTTCGATCAGTACGGGGGCGTGACAATCGACGCCGCCTGCGGATGCGCCCGACAGCCGATCCGACAGGATCAGGCGCGGCAGCAGTTCGAGACCTTCACTGAATGGCGCGCGGACTATTGGCGCCCGTTGGAAGTGAATCGGGAGTTTGCATCGCACTTCCGCTATCGCGGCGCATGGGTGCGGCTGTTCCGTGACGTCAAAATGGCGTTGAGACGATTCCGCAGTCGCGGCGAGCCTACCGTGTGCGTTTCCGACGATCCGTCGACGCTCATGCCCCGCAGAGCCGCCTCACGGCGTCAAGCAAGATCCTCGTCGATGTTGAGCGCATCGCGTCTTGGCTGACCGTGCGGAACCAGCGCCCGCACGGCAAGACGTCAATTTCCAAGGCTACGGCCGCCGCGCTTGGCTGCCCTTGGGACAGCAGTGTTACGGCACTGAATGCACGATCACCGGTCCCGCCGTTGCGGTCGCGTTCCCGACTACGAGGGGCGCAAGATTCTTTTCGATCCAGGCGAGCGCCTGGCGGTTTGATTCCTCCGCCTCCTCGACTTTGTTGAAGATGCTGATCGCGGTGACCGTGTCGTCGGGCGCATAGATCACGTAATACCCCATAAAGCCGGAGACCCCGCTGACGATCGGCACCGCGCCCTTGATCCGTTCGGCAAGTTGATCCGCCATGCCGGGCTTGGCCTTCACCTGACGAATTGCGGCGTACATGACATTCCTCCCTTTGGGTGACCTCGGCCTTTAGGCTACGCCGCTTCCCACCAATTCTCTAGAGGCGGGGTGTCTTGCGAACGGAGCTAACGCGCCCCGCTTTCCCGGTTGCTTCGCGTGGCGATTGAGGCTTCATGCGCGACGGTAAGGCGCATTAACTTGATCACGCGCCTGGTCAATCCCCCGGCGCGGGCAGCGCCGGCGCCGGGGACGGGAGCGGGCGCTCGGCAAGACTCTCTTCACTGAGTTCGAGGCGGCGACCGCCCGCTCGTTGGCGTAGGCCTCGTGATTGCGCTCAATCTCCACGAGGTCATAGAGATAGTTGACCATGAGGCCGTAGGACTCTGCGACGCCCTTGCGCGAGAGATCGCCCATCCAGTTGATCCGCTCGAGTCTTGCGCCGTTGCCGAGATGAAAGCGGGCGACCGGATCGAGGACGTGACCGTCGTCGCGCCGCGCTCGCAGAAAATAATAGGCCGCCAATGGTTCAAGCGCCGCGCGCAGCCGCGCGGACGTCTCGGGCTTCTCCGCCCAGTGCTCATCAAGCGCGGCCTCCCGCACCGCTTGCGCGAGCCGCTCAATGGCGGGATCGTCGCAGCTCTCGATCCAGGGGCGAAGCCCGGGAATTGGCGACAGCGTGACGAAGGCCTCGATACGCGGCAGTTCGCGGCGGATCTCCTCGACGACCTGCTTGATGAGGAAATTGCCGAAGCTGACGCCGGTCAGGCCCTGCTGGCAGTTCGAGATCGAATAGAACGCCGCTGCCCGCGCCTTGTCCTGTCCGACATGCTTCCGCTTTTCAGCGAGCAGCGGGGCGATTGCAGCCGGCGGGTCCAGCGTCAGCGCGACTTCGACAAAGATCAGCGGTTCGTCGACCAGCGCTGGGTGGAAGAAGGCGTAGCAGCGCCGATCTGAAGGGTCGATGCGTCGTCTGAGCTCGTCCCAGTCACGGATTTCATGCACGGCCTCATACCGGATGATTTTTTCCAGGATCGCTGCCGGTGAGGACCAGTCGATCCTGCGCAGCACCAGAAAGCCTCGATTGAACCACGAGGCGAAAAGGTGCTGGAAATCGCGGTCGACTACCGCGAGGCCACGATCGCGGCGCATTGCCTCGAGGAGGTCGGCGCGCATAGCGACGAGCGCGCCGGTGCCGCCCGGGGCGCGATTGAGCCGGCGGAAGAGCTCCTGCCGGCGCGGTTCGGACGCATAGTGGATCTCGCTCGCCGCTGATTCTCCGCCGGTCGCGCTGAAACGTGTCACCGCGTCCTCGACCCGCCGCCGATCCGGGCCCGAAATCCTCGGCTAAGGCACGAAAGAACGTGCTTTTATCAGCCTCGGAGAGGTGTCGATAACGCGCCAGGATTTCGATCGCCAGCGCGATCCCGGAGGCTTCGCCTCTGCCGGACAAGAGAGCGCCGGACATATCCGCGAGTGAGCCGCCGTTGTCAGCGTCGCGCGGCCATGCGGTTAGTTTGAGCACCGAACGGCCGCGTTCGGCGATCGAGGCCAAAAGATCGGAAAAGAAAGAGCCGTCCATGTTTCCCTGCCCGCTCCACAGTCCGCCCGCGGCCCTGACCGCGTGAGCGGGACACAGGGCGCAATTGTCACGCGTGACAGCGGACAAATCAAGGCGGCCCTCAGGACCTGCCCTGGCCGGAAACAATGGCTGCCTCCCCAGTCAAGGCAAGCGCTGTCGCGACTGTCGCGGGAGAAGGCGTCGCAACGAAATCAATTCGTCCGGTCAGAATGGAGGCATGCCGAACCAATGAGCCCAGAGCCCACGCAGCCGCAGCGTCCAGGCGAAATAGGCCCCGAGCGCGAGCAGACCGATGAGCGCGACCGAGCCGAGGGTCATGAGGAAAAAGGCGAAGGCGTTGCCTACGCGCTGGCCCCAGGTGCTGCCTGGCCGGGGCGCCTCGCCCAAGGCCTCGGACGCCCTCTTGGCTTCGGGCAGCTCCGGCTTACGAAAAGTAGCCTCGGCAGCCGGCTCGACGGGCCACGTCGCCCAAACCAGCGGCTGGCGCGCATCGTCACCACGTTCGGCGGCAAGCGCCCGCTCGCGCTCGACGAGCCGCCGCGCGACATAATTGGTGACGGCGGCGACCACCGGTTCGATCTGCCGGCTCTCGGCAATAAGGACCCGACCGTGCAGCGTGTCCTGGAAGAAGCGGTAGGTTCGCCGGTCGCGCCCCATCTCGACAAAAGCGACCATGTCGAGAAAGAGCCGCGGCCGCTCACCTGGGGAGAGCGTCAGATCGAACATGTCGACGCTCGGCGGCGCCTGCCGAACGACGGGTTTGAGCTCGCTCTCAAGAAGCGCAAGGCGCCCCATCTCGACCTCGCGCAGCTCCGCGATGGCCTGCGCGCGCTCGGCGTTTTCAACCCGCGCGCGCCTTACCGCGGCGACGAGATCGGGCTTCGTCGCCGGAGGAACCTCGGGTTTTTCCTCCATTGCGTCCGTTCCCAAACTCCTCATGCCCGCCGCGACTCCTCGCCCCCGATCGCAGGCCAGGGTAGCCCAATCGTCTCTCCCACTTCAAATCGCGAGCAAGACTTTTCCCAACGGCCTTTGGAACGAACCAGCGTTGGCGCCGTCGCCATTGATCCTTCCCCGCCGATTCCCGATAATTGGCTCCCGATAATGGGCTCGCCGAGCCGATTACGACCCGAGTGGAGTTCCTCGAAGATGAGCGCCGCCTCCGATCTTATGGACTTCTCGCCCGAGGTCGCCGAGGCGCGGGCGAAGAGAAAACCGATCGTCGCGCTCGAATCGACGATCATCACCCACGGCATGCCCTACCCGCGCAATGTCGAGACGGCGCGGATGGTCGAGGACGCGGTACGCTCGTTCGGCGCCGCTCCCGCGACGATCGCGGTGATCGACGGACGCTTCCGGGTCGGACTCGAGCGCAAGGAGATCGAAAGCCTCGGCCAGCTGTCGGGCGGCGTTGTGAAGGCCTCGCGGCGCGACCTGGCGCCGGTCGTCGCCCGACGCGGCTCGGCCGGGACAACGGTCGCGGCCACGATGTTCGTGGCTGAGCTCGCGGGCATCGAGATTTTCGCCACCGGCGGCATCGGCGGCGTCCACCGCGGCGCAGTGGAAACCTTCGACATCTCCGCCGACCTGGTCGAACTGTCGCGCACCCGCGTCGCCGTCGTCTGCGCCGGAGCCAAGTCGATCCTCGACATCGAGAAAACGCTCGAGTTCCTGGAGACCCAGGGGGTGGCGATCGTCGGCTACCGCTGCGACGAGTTCCCCGCCTTCTACGCCCGTTCGTCCGGCTTCAGGCTCGAGCACCGCTGCGACGGTCTGCGCGACCTCGCCCGCATGATCCGCCTCCAGCGCGACGTCGGCCCTGGCGGCCTCTTGATCGCCAATCCGGTGCCCGAGGATCATGCGCTCGAGGAGGCGATGGTCGAGGAGCGCATCGAGGTCGCTGTGGCGGAGGCGAAGGAAAAAGGCGTGAGCAAAAAGGAGGCGACGCCTTTCCTGTTGAAGCGGGTCGTCGAGCTCACCGGCGGCAGGAGCCTGGAGGCCAACATCGCGCTGATCAAGAACAACGCGATCCTCGCCGCGCAGACGGCGGCGGAATTGGCGAGGGCATAGGGCAAGTCAAGCGTCTGCAACGAGCGCCAAGGCCTTCTGATGCACGCCCACTTTGTCCTCGCGCACCCCGAACCGTGGTCCTTCAACGCGCATCTCGTCCGCTGCGGAGCGACGGCGCTTGAAGGTGAAGGTTGGACCGTTTCGGTGTCCGACCTCTACGCGATGGGCTTCGATCCCTGCGAACGCGCGGAGCATTTTGCGGATCGAGCCGCTCCCGCGCGCTTCGATGTCCAGGCCGAGCAGCGCCACGCGTCCGAAAACGGAAGCCTGCCGAAAGCCGTGAGTGAAGAGCTGGCGCTGATGGACCTCGCGGACCTTCTGATCTTGCAATATCCGATGTGGTGGCACCTGCCGCCTGCAATGCTGAAAGGCTGGTTCGACCGTGTGCTCGCCTACGGCGCGACCTATACAAGCAAGAGGCGCTTCGAGAGCGGCCGATTCGTCGGCAAGCGCGCCATGCTGTCGGTGACGGTCGGCACCAGCCGCAGCACCTATGAATTTGACGGCCGCAGCGGCGACATTGACCTCTTGCTCCGGCCGGTGAACTTCAGGCTGGCGTATGTGGGCTACGAGGTGCTCGCCCCCTACGTGGCGTATGGCGTCGAGGGCGGACTCCGCTACTCCGACCCCGCCGCGGTCGAAGATCGGTTGAGGGCGGTTGCCGCCAACTTTTGCTCCATCCTCCCGAGTCTTGCTGAGCGTGAGACGATCCCGTTCAACCGTATGGAGGAGTGGGGCGCGGATGGCCGCATCGCGCCGGGTGCTCCGGTGCACTCGCCGTTTATCCGCCGAAAACGGCGCCTCGACTTGGAGTAGGCATCACGCAAGCCAGCGCCGTCCTCCTGCGGCCGCCTTCGCTAAGCCATTCCACCGCCAGCCGCATCTGGATTTTTTGCCTTGAACCACGCCACCGAATCTTCGAGGCGGTCGTCGCCCCAAAAGACCTCGCCGTCGACGACGAAGGTCGGGGAGCCGAACACGCCGAGCGCCTTGGCTTCCTCGGTGTCGCGCGTGTAGCGCTCTTCGATTCGCCCGGTGCGGGCGGACGCGAGGACGCGCGCTGGATCGCGGCCGAGCTCGCGCAAAACATCCGACACGCCCGGCTCCGACCCGGGCTCATGCCCGGAATGAAACCATTGCCGATACGCGGCGAGGACGTAATCGGCGCACCAGCCCTCGGTCTCGGCGAGGACGGCGATCTTGTTGGCGAGGTCGAATCCCACCAGCGGATAGGGGGCCGGCAATCGCGGCTCGAACCCATACTTTTGTGCACGCCGCTCGATGTCCCGCCACATGTAGGCCATCTTGACGGGCTTGCCGTCGAACGGGATGTTCATCTGCTCGACCATGATCGCCCGGACGGAGAACGGCCGCCAGCGGAAAGGGACGCCGCTCGCCTCTTCGACCGACCTTAGCCTCATCACCGACAGGTACGAATAGGTGCTGCCGATCGAAATCCAGAAATCGATCATGTCGCGACCTTCGAATCGATCCTCTTTGCGCGGACCGGAGGGGAAAGATATCCAAAATTCGGTTTCTGTCGACCTAACTGCAAAAGCAGCCGGCCGGAGAGCAAAGGCGGTCGGCGATGACGGAGGCTGAGCCGCGCATCCTCGTCGTCGGCGACGTGATGACCGACGTGATCGTCCTCCCCGAAGGGCAGCTTTCCAAGGGATCGGACCGGCGGGCAAAGATCCGGTTCGAGCCGGGAGGGTCGGCCGCCAACCAAGCGGCATGGCTCGCCTCGTTCGGGGTTCAAGTCGACCTCGTCGCCCGAGTCGGCCTAACCGATCTCAGGGCGGAGACCTCGCGGCTGTCGCGCGCCGGCGTCGCGCCGCATCTCGTCGCTGACCCGGAGCGCCCAACGGGCCGGCTCATCGCGCTGATCGACGCGAACGGCGAACGCAGCTTCTACACCGATCGAGCCGCCAACGAGGCGCTTTGCTCAGCCGACATTCCCGACGCGCTGATCGACGGCGCTTCGCTCGTCCATCTCTCGGGCTATTCCTTCTTCGCCCCCTGCCCGCGCGCCGCCGTTCTCGACGTCATGCGCCGCTCGGGCAAAACGCCGGTCAGCGTCGATCCCGCCTCGGCAGAATTTTTGCGCGAGGTCGGCCGGGAGGCATTTCTCGAGTGGACACGGGGCGCGGCGATCATCTTCCCGAACGAGGACGAAGCTGCGGCCCTGACGGGAACCGGCGATCCCGAGGCGCAGTGCGGCCGCCTCGCCGCCCTGTACCCTCTCGTCGTCCTGAAGCGCGGCGCGGCTGGCTGCTTGGCGGCGGAGGGCAAGCGGCGCTGGCGGGTTACGGCGCCCGAGGTCGCGGCAATCGACTGTACCGGCGCCGGCGACGCTTTCGTCGCCGCTTTCCTTGCCGACCGACTGCATGGCGCTGATATTCAGGCGGCGCTTGAGCGCGCGGTCGCGGCCGGGTCGGAGGCGGTGCAGCAGGTCGGAGGGCGACCCAAAGTCCGCTCCGGCTGATGGAAACGTTCAGCTTAACTGATATACTTGCGCCCGCACTACGCTATTCCTATCTCTGGGTTCGACACGGTTGATGACAAGCGGATTTGTACCGGTCCGTCGCCCCCTGTACCGCCGAGGGCCACAGTATTTCGTCAGCCGCCGAGTTTTCTGATCCTGGAGGTTTCATGTCCATTCGTCCCGTCAAGCGGGTCAATCCATCCCGGCCGACCATGGAGGGCGCGGGTGTAAAACTGCGTCGCGCCTTCGGGTTCGGCGACACGTCCGATTTCGATCCGTTCCTAATGATGGACGATTTCCGCAGCGACCGGCCCGAAGATTATCAGGCGGGCTTCCCCTGGCATCCGCACCGCGGCATCGAGACGATCACCTATGTGCTGGCCGGTTCCGTCGAGCACAGCGACAGTCTCGGCAATCGCGGAACCTTAAGCGCGGGCGACGTGCAGTGGATGACCGCCGGCAGTGGCATCATGCATCAGGAAATGCCGGCGGGCGACGCCAGGGGACGCATGCACGGCTTTCAGCTGTGGGCGAACCTGCCCGCTAGCCTCAAGATGACCAGGCCGCGCTACCAGGATGTGCCGTCCGTCGCGATCCCGGAGGTGGTCGACGATGACGGCACGACGGTGCGGGTGATCTGCGGCGAGTTCTGGGGCAAGACCGGGCCGGTCGACGGCGTCGCGGCGGAGCCCCGCTACCTCGACGTCTCGGTGCCCGCAGGCAAGAAGAAGCGGCTCAAGGTCGAGGACTACCGCCAGGCCTTCGCCTATGTCTTCGAGGGCTCGGGCGACTTTGCCGACGCCTCCGAACCGTTCGGCGTGCTGCGGGAAGCGCAGGTTGACGGCGAGGAGGTGCTGATCCGCGACAAGGTCGGGAACCGTTCGCTGGTCGTGTTTGGCGCAGGCGACGAGATCAGCGTCCAGGCCGGCGACGAAGGGGTGCGCTTCCTGCTCGTCTCGGGCCGCCCCTTGCGCGAGCCGGTCGCTTGGCACGGGCCGATCGTGATGAACACTCAGGCGGAGATCCGGCAGGCGATCATGGACCTGCGCGACGGTTCGTTCATCCGGCGCGGTTAGGCGAAGGGCGCAGACGCTGCGACGGCGAGCGCTGTGGATAGATGAACGCGGCGCACCTTGGCGATGGCCGGGAGGAGGCGATCGCGGTATCTTCCGTGCTTCGATTCACCGACGCGAGGCGCGGATGAAGAAACTTGCCGCCAAGAAAGTTGCCGCTCGAGGGCGAAAGACGACGCGCCGGAAACACGCGAGCCCGCACGAGCTGTTCGCCGGCGTGGACATGAATCTCCTCCGGCAGCTCCTCGTCGAGGAGCTGCCGCTCGAGGACGAAAGTCTCAAGGACATGGTCGATGCGTTCCTGTCGACGCAGCCGGAAGAGCTTGACGACATGCCGAGCGCGGAGGCCATGTCCCAACTCGCCGAGGAGTTGGAGCGCGTGCGGATCGACGCGAACGGCGGCGACCCTGATGCCCGCCAGGCGCTGAAGGCAGTTCGCGAGACAATCGACAAGGCTGCGCGGCGGGACGACATCCATTTCACCGTCCTGATGATCCTCGGCCGGCTTTTCAGCGGGGCAAAGGTCGACATCGGCGACGCGGCGCGCGCATCGATGGGACGGATGGTTTCGGCGGGCTTTTTCTATGAGCCGGGAGATGAGGCCTACCTTTCGCTCGTGCAGCCGGCGCTTCTCAATTTCTCGGGCGATTCCTTTACGGTGCATGAGGAAATCCGGTCTCTCATCGCAATATTCCCCCTTCCCTACCAGGCCGCGCTCGTCGAAGCCCTCGCCGCCGACAGGAACCGGCGCGGTCGCCAAAGCGCCATTGGATTCCTGCTCGCTCCAGACGAGCCGCTGGCCCTGGCGGCGCTGCGCGGGCTCGCCGCCTCGATCGCAGGCGGCGGGCTGGACGCCGATTGCCGCCGGCGCATCGATATGATTCGCGCGTGGCTGTCGCCCTCGCGGCGAGAGGCGCTCGACGAAGCCATCCCCCAAGGGGCGCCGGCAGCTCCGGCTGCTGCGCCTCAATTCGTCAAAGCGATCGTCTCGGCTTGTGACGGGTCGGGCGCAGCCGCGCTACTCGCGACCATGAAGCGCGGCTCCAGATATACGATCGCATCTGTGATGACGAAGCCCTGTGGCGTGGCGGATTCCTTCCTGGTCGAGGACGTTTCCAAGCGCGAAGTTGTGGAGATCGAGCGCGGCGCGACACTCTCGACGACAACGGCCGAGGTTCCGCTCGCTTCTTGGACGCGGCTCGTTCGACTTGCGCTCGGCCGCAATCTGGCGTGCGCCACGCCGCCGCCGTTCGAACTCGTGCATACGCTGGAATCGATCGGGCTCGCTTCGCTCGCTCCTGACCCGGCGACCCCGGCCGAAATTATCGACCAGGTCCTCGTCGGAGTTGCGGATTGCGATCAACCCGCGGCGATCGCCGAAGCGCATAGGTCCGTCGCCGACAGCGAGGCCGCCGGCGACTGGTTCGAAGCCGGCGACGATGTCGACGCCGTCCTGAAGGCGACCGATTCCGGCGACGATGGCGCGCAGGCGCTGCTCGAGGACTATTTGCCGGGCCGTCGCGCGTTCTGGGCGAGCCAGTGCGCGCTGTCGGCGCTGGCGCTCAAGGAGCGAGACGGAACCTGGAAGCACCTCGCGCTGGTTGGGCGCGACCTGCTGCGCGACGTCCCTCTGCACGAAATTCCGCTGATGCGGCAGATCGCGGACAGAAGCGCGGCGGCTTACTTTATGCAGCTATGACAGTCGGCGACCGGCGCGCAGCCGGTCTACTGCGCCGGCCGGACGATGCGCGTCATGACGTCGTCGCGGACGACGAACCTGTGCCACAGCGCGCCGATCAAATGCAGGGCGAACAGCGCGAGCAGGATCGGCCGCACCATCAAATGATGCAGTTCGGTGAGTTGCGGCAGCCAGAAATCGGCGACGAGGCCGATCAAAGCCGCCCCGATCAGGTCGAGATAGAGCCCGACATGCACCGCGCTCGCCAGCCACTCGAGCGCCGGATGCTGTTTTGGCGGCGGCGGCGTCCCATCGGCGCGGCGCAGGACGAGCCGCCACAGCATCACGACGAGAATCGTGACGCCGACCGCGATATGGACCGGCGCCCAGACGGACGCGACCTCGGTCGGCCGGCCCTCGTGCGCCGCCTTGAAAAGCTCGGTCATATGGTCGCCGGCGAACCATTCGAAGGCGACAAGGACGAACGCGATCCAGTGCAGCGCGATCTGGCGGGCGCTGTAACCTCGCGAAACCATCAGAACCCCCTCGTCTGCAGCGCCTCGGCGTAAACGCGCAGCATATCGCCCCGCATGCGCTCGAGCGAATAAAGCTCGGCGATCCGCGCGCGCGACCGCCGACGGATCGCATCCCGCGCCGACGCGCCGAGGGTCAAAGCCGATTCGATCGCGGCGGCGAACCCCGCCGCGTCGCCCGGCGAAACGATCCACCCGGTTCGCTGCTCCGCCGGCGCCTGCGGCGGCGCGAGCACGATCTCCTGCGCGGGGCCGACATCTGCGACCACGGTCAGCGCCCCCACGGCCGCGGCCTGGATCGCGGTCCGCCCGACACCCTCCGCTTCGCCGGCGGCGAATACGACGACGCTCGCGCCGACGAACGCGGCCGGGCGATCGGTCGGCGGTCCAACCCAGGTGACGATCGTTGACGCCGCGCGCGGCGAAAGCGTCGAACTCGCGCGCCAGAGACGGCTTGGCCGCCTCGCCTGCGAACACGAAGCGGATGTCCGCAAGGCCCTTCTGCGTCAGAAGGGCGGCGGCTTCGATCAAGAGCTTCTGGCCGCGCGACGGCGCGAGCGGGGCTGGCGCGAGGACGATCCGTTCGTGCGGCGCGACGCCCCAGCCCTCGCGTATTTTTGCCACCCGCTGGCGGCTGACCGCGTCCGGCGCGAACTGCGCGAGATCGAGCCCCGGACGTACGATTCTGAGCCGCCGAACCGCGTCAGGAAAGATTTCTCCCGCGCGGTCGGCGGCGAATTGCGAGGAGGCGACCACGAAGTCGCCCTCCCCCACGGCCGCTTCGAAGCTCGAACGCGGTTTGTCGCCGGGCCCCTCGCCGAGGATTGTCGTCACCAACGGAGTTTTCGGCTTGCGGCAAGCCACGAGCGCCACCCAGGCGGCGGCGCGCGAACGCGCATGGACGAGATCGACCCTCTCGGAGTCGAGAATGCGGGCCAGCCGGCGCGCGTTGAGCGCCATAGCCAGCGGATTCTTGCTCGAGGCGGGAAACGGAACGTGCAAGCCCCCGACCGCCTGCACTTCGCTTGGCAATTCGCCCGCCTCGGTCGCAACCAGCGCCCTCGCCCCCGCGGCGACCAGCGCCGCGGCGACCGCCAGCGTCGAGCGCTCGTCGCCGCCTGCGGCGCGCGGCGGGACGATTTGCAGAATCGTGCGGCCGGCAAGCGGCGCTTTCGAGGCGCGTCCGAAGGGGGAGAGCGGATCGACGCTCACGAGAGGCTGCGCGCGAGCCGCGCGCGATTGACAGGCCAGGCCGCCTCGGCCAAGCCCGCCTCTGGGTTGCACGAGGTCGAGGCGCACGCGTCGGATCGAATCATGAGGACGAATTGAGCTTGTCGAAAGAAGAGCCGCAATACCTTACAGTCGGTAATCCCCCGGATCGACGCCGAATCGCCTTTCGCCGCCGGGCGCCAGCGCGACGCGGCGGGCCGGGCCTCGTCTGGCTTTGCGGCTACCGCTCCGACATGGAGTTCGATCAAGGCGAGCGCGCTCGACGCCAAGGCCGAACGCCTCGGGCTCGGTCTCGTCCGCTTCGACTATTCCGGCCACGGCCGCTCAGACGGGCGGCTCGAGGACGGCACGGTGTCGCGCTGGCTCGACGAGACCCTGGCGATCGTGCGGACCGCGACCGAGGGGCCGCAGATCGTACTCGGCTCCTCGATGGGGGGATATCTCGCGCTGCTTGCGGCGCGCGACCTGATCCAGTCGGGCGAAGCGGGAAGGCTCGCGGGCCTGATCCTCATTGCGCCGGCGGTCGACTTCACCGAGGCGCTGATCTGGGACCGCGCCCCGGAGGAGGCGCGGCGGGCGATTGTTGAAGAGGGCGCATGGCGGCGCCCTTCCGCCTATTCAGACGGGCCCGACGTTTTTACCCGGGCGCTGATCGAGGACGGACGAAAGCATCTCCTGCTCGGCGGCATGATTTCGAACCTGCTGCCCGACCGTGGTGCTGCAGGGCATGCGCGACGAGGACGTGCCCTACGCCCACGCGCTCGCGCTGATGGAGCGGCTCGACGCCGGCCCGGCCTCCCTGACGCTGGTCAAGGACGGCGACCACCGGCTGTCGCGGCCGCAGGATCTCCGGCTGCTGTTCGAGCTCGCTGCGGCGAATGGTTTCTCCATGAGCGGATCGGCAGCTTCCGGTTTGACGCAACGGTCGCCAGCCGTGTCCGGCGACCAAGGCACGGGCTGGATTCCCCAAAGAATGCCGAATTGCAACTCAGGGCTGCCATTACAACGCCTCAGGCCAAAATTTTCCCAAGCCGAATCGAAACCAAACCAAGTCATACCAAGAAAGCTTGCTTTGATTTTGTTGGATTTCCTTGGTTTTCTTCGTCCGATTCGGGGCCTTTCAATGGGTTGCGCGGGATTCCGACGGAATTTTTTCCGAGGCGTCCCAATTTGGGACACGAGGTTGCACGGCGCCGAACGGGCAAGATTCCCCGTCCGGCGAAAGCGCATCTGGCGGCTGCCATCGGTCTGGCGTACCAACGGCATTGACATGATATACCTCATGTGAACATAAAGAGAACATAACCCATGCTGAGCTCCCCGGCAAGCTTTTGTTGCCGCCGGCCACCGATGCAGCGGCGCAGGCGTGATCTCCGCCTCGGATCATCTTAACGAATCCGTTCGATCCAGAGGGGCATGAATTGGCGCGGCTGAAAGCTGCTTGAGCGCAGTTTCGGCGCGCGCACACGACCCTTGCGCGCGCTGGTCCGCACCGATTCCCTTTCCGCCTGCAAAAGAACTTGACCGGTACGAGGAAATCTATCGCCGCAAGAAAGTGAGGATTCACTCCGCCCCGTACCGGTGCAGGCTCGCGCCGTGCGTCTTGAGCCAGGCCTCCGCCCGATTCACGTCGAGAAAGGCGCGGCGGACAAGACTCCAGAATTTCGGCGAGTGGTTCATG
Source organism: uncultured Alphaproteobacteria bacterium (assembly GCA_963835885.1). Taxonomy (GTDB): domain Bacteria; phylum Pseudomonadota; class Alphaproteobacteria; order Rhizobiales; family Beijerinckiaceae; genus Roseiarcus. The sequence goes on from CAWIHF010000007.1 coordinate 92,116, forward strand.
TGGACGAGATGCGCCACTTCGTGCGCCGCGAGATAGTCGAGCACGAACGGCGGGGCGAGGATGAGGCGCCAGGAGAAGCTCAGCCGGCCGGTCGACGAGCAGGAGCCCCATCGGCTCACCGTGTCGCGCACCGCGATCCGCTTCGGCTGAACCCCCAGCTTCCGCGCGTGGCGCGCCACCGCTGCTTCGATGTCTTTCATCGCCTCGCGCTTGAGGAAGTCGGTAACGCGGCGCGCCACATGCGGCCGCTCGCCGGCGACGCAGATTCTTGGCTCGCCCTCGCCCGCCTCGAGCCAAACGACGCCGCGCGCGCCCGGCCTATGCACGATTCTGTGGTCGACGCCGCGCAACGGCGCCTTCGCCGAGGGCTCGAAGGCGACCGGGCGCGGCAGCCGCGCCAGCCGCACGCCGATCCAGGCGGAATGGCGCTCGGCGAATTCCCGCGCCGATTTCAGCGAAGCGCGGGCCGGCATGGTGAGCAGAACGTCACGCGTCGCCGACCGAATGCGCAGGGTGAAGCGGCGCGACCGCGGCGAGCGGCTGAGCGCGACGCGAAAAACCTCGCCGTCATGGGCGATGTCGAGATGCGCCGGCTCCGGCGGACGGTCGAAAAGACGCAGCAGGCTGCCCATGCTCATTCAGCTCTTCGTCGCCGAACCTTTGGTGATTTGCCTGCCAGCAATGCTAACCCGGCCTCGCGCCGAGTTGCCAGCGGCTTCCGCGCAGCAGCCGGGTCATTTCCGCCTCGGTCCCCCGGGGATTAGAAAGTCGAAACGCGGCTCGCCCGTTTCCTCTTTTTCAACACAAAGGGCGCGATCCTTGGAGGTCTTTGTGTTTCCATTCGCCACGATAATCTCGACGGCTCGGCGCCGCGATGCCTTCAGCGCAACCGCAGGTCGAGCCGCGGCGCGGGTTTCAAGAGCGTCGGCAGGCCGGCCGCGACGAACACGACCGCGTCGCAGGCCTGGGCGATCTCCCGATTGGCCCTGCCCTGCCAGTCGCGAAAGTCGCGGCCAAGCCTGGTTTCGGGCACAAGCCCGAGTCCGACCTCGTTCGAGACGAACACGACCGGCCCTTCGAGCGCGCCGATCGCCGCGGCGAGACGGAAGATTTCTCCTTCTGCGTCCTTCCCGACGAACACCAGGTTGGTGAGCCACAGGGTGAGGCATTCGACGAGAACCGCCCTGCCCCGCCGCGCCGACCCGGCAAGAATCTCGGCGAGCGCGAGCGGCTCTTCCACTGTCGTCCAGCCGCCGCCCCGCTCGGCCTGGTGACGCGCGATCCGCGCCGCCATTTCCGCATCCCCGGCTTGCGCCGTCGCGAGATAAAGCCGCTCGGGCGCAGCGCTTTCCGCCAGGCTTTGCGCAAAAGCGCTCTTCCCGGAGCGCGCCCCGCCGAGGACGAGCACGCTGCGGGCTTCGACAAACATCGGATCCATCTTGCGCTCCTCGCGCGTGTCGGATTGGATTCATCTGCCCGACTGTGGATTGCGCGCGCTATCCTCCCCCGCTCCGCGGGGGAGGGGGACCGGCCGAAGGCCGGTGGAGGGGGTATCCGGCGTCGATCATTGCCAAGGCGAGCCGCATGATCCCGTCGGCCGCGGCGTCGACGCCGGAGAGAACATGGGCGGCAGGAATTCGCCGCACCGTCATGCCTTGCGCGCGAAGCCATGCCTCGCGCCGCGCGTCGCGCTGAGGGCGGTTCTCGGCATCGTGACTCATCCTGTCGATCTCGACCGCGAGGCGCGCCTTGGCGCAGTAGAAATCGAGCACATAGGGGGCCGACCGGATGCTGGCGCCGAAACGCCGGCATTCCCGGCGCGCGCAGCCTCAGCCGGCTCCACAGCATCGCCTCCGGCGCAGAAAGCGTGCGGCGAAGCCGTCGGGCTGCGGCGACGGTGTCTGGTGGCGCTCTCATGGATCCGGCCCCTCCCCCTCCACCACGCTCCGCGTGGTCCCCCTCCCCCGCTTCGCAGGGGAGGATAGCGCCGGCCCGCCAGCGCAGGCAATCCTCACCCGCATGCGACAACACGCTCTCTCTACCCCGTAAAGTCGAGCGGGCGGGCGCCCGGATCGCAGACCAGGAAGCGTTCGTTCGGCATCCACCACACTTCGTCGGGCAGAAACCTGTCGATCGCCGACCAGTCGAAGCCGCAATGCTGGGCTGCAAGCCACACGACGCGTCCGGCATGCTGCAGCACCATCGGTTCGAGATGCGCGGCGGTGAACGAATCGCCGATGATCATGATGGTCGGACCCGGCCTGCCCGACGTCTCGACATAATCGCCATAGGGGTCCGACGTCAGCAGCGTCTTCCTGCCCTCAGGCAACGCCAGTTCCTCGGCTTCCTCGGTCACGTTGTCCTGCACCCCGAGGAGCCTCGCGAGATCGCCGCCCTTGCGCGGCTCGGGCGCGGTCAGCGCCGTTGCGGGATCGAGGGGCCAGTCGGGGCGGCCGTCGGCCTCGACGACGGCGTTATAGGCCATGAGCGCCCCACGCGCCGTCCAGTGCGAGTCGTGGCGAAAATAGACCGCCCCTCCGGATCGCGCCTCGGCCATGACCGGCCGCAGGTCGACCGTCTTCACCCCCTTCGCCGCGAGCCCGTCGAGAAAGAGATCGTATTCGGTGCGCCTGCCCCGCTTCTGCGCCCAGTCCGGCAAATCGTCCTGATAGACGGTCGCGGCATTCGGCGGCACGGCGACGAGAAAGCGACTTTTCCGGCGGGCGAGATCGTCCCGCATCGCGGCGATCAGGTCGACCGTGTCGGCTACCCGCTCATCGCGCACCACGAGGCCGGCGCTCTGCCGGACCGCCTCCTCGCCGAGATAGAACATGCGCCCGTCGCGCCCGACCAGGACCGAGTCCGAGCCCATGCCGAGCATCGGCCTGGTCAGGTCCTTGTGCGCCCGGATCATCGCCTCCCTGAGGCCGAAATGATCCTTGAGATAGGCGTCGAACTCCGCCGGCAATGCGAGCCAGTCAGCGCCAGTCGCGGGAATCCGCGGCGCCGGGGCGAGCCTGCGTCCCTCTTTCAGCACCGTCGCCGGGCTGTCGGGCGCAACGAGCCCGACGACGAGCGGGGTCGCGATCAGGAGGAGCGCGAGCACGGCGAAATATCGGCGGCGGCGCTTCAACATGCCCCTTCGCGAGCGGCGACGACATTAAGGAGCGTCATTGCGGTTCAGCCGGCGAAACCGACCGGGCGGGCGCCCGGATCGCAGATCAGGAACCGCTCGGTCGGCGCCCACCACACCTCGTCCGGCTTCAATCTGTCGATCAGCTTCCAGTCGAAGCCGCACTGATGGTGGTGCACCCAGATCGCGCGTCCGACGTGTTGGGCCAGCATCAATGGGAAATAGTTCGCGGTGAACGAATCGCCGATCACCATGATGGTCGGGCCGGGTTTGCCGGTCGTGACGACGTGATCCGGCATCACGCCCTCCGACAAAGCTTGGTCCTTCCCTCCTTCGGCAAGGGCGAAGGTTTCGGCTTTCTCGCTGACATCATCCTGGACGCCAAGAATGCGCGCGACATCGCCGCCTTTGCGCAATTCCGGCGGGCCGAGCGCCGTCGCTGGATCGAGGCGCCATCCCGGATGGCCGTCCGCCTCGACGACCGCGTTGAATCCGGCCAGCGCCCCGCGCGCCGTCCAATGCGCGTCATACATGAGATAGGCCTCTCCGCCTTCCGACCGGACCGCCTTCATCGCCGGGCGCAGGTCGACCGCCTTGACGCCACGGGCGGCGAGACCTTCGAGAAAGAGATCGTATTCCGTCTTCTTGCCCTTGTTCTGCGCCCAATACGGGAGATCGTCCTGGTAGATGGTGGACGAGTTCGGCGGGACGGTGACCAGGAAGCCAATGCCGCGCCTGGCGAGAGCGTCGCGCATGGAAGCGAGGAGAGCGACCGCGTCAGCCACGCGCTCATCGCGGAGAACGAGCCCGGCGCTTTGACGCACCATTTCGTTGCCCTCGTAGAACATGCGCCCGTCACGGCCGATCATCGCGCCGGTATTCACCTTGAGGAGCACGGGATGGGTCAGATCCTTGTGCAGGTGGATCATTGCGTAACGCAGGCCGAAGTGATCCTTGAGATAGGCGTCGATCTGGCCCGGCAGGGCCAGCCAGCCGGTCAGCGTCGCGACGAATTTCGGCGGGGGCGCGAGTTTGCGCCCTTCCCTGTAGACGAATGAAGGGTCGTCCGGCCGGACCATGCCCCAGACGAGCGGCGTTGCGAGCAGGAGAAAGCTCAGTGCGGCGAACCAGCGTCGATGGCGAAAGAGCATGCCGGGTCGGACAGCGGCCGGGCCGTGGGAGCCGATCGGGCTGGCGTCGGACGCCGAAAGCGATGTCGTCACGTCGCGCATCTATCGGGAAGCCGCATTCTGGACCGGGAAGTTGAGCGGCCTTGCGCCGGGCTCGCAATAGAGCCCGCGTTCGGTCGGCGTCCACCAGACCTCGTCGGGGTGAAACTTTTCGACAAGCTTCCAGTCGAACGCGCAATGCCGATAGTGCAGCCAGACCACCCGTCCGGCATGCAGGGAGAGCATCGGCGGGAAATCGGCCTGAGTGAACGAGTTGCCGAGGACCAGGATCGTGGGGCCCGGCTCGCCCGATGAGAGGACAAGGTCCGGCGTCGCCCCTTGCGACAGGAATTCCGGCTTTGCTTTTTCGGGCAGCCGCAGCTCCTCGACGCTCTCCGTCGCGCCGTTCTCGAGCCCGAGCATGCGGATCAGGTCGCCGCCTCTTTTCGCCGTCGCCGGCGCCAGCGCCGATTCGGGGGCAAGCCGCCAGCCCGGATGGCCGTCGGCCTCGACGATGGCGTTGAAGGCGGCCAATGCGCCGCGAGCGGTCCAATGGGTGTCGTGCATCAAAAAGACTTCTCCTCCCGATCGCGCGGCGATCAGCGCCGGCCTCAGATCGATCGCCTTGACGCCACGGTCGGCAAGCTCCCGCAGCAGCAGGTCATATTCGGTCGTCCTGCCGCGGTTCTGCGCCCAGACCGGAAGATCGTCCTGGTAGACAGTGGACGAGTTCGGCGGCGTGGCGACAAGAAACCTGACGCCTCGAGCGGCGAACTCCGACTTCATCCGGCCAAGCAGGTCGGCGACCTCGGACACTTTCTGATCGCGCAGAACGAGGCCGGCGCTCTGGCGGACCATTTCGTCGCCAAGGTAGAACATCCGTCCGTCCCGACCGATCAGCACGGAGCCGCCGCTTGGACCGAGCAGCGGCCTGGTCAGGTCCCTTTGGGCGCGGATCAAGAAGCGGCGCAGACCGAAACGGTCTTTGAGATAGGCGTCGATCTCGCCCGGCATCGCGAAGGCCGCCGCGAAACTTTCGGGCGATTGCGGCGGCGGAGCGGGGCGCCGCCCCTCTTTCAGCACCGAAGCCTCGCCGTCCGGCAGCACCACGCCGACGACGAGCGGGGTCGCGATGAGGGCGAACGCCGCGAGAGCGAAGTACCGGCGATGGCGACGCAGCATCGCGGCGTCAGAACTTGAAGTAGAGGAACGGGCTATAGGCGCCCGAGGCGACGGTGATCATCGAAAAGACGAGCAGCGCAAAAGTCCACCCCGTATCTGCGGCGGCTCGCACGACAAGCGGCACGGAGAGGGGCGGCAGCCAGCGCGGCAGCACCGCCACGGCGCATCCGATGATCAGGGTCACGATCGCCCGCTCGTTCAGCGCGTCATGCATGTCGAAGCTGACGTCGCCCACTCCATTAAATCCGACGAGGCTCGCGAAATAGTCGGCCGCGGTCGAAAGGTCGGCGGCCCGGAACAGCACCCATCCCCCCATCACGGCGATGATCGCATAGAGCCAGCGCGCCCACACCGGAACGCGGGCCAGCATCCTCTTCAGCCCGAGCCGCTCGATGACGAGAAAGGCGCCATGCCACAGGCCCCACAGGACGAACGTCCAGTTCGCCCCGTGCCACACGCCGCACAGCACGAACACGGTGACGAGATTGCGGTAGGTCTGAGCGTTCGTGCCGCGATTGCCGCCGAGTGGGATATAGAGATAATCGCGCAGCCACGACGACAGCGACATGTGCCAGCGGCGCCAGAATTCGGTGATCGAGAGCGACGTATAGGGCAGGAGGAAATTGCGCGGGAAGGTGAAGCCGAGCACGATTCCGAGCCCGATCGCCATGTTCGAATAGCCGGCGAAGTCGAAATAGATCTGGATCGTATAGGCGAGGAGCCCGATCCAGGCCTCGGGCAGGGTTCGATGGGGCGCGTGATCGAAGGCGACCCGCGCCAGCGGCGCGACCACGTCGGCGATCAGCACCTTCTGCGCCAGCCCGATGATGAAGATGCGCACCCCGACGGAGGCGCGCCCGAGCGTCTGCCGTCGCTTGTCGAGCTGGCGCGCCACGGTCTTGTAGCGGACGATCGGGCCGGCGACGAGCTGGGGGAAGAGGGAAATGTAGAGCGCCACATCGACCGGATCGCGGTTGGCGCGGAAGCGGCGCCGGTAGACGTCGATGATGTAGGACAGGCAATGGAAGGTGAAGAACGAGATGCCGAGCGGCAACTCGATGTTGCTGTGGCCCCAGTCGTAACCCAGCGGCTTCAAGAGAGCGTCGAAATTGGCGGTGACGAAGTTGGCGTATTTGAAGAGGCCGAGCACCAGGAGGTTGCCCGCCACGGCAAGGCCGAGCGCCCACTTTCGGCGCGAGTCGACGTTGCGGTCGATGACGATCGCCGCGACATAGTTGAAGACGATGGCGAACAGCAGGATCAGCAGAAAGCGCGGCTCGCCCCAGGCGTAGAAGACGAGCGAGAACAGCAGCGTGACGATGTTCTTGCCGACGACGGTGGGGGTCAGGACGTAACAGGCGATGAAAATCGGCAGGAAGTAGAAAAGGAACGTGACCGAGGAAAACACCATACCCAAATCGCCCTCGCCTCGCCCTGCCTGATTTGGCGGCGCGCGCTCGCCGCGCGGTCGGCTCCGCCGGGCCTATACCTTTCCCATCGCCGGCCGCAAAGAATTCATTTGCATGGCGAAAATGGGGAGCCGGCGGTAATCGGAACGGAATCCCGATCAAGGAAAGCATCATGGCCGGGCTTGTCCCGGCCACCCACGTGGTTCGGCATGCGAACCGGCGCGAGCTTTCCTCTTCTATGAAACCTGCATTATTACAGGGTATTGCGTTAGGAATGGCCCAATCCGGCGGCGCTTGTCGCGGTATGACCACGTGGGTGGCCGGACAAAGCCCGGCCATGGCGAGTGGTGGTTGGGCCTATGAATTTGTCGTTGTTGCGGAGACCGCGGCCTCAATCACCGCCATGCGACCTTCAGCGCGCCAAGTCCGTGGAAATGATACGCGTCGCGATATCGGGGCTTTTCGGCGAGCCTCAGCCCCGGCAGGCGGGCGAATACGATCGGCAGCGCGGTCGCCATTTCCAGCCGCGCCAGCGGCGCGCCGACGCAGAAATGGATGCCGGCGCCGAAGGAGACGTGCGGATTGGGATCTCGTCCGGGATCGAAGGCGTCGGGGTCAGCAAAACGCTCGGGATCGCGGTTGGCGGCGCCGAGCAGAAGCGCGATCTTCTCGCCTTTCTTCAGGCTGACGCCGGCGAATTCCACGTCCTCGAGCGCGTAGCGCGTAAAGAGATGGAGCGGCGCGTCGAGCCGCAGCAATTCCTCGATCGTCGCGGCGCAAGCCTTTTCGTTCGCCAAGGCCTGGCGCGGATCGACGGCGCGTTCGAGCATCGCCTTGATCCCGTTACCGATGGCGTGCGCCGTCGCCTCGTGACCGGCGTTGAGGAGAAGAATGCAGGTCGTGACGAGTTCGTCCTCGCTGAGCTTGCCGCCGTCGCTTTCGGCGATGAGGAGCTGGCTGATGAGATCGTCGCGTAGGTCGGAGCGGCGCGCCCGGGCGTAGCCGCGCGTGAATTCGGCGAATTCGCGCGACGCCTGGGCTGCGCTCTCCTCGACCGCGCGCGTGACGCCGAACTGGTACATCGCGACCATCCGATGCGACCAATCGAGCATTTGCGGGCCGAGCCGGCGCGGCACGCCGAGGAGGTCGGCGATGACTGCGACGGGGATTTGCACGGCAAAGTCCTCGATCAGGTCGGCTGAGCCGCGCGCCTCGAACGAGTCGATCCGCTCGTGCGCGAGCGCGGCGATCAGCGGCCCGAGCCTCTCCACCTGGCGCGACACGAAGGCGCGATTGACGAGATTTTTGAGCCGGGTGTGCTCCGGCGGCTCCATTTCGAGAATCGAGTGGCGCTCGAGCGCGTCGAACGGGGCGAGATGGGCTTTGGGTTCAGGCCAGCCAAGCTCTTCGCGGCGCATCACATGCAGGATCTGCCGGCCGAAGCGTTTGTCGCGCAGCAGGGCCGAAACATGGGCGTGGGCGGCGAAGCACCAGAAGCCGTAGTCCTCCCAGAAAAAGACGGACGCCTCGGCGCGGATCGCGGCGTAGGCGGGGTAAGGGTCGCTGAAGAAGGCGGGATCGCGCGGATCGAGGCGGACGCGGCGGCGCGCGGCGTCGATAAGACCCTCCTCCCGCTTGCTCGAGAAGGTGGCCGCGCCGGAGGCGCCGCCGGATGAGGGCTGGCGTCGCAATTCGTTCAACAATCATCCTCCTTAGCCCAGCGGATAGGCCGCCTCGACGACATAGGGTCCGCCGCCCGAACCTTCGCGGGCGGAGAACAGGACGAACCGTTGCGCCGTGAAGGCTTCGATGACGAGCGTCCCGCGCGAGGCGAGGTAGTCGGCGACCGCGCCGGGGCCGACGCGCCGCAGGCGGGCGAGCGTCACATGCGGCAGGAACTTGCGCGTTTCGGGCGGAAGGCCGAGCCGCCTCAGGCGGCGCTCCTGCTCGGCCTGCAGCTCCATCAGGGCCGGCTCCGTCTTGATCCGGGCGACGAGTTGACGCGGCTTGTCGCCGCCGAACCAGCCGAGCCCATCGAAGCGGACCGGTGCGGCGGGGCGGCGGATTTCGCCGAGCGTCTCGGCGATCTCGTGCGCAGTTCGCGCATCGATGTCGCCGACGAAACGCAGCGTGACGTGATAATCCTTCGGCTCGAGCCAGCGCGCGCCGACCACCCCGCCGCGCGCCAGCGCGATCTCGCCGACCACGTTTTCCGGCAATTCCAGTCCAGTGAACAGACGAGGCATGGCGGCTTCCGGTCGATCGCGGGCGACGATAATCGGCAAATCGTCGATGGTCACTCGGAAACGGGCTTCAAAGGGCCGCCCTACCCCCGCTCCTTGGAGATGAACTGCCGGAACCGCTCCGACGTCGCGCCGGAAAACAGCGCCTCCGGCTCGCCTTCCGCCTCGACCAGCCCCTGATGCAAAAACATCACCCGGGTCGAGACGTCTCTGGCGAATCCCATCTCGTGGGTGACGACCAGCATCGTGCGCCCCTCTTCGGCGAGCGCGCGCATGACGCGCAAGACTTCGCCGACGAGTTCGGGGTCGAGCGCCGAGGTCGGCTCGTCGAACAGCATCACTTTCGGCCGCATGGCGAGCGCACGCGCGATCGCGGCGCGCTGCTGCTGGCCGCCGGAGAGATGGGCGGGATAATAATTCCACTTGTCGGCGATGCCGACCTTGGCGAGCAGCGCTTTCGCCTCCTCGACACATTCGGCGCGCGGTCGCTTCTGCACGTGCACCGGCGCCTCAATAAGGTTCTCGAGCACCGTCAGGTGCGACCACAGGTTGAAGCTTTGGAACACCATGCCGAGTTCGGAGCGGATCCGATCGACCTGACGCCGGTCGGCGGGCTCGGCCTGCCCGTCGCCGCGCCGGCGCATCTTGATGACTTCGCCGGCGACGGTCACCACGCCCTCGTCGGGCGTCTCGAGCAGATTAATGCAGCGCAGGAAGGTGCTCTTGCCCGAACCGGAGGAGCCGAGGATCGAGATTACGTCGCCGTCGGCGGCGGTCACCGATATGCCCTTCAGCACTTCGAGCCGGCCAAAGCGCTTGCGCATTCCGGCGACTTCGAGGGCGGGCGTCTCGGTGGGCATGCTCGCTCTCCCTTACCTGAAGGCGACGGGCGCCTGAGATGATCCATTGCCGTCATTGCGAGGAGCGCAGCGAAGCGATCCAGGGGCCGCATTCACTGCCCTTCGATCCCCTGGTTTGCTTCGTCGCTTCGCTCCTCGCAATGACATTCCCCTAGCTCGGACGGGCGCGCAGGTGCGGCGAGAGGCGCCGCTCGAGCCCCAGGAAAGCGGCGCCGATGGCGTAATTGACGACGAAGTAGATCGCTCCGGCCAGAAGAAGCGGCAGGTAGGTGACCAGCGTGTCGTTGCGGATTTTGAGGGCCACGCTCAACACGTCCCAAAGGGTAATGAGCGAAACGAGCGCGGTCGCCTTCACCATCGAGATCATCTCGGTCGAATAGGCTGGAAGAGCGTGGCGCAACGCGATCGGAAAGATGATGCGCCGGAACAGGACCAGCCTCGACATGCCGCAGGCGCGCGCCGCCTCGACCTGTCCGTGCGGCACGGCGAGCAGCGCGCCGCGGAAGATTTCGGACTGATAGGCTGCGGTGCAGAGCGCCAGCGACAGCACCGCGCAGTTGAACGCGCTGCGCAAAAAGAGCCAGAAGACGCTGGCGCGCACGGCCGGAAGCGACGCGAGGCCGTAGTAGACGATGAAGAGCTGGATCAGGAGCGGCGTGCCGCGGAAGACCGCGACATAGCCGCGCGCGAGCGCCTTGAGCGGCGTCGAGTCGCTGATGCGCATCCACGTCACGCCCGCGGCGATGATCGCGCCGAGGATCACCGACAACGCCCAGACTTCGAGGGTCAGCGGCAGTGCGGCGAGCAGCTTGACGAAGGTCGCGCCGATGAAGCTCCAGTCCATCGCGCTACCCCGCAGCGCGGCGCATGCCGCGGGTCGCTCGCGCTTCCGCCGCATCGAACAGGCGGGTCGAGACGAGCGTCATCGCAAGATAGAGCGCCATCCCGCCGAGATAGAAGGCGAACGGCTTGTGGGTCGACGCCGCGCCGACCTGGCTCACACGCATGAGTTCCGAGAGCCCGGTGACCGAGATCAGCGAAGAATCCTTCAGCGCCACTTGCCACAGATTGCCGAGGCCCGGCAGGGCGAAGCGAAGCACCTGCGGCGCGATGATGCGCCGGAACATGAGCAGCCAGCCCATGCCGACGCTGACCGCCGCCTCCAGTTCGCCGCGCACGATGGCAAGATAGGCGGCGCGAAACACTTCCGCCTGGTACGAACCGGAAATGACGCCGACTGCGAGCGCGCCGGCGAGGAACGAGGGGACCCCGACGAAGCCTTGATAACCCACGAGGTTGGCGGCGCCGGTCAGCAGCGTCGACGACCCGAAATAGACCAAATAGACAATCAGCAGTTCCGGCAGGCCGCGAAAGAGCGCGGCATAGGCTTCGCCCGCCGCGCCGGCGAGCCTGTTGCCCGACAGCCGCGCCCACGCGACGAGGCCACCGATTGCAGCGCCGATCAAGAGGCCGCAGGCGGAGACGAGCAGCGTCATCGCCGCGCCCTGGAGGAGGGCTAGGCCCCACCCGCCCGGGCCGAAGCCGAATATGCCGAAGGCGCCCACCTAAGCCCCGCCCGATACGATCGCGCCGCTCCGGGCATCGGGCCGGAGCGGCGATGCTCGACTCTCAGGGTGTCGTGTCGATCTTGAACCACTTCATGCTGCATTTTTTGACCGAACCGTCGGCGAAGGCCGCCGCGAGCGCCTTGTTGAACTTGGCCGTGAGATCGGCGTCCGACTTGCGAATTCCCATCCCCTCGCCGACGCCGAAGGGGCCGCCGGTGAACTCGGGGCCGACGATGGCGAAGTCCTTGGCGTCGAGCTTGGCGACCGCCGCCGCAACCGTCGGATAGTCGTCGAGCACCGCGTCGATGCGGCCGGACTTGAGGTCGAGGTCGCGATCGTCGGTCGTCTTGTACTCTTTGACCGTGGCGACGCTCTTCAAATACTTGTCGGCGAAATTCGCGTGGGTCGTCGAGACCTGAACGCCGACGGTCTTGCCCTTCAACGCCGCCTGGACCTGCTTGATCGCGGCCTCGCCGGCGGCCGGGTCTTTGTTGATATTGAAGACCTTGCCGGAATCGGACAGCTTGGCGAGCGGGCTGTCCTTGGGCGCCATGAAGGCGGCCGGAGACGCGGCGTAGGGGTTCGAGAAGTCGATCTCCTTCTTGCGTTCGTCGGTGATCGACATGCCGTCCATGATGACGTCGAACTTGCCCGCCTTGAGGCCGGGGATCATCCCGTCCCAGTCCTGGGCGATGATCTTGCACTCGAAGCCTGCGCGCTTGCACAGGTCGTTGGCGAGGTCGACCTCGAACCCGACGATCTTGCCGCTCGAGTCGGTGAGGTTCCACGGATCGTAGGCGCCTTCCATGCCGATGACGACGGTCTTCCACTCCTTGGCGAAAGCCGCAGGCGCGGCGGCGAGCGCGGCGACCAGCGATGCGCCGACGATCACGGATTGCAGGAATTTCGAGCTCATCTTCCCTCTCCCACTCGTAGCTGTTTCAAGCGACCTCTCGGGCAACGCCCATGTTCGCGGCCTCCCGCGGAGGAAACCCGCATAGATTCATACAGACGGCTTGCCCGATTGGGAATGAGGCCCATGCTCGAATTGTCGCCTCCGATGACTCGGCCGGCGCCGAGATACGGGGCGCCCACCTCGCAAGGGGTTTGGCTGCTCCCTCGCGCAACGCGGCGGCCCTCTACGCCACCGCCCGGATCGACGCCGCGACCTTCTCCATGATCTCGTCGATCTGGTTCTCGCTGATGATGAGCGGCGGAGTGAGTTCGATCGTGTCGCCCGAGATGCGCACCATGATGTTCTTGTCATGGAACGAGTGCTCGAGCAGGCGGTAGCCGCGCAGCGTCGGGCTGCCGGGGATCGACGCGAGGTCGATCGCGCCGGTCAGGCCAACGCAGCGGATGTCGACCACGTTCGGCAGGCCCTTGAGGCTCATGATCGCATCATCCCACTTCGGCTCGAGCGTCTTGGCCCGCTCGAACAGCCGCTCGTCCCGATAGACATCGAGCGTCGCGAGACCGGCAGCGCAGGCGAGCGGGTGGCCCGAATAGGTGTAGCCATGGAAGAGCTCGATCGCATGCTCGGGCCCGTGCATGAAGGCGTCGTAGATGCCCTTGCGCACGATGACGCCGCCCATCGGCACCGTGCCCGAGGTCACGCCTTTGGCGAAGGTGATCATGTCGGGAACGACGCCGTAGCGCTCGGCGGCGAAGGGAGCGCCGAGGCGGCCGAAGCCGGTGATGACCTCGTCGAAGATGAGCAGGATGCCGTATTTGTCGCAGATCTCGCGCAGGCGTTGCAGATAGCCCTTCGGCGCGGGCAAGACGCCGGTCGAGCCGGCCATCGGCTCGACGATGACCGCGGCGATGGTCGAGGCGTCGTGCAGCCCGACGATTCCCTCGAGCGCGTCGGCGAGATGGCCGCCCCACTCCGGCTCGCCCTTGGTGAACGCCTGATGCTCGCGGCTATAAGTCGCGGGCAGATGGTCGACGCCTGCAATGAGCGAGCCGAAGAACTTGCGGTTATTGACCATGCCGCCGACGGAAATGCCGCCGAAACCGACGCCGTGATAGCCGCGCTCGCGGCCGATCAGGCGCTGGCGCGAGCCCTGGCCCCGAACGTTGTGATAGGCAATGGCGATCTTGAGCGCCGTGTCGGCGGCTTCCGATCCGGAGTTGGTGAAGAAGACGTGATCGAGGTCGGCGGGAGCGAGTTCGGCGATTCGCGAGGAGAGCGCGAACGCCGCCGGATGGGAGAACTGAAAGTTGGGAGAGAAATCGAGCTCGCCCGCCTGCCGCTGAATGGCGGCGACGATCGGGGCACGGTTGTGGCCGGCGTTGCAACACCAGAGCGCCGCGGTGGCGTCGAGGATCTCGCGCCCCTCGGGCGTGTAATAATGCATGTCCTTCGAGCGCGCGATGAGGCGCGGACGCTTTTTGAAAGCGCGGTTCGGAGTGAACGGCAGCCAAAGGGCCGCGAGGTCGTTGGGAACTTCCGCGCGCGCGACGGGGCTGGGATTGGCGACAGTGGTCATGCGGATTCTCCCCGAGGCGATTGCTTTGCTGGACGATGGCAGCCGCTTGTTCTTTTGTCCAGTTGTCGGCCCCGCGCGCTCCCGGCGCGCGGATTTTCACCTTGCGAATGCATCGACAGATCGTTGGGCGCTCTGCTCCGGCCCAATCGCGACGCGACGGCTGGGAGTGGCTGGGTTGTCACAAATTGTCACAATTCAGCCGTTGCAGCGCCGTAATTAAAGGTTGTATTAACTATAATGCACAACCTAAGGATGCAAGCAGGTATGACGACAGCTCGATGATCGGGGCATCGTGGCTTGGCGACGCGACCGTCGCAAGCTCTCAACCGCGCTCGTGAGCATTAGGCGATCGGCATCGAAATGCGGGGTCTGGCAGCCGTATCCGATCGGCCTGTTCTGAACCGCGGGGCAAACAGTGGGGCGCGGACATGTTTTGGACAGAGGACGCGATCGAGATTCTGAAAAGGCTGGCGCTGGAGGGAAGAAGCGCGAGGGCGATCGCCGAGGTGCTCGGCGCGCCGTCGCGCAGCGCTGTGATCGGCAAGGCGAACCGTGTCGGGATCAAGCTCAACGGCGGCGGAGTCGGCTCATCCGCCGACAGGACGGCAAGCGCGGACCGGCCGCGATTGCCGCGGATTCCTCGCTCGAAGCCCGCGTCCAGCGAGCCCGGCTCGAGGTCGATCTCTAGCAGGCGGGCGCTCGTCCCGGCCTCGCCCCGTGAACCGCGGAAGCCGCAATGGATTTTTGCCGAGGCTGAAGTCGGCGAGATGCTGAGAGTGGGGTTCGAGGAGATCCGCGAGGTCAATTGCAGATGGCCGCTCGGCGATCCGTTGAGCGAGGATTTCGTCTATTGCGGGCTCCAGCCGGCTCATGGCCGCTCCTATTGCCCCGGCCATTGCCGAATGGCCTATCAACCCCCGAAGGCGGGGATGAGAGAAGGGTGGCTCGACGGGCGCCGGTCTCGCGAACTCGTGAGTCCTGAGGCAACCGCCTTGATCGCGGCGTCGTAATCCTAACCAAACATATTTGAAATTTCAGCGCCGCTCAGCGGCGGCAAGGAGGTGCGTCGGATAGCCGAGGATGGTCGATACGCGGCGGCTGTGGCGATCGGTGTAGACCAAGGCCGGTCCGTCGAGGCGATAGTTGCCGGTCCAGGCGATTTGGAAGCTGGTGTCGGTTTCGTCAAAGGCGATGGATTCCGGATCGCCGTCGGGGGCGAGGCGGGCGGCGAGGTGATCGGAGGGGTCGAGGAGCCAAGCATCGCCTGTTTCGGTCGAGAACAGGACAAGCTGGTCGACGGCGACGACGCGCCCGTCATGAGCGGCGGCCCGTCGCTGGATGGAGCGAATCTCGCCGGCGAGTCGAAGCCGAGGACGGTTGCGCATAGCTTTGCCCGATCTGGTTTGGATCGACCGTTGCGGGGGCGAAGCCATGGACGTCTTCACCAAGCTGTTCGGCGAGTTCCTGGTCTTCGTCTATCACTGCTTCGATCGGATTGTCATTCACGGCTATCTGACGGCGCTGTCGCGGCCCGAGCTGGTCGTCCACTTCTTCCGTGAGATCGTCGGGGTGGCGGAGGTCAGCAAGGAGGCGCTGAGCCAGCGGACGGCCGATTACCAGAATTGGGTGGAAGCCTATGCGCGCAATCATTCGATCTCAATCGAGTGGGCCGAGAAGGGAGTGCGCAAGGAGGACCACGTCCTGCCCTGGCTGCGCCGCATGGCGAAGCGCAATGCCTACGGCGTCTACTTCATCTTCAAGAGCATGGAGCAAGGGCCGACCTACCGCGTCAGCCTGCCGAAATATCCGAGCAAGGACCCGCATTACCGCATCCTCGCGCATCAGCGCAGCCGCTTCACGCACTACTACTTCTACATCCGCGACGAGGTGCTCGGGCCGATGGTTCTGCGGGTGGCCTCGTTCTTCCCGTTCCAGACCACCTATTACCTGAACGGTCACAGCTTCATCGAGCAAGAGCTGAAGCGGGCCGGGATCGGCTTCCGCAAGCATGACAACGCCTTCCTTGCCATTGCCGATCCGGCGGCGCTGCAGGCGGCGGCCGATCGGCTGAGCCCGGACATCATCCGCCGGCGGCTCGACTACTGGACGCTGATCCTCGGACCAAAGTTCTCGAAGAAGGAGCGCGCCCGGCTCAATCTGTCACGCCTCTACGCCATCTCGCAGATCGAGTATTGCCGCAACTTCATCTTCAAGCGCCACTTTCCCATCCATAAGCTGTTCGAGCGCAGCTGCGAGCTCGGCCTGTGGCGGCTCGGCGCCGACAAGATCGCTGCGATCTTCGGCACGCGGCTCAATCGCCGCATGCGCGGCAAGCTGGCCACGGTCATCGACCAGATCGAGCACGGCCATCATGCCTTCCGCGCCTACTTCAAGAGCGCCTTCCTGAAGCAGTACGAGAAGTTCTCGACATTCCTGCGCAACGAGCTGGTCTCAAACAACCTCAACGACTTCGGCCTGAGGAAGGGGCTCGACCATCTCGACGCCGTACGCACAACCTTCCAGGCGATCACCGACCGCTTCGCCGGCTTCCAGGCGGAATGGCTCAACAGCCACGTCGACTTTCCCCTCCTCCAGCGCCTTGCCCGCCCGATCACCGTCGGCGCCGTCCGCTATCCCGGCCTCAAGATCCATGAGGCGCGCGTCGTGCGCTTGTTCGAGGTTCTCCTCCACGGCGGCCCTCAGGTCGGTGGCTGGACGGCCCGCCAAATCCACCACGCCGTCCTCACCACTTTTGATCTCTCAGAGAAGACATACGGCCTCAACCAGCTGCGCTATGACCTGCGCAAGCTCAAAGGGCATGGCCTCATCGAGCGCGACGGCTCACGCTACGCCTACCGCCTCACGCAAAAAGGCATCCAGGTGGCCCTGCTCTTCCTGTTCTTCCACAAGCGCCTCTGCGGGCCGCTCGCCAACAGCCGCTTCCATCACCAGCCAGACCCGCAGCACCGTCCCAACAGCCGGCTCGAAGCCGCCTATCACCGCGCCGATGCCGCCATCCAACGCGTCGTTGACCTTGTGGCAGCCGCTTGAATTTTAAGCGCTGCGTCTGCGCGATTGTCCGACTCGTTTTGTCAAGCTTCGTTCCGGCAAGAATTTAACGTTCCGTTCCTCCGCGGTCTCTATTTCGCTGACTGTTGAGATCAGAAGGGACCGCGGCGGCAAGCAAGCGCTGCCGCTTTGGCTCGCCGATCGCCCTCTTCTTCGGCAGGTCCAGGGAAAAATGTCCGCCAGAGGTCATGGTTTGCGTTGTGTCCAATGCGTCCAACAGAATTCTTATCCGTCCGGAATTGCCCTGGCTGGCGGCGCCATTGCAATCGCGATTCTGGACCTCCTCGTTAAGAAGCGCGTCCTCACCATCGACGATGTGAACGGCGCCCTCAGGGCGGCTCAAGGCTCGCTTGTCAACGCGCCCTTCGTCGCCGGTTCACTTGACGGCGCAAGAATCGTCGCTGAGATCACCGAGCAGTACAGTCTCCGCCAGTATCGGAGTCGATGGCGCTTCTGACGGACCCTTCCTCCTGGCGAGAGGCGGCGCGCAAGCGGCGCGAGCGTCGGGAAGGTTGGTCGTTCCTGTCCATTTTGTCCGGCTCTTCACAGGCCGGGCGACGGCGGCGCCTAGGCCGGGCGACCAGCTTCTGCGGAAGGCTTTCCGGATCCTCGGGATGAATGTTGACGTCCCGCGACGCCTCGCCGATGCTCCGGCAGATCGCCGAGCCCGACCAAGATCGAAGGCGCCGGGCGGGGCGCGATCCGTATTGGTCCGATCGCGCAAGGCGAGTTGCCCGAAGCAGCGAGGGAGGCGTTGATGCCCGACTTCGGAGCCTACCAGAACGAGATCTACCTTGCCGGTCTGAGCGGCCGCCTGCCCCAGTTCCCGATGCATTTTGACGAGTTGGAGATGAGGGCGCATGCGGCGATGCCGGCGAGCCTCGTGTCCTACGTGGCCGGCGGCTGCGGCGACGAGCGCACCCAGAACGCCAACGTCGCCGCGTTCGACGGATGGGGGCTGCCGCCGCGGATGTTCGTCGGCGCCAGGCAGCGCGACATGTCGGTCGAGCTTTTCGGCATGAAACTGCCGTCGCCGTTGTTCATGAGTTCGATCGGCGTAATCGGACTGTGCGCTCAGGACGGCCATGGCGATCTCGCGACCGCCCGCGCCGCAGCGCTGACCGGCGTGCCGATGGTCGCCTCGACCCTGTCAGTCGATCCGCTCGAGACGGTCGCCGCCGAGTTCAAGGCGACGCCCGGGTTCTTCCAGCTCTACACCCCGACCGATCGCGAGCTGGCGGCGAGCCTGGTGCGACGGGCCGAGCAAGCCGGTTTCAAGGCGATTGTGGTGACGCTCGATACATGGGTGACCGGCTGGCGTCCCCGCGATCTGGCGACCGCCAACTTCCCGCAATTGCGCGGCCATTGCCTCGCCAATTATTTTTCCGACCCCCGCTTTGTCCAGTTGCTCGGAAAGCCGCCGCAACAGGACCTGCGCGCGGCGGTGATGCAAGTGTTGACGATCTTCGGCAATCCCCTGACCTGGGACGACCTGCCGTGGCTGCGGTCGCTGACCGAGCTTCCGCTGATCGTGAAAGGCGTCTGCCATCCGGACGACGCGCGGCGCGCGATCGACGGGGGCGTCGACGGCGTCTACTGTTCAAATCATGGCGGCCGACAAGCGAACGGCGGCATTCCCGCGCTCGACATGCTGCCGGCAGTGGTGAAAGCCGCCGGCTCTGTTCCGGTGCTGTTCGACTCCGGCGTGCGCAGCGGCGCCCACATCATCAAGGCCCTGGCGATGGGGGCGACCGCCGTCGGAGTCGGCGCGCCCTATGCCTACGGACTGGCCCTGGGCGGGACCGACGGCGTCGTTCACGTGCTGCGTTCCCTGTTGGCCGAAGCCGACCTCCATATGGCGGTCGACGGCTATCCAACCCGCGCCCATCTAACGCCCGACGCTCTCCAGCGCGTGCCGCGATGACTAGCGTCTCGTATCCGTGCTGGACGACGGCGTGGCCTCGCCAGCCGCCATTCGCCCCCACGGTCACAGCCCCCGTGACTTGAAGTACTTCAACATGGTCCAGACAGCAGCTTGCTGTTCATCGTCCATCTCGTTGGGATCGAGGTGCATGAGAAGGACCTCTGACGGTTTCTTGCCTTCGATCCGAGACATGACCGGCTGAGATTGTGTTGGTCCTTCTCCGACGTCCGCTGTGTGCGCCTGCGCGTGCGCGGGCGCATATTTCTTGCGCGGCGTCGTTAGAGACCGAGGCTTCCGTCCCTTCAGGACGCGGCCGCTTATTCTTACGCCCGCATCATTCGCGGCATAGAGAAAGAATGTCACGCATTTCTGGACGACCGCTTCGGCAGCCGGGAAGGCCTTCCGGAACGTTCCATTGAAATGTGAAGGCGTAGCAGTCTCCAGGTCGATCGTGAACATCGGCGCGTATTCCTGCCGAAGGAGTTCAAGGAGCTTCTCGGACCAATGCCCTGCGCCATGCGCGTTGACCAGCTCCCTGAGGCGCTGGGACGGCTGTCCATTGTCTTCAATCAGGCCGAGGAACCGAAGCGCGTGGATCAGCTGAGTGCCGACCACGCCTGAAAAGCGCGTCAACACGCTGCGGTCGATGCGTGAGGGAACACCGTGCTCCCCAAGATCCTGGATGAACGTTTTGAACGTCCGGTACGACGTGTATGGCGGCGTTCTCACGGACATCGCCTGTTCCGAACCGCCGGCATGACGGTCTCCCATCGGTTCCAAATTCCAAATACTCGCATTCGTGTCCCGCCGCAAACATACCGTATACGCGACCTGCGCCGGACAGTTCGAAATACGCGGTTGCTTTGCCGCTGTACCTGTATACTACCCTGAAATAACTTGATTTTTCCGTTATGGACGGACGAGTTCCTGAGGCGTCGCCGTCCTAGGATCGTCTGCGAATGGAATAGCTGGTGTTAAGACCGTCTTGCGGCTCTAAGCGCCGAGGCGGGAGCCATGGGGGCAAGCAAATGATGTGGACGGCCGAGGCGATCGAGGGTCTCAAAAGGCTGGCGCTCGAGGGAAGAAGCGCGAGCGTGATCGCCGCTTTGCTTGGCGCGACGTCCCGCAACGCCGTGATCGGCAAGGCGAATCGAATCGGGATTAAGCTCAACGGCGACGGGCGCGCCTCTGCGCCCGGCCGGACGCAGGCGGTTATGCAACGAGTGCAATTGGCGCCTGTTCCCCACCCCAAGCCCGCCCCCGGCAAGCAGAGCTCCGCCCCCGGCCGCTCTCGTGATCCCCGGGTCAAGCCGGCGGAGAAGAGGGACGCCGGGTGGTCTTGTGCCGAGGCCGAAGTCGAGGAGATGCGACGGGTCGGGTTCGACGAAATTCGCGAGCTCATCTGCCGATGGCCGCTAGGCGACCCGATGAGCCGTGATTTCGCTTATTGCGGGCTCAAAGCGGCGAAGGGCCACTCCTATTGCGCCAGCCACAGCCGGATCGCCTATCGACCGCCAACGGCCCGAGCGCGGCAAGATCCGCAGGAGCGGCGATGGTCCCCAGCAGTCGCGAACCTTTGGCGGCTGCGCTGAGGGCGGCGAAGCGCCGGATGCCCGGGACGCGCGACCGAACATCCGCCTCAGCCGCCGCCTGCTTGAGAAGCCAGGGCGCCCATTGGGCGCCCTGGCGCTTCAAATCAATAATCCATCCCGCCCGGCGGCATCGCCGGGGCGGGCGTCTCCTTCTTGGGTTTCTCCGCGATCATCGCCTCGGTCATGATCAGGAGGCCCGCGACGGAGGCCGCGTCCTGCAAGGCCGTGCGCACCACCTTGGTCGGGTCGATGATGCCGAGCTTGAACATGTCGCCATATTCGCCGGTCTGGGCGTCGTAGCCGAAGGCGTAGTCCTTGTGCTCGACCAGCTTGCCGACCACGATTGAAGCGTCGACGCCGGCATTGTCGACGATGTAGCGCGCCGGCCACTGGACAGCCTTACGGACGATTTCGACGCCCGTTCGCTGATCGTCGTTCTCGTGCTTGATGTTCGTAAGCGCCTTGCCCGCACGCAGGAGCGGAACCCCGCCGCCCGGCAAAATGCCTTCCTCGACCGCGGCGCGGGTCGCGTGCAGCGCATCGTCGACGCGGTCCTTCTTCTCCTTGACCTCGACCTCGGTCGCGCCGCCGACGCGGATTACCGCGACCCCTCCGGCGAGCTTGGCGAGACGCTCCTGCAGCTTCTCCTTGTCGTAGTCGGAGGTCGTCTCCTCGATCTGCGCCTTGATCTGGGCGATGCGCGCCTCGATGTCCTTTTTCTGACCGGCGCCGTTGACGATCGTGGTGTTCTCCTTCTCGATCCGGACTCGCTTCGCCTTGCCGAGCATGTCGAGCGTGACGTTCTCGAGCTTGATGCCGAGGTCCTCGGCGATCATCGTGCCGCCGGTGAGGATGGCGATGTCCTCGAGCATCGCCTTGCGCCGGTCGCCGAAGCCGGGCGCCTTGACCGCCGCGACCTTGAGGCCGCCGCGCAGCTTGTTGACCACCAGCGTCGCCAGCGCCTCGCCCTCGATGTCCTCGGCGATAATCAGCAGCGGCTTGCCTGTCTGTACGACCGCCTCGAGCAGCGGCAACAGAGGCTGCAGCGAGGAAAGCTTCTTTTCGTGGATGAGGATATGGACGTCCTCGAGTTCGGCGATCATCTTTTCCGCGTTGGTGATGAAATAGGGCGATAGATAGCCGCGGTCGAACTCCATGCCCTCGACGACGTCGAGCTCGGTCTCGAGGCTCTTCGCCTCCTCGACCGTGATGACGCCCTCCTTGCCGACTTTGTCCATCGCTTGCGCGATGATCGCGCCGATCGTCTTGTCGCCGTTGGCGGAGATCGTGCCGACCTGCGCGATCTCGTCGGACTTGGTGACCTTGCGACTATGCTTGCTGAGATCGGCCGAGATCGCCTCGACGGCGGCGTCGACGCCGCGCTTGACGTCCATCGGATTGGCCCCGGCGGCGACCGCCTTCAAGCCCTCCTTGACGATCGCCTGGGCGATGACGGTCGCGGTCGTGGTGCCGTCGCCTGCAATGCTGCTCTGCTTGGTGGCGACCTCGCGCACCATCTGCGCGCCCATGTTCTCGAACTTGTCGGCGAGCTCGATCTCCTTGGCGACGGTGACGCCATCCTTGCTGATGCGCGGCGCTCCCCAGGATTTCTCGAGGACGACGTTGCGGCCCTTGGGACCCAGCGTCACTTTCACCGCGTTGGCGAGAATATCGACGCCGCGCAGCATCCGCTCGCGCGCATCCTGCGAAAATTTGACTTCCTTGGCAGCCATTTGCGTCTTCTCCATAATTGCAGGGTTGAAGTCGTCCTGACCCGCGTCATTTCTTCTTGCGCGCCGCGGCGGAGCCCTCAACGACGCCCATGACGTCGCTTTCCTTCATGATGAGCAGCTCTTCCCCTTCGATCCTGATTTCCGTGCCGGACCATTTGCCGAACAGAATGCGGTCGCCCGCCTTCAGGTCGATCGGAATAAGCTTGCCGCTCTCGTCGCGAGCCCCAGGCCCGACCGCAATCACTTCGCCTTCCTGAGGCTTTTCCTTAGCGGTGTCGGGAATAATGATGCCGCCTTTGGTCTTTTCTTCGGCTTCGACGCGTCTGACCAATACGCGGTCGTGCAACGGCCGAAATTTCATCGCTTCCTCCTTCACCGCTTATGATTTGCGCGCGCATTATGGACCTTGCGCGGCAGGCTGTGGAGTTTTTCGCGCACCGGAAGACGCGCTTCACGCTTGGCGCGCCGGCTTCGCGGCATAGAGCGGACCAGGGGGAATCATGATTTTGCCGACCATCGACCCCGTGATTGCGGCGGGGGTCGTCCTTTCGACCGCCGCCACCGACGCGGTCTACGTGTTCTTCACCGCCTCGGTCGCCGCCCGCCGGCGATACGCGGCCGCGTCTTGGAGCAGCGTCTGGTATCTCCTGTCGGCCTTCGCCGTGATCAGCTACACTTCGAACTGGGCTTATGTTTTGTTCGCCGCGCTCGGCTCCTGGATCGGCGGCTTCCTGTCGATTTCGGCGCTCGACCGCGCGCCGACACGGGGCGCGTGAATCCCCTTATCGACCGTTGGCTCAGCAATGAGCGCAGCAGTCCGCGGAGGCGCGCGCCCGGCGCGCGCCGAACAGGGCGCGAAGGCCGTCGACCAGGGCCGAACTGAATCCGGCAAGGCCGTAGCGGTTGAGCGGCGCCAGCTGAGCGCAAAGGTCGTTGCGCAGGAGCCGCGCTTCGGGCCGGACCCAGGCCCGATCGGAGTTACATGGCATGATCATCAAAATTCCTCAGGGGACTGATCCCCACAGACAATGGGAAGTCTATATGGGGTGTCGTGGTCGGTCCGGGAAGGGCCCGCTGTTGCAGGTTCTCGACCATCATCTGAGACCATCGACAAGCCGCAAGCCGGATTCCCTGACCTTGATATCGGTCCCGTCTCCGAAATCGAGAAAGCGCTAGCGACTCCCTTTCACAACAAAGCGACAGCCTGAAGTACGCCGAGGACGTTCCGCCGGATCACGGACCGCCTGCGCCTCGCGCCACCGACTGGCGGATCTCGCGACGCGGTCAAGCCGACGGTGACCCACTCGATCGAGCAGGCGAACTCCAAGTTCATCAGGCGCCGCCGGGAAATTTTGCGATGGCGGCCATTCATCGGGACCAGCCCCTGCGCCTGGAGCGGCTGCCGGCGAGCTGTCGGCGGAGGCATCCGGCGGGCCGGACGGGGGCGCGGATCGGCGGTCTTTCCCTGCTCTTGCCTGTTTTCGCGCGGAAAACAGGGCGAACCGCGCGCCCGTCACGTTGGTTTCAGCCAGAAAAGAGATTAATTCCAATTGGTTGCGATACAACCCAAGACGAATAAAGGAGCGTAGAGCGAAAAAGCGCCGGAACGGGAAATGGCGCAAAGGCGCCGGCCTGCTTGCAACCTGGGCGCGAACCGGCAAAGCGTCGAGCCAAGCCCGTCGTTCCGCGCATTCAGATAACAGAATCGCCACGCAGTTTTTCCGAACCACGTGGGGATCGTCGGACGGTCCGGCTCGCATCATGGTTTAGCCAGCACCTTCACGCAGACCGTCTATCGCTTCAGGGATCGGCGAGGATTTTACGCTCGACCAATCCCCTCTCGATTGCACGCTCCAGTTGGTCTTCCGTCAGCCCCGCGGCCCTGATCCGGCCGATATACGGAAAATTGATCGTGCCGTCGGGCTCCACGCGCGTCGTGGCGCTCAGATCCGGCTCATCGAGGACCTTGATGGTGACGGTGTCCATCGCCGTCAGAACGCGTCCGCCAGCCTGCGCCGCTGGGACCGCGACGAGAAACAGAACGCCGGCGCTTATCGCTAGGGGCAACGCATTCATCATTGCCGGGATCATTCCGCGTCGCCCATCAGCCGCCAGGCGCCCGCGGCGTCGCGCTCGAGCGTCGTCGTCTTCAATGCGAACGGCTCCGGCGTGACGCCGCGAATCCAAAGCTCCATCCGCTCGGCTACGACCTCGAGGAAAGCAGCGTTCGCGCGGTCCGTCTCGGTGGGGAAGAACGGGTTATAGGCGTCTTTCCACAGCCGGCGGACTTCGGCCTCGCTCTCGCGCAACGTCGCCCCGCCGGTCAAGGCGACGAAAGCGTCTTCGCCATCGACCTGAAATGTGACGCCGACCTTGCCGCCATGGCGTATGGCGGACGCCTTGTGCGAGCGGCCGTCGGTGATGAAGCGCATCAGCCACTCGTCATCGCCCGGCTCCGGCGGCAGCCGGCCCATCGGGCGAAGGGTGGGACCATCGGAGTCCGAGCCCGCCGCGAGCCAGCAATTCTTCGCGTTCGCGATCGTTTTCGCGGCGCCCGCGAGCAGTCGGCCGATTTCGCCCGGATCGTGTTGATTGAGTGCTTCCGCCATCGAAGATCTCCCTCCCCAGCCGCTGGTTCATCGCATCCTTTGTCTTGGCTTACAGCAGATCAACTGGCGACGAACGCTCCTTCGTTCAAGAGACGATCGCGACAGGCATGCCGATCGAAAGGCCGAGGTCGCGGTCGGCGCGCCCCTGATTGACGGCGATTTCGGCAAGTCCGTTGGAATTCTCGTACCAGAACGCCTCGCCCGGCGGGCGGTCGCCAAAGGTCCGCGCCCGCTCCACCATGCGCCCGGCCGTCGAAAGCCTGGCGTCGGACGGCAGCATCGCCGCCCTCAGGCCTGTCATGACATTGCCGTAGTGATCGACGTAAGCGATTTCGGCGAGGTCGTCCGGCCAGTCCGGGCGATCGTCGACGCCGTCGCAGGCCCGGCCGGGCGGCTCGTCCCCGCGGGCCAACATGGCCGCGACCGGGGCGAAGAGGTCGCGCCCATGAAAACTGGCCGAAAGACGCTCCGGTCGCCAGTCGATCTCAAAACTGCGCGTCTGCCGCGCGCGCCGGCGAACGAGCTCGAACAGTCCGTTGCCAGGGCCGACATAGAGCCTGCCGTCGGCTTCGACAACGAGCGCCGGCCGCGCTCCGCCAACGCCGGGGTCGACGACGCAAAGAAAGACGGTCCGCTCCGGAAACCACGCGGCATAGGCCGCAAGCAGATAGGCCGACGCCTTCGGATTGCCGACCGGCGCGTCGGCGAAGAGGTCGACGACCGGTACGCCCGGCGCCTTGTCGGACAGCACCGCTTTCATCTGGCCAGTGTATGGCCCGTGCAACCCGAAGTCAGTGAAGAGCGCAATCATGCATCAACGGACATTCTCGGACCAGCGGCGGAAGCGGCGAGGCGCCGCAGCCTGGCCAATTGGATGAGCGACCTTCCAGGTTCCGCCGAAGTGAACAATCCCGTTCCCCTCGTCCTTGCCCGTTTCCTGTCATTCACAAACGTATACAACGGCTTGCCGTCGTAAGCCCATTGCTTATTGCCATTCGGCCGGGTGATGACGGTCCAATCCCCGTTGGAGTTGGCGTTCGCAGGGGCAGTGAAAGGAGGCCAAAACACGGCGCACTTGCCGATACACTCGGATGTGTCGGTCTTGTCCTTGGTGAACGTATAAAGCGTCATGCCATTTTGGTTGGCCAGCACTGTTCCTGTCGATGTCGTCTCCTTTTTCGCGGGATTTGCCGTCGTCGCCAGGGCGGACGACAGCGAAAGGGCGAGAATCGCCATCGCGGAGAGTGGAAGGAGGGGTCGCATCGGTTATTCTC
Source organism: uncultured Alphaproteobacteria bacterium (assembly GCA_963835885.1). Lineage (GTDB taxonomy): Bacteria > Pseudomonadota > Alphaproteobacteria > Rhizobiales > Beijerinckiaceae > Roseiarcus. The sequence continues at coordinate 118,373 of CAWIHF010000007.1, forward strand.
CCACGCAACTTGTGCCCGCCGCACGAGCCGGTCGGCTCCCTTACGACCCGGGCCTTTCAGCGATAACCCGTGTGGGACGATGAAAGTTTCATAAAAAAAACGCCAGATCGCCAAATCGTTTGCATGATTACCTGCGGCCATTGCGGCGTGCTCGCGCCGCCCGGGGGGCCATCTCGGGAGTGGGGGTCGCCATTGGACGGATTGGACAAAACGCCGTCTGGAGCTGTTTTCCGCTGAGCGATTGAGACGACATGATGTTTCGATGTTGCGATATAGAAACATAGCCCGCATCGGTCCGCGCGAGCTGCCGACTGACGCATCGCTGGACCGCGCGCGCGCGCTCGGGTTCGATGCCGTTTCGCTGGCTGGAGGCCGCCCCGGCGACATCGGACACGCCACGGCGGTCGGGCTCGGCGTTCTTCTTGACCTGCCTGCCGGGGAGCTCGATCCCTGGCTGGAGGCTGGCGTCGTCGGCTTTTGCTGCGAGGCCGCGCATGAGACGCCGCCCGCTTCGTGGAAGCAGCTGATCGCAGAGGTGCGCAGTCGGTATCCGAAAACCCTGTTCCTAGCCTTCACCTACGGAGCGGCGCCGGCGGCGGTGGCCGCGCTCGCGCAATGCGGCTTCGATGCCGCGGCCTCCTCATCCTGCTGGTGGGATTTTCGCGCGGCGTGGATCGACGAAGACGCGGCGCACGTCGAAACGCTCGGCGAGGTGATCGCGCTCGCGGAGCCGCCGTCCGGACCGCGCCCGGCGACGGAGCGCGCGAGGCGGCGGGCGCTCATCCTTGCGGCCCATTACGCGCCTCTATGGATGATGTCGCTCGGGTTCGAGGCTGGCTTCGAGGCGGAGGTGACGAATTTCAACGCGCGCCGGCGCGAGCAGCCCGAACTCTTCGCCGGGCCGCCGGCGCGGCTCGTTTCGGCTCCGGGAGCGGAGGTCACGGTGCTCGCGCGCGGCGCCAGGACGGCGCCTCGGCTCGTGCTGGCGCTGAACCCGAACGCCGACGAGGCGAGCGTGCTCCCGGCGGAGGTCGTGCTGCCTGGGATCGGCGGCGCCGGCGGGACCCTCGTTCCGCTCGAGGAGGACGAGCCTGCCCATGGGCCGATCGCGGCCGGGGGGACCTTCGAATTGGGGCCCGCCGAGGCTCGTGCGTTCCGTTTCGCGCCGGCGAAGCCGATCCGCCGCCCTGTGTCCCGGGCCGGGGCCGAGCGCGCCGCGACTCGGCCGAGGATTGCGATCGAGGCGGTCCGGCCGGTCGTCGAGGGCGGCAGGTTCGCGGCGAAGGGCATCGCCGGCGAGACGGCGCGAATCGAAGCCGACTTGATTAGCGACGGGCACGGTAGGCTCGCCGCCGATCTCCTCTGGCGGCCGGCCGACGCCGACGGGTGGGAGAGGACGCCGATGGCGGACCTCGGCAACGACCGCTATGCGGCCGCATTCCCGCTAGAGCGCGTCGGGCGCTATTTCTTCACGGTCGAGGCCTGGCACGACGTGTTCGCCAGCCTGCTCGAGGACATCGAAAAGAAGCGGGCGGCCGGGGCGGCCGTCGGTCTCGAAATCGACGAGGCGATGGCGCTGCTGGCGGCCGCGGCTGGCAAGTCCGATGGGCCGATCGCGGCGCTGTGCGCGACACTGAAGACGGTTGAGGCGGAAGAGCGGCTGCGACTGATCACGAAGCCCGAGACGGCGGAGCGGATGCGCGCCAACGCGCCGCGCCCTTTCCTGGTGCAGCTCGAGCCGGCGATGCCGCTCGAGGCGGAGCGGCCGGCAGCCGGCTTCGCCAACTGGTACGAGATCTTCCCGCGCAGCCAGACTAGCGATCCGGCCCGCCACGGCACTTTTGTCGATGTGATGGGGCGGCTGCCGGCGATCCGGGCGATGGGCTTCGACGTGCTCTATTTCCCGCCGATCCATCCGATCGGCCGGATCCACCGCAAAGGGCGGAACAACGCGCTGACGGCGCTGCCCGCGGATCCGGGCAGCCCCTATGCGATCGGCTCGGACGAAGGGGGACATGACGCGATCCATCCGGCGCTCGGCACGCTCGAGGACTTCCGCCGGCTCTGCGTCGCCGCTCCCGAACAGGGGCTCGAGATCGCGCTCGATTTCGCAATTCAGTGTGCGCCGGACCACCCGTGGGTCAACGAGCATCCGGAGTGGTTCGAATGGCGGCCCGACGGCACGATCCGCTATGCGGAGAACCCGCCGAAGAAATACGAGGACATCGTCAACGTCGCGTTCTATGCGCCGGGCGCGGCGCCGGCGCTCTGGGAGGCGCTGCGCGACGTCGTGCGGTTCTGGATCGACGCAGGGGGTGCGCATCTTCCGCGTCGACAATCCGCACACCAAGCCGCTGCCGTTCTGGGAGTGGCTGATCGATGACATCCGCGCGCGCGACCCGGACGTGATCTTTCTCGCCGAGGCCTTCACCCGGCCGACGATGATGTACCGGCTGGCGAAGGTCGGATTCTCGCAGTCGTACACGTATTTCACCTGGCGCAACACCAAATATGAGCTGACTTCGTACTTCACCGAGCTTGCCGAAGAGCCGGTGGCGGATTTCTTCCGTCCGCATCTCTTCGTCAACACGCCGGACATCAATCCCTTCTTTCTCCAGACCGGCGGGCGGCCGGCGTTCCTGATCCGCGCCGCGCTCGCCTGCACGCTCTCGGGGCTCTGGGGGATGTACAACGGCTTCGAGCTTTGCGAGTCCGGCGCCCTGCGAGGGCGCGAGGAGTACATCGATTCCGAGAAATACGAGATCCGCGTCTGGGACTGGGACCGGCCCGGCAATATCACGGCCGAGATCAGCCGGCTGAACCAGATCCGCCGCGCCAACCCGGCGTTGCACAGCCATCGCGGCCTCGAGTTCCTCAATGCCTTCGACGATGCGGTGCTTTACTATGCGAAGACCACTCCGGACGGGCGCAATACGCTGCTGGTCGCCGTCAGCCTCGATCCCCAGCGGGCGATCGAAACGGAACTCGAGATTCCGCTCTGGCGTTTCGGCCTGCCGGACGATGCCTCGATCGGGGCGGAGGATCTGATGCGTGTGCCAGTCGCTGATCTTTTACGGCAAGCGCCAGCGCGTACGCCTCGACCCCAAGCGACCTCCCTTCGCCATATGGCGGCTCGACAACCCGGGCACGCGCCGCTACGGGCAGTCGCCGTGAGCCGGCGCAGCCGCGCCGCCCGGCCGTTGGCCGCTGAACCGCTCTGGTACAAGGATGCGGTCATCTATCAGGTGCACGTGAAGTCGTTCTTCGATTCGAACAACGACGGCATCGGCGACCTGCCCGGGCTGACCGAGAAGCTCGACTACATCGCCGAGTTGGGGGCGACCGCGATCTGGCTTCTGCCCTTCTATCCATCGCCGCGGCGCGACGACGGCTACGACATCTCCGACTACCGTGCCGTGCATCCCGAATACGGCACGATCCAGCGACATGCGCCGATTCATCGACGCCGCGCACGCGCGCGGTCTTCGGGTGATTACGGAGCTTGTTGTCAACCACACCTCCGACCAGCACCCCTGGTTCCAGCGGGCGCGCCATGCCAAGCCGGGATCAGCGTGGCGCAGGTTCTATGTCTGGGCCGACAACGACCGCGGCTACGCCGATGCGCGGATCATCTTCACCGACACGGAGAAATCGAACTGGACCTTCGATCCTGTGGCCGAGGCGTATTTCTGGCATCGATTCTATTCGCACCAGCCGGATCTCAACTTCGACAATCCGCGCGTGCTCCAGGCGGTGCTCGGGGCGATGCGCTTCTGGCTCGATCTTGGCGTGGACGGATTCCGGCTCGACGCCGTTCCTTACCTGGTCGAGCGCGAAGGAACCGACTGCGAGAACCTCCCCGAGACGCACGCGGTCATCAAGCGCATCCGCGCCGCCCTCGACCGGGCCGCCCGAGGTTGCATGCTGCTCGCCGAGGCCAACCAGTGGCCGGAGGACGTGCAGCAGTATTTCGGCGCCGGCGACGAGTGCCACATGGCGTTCCACTTCCCGCTGATGCCGCGCATGTACATGGCGATCGCTCAGGAGGACCGTTTTCCGATCACCGACATCCTGCGCCAGACGCCGGAGATTCCGGATGCGTGTCAATGGGCGATCTTCCTGCGCAACCACGACGAGCTGACGCTCGAGATGGTGACCGACGCGGAGCGCGATTATCTTTGGGAAACCTATGCCGCCGACCGGCGGGCGCGGCTCAACCTCGGCATCCGCCGCCGCCTTGCGCCGCTGCTCGAGCGCGACCGGCGGCTGATCGAGCTGATGAACGGCCTCCTGCTCTCGATGCCGGGCACGCCGGTGATCTATTACGGCGACGAAATCGGGATGGGCGACAACATCTATCTCGGCGACCGCGACGGGGTGCGCACGCCGATGCAATGGTCGCTCGATCGCAACGGCGGCTTCTCGCGCGCCGATCCGGCGCGCCTCGTGCTGCCGCCGATCATGGACGCGATCTACGGCTACCAGGCGGTCAACGTGGAGGCGCAGGCGCAGGGATCCGCATTCACTTCTGAACTGGACGCGGCGGATGCTTGCAGTCAGGCAGCGCCACCGCGCCTTCGGCCGCGGGCGGCTCCGCATCCTGCATCCCGGAAACAGAAAGATTCTTGCCTTTCTGAGGGAATTCGAAGCGGAGGGTGCGGACGAGACGATTCTCTGCGTCTCCAACCTCTCGCGCACGGCGCAGGCGGTGGAGCTCGATCTTGCGCAATTCGCCGGAAGGACGCCGGTCGATCTGCTGAGCGGCTCGGTGTTCCCGCCGATCGGGCAGCTCAGCTATCTGCTGACGCTGCCGCACCACGCTTTCTACTGGTTCAGCCTGGCGAAGGATACGGCGATGCCCGCTTGGCGCGTGCCAGCCCTCCGAGCCGCTGCCCGAACTCGTAACGCTGGTGATGCGCAACGAGATCGGCGAGCTGCTGGCGCCCGAGACGAAGCGCGTCATCGAGCAGGAGATTCTCGCCCCCTATCTCGCGCGACGGCGCTGGTTTGCGGCGAAGGACAGCAAGACCCGCGCGATCGCGATCGCGCGCGCCGATGTCATCCGCGGGCGCGCCAGGGACTTCGTGCTGCTTCGAGATCGGGGTCGCGACGGAGGGCCGGCAGGATCGCTACTTCGTGCCCGCGGGCATCGTCTGGGAGGACGAGAAGCCGCCGGCAATCGTGCAACAACTGGCGCTGGCGCGCGTGCGCCAGCACCGGCGGATGGGTTTTCTCACCGATGCCTTTGCCGTCGATGCGCTGCCGGCAGCGGTCTTGGCGAGCCTCGCGACGGGGCGCGTGGAGCACGCTTCCGGATGGCGAGCTGCGCTGGCTCGCGACCAGCCAGGAGATTCCGACCGCGCCGCCAGGCGCGGAGATCCGCCGGCTTTCGGCCGAACAGTCCAACACCTCGCTGATCCTCGGCGACATCGCGGTCTTGAAGATCCTCCGGCGGGTGCAAGCCGGACGGCATCCGCAGACCGAAATGACCCGGTACCTCACCGAGCACGGCTATGCCAACAGCCCGGCGCTGTTCGGCGAGATGGTGCGCGTGGATGCCGACGGCACGCCGCAGACGCTCCTGATCGCCGAGCGGTTCGTGCCCAACCAGGGCGACGCCTGGCAATGGACGCTCGACAGGGTCCGGCGCGCGCATCCATGCGCCGGCGCTCACCGGGACCGACGCCGAGGCGGGGCGGGAGGCGATTGCCGCCTACCAGCCGTTCGCCAGGGTGATCGGGCAAGCGCCTTGCCGAAATGCACGCCGTGCTCGCAAACCCAACCGATGATCCCGAATTCACGCCCGAGCGGGTGGACGCGGGCGAGACGAAGGCCTGGGCGACGGCGGCCGGCGAGGAGGTGGATCGGGCGTTGCTGACCCTCGAAAACTTCACCGCCTGGCAAGACGATGCCGAACACGAGGGCGCGAAGGAATTGCCGCGCTCCGCCGCCCGCTCGGGGCCAAGATCGAGGAGCTGGCCGAGGCCGGGGTCGGGACGCTCAGGACGCGCCTCCATGGGGACTTCCATCTCGGTCAGATCCTTGTCGCAGGAGACGATGCGATCCTGATCGACTTCGAGGGCGAGCCCTCCAAGCCGCTTGCGCAACGAGCGGGCAAAGGGCAGTCCGCTGCGCGACGTGGCCGGGCTGCTGCGCTCCTTCGACTATGCCGCCGCGACGATCGCACGCGAGCCTGCGCCGGCGGGTCTGCCGACGGCGGACCGTCGCGACGAGCTGCTCGGGCACTTCGTCGCGATGGCTTCGGCCGAGTTTCCTCGAGGGCTATCGAACCGACGGCAGCAGCGGCCGAGCACAAATGGGTTCCCGATCTCCGGTCCGCGACGGCGCTGATCGAGCTCTTCCTGATCGAGAAGGCGGCCTACGAGATCGGCTACGAGGCGGGCAACCGACCGGCCTGGATCGGCATTCCGCTGCGGGGCCTGACGATGCTGGTCAAGCGGCTGCTGGCGCGCCGGCGCGAGAAGGTCGAGGTCGATGCGTGATCGGCGGCCGATGAGCGAGGCTGCGATCGAGGCGCTGGCGCAGGGGACGGCACGGCGATCCTTTCGCGCTGCTCGGGCCGCACCGCGAAGGCGAAGCAGTGGGTGGTCCGCGCACTCCTTCCGGGCGCGCGGGCGGTGACGGCGCTGACGCGATCGGGGGAGACGCTCGCCGCCTTCCGGCGCGTGAACCGCGCGGGACTGTTCGAGGCGGACATCGGCGAGCGGCGGGACTACCGGCTCTGCATCGACTGGGACGGCGTGATCCAGGAGACGGAGGATCCGTACTCCTTTCCGCCGCTGCTCGGGGAACTCGATATCTACCTGCTCGCCGAAGGACGGCATCGTCGGATCGCGGAATGCCTTGGCGCGCGCCCAATGACCTGCCAAGGCGTCCCCGGCGTCCGCTTCGCCGTCTGGGCACCGAACGCGCGCCGGGTGTCGGTGATCGGGGCGTTCAACAGCTGGGACGGGCGACGGCATCCGATGCGGTTCCGGCACGGCTGCGGCGTGTGGGAGATCTTCGTTCCGCGCCTCGGCGCGGGCGAGCTTTACAAGTACGAGATTCTCGGCGCCGACGGCAGGCTCACCGAGCGCGCAGATCCGGTCGCGCGCGCGGCCGAGCCGCCGCCGGCCACCGCTTCGATCGTCGCCGACGCCAAGCCGTTCGCATGGTCGGACGCGTCGTGGCAGGTCGCGCGCGCCGACCGGCGGGACGACGCGCCGCTCACGATCTACGAGGTGCATGCGCCCTCCTGGCGACGTCACCCCGATAGGCGGCCGTTCTCGTGGCAGGAGCTGGCGGACACGCTTGTCCCCTACGTGCGCGATCTCGGCTTCACCCATATCGAGCTCCTGCCGGTGATGCTGCATCCGTTCGGCGGCTCCTGGGGATATCAGCCGCTCGGCCTGTTCGTGCCGATGCCCGAACTCGGGTCGCCGGGCGACTTCGCCGGTTTCGTCGATCGCTGCCACGCGGCGGGGATCGGCGTGATCCTGGACTGGGCGCCGGCGCATTTTCCAAACGATGCGCACGGGCTCGCGCGGTTCGACGGCACCGCGCTCTATGAACATCTCGATCCGCGCGAGGGGGTGCAGCCCGAGTGGAACACCTATCTCTACAATCTCGGCCGCAACGAGGTGCGCGGCTTCCTGATCGGCAGCGCCGTCTTTTGGCTAAGGCGCTTCCATGCCGACGGGCTGCGTGTCGATGCGGTCGCCTCGATGCTCTACCGCGATTATTCACGGCGGGAAGGCGAATGGATCCCGAATCGCTACGGCGGACGGGAGAATCTCGAGGCGATCGATTTCCTGCAGGAGCTTTCGCGGGTCGTCGCCGAGGAGGCTCCAGGGGCGATGCTGATCGCCGAGGAGTCGACGGCTTGGCCAGGGGTGACCCGCGCGGCGGATGCGGGCGGGCTTGGCTTCACGCACAAATGGAACATGGGCTGGATGCACGATACACTGCGCTACATCAGCCACGAACCGGTGCATCGCAGCTACCAACATGACGATCTGACGTTCGGGTTGCTCTATGCGTTCTTCGAGCGTTTCATCCTACCGATCTCGCATGACGAGGTGGTGTATGGAAAGCGCTCGCTGCTCGGCCGCATGCCGGGCGACGGCTGGCAGCGCTTCGCCAACCTGCGAGTCTACCTTGCATTCATGTGGACGCACCCGGGCAAGAAGCTGGTGTTCATGGGCACGGAGTTCGGGCAGCCCGAAGAGTGGAACCACGACGCCGCGCTGGCGTGGCGCCTGCTCGAGGACCCGATGCACGCAGGCGTGCGACGCCTGCTCAGCGACCTCAATGCGCTGTTGCGGGGCGAGCGCGCCTTGTACGCTCGCGACTTCACCGCCGACGGATTCCGCTGGGTCGTTGCCGACGACCGGGCGCAGAGCGTGCTGGCGTGGCTGCGGATGGACCCTGACGGCGGGGCGCCGGTGCTCGTGGCGTGCAATTTCACGCCCGTGCCGCGGCACGGTTACCGCGTGGGCGTGCCAGCGGAGGGCCGGTGGCGCGAGATCCTCAACACCGATGCGGAGACGTATGGCGGATCGGGCATGGGCAATATGGGAAGCGTCACGGCGGCGGCCGATCCCAGCCATGGACTTCCCGCCTCGGTCGCGTTGACGCTGCCGCCGCTCGCGGCCATCGCGCTGCAAATCGAACGCTGATGGCGCTCTCGCCGAAGGGCGTTGCGCGCCCGCGCCAGGTCGATGGCAAGGCGGGGCCGCGAGATCGGCTAACCTGATGGGCTGGCGGCCAGCGCCAAGTTGTGCCTGACTTTGAGATGACGGCGTCGTAGATTTCAAATCCATTTGCGGCTGATCGCGAGGCGTCTCATGCGAACCCAGGTCGTCATCATCGGCTCCGGCCCATCCGGCCTTCTGCTTGGGCAATTGCTCGCGCTGGCCGGGATCGACACGATCGTTCTCGAGCAGAAAACCCAAGACTATGTGCTCGGCCGCATTCGCGCCGGGGTGCTCGAGCAAGGGGCCGTCGCGCTGATCGAAGAAGCCGCCGCGGGAACCCGCATGCGTCGCGAAGGGCTCATTCACGACGGAACGGAAATCGCCTTTGACGGCGCGAGGCATCGCATCGATTTCAAGGCGCTCACCGGCAAGACGGTCATGGTCTATGGCCAAACCGAAGTGACGCGCGATCTGATGGACGCGCGAGCGGCGACTGGCGCTCCGACTGTCTATGAAGCGCTCGACGTCAGCATCCACGATATCGAGACGGACCATCCCAGTGTTCGCTACACGAAGGACGGGCGTGCGTTTGCGGTGGACTGCGACTATGTCGCCGGCTGCGACGGGTTCCATGGGGTCAGCCGCCGAACCATCCCGGAGGACCTGCTGCAGGTCTACGAGCGGGTCTACCCGTTCGGCTGGCTTGGGATCCTGGTCGACAAGCCGCCGGTCTCGCACGAGCTGATCTACGTCAACCACCCTCGCGGCTTTGCTCTTTGTTCGATGCGCTCGACAACTCGCAGCCGATACTATCTTCAATGCCGCCTCGACGAGCATGTCGACGATTGGTCGGACGAGAAATTCTGGGAAGAACTCAAGCGTCGTCTGGAACCGAAGGTCGCCGACGCACTGATCACTGGCCCCTCGATTGAAAAGAGCATCGCTCCGTTGCGCAGCTTTGTCGCCGAGCCGATGCGGTTTGGCCGGCTATTTCTGGCGGGCGACGCGGCGCATATCGTACCGCCGACCGGCGCCAAGGGGCTCAATCTCGCCGCGAGCGACGTCGCTTATCTCTCGCGGGCCCTGATCGAACGCTATAAGCGACAATCGGAGGCCGGTCTCGACGCATACGCTCAACGGGCTCTCGCCCGCGTCTGGAAGTCGGAACGCTTCTCGTGGTGGATGACCCAATTGCTTCACCGATTCCCGGAATCGAGCGGTTTCGATCAAAAGATGCAGGCAGCCGAACTTCAATATCTGTTCAGTTCGACGGCCGCGCAGACCGCGCTGGCGGAGAACTACGTCGGACTGCCCTATTGAGGGAGCGTGTTCGACACGGGCCCCCCTTCCGCGCGCGGTCACCTCGAAGCGCGAGACGCTGTTTTTTTCTTCTTCATTTTGAGCTGATTGTAATCGACAGCGGCACGGACGAGATTTTTTAGAGCACGATCACTTATCTTATCGCCCTCGAAAAAATCGATCGCTCGCCTTGCGTTGCCTTCGAGGCCCGCGTTGAACAGCTTGTCAGGATCTGGAAGGCTTGCCCCGTGGGAAAAGGTGAGCTTCACCTTCTCTTTGTGGGCGTTGGCCACCGCGACTATTCCGTCGTGAGACCACACCGGACTTCCCATCCACTTCCATTCCTCGACTATCTCACGGTCGGCCTCAAGGATGCTCTTGCGGATCTCGGCGAACGTCTTACCGCGCCAGTCCGTGAGGCCTGCGATCAGCTGGTCAATTTGTTCCGATGCGGTCATTGGATCCTTATGCCTCGAATTCCGGCCCCGTTTCATGACCACTGATGAGCAACGCAATTCGTGGTTGGCGCAACAATGGGGCGCGATGCGCCGTTTCGACAGGGCCTCGCTTTGAATTGCACGGATATCAATCTGTCCGCGCCAACACCTTCTCCAGGGCCGCGAAGAACTGCTGCCACCCGCCCTTGGCGCCCTGGTAGGCCTGCTGCTGATCCGGCCGGAAGCCCGACTGCTCCATGCGCAAGTTGGTCCCCGTGCGCGTCGGGGTGAGAGTCCAAGTGACGACACTCTCGAGGCCATAGGCCGCCCACGTGTAAGACAACGTCTTGTTCGGCACGACTGACATGACCCGACAATCGACCGCGCCCCAGTCTGCGCGAAAATTGAAATGGTGGTCCACGACAGGCTTGAAGTCGTTCTTCATGAGCCACTCTTCGATCAAGTGTGGCTGCGTGAGCGCGCGCCAAATTTTTTCCGGCGGATAAGGTATCTCACGCTCGACGACGACGGAGCGCGTTTCGATCGCAGCATTGGTCATTGGTCCATCCTTTTCAGCACGTCTTGGAGGTGGTCGAACCGGCACTGCCAGAACCCGGCCATCTGGCCTGTCCAGTCAATTAGGGGGGCAAGCGCGCCGAGCTGCGCGCTGTAGTGGGTCTGTCGTCCTTCGTGGCGGTCGCGCACCAAGCCGGCCTGCCTCAGGACGCCGAGATGCTTGGACACGGCCGGTTGTGAGACCCCGGAGTGAGCCGTGAGGGCTCCCACGGTCTGTTCTCCTTCGCGGCACAGTCGTTCGAAGAGAGCCCGCCGAGTCGGGTCGGCTAGCGTTCTGAAGAGCACATCGGGAGCGTTCGGCACTTTGGATCGACAATTTTTTGCGGCTATAATGTATAACTACTGAGATATGGGTTCGTCAAGCGGGAACCTCAGGCGGCTTAGTCATCCTTGTCCACAAAAGCCTTGGGCCGCGCTCGGCATGCCGCGATCGGTGCCGCTCCCGAATCGACGTCCTTGAGTTTAAATATAGCCGAATGGCTATGGATCATGCACGCGCCATCGATCCTTCGTCGCGTGGACCTTAAAACGGCTTCACGACGACAAGAATGACGATCAGAATCATCAAAACGGTCGGGACCTCGTTGAGAATGCGAAAGAATCGCGCCGATTGACGATTTTCGTCACGGGCGAAGATTTTCACGTATCGGGCAAAATAGCCGTGCAAAGCACCGAGCCCGATCACCAGGGCAAATTTTATCTGCAGCCAAGGCGCGTGCCAATATCCAGTCAGGTACGCCAGCAGCGGTCCGGTGATAAACACCACAATCATCGACGGATTGATGATCGCCTTAAGAAGGCGTCTTTCCATCACCTTGAAGGTTTCGGAGGTCGCCGAAGGCGCCGGCGTCTCGGCGTGATAGGCGAACAACCTCGGCAGATAAAGCATCCCCGCCATCCAGGAGATGACCGCGATGATGTGCAGGGCTTTGAGCCATAGCAACCAGTTCATTCCTGTTCCGCTCCCCAGAGCCTGCGACCACGCCCGCCATTCACCAGTTGGGATAGAAGGGCGACATCGGATGCCGGATGGATCGGCGCCGGTCAAGCTCGCAGGAATTCGACGTCGGCCGCCTCTGGTTTGGCGCGGCGCTCGTTACGCCGTGACCGGCCTCTCGCGGCGGTTGATCGCGATCTCGGGAGGCTGTTTCTCGACCGGCGCCGTTTTGATAGGATTTCGACGCCGCCGACCCCTGTGCTTGCGGCGGCGCGCGAAGGTGCGATCGGCGCGCCCGGTTTGCGATGAAGCAGAGTTGGCTGCGAGGAGGTGATTTGAGAGGCATGGTCTTCGCCGCCGCGGTTGCAGCCGTCCTCGGCGCCTCGCCGGCGCGCGCCGCGGATTGCGGCAAGAGCGCCGAAGGATTCGGCGACTGGCTCAACACCTTCAGGCAGGTGGCGAAGCTTGACGGCGTCTCGGCCGAGACGGTCGACGCCGCGCTCGCCGGCGTCGCCTATGACGCCTCGGTGAAGGCTCATGATCACGGGGTCGCTGCGTTCGGGCATAATTTCGCCGGCTTTGCCGCAAGTCACGTCACCCCGGGCGGTGTCGCGCGAGGCAAGGCGATGCTCCGGACATACGCCGGGCCGCTCGCAAAAATCGAACAGCGCTTCGGCGTGCCTGGGCCTGTGCTGGTGGCGATCTGGGGTCTCGAAACCAGTTTCGGCGCCGACAACGGATCGTTTCCGACTTTCACGGCGCTCGCGACGCTCGCCTGGGATTGCCGCCGTCCGGACCGGTTTCGCGCCGAACTGATCGACGCGCTGATGCTGGTCGAGCGCGGCATCGTGCAACATCCGAGGCAATTGCGCGGGGCCTGGGCCGGCGAGATCGGCCAGACCCAGTTGATGCCTTCGGCGGTCCTCATGTTTGCAACGACGCCCGATGGCGGCGGGGAGCCGGACCTGATCCACAATTCCGCGGACGCTCTCGCCTCGACCGCCAATTTCCTGCAGGGGCACGGCTGGCAGCGCGGCGCGGGCTGGGACGAAGGCGAGCCGAATTTCGCCGCCATCCTGCAATGGAATTCTGCGCCGATCTACGCAAAAACCGTGGCGCTGTTCGCCGACAGGCTTGCGGGCAGATAGCTCCGGGGCTCGATCGTGCGACGTCTCGTTGCCGACCACTCCGGCCAACGGCCCACCCATTGGCCAGAACGCGTGACCACGGTCGGTCCGGACGCCTCGATCGATGCTGAACTCAGTTGGTTGACGAAGCAGAGCCTTCTCGATCTTGCGCTCGCGGATCGTCGTGAGGATCGAGGTAGTCGAGGCCCAACGGACCATCGGCGGTCACCTGGGTGACGTACTCGCCCGACTTCGCCCAGTGGAAGTGGGGCGTGTCGCCGGGCAGAACGATGACGCTGCCGGGCGGATAAGCTTGCACCTTGTCGCCGTCGAACTGATCGCCGAGGCCGATATAGAAGATGCCGGACATGACCGTGTAGATGCGATCCTCTGGGTGTCTGTGCGGCATCAACTTCACGCCATGGGGCGCTTTGACCCGGATAACGTAGGGGCCGGGTTTCGAGGGCTCGCCGACAACGACGGCGAGGCGCACCGACGGCGGGAAGGCCGGGAACGGCTTCCAGTCGATGTCTTCGGGCAGGATCGCTCTGAAAACGGCTTCGCCTGGCTGGTGGGTTCGAACCATTGTGATCCTCCTTTGCCCGGAAGGGCGCCGGTCGGCCTCAGATCAACTTTGCGTCCAACGTGATCGCCGCGTTGAGAACTTTGGAGACCGGACAGTTCTTCTCGGCGTCGCCCGCCATTCGGGCAAAAGCGGCTTCGTCCAGATTCGGCACTTGGGCCCGGAGTGTCAGAGCCGAGCGACTGATGCGGAATCCCTGGCCTTCCGGCTCGAGCGTGACCGCGGCCTCAGTCATGAGCTCGGTCGGATTATAGCCGGCGCCCTGCAGCTGAAAGGCGAGCGCCATGGTGAAGCATCCGGCGTGCGCCGCGGCGATCAGCTCTTCGGGGTTCGTGCCCTTCTCGTTCTCGAAGCGCGTTTTGAAAGAATATGGGGTGTCCGAGAGCACGCCGGAATCAGTGGAGAGATTGCCCTTCCCGTCGCGGCCCGTGCCGCGCCAAACCGCCTTCGCCTTACGAATTATGAGTTGGTCTCCCTGTTGTTACGCGTTGTGCCTGCTATCAAATCTGATCTCCTTGAAGCTTCGTGCGGATCGCGGCGATGAGCCGTGTTACGCCGGCTGCTTCAGCGCCGCTGTGTCGACCGGCATTTTTCGCAGGCGCTTGCCGGTCGCGGCAAAAATCGCGTTGGCGACCGCGGGGACGATCGCCGATGTTCCGGGTTCGCCCATACCGCCCGGCGGCTCGGAGCTTTGGACGATATGGACTTCGATCGCCGGCGCCTCGTTGATGCGCAGCATTTGGTAAGTGTCGAAATTGGCTTGCTCGACCCGGCCGTTCTTCAGCGTGATCGCGCCGTAGAGCGCGGCGGTGACGCCGAAGATGATCGCGCCCTCGATCTGCGCCCGTACGATGTCGGGGTTGACCACAGCGCCGCAATCGACCGCGCAGACGACGCGCCGAACACGAACCGCGCCGTCTTTCGCCACTTCAACTTCGGCGACTTGCGCCATGTAGGTCCGGAAGGCGTGCTGGACGGAGACGCCGTGCCCGACCCTTGCAGGCAACGAATGTCCCCAGCCGGCCTTTTCCGCGGCGAGTTCGAGGACAGCTTTGGCGCGGGGCTCTTTGTCGAGGAGAGCCCGCCGATAGGCGACCGGATCCTGCTTCGCCGCAGCCGCCAGTTCGTCGATGAAGCTTTCGGTTACAAAGACATTGTGCGACGGTCCAACGCTGCGCCAGAAGGCGGTCGGAATGCCGGGGGGTTCGACCCGCAAATATTCGACCCGCATGTTCGGCAACGCATAGACGAGATTGATCGCGCCGTCGGTCGTGTCGGGGTCGAGACCATTATTGAACGCGGGCGGGAGAAATCTCGCAAGGATCGAGGAGCCGGCGAAGCGATGGTTCCAGGCGATCGGCATTCCGTTCTCGTCGAAACCGGCGGACATCCGGTCGAAGAAGTACGGCCGATACATATCGTGCTGGACGTCTTCCTCGCGCGTCCACACGACCTTGACCGGACCGTCGACGTGTTTGGCGATCTCAACGGCACGAGCGACGCCATCGATCTCCAGGCGCCGGCCAAACCCGCCGCCGATCAGGTGATTGTGGACGACGACTTTTTCCAACGGCAGACCGGTAACCTTCGCCGCCGCCGCCTGGGCCCGCGCCAGCACCTGGCTGCCGACCCAAACTTCGCAGCCGTCATCGCGGACGTGGACCGTGCAGTTCATCGGCTCCATCGCCGCGTGCGCCAAGAACGGAACTTCGTAATTCGCCTCAACCTTGGCGGCGGCGCTCGCCATCGCCTTGTCGACATCGCCGATATTCTGCGCGACCGGACCCGAATTGAGCGTCGCCTTTTCCAGTTCGCCGGCGATCGCGGCGGTGTCGAGTTTCGCGTGTGGTCCGTCGTCCCATTCGATGACGAGGGCGGCCAGCCCCTTCTTGGCGGCCCCCATATGGTCGGCGACGACGGCGACGGCGTCGTCGAGTTGCACGATCTGACGCACGCCATTGACCGCCTTGGCCGCCTTATCGTCAAGGCTCTTCACGCGGCCGCCGAACGCCGGCGACTGGGCGAGGGTCGCGATCTTCACGCCGGGCGGTCGAGCGTCGATGCCGTAGATAGCCGTCCCGTTGACTTTTGCCGGCGTATCCAGACGCTTGGCTGATGTGCCGATCAGCTTGAATTGCTCCGGTGGCTTGAGCGCCACTTTTTCGGGGATCTGCATGCGAGCGGCGTCCCCGGCAAGTTCTCCATAACGGATGCTTCTCCCCGTCGGTGGATGCAGCACCTCGCCGCTCTGCGCGCTGCAGGACGCCGGATCGACGTTCCACCGCTTTGCCGCGGCCGACACGAGCATCGTCCTTGCGGTTGCGCCGGCCTCACGCATTGGCTGCCAGGCAGCGCTTATTGCCGTCGAGCCGCCCGTCGCCTGTATCCCGCCCAGCAATGGATTTCCGTACAACTTTGGGTTGGGCGGAGCATGCTCCAGCCTCACTTGCTTCAGCTCCACCTCCAGTTCTTCCGCAATCAGCATCGGGACCGCCGTGTAGTCGCCCTGACCCATCTCGACATAGGGCATGGTCAGGACGATCTGATCGTCGGGGTCAATGCGGATGAAGGCGTTGGGCGCGAAGTTGTCGGCGGCCGATTCGGCCTCTCCCCTCACCGACGGCAGGCTCAGGCTCAGCATCAGGCCGCCGCCGGCGGCTGCTCCGACCTTCAGAAATCTGCGCCGGGAGAGACCGTTCGGGGATCCGGACTGGTCCCCTTCGTCAATGCCGGGAGCGATGCGATCGAGGATCATAGCCTGCCCTCCTGTCCGGCCGAACGCGCCGCCTGCTTGATCGCTTCACGAATGCGGACATAGGTCCCGCAGCGACAGATGTTGCCGGACATCGCATCATCGATATCGGAGTCCGTCGGATGGGACTTGCTCGCCAACAGCGCCGAAGCGGACATGATCTGGCCCGACTGGCAGTACCCGCACTGCACGACCTCGCGGTCGAGCCAGGCCTTCTGGATTATGGCGCCCACCGGTGTCGCGCCGATCGCCTCGATCGTCGTGATTTTGGCGGCGCCGACGCTGTCGACAGAGGTGATGCAGGAACGCGTGGCGGCCCCGTCGATATGCACGGTGCACGCGCCGCAGAGCCCCATCCCGCAGCCGAACTTCGTGCCGGTCATCCCAAGCACGTCGCGCAACACCCAGAGAAGCGGCGTGTCGCCATCGACATCGACGCTCTTCATCTCACCATTGACTCTGATGATAAAAGCCATCGCGTGCCTCCTTTTCAACCCGTGGCGCCTGCGCAAAACGCCGCCACGCAGGGGCGCTCTCCCCGTTCGGCCTTCAAGGTGCGCAAAACGCGAACATATAGTCGCGAGATTTTGGCGGGCTCGTGGCATACTCGTGCGCTCATCACGAGACGGCATGCGCGCTCTCCGCGTTCGGCCCGGAATATCGGCAGCGTCGCGTCCTTCGTCGCGCCTTTCTCTCCGTATTATCCCGCCGCCAGTTGGCTGGCTCGCGGACCTGCCTCCGTTGTTTCGGGGCTCCCAGCCCTCGCGCAAAAGTCGACGGCGTCTCGAAGGGAACCGAGAGTTGCGTCCGCCCGGGCGGCGTCCGCCATGGAGGATAAATTGGCGCTCCCCCAGAGACAGACCGCAATCGGGATGTCGGTGAATTTCTTCCGCAACCGCCGCACCGAATATCGCACGGCGGCCAAGCTCTGATGGTCCAGGTAAAAGACGCAGATCGCGTGAACCCCGCTCGCGTTCAACGCGAATATGCCGCCGGTCGTGAGAGATTCTGGACGCGCCAGTCGCGTCGAGACATTTCTGCGCTCGAGAAGTTGAGCCAGAATCGCGCAACCGGCCTGATCGAGCGGCGTTCGACCCGCGATGCAGAGCACCCGGCTTTCGTTTTCGAGGCCCTGTTCGCCAGCGTCAGACCCGGCGACAGACTCCTGTATAACCGGCGGCGAACTCCTTTCGATCTCCTCGTGGTCGAAATCGACATGGTCGGAAAGATCGGCGACGATCCGTTCCACGGAATCGCAAACCTCGACCTGCCGGCTCCGCTCCAGCACACCGCGTTTCACATCGACTTGGGCCAATTCAAGCGCCGGCAGAGCGACTTCCTCGTAATATGCAAGCAGCGGCATCGTTTTTAGGAGCGCTTCCGCCTGATACGCCACTTCGTCGGGGTCGGACGCCAGAATGCGCTGATAGAAGCTTTGAACCGGTGAAAGAGGCGGCTTGTCTCCCAGCATCAACTCGATGAAGTTCAGGCTCTCGACGTGGCGGCCAAGCACAACGAGACAGGCCGTGATCGGCGTCGAAAGGAGCAGGCCGGGCGCTCCCCATATCAAGGTCCAGAAGGCGGCCGCGACGATGATCGCCAGCGGCGACATTCCGGTCGTATGGCCGAAAAGCCGAGGCTCAACCACCTGCCCGACAATCCCCTCGACGACAACGAAGAGCAACGCCGTCTCAGCGACCATGGTCCAGCCGGGATCGACAGCGGCGGCGAGGGCAAGGGGCAGCGCAGCCGCAATAAATGCGCCGATATAGGGCACAAACCGCAGAACCGCGCCGACTATTCCCCAAAGAACCGGATTGGGAACGCCGACGAAGCTGAGGCCAATCGCAATCGCAACGCCGAACGCGGCGTTGATCCCAGTTAGCGCCAGGAAATAGCGACTGAGGCGAAAAGCTGCGTCGTCGAGCGCCTTCGTCGTCCGGTGCAGGTCGTGCGATCCGATCAGCCCGATAAACCGGTCGCGCAGATCACCTCGTTGGAGAAGAATAAATACGACGAAAACGATGACGATTCCCGCTGTCGCCAACGGCGGCAGAAGCGCTGTCACGATGCTTCGCAGAATCTCGACAGGGCCCGGAGCAGGCTCGCGCACCTCCACCGGCAGAGGTTGATCGGCAGACGGCGTCGCTGCGGCCTCCGGAGGCGCCGCCTGAGATGGAACGGCCGATTTGCCGAGGTTGGTATCGAGCCCGTGGAGGGCGTCGGCCGCCTTTTCGACGACCCCTTTGCTAAAGGCGGAGCTTCTTACAGCCTGCAGTTTCTTTTCGATGACAACTTGATATTGCGGCAGGTTTTCGCCGAGCTGGGCGACCTGCTTGCCGATGACTGCGCCCAGGCCAAGCAGGATTGCGAAGGCCAGCGTGACAGCTAGCAGAACAGACGCGACCCTGCCGATCCGAAGGCGAGTCAACGCGACCGTCACCGGGGCCAAAACAAAACTCAATAGAACGGCTATTGAAATCGGTACAAGGACGTCACGCGCGAAATAGAGTCCGAGGACGATGGCGGCGACGATAATGACCGTATCCGTGGCGGCGGCGCGCCTGCCAAGGTCCGCCCGCGCGCCGCTAAATGGGCTCATCACCTCGTCCGACAGTTCGCTTTTATTATTCGACATCGGGCGCACCCCATAACAGACCGACCGCCTGCCGCCGCGATGGCGACAGCGCCGAAACTTGAACGCTCGCGAGGTCGTAATCGTTACCGGATCGTCTTCTTCTGCTCCAATCCAGCAACTTGTCGTGGCGCGGCGCTGCACTGAGCCGGACGCATCGGCGGGTCAGGCCATGCTGGGCAACGCACTCGATCTCATGGTCGGCGTGATCCTGTTCGGTCTTCGCCAAGATCGTGGACGGGCTGGTCGACGACGCCGCCAGGCTATCGACGGGAGGCTTTCCTTCATGACGGGACCGACTTTTCGCTCCGACTCACGCGCCGGTAACGCACTTCCGGACGAACTGATGCAACGGCTTGTCGGCGAGGCCCTGCGCTTTGCCCTCTTTGACGCACTGCTGACGTTTGGCGAGATCGGGGCGCGCCTTCGCGAAGCAATCGTCGACCGCCGCCTTGCGCGCCGGCCCTTTCAGGCCCTGGGCGATGGCGTCGGCGCGGCACTGGGCCCTGACTTCCTTGCCGGTCGGCTGCGCGGCAGGCGCAGTGGCCGCGCCGGACGGCTGCATTGCAGGCGGTTGCGCGGGCGGCGGCGCCTCGGTTGGCTGCGTCGCCGGCGGCTGTGCGGAAGGCGCTCCGGGAGGGGAGCCCGCATCCGGGGCAGTTTGCGCATGGGCGGCGGCAAGGCCGAGGCTCAGAACGAATGCAGCGGCCGCAAGTCTTCTCATCATCGACACTCCTCTTGGCTGACTCTCCGCCAGCGAACTGGCGCGCCTTTTTCGATAGCGCGACGCCCCGCCGCCATCCAGACGGGGATATTCCACAGTTTGGCATCCGCCGCTGGCGGAGCCAGGCGCCTCGGACGGCGCGACTCTCTTCTCCCTGTCACCGCTCGACGTTACGAGGTTCGCCAAGCGATGCCGGACGGAAAGAGCTTTGTCGCCCTAGGCTCGCAATCGGTTCCTCACTACCACGCACAATGCAGCCTGCCCCAATAACCTCTCCAGCAGCGGCGCACAGGAGGCGCGTAGACCGGAGCGGCGACGCCGACCGCAACGAGCGGGGGCGCGACGACGACCGGGCCGCGGACGCCGATCGGATGGCAACGGCCGTAGGGTCCGCGAGTCCATCCGACGCCGCAGCCATATGCGACAGGCGTCACGCCCGGCAACGCTTCGGCCGAAGTCGGAAAGGGCATCGCCCGGGCGGGGACAGCAGCAAGGCCCAACAGCGCGAGCGCCGACGCAATCAAAACTTTTCGCATAGGTTCACCTCGACTGAGTTGAAGGTGACGTCAGGCTACTGAGCGAATCTTGAACGCGCTATGAACAGCGAATTCCGTTTCCCGCGTCGCGATATCTGCTCCGATCCGTAAAGTGTTTGTGAACTCTTGCGCGAAGGATCGCGGGCGCCCTCATCCTGGCGACAAACGCGACAGCGGCCCGCCCAGAGACGACATTCTCGTTCATCAACACCACCCTCATCCAGCCGGCTCATTTCAGGAGATCCGCACGCGTCGCCGCAATTCGCCCGTAATTTCGTCGACTTTTGGCGCAAGCCCGCGCCGGCGAGGACCTCAAGCAGCCCCGGCAGAGCCCCAACGTGGAACAGTTTGTCGAAACATCGGCGCTCCTTGAAAGCCGGGCGCTTCTTGTCGGCGGCGTCCACGTCATGATGGCGGCGGCCGTCACCGTGCATGTGCTGATGACCAAGCGCGACGTGCCAGCGGCGATCGGCTGGATCGGGATGGCATGGCTCGCGCCGGTCCTTGGAACGCTCCTTTATGTCGGATTCGGCATCAACCGGGTGAAGCGGCGCGCGCGTCGGCTGAAGGGACCGGTTCGCAGCGTCGGCGCTCTCGTCGCCGGCGACTTGCCCTCGGAGGACCCGGCCGAGCGACTCAAGGCCGCCATCGGAAAGATCACCGGCCAGGCCATGGCAAGCGGCAAGGCGGTCGAAATTCTCAAATGCGGCGATCAGGCTTACCCGCAAATGCTTGCCGCCATCGACGGCGCCAAATTCCATATCCGGCTTGCCACCTACATCTTCCGCACCGACGACGTCGGCCTGCAATTCATCGGCGCGCTGGTCAGGGCGCATCGCCGAGGGGTGAGAATCCGCGTCCTGATCGATGGTTTTGGCGGAGGATTTGTGCGCTCCTCAGCCTATCATAAGTTGCGCAGGCAGGGCGTTCCCGTTTCCCGCTTCCTCCATTCGACGCTGCCGTGGAAGATGCCGTTCCTGGATCTGCGATTGCATAAGAAAAGTCTGGTCGTCGATGGCGAGAGCGCGTTCGTCGGCGGCCTGAACATCGGCGCGGAGAACCTCGTCGCAAAGCAGCCGAAGTCGCCGGTCCGCGATACCCATTTTCGCCTCGAGGGGACGATTGTCAGGCAGATCGAGCAAGCGTTCGACGACGACTGGTCATTCACCACCGGCGAAGAGGCAATGGGGACCGTCTCCTCGGGTCAGGAGCCGGGGAGCTGCGGATTGGCGGCGCGCACCATCGTCGCCGGTCCCGATCAGGAGGTCGATCAGCTGATTCTGGTGCTCTTGTCCGCAATCAACCAGGCTCGGCGTTCGATCAGGCTCGCCACGCCTTATTTCCTGCCGGACGAGCAATTGATCACGGCGCTCCAGTTGGCCGCCCTGCGCGGCGTGCAGGTGCAAATCGTCCTGCCGGCGCACAACAATCATCCCCTGGTCGGCTGGGGGGCGCGAACCCATATTCGGCCGCTGTTGCAGTCCGGGTGCCTTGTCTGGCAAAACCCGCCGCCGTTCGATCACTCGAAATTGACGACGATCGACGGCGAATGGAGTTCTCATCGGCAGCGCGAATTGGGACATGCGAAGCCTTCGCCTGAATTTCGAACTGACTGTTGAACTTTATGATAAAGATTTTGCCCGGAGGCTTGCGGAAATCATTGACGCCCGCTGCGTTCGACTAACTACGTTGGAGGAAATCGACGGGCGCTCGTTCCCAGTGAAGCTCCGGGATGCGGCGGCGCGGCTCTCGATGCCCTATATATGAAAGCCGATTAAATCGAGGTCTCCCTTGAAGATTGCCTCCTACAACATCCACAAATGCCGGGGCCTCGATGGCAAGACCCGACCCGATCGGATTGTCGCGGTCATCCAGGAGCTCGGCGCCGACCTCATCGCGCTCCAGGAGGTGGATCGTCGTTTCGGCCGGCGCGGCGGGATCCTCGATCCGTCCGCCATCGAGCGTGACACCGGAATGCAGCTTCTGGTGCAATCGGACGTTTCTCACCGCCACGGCTGGCACGGCAATGCGTTGCTCGTGCGCGGAGAACCGATATCTTACAAACGATTACGCCTGAAGCTGCCGGGCGGCGAGCCGCGCGGGGCGATCGTTGCGGAATTGGATCTCGGCGACGGAGAGTTTCGGGTGATTGCGGCTCACCTCGGCTTGCTCCGCCTTTCACGAGTGGATCAGGTCAGCGCGCTCCTGACCGCTTTCCAGGATCTGCCTCCGATGCCGACCATCCTGCTCGGAGATCTCAACGAATGGCGCCGTCGCGGGCGCTCTTCGCTGCGCGGGCTCGAGCCGACGTTTGGCGTCGCGCCGTCAATTCTCAGCTTTCCTTCCCGCCGGCCCATATTCGCGCTTGACCGGATTCTTGGCTGGCCGGGCGGCTTGATTTCCGATCTTGCGGTTCACAACACCCCGCTCGCCCGGCGATCGTCGGATCATCTTCCGCTCATCGCCAGGGTGGACCTGACGGCGGCGATGCCGACGCAGCAAGCCGCGGCGTGAGACGCGCGCGCTGCGTGTTCCCGCTTCCGCCGAGCGCCAGCCTGGTTGCTCGGGGCGTTTGCACGGCGCTGAATCCTGGGCCGACCTTTGGGGTTTACGAATTTGGTTGCTTAGAGTGGATGTTCATGGTATGTTCTAGGCGGAAGGGCCGCAGACGCCCGGCAGGGTGACCGGGATGGGATAACGTCGGTGGCGGAGCCGCGGCTCAGGTTTCTTCGAGGCGGTAAGGTCGATGCTCGTCATCGGAATTCTCGAAAAATTGCCGATTTCCGCCGGCCGGAAAGTCGGGAGGGGCTAGTTTTTTACTCCTTCCGCCCCCTAAAACCTTGATAAGTCTGGAATCAGCGTCACAAAAGGAAGGAAACGGAAATGTCTGGCAGGGCTTTTCCGGGCCTCCGTCGCACGCAATCGCAGCTCGACTGCGCTTGATTGCCCATCAACGGCAGTTCGTTGAAGGCAGACGGCTTCTGCTTCGCCGAAAGCCGCCCATCGCTGAGCCTTGCACGAAATGTCCAGTCGAGGGGGGATCGGAACTTTCGCGCTGCAGCGGGTCGGCGCCGCCGGTGGCCAACTCAGGACGCGGCGCATGGGAGACATGGCCCAAAGCTCAAAGTTGCATATTTCGGCGCCCAAGCCCCTGAAAACGCTCGCGCGGCGACCGATTCGCCCGCAGCCCGGGCGGGACCGCGTTCAGCCGCGTCACATGCAACGGAGATTGGCGAGAGCCCCCGAACCCAGAACGGGTCGTTGCAGTCGACTCTGGTTCTGCAAACCCGGGACCCCGACGACGCCTTCGCACCAGGCGTCGTCGATCTGTCAGTACTGATCGTAATGGTGGTGATAGGGGTGATAGGCGTAGCCGCGATGATAGCGCCTGTGATTGGTCACCGAGTTTCCGATTGCTGCGCCCCCGACACCGCCCACGACCGCGCCGACCGGACCGCCAACAACAGCCCCGGCGACCGCGCCCCCGACCGCGCCGGTGACCAAACCGTTTTCGTCAGCAAACGCAATTTGAGACGAGGCGAATATCAACGCCGCGGCCGAAAGGACAATAATCATTCTGGACATAGAGACCTCCTGTAATTCGACGGAACACGCCGTGCCTCTTTGCCAGTTAGTCTTCAACTGGACCGAACGGTAAGGGTCGGAATCTACTCAGAGCGGCGCTTTTGTCGGGCACCGTTTGTACCCGGTCTCGAAGCCGCCAGGGGAACGCCGTCCGCGATGCCAGCCGCGGACCCAATGGGCCGTGACCGCGTTATGCGCACTGCCGGTGAAACCTATGGCCGTCGAGGCCTTCAACCCCAAAGAACGGTCGCGAGGAGCAGGCGAATTTTCTCCGACGCACGGCGTCTGCCACTGCCGGCGGAGAGTAGGTACTTTCCGAGCCTATGACGGAGTCGATTTCCGAACCATAGTGAAGCGAGTAAGGCCGATGCGGAAAAAACTGTCGCGCGTCGCGTCAAAAAACTGAGGAAAGCACCATGGACACGAATACACTACTGATCATCCTCGTCGTCATATTTTTGTTCGGCGGGTTCGGCTTTTATGGGCGGGGACGCTGGTTCTGAACCGACGCGCCCCGCTCAGCTCGAGTGATCAGAATTCCCGAACATTGATGGATGCGACAGTCAGCGCTATGGCCGCCATAACCATCATCGCTATGGTCACGGGTGAGCGGCCGATCGTAGCTCTGAGCGCCGCCAAAACGCCTGCTCCCGCCATCACGGCGTCGCGCATTGGGATTTTGTAATTTCCAGAGTCTTGCGGCCATTTGGCCGCAGGTAACCGTGGAGGGTCGAAACCGGCCCTCATTTCTGAAGGATACCCAGCTATGGCCAACCCGACCGTTGAGAAGATCGCCAAAACCAACGCCGACATGCTAACCAAGAGCGGCCAGGCCGCAGAGACGATGATAAAGGGCAGCAGCGAGGCCCTGACCGAAAGCGGCAACGCATCGAGGGCAGCTGTCCAGGAGTTGACCAAGGCGTATCAGGAATTGGCGACAAAGAACGCCAAGAACCTGACCGCTGCGATGCAGGCGCTGGCCGCAGTGAAAAGCCCGACGGAGTTCATAGAATTGCAGCAGAAGCTGATCAAGGACGGCGTCGAAGCCGCTGTCAGCGATAGCCGCCACATCGCCCAGTTGACCACTGCCGTGTTCACCGCCGCTTTCGAGCCCGTGAAAAAGCAGATCGAGGCGGTGCAGAAGAGCGCGCACACCTAGCGCGGGATGAATTTCAGACGAATCGCCTGAACCGCCGGCCGGATTCGCTGGGAACAGCGGCAGAAACAGCGGATTTCGCCGATCGGCGTCTCCGCCGCGCCTCGCGCGGCCAAGATGCTTGAAAATTCGCAGCGCTGATCGGGAACCAGCGCTGCGAGCAAGGGCGGACGGCGGGCCTCAACCGCTTCCGCCGTCTCCAGTTCGTGCTACCAGCCGTAGCCGGGCCAGCCGAAATGGCGGTGGAATTGTTGCTCGCCGACCTGGTCCGCCATGGCCAGGGGGTCCCAGGCCGGGCTTGATTTCACCTGATCGCGAGTGACATTGACATTAATGCGATGTTCGGACCAGTCGAGCCCCGTAACCGCATAGGGCGCCAGCTGGATATGCTTGCCCGGCCACCAGTTCCGCGTAGCGACGGCGAGATAGCGGATGTCCCAATTGACGTCGTCGACCAGGAAATTCTCGACGTGGCCGAGGTCGCCGTCCGTTGCGTGGACGTGATAGCCGTTGACCGAGGCGACGCTGCGGAGATGCGGATCGCCTTCGCCGCGCAGGCTCTCCGTGTCCGCCGCCTGACGCGCTGCGGCATCCGAAAAGACCAGCGGCTCAAAAAGCGGCGCGGCGATCGCGCTGGCGCCGAAATTCGTCGCTCCCCATGATGGATCCCACCCATAGTGGTCGTACAGGTCGGTCTCCATCTGCTTCGTCACCGGCTCATCTTCGCGCGCCTCCGGGCTTGCCTCGATCTGCTGCTTTTTCAGCCGGACGGACACGACCAGCGCGTCGCCCATGCTCATCATCGGCAGCACGCGCTTTGCCGGCAGGGCGAGATCCAGCGGAGCGATCGCCGAAGGATGGATCAACACCTGGCGGCCTGGCAACCAATTTCCGGTGTCAACCACCATCCAGCGGACCTTCCAGCTCTGGTCGTCAAACAGGAAGTCCTTGACGGAGCCGACGTGGCCGTCGTCTGCCTCGACGGGGCATCCGTGCAAACCGGTTACGGCAAACAACATGGTGCGGTCACTCCTGGCTAATCGCGCCCCTGTTGGCTTTGGTCAGCCGCCGGCGGGGCGGAAGAGCGGCATGTTGATCCATCGTGTCTGACGTTGATGGTCTTGTCACCGGACCAAATGCCCAACCCAATTGATTCCAACTTTGGCGCGTTCGCCTCGGCCCCGACATGGGTCTCCACGCCGGAGCTCCCATTTACTTCCCCCGACCGTCGGGGCGCGCTCAAAGTCTTCGGCATGTTTGATGTCGAACTTGATCTCGTCCCAAAGCGCGCCGGCGTCCCGACCCTGGACCCGTCATGTCGTGTGGGGCGTCGCGCTCGCGCCCCAGCTCCAGTTCCGGATCTCAGGCAAATCCTCGCCATGCGCGTCGATGTAATGCTTGTGCTCGATGAGTATGTCTCGCATCATCTGCTTCAGATACGCGCCTTTGCTCCCCAGATGGGGCAATTTGTCCACGACGTCTTGCACCAGATGAAAGCGATCGATCTCGTTTTGCACGCGCATGTCGAACGCGGTGGTGATCGTTCCCTCTTCTTTGTAGCCCCTGACGTGCAGGTTCCGGTTGGTTCGACGGTAGGTCAGTCCATGGACGAGCGAGGGATATCCGTGGAAATTGAATATGATCGGCCTATCCCTGGTGAAGAGCGCGTCGTAGTCGGTCTCGCTCAGTCCATGCGGATGCTCCGCGCAGGGCTGGAGCCGCATCAGATCGACAACATTGATGACCCGAATTTTCAAATCGGGCAGATGTTCGCGCAGGATGGATACGGCGGCCAGAACCTCGAGCGTCGGCGTGTCGCCGCAACAGGCCATCACGACATCCGGTTCCGCGTCCTGATCGTTGCTCGCCCATTGCCAGATGCCGATTCCCTCGGTGCAATGGACGACGGCTTGCTCCATGGTGAGCCACTGCGGCAGCGCGTGCTTGCCCGCCACGACGACGTTGACGTAGTGCCGAGTGCGCAGGCAATGGTCGAACACCGACAAGAGGCAATTGGCGTCCGGCGGCAGATAGACCCGAACGATGTCCGCCTTCTTGTTGATCACGTGGTCGAGGAAGCCGGGGTCCTGATGGGTGAAGCCATTGTGGTCCTGCTGCCAGACGTGTGAAGCGAGCAGGTAATTCAACGACGCGATCTTGCGCCGCCACGGCAGTTCGAGCGTGACCTTCAACCATTTCGCATGCTGGCTGAACATGGAATCAACGATACGGATAAAGGCCTCGTAAGAGTTGAAGAGGCCATGGCGCCCGGTCAGCAGATAGCCCTCGAGCCACCCCTCGCATTGATGCTCGCTGAGCATGGAGTCCAAGACGCGACCCTGAGGCGCGAGAAATTCATCGTCGTCGACTTCGCGGGCGTCCCATTGACGATTTGTGACTTCAAAGACATCGCCAAGCAGGTTCGAAAGCGTCTCGTCCGGGCCGAAGATGCGGAAATTGCGCTTGTCCTCGTTGAGGCGCGTCACGTCGCGTAGGAATTTGCCGAGCACCATCGTGTCTTGCGCGCTCACCGCGCCCGGCGCGGTGACCGAGACCGCATGGTCGCGAAAGTCCGGCATTTGCAAATCGCGCAGAAGAATGCCGCCGTTGGCGTGCGGGTTGGCGCCCATCCGACGGCTGCCCTTCGGCGCAAGCTCGGCGAGTTCGGGTTTCAGCGTTCCGTTCGCATCGAAGAGTTCTTCCGCCTTGTAGCTCTTCATCCAGCTTTCCAGCAGCTTGACATGATCGGGGTGCCCGGTGTCGACGAGCAAGGGAACCTGATGGGCGCGAAACGTGCCTTCGATCTTCAAGCCGTCGACCACCTTCGGCCCGGTCCAACCCTTCGGGGATCTGAGGACGATCATCGGCCAGCGCGGTCGCGCGGGGTCTTTGCCTTCTCGCGCGCTCTTCTGGATTGCGTGGATCTGGCTGATGGCCTTTTCGACCGTCGCCGCCATCAGTCGGTGCATTTCTTCCGGCTCTTCGCCCTCGACGAAGAGAGGCGTCCAGCCGCACCCCTGGAAGAACTGCTCCAATTCCTCGTGCTCGATGCGCGCGAGGACTGTCGGGTTGCTGATCTTGAATCCATTGAGGTGGAGGATCGGCAGAACCGCTCCGTCCGTGATCGGATCGAGAAATTTGTTGGATTGCCAGGCTGTCGCCAAGGGGCCCGTTTCGGCCTCGCCGTCGCCGACGATGCAGGCGACGATCAGACTGGGATTGTCGAACGCGGCGCCGAAGGCGTGGCTCAGCGAATATCCGAGTTCGCCGCCCTCATGAATGGAGCCGGGCGTCGTCGGGGCCACATGGCTCGAAATGCCGCCAGGAAAAGAAAACTGTTTGAAAAGCCGCTTCATCCCGGCTTCGTCCTGGCTGATGTCGGGATAGATCTCGCTGTAGCTGCCCTCGAGATAGGTGTTGGCGACTAAGGCCGGTCCGCCGTGTCCGGGACCGGCGATGTAGAACATGTCGAGGTCATATTTCTTGATGACCCGGTTCAAATGCACATAGATGAAGTTCTGGCCCGGCGTCGTACCCCAGTGTCCGACCACCAGCGGCTTCACCTGGGCCAGTGTCAGAGGCTCGCGCAGAAGCGGGTTATCGTAAAGATAGATCTGCCCGACGGACAGATAGTTGGCGGCCCGCCAATAGGCATTAATCTTGTGCAACTCGTCGGAGCCCAGCGTTCCCTGCTTGGCGGAAAGCTGCTGGGTGGCGGCCTTCTGGTCTTTGGACTTGAGCGTCAAAGTCGGTGCGCTCATTGTCGAAGCCCTTTTTTATGAGTTGGTCCACGCCTACCCGGGCGACGAGCTGCCCGCGCGCTGCGCTGGCTCTCCGGGAGTGTCGGCGAAGCGGACACCGGACCCCGCATACGAGAGTTGTTGCAACGGCAAATACTTCACGTCCCCGGCGTCGCCGGTCCGTTCAACGCGCGTCGAATTGTCAGCATATCCCGCCAAAGCTCGCCGTGGGCAGACTCTGGAAATTACCTATGCCGCCAGACGCGGCTGACGGTCGACGGCGACCCCGCTGGGCGCTGGCAAGCGATGCCAACAGAGCTCGAGCCAAGCCGCATCGACTGTCGCGCTCGAAGGTCAACCTGTTCCCCGGGGCGGGCCGCGCACGCCAGGCCACGAGCAGACTTGGACATGAGTAGATTCCGAGCCTCCCGCTTTCGATTCTCCCGCTGGTATCCTCCAAAAGAAAGTCGCCGCCGATGATTTGCCGAAGGCGGCTCCCGCCCGTTCGTAGCGGAGGGGAGATTTCGAAGATGCAGGCTCTTGCTTGTCTTGGCGCACTTATCTCTGCGCCGCCGGTCTTCATCAGTCGCGGCATGATCGCCGGGCGACGCCGGTTGGTCAGTCCGGCAACGTCGCAGCTCGGAAAACACAGGGAGAGCTAACGTGACGACACCAGCAAGCACCGGCGTCGAAGCGCCTGCAGCGTCTCGTGGTGCGCCTCCAGCCCCATCGTCCGCGCAACCGCAATCGCTCGGCCAGATCATGACGCCATGGCTGTGGCTGGTGCTGGTCGTCGTCCTCTTCGCCGGAGGGCTGTTCGGCTACGACCAAGGCGTGATCTCGGGGGCGTTGCGCGGAATCAAATCGACGTTCACGCTCAGCCCGCTGGTGATCGAGGTGGTGACGAGCTGGGTCACGCTGGGCGCGTTGTTCGGCTCACTCGCCGGCGGCGAATTGGCCGACCAATTCGGCCGTAGCGCACGGTGCTGATCGCGGGCGCGATGTTCACGCTGGGGGCCCTGGTGCAAGCGTTTGCCCCCGACACGGTCATCCTGGTCGCGGGCGGCTGGTGGTCGGCGCGGGCGTCGGCGTCGCCGCCGTCGCGGCGCCGCTCTACGCCGCCGAACTGGCGCCGACGGCCGTTCGCGGCCGTTTCGTTTCCTGCTATCAGCTCGCGATCACCATCGGCATTTTCCTTGCCTATCTGGTCGACGGCTGGCTGTCGCCGAGTGGCGCGTGGCGCGTGATGCTGGGAGCGTCCGCCGTGCCTGGACTGCTGCTGTTCGGAGTGGCGCTGGCGGCGCCTAAATCGCCGCGCTGGCTGATGATGATGGCCCGTCGTCCCGAGGCGGCTGCGGAGCTTCGCAAGATAAGGCCGGGCGCCGATGTCGAGCCGCGCCTCGACGCCATCGCGAAGGCTTTGCGCCAGGAGGGCGCACGCGCCTCCTGGGGCGAGGTCTTTCACCAAGAATGGCGTCGCCCGTTGATGATCGGGATCGGGCTCGCGGTCTTTCAGCAGATCACCGGCATCAATGCGATCATCTACTACGCCGATCAGATTTTCTCCTCCGCGGGCTTCACCACGCCGGCCGCTCAGACGATGGTGACCACATGGGCGATCGGCGCCGTCAACGTCCTCGCCACCCTGATCGCCATCGCCTTCATCGATCGCCTGGGGCGGAGGAAGCTGCTGCTCGCCGGGTTGATCGGGATGGGAATCAGCCTGATCGTGGTGGGCGTCGCTTTCCGATTCATCGTGAAGCACGCGGCTGGCGCCGCCGCGACGACGGGGCCTAGCGGTGCGGGCGTGGTCACTCTGCTCGCGCTGGTCGGCTTCATCATCTGCTTCGCCTTCTCGATGGGACCGGTGGTTTGGACGGTCATCAATGAGGTCTTCCCCGGCCATATCCGCGGCCGGGCGGTCGCCGTCGCCACGGCGGTCAACTGGGGTTCGGCTTTCCTGGTCAGCCAGTTCTTCCTGTCGCTGATCGGTGCGATCGGAGATTCCCTGACCTTCTGGCTGTTCGCGCTGTTCTGCGGCATTGCCTGGGTCTGGATTTACTTCCGTGTGCCGGAGACCAAGGGACTGCCGCTGGAACAGATCCAGCAACTCTGGACGGAGCCGGGCAAGTGATGCTGAGCGCGGGCGATCTCGGGGCGCCATGACGCGGCTAGCGCTGGTCTCGCGGCAACCGGCCCACACGGCGACTATCCAGCAACTGCGGCGATGGGTTCCACCGGCGCGCCTGCGAACATTGCTGCGAACTCCTCGCTCTTCAGGCTCGCGCCTCCCACCAGAGCGCCGCCGACCTCAGGCAGGGCAAGGATCGCGCGCGCGTTGAAGGGCTTGACGGAGCCGCCATAGAGGATGCGCACGCTCTTGCCCTCTGCGCCCAGATGTTCGACCAGACAGCGGCGGATGTGCGATCTGGCCGCCGCAGATCGTCAGCGCCGCGCCGCTCATGCGTTGCTGTTGCGTTTCGCCGATGCAGAGGATCGCAAGCAGTCCCGCCCGCCTTGCGGCCAAAGCCTTTCTAGCGACGAGGGCGTCGGTCTCGCCGTGATTCTGTCGCCGCCCCGAATGTACGACGATGACGGCGCTCGCTCCGGCGTCTTTGAGCATCTCCGCGCTGAGGTCGCCGGTATGCGCGCCGGACGCTTCGGGATGGCAGTCCTGCCCGCCAACGGCGATTCGTCCAGCCGCTGTCCGAGCCGCGGCGGCAAGCAAGGAAGCCGGGGGACAAATCAGAATGTCCAGATGCGGCGAAACCCTCGTCGCCACAGAGGCGATCGAACTCGATCTCGTGCAGCTCAGCCCTCAATCCATGCATCTTCCAATTTCCGGCAATCAACGGGCGCATATCTGTCTCCGCGTAAGGGTCTTGCCACGGAGTCGGCTCCGAGACGGCCTTCAATGTTCCATCGCGGTTTGCATCGTCAGAGGCGCCTTCTCCGGCCCGTTGGGGCGAGCCATCGACCGATCCGCCTTTTCAATGATCTCGAGGAAGGGCTTCATGATGTCGATCGGCATGGGGAAGACGACGGTTGAATTCTGTTCGGCGCCGATTTCGGTCAATGTTTGGAGGTAACGCAGCTGCATGGCAGCCGGAATGCTGCCGAGTATCTTGGCCGCGTTGACGAGCGTCTGCGAGGCCTGGAACTCCGCTTCGGCGTGGATCACCTTGGCGCGCCGGTCGCGTTCGGCCTCCGCCAGCTTGGCGATCGCGCGCACCATGTTTTCGGTGAGTTCGACGGTCCTGATTTCGACGTTGCTGACCTTGATGCCCCAGGTCTCCGTCTGAGCGTCCAGAATGCTCTGCACATCGGCGCTGAGCTTCTTGCGCTCGGAGAGCATCTCGTCGAGCTCGTGCTGGCCGAGCACGGCGCGCAAGGTCGTCTGGGCCAGCATGTTCGTGGCCGGCAGATAGTGCTGGACCTGGATAATTGCGCGCTCCGGATTGACGACGTTGAAGTAGAGCACCGCGTCAACCTTCATCGAGACATTGTCGTGGGAGATCACGTCCTGGCTGGGGATTTCAATGACCTGAATGCGCAGGTCCACGCGAACCATTTCCTGGATAAACGGCGCCAGCAGCACGAGACCCGGACCTTTGACCCGCTGAAATCGTCCAAGCGTGAAGACCACGGCCCGCTCGTATTCGCGTAAGATGCGAACGGACGCGCTCACGCAGAGGGCGACGGCGAAAAGAACGAAGACGATGACGAAGGCTTCAATGGAAAACGTGATCGGAGGTCCTTTATCCGATTGGTCCCCGAGGCTTCGGACGAGGCGGCTCAATCGCGTGGAGTCGTTGCAACCGAAGCCGGCGGAGGGTTTCTGCATCGAGGCTTGAGATAGCCACAAGCCTTGATGAGGAGGGACAGCAATTCTAAAAGTCGGCCGTGGCCTGGTTCCTATTCGATTTTTTGGGTTTTGAGGAGTTCGGACGGGATGGTGAAGGTGGCGAGGGCTTCGAGAAGATCGGACCAATCGGGTAAGACGACGAAGCTCGTCAGGGTTAGGAGATAGGCGAAGAAGCTCATTCGCTTTTGCGCCGCCTCTCTGGCCCTGCGCCACGGCGGCTCGAGAAGGTCGAGAACCGTGTGCCAGGCGAAGGCGAGGACGTTGAGGGCGGCGAGCGTCATGGCCAGATAGGTCTCGCCATGCCCGAAATTGTGTTCGAGTTCGTAGCCGTGGTTTTTCAAGACGTTGAAGCTTTCGTTCTCGATCTTCCACCTGGCGCGGCCGCAGGCGGCGATCTCCGCGACGTTGGCTTTGGTGACCGGCAACGACGTGATGAAGGCCGTCTTGTATTTCACGACGCCTTTGGCGCCTAAAATCTCGAGGCTGATCCAGTTGGCCAGCACCGCGTCCTTGCCGTCGCGCAGCGGAATCTTCTCGACGAACCGGTAACGGTGCGTCTCGCGCGTCTTGCCCTTGCGGACCTTGACCTCGTGGCGCGCGAGTTCGGCGCCGTCGATGAAGTCGTAGAGCGCCTTGTGCGAAGCCTCCTTGCAGGTGAAGAGGAAATCGCCGCCGTTGTCCGAGAGCTTCTCGACCACGCTCTGGCAGGCGAAGAGATCGTCGCCCAGATACACCGGGCGTAGCGGTTTCAAGCGCGCGCCGTGCTTCATGAGCCAGCGCTTGACCGCGTTGCGCTCGCAGTCCTGCTTCTCGGCGCCGTCCTGTTTGACGATGAACTCCGGCGCAAGCGGAACGACCTTGGAATGTCCCGGCGCGACCACGGTCGCAGCCAGCAGGGAATGATAGCTTTCGATCTTGCCGTTGCTGCGCTTGCGCGTCTGACAGTGGGGGCAGGTGATCTTCTGGCTGCAGAAATACTCGGTCCCGTCGAGGGCGATGAGCGTTCTGCCGCCGAGCCGGCCGAACGCCTCGCGCATCGCAGGTTCGAGCAACAGTTGCTCCATGCGGTGAAAGCACGGCGCGAGCAGCGCGGGGTCCGCGCCGTCGATCATGTCCCGGATATAATTGTCGGACGGGATCTTCTCGATCCCAAACAGGGTCTGGCAGTTCGAGCGCCCTTGCCCCTTCTCCAGCGCCCGCTGGAAGAGAGAAAGGATGCGCTCTGCATGAAAAACATGGCGAAGGCGGACAGACCAAAATCCGCCATGGCGATATTGCCGCTCCGCCCCTTGCGAGGGTCCGGAAACGCGGCGCATACCGCCTTCAGCCCAGCAAGAAGCGACGCCAAAACCTCCATCCCCAGCGTGAATCATGTTTCCGCTGAATTCGTGAATTCAAAAAATGCGCCCACTTTTAGAATTGCTGGCGGCGAACCGGTCCAGCGGATTGACGTTCGAGGCAGCGCGGGGCGCCTCGCCGCCTCCTCGCCGGCCGTCCTTCGCCCAAACCGTATCCAAAGCGCGCCCGCGTGACGCGCGCGGCCGGAGACGCTACAAGAGCGAAGTCGAGACCTGGAACGGCGCCGCCCCGAGGCGCCGTCGACAATTCGGGAGGAAACCATGATGAGCCACCCCTGGCTTAAGTCCTATCCGGCCGGCCTCGATTGGACGGCGCCCGTCGAAGTCGCGCCGATCCCCCATATTTTGGACGACGCGGTCACTAAATGGGGCGATTGCCCCGCCATCGATTTCATGGGGCGGAACATCGCCTATCGCGAGCTGGGCGCGCTGGTCGAACGCGCCGCCAAGGGCTTGCAGGCCTTGGGCGTCGGTCCGGCCAGCCACATCGGTCTTTATCTGCCGAACACGCCGCATACCGTGATCAGCTTCTTTGCGATCCTCAAGACCGGCGGCGTGGTCGTGAACTATTCCCCGCTCGACGCGGAGAAAGTCCTCGAACACAAGGTCGAGGACAGCCAGACCGATTTCATCATCACGCTGAACCTGCCGACGCTCTATCCGCAGATGGCGAGACTGCTTGGCAAGACGCGTCTGAAGGGCCTCATCGTCGGCGAACTCGCGGAAATGTCGGCCGATCCCCCGGCGACGCGCGCCCATATGGAGGCGGCCAAGCAGATCGTGGCAGTCCCTTCGGACGAGCGGCATATCCCATTCGCCCAGCTTCTGTCGAACGACGGCCGCTTTCAGCCGCGTCTCATTGCGGACGTGACAAAAGAGATCGCGGTTTTGCAATATACCGGCGGGACGACCGGGCTGCCGAAGGGCGCGATGCTGACGCACGCGAATTTGTCCGCCGCCAGCTATCAATATTGGATGTCCACGCAAGCCGCCGGCAGCGTGGTTAAAGACGGCGAGGAGCGGACACTTGTCGCGCTGCCTCTGTTCCACATCTACGCGCTGACCACCTATATGCTCCTTTGCATCAGGATCGGCGCCGAGTTGATCATGCACGCCCGCTTCGAACTCGAGCCCGTCCTCAAGGACATCGACCGAAAACGCGTTACCGTTTTCTTCGGGGTTCCGACGATGTATCTCGGCATGCTGAGCCATCCCGGCATAAACACGATCAATCTATCCTCGTTGAAATACTGCAGTTCGGGCGGCGCGCCGCTTCCCGTCGAAGTGCTGGAGCGGTTCAAGGAGAAGACGGGCTGCGACATTTCCGAGGGCTGGGGCATGACGGAGACCTCGCCGGCGGGCACGTTCACGCCGACTGACCGTCCGCCCAAGCCGGGGTCGTGCGGCATTCCCCTTCCGGGCGTCACGCTCAAATTCATCAGCGTCGACAATCCCGACAACGACGTTCCGCTCGGCGAACGCGGCGAGCTGTGTATCAAGGGGCCCAACGTCATGCTCGGTTATTGGAAAAACGAGGAGGAGACGGCCAAGGTGCGAACCAAGGACGGGTTCCTGCGCACCGGCGACGTCGGCTATATGGACCAGGACGGCTACGTCTTCATCGTGGATCGGATCAAGGACATGTTGCTCTGCGGCGGCTACAACGTCTATCCGCGCAACATCGAAGAGGCGATCTATCAGCACCCGGCCGTTGCCGAGGCCTGCGTCATCGGCGTGCCGGACGCCTACCGCGGCCAGTCCCCGAAGGCCTTTATCGCGCTGAAGCCCGGCTCGCAGAGCGTGTC
Organism: uncultured Alphaproteobacteria bacterium; assembly: GCA_963835885.1. Lineage (GTDB taxonomy): Bacteria > Pseudomonadota > Alphaproteobacteria > Rhizobiales > Beijerinckiaceae > Roseiarcus. The sequence goes on from CAWIHF010000007.1 coordinate 154,184, forward strand.
GCTGGAGGAGATGAAAACCTTCCTTAAAAGCCGTCTCGGCAAGCACGAAATGATTTCCGAGCTGGAGGTGCGCGACGCTCTTCCGCGGACGCAGGTCGGCAAGCTTTCGAAGAAGGATCTCGTCGACGAGGAGGCGCGTAAGCGCGCCCAGGCCGAGTAGGGCCATTGATCCAATAGCGGATGTTGACGTCGTCCAGTTGCTCGCGCGTGACGCGATCGACTTGACGAACTCGCGGACGGCGGCGGGCGCAACGATCGGCTCGTTCTGCGCGGCGGCGAAAGCATTTTCTGTGCTGGTCATGGTTGCCATCCTCTTCGAGAGCTATGCTTCGCCCCTCCGTGCGGGCCATCTTATTTTCAAGCGGCTGACCCTCCGATCGAGGGCGGGTGCATTTGAAATTGCGCGGGAACGCGCCTAATTATGTGGCGTTTGATCTTCGTATCCGCGGGACCGTGGCGGCTTCGCCCACAGAACCTCGCGAAGGGAGCGAAAGCATGTCCGCTGCGTCGCAGACAATTCTTCCGCCCTCGAGGGCGTTGCTCCTGCTCGAGGGCCGCGCGATCCATGAATACGGCGCGTTTCTGGCGAGCCTGCCTCTGCTGCGCCTCATCCACAGGGGCGACGGAGGTCCGGTGCTCGTATTTCCGGGTCTGGTCGCGAGCGATGTTTCCACGCGCCCGCTGAGAAGCTTCCTCTCGGACCATGGGTATGCGGTGAGCGGCTGGGGCCAGGGGCCCAACTATGGGCCGCGCGACGGCGTGGCCGAAGGAATGATCCGGCTTCTCCGCGACACCGCCCAGCGAAGCGGGCGTAAGGTCAGCCTGATCGGATGGAAGTCTCGGCGGCCTCTATGCGCGCCAGCTCGCAAAGCTTCGCCCCGACGACGTACGGACGGTGATCACGCTCGGCAGCCCCTTCGCCGCTCATCCGCGCTCGACGAACGCCTGGCGGGTGTACGAATTCGCCAGCGGCAAACGCGCCGACGATCGGGAAGGCGATTTCGGCCGTGCGCTCACCGAACCGCCGCCAGTGCCGACCACCGCGATCTTCAGTCGTAGCGACGGTGTTTGCGCTTGGCGCGGCTGCGTCGAGCGCCCGAGCGCGCTGACCGAAAACATCGAGGTCCAGGGCAGCCATTGCGGCCTTGGTCACCATCCCGCTGTCGTCTATGCTGTCGCTGATCGCCTCGCGCAGCCCGAAGGCGCCTGGAAGCCGTTCGACCGCAGCGGCTGGCGCGCCCTCATCTATCCGGACCCCGCCCGGTAGCGACCGGCCGTCGCTGGTCAGGTTTGGCCTGCAAGCCGCCAAATCCATTTCTTCAACAGCAACGGTCGCATTTCCTGCTTGTCGCGCTGCGCTGCCGGCGGCAAGGGTTTCGAATCGAACGTAGTAGGCCCCTATCGTTCCGACCTTGGAGTTCTGCGATGATTTTTGGGCCCCAACGGCTGACAATCGCGATCCCAGCGAGCAGCGTCGGACCAAGCGACAGAGGCAAGATCGGTCTGTCCGCGGACAGGATTGGTATTCCCATCGCTGCAACGAGGCGATCGAAGCCAAGGACGACCAGATCGAGGACCATTGGAGTCTCGATCCAATGCTCGGGATCAATCGGTTTGGGATTGCGCCGGATTAGCAGGAGCCTTTTTCGGATTTGGCCATCAATAGGGGTCTTCCTCACTCTCTGTGGGTCTGGCTCACACTGTGTGGTCGGTGCGCAGATCGTATGGGAGCATCCGTGCGCGTAGGAGTTCGACGCCGGCTCGGCCATACATAGACCGCTTCAGGGTCTTGAGACGATTGATCTGCCCTTCGGTCTGGCCATTGCTCCACGGCGCGCTGATGGCGTTGCGAACGGCCGCTAAATCCCGGCGCAGCGTGGCGGCGAATCGGCGCATTCCATGAATGCCCGAGTTGGCAGCCTCTCTTAGCCACTCGTCCAGCGGCTCTGGATCGCTTCCCTTGAGAAGCCCCCGAAAGCGCATGGCGAGTTGACGCATTGTCGCAAAATCGCTGGATATTTCCTTAAGCTGATCCACCTTGACGGCCTGAGCTTCGGTCAGCAATCCGCGCGGTTTGATGCACAGCGCCGCGGCGACAATTGGCGGAACCGTGGGCGTGAGGAGATGCTGAAGCGCAACGGGCGCTGGCGTTCCGGTCGCCGCAGCGAAATGCGCGCGCCGCCAACCATTCAGGAGTCGTTGCAGGTGGGTCAGGCTGCCGGTATAGCCAAGAGGGCGGATCTCCGCGAGCAGTTGCTTTCCCATCGTACACCCCTCGTTCCAGCGACGCGCCAGGTAGGCGCTGAACCCGCTGGGCGTCGTCGACTTCGGAGCCATCGTGGCGCGGGGCCGCAAGGTCTCCTGCCGCGTCCATTGCTTCACCGTGCGCCAATGGAAACCGGTTTCGCGAACGATGTCGGCAAGGCTCCTGCCTTCAGCGCGCAGGGTCTTGACACGATCGAAGCCGGCTCGCGATCTGGCGCGTCGTCCCGTTTCAACGAGGCGCCGATGCTCGGTCACCTCAGGAGGTCCATAGCGATGGATGAGACCGGGCGGTTCAGGAAGGTCGACCGACCCGCCAGGCTCAGCCTGAAGGCGCGGAGGCTCGGCGCGGCTGAGCTGCTGTTCGACGGTCTGCCGCAGATTCTGCAACAAGTGGAAGCGGTCAGCCGTCTGCTGCGCCTGCGGCGCACCCTGCACGCCACCCTGCGCATAAAGACCGCAACGGTCTCGGCTCACCATTTCAATCGACGGATGGCTCCTGAGCCAGTCGGAGGTCGAACTCGGCAACCGATCCTGCAGAATATCAGATGGCGGACATACCAGCCGTGACGTTGGGTTGACTTGTTGACTTGGCGTCGCATGCTGGACAACGACCTCCATCCATCAGGGTCGCCGAGACGGTCCAACCGCCATCCACGCGCTCGACTTCCGATATCCCGACGTTAGGGGCTGGCGCCCATTCCGCTCTCGTTTTCATCCGACCTCCCTGCGCCGTCCGCCACGATCCGCACATCGCTTAACCCACGACGCAGGCAATCACACAGTTTGAGCCAGACCCACACAGATTGAGGAAGACCCCGTTTAAGCGCAGCACAACACTCAACCCCAGCTTCACCATCCCCCGCTACCGCGCCGCGCACACCGTCCATGATTGGGCGGGGCACCTTGCCAGAGTCAGCCAGTCCATCACTCCGGATATGCGCTCTCGCTGTCGGGATGCGCGTGCCCGGGCTCCGCGCCCGCCTCTGGCTTGTTGTAAAGGACGAAGGCCAGCACGTTGCCAGGTTCTGAGGTGGCGTCGCTGCGGTACGCGGCCACCTTGCCGCTCACGCCGGTCGTGTATTCCGCGACCATCTCGCCGAACATATTCCGCTGAACGGCAATCTTTTGACCTGCTCGAACCTCATCGTCGAGTTTCACTAGAAACTCGACGATGCCGCCCTGCGTCGCGATAATCGGAAACGCGCTGTTTCCGATGAATGCGCCTGCATTCGCTGCGGTGCGACGTATGGCTCCGACGACGACCCCATAGTGCTTCAGGACGTTCAGAGTGCCTTCGACAAATAACGCGATCATCTCCTTGTCGAGAATGCGCGCCGCGCCGATCTCGGGCGTGAAACACGGGATGCCGACGTCGACGAACGCGTTATGCAGAACGCCGGGGTAGGCCGCGTTGTCCCACATCTGGCCGATCGGATAGAGCGCCATCATCGTCTTGACGTCCGAGAGGGTCCGGTCCCCGATGTTGAAGGCGGCGACCTCCAGGCCGGTTGTTCCCGTGTGGAAGTCGATCGCCAGGTCGGAGTTCGGCTTCAAAAGCCTGTTGAATAGAAGGCCGGCGTGACGGCTGACGGCGCTTGCGCCGTTCTCGTCACCCGGCCATTCGCGATTCATGTCGATGAGATCGGCGCCGCGCCCTGAATTGGGCCATCGGCGCTGCATCCCTTCCAGGGCTGGACGCCCGACGTCGAGGACCGCCATGACCGAGCCCGTCATCCGCGCCGGATCGAGCTGATCAATCACGGTCTGAACTGTGCGAATTGAACTGATTTCGTCACCATGGACGCCGCTGGTCAGGGTGAATCGTTTGCCCGACCGAGCGCCCTTGGCGACGACGACCGAAACATACCAATATTGGCCGCCGGGCATCTGCGCACCCCGAAAATAGAGTCGATGGGTTTTGCCGGGCTTGAGGTCTGCGATGTCCAGCCGGCTAACGACATTCCTTCCGTCGATGATCTCGCCCGTATAGAACGTTCCCGACGTTGAAGCCGGCGCCATCTCCTCAGGTCGTGGATTCGCAGCTCGCGCTTCCCCGACAAGGACCGCGGACGCGCCGACGGCGGCGAGGGAGCTGGCCATGAAGTCGCGACGATCGAGGGTTTCCCAATCCTTCCCTGACATGGCGGAGCCCTTTCTGTTCTTGAACCTGTCGGCTTCATAGCGCCCAATTGAGGCTACTGGCGATTCGCCAGGCGATCGATGACGGGTTCGGCCCGACCTCGAAACCGCATCGCCAGATGCCGCATTGCGGTGAACTCCGCCGACGCTGCCTTGAGCGCATCGACGTTGGAGACCTGCCGAGCGGTCATCTGGCCACGGGGTTTGACGCAAGGCGCCGGCGCGCTCAGCGGCGAGATCGCACGACCGGTCATCGGATCCAGTGTTCGCCCGCGGACCGGTGCTGGCTCCTCCTGCTCGGCACGCACCGGCTCGTCGCCATCGAATGAAGGCTCGCGGCTGCGCCAAGGAGCGATGACTGCAGCCCCGGTATAGCCACGATGGCGTATCTCAGCGAACAGGCGCCGGACTTTGGTAATGCCTTCGGCCCAACGCCGCGCCAGCAAAGCGCCGAAATACGCCGGGGTGCAAGGCTTTAACGACATTGTGTTGAGGTCCGGCAGATCGATGCGTCGAACCCAACGTTCGACCCGTCGGCGACCAAGACCGAGCTTGCGGGCGATCTCCCTGACGGAACTGCCACCTTCAAAAAGCGCCCTGATCTCATCGAATAGCTCTTGCCGAACAGCCTGGCGTCCGCGGCACATCAAGCGCTTCTGCGTACGGCGTCAGAAGCACAATCCGATCGTGCTGGAACCGGGGGCGTCGCCTGATTATCTCTGGCATTGACCTGAAATCCGAGATCGGCGCCTCAAAGCGGCCGAGCTGTCGCTCAAGGGTTTCGCGGAAGTTCTGCAACAGATGAAAGCGATCGGCTGTCAGGTGCCATCTTGGAAGGGTTTGATTTACTCTTGGTGGGTCTGGCTCAAACTGTGTGATTGCCTGCATCGTGGGTTAAGCGATGTGCGGATCGTGGCGGACGGCGCAGGGAGGTCGGATGAAAACGAGAGCGGAATGGGCGCCAGCCCTTAACGTCAGGATATCGGAAGTCGAGCGCGTGGATGGCGGTTGGACCGTCTCGGCGACCCTGATGGATGGAGGTCGTTGTCCAGCATGCGACGCCAAGTCAACCCAACGTCACGGCTGGTATGTCCGCCATCTGCAAGACTTGCCGGCTCAAGGAGCAGCGGTGAGGCTCCGATTGAAGCTGGCGCGATGGCGATGTGTGAATCTGGATTGCGCCCGTCGGACCTTTGGCGATCGGTCGCCCGCGGTTGCGCAGCCATACGCGCGTCGGACGGATCGCGTCGCCGAACTGGCGCGCCTGGTGACCCATATGGCCGGCGGACATCCAGCTCGACGCCTGATGACGCGGATCGGCGCGCCCCAGAGCAAAGACACGCTCCTGCGAGCGCTGAAGCGCAGTGTGCGGCAGCGGGCCTGCGCACCTCCTGTTCGCGTGATTGGCGTCGATGACTGGAGCTGGCGGAAGGGCGCCCGCTACGGAACGATCCTGGTCGACCTGGAGCGTCGAGAGGTTCTCGAATATTCTGCAGGATCGGTCTGCCAAGTCGACCTCCGACTGGCTCAGGAGCCATCCGTCGATTGAAATGGTGAGCCGAGACCGTTGTGGTCTTTATGCGCAGGGCGGCGCGCAGGGTGCGCCGCAGGCGCAGCAGACGGCCGACCGCTTCCACTTGTTGCAGAATCTGCGGCAGACCATCGAACAGCAGCTCGGCCGCGCCGAGCCTCCGCGCCCTCAGGCTGAGCCTGGCGGGTCGGTCGACCTTCCTGAACCGCCCGGTCTCATCCATCGCTATGGACCTCCTGAGGTGACCGAGCATCGGCGCCTCGTTGAAACGGGACGACGCGCCAGATCGCGAGCCGGCTTCGATCGTGTCAAGACCCTGCGCGCTGAAGGCAGGAGCCTTGCCGACATCGTTCGCGAAACCGGTTTCCATTGGCGCACGGTGAAGCAATGGACGCGGCAGGAGACCTTGCGGCCCCGCGCCACGATGGCTCCGAAGTCGACGACGCCCAGCGGGTTCAGCGCCTACCTGGCGCGTCGCTGGAACGAGGGGTGTACGATGGGAAAGCAACTGCTCGCGGAGATCCGCCCTCTTGGCTATACCGGCAGCCTGACCCACCTGCAACAACTCCTGAATGGTTGGCGGCGCGCGCATTTCGCTGCGGCGACCGGAACGCCAGCGCCCGTTGCGCTTCAGCATCTCCTCACGCCCACGGTTCCGCCAATTGTCGCCGCGGCGCTGTGCATCAAACCGCGCGGATTGCTGACCGAAGCTCAGGCCGTCAAGGTGGATCAGCTTAAGGAAATATCCAGCGATTTTGCGACAATGCGTCAACTCGCCATGCGCTTTCGGGGGCTTCTCAAGGGAAGCGATCCAGAGCCGCTGGACGAGTGGCTAAGAGAGGCTGCCAACTCGGGCATTCATGGAATGCGCCGATTCGCCGCCACGCTGCGCCGGGATTTAGCGGCCGTTCGCAACGCCATCAGCGCGCCGTGGAGCAATGGCCAGACCGAAGGGCAGATCAATCGTCTCAAGACCCTGAAGCGGTCTATGTATGGCCGAGCCGGCGTCGAACTCCTACGCGCACGGATGCTCCCATACGATCTGCGCACCGACCACACAGTGTGAGCCAGACCCACAGAGAGTGAGGAAGACCCCGCCAAAATGTCCAGCGACACGGACTGTGGAGTCCGGCTCGACCCGCGTCGGGAAGACTGGACAACAGCGGCGTTTTCCGACAAACGCGCGTCTCCACCCTTCCTGTCATTTATGGTTCCTTCCCCGTGTCTGAGTGTGTCTTAGGGGACGGCTACGAAAAACGTTGCTCTGAATGACCCGTCTATGCCGTGCGCCGGATGCGCCGCTGAAACCTCCTCCCGTTACAGCCCCTACTGCAACACCCATCTGGGCCGCCTTCGTCGCCAAGGCGCGGTAGACCAGCAGACCGTCACGAAGACGGGACTGGCGTCCTATCAAAGGCTGGTCCCCGATGTGCAGGCCAGACGGATCGACGTGATCGTCGTCGTCTATAAGGTCGATCGGCTGACCCGATCGCTCGCCGACTTCGCCAAGCTGGTCGAGACGTTCGCCGCCCACGGCGTCTCCTTCGTCTCGGTGACTCAGTCCTTCAACACCAACCGGGCGAAGAGACGCTCGGCGGCGTGTCCAAAGTTGACGTTCATCACTTCAAGGTTTGGAACGTACCTGCCGGAGACGCTCCAACGTGCTGCTGTCCTTCGCCAGTTCGAGCGGGAGGTCACGGGCGAGCGGATTCGGGACAAGATCGCGGCTTCGGACGGTGGCGTTCAGCCTGGGTCAAGGCCATCCAAGTCCCACGACGCAAACCAGAAAAGCGCCCCACTCCAAGGCGCGAACAGAGCAACCACAATAACGATAAGGAAAACGACCGCCTCGACGCTGATATTGGGAATCACGAGTCGGTTCATGTCGGCACTTCCCTTCCATTTTCGCCCATCCACGATCAGTGATCGATATTCCGCTCGCGCAAGCGTCACGCCTTCGTCTAGCCGCGTACAGCTACGCGAAAATAAGGCATTCGCAGTGATATTCGTCACAAGCAGGCCGCGGCTCGGCGATGTGGATTAGAAAGGTGCGGAGCCGCGCGGGCGCCCGATCGTCTCGGCGGCCCGCAGCGCCGACAGCGGCTTAGCCTACGGCTCCGTCCCGATGGGATCGGCGAGGCGGTCGGCGCAACGGTCGAGGAGCGGCAGGCGATGTCGCAATGGCTGGACGAGCATCGTGAGCTCATCGGGCTGGCGGCGGAGGATCTGCGCCGACACGGCGTTAAAGAGACCGTGGGAGAAGGCCTGCCGGCCGAGTCGGTCTTGCGCTGCGCCCTTCTCAAGCAGCATCGCCAGCTGAGCTATGAGGAGCTGGCGTTTCATCTTGAAGACTCCGCCTCGTTCCGGGCCTTTGCTCGGCTGCCGTTGTCGTGGACGCCGAAGAAGTCGGTGCTGCAGAATCGCATGCTCACCGTGGCTGGCGATGAGCCTCCTACAGAAGGCGATCCGCCGCGGCCGCGAAGACCTCGCGCTGCGCGCCGCAGCGACGCTCCTGAGAGACTCGTCCGAACGAGCCTGGCGCAGGTTCGGGATCATCGCTTTCGAAGACATAGGCGTTGCGATCATCGCCCTCGAAACGGTGGTCCGCATTTCATCCTCCGATCGCTGGTCCAAATCCAGCTCAAGGACCCATTCACCCATCTACCAACCTCACGGCTGCGTGCGTGTTCCCTAGTTCATCGATTTCGAAATTCGAATCATATCAGGCGGCCTGGTCGAGCTTGTAGGACCAAGTATGGACGACGGGGTGTCGGTTGAACTCATCCATGGCGGCGATGATGCGGTCCTTGAGTTCCTGTTTGGATGCGACACGGATGTGACGCAGCACCGAACGGGCGAGCTTGGAGAAGAAACCTTCTACGAGATTGAGCCAGGAGCCGTGCTTGGGGGTGAAGGTGAATTCGAAGCGACCGACAGGCTGGTCCGCGAGCCAAGCCTTGGTCTCCTTTGAGATGTGCGCGGAATGATTGTCGAGGATTAGCTTGATCGCCGTATGGGTCGGATAGGCGGCGTCGAGAAGCTTGAGGAATTCGATGAATTCGCGGCTTCGGTGGCGATCCTTGACGAGGGCGTGGACCTGGCCGGTGAGCAGATCGATGCCCGCCAGCAAGCTGACCGTGCCGTGGCGCTTGTACTCGTGATCGCGCGCCAAGGTCGCATGTCTGCCGGGCTCGGGCGGCAGGTCCGGGGCCGTCGTGGCGATTGCCTGAATGCCAGGCTTCTCATCGTAGGAGACGATCGCCACCGCATCGCTCGGCTTTTGTTTCGCGGCGGCCGCGGTCTCCTTGATAAGCTTCACCTCGCGATAGACGCACAGAACCTCCGCCATCCTCTGCTTGAACTCCGGGTCGCGGCGTTCCAGGTAATAGCGGACCTTGTGCGGCTTGATCTCCTGCTCATTGAGGATGTTGCACAGCGTGCCCTGAGCCAGCTTGGCAAGGCAAGCGTGCCCTTCTGCCGGCCCATGCTCGCGCACATGGCGGGCGAGCAGCCGCGTCGTCCACAATTCGTGGGGATAGCCGAGGTCCTTGGCCTTGCGGCAGGCGAGGTCGACAATCCATGCCTTGGCCTCGGCGGTGATCGTCGCCTCCCGGCCGGGCCGCGGGCGATCGTCGAGCGCCGACATCGGACCATAGGCCAGCGCCCGCTCGACACAGCGCTGGACCGTCTGATGGTGTGCGCCCATGGCTCGCCCCACCGCGAAAAACGATGGGTCCTCCCGGTAGGCCAGCAACATCCGCGCTCGCTCGACCCGGCCCGCCGGTTCCGTTCGCGAGCGGGCGATCGCGCGCAACGCCGCCAAATCCGCCTTGCCAATTGCCAATTCGATCGCCTTCCGCCGTCCCGCCATGTCCTCAAACCCTGCTTCCGAATCAAACCAGCAAGGCTACAAGCCATGTCGGGAAAAGTGAATCCCGGGTACGTGATTGGTTTCAAGGAATCGATGAACTAGTCCGAACTGAGGATACGAGCCGGGGGAGCGGCCCCCGATCAACGCCGATCAATCGCCTTCGCGCTCTACGACTGCGACAAATGGCCGACTCTTACTGCGCCGCTGCCCGGGATTCTCTTCGCCGGACTTGCCCTTGCATTGACGGAAGAAAGGGTTATGTGTGTCCCATTCTCGCGATGCCGTCCGAGTCGGACGGAAACTCATACTGCTAGCTTTAAAAGCGCAATTGTTCACCGAGAGGCCGGTCAGGCATTCGACGGACCGAATCTGACGCTTCGTCGCACCAGATCTGACACGATACGCTCAGTGCCCCGTTTGGGCGCTTTATGGAGACTTGAAAGGCCCGGCGCTACAACTCCTCGAACGCCGCCACGCCGCAGAAGCTCCGACACGCTCCCAGCAGGAGCGGTTGAACCCTAAGGATAAGAAATGTCATTTGGTCAGAATGACCGAGGCGGCCGCCAAACAAATCGCGGTCGTGAACCCAACCCGTTAACTCGTTCATACAACTCGCTCGGCCCTGACGTCAGAATTCGCGGCACGGCGATGCATGTGGCGGAAAAATACCTTGAATTGGCGCGCGACGCTCACACGAGCAACAATCCTGTCGCGGCGGAGAACTATCTTCAGCATGCCGAACATTATTTCAGATTGATCGCCGCCGCGCGGGCCACGCTGCTCCAGGCCCAGAGGGGGGACGTACGGGCTGCAGGAGAATCCGGTCCGGAAGACTTGGACGATGATGACGATGGCGTGCCCGATCGCTTCGCCTTTCCGGGCCAGCAAGCGCGGCAAGCCATCACCAACCAAACCAATGTCGCTGCGAGGGCTGCTCGGCAACCGTACGGGCACCGACAGCCCGTGGTTCGGCGTAAGGGCTAGACGCGATTGGCGGTCACAAAGGCCGCTCGCATCGATATCGGCGCGATTTTTCCTCACGCCGTGCATGAGCGACGAGCTTCTAAGAGCCCGATCCTCATGTGTCACTCCCTGGCGTTTCAGCAGGCCTTCCCGCCAACGCGGCATGAGATATCGCCTCGGCTTGACGACGTCAGTCATTCTGACGCCCGACGAACCGTCCGTCGCGATTCAGCTATCCTCCAGAGGGCACCGTCAAGTTGCCAAGGAAAGAACGCGACAATTCACGACCTCTCGGGATGTCAGGCCGCTGCGACCGCGGTGCGCCACGTGGTCATCGCCGCAGCGCGAAGCGCGCGGTGCGTTTGGGCTGACAGGGAAGGCGCGCTCGCGAGCGGTTTCGATCTTGGGTCGGCTCTACCCGTTCGCCAAGCCATCCGCGAACGGCCGCTATTTGCGCGCAGCGGACGGCCGGAGTCGACGTATTGCGGGCGTAGCAGACCGCGGTCTCGGACACCCGAATTGGGCGGAGAGCCCGACAGGGGCCTCGCCCTGTTCAGGAGCTCCGCTCTCGCCGGTAGCTGTCCCGCATCTCCCGCTTGACCACTTTGCCTGCGACGTTGCGGGGAAAGGCGTCCATGATGATAACGTCGCTCACTCGCTGAAACTTGGCGTCCACACGGCCGTTGGTCCATTGCTTCAACGGTTCGGCTTCGATCGTCTCTCCGACGCGCAGCACGACGGCCGCCACCGGCGATTCTCCCCATTTTTCGTGGGGAACTCCAAACACAGCCACTTCGGCCACCGCGGGATGCTGGATCACCACTTCCTCAATGTCCCTCGGATAAACATTGACTCCGCCGGTGATGATCATGTCCTTGATCCGATCGACCAGAAAGAGATAGCCGTCCTCATCCACATAACCGGCGTCGCCGGTGTGCAGCCAGCCGTCGATAATGGCCTTTTCGGTCAGGTCGGGACGTTTATAGTAGCCCGGCATCAGCATGGGGCCCTTGCCGCAGATCTCGCCCACCTCGCCATGTGCGCACTCGGAGCCGTCATCGCGCAGGATGCGCATGTCAAAGAAGGATGGAGGCACTCCGACCGACCCTACTTTGCGGATGGCGTCATGTTTGTCGAGCACCGTCATGAAACCTTCGGTCAGCCCGTAGAGCTCATAAAACCGGCCTGGCAACGCTTCATTCAGCCGATGCTTGTATTCCAGCAACAGCGGGGCGCCGACATTGTGGATCATCTCCAGCGACGCCAGCGCCTTGGGCGTAAAGGCCGGGCTGTTGAGCACCGCCATGATCTGGGACGGCACCATGACGGTATGGGTCACCCGTTCCCGTTCGATATCCCGGATCACCCGCTCCGCATTGAACGCCTCATGCAGGATATACGTTCCGCCAAGGTACATCCAAGGCATCAGATCCAGCATGGAGCCGTTGAAGACTATGGCGCCGGCGTGCAGGCACACGCTCTCCGGCGTCATCCGCCAGGCCAAAGCGAACTGGGTGCAGTACATGGCGCGCACGTAGTGAGTATGGACGATGCCCTTGGGGGCGCCCGTGGTGCCGCTGGAGTACATGATGTTGTACACGTCCGCGTCAGTCACGCCGGGATCCGGGGGATTATCCTCGGCGGCCCCGGCGGTGAAGTCCTCATAGGTGCGGAAACCCGGCGGCGCCTCCCCTTTGCAGCCCACCAGCACCAAGCGGTCAGCCCGCACTGCCGGTAGCTCGCCACGAATCCGGTCCAGGGTTTGGGCGAAGGACGCCTCGGCGAGCACGGCGACCGAATCGGAATCCCGCAGCAGAGTCGCGAGTCCACCTTCCTGCAGCAGATTGCTCATGGGGACAATGACGATGCCGGTTTTGGCCGCAGCCCAGTAGGCGGTCATCAACTCCAGACAGTTGGGCAGAACAGTGGCGATCTTCTCGCCCTTGGCGACGCCGTTGGCCAAGAGGGCGTTCGCCAGGCGGTTCACTACAGCGTTCAGTTTTTGGTAGGTCAGCCGCTGGTCGCCCACCACCAGCGCCAAATGATCAGGCCGGTAGCGGGCGTGACGCGGCAGCAGTGCGCCAATGTTCATGAACAATTCCTCCAACCTGTTGTCGCGCCGCCGAAGGTCAGGCGCTCGACGTCGCGCACGAACTTCATGCGCTTGGCCTCCTTGAGGGGTGGAAGCTCGGCGCACGCCGCCCCGGGGTCAACTGGCGTCAAGAGCTGCCTCCGTCGTCTTGTAGGTTTCACTGAGGAACAGGAGGGACACAAAGGTTATCAGCGCCAGGATGACCATGTAGGCGGCCCACCGGCCAAGTCGCGCCTTTGTAGATATCAAGCAGCAACGTCTATGGTCGGGCGCGATAAGAGGCGTGATGGTCAATCGCCGATCGGTCATTGTGCTAGGCGCAAACGCGGCCGATTTCGGCCATGATTACCAATGTCTCGACATTTTCGGAGTCGAGCGCCAGCGCCTGCTCGAAAAATCCGCGCGCCTTCGACAAGTGTTCGGGCGTCAGTCCTTTCTTGTCCCAGGCAAGGCCCTGAAAGAGAAGATCGAGCGAGTCCGGGTTCGGCGCACGTTCCGCGCGACGAGCCTCTGCGGAAAGGAGAGCGGCACCAAGCTGGTTCCCAAGCCGCGCAACAATCTCGTCTTGCAGGTCGAAGAAATCGGCGACGGATTTGTCGAACCGCTCCGCCCACAGATGATTGCCGCTTTCCGCATCGACGAGCTGCACGTTGACCCGCAAGCAATTCCCGCTGCGCTGAACGCTGCCTTCAAAGGCGTAACAAACGTTGAGCTCGCGACCGATTACCTTCACATCGATCGACTTGCCCTTGTACGCAAAAGCGGTGTTGCGACCGATCACGAACGCGCCTCGCATCCGCGAAAGATCGGTCGTCAGTGTTTCTGTTACGCCGTCGACGAAATAATCCTGCTCCGGCCCGCCGCCAATGTTAGCGAAGGGCAGGACGACGATCGAGAGGCGCGGCGGCTCGGGACGTTCGGGCATGGGAGGCAGGCTCGCGGAACGCGCCGCCGCCGCCACCGCACCTTGCGACAGTGCGAAAACCCGAATTGGCCTCGCGATGTTCTTGAGCGCCTGCTCCCCTAGATTGGCGAAGTCGGCAGCGATGCGGCCATCGACGTGTTCATGCGCCGAGCCTGAGACGCATACGCCCCCGGGTTCGCAGATCGCCTCAAGTCGGGCGGCGACATTCACACCGTCAACCAAAATGTCGGCGCCCTCGATAAGCACATCGCCGAGGTTGACGCCGACGCGGTAGAGGATGCGCTTGGTCTCGGGCAACGGCGCATTGCGTTCCGCCATAATCTTTTGCATGAGGATCGCGCATTCGACCGAGGCGACGACAGAGGGAAACTCAAAAAGGACCCCGTCGCCGGTCGTCTTCACGAGCCTGCCACCGCAGGCGCGTACGATCGGCGCCGCGGCATCGCGCCGCTCCCGCACCCCCTTCGCCGTGCCGGCCTCGTCCTTGCCCATGAGCCGCGAATAGCCCGCGACATCGGCGGCGAGGATCGCGGCAAGCTTCCGGGCTCTGCTCAAGGTCGCGGACCTCACGCGCTGACAGTACCACGCAGTCATACCGGATTCACGATCAGAGCGAGTTCAGTCATCAGCCTGGGGCTCTGGCCGGGCAAGTCGCTCATCCGCGTCGAACGGGCGGCGCTCAATATCGCTGACTTCGAGATCCCCGACAATGTCGGCTATGTGGCGGTGTCGGCTATGTGGCGGCTGACGAGCCGGTACTCGACAACGGTACAGCCGCAAAACTCGCTACGGTCCCGGTGCGGGCGATGGTGGACGCTCTCCTGGACGCCGGGATCCCGCGATCGCAGCCGCAATACGAGCGGCGTCGCCCCGTTCTCGATAGGCCCGAACAAGCCGCTTCACCTGCCGAACGATCAGCCCGGCCGCTCCGCCGCCAGCCCCTGCCGCAAAACCTTGCTCGCCACCTGCCCAATCACAACCAGCCGTTCGCGCTCCGCCGAGCTCATCGCCAAAATCCCCTCGCCCATTCACGTCCCCAAACTCTTCAGAAGGGGACATTCCTACTTTGCCAAAAGGGGATTGCGCTAACACGCAAAGACGTCAATGGTGGTCTGCGACAAACACGATTGGGCTCTTTTTCCGGGGGCGGCGAGGATACGATGCGCTGCTGGCGTGAATGTCGCATTGGCGTCGTCGCCGCCCTGGGGCTCGGCGCGACGGTGGCTGTCAGCCGCGCGGACGACGCGCTCACTGTCGACGCAGCGGTCGTGCTTGCGGCCGACGTCTCCCGCAGCATCGACGACGGCGAATTCGTTCTGGAGCGTCGAGGCTACGCCAAGGCGATCCAGAGCGGCAAGCTGACGGACGCGATCTCCACCGGCCGGAATGGCGCCATCGCGCTTGCTTATATCGAATGGGCGGGCGAGAGCGAGCAGAAGGTGGTCGTCGACTGGACGGTCATTCGCAAGCCGGACGACGCAAGAGCCTTCGCCGCCGCCCTGACGGCCGCGCCCCGCTCGTTTGTCGGACGAACGGCGATCGGCTCGGCAATCGACTTCGCCTTCGCTCGGTTCGCCTCGACCGCGGTCGCTGCCGATCGAAAAGTCATCGACGTCTCGGGAGACGGAACGAGCAACCAGGGGAAACCCGTCAACGCGGCGCGCGACGCGGCGGTCGAAGCCGGCGCGGTCATCAACGGGCTCACGATCTTCAACCACCGCGCCGCGGCGATTGGAGGCTATCTGGCCTTGCATACCAACCCTCCCGGCGGCCTTGCGCAGTACTACCGCGAGAACGTGATCGGTGGGTCCGGCGCTTTCGTCGTGCCGATCGACGACTTCGGCAGTTTCGGCGACGCGATGTTGCGCAAGCTCGTCAGCGAAATCGCCCGCAAGTGAGGCTCTGACTTAAGGACGCGCTGACGGCGTACATTGAGACAATCATTACCATCGAGTCGGCAGGCGGATTCGCAACCTTCCCGTCAAAAGCTGACAGGTGCTGACAATCGGCGCAACTCGACCCAGCTTCCGGCCCTCCTTTGCGTGGCCGCGTCACCAGAGAAACGGCATGTGAGCCGGATCACAGCGAGGCAGCCCGCGATCCTGTAGACGCAGGAGTGTACAGACGGGCCAGGGGACGGGCTTTCGTCTCGTCGAAACCGGGTCGACGCGACCGCTCGCTCGTTTTCGTCGGGACTGGGACGCCGACTTTCAGCGGCAACTGGCATTGGCGACAGCCCGAGTTGCTGATAGCCGAGACGAACGAAGCGGCGCCTCCGCCATCGCGCGCTGCTTCATGGATCAGGCAACGCGCCGCCGCTCTTCGGCCTCGCGCAAATCCTTCTTGGAGATCTTGCCGGCCCCGGTTTTCGGCAGGTGGTCGCACATCTCCAGTTTGCCGATCATCTCGTGCCGCGCAAGCCGGTCCTTCAGAAACGCCTTCAACTCGTCGAGCGTCAGAGGCGGCGATCCGGCCTTGAGTTTAACGAACGCCTTCGGCTTTTCCCCGCGATAGGCGTCGGGAACGCCGATCACTCCGACCTCCTCGACCGCAGGATGCTGGTAGATCGCCTCCTCGATGTTGCGCGGATAGACGTTGAAGCCGCCGACCAGCAGCATGTCCTTGATGCGATCGACGATGTAGACGTACCCGTCTTCCTTCATGATCGCCACGTCGCCGGTGCGCAGGTAGCCGTCCGCCGTCATCGCCGCGGCGGTCGCTTCCGGGTTCTTCCAGTAGCCCTTCATCACGTTGGGGCCCTTGATGCACATTTCGCCGCGCTCGCCGAGTGCGACCTCGCGGGTCGGGTCGTCGACGTCGATGAACTTCAACTCGATCCCGGGCAAGGGAATGCCGCACGAGCCCGGCCGCGCGGTTCCGGCATTGGGCGTGAAGGTCCCGGTCGGCGATGTTTCACTCATGCCCCAGCCCTCGGCGAGCCGGCAGCCAACCAGCTTCTCGAAGTCCTGCTGAACCGCATATGGCAGCGGCGCGCCGCCCGACGAGCATTGTTTGATCGACGAAAAGTGCGCCGGCTGGACGTCGGGCAAGTTGAGCATCGCGATATGCATCGTCGGAACGCCGACATAGACGGTGATTTTCTTGAGCACGATGTCTTTCAGCGCGGCAGGCGGATCGAAGCGCGGATGCAAGACGATCTCGGCGCCCAAGCGCAGGCCCAGGACGAGGAGCACGGAAAGCGCATAGATGTGGAACAGCGGCAAAACGCAAAGGGTGCGCTCTTCGCCTTCGACCAGCGGGTTCGGTCCGACATGCGTCGTCTCCAGATACTGCGCGCAGGCCGCACTCAGGTTTGCGTGCGTGAGCATCGCTCCCTTCGGCTGGCCGGTGGTGCCGCCGGTATATTGGATCACTGCCAATGCGTTCCTCAGATCGTCGAGCGGGTGGGCTTGAAAGGCGCCGTCGCTGTCGATGAGATCGCGGAACGCGAGCAAGCGCTCGCCGTAGTTCGGCTCACTCAGCATTCCGGCGGCTTTCATGTGCGCTTTGACCAGGCCCGGCGCGAGCGCCCATTCGGCGAACTCGCCGACGATCAGCCTCTTGAGGCGCGTGCTGGCCAAAAGTTTCTCCGCCTGGGGATAGAGCGAGGCCAGGTCGAGAGTCACGAGAATGTCGGCCTCGCTGTCCTCGATCTTGAATTCGAGCCCGCGCAGCAACTCGAGCGGGGAGATATTGACAACCGTTCCGCCCGCCTTCAGCACGCCGAAGAAGGCGATCGGATAGTGCGGCGTATTGGGCAGATAGAGGGCGACGTGCACGCCCGGCCCGACGCCGAGCCTCTGGAAGCCGGCGGCGGCGCGATTGGCGAGCGCCTCCAACTCCGCATAGGAGACCCGCTTGTCCATGAATTGCAGCGCCGGCAGCGGGCCGAAGCGCCTGGCAGCCGAGTCGAGGATGCTCTGCACCGGGCAGAATTCGATCGGCGCGTCCCAGCGGGCGCCCGGCGGATAGGATTTCAACCACGGCCTGTTCATTGGTTCCTCCCGTTTCCTCTCTTACATGACCAGCTCGCCCTGGCGGCCCTTCCGAGCGACCTTGAGCAAGTAGTCGTCCACTGACGCAGCGGCCTCGGGATTGAAGCAGACCTTGGCGCCCAGGACGTCATCCTGATCGCCGAGCACCAGCCGCTCATTCTTCGCCACCCCCGCGAGTATGGTCTTCGCGGCTTGCTCGGCGGATTGGGCGCGTCGAGGCGGAGGCACGCCGCTTGCCTTGCGGATCGCGGTTGCCGTCACGCCCGGCGTCGCCGAGGACACGCGGATGTTCTCGTCCCACAGCTCGTAGCGGAGGGCGAGCGTCAGCGCGTTCAGCGCCGCTTTGGTGGCAGAGTACTGCGTCATCTGCGCCATGGGTGCGAACGCGATGCCGGAGACGATGTCGACGATTTGCCCGCCGCCCTGTTGTCGCATGAACGGCAGGACGGCGCGGATGCCGTAAAGCGCCCCGTAGAAGTTCAGCGCGAACGCCTTCTCCCAGTGCCTGTTGGTCAGTTTGTCGAAGTTCCCCCCAAAGCCGGCGCCGGCATTGTTGAACAGAATATCGATGCGTCCACCAAACTCGGCGGCCTTGCCGATCATGACCCGGACTTCGCCTTCATTCGTGACGTCGCAATGGAGCCCGAGCGTCTGGCTGGGATAGGCTTTGTCGAGACGCGCCGACTCCCGTTCGAGGCTCTCGTCGTTGAAGTCTGCGAGAATGACCTTTCTCGCCCCATAGGCGAGCATGGTCTCCGCGAGGGCCAACCCTATCCCCGACGCCGCCCCCGTCACGACGGCGACCTTGTCCTTGTAGTATTCGCTTGTCGCGGTCATCGCCGATGAGCTCCCTTGAGATTCCGGAACTCCCGCAGCCTCGGTGAGCAGAGGAGAGATTGCCCCGGAGCCGAATGACCGTCGGCCGGTCGCCCGATTTGAGGCGCCGGCCTGCGACCTCGGTCTTGACCCCGAAACAATGTCAGAGTCTCGACGCTCTCTTTCCCGACCTCACTGCGCAGCGGCCATTTTGTGCGCCACGGCGTCATTGAACTTTTTGCCCATCCACCCGACGCCGAGCCAGCAAGCGACGTAGACAGACAGGAACACCACGAGGAACTTCAGGACCATCGCGGTTCCGAACGAGACGACCATGACGCCGGTGAGGGGCGGGATCAGAGCAACCAGAATCCCGAGCGCCACGCCCATCAGCAGGATGAGGATGAAGAACAGGAATCCATTGATTCCGCGCGCCTTGCCCGAATAGGACATCTCGCCTTCCCACATGTCCGACGCCGTATGCATTATCACTGCGAGGAAGGTGAAGTTGCAGACGAACATGAAGGTGATGGCGAAGTCCGGCCCCAGCGCTGCGACCGGCACCAGGCCCGGCCCGACCTTGTCGGCAATCGCGGCCGCCAGATGCGAAAAGCCCCGCCAGGCCAGCGGCAGGTTGATGATCGACTGAAACACCAGGTTCGGGATGATGTAGGTCATCCAGATATGCTGCGTCTTCGAGGCCACCGCCTTCGCCCGAAACGCGCCCTGCGCCGCAAATCCTTCGATGTCGCGGAAGATGTTCAGCCGGACGATGACCGCATAGGGGATGACGAACAGGAAAGACGCCAGCGTTGCGACAACCGGCGAGGGCATCCAGCCCATGCGGTAGACGAGCCAATACACGATCGCCGTTCCAACTGCGGCGAGCACCACGCCCAAAGGCGCAGTCGCAAGCAGCGGATTGGCGATCGGCGCGAGCGCGCCGGTCTTCTCGTCCTTTTGAACCTCGACCTTGTCCTTAGCGACTTCCGCCCGGGCCGCGAACAGGGTTCCGGCCGGGAGGAAGACGATGAAGGCGAAGAACACCGTCGCGAAGAAGCCAACGACGGTCCACTCGCTGTATTCCTCGCCCATGACTTTGAAGGTCAGGAGGGCGCCCAGCGCGATTAGGACCGCGACGACGATGAAGTTCACAGCCACCTGTTCCCAGAACAGGCGGGTTACGCTCGATTTCTTGTCTGCTTTGCTCATGACCGCCACTCCCTTTTTTGGGTCCCCTGTTTCTTCCGAGCCCCGAGCCTTGTTTGACCTCCGGTTGCGGCGCTACGCCGCGTCGTCCCTCAAGTGCCTTTCGCGCAGCGCCGCCTTGTCGAGCTTGCCCACGGAGGTCAGCGGCAGCTCCTTGACGAGCATGACCCGGTCGGGGATCGCGAATTTCGAGATCACGCCCTTCTCGACGTAGGTCTTCACGTGGGCGCGAATGGCCTGTTCCGCGGCTTCTGCGAAGTCGTTGGCAAATCCTGGCTCGACGACGACGAGCGCCATGGGGCGCTCGCCCCATTTGGCGTCCTTGACGGCGATGACCGCCGCTTTCACGACGCCGCTCTTTTCCGAGATGATGTCCTCCACCTGGAGCGATGAGATCCATTCGCCGCCGCTCTTGATGATGTCCTTGATGCGATCGACGATGTGAATGGTCCCCTCGGCGTCCCAGGTCGCCACGTCCCCGGTGTGCAGGTATCCTCCTGCCCAGAGCACCTCCGACGCCGCTGGATCATTGAGATAGCCCATGGTCAGCCAGGGCGCGCGCACCACGATCTCTCCCTGAGTCTTGCCGTCGCGCGGCATGTCGGACATGTCCGCGTCGACGACGCGCAGATCGACCAGAGGCCCCGGCTTCCCCGCGGCGGTCCGGCGCTCCACGAGCGCTTCGGCATCTTCCTCCAGTTGCTTCATAGTCAGATGCACGCCAGTCAGCACCGGGCAGGACTCGGATTGCCCATAGCCGGCGAAGATGTCGATGCCCCGCGCCAGCGCCGCTCTGGCCAGCGCCCGTGGCAGCGCCGACCCTCCGATCACCATTTTCATCTTGGAGAGGTCGACGTTCTTGCTCGCCGGCGCGGAGAGCAGCATCTGCAGGATCGTCGGCACGCAGTGTGAGAAAGTCACGCCCTCGCGCGCGATCAATCCCAACAGGACGTCAGGGGCGTAACGCCCCGGGTAGACCTGCTTGGCGCCGAGCAGGGTGTATAGATAGGGGACGCCCCATGCATGGACGTGAAACATCGGTGTCAACGGCATGTAGACGTCGTCGCGGTGAATCCGTCCCTGGCTCGGAGCGCAGCCGTATTCAGCCGCGACGCTGAGCGTGTGCAGCACCAACTGACGGTGGCTGAAGTACACCCCCTTCGGGCGACCCGTCGTTCCGGTCGTATGAAATGTCGTCGCGCGCGTATTTTCGTCGAAATCCGGAAACTGGTAGAAAGGCGAATTCGCCTGCAGCATGTCTTCGTATTCACACTCGATCGGCAAGCGCGTGGTCGGCTGCTCCTTGTGGTCGTGCAGCAGCACGAATGTCTTCACCGAAGGCAGCTTGTCGGCGAGCTTCTCCATGAGCGGCAGGAAGTCGGCGTTGACCAGCACCGTCGAGGGGGCTGCATCATTCATCGCATAGAGCAGCGCCTCAGCAGGAAGGGAGAGATTGACCGTCTGCAGCACCGCGCCCATCATTGGCACGGCGAAATAGCACTCCAGATAGCGGTGGCTGTCCCAGTCGAGCACGGCGACGACGTCGCCTGGCTCGACGCCGATTTCCGAGAGCCCGCTCGCGAGCCGCCCGATGCGCTCGCGGAACACCCGGTAGCTGTGCCGCCTCACGTCCCGATAGACGATCTCCTGATCGGGTGCGTGCACCATCGGATAGTGCAGCAGATGCTTGATGAGAAGCGGATACTCATACGCCGAGGGACTCACCTCGATCAGAACTCGCCGGCATGGTGCGCTTCTCACTATGCAAAAGAATTCAACGAACCATACAGTCCGCCGGTCGCCATGCATTGACGAGGATCAAAATATTCGAGAGCGAGCTGGCACACGTTGTCGCAGCCGTTCATGACCTTGGCGACCCCGTTCTGTTGTCGCGCGGAGCCGTCTCAGGTCATTCGACGTCCACGAGGCGGAAGCGGGTCCGTCGCCGCTCGCCTCGCGCCAACTTAGCCTCGTAACTCTACTTATATTCCGCGCGGCGAGACCCCTGTGCGAAAGCTGACAGTTGAGTCGCGTCGTCGGGTGCGAAGCCCGGCGGATCCGTGCAGTTGCGACTATCGCAAACCGCTGCGTCGAGTTCCGCCAAACCTCGAGCCGTAGGGGCGCGGAAAGAACAGCGCGCGCATGCCGCCGCGATCGAACGGCTTCCATTCATGCTCTGGCTGAGCAAGGCGGTCGGCAATGGCGTACAGGACCGCGGGATGATGGCCCATGCCGGAGTGGCTCGACCTGACCTCGATGCTTTCAGTTTGGGAACCTGCATCCTCGACGCAGCACTGCCATGCCACGACGCCGTCGCTGCGGCTAAAGATGGCTGTCGTGGGTACGGACGGAGGGTTGTGAAGGTTGGCCGTCACCCGCGCATCCTCGACCGTGCGATCCGAAAGCGTCTCGTAGAGCTTTGTCGCGTGGGTCGCCTTGGTGTTGCCCTTGAAGGGGCTTCCGAGCGTGATCACCAACCGTACGTCGTCGACGGCCAGTTTTGCGAGCTCGCGCGCGTAAACGCCGCCCAGACTCCACCCGATCAGGCTCACTTTCCGGCCGGACTGACTGCGCAACTCCCAAAGTCGCGCGAGCAGGCCTTCCTTTAGCCCCGGCCGCAACCCGAGATTGCGACCGTGGTTCCAGCCATGCGGCTGATAGCCCTTGGCGCGCAGAAAAGTGCGCAAAGGCGCTGTCGAGACATCGCTCGCGAAGAATCCCGGAAGGATCATCACGGCGTGGCCGTCACCGGACGGAAGGCTGCGACGGAGCAGCGGATAAGTCCCCAGCAGGGCGCCGAACTCGTAGACCGCGCGCCTCTCGCCTAACAGCAACCGGCGCGAAGGCGGTCTGACGGCCTCGGAATGCATCGTCATCTGTCCCTCCCTTCACGCCGGGCTGACGGCCCGGGTTGGCGCGCCGGCCGCCGAATTGACGTGGATCATTGCCGGGTGGCGACGCATCTCTATCTTGGGTAGCCCGATTGTGCAATTCGGGCCGGTGTTTCGTATTTCGGAGGGGCGTTTCTTGCAGCAGCCGAGAACCAGGGCAACGGGCCGGCCGGGAGGATGGGTTCTCATCACCGGCTCGTCCGCCGGGATCGGATGCGAACTCGCCAGGGCGTTCGCGTCGCGCGGATACGATCTGATCCTCGCGGCCCGCCGTGCGGAGGCGCTCGCGGCACTCGCGCGAGAGCTCGCGGCGACACACGCGGTCCGGGTGAAAACGATGCCGGCCGACATTAGCGTTCCCGCCGCCGCGGAAGCGATGGTCGAGGCGCTCGAAAGGGCGGACGTCCCAGTCGAGATCCTGGTCAACAACGCGGGCGTCATGTTCGAGGGCGTTTTTACCGGCATCCCGCTCCAGGACCACCTCCGGCTCCTGCAGATCAATGTCGTCGCGCTGACGTCGCTAACTCATCTTGTCCTGCCGAAGATGATTGCGCGCGGTCATGGCCGCATTCTCAACGTGGCCTCGGTAGCGGCGTTCATGCCGATCCCGCGACTGGCGGCCTACGCCGCCGCCAAGGCCTATGTTCTGTCGCTCACGGAGTCCCTGTCGGAGGAACTGAGCGGGACGGGCGTCACCGCGACCGCCCTCTGCCCAGGCTTCACCGATACGGCGATGGTTCGCGGCTCTGAGATGGCGAAGGCGGTTCCCGCCCCGATGATCATGTCACCGAAGGAGGCTGCGGAGCTCGGCTGCACGGCGTGCCTCAAGGGCGAAACGATTTGCGTCCCAGGCCTCGCCAATCGCGCGCTGACCAGCGGCGCGCATCTCCTGCCCCGCGCGCTCGTGCGTTCGATCGGCGGGATGGCGACCGTGCGTGCTTGGGGCGGCATAGCGAGCGCATTTTTCGGCGGCGGAGCAGCCGGAAGCGAGGCCAGGAAATGACTGCGGTCAAGACCAATGGCATCACCATCGAATACGAGGAAATGGGGCCGCCCGACGCACCGGTCGTTCTGCTCATCATGGGTCTCGGCATGCAGCTGATCGCCTGGCCGGAGCCGTTTTGCGAAGGGCTTGCCGCCCGCGGCTTTCGCATCGTCCGCTTCGACAATCGCGATGCTGGACTCTCGACCCGCATGCCCTCGGCCGGTTCGCTCGTGACGACGGCGATGATGGCGCGCGCCTTTCTCGGCCTGCCAGTTCGGCCGCCCTATACGCTCGACGACATGGCGCGCGACACGGTCGGGCTGATGGACGCGCTTGGAATCGGCCAGGCCCACATCGTCGGCGCCTCGATGGGCGGCATGATCGCGCAGATCGTCGCCATCGAGCATCCCGAGCGAGTCAGGAGCCTGACGTCGATCATGTCGACGACTGGCCACCGCGCCTTGCCGGGCCCCAAGGGCAAGGTGCGGCGCGCGCTGCTTCGTCCGCGCCCGCGCGATAAGGCGATGGCGGTCGATCGCTACATGGAGATGTTCCGCCTCATCGGCGGCGGCGACTATCCGCCGACGGAGGCCGAGCTTCGCGCCAGGGTCGAGCGCGCGGTACGCCGCAGCTACCGGCCCGGCGGTTTCGGGCGTCAACTGATAGCCATCCAGGCCGCGCCCAGTCGGGCGCGGAAGCTTCGGGGCGTTCGCGCGCCGACCCTCGTTCTGCACGGGTCCCACGATCCGCTGGTCCCGTTGGCCGGAGGAGAGGACACCGCCGCCAATATCCCCGGAGCACGGCTGCGTGTGGTTCCGGGGATGGGTCACTTTCTGCCCGAAGCGCTGATCCCGCTGCTTGTCGACGAAATCGCCGGGCACTGTCTGAAAGCCGAGAACGCGGTGCAAATCAGAGTCGCGAGCGCCGCAGGGGGCTCGTCATGAAACGTCTTTCCATGGCCGACGCGATCTTCCTTTACACGGAGACGCCCGAAACGCCCATGCACGTCGCCAGCGTGACAATTTTCGAGCCGCCGTTGCAGCAGGACGACCTCTTCGGCCGCTTCAGCGAGCATGTGGCGGCTCGAACTCGACCTCCTGCCTTCGTCTCGCCGACGCCTCAAGCCGACGCCGCTCGGAATCGACCACCCGGCCTGGGTGATCGAGGACAATCTCGACCTCGACTACCATATCCGCCACGAAGAACTGCCGAAGCCCGGAGGGATGCACGAACTGCGCGCCCTGATTGCCCGGCTCCACGCCGTTCCGCTCGATCGCAGCCGGCCGCTGTGGCAATACTATTTCATCGAAGGGCTAGAGGACGGAGGCTTTGCCGTCTACATCAAAGTGCACCATAGCACGATGGACGGCATCGCCGGCATGGCGACGCACGCCGTCACTTTTGATTCAGAGCCCGACCCGGAACAGAAAACTCTGCCGAAGTGGATCGCCAATCCCGAGGTCGAGCCGACCGACGCCATCGAACTGACCAGCTCTGCGATCGGTGACTTTATTCGCCAGGGCTGGCGCGCGATCACATCGCTACCCGGCGTCACCAGGGCGCTGACCAAGGCCGCCCCCCATTTCCCCGGGAACGCGCGCTTCCTCTATGGCTACGTGAAGGACATGCCAAGAACGCCCTTCAACAAGGTCATATCCGGCCATCGCGTCTTTGCGACCTCGTCCCTCCCGCTCGCCGAAGTCAGGGCGCTCGCCAAGTCGCGGGGCGTGACGATCAACGACGTTGTCCTCGCAGTGTCTGCCGGCGCGCTGCGGCGCTATCTCGGCGAACATGGGGCGCTGCCACAAAAGCCGCTGACAGTCGGCCTGCCGGTGTCGGTGCGGCCTCCCGGCAATGCGCAGCTCAACAATCAGGTTCTCTTCACCCTCTCCCGCCTGCCCACCGACGTCGCCGAGCCGCTGCCGCGGCTTGCCGCGGCCCAGGCCGCCGGCCAGGCGGCCAAGAACCTGTTCACCGACATGCGCGACCTGGTGACGACGGACATCTCGGTCTTCGGCGCGCCCCTCTTCGTCATGGGACTGACGAGACTGTGGGCGCGGGCGCGGGCGGCCAACTACTTTTCGCCGTTCATCAATGTCGCCATCTCGAACGTGCCCGGACCGAGGCAGACCATGTACTGTGTCGGCGCTCCGGCCACGCACTATTTTCCGGTTTCGATTCCCTACCACGGCTGCGCGCTCAACATCACGGTGCAGAGCTATGTCGATCAGCTCGATTTCGGTCTCGTCGCCTGCAGCGAGACCGTGCCCGACGCTCAACGCATCGCCGATTACATCGTTGAAGACTTCGCCTCGATGCGCAAGTCCGATGCGGACCTGCGGCGGCCCGAGGCGGTCGAGACGATTGCAGTGCCGTCGAGGCCAGCCGCGGTCGCCGCGCAAAATCCGATTGAACTCGGTGAAGCGAAAGCTGGACCGCACGCGCAGCAGGTCAAAAAGGTCACCGGGTTGAAGCAACGCATCGATGCGCTGGGCGAAGCGACCGAGACCTTGCTGCGCAAACTCGAGAAGGCTCAACCGGCCCCGCCCGCGAAGACGCGCGCTGCGGGCCGGCGCGCCACGGCGCCATCTTTGCCGCAATGATCCGACCCGGCTCCTGGGCGAACTCGCAATTTTCAGCCTCGATAGACGGGGCGCTTCCGGCCTGATAGCGCCCGCGCCAGGCATCCAGACCCCTCCGAGGAGTTATGCGAGATGAAGACCGTAAGCGGACTGGACGGAGCCTTCCTGCACATGGAGACCCCCGAGACGCCGCAGCATGTGGGGTCGCTGAGCCGCTATGTTCTGCCGCCCGGCTACAAGGGCGACTTCTACGACGACTTCAGGCGCGAGATGGCCGGGCGCCTTCATCTGGTGCCGGTGTTCACCCGCAAGCTCGCGCCGATGCCGCTGCAGTTCGCCAACCCGGTCTGGGTCGAGGACGATGAGGTCGATCTGGACTATCACGTGCAGCGCCTCACTCTCCCCGCGCCCGGCACGCAGGCGCAACGCGAAGACTGCGCAGGCCGGCTGCATTCTGAACTGCTCGACCGCAACCGGCCGTTGTGGCGGGTCGCCGTGATCGACGGTCTCGATAACGGCGATGTGGCCTACTACATCAAGGTCCACCACGCCGCGATGGACGGGCAGGCCGGCGTGCTGATGGCGCAGGCGCTGTTCGATCTGACGCCGAAACCACGCAGCATTCGGCACGGCGAGGCGCGGACGGCCGAGCATCCCGGTAAGGCCGAGCTTGCCGCGATCGCCCTGAAGCACGACTCCGGCCAATACCTCAAACTGATCAGACAGCTGCCCGATGTCGTAAAGACGCTGGTCCGGCTGTTCGGCGCGAAAGCCGGCAAGACGCCGGGCCAGTCCACGCCGGGGGCCTTCTTCGCGCCAAAGACGTTGCTCAACAAGCATATCACCGGCGAGCGCGGCTTCGCGGCGGTGTCGATTCCGCTCGATGCTTTGAAGCAGCTGGCTGACGCGCACGAGGCCACGCTCAACGACGTGGTGCTCGCGCTCTGCAGCGGTGCGCTGCGCAGCTACCTGAAACAGCATGGCGACCTGCCGAAGAAGCCGCTGATCGCGGCCATGCCCATCTCGTTGCGCGAGGCCGGCAACACCGAGTATTCGACGCAGGCCACGATGGGGCTCGTGAACCTGAACACGCATATTGCCGATCCGGTGAAGCGGCTCGGCGCCATCCACGACGCAGCGCTCGCAGCCAAGCAACAGGCCAGGGCGGCGCGCGGCGCGACCGCGACCGATTTCCCTTCCATTGGCGCGCCCTGGCTGATCCAGACGATGACCTCGCTCTACGGACGTCGGGGCGTCGCCGACGCGTTGCCGAGCCTCGCCAATCTCGTGATCTCCAATGTGCCCGCCCGCAGGCGCCGCTGTATGCGGCCGGCGCGCGCATGGATACCTACTGGCCGTTGAACATCGTCCAGCACGGCCAGGCGTTGAGCATCACAGCGATGAGCTATGCCGGGGCCATGGGCTTCGGATTTACCACGGCGCACTCCGCTATACCGGACGCCCGCGAGCTGTCGGCGGCGCTTCTCGCAGCGCTGGACGAACTCGTGGCAAGCTCGCGTATTGCGCCCGCAAAGCCCGTGCCGCGAAGGGCGGTCTCAAAAATGACGGTCAAACCCAAACCTGCGCCCTCCCGCAAGCGCGCGTCCTGATCAGACTGCACTTGACGCCGCTGACCTGCGTCGTCCCCGCCCTTCGGAAGGCAAGTGAAGTTACCTGCGGCAGGCAATTGCGAAGAGATTGCCCTATCGGCCGGTGACGCCGGCGAAACCCCGTCCGACCCCGCGCGGACCGGCTCCCGCTGCAATTACCTTCACCAGGCGGACGACCGCGAAGGTGGGGCGCGGTGCATGGCCCGACTATCTTGTTTCCGACTCCTGCTTGAGTTCAAGTCGGCACAAATGGGCGAGGCGCCTGGCTTCCGCCGAGTTTGACTGCGAAGTCGATACAAGCTGATCCAGCAGCTTCACGGCCGACGAATATTGACGCTTGCGCATGAGGAGAAGCGCAGCGTTGTGGAGCGCGTCGGCATAGGAGGGCTCCACGGCGAAAGCCTTCTCGTAGCTTGTGAGCGCTTCATCCACCCGGCCGACCTTCTCCTGAAGAACGCCGAGGTTGAACCATGCGTCCGGGAAATTCGGGTCGCGCCCGATCGCCTGCCTGTAGGCGATTTCCGCTTCCCGCTCGCGTCCGAGCTCGTCCAGGACGTTGCCGAGGTTGAAGGGAATGACCGGGTCGGCCCGGTCGAGGCGGGAAGCGAGATCATAGAATCTCTCGGCCTGTTCCAGGTCCCCCGCCTGCTCGTACGCCTCCGCGGCGGCGAACGCCTCGTCGGAGTTGACGTCCGAGCCTTGAAGCGAGAGCACGAGCTGGCCATCCACCTGCGCGACGCCGCCATCGAGCATCTGGACCAGTTCTCCCCATGGAGCCTTCGCAAGCCGAACCCCCGACAGGCTCATTCCCCGCTCCTCGAGCGCGAGCGCGGCGGCGATGATCCTGGGAAACGCCGCTCCTTCGCCGGAGAGACGCCCGACGGCCCGGGCGACAATGAGATCCGTATAGGAGAGACCGCTCTCGGTCGGGCTCAGCACGTCATAGAGCGCGAGAGTGCGGAGCTGCTCGACCCTGAGCCCCGCGAGCTTCGCGACCTGGTCCTCGGAATGCGCCCCGTCGGCGAGGGTTTTCGGTTGAAGGTTTCCGATCCGGGACCTGAAAGATCGCTCCGACAGGAGTTTTGCGTTTCTCTTGGCCTGAATGTGCAGGCGAAGCTCACCCTGCTCGGAAACCGCGGATCGCGCAGTACCGTGCGCCAGCACGATAATGTCGGCCGCTTGC
Organism: uncultured Alphaproteobacteria bacterium; assembly: GCA_963835885.1. Classification (GTDB taxonomy): domain Bacteria; phylum Pseudomonadota; class Alphaproteobacteria; order Rhizobiales; family Beijerinckiaceae; genus Roseiarcus. The sequence goes on from CAWIHF010000007.1 coordinate 183,241, forward strand.
GGCCTGCGGGTCAGGGCGAGTCCCGCTGCTCGCATGAGAAGCCGGAGACGTCGGATCGTGACGCCCCGCAAACGGCCGAACACAAAGACTTTCTGATCCGTCGAAGTCATTCTATGGTGGCGGCGTCTGAAGTCCCGTTTCGATATTCCGGTTCAAGTGCGTTTTGCGGAGTATGCGCCATGGCCCCTCGCGCCAACTGGAAAGGCTATCTGAAGCTTTCCCTCGTCTCCTGCGCTGTCAACCTCTATCCCGCCTCGAGCACCTCGTCGCGCGTCTCGTTCAACACCATCAACCGCAAGACCGGCAACAAGGTGAAGCGGCAGTTCGTCGACGCCGAAACCGGGGACGTGGTCGAGAACGAGGACCAGGCCAAGGGCTACCCCGTCGCCAAGGACTCCTACCTGCTGGTCGACGACGACGAACTCGACAAGATCCAGATCGAGAGCACGCATACGATCGACATCGAAAAGTTCGTGCCGAGCGCGGAAATCGATCCGCGCTACTACGACGCGCCCTATTACATCGCCCCCGGAGAGCGCGTCGGCGAGGAGGCGTTCGCGATCATCCGGGAGGCCATGCGGCGACGAGAAGGTGGTCGGGCTCGGCAGGGTCGTGATCGCACGGCGCGAGCGGATCATGATGCTGGAGCCGCTTGGAAAAGGAATCCTCGGCACGGCTCTGCGGTACGGCTCCGAGGTGCGCGGCGAAGACTCCTATTTCGAGGACATTCCCGAACTGAAGCTGCCTCAGGAGATGAAGGACCTGGCCCATGTCATCATCGAAAGGAAGGCGGGGCACTTCAAGCCGGAGGAATTCACCGACCGCTACGAGGACGCGGTCGTCGAGCTCATTCGCACCAAGCAGGCGGGGCTGCCGGCAAAGGTGACGGAGCAGCCCTCGCGGCCGACCAATGTCGTCAGCATCATGGATGCGCTTCGCAAGAGCATCGCGGTCGAGACGGCGAAGGCCCCTCCTGCCAAACCCAAGGTCGAAACCGCGCCCGTCGAAGAGGCTCCCGCCTCCCCCAAACCGAAGGCCCCGTCGAAGTCAAAAGGCAAGGCGGCGGCCGCCGCACCGGCCTCGGCCGGCCGCCCGAAGGCGCGGAAAGCCAAATGAGGTGAAGCCGGCTACGGCGAAGACGCGCTCGTCATGACGTCGCTCCACTCGGGATGCTTCCTGTACTGGGCGAGCACGTAGGGACAGATCGGAACGATCTTGAACCCGTTGGCGCGGGCGTCGCCGATCATGTGCTCGACAAGGGCCATCGCGGCGCCGGTCCCGCGCATGCTCGCCGGCGCTTCGGTATGGTCGGCGCTGATCAGCGATGGGCCTCGAACGGTGAAGCGGAGTTCGGCTTCGCCGTCGACGCCGTCGATCCGGCCGACATAGCGCCCGCTCGTCCCGGCTACCTGCTTTTCGATGCCGATCGCGCCGGTCATCTGCGCTCCATTGCAAGTAACTTCATCGGTCTGTTCACGCCGCACGGCGGCAGCGGCGTGAATTCGTCGCGGTCGTCTTGCGGAAGGTCGAACAGGCCGCGGCCCCAGTCGGCCTTGCGCCACTCTTCCTTGGCGGCTTCGATCCTGTCCTTGCTCGATGCGACGAAGTTCCACCAGATGTAGCGGGGCCCTCCGAGCGTCGCGCCGCCGAGAAGGATGAGGCGCGCGCCGACGGGACCGGCCGCGACGCTGATCCGGTCCCCGGGTCGAAAAACCATCATCCGACCGGACTCGAACGCCTGACCCGCGACAGAGATCGAGCCTTCGACGACATAGAGGCCGCGATCCTCGTGATCGTCGGGCAGCGGCAGGAGAGAGCCGGGCTTGAGATCGGCGTCGGCGTAGAACGTCTCGGAGAAGACCCGGACCGGCGCGGTTTCGCCATAGGCCCGGCCGAGGATCAGCCGGACGCTGACGCCGTCGCTGTCGATCAGGCGAAGCGACTCCTTGCCATGATGCTCGAAGCTCGGCTGAGCGTCCTCCTGAGCCTCAGGCAGCGCGACCCAGGTCTGGATGCCGAACAGGCTGTGCGGCGCCTCGCGTGCGGCGGCGCTCGTCCGCTCGGAGTGGGTGACGCCGCGCCCCGCCACCATCCAGTTGACGGCGCCGGGCAGGATGATCTGGTTCGAGCCCAGGCTGTCGCGGTGCTGGAATTCGCCGCGGAAGAGGTAGGTGACGGTCGCGAGGCCGATATGGGGATGCGGGCGGACGTCGACGCCCTGCCCCGAGATGAACTCGGCCGGCCCCATCTGGTCGAAGAAGATGAACGGCCCGACCATCTGGCGCTTCGGCGCGGGAAGCGCGCGCCGAACCTCGAAACCGCCGATGTCGCGCGCCCGTGGCACGATCATGGTCTCGATCGCCTCGACGGCGACGGCGTCAGGGCAAACGGGATCAAGCGAGGGGTTCCAGCTCATAGGGCCTCCATCCCGGCTAACTGGGATCGCGGGAAGGCAGGATGAAACGCTCTGATCTTGTATCACAGCTCACTGCGGCTTCGCGGCGAAGCGGCGTCTCAGGCGCCCGAATGTTCAGGTCGTTTCATCGCATCATGGCCAGACGCTGCAGCCGCGCGACAGCGTTATCGAGCGCGCTGAGGAATTTTGAACGGTCGCGCGGGCCGAAGGCCTTGGGCCCCGATGTCGCTTGCCCGGTCGAGCGCAGGTGGTCCATCAGGTCGCGCGTCGCCAGCGCCATGCCAATCGAGCTTTCGCTGAAGCGTTTTCCGTGCGGCGCGATGACGTCGGCGCCCGATTTGACGCATCGGCTCGCCAGCGGAATGTCCGCCGTGACGACGATTGCGCCTGGCCCGGCCCGCTCGGCGATCCACTCGTCCGCAGTATACGGGCCCGCCCCGACAACAACCCGCTGGATCCCCGGCGCGCGCGGGATCAGGATCGCGCTGTTCGCGACAACGAAAACCGTCAGCCCGTAGCGAGCGGCGACGCGATAGACCTCGTCCTTCACCGGACAGGCGTCGGCGTCGATAAAGATACGCACCTGCGGCCCGGCCGCTTCCATGTGGGATGCTGTAAGCGATTTGTTCCGGCGGTTCAAATCGGCTTCGAATGACGGCATATCGTAACAGCCGCCGAGCGTCCGCGGATCGAGGCTATGTGGATCGTCTACCTCGTCCTTACTTTTGCGGCTCTCTACGCCGTCGTCATCGCTGGGATGTTTTTCGCCCAGACCTGGCTTCTCTTTCCAACTATGGTCGCCGGATCGGCGCGGGTTCAGCTTCCGGCATCAGCTCAGCTTCTGCAGATCCAGATGCCCGACGGCGAACGTCTCGCTGGCGTGCGAATCCCGGCTCAGGGAACGACGGCCGAAGGCGCGTCGACGCTTCTAGTTCATCGATTCGTTGAAACCGATCCTATGCGCGGGATTTATTTTTCCCGACATGGCTTGTAGCCTTGCTGGTTTGATTCGGAAGCAGGGTTTGAGGACATGGCGGGACGGCGGAAGGCGATCGAATTGGCAATTGGCAAGGCGGATTTGGCGGCGTTGCGCGCGATCGCCCGCTCGCGAACGGAACCGGCGGGCCGGGTCGAGCGAGCGCGGATTTTGCTGGCCTACCGGGAGGACCCATCGTTTTTCGCGGTGGGGCGAGCCATGGGCGCACACCATCAGACGGTCCAGCGCTGTGTCGAGCGGGCGTTGGCCTATGGTCCGATGTCGGCGCTCGACGATCGCCCGCGGCCCGGCCGGGAGGCGACGATCACCGCCGAGGCCAAGGCATGGATTGTCGACCTCGCCTGCCGCAAGGCCAAGGACCTCGGCTATCCCCACGAATTGTGGACGACGCGGCTGCTCGCCCGCCATGTGCGCGAGCATGGGCCGGCAGAAGGGCACGCTTGCCTTGCCAAGCTGGCTCAGGGCACGCTGTGCAACATCCTCAATGAGCAGGAGATCAAGCCGCACAAGGTCCGCTATTACCTGGAACGCCGCGACCCGGAGTTCAAGCAGAGGATGGCGGAGGTTCTGTGCGTCTATCGCGAGGTGAAGCTTATCAAGGAGACCGCGGCCGCCGCGAAACAAAAGCCGAGCGATGCGGTGGCGATCGTCTCCTACGATGAGAAGCCTGGCATTCAGGCAATCGCCACGACGGCCCCGGACCTGCCGCCCGAGCCCGGCAGACATGCGACCTTGGCGCGCGATCACGAGTACAAGCGCCACGGCACGGTCAGCTTGCTGGCGGGCATCGATCTGCTCACCGGCCAGGTCCACGCCCTCGTCAAGGATCGCCACCGAAGCCGCGAATTCATTGAATTCCTCAAGCTTCTCGACGCCGCCTATCCGACCCATACGGCGATCAAGCTGATCCTCGACAATCATTCCGCGCACATCTCAAAGGAGACCAAGGCTTGGCTCGCCGAGCAGCCTGCCGGTCGCTTCGAATTCACCTTTACCCCCAAGCACGGCTCCTGGCTCAATCTCGTAGAAGGTTTCTTCTCCAAGCTCGCCCGTTCGGTGCTGCGTCACATCCGTGTCGCATCCGAACAGGAACTCAAGGACCGCATCATGGCCGCCATGGATCACTTCAATCGAGACCCCATCGTCCACACTTGGTCCTATAAGCTCGACCAAGCCGCATGATACGATTCGAATTTCGAAATCGATGAACTAGGCTTCGGCGGGAACGCCTGGAACGCTGAAGCGATGGTCCTCACCCTGCACGGGCTCTTTCCACATCGCGATGCCGTGGTGTTCCATTATCGCGGCTATTCGCCGAGCAGCGGCAGGCCGAGCGCGCGGGCGCTCTTCTCGGACTCCCTCACAATTTTCGACCATCTCCTGCAAACCCAGGCGGGCGAAGCCATCCTTCCGGTCGGGTTCAGCATCGGCGCTGCGGTCGCCGCCTATCTCGCAAAGCATCGGCCTGTCGCGGGATTGATCCTGGTCACGCCTTTCGACTCGCTCGGGGCCGTGGCCCGCAATCTCTACTGGTGGGCTCCTGTGGGGCCGCTCCTCCGCAATCGGATGCCCACCATCGAGTTCGTCCGCGGCTCGAATGTCCCCACTGCCCTGATATTCGGAGCGGCGCAGCGCTCCCCTTCGCGCAGCGATCGGGAAACTGGTATTCGAGCGCGCCATCGACGCGGGACATAACGATCTCTGCGACCATCCCGATTTCGCGAAGGCAATGCGAGAGGCACTCATGAGAGTCGAGACAGCTTCGGGCGAGACGTCTTGATGCTCGTGGATCGAATCTCACGTTGGCGCTGGGCCGGCATCGGCTGACGCCCGGAATCCACCCCAGTTCGGCCGTTCCTTGTACGGTGAGATTGCGCCAGGGCACGAAGTCGCTCCGCTCCGGCCCGCTTGCGCGGGGGGCGTGAGCCGGGAGGGCGGGTAGCAGGCGGATAGGATAAGCGGTGGCGCGACGGGCAGCCCCGTCCTGAGAATCGAGGGTCGTTCAACCTCAACTCAGGAAGGAGCGCCCGATGAGCGAGACCAACCCTGTCAGTCCGCTGCGTCAGCGTATGATCGAAGACATGACTGCGCGCAAGCTCGACCCGCACACGCAGCGCAGCCACATCTACAGCTGCAAGCGGTTCGCCGCCTGGCTCAAACGATCGCCCGACACGGCGACCGCCGAAGAGGTCCGCCGCTTCCAGCTACACCTCGTCGAGAGCGGCGCCAGCATCTGCAACCGCAACCGGATCGTGACCGGGGTGCGCTTCCTGTTCCGTGTCACGCTGCGCCGCCACGATCTGGCGGCCGAGATCTGGCACATGAAGGAGCCGCAGAAGCTGCCGCCGGTGTTGAGCCCCGAGGAGATCAAGCGCGTTCTGACCATGGCGACGAGCCTCAAGGCGCGCGCGATGCTGTCGCTCGCCTACGGTTGCGGGCTGCGGGCCAGCGAAGTGGCGCGGCTGCGGGCCTGCGACATCGACAGCGATCAGATGATCATTCGGGTCGTGCAATCGAAAGGCGGTCTCTCTTCATTCGCTGCGTCATTCCTTCGCCACCCACCTGCTCGAGGACGGCAAAGACATCCGGCTGATCCAGGCGTTGCTCGGACACGAGAAGCTGGACACGACGGCGCGCTACGCCCGCGTCGCGACGGGACTCATCGCCAAGGTCGAAAGCCCGCTCGCGCGTCTGGTCACGCCGCGCCACAGGCAGGCGACGCGGAACCTCGAGAAGCCGCCGGCGCGGTAGCGCCGCCGGCCATGGTTCGGCCCGTTCTGGAGCTCGCGGACATCCTCCGCGAGCACGGTCCCGCATGGCGCAAGGCCAACCGCGGCCACGTCAGCCTCGACCAGCTGAAGGTTATGAGCGCGATCGAGCGCTGCCGCACGGCGGCGCTCGGCGGCCACGTCGCCCGTTGCGAGAACCCGGCGTGCGGCCACACGCACGTCGCTTTCAACTCGTGCCGCGACAGGCATTGCCCGAAGTGCCAGGCCGCGGCGTCGCGCCGATGGCTTACCGACCGGGAAGCGGAGCTGTTGCCCGTCCCGTACTTTCACGTCGTCTACACGCTGCCGGGCAAGCTGCGCGACATCGCCTACCAGAACAAGCGCGTGGTCTACGACCTCTTGATGAAGGCGGCGGCCGAGACGACGCTCGCCATCGCCGCCGATCCCAGGCGCCTCGGCGCGCGGATCGCCATCACCGCCGTGCTGCACACCTGGGGCTCGACGCTCACCCATCATCCGCACGTGCACATGATCGTGCCCGGCGGAGGGCTCTCGCTCGACGGCGCGCGATGGGTCGCCTGCCGCTCCGACTTCCTCGTGCACGTCAACGCACTGGCGCGTCTCTTCAGCGGCAAGATGCTGGCGATGCTCGCGGATGCGCACGACGCCGGCCAGTTGACGTTCTTCAATGCCCATGCCGGGCTCGCCGACAAGACCACGTTCAAGCGCTTCATCGCCCCGCTGCGGCGCATCAAGTGCCGAGTAGGTGGGGATGTCGCCATCCCCATCCCTCACAGACCC
>CAWIHF010000008.1:0-96071 GCA_963835885.1 uncultured Alphaproteobacteria bacterium
ATCCGATCCTCAATCAGCGCCTGTCGGTCAAGGAATGCCTCGACGCGGTCGACGAATGCGGCGCGCCGATGGTCGCCATCCCCGGCGGCGAGCCGCTCATCCACGAGGAGATCGGCGAGATCGTCGAAGGCATCGTCGCGCGCAAGAAATTCGTCTCGCTCTGCACCAACGCGCTGCTGCTCGAGAAAAAGCTGCATCTTTTCAAGCCCTCGCCCTATCTGTTCTTCTCCGTCCATCTCGACGGGCTCAAGGAGCGCACGACAAATCGGTGTCCCAGACGGGCGTGTTCGAGATCGCGGTCGCGCGATCAAGGCGGCGAAGGACGCGGGCTTCACCGTCAACGTCAACGCGACGATCTTCGACAGCCATGCCGCCGAGCAGATCGCGGCCTTCCTCGATCGACCAAGGAGTCGGCGTCGGCGTATCATGTCGCCGGGCTACGCCTACGAGCGCGCGCCCGACCAGCAGCATTCCTCGCCCGCCGCAAGACCAAGGAGCTGTTCCGCGGCGTTTTCGCGCTCGGCAAAGGCAAGAAGTGGACGTCTCGATGCACTCCGCCCTGTTCCTCGACTTCCTCGCCGGCAACCCGAATTCCTTGCACGCCCTGGGGCATGCCGACGCGCAACGTGTTCGGCTGGCAGAAGCCCTGCTATCTGCTCGGCGAAGGCTACGCCTCGTCCTTCAAGGAGTTGATGGAGACGACCGACTGGGACAGCTACGGCACCGGCCGCTACGAGAAATGCGCCAACTGCATGGCCCATTGCGGCTACGAGCCGACCGCGGCGAACGCCGCGATTCGCAACCCCTGGACGGCGATGTGGACCGCCATTGCGCGGCGCGCGCACCAACGGGGCCGATGGCGCCGGAGATTTCGCTCGACGACCAGCGGCCGGCCGAATACGTCTTCTCGCGCCACGTCGAGAAGATGCTGGAGCGAATTGGCGACAAACGCCGGTCCGCCGGCGCGGAGCCGTCACGCCGGTGCCCCTAGCGTGCCGAAACGCGGCGGCCCGACCTGGTCAGACGCGGCAGGGTGACGAACGCTCCCCGATCCGCCGTAGCCCGACTGGTCGCCGCGGTCATTGGTTTCTGCCTTGCCCATTCGCGGCTGGTGGTCGCGGCCGCCCTGGTCCTCGCCGTGGCGTGTTCCGGCTACGCCGTCGCAATTTCCGGTTCAATTCCGACATCGATGCCCTGCTGCCGACGGATGTGCCGTGGCGGCAGCGCGAGCTGGCGTTCGAAAAGGCGTTCCGCCGGTTCGACCTCCTCGAAGCGTGGTCGAGGCGCCGACGCCGGAGCTCGCCGCCGCGGCGACGTCGGCGCTGACGCATGCGCTCGAGGAGGACAAAACGCAGTTCAAGTCGGTCGCCAACGTCGGCGAATCGAGTTTCTTCCGCCATCATGCGCTTCTTTTCCTGCCGACGGATCAGCTGACGCGCACGGGAGCCGGCTTGATCGACGGCGAGCCGATCATTCACGACATCGCAACGGACCGGAGCTTGCGCGGACTTGTCGCGGGGCTCGAGGACGCGCTGCTCGGGCTTCAGTCCAATCGGCTGAAACTCGACGATTTCACCCGTCCCTTCAACACGGCTCGGACAGCCTGGAGAAGGTGCTCGCCGGCAAGCCATCGAGCTTCTCGTGGCGCGTGCTCACCGAGGGCAAAGCCGCCGCCTCGCCGAACGAGCTCCGCGGCTTCATCCAGATCAGCCCGGTCCTCGATTACCGCTCCGTCGAGCCCGGGCAGGAGGCCGAGGCGACGGTCCACCGGCTGCCGCGCCGATCGCAGCGAAATATCAGGCGACCATGCGGCTGACAGGCCCGGTCGCCATCGACGACGAGGAATTCGCCAGCATCAAGGAGAATGCGGTCCGCAACGGCGCGATCACGGTCGCGATCGTCTTCTTCATCCTCTGGCTCGCGTTGCGGTCGGGGCAACTCATCGTGGCGGTCTTCATCAATCTGCTGGTGGGCCTGGCGGTGACGGCGGCGCTGGGATTGATGATGCTCGGCGCGTTCAACATTATCTCGGTCTATTTCGCCGTGCTGTTCGTCGGCATCGGCGTCGATTTCGCCATCCAGTTCAGCGTGCGCTATCGTGCCGAGCGGCACGACTGGGCGATCTCAGACGGCATCCGGAGCGCCGGATCGAGGGTGGCCCTGCCGCTCGCCCTCGCCGGCTTGCGACCGCGGCCGGGTTCTTCTCGTTTCTTCCGACCGACTATAGGGGCGTGTCGGAACTCGGGCTCATCGCCGGCTGGGGATGCTGGTCGCCTATCTGACGAGCATGACGCTGCTTCCGGCGCTGATCAGGCTCGCGAACCCGCCGGGCGAGCCGGAAGCCCTCGGCTATTCTTTCCTCGCGCCTGTCGACGAATTTCTCGCAAGGCACAGGATGCCGATCATCGTCGGGACGTTGGTCGTCGTGCCTGCGTGTCCCCGGCGCTCTATTGGCTGAGGTTCGACTTCAATCCGGTCAATCTGCACAACCCCAATAGCGAAGCGATCTCTACGTATCTCGAACTTCAGAAGGATCGGTCGACCGGCGCCAATGCGGCCCAGGCGCTGGCCCCGTCGCTCGAACAGGCGGACGCCATAGCGGCCAGAACTGACCAAGCTGCCTGAGGTCGCGCGCGTCAGAACCCTCTCGTCCTTCATCCCGACCGACCAGGACCAGAAGTCCCGATCATTCAGAGCGTCGCGGCAAAGCTGGCGGGAGCGTTCGACGCCAAAGAGAGCGCGCCGCCGCCAACTGACGCGGAGAAGTCGACGCGCTGAACGAGGGCGCCCAGCGGCTGAAGGAGGCGGCCGGGGAGCAACAAGGTCCCGGCGCGAGGGCAATAGGAGGCTCGCGCGGCTGCTCTCGAAGCTCGCCAAGGCGATCCGGATATGCGCGACAAGGCGTCCGAAACGCTGATCTCGCCGCTGAACGCCGATCTCGCCGACCTTCAAGCCTCATTGAGGCAAAGCCGGTGACGCAGGCCGACCTGCCGCCGGCGATCTTGGACGACTGGATTACGCCGGACGGCGCGCGCCCGTCTGTCGATCCTGCCGAAGGCGGACCCCAACGACCTCCCGGCGATGCGTCGTTCGCCCGGGCCGTCCTGGCGGTCGCGCCGGACGCGACGGAGGGCCCGATCGCGATGATCGAGGCGGGCGAAATGATCGTGCGGGCGTTCATCGAGGCCGGCGCGTGGGCTTTGGCGTCGATCGCCGTGCTGCTCGTGCTGGTGCTTCGACGTCTCAGCGACGTCCTGCTGACCTTGGTCCCGTTGACGCCGGCGGGCGTGGTCACGATGGAGGCGATGCGCTGATCGGCATGCCCCTCAACTTCGCCAACATCATCGCGCTGCCGCTGCTGCTCGGCGTCGGCGTTGCGTTCAAGATCTATTACATCATGGCCTGGCGGGAGGGCAGACCCATCTGCTGCAGACGCCGCTGACCCGCGCGGTATTCTCAGCGCGCTGACGACCGCGACGGCTTTCGGCAGCCTCTGGTTTTCAACAATCCGGGAGCGTCCAGCATGGGCAAGCTGCTGGCGCTGTCGCTGATCTGCACGCTGGCCGCGGCCGTGGTTTTCCAGCCGGTACTGATGGGCAAGCCGCGCGCGCCCGCCGACCCCCACGACTAGCCGGAAAAGAGAGGAGACGCCGATGTCGGTCCGCCAGATTTCTCTAGCCGCCGCGTTGCTGATTCTGTCGTCGAGCGCCATGGCCCAGTCGGGCACCCCGGAGGAGCAGGCCGCGTGCCGCCCCGACGTCCGGCGCTTCTGCTACAGGATCAAGGAGAGCGAAGGATCGGGCGGATATCTTCAGTGCCTGCAAGAGCATCGTACCAGGTTGAGCGCCCGTTGCAGGGCCGTTCTCGAGAGCCACGGAATGTGAGCAGCCGTACGACCTCTTCGCGCCCGAATCCGATCATCAAAGCGACGAATTCGCCGGAAAAAAGCGCGGGCTTCAAGTTCGTCCCTAGATGGAAACGCATGAGAGCCGCACTCGCATTTGCAGTTGTCGCTTTGGGCCTCGCGTCAGGGTCCTCTTTCGCCGGCGCCGCTCGAACCGCTGCAGGGTTCTGGCAGGAGACCGACGACGAGGGCCATGTGGGGGCCTGGTTCTACTTCAACCAGGTGAATGGTCGCTAACAAGGCCGCCTCGTCAAGATGTTCCAGAAGCCCGGCGAGCCGACGTTCGAAACCTGCGCCAAATGCGCCGGGAAGCAGAAGAACGCGCCGATGCTCGGTCTGGTCATCGTCAAGGGAATGAAGCGCGACGGGCTGAAATACGGCGACGGGTCCATTCTCGATCCGCGCGACGGAACCGTCTATCATGCCCAGATGGAGTTGAGCCCCGACGGTCAGAAGCTGTCGGTGCGCGGTTATCTCGGCATTCCGCTGCTCGGGCAGACGCAGGTGTGGACCAGGCTGCCGGACAATGCGATCGCGCCGGCCGATATTCCCAAGGAGTCCGTTTCTCCCACCGAGTAGAGTTCTGGACCAGCGGCCAGCAATGACGGCGCCGTTTCTTGACCCTCGCGAGGCGTTGGCGACGGGGTCGCGGGTTCCCTTTGGCGATCGGAGCGGCGGCCAGGGGCCGCCTGCCGAGCAGGGCGATTGCCCTGCGAACAGGCAGGAAAACAGGGGAATCCGCGCATACGCGACGGTGGCTGACCGCATAAAACATCGTATCTCAATGGTTTACGCCATGATATTGCGCACTAAGATGAAATAAATAACAGGGAGCGGTTTTGCACTTATCAGGGCGATAACAGGCGGCGTTTTGGCGATAACAGGCGAAAGCGATTCCGGACGCCGCATCTTCGAAACGGCTTCGCCGGCGGCCCTGCGCCCACGAGGATCGCCTCCGAAAGATAGAAATTCTATCCTTTCGCCCAGCCTTCAACCGATCGCATCATGCTCTGCTTCAGGATCCCCAGACCCACCGCAAGGACAGCCGCGTGGCGACCGATCGGCGCAGCGAGCGCGCGGCGGCGATCACCGCCATGCATGACGCGGCCGTCCCGCAAAGGACGAGAGCCGCCTTCAGGGGAGCCGGCCACGCAAGGCCGAGTAGCGCGTACTGCAACCAGATGACCGGCGCGTAGTGCAGGACATAGATGCCGAGCGCGTCATCGGAAATCCTCGCGAGCAACGGCCAGCGGCCGGCGGATCCGAAGCGCAGGCAAAACGCCAGGACGAACACCACGCTGCACGCTCCCGCCAGCGCAAAGCTCGCGTCGCTTGTGGCGCTCAGAAGCAGAGGCGCCGACTGGCCCAGATGGAGGACCAGCGCCGTCAGTCCCATCCAGAGCGCAAGGGATATGACGGCGGCGGCCATCCAGATCGCCCATTTTCTCGCCGCGACGCCGCCCGTGCGGAGCAATCCGGCGCCCAGCCCGACGGTTCCTACGCCCAATCCCGCGCAATAATAGGCGGCATAGAGGAGAGGGCGGCAGAGCTGGACGGCGGCCGGGCCCGCGTCGGACCAACGCCACGGCGTGAATAGGAGCGCGAGCGGCGCATAGGCGACGACGCAAACCAAAGCCCAGATCGCGAAGGTTCGAATGGGCCGCCTGTCGAACCGTTGCGAGAGGTCTCCGACACCGAGCACCATCGGTCTTGCAAAACGACGCAGCGCGACCGCGGCCAGAGTGAACGCCAGCAGCACCCACAGGAACCATAGCGGGCCGCACGGAATGAAGGGCAGGGCGAGGTAGTCACGCGCATAGGCCGCGAGGCTCGGCTCGACGGCCGTCACCCGATAGACGGGAAAGAGCGCCACCGGCATCAGCAACGTCACGCCGAAAATCAGCGGCGCGCCCAATCGCAGCACGCGCTTCCAAACGAAGCGCGGACCGCCGTCACGCTCGATGCTCGCCCAGGTGAAGGCGCCGGAAAGAAAGAACAACAACGACATCAGATAGGTGTCCTGCCAGGCGCAGAACAGGTCGAAGCCTAGCCAGCGGTGAGGATCGAGGATCGGAAACGCGAGCCATCCGTAGGGAGGGAGGGCGAAGGGAAAGGGCTGCTTATGCGCCGAGGCGACGTAGGCCAGGCTCGCATGCACCATCAACACGAACGCGATCGCCAGCCCCCGCAAATTATGCAGGGCGATGCTCGTTTTCTCGCGCTCGCGCGTCGGTTGGACGACGCCCCCGGCAGACGCGGACGGACGGAGGACGGCCATCGGCGGTCCGACGATCGATCCGAGAATCCATCGGTCCTGCGCTTTCGCCGTCGCTGGCTTGACGGTCGCCTCCTTAGGCGGCGTGATCTCGGACCGCTTGGCTTCCGTCATCGGCATTGTCCGGTTCCAGCGCAATCCGGGGAAAACTTGGACAAGCGGCCAATGTTCCCGGCGCCGACCGGGAAGAACGTTCGGGCAATCCCTTGGGGCCAGCGGCCGTGGTGGAGAGCGGGCCGGATGGCGACTGGGTCCGGGTCAGACCCGCCGACCCGGTTTCAAAGCGTCATCCCCGACGCTCGAGTTCGATGCGCACGTCGGCAATGTCGCCGCCGGGGCTCGGTTGGATGGTGACCGCCTGGCGGCGGCCGTTCGACCTCAGCGACACCTGGGCCGAAAAGCCGGGACCGACAACGGCCCCCACGAACCGGCCGCCCTCAATGCTCCCGGTCAAATGGCCCGAGATGTCGCGGGTGTCCTCGCGCCAGGTGCCCTGGACGTTTTGTCCAGAGGCTTCGACATAGCTCTGGATGTCGATGCGGTAGCTGGGGCTGGCGCAGACGATCGTCTGCGACAAGGCCTCGCCTCGTTTCGAGTCGTCGTAGTTTGCGCGGCATCGGATGTGTTCCCGGTCTCCATTCGAACCGATGACTTGGCCGCCGCCGGTCCACTCGCCGAGGAAGGCTTCGAACGGGCTAGCCGCCGCAGCGCTTTGGCCAGACCATAGAGTTGCGGCGCCGCCGCAGACGACAGCCAGGACGAGGCCCGCCGACAACGAGGAGCGGAGGCGCGATGAGAGTTCGAGGGACATCTGTTGTTCCTTCTGCTGCGGGTTAAGGCGAGGCGCGGCGCTGTCCGGCGCGGAACGGGGGTCCTCTTTCGGCGAGCCGCAGGAGAACCGTAATGACCGGCCTCAGGATCAAGAGGTCGCCGGCGAGCGCCGCCAGCATGGCGAAGGCGCTGAGCCAACCGAACAGACGAAGGGCCGGGAGATCGGAGAATGCGAGCGCCTCGAGACCGCAAGCCAGGACGAATGTGGTGAGGATCAGCGCTGGCCCGATGAGCACGGTTGCGCGCTCGACCGCGATTGCCGGATCGTCGCGAGACTTGCGCTCGCGGACCATCCGGTTGAGGAAATGGATCGTCGCGCTGAGGCCGAGACCAAAGGACACCGTCAGCGCGACGGCGCCCGCAAACTGCAACCCGTGCCCGAGCAGCCGCAAGAGCGAGCCCGCCGCGACCACGGGAAAAACTCCCGGGAGCAGACATGCCGCGCCGATGGCGAAGGATCGGAACGCCAGCCCGATAAAAGCGGCGATGAACACGAATTCGATCGTCAGCGCGCGATTGAGGGCGTTGATCATGCCGGCGCTGTTGCGCGCCGCGATCACCGACAGGCCCGTCACCGCGATCCGATAACCCGGATGCGCCGCGCGGACCGCATTGAGTCGCGCATCCAGTCGATCGACGATCGGAACCAGCGTCGGCAGGTTCTTGTCCGGCACGAGGGCGGACACGATCACCGCGTTCTGGTCCTGCGATATGAAGCGGCGCACGAGATAGCGCGGGAGAAAGCTGACATATTCCTTCAGCGCGGCGACGCTCGTGAGGCCCATTTTTTCGGCGAGCCAGCGCCGCAGGGTCTCGAGCGACCAGACGTTGCCGACCTTGGGCTCGGTCTCGAGGGTCTTGTGGACGTCGGCGGTCGTCGCCAGCGTCTGCGGCGCGTAAAGTCCGGCGCCAGGAGGAAGCGTGATCAGCACGTCGATCGGGTTGGAGCCGGTCAGCTCCGCATCGAGCCGGCGGCTCGCCTGCATCGCCTGCTCCTTGTCGGGAACCTGGTCGGCGAGCCGATAGCTGGGCTTCAGGCCCGAATAGTCGAAGGCCAGCGCTCCCACCACGGCGAAGGCGACCAGGCTGTAGAGGGCCGGGCGCAGCACCATGCGCCGCGCGATCCAGGCGCAGAAGCGTCTTAGCGCGGTGACGCCCGGGTCGACCGTCCTGAAATTCGCGACGAACCGCGCCTCGTCGCCGATCAGGAGAACCCCGAACACGGGAACGAGCGAAAGCACAGTCACGAGCGCGATGGCGGTCGCGATAAACCCGGCCTGGCCGAAGCCGCGGATGAGATCGCTCGAGGAGGTGAGCAGGCCGAGCAGCGACAGGCCTGCGGCGGCGTGGGTGAGCACGCAAGCGGGCCCGACGACACGGATCGTTTTTCCGAAGGCGGCGCGCTTGTCGTCGCCCGCCATCAGCCGGTCTCGAGCGGCAAAAGTGAGCTGCATGCTGTCGGAAAAGCTGATCACCATGATGAGCGGCGTCATCACGTTAAGGAACATGTTGAGCCTGAAGCCGATCCAGCCCATCATCCCAAGGGCGAACACGATCGCAATGAGCGGTGGGCCGGCTGCGATGATCATCAGGGAGAGCCGCCTGAAGAAGAGGGCGGCAACGGCGCAGCCAAGCGCAAAGCCGACCGCGTTATAGAGCACGCGGTCGCGCTCGAGCGCCTGGCGGATCTCGAGCTGCATCACCGGGACGCCTGACAACTCCGTCGTCAGTCCGGCGCCGTTGAGGTCCTCGTTCATGGTCTTCCGGATCTCTGCAACGGTCGTCTGCAGCTGCTCGCCGTCGACGGTCTTTGGGTCGAGCGACAGGACGATCAGCGCGAGCCTGCCGTCATCCGAAAGAAGCTTGCCGCGAATGAGCTGGTTGCTGGTCACGCGCTCGATGAGCCGGTGATAATCCGCCCCTTGAGGAAGCTGGTCAGGGAACAAGGGCGCCGGAAGGCCTCCGTTCGGCGACGGTTCGCGAGCGGAGAACATCGAGATCACGCCGCGCGCCCCATCGATCAATTGCAGGTCCGTGACCAGCGAGCTCAACTTCTCGACCAACTCGCGGTCGAGCAGCTTGTTTCCGGACACGACGACCAGCACGTCGTATTCGCTCGACGGAAACTCCCGCGTGACCTTTTCATAGAGCTCGAATGCCGCCGACTTCGAGCGGAACAGCTGACTGAGCGAATCGTCGACCTTGATCCTCTCGATTCCGAAAACCGCCAGAACGACGAGGGCCAGTGCGATCGCAACCGAGAGTCTGGGCGCGCGGAAGGGAAGGAGCCCGAACCGTTCGAAGCCGAGCGCGATGGCATGCGGATATGAGCCCTCGGCCTCGGCGGCCTGGGCGGTTCGATCCTGCAATATCCGGCCTTTCGTCGCCTAATCGCTTCGCCCACAGGGCCCCGCGGGGAACCGGGCTATCGAAAGGACACAACGTCCCGGGGCCGGTTTGGCTCCCGACGGTGGCAAAGAAGCCGGCCATTCGGCGCCACTGCATTTTGCTCCTTGACCGGAACCAACGTTACGCGGAACGCCCGCGAGGTTGACGGCGTTACAGGCCATGTGTCCGCCGATCCTGAGGCAACTGCTGGTCAGCCCGTGGAGCTTTTTCTCGCCGCAGCGCTGCTGTTTCTGGAAGCAATCCTCCTTCTGAGGGCGCTGCGCCAGCGCGCCGCCCTTCGGTCGCTCGTTCCGCATGCAGCGTCGCCCGGGGCGGCGGCGGCCGCGGTCGAAGTGATCGTGCCCGCGCGCAACGAAGCGCTGAACATCAAAGAGTGCCTGGACGGCCTCGCCGGCCAGACCTATCCGGTCGGGAAACTCCGCATCACTGTCGTCGACGACGATTCCGACGACGGCACCGGCGAAATCGCCGCCGCCTTCGCCCGGAGCCGTCCTCTCGTCACGTGTTTGCGCAGCGGCTCCCTTCGGGCCGGCTGGACAGGCAAGACGCAGGCGTGCTGGCGCGGGGCCGCCGCAGCATCGCCCGAGGCGGAGTGGCTCGCCTTCATCGATGCGGACATGCGCGCCGGACCTTCCCTCATCGCGAGTGCGGTGGCGGAAGCCGAGCGAGGGCTCGGTCTCCTCTCGCTGGCGCCGGCGCACCGACTGGTGAGCTTCGCGGAGCGCCTGATGATTCCCTGCGGCCTTTATCTGCTGGGATTTCGCCAGAACCTGGCGAACCTCCATCGAACCGGCAGCGATGAGTCGAACGTCACGGGCCAATTCATGCTGATCCGCCACTCTGTCTATCGTCAGGCCGGGGGACACGCAGCCGTCGCGGCTTCGATCTGCGAAGACCTGGAACTCGCGAGGCTGATCAAACGGTCCGGGTTCTCGATCGCGCTGATGGACGGATCGCAGCTTCTTACGACCCGCATGTATTCGGGCTGGAGAACGCTTTGGCCCGGCTTCGCCAAGAACGTCCTGGAAATGTTCGGCGGCGTTCGCCCGACCCTGACGACAGCGGCGGTCGCGGTCGTCCTGAGCTGGTCGCTGGTCATCCTGCCTGTCGCCAGCGCCATGCACGCCGGCGGTTCGCTCGAAGGATCGATCGCTTTCGCCCTGGCGGTCGCCGCCGCCGCGGCTGCCCTGAGCTTCCACATCGCCGGCGCCGCACACTTCGGCGTCCCGTTGTGGTACGGCCTTCTTTTTCCCGTCGCATACACATTGGGCGCGATCATCGCGCTGGATAGCCTTCGCCTGCGCCTCATCGGCCGCGTGCCGTGGAAGGGCCGGCTCTATCCATGAGACAGCCGCGGAAGCCGCAACCGGAGAGCGGCGTCGCCGAGGCGGTCGACGTGGTGGCCGTTCTGCTGATCGCCCTCGCGGTCATTGTCTTCTTCTATCTCATCCACGTCGTGCTGTTGCCGTTCGTCTTCTCGGCGGTGATCGCCTTCGTGCTGACTCCGGTCATCGACTGGCTGGCGAAGACGATTCGAGCGCCGCGGATCGCGGTCGCGCTTGTGTTTTTCTTTGTCTTGCTGGGTTTGATCGGCTTCGGCGCCTATCTGGCCATCCCGGCGCTGCTTCAGGATGGCTACCGCGTAATTTCGCATCTGCAGGACGTCATTGAGCGGACCCTCAAGAATTTTCTCGGCGATGCTCCGGTTCCGATCCTTGGCCAACCTGTGTCCGCCGCCGGCCTCGCGGCCGCCGCCGTCGCGAAGCTGAGGACGCTCCTGCAGCAGGGCGAAACCGTGACCGCTCTCGCCGAGTGGGCCTTCGGCGGCGTCTTCGGCCTGTTCTTGACGTTGACCCTGCTGGCCTACTTCCTGGCGAGCGGCGGGCAAGTGGTGAGGGGTGTGCTCTGGCTTTTCCCGCCCGACTGGCGCCCCCGGGCGGCTCGCATATTGGATACGCTTCGACCGATCCTGTTTCGCTACTTCGCCGGGATCGCGGCTGTGGTCGTCTACGCCGGCTGCGCCGCTTACATCGGGCTCGGCCTCTTTCTCGGCATCCGACATGCGGCGTTCCTCGCCGCGCTGACCGGTCTCCTGGAAGTCCTGCCTGTCGTGGGGCCGGCCTTGTCAGCGGTGATCGCCGGACTTGTCGCGATCCAGGAGGCAAAGAGCGTGTGGAGCATCGTGGCGTATGCGATCTACGCTGCGGCGCTCAGGCTTTCGATCGACCAACTCGTCGGGCCGTTGGTGCTTGGCAACGCCGCGAGGGTTCATCCGACCCTGGTGATTTTCTGTTTTCTTGCCGGAGGAGCGCTGTTTGGAATCGTCGGCGTGCTTCTCGCGGTTCCGGCTGCCCTGACAATCAAAGTCATCCTGGCGACAATCTACGGGGAGCCGATCGGCGGCAAGAAATCAGGGCCGCGATCGAACAGGGCTTGAAACTTTCCCTGATTTGGCGCGTTATCTGCGGCGGCTGGAGGCGCTGCAATTCGGAGCGCCAGTATGTCCTTCGATACGTCAGTCCAGCGTTCTTTTGCCCGGGTTGTTTTTGCTTTCGATAGTCGCCTTCGGCGGCGAAACGGAGTTTTTGATTACGTCGACTTTCCCGATTGCATCCTGCGCGTCAAGCTGGAACGCGCCGGGCGTAAGATTGTTTTGCCGGACGGCGCCCATATCGACCCAGGCGATCGGATCCTTGAACTCCATTTCCGGAGCGAGTATTTTCCTCCCATGGGCGCTGGCGGAGCGACGGTCGCCTGGGCGCGAAGCGTGACCAAGCTCATGGACCGTTCGCTCAAGGGGCTTTGCGAATACATGGACAGTCGAAGCGAATTGGACGACGTCGCCGCAATCCGGGCAGTCATGCCGCTGAGGAGCCTCAATCAGAAGGTCCAGTTCGAGCGGATTGCCTCTCGTTTCGGCTTTGGGTGCGTGGCTGAACCGGACACGCTCTGGCGTTGGGCCCGCGGCCTCGGCCAAAACATCGTCAGCCTCCTGCTCATCATGGCGAGCAATCCGAGGGCTGCGCGTCTCGACTTCTTGCTCTGCCGGGGCACTCCGTGCTTCGTCTCGCGGCGTAGCCTGGCAGACAGATATCGGAAGCAGAAGGAACGGCTCTCCGTGGATGGGCTCTCGTGACCTCGGGCGCGGCGGCGGAACTCGCAGCCTGGGTCGGCGATGCATGCTCGCTCGCCGCGGCGCTGGGCGTCGTCTACCTCGCTGTGGCCTCGTTTCTCATCCTGCGCTTTCGGTCCGGGCGACCCGCAGCTCCCGCCCGCTGTCCGCCGGCGTCGATTCTCGTTCCGCTGTGCGGCGAGGACGCCGAGCTTGGCGAACGGCTCCGCGCGCTCTGCCGGCAGACCTATGGCGCAGCTGTTCAGCTCGTCTGCGGCGTCTGCGACGCAGCCGACCCGGCGGTCGGCATCGTCGAATCCGTCGCCGCCGAGACCAACGTGCGGATCGATCTCAAGGCTGACGCCAGGCAGCACGGCGGCAACCGCAAGATCTCCAATCTGATCAACATGGCGCCGCTGGCGCAGGCGGAATTCCTGGCGATCATCGACAGCGACATCCTGGTCGGCCCGAACCACCTGTCGGACCTCGCGAGCGAACTCGAACGGCCTGGCGTCGGCGCGGTGACCTGTCTCTATCACGGCGTCGGCGGGGCCGGCCTCTGGTCCTCGCTGGCAGCGCTGGCGATCAATGCGGATTTTCTTCCGAGCGTCGTCGTCGCACTTGGCCTCGGGGCAGCCCGTCCCTGTTTCGGCGCGACGATCGCCCTGCGCAGGAGAACGCTCGAGGCCATCGGCGGGCTTCGGGCGTTCGCGGATTGCCTGCATGACGATTATGCAATCGGCGAGCGTCTCCGTGACGCCGGCTACGCGATCGCAATTCCGCATTTCTCGGTTGCGCACGTCTGCCGGGAAGGAACCGCTCAGGCCCTTTTCCAGAACCAGCTTCGCGCCGCGCGGACGATCCGGATGATCAGCCCGAGAGGCTATGCCGGCTCGATCATCGCCCACCCACTGGCGTTTGCAATTCCCGCGGCGCTCCTGAACGCGCCCCACGCGTCGGCTCTGCTTCTTCTCGCGCTGGCGGGGCGGCTCGTTCTCTGCCTATCCGTCGAGCGCGCCTTTTCGCTGCGGCGCCAGACCTATTGGCTGCTGCCGTTCTACGACTTTCTCTTTCTCTTCGTGTACGCCGCGAGCTTCTTCGGCGCTCGCGTCTCCTGGCGGGGCGAGCGCTATCGCCTGAAGTCCGACGGCACGCTCGTTCACGACCCGCAATGATGAGGGCTTTCCATGCGAACCCTGTTCCTTCAGGCCCCGTCCTATGACGGCTTCGACGGCGGGGCGGGCTCCCGATACCAGGCTCGCCGCGAAATCCGGTCGTTCTGGTATCCGACCTGGCTGGCGCAGGCGGCGGCGCTCGTTCCGGACAGCAAGCTGATCGACGCGCCGCCGCACGGAATACCCGCGGCAGACGTTCTGCGTCAGGCGCGCGACTATGAGCTCGCGGTGTTGCATACCTCGGCGCCCTCCTTCTCGCGGGATGCGGCGATCGCGGCGGCGATGAAGGAGGAGAATCCGGCGCTCAGGATCGGCATGGTCGGGGCGACCGTCGCCGTCGAGCCGCAGAAGAGCCTCGAGGCCGCGACAGCGGTTGACTTTGTCGCCGGGGCGGAATTCGACTTCACCATCCAGGAAGCCGCGGAGGGCCGCACCCTCAGCGGGATCTCCGGGCTGTCGTATCGCGACGGGAGCGGAGCGATCGTTCATAACCCGCCGCGTCCATTGCTCGAGGACATGGACCGGCTGCCGTTCGTCTCGCCGGTCTACCACCGCGACCTCGACGTCCGGAAATATTTCATCGGCTATCTGAAGCACCCCTATCTTTCCTTTTATACAGGACGCGGCTGCAAATCACGCTGCACCTTTTGCCTCTGGCCGCAGACGGTCGGCGGCCACCGCTACCGGACCCGGAGCGTCGGACACGTCATGGACGAGGTGCGCTGGGCGCTGCGCGCCTTTCCGGAGGTCAAAGAGATATTCTTCGACGACGACACTTTCACCGACGACGCCCCGCGCGCCGCCGCGATCGCCCGTGAGCTCGGCAAGCTCGGGGTGACGTGGTCGTGCAACGCCAAGGCGAATGTCGGGCGCGACCTGCTCAAGACAATGCGGTCCAACGGCCTCCGGCTTCTCCTGGTCGGCTACGAGTTCGGGCAATCAGCAAATCCTTCACAACGTCAAAAAAGGCATGCGCGTCGACGTGGCGAAGCGCTTCACGCGCGATTGCCATGACCTCGGGATCGCGATTCACGGCACATTCATTATCGGCCTCCCCGGAGAGACCCGGGAAACGATCGAGGAGACGATCCGCTTCGCTTGCGAGATCAATCCCCATACGATCCAGGTCTCGCTGGCCGCGCCTTATCCGGGCACCGAACTCTATCGGCAGGCAATGGAGAATGGCTGGCTGGATGCGGAGCACGGTGAGCTGATCGACAACCGCGGGCTGCAGGTCGCGCCGCTGAGCTATCCCGGGCTCGACTACCGGGAAAGCTTCGATTCGGTCGAAACCTTCTACAGGCGATTCTATTTCCGCGCCTCGAAGATCGCCGCGATCGTTGCCGAGATGGCCCGCAGCCGGCAGATGCTCGCGCGGCGGCTGCGCGAGGGGGTCGAGTTCATGTCGTTCCTGCGCGAACGCAGGGGTCTTCCAACTTGAATTCGGTCGTCATCACCGCCGACGATTTCGGCCTTGCGCGCGAGGTGAACGAGGCGGTCGAAATCGGATGCTCGAACGGCATTCTCTCGGCTGCGAGCCTGATGGTCTCGGGAGCTCATGCCGAAGACGCGGTCGAGCGCGCCTCGAGGCTGCCGCGCCTGCGCGTTGGCCTTCATCTCGCACTGACCGATGCTGCGCCGATGCTGTCGCCGAAAGAGATCCCGCGCCTGGTGGACGGCAGGGGGCGTCTGCGCTCGGACCTTGCGCGGTTCGGGCTCGAACTTGCGGCGAGCGAAGCGGCAAGGGCGCAGATGCGGGCGGAAATCGAGGCGCAGTTCCGCGCCTTCCGTTCGACCGGGCTGCATCTCGATCACGTCAACGTCCACCAGCATTTTCATCTGCATCCGGTCGTCGCAGCGATGGTCATCGACATCGGATCGCGATTCGGCGCGAATGCGCTACGCGTGCCTCGCGAGCCGTCGCGGCTCGCCCGGTCGGGCGCCCTTGGCGAAAAGATCGTCGAAGACCTTTGTTCGCGCCTGCTCGGCCGCCGCGTCCGGCGGTCGCGGCCTTATCACCCCCGATGCCGTGTTTGGGTTGCGATGGTCCGGCAGGCTGACGCGCGAGCGGTTGCGCTTTTTACTGGAGACCTTGCCTTCCGGCTTCTGGGAGATCTACCTGCATCCCGCGACGCGCGACGTCTTTCCAGGCCACGCGCCCGGTTATCGATATGTCGCGGAGCTCGGGGCTCTTCTTGATCCGGGGAACGCCGAGGCGCTCGGGCGAGCCGGCCTGCGCCTCGGCGGATACCAGGACGCGCTCGCCTTCCGGCCCGATTCTGCATTCCATTCGTCGGAACCGTGCTGTTTGGGAACCAACTGATTCACGCGTCGTTTCTGCTTACGCTTTCACTCGGTGATTATCTTTCGCGCTCGTTGTCCAACCGAGTTAGCAGGATTGGCTGTGTCGGATGTCGGCTTTGTTGTCGGGAGACGCGCATGACGGTTGAGGCGGACCCTGGTCAATGCTAGCTCAGGCGCCACGGCTTGGCGCCGGCAAACGAAATCTTCGGACTTGGCCGGTGGCTTCGCGTATCGGGGGGCTCAATCGCAGTGACAACCTCTTCGGGGCCGGCGCAGCGCCGGCGCTGGTCATCACGTCGAAACGACGAGCGGCGGGAGCAGGGGAGCGACGATCGAGTTCGGGCATCGTCGCCGTCGTCGGCCTGCAGTTCGAGGCGCAGAATCATAGCAGGCCCGGCGGTGCGGGCGGTGGTCCTCGGGTCGGGGCCGACCCCGCTGGTGACCATGCTTCTTCCGACCGACCGGGGCGTCATCAGCTTCGGCATTTGCGGCGGCCTTGCTCCCGGGCTCGCTCCCGGCGCCTGCGTCATCGCTTCCTCGATCTCGGATGGAACGCGCGCGTGGGCGACGGACAAGAGTTGGACGAAAAGTCTGGCGCGGTCGATCCCGAACGCGATCGTCGGCCCGATTCTCGGCGTCGATACGCCCATCCTCGACGTCGCTGCGAAATCGAGGCTCCACAAGCGGCACGGAGCCGTCGCTGTCGATATGGAGTCGCATGTCGCGGCGCTGGCGGCGAGCACGCACGGCCTTCCGCTGGCGGCGGTGCGCGCCGTGGCGGATGACGCCACCTGCGCCCTGCTGACCGTCGCCCTTGCCGGGCGTCGCGCCGACGGATCGGTGAACGTCCCCGGCGTCCTGGCCGCGCTGCGGGATAAGCCCGGACAACTCGCCCCGCTGCTGCGCCTGGCGGTGCGGACCGGCTCGGCGCGCGCCACGCTGGTGCGCTTGCGCCCGAACCTCAATTGGGACTTTGGAGCGCCCTAGGGGGGCTAGACGGCAGGCAAGTCCTGTTGGTCATTCGGCGCCAGCCGCTTGTGCGGCGAGCAAGGTGAGCCGCGCCCCGACCGCTTCGAGCACGAGCCGGTGCGCGCTGGCGGCGATATCCTCGAGCGACGGCGAGTTCGCCAGCATCGCACGCGCGCATTTCCGGATGTCGCTCTCGGCCGGCACCTGAGGAAGGTTCATATCGTGGAGAATATCCGCCGCGCACCGCTGCGCGTGGCTGAGCTGAGCGTGGAGCTGCGCGAGGCGGCCCGAGCCGAGTACGGCCGCCACGGCTCCGGCGATCCGTTCGGCGTTGAAGCGCCCGGCGACCTGAGCCGCGGCGCGTCGGATGACCTTCGAACCGAGTCGGCGGCGGTTTTCCAGCACCTCGACAGGAGGCGACTTCAGCTTCCAGATCAGTCCGATGAACGAAAGCAGCTTCAGGAGATAGAACGTCGGGTCGTATTCCCACCAGTGGAATCCCTGACGCACGCTGCTCTGGAAGGCGTGGTGATTGTTGTGCCACCCTTCGCCCATGGTGAAGACGGCGAGAAGCCAGTTGTTGCGCAAATCGTCGCCGGTGACGTAGCGCCGCCGGCCGACGACATGCGCAACCGAATTGATGCTGAACGTCGCGTGATAGACCGCGACAGTGCTCCAGAAGAATCCGACCACCAGCCCTTGCAGACCCGCTGCGGCGAAACAGGCGATCGCCAGCGCGACGGCCGGCGTCAATTCGTGCCGGTGCAGCCACATCAGCTCAGGATACTTGGCGAAATCGGCGATTTTGACGAGGTCCGTCTCTCCATGGTGGCGGTCGAAGACCCACCCGAAGTGGCTGTAGAAGAAGCCGTGCTGAATGGGAGAGTGGACGTCCTGAGGCGTGTCGGAATGCAAATGGTGATGACGATGTTTCGCCGCCCACCAGAGGACGCTCTTTTGCGCCGTGGTCTGGGAGAGGAAGGCGAGAACGAACTGGAAGACGCGGCTCGTTTCAAAGGCCCGATGGGAGAAGTAGCGGTGGTAGCCGGCCCCGATGGCGAAGATCCGCAACCAGTAGAGCGCGACGCCAATCGCCGCAGCCTTCCATCCGACCCCCGTCCAGATGGCGCCGAAGCAAGCCAGATGGACGAGCGCGAACGGCAGGGCGGACGGATAGATGATGTCGGGCGACGGCGGCGGAGCTTCGGCGTCGTCGGGAAGCGCGGGGAGGTCCTGGGTCATGGCTTGCTCTGGTAAGGGGCGCGCCGAACCGAATGAAGGCGGTATCGGGTCGAAGGGAAGGCTCGTGCGGAAATATGAATGGACACGGGTTGATCCGCCTCGCTGGTCAATGTCGTTTATCGCTTTTCGCCGGGGAGGGTAATATCTTCCTTCAAAGTATCGCGCACATAAGCCTTTTGGACGATCACAAAGGCGGCGACCATGATCGGGGCGGCAAACACGAATCCCAGGAGTCCGGCCAACGCCCCCATGCCCGCGATGCCGAGAAGCATCACGGCCGGGGGAATATACACCATCCGCTTCTGGATCTGCGGCATGATCAGATTGCCCTCGACCTGATGAATCAGGATATAGGCCAAAAGCGTCCAAATCACCTGGTGAAAGCCCCCCGTCACCGCCACCAGGAGCGCAGGAATTGCGGCAATGATGGGGCCGAGATAGGGAACGAATTCCGTCAGCGTCGCGATCACACCCAGAGCCAGCGGAGATGGCAGCCCGATCAGCCAGACCGCCAGCGTGGTCAATCCGCCTATCAGCGCCATCTGAATGAATTGGCCGAGCAGCCAGTATCGCAGCGCTCGCGCCACGTCGACGAGAGTTTCGTCCGCCCATTTCTCCTGCGAGGGGCCAAACAGGCGCACGACTCCCGCGTGATAAAGCGCCGGCTCGGCCGCGAGATAGGCGGCGCTCATAACGATGACGATCACCGCCTCGAGCGCCGTGAGAAGAGTTGTGACGACGGTTCCGAAAAGGCCTGTCACCGAGATGCTCGTACTGCTCATCTTCGACAGGATGAACTGTCCTGCCGGGTACTTCTGCAGGAGGTCCTGCACCTCATGCGCTCCGGCGCGCACGCGGTTCATCACGTCGCTGAATTCCGAGGTCAGTTGGGAGCCGAATATCCATCCGCCGAGGGCAAGCAGACCCACCACAATGACGCCGGCAATCGCGAGATCGGCCCATATCGGAGAGTCGCGTCCAGCGCTGAAGCGGCTCGGAAACAACATGCAGGAGGATGGCAATCAATATCGCTGCAAAGCCGAGGATCAGGATCGAGCCGAGCTGCCAGAGCAGCACCGGAAGGAGAGCGACCCCGACCGCCAACGCGGCATAGGCGAGAAATCGGCGGTAGCTGAGCTCCTGCGCCTGCTGCATTGGATCTTCCGGGCGGAGATGGTTCCTTGGTCTCCGGCTTCGACGGAGCGAAACCTGCGCATTTCCGCGCAGCCGCCGATTTTTCAACGCCTCTCTCCCGGTAGGAGTTCCGAAATCCTTGGCGGGCCGAGAGCCGCGGGACGATGCGCATGGCTCGTTAACTCTCCGCGATTCTCCGGAGCGTGGCAATGGGTAAGACGGCATTGGTGACGGGAGGCATCCTCGGGCATCGGCGAAGCGACTGTCCGCGCCCTGCTCAAGGAGGGATATCAGGTGTTCGCCGGGGCGCGGCGCGTGGAAAGGATGGCGCCGCTCGAGAAGCTCGGCGCCCGGCGTCGTCTTCCTCGACCTCGCCGACGACGCGTCGATCGTCTCGGCTGTCGAGACCATGAAGAAGGCGGCGGGTCGGCTTGACGCTCTGGTCAACAACGCCGGCTATGCTCCTCGGCGCGCTCGAGGATGTGCCGCTCGGGACGAAGGATTTCGCCTCGACCATCGCGGCGTTGCCCGACGACGTCGACGCGATTTACCTCGGTCTCGGCGGCGCCGACGCCGTCAACTTCCTCAACCAGTATCAGCAAGCCGGCGGCAAGGCCCACCTCCTGGGCGGCTCGATCATGGTCGATCAGACCGTGCTGTCGGCCAAGGGCGACGCGAAAAAGGCGTTGATCGGGACGATCGCGGCCAGCGGCATGGCCGACACCTGGGACGATCCGCGCTGGAAGGCTTTCGTCAAGCTCTATCAGGAGGCCACTCCGGCCGACAAGCGGTTGCCCAGTCCGGGGTTGCTGGCGGCCAATTACTATGACGCCACGATGGCGATGTTCGAGACGCTCAACAAGGTCAACGGCGATCTCAGCAACAACCAGTCGAAGTTCAAGGCGGCGATGGCCGCGCTGACGATCGACGCGCCGAACGGCAAGATCAATCTCAACGAAGACCCTAGGCGATCGGGACCAACTTCGTGACCGAGGTCGTCGACGACGGCAGCGGCAACCTCGTCAGCAAGGTTGTCAAAGTGGTGCCCGACGTGCGTCAGACGCTGGGCTATCCGAGGGACGTGTTCATAAAGATCGGAGGCCCGACCCGCACCAATCCCGAGTGCAAGAAGTACTGAGCCGACGAAGCCGTGCCGGACGCGAACCGCGATCCGGCCCCTTTTCGCGCAATCTCGGGAGCGCTCAGCTTGCAATCGGTCTCCGGGTGTTGAATTCTATCGAACCAAAAGGAGAAAGCTGGGGAGGACCGAAATGAGCCGGGCGATCGCCGCATTTCACGGCCGGTTTGGCCGGGCGACGCTTTATCAGCTCAATCGCCCGTTCAACCTTCACGCGCATCGCAAGGGGCACCTGATATTTCACCTGTGCGGCTCCGACGGGCGTGTCGAGGTCGATGGCAGGCTGTGCCCGGTGACCGGCGAGTCGGTGGTGGCGGTCAGCCCCTGGGAGCCGCACAATTTCATTCCGACGGATCTGGAGACCGGGGCCCTGTTCTTTGTCTTCTACGTCGATTGCGACTGGTTCGCGCCCGGCGGCGCGAATATTCTCCGTTTCGGGACGCCGCTCATCAAGCGCACGCCCGTCCTCGATCGCCAAATCCGCTGTGCGGCTGCAAAAACTCTCGGCCGGCGAGCGTCTCGGCGACCTCGACGGCGAGCTCAGGAGTCTCATCGACGCGTGTTTCGAACAGTCCTCGCGCCAGACCGATCAGCCCGCCGGGCGCCGCGCCTTCAATGGAGTAACCGACTTCCGGGTGCGCAAGTCGATCCGTCTTTTGCAGGAGGCGTCTGTCGCGGATATCGAGCTCGACGCCGTGGCGCGTCAGTCGGGGCTGTCGCGCCCCCATTTCTATAAGCTTTTTCGGACGCAGACGGGCCTGACGCCGAACGTGTTTCTCAATACATTGCTGATGGAGCGCGCGCTGGACAAGCTCGTGCGCAGCAACTCGCCGGTGGCGGAGATCGGATTCGACCTCGGCTTCCCCTCGCAGAGCGGGTTCACGAAGTTCTTCGCGTCAAATGTCGGGATGGCGCCGACCGACTACCGGCGCGCCGCCCATGTCCTTTAGGGAAACGACGCGAATCATTCTGACCCGCAAATCAGGCTGCCGAAGCGTTGCTAGATTGACGAAGGATGGAAGCCGGACCTGAGGCGGGTTTGGGAGAGGATCGGGACGGCGAATGTGCGCGGCCGGCGACGAGAGCGACGATGAGGCCGAATCCGATGCTGGCGGACTCGGACGAGGGCTGACGCATGCATGAATTCGTCGGCCGTCATCCCGTCTGGTCGCTCCTCATCGTCATCGCCGTGGTCGTCCTCGTGGCTCGTCTTCGCGCCCTGGCCTCCCGGCTTCGAGGAGGTCTTCGGAAGGAAGAAGCTCTTTCTCAACGCGACATTCAACGGGATCACGCTTGGAGGTCTGTACTTCCTGGTTGCGAGCGGTTTCACGCTGATCTTCGAACTCATGCGCAACGTCAATCTCGCGCATGGCTCGATCTACCTGCTCGGCGGCTATTTCGGCTACATGACCTCCGATGCGACGGGCTCCTGGCTGCTCAGCTTCGTCGTCGCCTTCATTGTCGCGGCCGCTCTCGGCGTCCTTCTCCAGGTCGGGGTTTTCCGCCGGATGGAAGGACAGGATCTGCGCCAGACGCTCGTTACGATTGGCATCTCCATCGTTCTCGCCGACCTGATGCTCTGGTGGTTCGGCGGAAATTCCTATCAGATCCAGACGCCGGTCTGGCTTCGCGGGCCGGTCGAGCTTCCGTTCATCACGGCGGTCAAGTCGTCCGGCGAGGCGGTCTACCTTACCTACCCGATTGTGCGCCTCGTCATTTTCGCGGCTTCCGTCGTCATCGGGCTCGGTATGTGGCTCGCCCTGAACCGGACCCGCATCGGAATGATCGTGCGGGCCGGCGTCGACGACCGCGACATGCTTTCGGCAATGGGCGTGCCGATCCAGCTTGTGTTCGTCACTGTCTTCGCGTTCGGCGCAGGCTTGGCCGGGATGGCGGGCGTGGTCGGCGGAACGTTCCAGTCTCTCTCGCCGGGCGAGGACACCCGGTTTCTTCTTGCCTCGCTGGTTGTCGTCATCGTGGGCGGCATGGGATCGATCACCGGCGCCGCGCTCGGCGCGGTGATCATCGGAGTCGCCGAGCAGGTCGGGCTGGCCTACTTCCCGACCTATGCGATCGCTTTGACCTTTCTCATCATGGTGCTCGTGCTGGCCGTGCGGCCGCAGGGCCTCTTGGCGGGGTCCTAGGGAATGGCCCTGGCCCACAGCCGCGCGCCTGCCGCAGAACGGGCGCCGTCCGCGGAATGGATCCGGCAAATCCATCCGTTGGCGGCGCTCGTGGCGGTCGTGCTGCTCATCATGCCGGCGATCGCCAACGACTTCGTGCTGTTCCAGATCTTCGCCTGGTCGTTCATTCTCGGCACGATCGCGCTGAGCCTCATGTTCCTGGCCGGATACGGAGGGATGGTCAGCCTGGCGCAGATGACGATCGCCGGATTCGCCGGCTATATGGAGGCGATCTTCGGCGTGAACGGAGTGCATGCGGTCAGCATCGGTCTTCCGTGGTGGCTGGCTCTGCCGATCGCTCTCGTCCTGGCGATGATTTTCGGCGCCGTGGTCGGCGCGCTGGCGGTCCGCACCGCCGGCATATACACGATCATGATCACCCTCGCGATCGCAGCCGCCTTCTTCTATTTCACCAACCAGAACTACGCGATCTTCAACGGCCACACCGGCATCAACGCCATCCCGACGCCGCGGTTTCTCGGGGTCGACTGGAAGCGAGCGGTTCCCTTCTACTACCTGACCCTCGGCGTTGCGGCGCTCTGTTGCGGCGGGGCAGCCTATCTCTCCCGTGCGCCGTTCGGCCTTGCGCTGCAGGGCGTTCGCGACAATCCGCGCCGGATGGCCGCCCTGGGTTTCAACGTTAACGCCCATCGCGTCGCCGCTTACGTCTTTGCTTCGCTCGTCGCGGCGCTTGGCGGCGTGCTGCTTGTTTGGAGCAACGGCGAAGTTGCGCCCGGTACGGTCAGCGTCTCGCAGGCGATCGATATCCTGGTCATTGCCGTCGTCGGCGGCGTCGGCAATCCGATCGGGCCGTTCGTCGGCGCGCTGATCTATGCGGTCCTGAAGACATTCGCGCTCGATATCCTGGTGAGCGTCGGCCTCGATGGCAACCGATTCCGGCTTCTGATCGGCCTCGGCTTCCTCGCTATCGTGTTCTTCTCGCCCGACGGGGTCGTTGGCCTGTGGGCGCGCTGGCGAAACAGGTCTCGCGGAAGGGGCGCCTCCGTGGGCGCCCAGGGCGGCGGACATGGATAGCGTCGCGCAGCGCCTATCGGCGGTTGGCGCCGGAAACGCGCTCGAGTTGCGCGGCGTGACCCGCTTCTTCGGCGCGCTCGCGGCGTTGACGGACGTCACGCTGACCGTCCGCTCGGGCGAGCGGCGCGCCGTCCTCGGTTCAAACGGCGCCGGCAAGACGACGCTGTTCAACTGCATTACCGGCGACTTTCCACCGACGTCGGGAACGATCCGTTTCTTCGGCGAGGACGTGACCTCGTTCCCGCCCTACGAGCGCATTCGGCGCGGCCTCCGCCGCACCTATCAAATATCCGCGCTTTTTCCCGGCCTCACCGTCCTCGACAATGTCTATCTCGCCTGCTGCGGGGTGTCGCGCGGCCGGTACTCTTTCCTTCGCCCGCGACGCACTGACGCACTTGTCCACGCTGCGGAAAATCTCGTCCAGGCGGTGCATCTGACCCCGATCAAGTCGAGGCTGGTGGCCGAGCTCGCCTATGGGCAGCAACGTCAGCTGGAGATCGCGCTCGCCCTGGCCGGGGCGCCGCGGTTGATCCTGTTCGACGAGCCGGCCGCCGGACTTTCGCCGACCGAGCGGGCCGAGTTGATCGAGATCCTCTCGTCGCTTCCCGGCCATATGGGTTACATCATCATCGAGCACGACATGGATGTCGCACTGCGCGTCGTCGAGAGCGTGACGATGATGCACAACGGCCGCATCTTCAAGGAAGGGGCTCCGCAGGAGATCGAATCCGATCCGGAGGTGCAGGAGCTGTATCTCGGAGGCGGCCATGGCTGAGCCGCGCCGCGCCGATGCCAGCGCCATGCTCCAGATCAGGGGCCTCAACGTCTACTATGGCCGTTCGCACGCGCTACAGGGGGTCGACCTCAGCCTCGAGCACGGCGTTCTCTCCGTCGTCGGCCGCAACGGCATGGGCAAGACTACGCTTTGCAAGGCGATCATGGGTCTCGTCGGAGCGTCGAGCGGCTCGGTGCGGATGCGCGGCGAGGATCTCGTCGGCCTTTCGCCGGCGCAGATCGCCCGTCACGGCGTCGGCTACGTGCCACAGGGGCGCCGGCTGTGGCGCTCCCTGACCGTGGACGAACATCTGCGTATGATCGCCGGGATTCGGAAGGGCCCGTGGACAGTCGAGCGCGCGTATGACGCATTTCCGCGCCTTGCTGAGCGCAAGACCAATAGCGGCGGCCAGCTTTCGGGCGGTGAGCAGCAGATGCTGGCGATTGCGCGCGCGCTCGTGACGAACCCGCAGCTCCTGATCATGGATGAGCCGACGGAGGGGCTGGCGCCGGTCATCGTCGCCCAGGTCGAGGAGATGCTGGTCCGCCTGGGATCGGAAAGCGACATGGCCGTTCTGGTGATCGAACAGAATATCGGCGTCGCGACTTCGGTGTCCGACAACGTGGCGATCATGGTCAACGGGCGGGTCAACCGCATCATCGAGTCCCGCCGCCTCGCCGGCGACCGCGAGCTCCAGCAGCGGCTGCTCGGCGTCGGCCGCCACCTCGATGCCCCACCGGAGGCCGAGCCGCATGCGGCCGACGTCCAGCTGGAGGCGGCAAAGCGGCCGACGCCGCGGCGCGCAGGCGCGCCCGCCAAGATCTATGTCTCGAATCCCGTTCTGCCGACGCGCTGGTCGCAGCCCGTTCCGAACGCCCGTATCGAAGCGGGCGCGCGCACCTCCTCGGTCGGAGCGGCTCAGGCCGAGGATTCGCCCGAGCGTCGCGCCCCGACGCTGGTCACGCATTCCGGCCCGCCGGCGGTCATCGTGGTCGGCACGCTCGACACCAAAGGGCCAGAACTGCGCTTCATCCGCGATCTGATCGTGGCGAGCGGCCTCAGGACGCGCCTCGTCGACGTCTCGACGAGCGGCAAGCTCGCAAGGTGCGATGTCACCGCGCAGGAAGTTGCGCTGAACCACGGTCGGGGCGGGCCGGCCGTATTTGGCCGTGAGCGAGGCGCGTCTGTCACCGCCATGTCCGAGGCGTTCGAGGCCTGGATCCGGCGCCAGGGCGACATCGCCGGAGTGATCAGCGCGGGTGGGTCGGGCGGCGCTTCGATCGTTGCGCCCGGCTTCCGCGCGCTTCCGGTCGGCGCGCCCAAAATGCTGATCTCCTCAATCGCATCCGGCGAAGTCAGCCGCTACGTCGGACCGAGCGACATCGCGATGATGTACTCGGTCACCGACGTCCAGGGTCTCAACCGCATCTCTCGTCAGGTGCTCGCCAATGGCGCGCAGGCCTTGATCGGCATGGTCAAGGCGCGCCTCGCCGAGCGTGACGCGACGGGTCGGAGCCGCGCCGTCGACCCGCCGGCCGTCGGCCTCACAATGTTCGGCGTCACGACGTCCTGCGTTCAGCAGATCACCAAGGCGCTCGAGCCGGAGTGGGAATGCCTCGTCTTCCATGCCACCGGCGTCGGCGGCCGGTCGATGGAGAAGCTTATCGATTCCGGTCTCCTGACGGCCGTCATCGACGTGACGACGACCGAGGTGGCGGACATGCTGATGAGCGGCGTCCTGGCGGCCGACGACGACCGGTTCGGATCGGTCATACGCACGCGCACACCCTACGTCGGCTCGGTCGGCGCGCTCAACATGGTCAATTTCGGACCGCCCGAGACCTTGCCCGCCGCCTACAAGGGTCGGCGGCTGCACGCCCACAATCCGCAGGTTACGCTGATGCGAACCACCGCGGAGGAGAACGACAGGATGGGTCGCTGGATCGGAGAGCGCCTCAACCGCCTGGACGGCCCGGTGCGCTTCTTTCTCCCCGAGCTTGGCGTTTCGGCGCTCGATGCGATCGGGCAGCCGTTTCACGATCCGGAGGCCGACGCCAGCCTTTTTCGCGCTCTCGAGCAGACGGTGCGCCAGACCATGAACCGCCGGCTCGTCCGCGTCAGGCGGCACATCAACGATCCCGAGTTCTCCGCGGCCGTCGTCGCCGCTTTCCATGCGCTGCACGGCCAGGCCTCCGGGCGCCGGCGCGCCGGGAGGCGACCATGAAGAGATTCGAGCGCACGACTCTCATGGAGAGATTCCGCGCGATGGTTGCCCGAGGCGAGCCGATCGTCGGGGGCGGCGCGGGCGTGGGGCTCTCCGCCAAATGCGAGGAGGCGGGCGGCGTCGATCTCATCGTCATTTACAATTCCGGCCGATACCGCATGGCCGGCCGCGGCTCCCTCGCCGGGCTGCTCGCCTATGGCGACGCCAACGCGATCGTAGTCGAGATGGCGGGCGAGGTGCTGCCGGTCGTCAAGCGCACGCCTGTTCTGGCGGGGGTGAACGGCACTGACCCGTTTCGCGACATGGACGTCTTTCTCGACGAGATCAAACGGCTGGGATTCGCCGGCGTCCAGAATTTCCCGACCGTCGGTATCATCGACGGCGTCTTCCGCGCCAATCTCGAAGAGACAGGGATGGGCTTCGCGCTCGAGGTCGACATGATCGCCGAGGCTCATGCGAAGGACCTGCTGACGACGCCTTACGTATTCAGCGAGAGCGAGGCGGAGGCGATGGCCCGCGCAGGCGCCGATATCATCGTCTGCCACCTCGGGCTGACGACCGGCGGCGCGATCGGCGCCGGGACCGCGCGCAACCTTGCGGACTGTCCGCCGCTGGTCGACGCCTGGGCGGCGGCCGCCCTTCGGGTGAGGCCCGACGTCCTCGTTCTTGCGCATGGCGGGCCGATCGCCGAGCCGGGCGACGCCGACTTCATCATTAGATCCTGCAAGGTCTGCCACGGTTTTTATGGGGCCTCTTCGATGGAGCGGTTGCCCGTGGAAACCGCGCTGACCGAGTAGGTGCGCAAGTTCAAAGCGATCGGGAAGAGGAAGTCGTCGGACCAATAGAGCGTCGCCATCGAGATCGACGCGCAGGGGAGGTTGAGGATATGTCGGGACTTCTTGATCGGCACGCTGATCCTTTGGCTGATCATCGCGATCATCGTCATCGCGGTGGTGGTTTATGTGGTCAACTGGCTCTATCACCGGTCTTCGAAGGAAGTCTCCTTCGTGCGCACTGGCTTCCTCGGCGAGAGGGTGGTGATCGACGGCGGCGCTTTCGTGCTGCCCTTCATCCACGACTTCACGCCGGTTAACATGAACGTGCTGCCGATGCAGATCGTGCGCGAGAAAGGCGACGCGCTGATCACCCGCGACCGGATGCGCATCGACATCGAAGCCGATTTCTATGTGCGCGTGCAGCCGACCCAGGAGGCGGTCTCGATCGCCGCCGCCACTCGGGCGCCGCACGCTCGAGCCCGAACGGCTGCACGCCCTTCTCTCGGGTAAATTTGTCTCCTCATTGCGCTCGGTCGCCTCCGAAATGACGATGGAGCAGATGCACGAGCAGCGCGGCGACTATGTCTCGCGGGTCAAGGAGGCCGCCGCCGCGGCGCTGGCGCAAAACGGCCTCGAGCTCGAATCCGTCGCGATCACCGATCTCGATCAGACCGACCTCGAATTCTTCAATCCGTCGAACCGCTTCGATGCGGAAGGCCTGACGCGGCTCATCGAGGACATCGAGGAGCGCCGCAAGCTGCGCAACCACATCGAGCAGGACTCGATGATCAAGATCCGCACGCGCAACCTCGAGGCCGAGCGTCAGGCGCTCGAGATCGAACGCGACAGCGTAGCCGCCCGTCTCGAACAGCAACGCGACATCGAGGTGCGGCGCGCTGTCCAGCGGACGGAGGTCGCGCGCGAGCGCGCGCTGCGCGAGACCGAGGCCGAGCAGGCGCAGATTTCGGCCCGCGAGACGATCGAGAAGGCCCGCATCGCCAACGAACAGGCGATCAGCGAGGCGCGCATCGCGTCCGAGCGGGAAATCCGCCAGAGGGAAATCGAGCGCACCCGCGCGGTGGAGGAAGTCGAGATCGCCGCCCGCGAAGACATCGAGAAGGCGCGGATTCAGAACCAGCGTGAGGTCGACGCCGCCCGGATCGCGTCGGAGCGCGAGATCCGGCAGAAGGAGATCGAGCGGACACGCACGATCGAGGAAGCCGAGATCCAGGCGCGCGAGACGATCGAAAAGGCCCGCATCGCGCAGGAGCGCGCGGTGACCGAGTCGCGGATCGTCAACGAGGAGGAGACGCGCCGGCGCGAGATCGAGCGGACCCGCGCGGTCGAACAGGCGGAGATCGCGGCGCTTGAGGCGACGGAGAAGCTGCGCATAACCCAGATGACGACGATCAACGCCGAGCGAATCGCCTCGGACGAGCGGACGCGGTCGCTGGAGATCTTGCGCGCCCGTGCGATCGAGGAGGCCGAGATCTCGGCGCAGAAGGCGATTGAAGCGGCCAAGATCGCGCGCGAGCGGGCGCTCGCCGCGGACCGGATCGCCGCCGAGCAGGCGACGCGGTCGCTCGAGATCGCGCGCAGCCAGGCGCTCGAGCAAGCCGGCATCAGCGCGCGCGAGGCGACCGAGACGACCCGCATTGCGCAGGAGGAGCGCGTTCGCGCGGCGGAGATCGCCCGCAACAGGGCGCTGGAAGAGGCCGACATCCTCGCTCGCGAGGCGATCGAAGCCGCCCGCATCGCCCAGGAGAAGAATGTCGCGCTGACCCGTATCGTCAGCCAGCAGGAGACGCAGGGCCAGGAGATCGCGCGCCGGCGCGCCATCGAAGAAGCGGAGATCGCTGCGCTCGAGGCGACGCGAGCCGCGCGGATCGCGCAGGAGCAGAAGACCGCGGCCGAGTCGATCGCCGCCGACAGAGAGACCCGCCGCCTCGAAATCGCGCGCAACGAAACCTTGGAGAAGGCCGAAATCGACGCGCGACAGGTGGTCGAGTTGGCGCGGATCGTTCAGGATCGACGCATCCAGAGCGAGCGCATCGCGAGGGACGAAGAGATCCGCGGCGCTGGAGATCGCCCGAAATCGCGCGGTCGAGGAAGCGGACATCGCGGCGCCAAGGAAGCCATCGAGGCGGCGCGGATCGCCTAGGAAAAGGCGCTTGCCGCCGAACGCATCCAATCCGACCAAGAGACCCGCGCGCTCGAGATCGGGCGCAACGAGACGATCGAGGCGGCCGAACTCAAGCGCCGCGACGCTGTCGAGCGGCAGCGCATCGAGGTGGAACTCGGGCTCGAAAGGGACCGAATCGCGTCTCAGCGGACGCGCGAGGTGCTCAGCATCGAGCAGAAAAAGGTGATCGAGATCGCAGAGGAGGAGCGCGTCGTTGCACTCTCCGCGAAGCGAACCGAACGCGTCGCCGCCGACCAGCAAGTGCGGCAGGCCGAGATCGTCGCCAGACAGAATGTCGAGAGAACCGACGTCCTTCGCGAGCAGGCGCTCGAGGCTGCGCGCCTCGAACGGCGTCGGGCGCTCGAGCAGCTCGAGATCGCGCGCAGCCAGGCGCTGCAGGAGGCGGAGATCGCCTCCGGCGAGGAGGTTGAGCGGGCGCGGATCGGATCCGAACGCGGCCTGGACGAGGCGCGGGTCGGGCGCGAACGCGACTTGCGCAAGTCTCGAAATCGAGCGCGAGAAGATGGTCGAAACCGCGCTGATGGACAAGGCGATCGCGCTCTATCAGAAGTCGCTCGAGGAATTGGCGGCCGAGGCGGAGGCCGAGAACGCAAGGGCGCGCGCTGCAGAGGCCGCACGAGCGCGTCATCACAGTGCGCGAAAGCGAGATCGCCCGCCGGCGCAAGCACGGTCGAGGTGACTGATCGCGGAGAAGGAGGCGGAGGAGAAGCGGATCGCGGCAGATGCCGAGCGGGTCCGCGCCGCCGTCGAGGCCGAGGCGCAGCGGCTTCTCAACGAGGCGGAGAACGTGCTCAGCGACGCGGCGCGCGTCATTCGCTGTTCCGCCGCAAGCTGCTCGATCGCGTCGAGGGCATCGTGCGCGAGAGCGTTCAAGCCGATGGAGAAGATCGAGGGTATCCGCATCCTGTCAGGTCGACGGAATCAACGGCGGAAACGGCGGGAACGGCGGGCGGAGCGCGACCGACGAAGTGATCGACTTCGGCTCTGCGCTATCGAGTTCAGGCGCCGCTGATCGATTCGATCCTGGCGGACATCGGCGTCGAGGGCGGCAGTCTCGCGAAAATGCCGGGACTTATTCGCGAGGCGCGCGACATGCAGGGCATCCGCAAGGAGACCGCGCCGAAGAAGGACGCCGAACCTGCCTTGCCGCCGGCCGGTGTGGCGCCGCGCCGCAGGGCGGGCGGGCGCCCCGCGGAAGAAGAGCTGAGGTCGGCCCATGGCGCGCGTCTTCGTCTCCAGCGTGGTCAACGCCCGAAGCGACCGGGTCTGGGCGCGGGTGCGCGACTTCAACGGTCTGCCGAACTGGCATCCAGCGATCGCGGAGAGTCGAATCGAGGGGGGAGAGCCGGCGGACAAGGTCGGCTGCGTGCGCGATTTCCGACTGCGCAACGGCGACCGGATCCGCGAAAAGCTGCTTGGCCTGTCCGACTACGACATGTTCTGCACCTACTCGATCCTCGAATTGCCAATGGGGGTGGAGAACTATGTCGCGACCCTGCGGCTTACTCCGGTGACCGACGGCGACCGCACCTTCGTGGAGTGGACGGCCGAGTTCGACTGCCCGCCCGAGCGGGAGGCGGAGCTTATCGCCACCGTCGGGGGCGGCGTGTTTCAGGGCGGGTTCGACGCGCTCAAACGAGCGTTCGGAGGCTGAGGATGCCCCGGGTCGTGAAGAGCACCATCATCGACACTCCGAACGACCGCGTTTGGGAAGTTCTGCGCGACTTCAACGGGCACGACCAATGGCATCCGGCGGTGGCGACCAGCCTCATCGAGCGCGGGCAGAGCGCCGACAAGATCGGATGCGTGCGTCGATTTAAGCTGGCGGACGGCTCGGAGTTGCGCGAGCAGCTGCTTGCCTTGTCCGACCTCGAACAAAGCTTCAGCTATTGCCTGCTCGACACGCCGATTCCCTTGTTCAACTATGTGGCGCACGTGCGCCTTCTGCCCGTGACCGATGGCGATCGCACCTTCTGGCACTGGGAGTGTCGTTTCACGACTCGCCCCGACGACGAGAGGCGCCTGACGGAAATGGTCGGCGAAGAGATCTATCAGGCCGGGTTCGATGCGGTCCGCAGGCGTTTGCTGGCGGTCGCATGAGAGGAGCGCCATCGACATGCCCGTGAGCGTGAAAACCTGCGCGACTCCCGCTGAGGCGGCCGCCGCGCTATCGACGGATCGCGCGCGCGCTACATCGCCGGCGGCACGCTGGTGATGCGCGCTGTGAACGAGGGCGACGTCGGAATCACCACATTGGTGCGTCTTGCCGATCGCGGGCTCGGGCAGATTCGAACGAGTGGGGCGCGCATCGTTCTCGGGGCGGAAGTGACGCTGGCGCACATCCTGCGTGAGCGTGACCTCGGCTTTCTGCATCCTGTCGTGCGTTCGATCGGAGGTCCGGCTGTGCGCACGATGGGCACGGTCGGGGGCAATCTGTTCGCCTATTCGCCGTTCGGCGACCTTACGGCGGCGTTGCTTACGCTCGACGCGGTCGTCTCCGTACAGAGTGGCTATGGCGCACGGGAGATGGCGCTGGAGGAGTTCCTGGCGACCCGCGACCGGTCTTCCGGGACCCTTGTTCTCGGCGTCTCCTTCGAGCGGCTCGCGGCTCCGGACGCTTTTCGCTACCGCAAGGTTTCCCGCGTGAAGCCGAAAGGCGCCTCCGTCATGTCCATCGCGGCTCATCTTCCGAGCATGGGCGGACGCGTGTCCAACGCCCGCATCGCCTATGGGGCCATGGCGCCGACCGCGATCCGGGCAAAGGCGGCCGAGCGCGCCCTGGAAGGGCGCACCCTCGACGAGGCCAGCGTTGCGGCCGCGGTCGCAGCGGCGGCCGAGGGAACGTCGCCCGCAACCGACGCGATCGCAAGCGCCTGGTATCGACGCGAGGTCGTCGGCGTGCATCTTCGACGGTTGCTGCTCGGAACTCGAGGCCTGAAAGAACAGGAATGGCCAAGACCCCACTCCAATTCCTGCACAACGGGCGCGAGGTCGCGGTGTTCGTCGACGGCGGCGCGAACCTTCTTTCTGCGCTGCGCGACCTCGTCGGAGATCAATCTCCGAAATTCGGCTGCGGGCAGGGCGGCTGCGGCGCCTGCACGGTGCTGATCGACGGCGAGCCGGCGCTGTCTTGCGTCACCCTTGCCGAGAGTGTCGCCGGAAGGTCGATCGAGACCGCCGACGGCCTGAAGAACGGACCGGAGCTTCATCCGTTGCAGACCGCTTTCATGGAGCAGTTCGCCGCGCAATGCGGCTATTGCACGCCGGGCATGTTGATGGCGGCCAAGGCGCTCCTCGACCGTAACCTGTCGCCGTCCCGCGCCGAGGTTGTCGAGGCGATCTCCGGCAACATCTGCCGCTGCACCGGCTACGAACCGATCATCAACGCAGTCCTCGCCGCGGCAGCGCGCGGCGTCCGGCGGGCCTGAGGGGCGAAATCGATGCTTGAACTGCGCAAGGACATATTCGCCGACGAGCGGGACGACAACCTGAAGGAGATCGGCAAGCCGACCCAGCGGCAGGACATGCTCGGCCATGTCACCGCGACCTCCACCTATCTTCAACGACCACAAGCTTCAGGGCATGCTGCATCTCAAGGTGCTGCGCAGCCCCCACTCGCACGCGCGCATCCGGCGCATCGACGCGAGCGAGGCCGAGCGTCATCCCGGCGTACGACGGATCATCCACGGCGCCGATGTGCCGCGCAACCTCAACACGCTGCTGAGCCTGATCAACTTCGGCAAGGACGACGAGCCGACGCTCGCCGTCGACAAAGTGCGCTACAAGGGCGAGCCAATCGTCGCCGTTGTCGCCGACAGCCAGCGGGCAGCCTTCGAAGCGCTGGCCACCATCCGCGTCGACTACGACCCGCTCCCTGCCGTGTTCGACGTCGAGGAGGCGATGAAGCCCGGCGCGCCCGTCGTCAACGAGACCTATCCACAAAACACATTCACCTACCACGACGTCTACGACCATCAGAAGCTCAGGTTCGGCGACGTCGAGCGCGGCTTCTCGCAGGCCGACCACGTTCTCGAGCAGCGCTACCAGACGTCGCCGATCGAGCATGCGCCGACCGAGACGAACGGATCGATCGCTGCGCCCGAAACCAACGGGCGCTATGTCGTCTACACCTCGACCCAGGCGCTGTTCTTCTCGCTCGACACCTGCGCCAAGATTCTCGACATGCCGTCGAACAAGCTGCATTTCGTCGGCGGCACGGTCGGCGGCGGGTTCGGCGGCAAGGTCGACACCGTCACCGAACCCCTTGCGATCCTCGGAGCGATGCTGACCGGCCGCCCGGTGCGGTACATCATCGGCCGCGAGGAGGAGATGCAATATTGCGCTCCCGCGCGGCGCCGAGCGCATCTGGATCAAGGACGGCGTGGCGCGGGACGGGCGGATTGTCGCGCGCAAGATGCGCTGCATCTTCGACAGCGGCGCCTACACGCGGCTGTCGAGCTACGCCGTCGTCAAATGTGCGGCGCATCTGCCGGGGCCCTATACGATCCCGAACGTCCATGCGGACGTCTATTGCGTCTTCACCAATCGCGTGCCGGCGACGGCGATGCGCGGCTTCGGGGTGACGGCGGTGGACTTCGCCATCGAATGCCAGATGGACAAGCTCGCCCATCTCGTCGGCATGGACCCGATGGAGTTCCGGATTCTCAACGCCTATCGCGACGGCGACATGAAGGCGCATCGGCGCGAGGCGAAGAATACCGCGCTTATCGAATGCGTCCAGGTCGCCGCCGAAAAGGCGAACTGGCGGATCGGCGAGCAGTACAAGCGCATGTCGTCTCGCCGGGACGGCGGCGGCCCGCGCGCTGCGATCCCTCCAGCTCCGGCGCGCGATTCGACTCCGGCGGCGCGTCCCGCGGCGACCCAGCAGCGCACAACCTACGACCGGCCTGCGTCTTCGCCGGAACCGCCGCGCGCCCCGCCGCCGCCTCAACCGGCGCCCGCCGCGACGACACATGGCGCGACGCGGTTTTCCTCAGTGTTCGGCAGAAGGCGCTGACCATGGCGAAGCTTCGCGGTCGCGGCATGGCCTCGATCAACTATCCCATCGGCATGAACCTCGGCGGAGACCCGAGCCAGGCGCTGGTCCACTCGAAC
The DNA here is from genome assembly GCA_963835885.1 of uncultured Alphaproteobacteria bacterium. Taxonomy (GTDB): domain Bacteria; phylum Pseudomonadota; class Alphaproteobacteria; order Rhizobiales; family Beijerinckiaceae; genus Roseiarcus. Next base: position 34,805 of record CAWIHF010000008.1, read on the forward strand.
CCGAGCGGCAAGTTCACCGTGTCCCTGTCCTCGATCGATCTCGGCCAGGGCATGAAGTCGGTGACGCGGCAGATTTGTGCCGAGGCGCTCGGCGTGCCGGTCGAGGACGTCTATGTCGACACCGCCGATTCCGACACCGGTCCCGCATTGCATGGGCAGCTTCGCCTCGCGCGGGACGCACTCGCGTCGGCAACGCCGTGGCCGCTGCGGCGCGGGAGGCGCGCGGCGTTATGATGGAGGCGGCCGCCGAAGAGCTCGAGGTCAATGTCGCGGACCTTGAAACCGACGGGCGCGGCAATATTCACGTCAAGGGCGCGCCGCATCGCTCGATCTCGACCAAGGACGTCGCGATCGCGGCCCAGTTCAGGCAGGGCCGCACAATCTCCGGCCGAGGGATCTTTCTCGTGCCGCTGTCGTCGGTCGATCCGGAGACCGGCGAGATGTCGCCGGCCACCTGCTACGCCCACGCCTGCCTCGTCGCCGAGGTGGAGGTCGACGACGAAACGGGCGAGGTGGCGATGGTGCGGATGGACAGCGCCTACGAACTCGGCCGCGCCTTGAACCCGCGCCTGGTCGAACAGCAACTGGTCGGCGGAGCCTGGATGGGGATCAGCCACACGCTCTACGAGACGCCGGAGCCCTACTATCCGGATCCGAGCCATGGGCCGCGCGACTTCGTCGAATATCTGATGCCGGGCCCCGGCGACATCTGTCCCCACGACATCGCCGTGCTCGAGCGTCCCGCCGCCGACGGGCCGTACGGCGCCAAGGGACCCGGGGAAATGTGCGCCAATCCTGTTCTGCCTGCGGTCGCCAACGCGATCTTCAACGCGGTCGGCGTCCGCATCGACGATTTGCCGATCACCCCGGAAAAGGTGCTGCGGGCGATCAAGGCGCAAGGCGGCGCGCGCCCGCAGGCGCGGCGCTGAGCAACGCAAATGGCCATCAGGGGCAACATCGTCGGCATCGACAGCCCGGAAGCGCTCGAGAAGGCGCTTCGGGCGGCCTACTATCTGGCCGACGAGGGCCTCGCGACGGCGGCCTATCTGGCGCTCGCGCTAGGCAAACCGCTGCTTCTCGAAGGCGCGCCGGGCGTCGGCAAGACCGAGGCCGCCAAGGCGGTCGCGGCGGTGCTGGCGCGCCGCCTCATCCGCCTGCAGTGTTATGAGGGCATCGATGCTTCGGCCGCGCTCTACGAATGGAACTATCCGCGCCAGATGCTGGCGATCCGCCAGGCCGGCGAGCAAAGCATCGACATCTACAGTGAGCCGTTCCTCATCGAGCGTCCGATGCTGGCGGTGCTGCGCGCGCCGGACTCGTCCGTCCTGCTGATCGACGAGATCGACCGCTCCGATCAGGAATTTGAGGCGTTCCTGCTCGAATTCCTGTCCGATTTCCAGATCTCGATCCCCGAGCGAGGCACGCTGCGCGCGGTCGAGCGCCCGGTGGTGATCCTGACTTCGAACCGCACGCGCGATCTGCATGAGGCGCTGCGGCGGCGGTGCGTTTACCATTGGATCGACTATCCGACGCCCGGAGCGCGAAGCTCGAATCGTCATGATGCGCGCATCGAGCGTCGCCGAGCAGACCGCGCGCGCGGTTGTCGCCGCCGTCGGCAGGCTCCGGCGCGAACCTTTGAGCAAGGCCCCGGGGATCGCCGAGTCGGTCGACTGGGCCGAGGCGGCGACGCTTCTCAACCGCGGCGGCGCGCGCTGGCCGGACGCGTTCAAGCGGTCGATCGGCGTGGCGCTCAAGGACGAGGAAGACCTCGCCCATATCGCCGGCCGCCTCGATTCGATCATCGCCGAGGCCGCCGCATGAGCGATGCCGGCGCTGTGCCGCGCGCCGTGCGGCCGTTGCTTGGTTTCGTCGCGCTCCTGCGGGCGAACGGCTTCGCCATTGCGCCGGACCAGACGACCGCGTTCCTCGCGGCGATCGCGCTCCTCGGCCCGCGCGACCCCGAAGACATCCGACAGGCCGGGCTTGCGATCCTGGCGCCGCCGCCCGAGCGTCATGCGGTGTACAATCTTCTGTTCCGCATCAGCAATTCTAAAAGTACGGAATTTTCGGGATTTCGCGAATCAGCAAAAGTCTGATTCACGGTTGGGATGCAGCTTTTGCCCTCCCTTCTGTCCGAGTTGAAGTCCGTATGCGCGACTTTTCCTGACACGCGAAAAGGGCGCGGCGGCAATATCGAGATCGCCGACTTCGGCCTCTCGGCTTTCGCGATGTTTTTCATGCAGGGCGCGTCGTTTCTCCGTTTTCAGCGCGCGCTGGAGAAGGGCCATGGCCGCTCCAACTGCCAGACGCTGTTCGGGATCGGTCGAATCCCTTCGGACAATTATATCCGCGATAGGCTGGACGAGGCCGACCCCGCGCTTTTGCAGCCTTGTTTCGAGCGCATGGAAACGCTGCTGACCGAGCCCTTGATCGGACAGACCTTCAGTCGGTTGGACGGCAGAACCTTGGTCGCATGGGATGGAACCGAGTATTTCTGCTCGCAAAAGCTCGGCTGTCCGAACTGTCTCACCCGCAAGCGGTCCAACGGCAGGACCGAGAACTATCATAGCCTGTTGTCCGCGACGGTCGTGGCGCCCGGCCATTCCAAGGTCGTTCCCCTGATGCCGGAATTCATCGCGACCCGAGACGGCGCCGAGAAACAGGACTGCGAGCGTAATGCCGTCAAGCGCTGGTTCGGCAAGCATGGCGCGCGGCTCGCCCCGCTGCGGCCGATTTATCTGGGCGACGATTTGTTCGCCTGCCATCCCGTCGCCAAGATGGTCACGGACGTCGGCGATGATTTCATCTTCACAGCCAAGGAAACCTCGCACAAGGCGCTCTACGACTTCATCGCCAGGGCCGAGCTTTCGAGCCACGAGGAGAAAGCGCGCCGCCGCACCACGAAAGAGACGTTCCGTTATCGCTGGATCGAGGCGGTTCCGATCCGCGAGGCCAAGGACGCCATCCTCGTCAACTGGATCGGCTTCGAGATCGTCGACGCCAAGGGAAAGGTCAAATATTCCATGGCCTGGGTGACCAGCCTTCCCGTTTCCAAGGCCAACGTCGCCGAAATCGTCGCCTGTGGCCGCGCGAGATGGAAAATCGAGAACGAGAGCTTCAACGTCATGAAAAACCATGGCTACGAGCTCGAACACAACTTCGGCCACGGCCGGGACTTTCTCGCCATGACGCTAGCGGCCCTCAATCTGCTCGCCTTCGCCTGGCACACCGTGCTCGAACTGAGCGAGCCACCCTGGCAAGCCGCGCGCCAAGCCGCCGACAAGCGAACCAGCTTCTTCGCCCATATCCTCATGCTGACCGCTTACGTCGTATTCCCCTCCTGGCCCGCCATCCTCGATTCCCTGACCAACTTCACCATCCCGCCAGAACTCACACATATCCGAGATCGCTCATGAATGGACCCCAATTCGCTAGCCCGACTTTCTCAACTGGCGCAGGCAGACGGCGAATTTCGGGGTTGTGAGGGAGCGAAAAGCGAGTTGTTTCAACGACGAGGTTTCGAAATTCGCGTGTAGTGGAGACCAAGTACCTTTGCAGAAGAATAGTTTGGCGTAGATTTGTTCGTCATGTCTTTGCGCCCGAATTGACGCTTCAAGGACGGCAAGGAGCACCGCTAGTGGAGCATTGTCGAGAGCAAGCGCTGCGCCGGCGGCAAAGTCGTGCAGCGCCAAGTCCTCTATCTCGGCGAAATCAACGACAGCCAGCAGGAAAGCTGGCGCCGGGTGATCGAGGCCTTCGACGAGGGGGCGCAACAAACCACTCAATTGGCCCTGTTCCCCGCCGATCGGCCGCTGCCCGATCACGCCGAGGGCCATCGGGTGCAGATCCGGCTCGGGGCCATGCAGCTGCACCGGCCGCGGCAATGGGGGGCGTGCTGGCTCGCCTGTCAGCTCTATGAGCAACTGGAACTCGACCGTTTCTGGGCGGCTCGTCTGCCCGATTCGCGCCAAGGGACCTGCTGGAGCCACATCCTCGAGACGCTGGTCTGCTACCGGCTCATCGATCCAGGCAGCGAGTGGCGCTTGCACCGGCTGTGGTTCGAGCAAAGCGCCATGGGCGATCTGCTCGGCGGAGATTTTGCGCTGGTCGAGAAGAACGCGCTCTATCGCTGCCTCGACAAGCTGCTTGAGCATAAACCGGCTTTGTTCACCCATCTGCGTCGGCGCTGGCAGGATCTGTTCGGCGCCCGCTTCGACGTCCTTCTTTACGACTTGACCAGCACGTACTTCGAATCCGATCCGCCGAGCGACGAGAGCGACAAGCGCCGCCACGGCTATAGCCGCGACAAGCGCTCAGACTGCGTGCAGGTGGTCATCGCGCTGATCGTGACGCCCGACGGCTTTCCGCTCGCCTACGAAGTTCTCCCCGGCAACACCTCCGACAAGACGACGCTGCGCGCCTTCCTTTCGAAGATCGAGGCGCAGTACGGCAAGGCCCAGCGCATCTGGGTGATGGATCGCGGCATCCCTACCGAAGAGACGCTCGCCGAAATGCGGCGATCCGATCCGCCCGTCGCCTATCTGGCGGGAACCCCCAAGGGACGCCTCAGCAAGCTGGAAACGTCTCTCGTCGGCCTGCCCTGGCACGAGGTGCGGCCGGGCGTCGAAGTGAAGCTGTTGACCGAGGCCGACGACCTTTACGTGCTCGCCCAGAGCCGGGCGCGCATCGACAAGGAGCGCGCCATGCGAAAGCGGCAGCTGAAGTGGCTGTGGGCGCGACTGGCGAAGCTGGCGCACATGAACCTCTCTCGCGAGAGCCTGCTGATGAAGCTCGGCGCCGCCCGCGCCAAGGCGCCTGCGGCATGGCGCCTCCTCGACATAGCGGTCGACCCGCACACAGCCGCCTTCGCCTACGCGCTCAACCGCAAAAAGCTGCGCCAAGCGCGTCGGCGCGAAGGCCGCTACCTGTTGCGCACCAATATGCGCGGGCGCGATCCCGCCGAGCTGTGGCGGTTCTACATTCAACTCGTCGAAGTCGAGGCGGCCTTCAAGAACCTCAAGGACGATCTGCAGCTACGGCCGATCTACCACCAGCTGGAGCAGCGCGTTGAGGCGCACATCTTCGTGGCCTTCCTCGCCTATTGTCTGCACGTCACGCTGCGCGCCAGGCTCAGGCCGCTGGCCGCCGGCCTCACCCCGCGCGCGGTGCTCGACAAGCTTGCCGCCATCCAGATGCTCGACGTCCACTTCCCAACCATCGACGGCCGAACCCTGATCCTGAGCCGTTACACCGAGCCCAACGCCGACCATAAACTCCTCCTGCGGCAACTCGGGCTCACCCTGCCGCCGCAGTCGCCGCCGCTAATCACCGCTCCTGCTCCGGCGGCTCAGCACCCGCAACCCGCCATGTAGTGGAGACCTTCGACCGCCCAGCCTTGATTCCACGGCCCTTTCCACCCGTCCGCATCCCCAGTTGAGAAAGTCGGGCTAGTTTTAGAATTGCTGGTTCCGCATCCACTTCTTTGGCGAGGAAGCGCGGGCGCTCGCCGAAGGGGAGGATGAGGAAACCCTGCGTGTCCAGGACGATCGCCGCGGCGACGACGAACCGCCGCCGGAGGCCGCCGAGGTCAATGAGACCGGAGAAGCCGCGACGCGCGCGGAGGCGCTCGTCCAACGCCGGTTCGGCCCCAAAGGTCAGGCCGAAGCCTTGCGCCGGCTCGGACGCGAGGCCCGACGCAGGCTACCGCGCCGGCTGAGCTACCGGCGCACGCGGGCGCGGCGCGGCCCCATCGCCGACTTGCGCCGGACCTTGCGCGATGCGGCGCGCAACGACGGCGAAGTGATCCGGCTGCCGAGCCTGCGGCGGCGCCTTCGTCCGCGCAAGCTCCTGCTCCTCATCGACGTCTCCGGCTCGATGAAATCCCGCACGGAGGAGAACCTCCGCCTTGCTCACGCGCTCGCGCAGGCCGCGCCGCGCATCGAGGTCTTCACCTTCGGCACGCGCCTCACCAGGGCAACCCGATCGATGAGGCTGAAGCGCCGCGAGCAGGCGCTCGGGGCGGCGGCCCAGATGGTCAGCGACTTCGACGGCGGCACGCGGATCGGCGACGCCTTGCAGGCCTTCCTCGCGACGCCGCGCTTCGCCGGTTACGCGCGCGGAGCGGCGACGCTGATCATCTCTGACGGTCTCGAGCGCGGCGATCCGCTGGCGCTCGCCGACGCCGTCGCCAAGCTGTCGCGTCTCGCCTGGCGCCTGAGCTGGCTGACGCCGCTCGCCCGTGGACCCAACTTCAAGCCGCAGACCGAGGCGCTGATCGCCGTTTCGCGTTTCGTCGACGACATGGTCGACGGCGGCTCGACGACGGCCATCGTCGATCACGTTCTGGCTCTGGCGCGCAAGAGGGCGGCATGATTCCGATCGTCGACGGGCATCACCACATTTGGCGCCAGGCCGACCTGCCTTGGCTTGTCGGCCCGATGCAGCCGCGCATTTTTGGCCCCTATGAGCCGATCCGGCGCGACTATTCGATCGGCGAATACCGTTCCGACATCGCCGGCTCGAACGTCGTCAAGTCGGTCTATGTCCAGACCAACTGGCCGCGCGAACGGTTCGAGGACGAGGCCGCCTGGGTGCAGAAAACGGCTGTTGAAACGGGCTGGCCGCACGCCATCGTCGCCTATGCCGATTTCTCCGTCCCCGACGTGCGCCCGCAACTCGACCGCCTCAGGCGCTATCCGCTGGTGTGCGGCGTGCGCATGCAGCTTCACTGGCACGAGAACCCGCTCTACCGGTTCGCAACGCGCGCCGATCTCGCCGTCGACCCGAGCATCCGGCAAAACGTGGGTCGTCTTGCCGACTACGGCTGGAGCTTCGACCTCCAGGTATTCGCCCCGCAGATGGCCGATGCGGCCGATCTGGCGGAGGCCAGCCCGAAGGTAACCTTCGTGCTGCAGCACGCCGGCATGCTCGAGGACCTTTCGCGCGAGGGGCGGGCGGAATGGCGCGCCGGGATGGTGCGTCTTGCGGCGTGCCCGAACGTGGTCGCCAAACTTTCGGGGCTCGGCACTTTCCTGCACCGAAACGATCCTCGCCACGTCGCGGAGGTGGTGCGCGAAACGGTCGGCGTGTTCGGCGCGGACCGGTGTCTGTTCGGGTCGAACTTTCCGATCGAAAAGCTGTGGACTTCGTATGGCGCGCTCGCCGACGCCTACCGTGAGGCGGTTCGTTCCTTGCCGGAGCGCGAGCAGCGGGCGATCCTGCACGATACCGCCATGAGGGTTTACCGCATCGGCCTAGACTGAGCGCCAGGCGCGAGACGCACCAAGCAAGACTACAAGGGAGGGAACGACGTGCCGCTGGAGATCAAGAATTCTCGATTATGGCGATATCGAGCTCGAATTGAGCTTCCTCGTGCTCGGGCGCGACTGTGGTCGAACCCGCCGCGTGCCGACGCTCGGCTTTCTGATCTTGGGCGGGACCTATCCGGTCCTGGTCGACACCGGATATCGCTCGAACCAGATCATGGAGACGCTCGGCATGCGCGGGCTCCAGTACCACGAAAACACGATCGAGAATCAGCTTGGCAAGCATGGGGTGCGGATGGGGGACGTCCGTTTCGTCGCTCATACGCACCTGCACATCGATCATGCCGGCAAGGACGACCTGTTCCCGATGAACACGACCGCGGTCATCAACCGGCGGGAGCTCGAGTTTTCCGTCTCCGGCATCATGCATCCTCAATATCCGGCGCCGGACATCAAGCACCTGGTCGACCGCCTGCACGTGAAGGGCGCGCTGCGCCTTCTCGACCTCGAGATCAGCGGGCCGGTCGAACTGATCCCAGGGGTGTACTGCGAGTTCGCCGGGGCGCATACCGAAGGATCGATGAACGTCCACGTGCACACCGCCGAGGGAATCGCGACCATCTGCGGCGACGTCATCTACGATTTCAACGATCAGATCGTCGAACCGTTTCGCCAGATCCATGATGGGGAGCCGCAGACGACGGGCAATCACGCCATGTCCAAGCGGGCCGAGAAGGGCGCGATCAAGAAGCTCCTCAGCAGCTCGCGCTTCCTGCTGCCCGTCCACGACCGCCCGGCGAGAGTCGAGGGCGGAGCCGTCGTCGCTCGCCTTGGCGACGCGGTTCCCGGCCCGACCGTGCAGACCGTGCCGAAGCGCAACTGGTTCCCGATGTGACTTTAAGGCGGGAGATCGCGAACCCATGACCCATACGACGCTGCGTCCGGAATTCGAGGATCTGATCGACCCTTATGCTCCAGTCGGCCAAGTTGCGACCGGCTTCACCTTCACCGAGGGGCCGATCTGGCATCCAGTCGATCAGGTCCTTCTTTTTTCCGATATGCCGGCCGACGTGCGCCGCCGGTGGGATGAGCGTCAGGGCGTCACCGAGGTCAAGCGGCCCTCAAACAAATGCAACGGGATGACCTATGACGCCGACCTCAATTTGATCGTCTGCGAACACGCCACGTCGTCGCTGGTTCGCGAGCGGCCCGACGGGCGGCGCGAAGTGCTCGCTTCGCATTTCGAACGTCAGGAGCTGAACAGCCCCAATGACGTCTGCGTGCGGTCCGACGGTTCGATCTATTTCTCCGACCCCTGGTACGGGAGAATGCCGGGCTTCGGCGTCGAGCGGCCGCGGCAGCTCGGCTTCCAGGGCGTCTACCGCTTGCCGCCCGGAGGCGGCGAGCCGCAGCTCCTGGTCGATCGTCATCTGTTCGACCAGCCGAACGGCCTCTGCTTTTCGCCCGACGAATCGCTTCTCTACGTCAACGACACGGTGCAGACGCTGATCCGGGTGTTCGACGTGGCGAGGGACGGGTCGCTCTCAAACCGCCGCATCTTCGCGTCCGGCATTCGCTCCTCGCTCGAAGCGGGCGTGCCCGACGGAATGAAATGCGACCAGCGCGGCAACGTGTGGGTGACGGCGCCGGGCGGCGTGTGGGTTTATGCGCCGTCGGGCGATCTCCTCGGAAAGGTCAGAATTCCCGAACCCGTCGCCAACCTCGCCTGGGGCGGACCCGATTTCCATACCCTGTTCCTGACTGCGACGCACTCGGTCTACCGGGTGACGACCAAGGTCGGAGCGCGCCGCGAACCTTACATGTCGGCCACGCCGACGAACCGGCTCCATTCTTCGGCCGGCGAGACGCGCCAGGCTTCGGCTTCCGCCGCCGCGCCGCTCAACACGGAGCTCAAGCTCGATCCGCGCCGCTGCGCGCTGATCATCCAGGATCTGCAGAACGACGTGATCAGCGAGGGCGGCGCATTCGCGGCGTCGGGCTCTCCCGTGCATGCCCGATCGCAGAACGTGGTCGGGAATGTGCGCCGGCTCGCGTCGGCGTCCCGCGCCCGCGGCATCCCGGTCATTCATGTGTGGTTCGTCGTTGAGCCCGGGGCGCCCGGAATGACCCTGAACGCGCCGCTGTTCGAAGGCGTGGTCGACAACAAGGCGATGGTTCGCGGCACCTGGGGCGCGGCGCCGGTCGGTGGGCTCGAGCCGCAGTCCGGAGACTTCGTCGTCGAGAAGATGCGGATGAGCGCATGGGAGGGAACGCGGCTGGAGACGATCCTCAAGAGCTCCGGGCGCGACATGATCATCGTCACCGGCGCCTGGACCAACATGTCGATCGAGCACACCGCGCGCACCGGCGCCGACAAGGGCTATTTCATGGTCGTGCCGGAGGATTGCTGTTCGACGATGAACCCCGAATGGCACAATGCGTCGATCAACTTCGCCCTGCAGAACGTCTCGGTCGTCACCAACGCCGAGGCGGCAATCCGGGCTCTCGGGTGACGCAAGGCTGATAAGAGAGCGGATCTCGTGCCGAAACTCTTCCATCTGAAGTGCTCGCCGCGACGGGACGCGGCGTCTTCGGCCGGCGCCGATACGTTCGTGGCGCGCTTCCAGAAGGCGCGGCCCGACTGGGACATCGACGTGATGGACATCTGGCGGGAAAACCTGCCGGAATTCGAGGGATCGGCGCTCGACGCGAAATATGCGATCATGAACGGGCGCGCCTTCGACTCGGCGGAGCGCGACGCCTTCGCCGTCATCGAGCGGATGATGGTCAGACTGTCCGTCGCCGAACGCGTGCTGATCTCGACGCCGATGTGGAACTTCAGCATTCCCTACAAGCTGAAGCATTGGATCGACCTTGTCAGCCAGCCGGGCCTCACCTTCCGTTTCGATCCGGCGATCGGCTACATCCCGCTCCTCAAGGATCGTCCGACCCTGGTGATCGTGGCCTGCGGCAGCGACTTCGTGACCGGCATGAACCGCGGGCGGATCGACATGGCGAGCCCTTATCTGCGCGAGGCGCTGCGCTTCATCGGGATACGCGACACGCGTTTCGTGCTGATCGGGCCGACCACCGGCCCGAACGAGCCCATCGTGGCGGCGCGGGAGCGGGCGCACCAACGCCTCAACGAGATGGCGGCGACGTTCTGACTACGGTCGAAGAGTTGCGACGAGAGCAAAAACAGGCGCCGCCTCCCTTCTCCCTCCGGGAGAAGGTGTCGGGCGAAGCCCGACGGATGAGGGTCTTGGCCGCCTCCGGTCGTGGTTGGCGCCGGTCGAGCGCGGACGCTCGCCAACGATTGCCGCGCACTCTCATCCGGCGCTCCGCGCCACCTTCTCCCTGAGTGAGAAGAAAAGGTGCGGAGATCCAGCGCGACGTTTTGGGCGCCCGCGTGCGCGGGCACGACAGGGTTTCACGGGATTGCCTCCGCGATCCACACTTGCATCGAACCGGGCTCGCGATTGGCCCAGAGGTGATAGGGCAGGGCGGTCAGCGGCGCGTCCCGGCCTTTGGGCGGCGTGGTGGAATAAAGATTGTCGGCGTCGTCGCCGGGAACGAGACGCTCGGCTTTCGCCGTCAGCGTCATCGCTCCGCCGAGAAGGTCGTCCCGCCACTTCGCGTCAAGCGGCGCGCTACGCGGCAACGCCAGGCTCTGGACTCGGCCGGCAGGATTGTCGGCCTCCTCGATACAGTAGACGAGCGGGCCGCGACGCAGCGCGACCCGGCCGACGTCCATGCGCACGTTCGGATGGCCGAAGAGACGCTCGGCCGGCATCGGCAAGCGCAACGTCACGATGTCGCCTCGGCTCCAGCGTCGATTGATCGTCGCATAGCCGCGCACCGGCGTCAGAGACAGCGACTCGCCGTTGATCGCCGCGGTCGCGTCCTTCGCCCATCCGGGAATGCGGAGCTTGAGGTCGAATTGCGCTGGCGCCTCCGGATCGACCTCGATCCGCAGATCGCCCGACCATGGATAGTCGCCAACGTCGCGCACCGTCACGTTGACTCCGCCGATCGCGACGGTCGTCTCGAACCCACCATACAGGTGGAATGCGACGCCGTCGTCGCTGCTCGAAATCGCATAACCCGAAATCGAGGCGACCAGCCGCGACACGTTCATCGTGCAGCAAGGGCAGACGTGCCAGGCCCAGCGCCTATGCTGGCCGCGGCTCTCGAGCGGGTTGGCGTAGAAGTAATGGGTTCCGCCACGCGAAAGGCCGCTCAACGCACCGTTGAACAGCGCGAGCTCCATTACGTCTGCGTAGCCGCCGTCGAGGTCGAGGTGCAGCATCCTATGGGCCCAGAAGACGAGAGCCACGGAGGCGCAAGTCTCCGCATAGGCCGTTTCGTTCGGCAAGTCGTAGGGTTCGGTGAAGCCCTCGTTTGACTTGTCGGGCCCGAGGCCGCCGGTCACGTACATCTGCGCCGCCGTCACGTCGCGCCACAAAATCTCGCAGGCGCTTTTCAGGCTCTTGTCGCCAAGCTCGAGGGCGAGGTCGGCCATCGCCGAAGCCATGTACATGGCCCGCACGGCGTGCCCGACCATCTTCTTCTGCTCGCGCACGGGGACGTGCGACTGATTGTACTCGTAGGTCTTCGCCCAGTAGTCCACCGGGTCGTCGCCGCGCGCGAGCGCCTCTTGAGTGAAATAGTGCGGTTGCCGGCCACGCTCGTTGATGAAGTAGGCCGCAAGATCAAGCCGCCGCCGGTCGCCAGTCAGGCGGTAAAGCTTGATCAGCGCGAGTTCGATCTCCTGATGGCCTGGATAGCCGCGCCTTTGTCCCGGCCCCGTCCCGAAGGTTGCGGCGATGTGGTCGACGTAACGCTCCATGATGTCGAGGAGCCGCCGTCGCCCGGTCGCTCGAAAGTATGCGATTGCGCCTTCGAGCAGGTGCCCCGCGTTGTAGAGCTCGTGGTTATCGCGCAGATTCGTCCAACGCTTGTCGGGCTCGCGGCCGTTGTACCAGCAGTTGAGGTAGCCGTCGGGCGATTGCGCCCGGCTGAGATCGTCGACGATGGCGTCAATCCTGGCCTCGATGTCCGGCTCCCGCCGGTGCGACAGCGCGTAGCTCGCCGCTTCGATCCACTTGCCGACGTCCGAGTCCCAGAACACCTGCATGGTGAAGCCGTGATCATTGCGCGGGATGGTAAGCGGCGGGATCGGCTTCGGCAGCTTCAGAGACTCGAGGATACCGACCGCCTCGAGCTTGGCGTGCTGGCTCGGAATCGTGTGCTCGAGCACAGTGTCCAGCCGCTCGCGCCAGAATGAACCGGCGATCCGGACTTCTGAAAACGGCACAGGGGAATATGCGCCCTCCATTACGACTGCCTTTCCTGCATGTCCGAACGATTTGCGCCGCATGAGGCGCGGACGACGAGGGAGCATGGCAGACGCCGCACGCCTGCCCGCCGGCCGCCCGCCATCATGTCGAGGAGGGCCGCGCCCGCCTCCTGTCCAAGCGCGTCGAGATTCATGTCGACGCTGGTGAGCGACGGCCGAGTCGCCTCCGTCATCACGTCCCAATTGTCGAAGCCGACCACCGCCACGTCGGTCGGCACGGCAAGTCCCATTTCGCGCAGGGCCTCGATCGCGCCGCGCGCAATCTGGTCATTGCCGCAGAAGAGCGCGTCGGGCGCGCTCTTTCGCCGGGAGAAGAGATGCTGTGCGGCCTCGCGCCCCCAGGCCTCCGACCAGCGGCCCGGCAAAGAGGGCCTCGCCGTCAGCCCGGCCTCGGCGAGCGCCGAGCGATAGCCGTTGTCGCGCAGTCGGACCGCCTCGAAGCGCTCCGGCCCGGTGATCGAGGCGATGCGTCTGCGTCCCAGGGCGGCAAGGTGTTGGACTGCGAGTTTCGCGCCGCCTTCATCGTCGGGCAGCAGGCAGAACGCATCGGGGTGCTCGACCCGGGAGAACACGTAGACCACAGGCAAGCCCGGCGCCGCAGGTTCGATCGGTTTGCGCCGGTCGACGCGCCGCGCCGTCACCACGAGCCCGTCGACGCGCTTGCCGAGCAACTGATCGATGTGCCGCCGCTCGCGCAACGGATCGTCGGTGGCGTTGCACATGAAGACAGCGACGCCGTGATCGGACAGGCGCCGCTCGATTGCGGCGACAATCGGAAAGCTGAACCGACCGAAACTGTCTGTCGACACGATCCCCACGGTCATCGAACGCGCCCGATGCAGGCTTTGCGCGAGATCGTTGGGGCGAAAGCCGAGGTCTTTGGCGACGGCGATGATGCGCTCGCGGGTTTCCTGGCGCAGTCTGCCCTTGCTGTTGAGCGCCTTAGACACAGTCCCGACGCTGACCTTCGCCCACCGCGCGACGTCGTGAATAGTGCGTTGTTCACGTCGACCACGAAAGCCGCCATCTGTCGGTCCACCACAGGGCGTATGGGTGCGCTTTTCGCGTGTGCTCATGCGCCCCCCGTCATCCCTTGACGGCGCCAGACATGAAGCCGCGAACGAAATGGCGCTGGAGAAACAGAAACAGGATCAGGCACGGCAGCGCCATCACGACGACGCCCGCTTCCGTCGCGCCATAATCGATCGCCCCCATCGTCTGTTGACGGAGGTTGGCGATGGCGAGCGGGAGGGTCTGCTGCGTCGGGTCGTTGAGCAGGATGAGCGGGGCGAAGAAATCGTTCCACGCCGCAAGGAAAGCGAACAGGCTGACTGTAATGAGGCCGGGGCGCACCGAGGGAAGCAGAATGCGCCAGAGCACGCTGAAAGTGCCGCAACCGTCCATCAGTGCGGATTCATCAAGTTCGCGGGGTACGGCTTCGAAGGAGATGCGCATCATGTAGGTGGCGAAGGGAAGCTGGAACACGGCCAGTACGAGGCTGAGCCCAACGAGCGAGTTTTGCAGACCGACGCGATCCAGCATCACGTAGAGCGGAATGAGCACGGTGGCGTACGGCACCATGAGAATCGCGAGAGTCAGTAGGAAGAGCAGGTCACGGCCGGGAAAATCGAAGCGCGCGAATGCGTAGCCGCCCAAGCCAGACACCACAAGCGTGATCGCGACAACCATGAAGGCGACGAACACGCTGTTGAACAGGAAGCGCGGCAGGCCCGCCCCGTAATTGACAAGAGTGGTGTAGTTGCCAAGGCCCATTCCGACCGTCTGGCCGGTTGCGGCTTGCGGACTGACCGAGGCGATGACCGCCCACAGGATCGGAAACAGGAAGATGATCGCGAGCCCGCCGGTCAGCACGTAGTAGGGTGTCCGGCCAAGGATGTCGCGGCTGGTCGCGCCCATCGCGTCAGCTCCTCTCCGGATCGCGGAGCAGCCGGAACTGGACGGCGTTTAGAACAAGCAGGGCGAACAACACAACGACGGAGATAGCCGCAGCGGTGCCGAGGTTCTGCCGCTGGAATGCTTCTCGATAGATCAATTGGACCACGGTCACCGTGGTGTTATCGGGACCGCCCTTGGTCAGGATATAGAACTGATCGAAGGCCAGCAGCGAGCCCGTCACGCACAGGATGAGCGCCAGCGCCAGCGACGGGCGGAGCAGCGGCAATGTGATGTAGCGGAACGTCTGGCCGGGGCTGGCTCCGTCAAGCGCGCTCGCTTCGTAGACGTCGTTCGGAATGCCCTGCAGTCCGACGAGCAGAATGAGCATGTAGAGCCCAGCAAACTTCCACACGATGAGAAAAGTCGTCGAGAGCAACGCGCTCGTCGGGGTTTCCAGGAACGAGATTGGCTGATGGATGACGCCGACCGCCTCGAGGATCGGACTGATTGGGCCTATAGAGGGCGAGTAGAAGCCCCAGAAGAGCAACGAGGCCGACGCCAAACCGACCGCGACGGGGAGGAGAAAGATCGTGCGCAAGACGCTGACCCATCGGCCGGCCTCCTGTACGAGAAGGGCCATGACAAGCCCGAAACCGATCAGGAGGAAGGTGACGAGGACGGTGTATTCGATCGTAAAGACGACCGCCGGCCAGAACAGTTGATTGTTCCAAATGGCGACGAAATTCTTCGGAAAGTTCAGTCCCTTGTAACCGGTGAGCAGCGGCCAGGAGCTGAGCGACATTCGCGCTACCAAAACCAGCGGCGTCAGGAAGAACACTGCGACGAAGGCGATGGTGGGGATCGCATAGGCCACGCCCAACAGCTGATGTCGTCGCCGCCAGCCTGCCCCTCGCGCGGCGGCGTGCTTCGCGGGCGTCAAAGACGTCATGACCAAGCCTCTATGCCTTGAATGCCGAGACAAACGGGGCGTGGCGAGCGCGCGCTTCTTCCACCACGCCGAGCTTTCGCAATTCCTACTGATTCAGCGAGGCGTTTATAGCTTTGTTGTCAGCGTCGATCTTGCCGGCGTCGCCGAACACCGCGTCGCGCAGCAACACCAGCCATGGCCCCTGTGGGTCGTTAAACGTTGCGCCGAAGTTCTTGGCAAAGGGGGTCTGACCGTTCTTCGCGACGGAGTTGAACAACACAACGCGGGGGTCCGTCGCGCTGTACTTGTTGTTGGCGAGGTCGGGCCGGGACAGCACGTTGCCGCCTTTGGCGACAACGTTTATCTGGGCGTCGTCGCTTTCCAGCCAAGCCAGGAAGTTCCAGGCGGCGTCGGCGACCTTGCTGTCGCGGGAGATGCCGATCGCATCGCCGCCGATGAACGTCGACGTCCCGCCTTTGACGCCGGCGATCGGAGCAACGCCAATATCGCCGTCGGCGAGGGCCGCATTGGCCATGCCTTGCAGGCTTGCCGGCATCGGCATGATGCCAATCCTTCCCTTGGGGAAATAGCCGGTCCAGGTCGGTCCAGTCTCTGTCTTGGAGTCCGGCATCAAAGCAGTTCCGTCGTCGACCATGCCGCGGAAGATGGCGTAGATCGCCTTGTTCTCCGCGCTGTTGAGATACGACTCGGTGCCCTCGGGGTTCATGACCTTCTCTCCGTCAGCCCAGGCGATCGGCCACCAGGTGAACACTTCGCAGCCGCCACAGTCGCCGCCGAAGAAAGTTCCGTGGATGTCGCCGCCCAGCTTCGCCACGGCGCGGGCGTCTGCCGCGAATTCGGCCAGCGATTTTGGCGGTTTCGCCGGGTCGAGGCCCGCCTCCCTGAATAGCTTCTTGTTGTACATCCAGACCGAAAGATCGACGACGAACGGCAGGCCGTACTTCTTGCCGTCCCAAGTCGAGGCGGTGATGGCGCCCTGCGCGATGTCCGCCGCGAACGGCAGAGCGCCTATGCGGGCGGTGAGATCCCGGAACAATCCCGCCGAGGTCCAATTGGGCATAAACACGACGTCGGCCGAGAACAGATCCGGTAGCGAGTGGGCGGCTGCCGCTGCGCCGACCTTCGTCTGATAGTCGTCGGTCGGAATGAAAGTGACGTCGACGTGGTTCTTGTGAGACGCGTTATAGGCTTGAACCAGTGCGTCCGCGCGCGCCTGTGTCGCGGCGCGCGACCACATCGTGATATGGGTGCCGTTGTCGACGCCAGATGTCTGGTCGGCGGCGCCCGCCACTATGGGGAGCGCCATGAGGGCGGCGACAGCCACTCCCACGACGAACCCGATTGTTCTGTTCGAAAGTCGCATGCATGCCTCCGATTTATGCTCGTCCGGCGTGATTTCGATATGGGCCTTTGCGACGGATGCGAAGTTGGGGTTGGCTTTCTGATCCGCGGTCAGGTCGGTGAGAAAGCCCGCTTTCATGAAATCGGCCACGTAGATGAGGTCGAAGGACATGATGTCCGGGACCTCGCGGTGGCCTGGGCGCCCGTGGCGAGTTTGGTGACCATCTGGTTGTCCGGGATGGTCGTGAGTTCGATCTTGTCCGCGTGGGTCGAATTCCAGAGATCGATGAGGTGCGCGGCGGCGTTGGTGCCGCTCGCCCGAACCCACATCGTCATGCTGTCGGCGAACGCGGTCTGCGCCAAAGCGGCGGAACCGACCAACAGAGCGACGAGCGCGGCGCAGGATGTCCGTTTGTTCATCAGTTTCCTCCCGGGATATATTTCTGTTTTCTACAAAAAACGTCCCCGCAGAGCCGGCGGGAAAAGCTTTTCCCATTCGCCATAACGCAACAAAGGCCGGCTGGCAAACGAATTTGCATGATCCATTTCCGGTTTGTTGATCTCGCCGAGAGAGCCGCGCCCCGTGTCGGCGCGGTCACTGACCGCGTCCTCGCTTAGCGAGCGGGGCGGCAATCGGTCGCCGCCTGGGAGCAGCGAAAGTTGCATTTTTTGGCGCCTAAACTCTTGGAGAGTCAGGGCTGCGGGCAGAATTGCAGCGGCGTCTTTCCTTGCCCCGCGGCGCTTCGCGCCGACGCGGAGAGGACGCTCCTGTTCGTCCGCCTGGGCGCGGAAAACGCCTTCAGCTTTCAGCAATGGCGCGGAGGAGATGGGCCGCCAGTGGATTTTCAGCGGCTCTCGCCGATGTCAGGTCGAACGTCGAAACCGTCATCCACGCTCTGCCGAGAAAGCTTCGCTTGGTGAAGGCGGCCGCCAGATGCAGCCAGCCGACCGCCATGCCGGAATCGACTAGGCCGGCGAAGGCGGTCGAGGGAAAGCCGGTCAGAACATGGCTCGGCAGAAGCCCGGCCCAGTGCTCATCGAGCATCGGGCCGTTCGGCAGGCCTTCCCACGGACCGTCGATGCGCCGCCAGCTGAACGCGCCCATCCACTGCCCGTCCCGCGGCGTTCCCTCGCGGGGTCTTAGCAGCATCGAGGGAAAGTTGTGCCGGTCGTTCAGCGGCAGCTTGCGCTGCGGGTCGATCAAGGACTCTGGCGCATTGGCGATGAGCAAAACCTTGCGGCCGGCGAGGAGCGCTTCCCGCACCGGCGGGGTCAGGCGGGTGGCCACAACCGCGTTCGCCTGGTCCAACGTCGCGGCGCAGTTCGGCCAGCCGATCGCGTTGAGCGCGCTCCGCGCCCCTTCGTCGATCGCGAACAGGCCCGGCGCCGGTCCGCGAAGCGGCGGGACGATGCAGAATTCGACCGCGTTGCGCGACAGGAGACGCCCGTCGCGGTCGCGCGCTTCGAGTTCGAGCGGGATAATCGTTATGGAGTCCGCCGCGCCGCCGGTCAGCGCGATCGTCGATGGGCTGGCTCCGATCGAAGCCTCGCCGCTTTGCCCGCCAAAGCGCCATGCGAGCCTGGCGCCGGCCGTCGGCTCCGCCGCGCCCGCGAGCCGAACCGATAGGTCGAAGCGCTCGCCCACCCGAATGGCGGTTCGCGACGGGCGCGCGATGACGAGCCACGGCTGCTGCAGGTTGGCGAGCCGCTCGGCGAAGGCGCGCGGGCGATTGCGAACGTCCATCAGTCCGTTCGACTCCCACTGCACGTCGTTGAGCTCGGTGATCACGTAGCCGGCGATCGGCCGCTCCCAGCGCAAAGTTTCGATCTGGTATTTGAGCGCCCGATACTGGAGCTCCTGCGCCGCAGCCACGAAGCGATCGAGGGTCTTGAAGATCGGCGCAAGCCCGGCGTCGCGAAAACGCGTCTCGATCCCGTGCGGATAAGCGGCTCCTTCGTTCCACTCGTGGCCGCTCTCGAACCACCAGGGCTCGCGGCCGTCCTTTTCGAGGATATCGCGCGGATGGGGCAGTCCCCAGACGCCGAACTCCGAGCAAACGAGCGACTCGTCGCCGCGCTTCTCAGCATCGCCATACGGCGACCACGCCCAGGGCGCGCGAGCGGCGAACGCTTGCGCCGTCGCGGCGAAGGCCTCGTTTTGATGCGGGAAGCCGTTGTACCAGTGAAAATCTTCAATGTCGGTCTTGAGGTGATAGTTGCGCGGAAAGCACGGAGAGTTGTCGACAAGCAGGCTGTCCGGCACAAGCGCCTTGGCCGCGTCGAAGGTCTCGATGAGCCAGCGGCGATCGTCCGGGTTATCGTCCAGGTCGATTCCCCATCCTTCATTGAACAGCGTCCAGATGCAGACGGCCGGATGATGTCCGTGGCCCGCGACCGATTTCCGGAATGTCTCGCGCAACGCCTCGCGCGTCGACGGCGCAAGGAACTGCGCATAAGGCATGTCGAGCCAGACGATGAGTCCGAGCCGATCGGCCAGATCGAAATAGAGTTGGTCGGGGATCTTGACGTGGCAGCGCAGCGTGTTGAGCCCCATCGCCTTGGCGTTGCGGAATCGCTGTTCGAGAAACGCCTCGCTCGGCGGCCGGCACTCTTCCTCGGGATGCCAGTCCTGATCGAGCGCGCCGAACATGAAGAAAGGCTCGCCGTTCAGGAAGAGGCGGCCATTTCTCGATTCAAAACGCCGGAAGCCGACCGTCCGCTCCACGGCGTCGATCGCCGCTCCGCCGCGCATCACTTCGATAGCGAGCCGATAGAGATTGGGCGAGTCCGGCGACCAGGCGACCGGTTGGGGGACCGGGAGTTCGGACCTCGAACTCCGCCGAGGCGAGATCGAATTCGCCCGTCGCCACGGCTCCGTCGCGGCCATACACAGTCACGCGGATTTTCGCCTGCGCTGCTGGCGAGGACAGCCTGCCCTCGGCGACGACGGCGCCTTCGGCGAGATCGTAAGACGTCCGGACCGCCGCCTCGCGGATATGAACGGGATCGCGCGACTCGAGGCGCGCAGGCTTCCAGATTCCACCCTGAACGCCGTACCAGTCCTGCTTGCCGGCAAGCGATTGGCTGAAGCGGCCGCCGTGGCGATCGTCGGGCGTGCGCGCTTCGACGCCAAGAACGAACGACGGCTTTCCGCGAGGGCGCGAGTGAGATCAACCTCGATCGCCGTCCATCCGTCGCCGTGAATGGCGACCGGGACGCCGTCGATCAGGATGACCGAATTCGTGGAACACGCCTTCCATGACGAGAATGACGCGCCTGTGCAGCCACTCGGGCGGGACGTCGATCCTGCGACGGTACCGTCCGATCCCCGGGGCGTTGCGCAGGGCGTCGAACTGGGCCTGCCAGATCCCCGGCGACCGGATCCGATGGGCCTCGCCGCTCAAACGGGCCGCGGGCCCTTCGAAGGAGAAGTCCCAGTCGCCGTCGAGACTGAGGCTCGGGCGCAGACCGGCCCGCGTGGAATTGTCAGACGGAGCTGGGCGCATCGACAAATCCGCACACCCTCTCAAAATATCCGAAAGCCTGATACATACGGGGCGACGTCGGGCGCGGGCAGAACGAGGAATGTCGCGAAACTTTCTTTTGATCGATCCCGAGGAGCATCCCGAGGTCTTGCGGGGGCTGGCCTCGCCCGCCCGCATCCGCATCTTGCGGCTGCTGCACCGTGTGGCTGGCGCCAACGTCAACGAGGTCTCCGAGGCGCTCGCTCTTCCGCAGTCGACGGTATCGTCCAATCTGCAAATTCTGGAAAAGGCCGGGCTCGTCCGCAGCGAGACGCACAAGGGGCGGAAGGGCCATCAGAAGCTCTGCTTCTCCGCGTTCGATGAAGTGCTGGTCATGATCCGCGACGATTCCGCCGGGACGCACGCCAACCTGATCGAAGTCGCGATGCCGATCGGGCTCTATACGAGCTGCGAGGTCAGCGCGCCGTGCGGGCTCTGCTCGCCGCAGGGGATCATCGGCTTGCTCGACGTTCCGGGGACCTTCCTCAATCCGGACCGGATGAATGCGGGCCTGATGTGGTTTACCCGCGGCTTCGTCGAATATCAGTTTCCCAACAATGCGCGGCTGGTCGGCAAGTCGGTGGCCGGGCTCGAATTTTCGCTGGAAATGTCGTCCGAGGTGCCGGGGACGTCGGCTGAGTGGCCCTCCGACATCACGGTTGCGGTCAACGGCCGGGAGATCGGATTGTGGACGAGCCCCGGCGATTTCGGCGACAAGCGAGGCGTCTATACGCCGGACTGGTGGAAGCTGAAGGGGAGCCAGTACGGCAAGCTCAAAAACTGGCGCGTCACCCCGGAAGGATCCTTCGTTGACGGCGTGAAGATCTCCCCGCTCACCCCCGACGATCTCGACATTTCCGCCCATCACTCGATACGGCTCAAGATCGAGGTCAAACCGGACGCCCGGCATCCCGGCGGGGTCAATATCTTCGGCCGCGGCTTCGGCAACTACGATCAGGACATCGTGCTTCGCCTGACAACCGAGACTTGACAGGCGCGCGCTCATCAGAGGACGGCGCCGGTTGGGCCGAACAGGTGGACCTGGTCTTCGCTGAGCGCCAATCCCACCGCTCGCCCGGCCTTCGCGTCGAGGTTTCCCTCGCCCTGAACAATGAGCTGTCCCGCGGGCCGCTTGTAAAGCTTGAGCGGCGAGCCAATTTACGACTACTTCTGCGCGTTATTTCGCGTTTGCTCCGGCGGCTTCACGTCATCGCCTTGCTCAGGCGTCAATGGACCCCGGCCGACGTCGTCGGGCGAGAGAACCGACTCCTTCAACAGGATCGAATAGGGATGCCGAGGGTGACTCAGGACCTCGCGCGCCGGTCCGGTCTCGACGACTTTGCCCTTCTGCATGATGATTACACGATCGCTGATGTAATAGGCGGTGGCGAGGTCGTGGGTAATGTAGAGGATCGACACCTGCAACTCGTTGCGGAGCCGCTTGAAGAGATTGACGATCGACATGCGGAGCGAAGCATCGACCATCGAAACCGGCTCGTCGGCGACGATCAGCGCCGGCGATGAGATCAGCGCCCGCGCGATGGCCGTGCGCTGCAACTGGCCGCCCGATAGTTCGTGGGGGAAGCGGCCCTTCACCTCGACAAGCGAAAGCCCGACCTTCTGCAGTGCGGCGTCGACCGCGTCATCGCGCGCCTTCGGCGATCGGGCTCCGGCGAGACGGACAGCGCTGGCGTAGAGATAGCGGTCGACCCGCTTCAGTGGATTGAACGCTTCGTAGGGATTCTGCAGGATCGGCTGGATCTGGCGGATGAAATCGAGCCGCCGCTTGCGGCCACGCACCTCGTGAAGATCCTCGCCGCGAAAGCGGATAGCGCCAGCGGTTGGCGCGATCGTGTTCAGGATCATGCGCGCCAGCGTGGTCTTGCCGCTGCCCAATTCGCCGATGATCGCGAGGATCTCCGGTCGCCCCGCTCGGACCGTGAAGCTGACGTCGTCGACGGCATTGAAATGGCCGCGGCCGAAGAGTCCGCCGATGGCGAAACGCTTGCTGACGTGCTCGACCTCGAGGAGATCGCCGCTCACTGGACCAAACCCGCAGGGTCTGCGCTCTTCGTCGCCCCGGCCGCGTGGTCGTCCGTTGCGCTCGGCTTCACAAGGGGGCTCGCGGCGTAGCAGGCGACCCGATGCCCTGGGGCGAGTGTGGTGAGCGCCGGCGACGCCTCGCGGCAGAAGTCCATCGCCAGCGGGCAACGTGGGTGAAAGCGGCAGCCGACGGGCGGATCGGCAAGATTGGGAGGCGAGCCGGCGAGTGACTCCCTGCGCGACTGCTCACCTATCCTCGGCAGGCTCGCCACGAGATGCGCGGTATAGGGGTGCATCGGCTTCGTAAAGATCTCGGCCGTCGGCGCCTCCTCGACGAGCCTGCCGGCATACATAATGCCCAGGCGGTCGGCGATATTGGCATGCACCGTCATGTCGTGCGTGACGAACAGCATCGACGAGCCGATCTGCCGCTGCGCCTCGCGGATCATCGCGAGCACATCCTTTTGCACGATGACGTCGAGCGCCGTCGTCGGTTCGTCAGCGACGATGAATTCCGGACGGCAGATGGTCGCAAGTGCTATCGTGACACGCTGCTTCATGCCGCCAGAGAGCTCGTGCGGATAGGCGTCGAGCACGTTGGCGGCAAGATGGAGCCGCTGCAGATGCTGCTCGACCTCAGCGAAAAACGTGCGCTTGTGCAATCTCATGTGGCGGTAGGCGAAATCAATGAAAGACTGGCGCACCCGGCGCACTGGGTTGAGGACGTTCATCGAGCCCTGGGGGATATAGGAGAGATGCTTCCAGCGTATCGCGGACAATTCCGCCGGGTTGAGGGCATAAATGTCGCGATCGAGGAAGCGGTAGCGGACCGAGCCGCCGATCACGGTGAGTGGCGGCCGGACGGCAGCGGCGATGGTCTTCAAGAACGTCGTCTTGCCGCAGCTCGATTCGCCGGCGAGTCCATAGATTTCGTTGCGGCGAACGACAAGCGAGATGTCATCGACGGCGCGCACCTCGCGCTCGACGCCGAAGTAGTGCATCAGATAATATGCGCGCAGGCTGTCGACCGATAGCGCCGGCGCCCCTTCCGCCGCCGGGCGCGGCTCGCCGGCCCATCCGTTGTCCAGGCCGGACTGCTGCATCAGGTCGCGCCTCCCATGCGGCTTAGGCGGCTGCGCGGATCGATATACTCGTTCATCGACACCGACAGGAGATAGAGCCCGATGAACGTCATGATCACCAAGCCCACCGGAAACGCGATCCACCACCACACGCCGGCGACCAGCGCGGTATGCTGGTTGGCCCAATAGATCATCGTCCCGATCGTCGGGGTTTCGATGTTGGTGAAACCAATCACCGAAAGCGTCACCTCGAGACCGATCGACCAATTGATGTTGTTCATGGTCGTCGCAAAGACGATAGGCAGCACATAGGGCAGATGCTCTTGGACCAGGATCTGCCGGGTGCTCATCCCCGAGAAGAGGCTTTGGGTGGTGAATTCGCGGGTTCGCAGACTGAGCGCCACAGAACGGATCAGACGCGCGTCATAGGGCCAGCCGAGAGAGGCCATGGCGACCGCCAGCAGCACCCAAGACATGTGGTCCTTGAAGATAAAATAGACGAGGACGAGGATCGGGAACGGCGGGAAAACGACGAAGGTGTCGTTGATCGACATGAGGACACCGTCGACGACCCCGCCGACGTAGCCGGAGGTCAGTCCGACGAGGAGCGCGATGAAGCGGCTGAGGACCGCGACCGTTATCCCGAAGAGGAGGCTGTTGCGGATGGCGAAAGTGAGCTGCCAGAAGACATCTTGACCGCGTGAATTGGTGCCGAAGGGGTGTCCCCACGATGGCGGGACGTCGAAGGGAACGACGTATTGCAGCCCGGACGAGTATGGCGAGAAGAACGAGGCCAGCGACATGGCGACGACGAGCAGGATCAGGATCGCGCCAAGCGCGAATTCGCGATTGTAGCGGAGGAGGTCCCTGAGGATGCGGAACATGGCTCAGGCGGCCCTCACCCGTGGATCGAGAAGTGGCAGAACGAGGTCGATGACCAGCGCCGCAAAGGCGACCGCGATGATTGACATCGAGGCGATGCCGATCACCAAGCTGTAGTCACCGGCATAGACGGCGCGAATGAGCAGGTTGCCGAGGCCGGGGTAGCCGAAGACGACTTCGGTGATCACCGCGCCGTTGAAGATGAGTCCGAGTGAGAGCGCGAGGCCGGTCACCTGCGGCATCAGGGCGTTGCGCATGACGTAGCTTATCAGGATGCGCCGGTGGTCGACGCCGCCGAGTTCGGCGTAGGTGACGTAGTCTTCCGTAACGATGTTGGAGACGAGGGCGCGCATGCCGATGAACCAGGCGCCCGTACCGACGAGCACCAGCGAGAGGACCGGCAGGAGGCCGTGCTCGAAGACGCTCTGGAAATAGGCAAGGGTCCAGCCGCGCGTCAGGTTGATCTGCGATGATCCGGTAATCGGCAGGATCGGCCATACGTAGCCGAAGAGGACGAGCACGACGAAGGCCATAACGTAGTTCGGGATCGGCTGCAGGCCGGAGGCGACCACGCCGAACACTTTGAGCGGCACGTTCCGGCGGTAATAGCCGGCGAGACCGCCGAGAAGGTTGCCCAATCCCCAGGAGATGAGGGTGGCGATCGAAAGCAGTCCGAATGTCCAAGGCATGGCGCGCCAGATCAGCGTCGACACCGGGGTCGGAAAGGCTGACAGCGACGGGCCGAAATCGGCCACCGCGACGCGCATCCAGAACGCCACATACTGCTGCCACAGGCTGCCCTGCAGGCCGTACAGCTCGCGCAGAGCCTCGCGGGTCATTTGGACCGCTTGCGGATCGGACTGCGAGAAGCGGGTGGCTGCCGCTATCGCTGCCATGATTGGATCGATCGGGGTGGCGTGGGTGACGAAAAAGGCGATGTTAATGCCAACGAAGACGACGAGGACGAACTGGCCGACTCGCCTGACGACGTAGAGCGCGTAGGCCGCCATCGCACCCGCTCAGTATGTCCGCCCAGTCGAAGGGTTGGCGCGAGACGGCCGGGAAAGGACGGCCATCTCGCGTCTAGTCGACGCGAAGCCTAGATCACTGCGCGCCGGTCGGCTTCAGCTTGACCATCATGTACTTCGTGTTTCCCCAATTGGGCACGGGGTCCGTGTAAGGGTCGGTCTCGGCGTTCGGATATCCCGTCCAATAGGTCGTGTCCATGATGGTGAACACGTTGTAGGACATCAGCGGGATGTTCGGCATGTTCTTCACGGCTAGCTTGATGAAATCCTGACCGAGCTCGACTCCCTTGGGATCGTCAAAATCGATCGCGCGAATCTGCTCGATGATCTTGTCGAGTTCGGGGTCCTTCCAGCGCTGCCAGTTCCGCGGCGGCTGGAACTTGCCTGGCTCGGACAGAAACTGCGAGTGCCACGAGTCAAGGAAGAACGAGAGGTCTGGGTGGCCGCCCCAGGTCTCGACCGTCCACGCCATCGTCGCTTCGTTCTGGCCATTGAACATGTTGCTCCACATGGCGGTCGGCAGGGCGTCGATCTTTGAATCGATGCCTGCCTGGGTCCACTGCTGGGCGATGATGCTGCCGGCGCGAGTCATGACCGGGCGATTGTCGCCTTCGGTCGAGATCGTGATGGTGAACGGGGTTCCGTCGGGCAGCATCCACTTGCCGCCGACTTTCTTCAGACCGGCCTTTTCGAGGAGCTCCGCCGCCGCCTGCGGATCCTGCTTCCACCAACCTCGACCGAAGGCGGCCGCGATCGCCTTCGGATCAGTGGGAATGGCGGCCCCCATCGATGGCCGCAGCATGTCGGCGATCTCCTGGGCCATGTTCGGGTCGTAGGGGTGGATCGTCCGCTTGCCGGTGTCGATGGTGAAATCCTTCAGCCACTGCTCCATCGGCTCGAAGTAGTAGTGCGGATAAAGGCCCGTCGGCGGCACGTCGATGGCCGAGATCGTCGCCGCCCCGCGATAGGAGGCCATGTCGACCGCCTTCATGTCGATCAAGAGCGCGAGCGCCCAGCGCACGTCCGGATTCTTGAACTTCTCGAGCTGGTCATTCAGCACGACCATCGGCAGGGTCGGATCCGGATGGGCGTAGGGGAAGCCTTTGAACCAGCCGTGCGACGTGGGCGACGACTTGAGCAGGGCGAACGCCCCTTCGGGCGACGTGTCGTGGATGATGTCGAGCTGGTGGTTCTGCTGCAGGATCACCCGCTTGTCCGGCGGGCCGGGATCGATGTACGCGACATATTTCGGGCCGGGCTCGCCGAAACGGGCGAGCGTCGTCTTCTGCCAGTCGTCGCGCCTCTGCCAGATGAACCAGGCGCCGTTCGGGTCGAAGCTCTTGAGCGTGTAGGAACCGATGCACACCGGCGGATTGAAGTTGTATTTGCTGGGTTTCGCCTGCTTCTCGAACACGTGTTTAGGCATGATCCAGGTCGCGCTCCAGCGCACTGTGAAGGCCGCGTGGAATCGAGAGTTCGGCTTCTTCAGCTTGAAGATGACCGTGTATTTATCGGGGGCAGTGACGGTGTCGACATTGGCGGCCATCCGCGCGCCGTCGTTGAACCCGCCGGGATCGGCCATCAGTGTCTGGACCGTATAGACGACATCGTCGGCGGTGAACTCGACGCCGTCGCTCCACATGATGCCGGGCCGGAGCTTCACCGTCATCTCGGAGAAGTCCTTGTTGTATTTTGGCTTGTCTGCGGCGAGCGAATTGTCCCAGACTTGACCGTTAAGCCCGTGATCCGGGTCAATGTACCAGAGCGTATCCATGCATAGCTGCTGGAGCCCCGTCGAGGTCCCGTTCGGCTTCGGAACCCAGAGGTTGAAGTTCGACGGGTCGGTGACCGTGCCTTCGGGGTTCTCCGCGATGAGAACCTGATTGCGCGGGATGCCCGCTAGGAAGCTTTCCGCTGCTTGTGCATGTTGGCCAAGGACAAGGCCGCCAACGGCAAGTGCGAGCGTCTTCAGAATTCGCATCCGCTGTTCCTCCCTCAATCAGCGCGGCAGACCCGCGCTTTTTGTGATCGAACGTTACATCCGCCCTAATGTCGCGGCAAGTACTTGCTCATCACACGCTTACACGGAGCACCTGGCAGGAGCGGGGAGCTCGCCGTCCTTTGATCGCCATCGCGGAGGCCGACCCCATTGCCGCGCCTCGGCGCAATTCAGTCTGGATTCGCGGTATTGATCGGCTGAGGGCCGGGATCGTTAATCATAGCGTGTTCGGCTATTGCCGCCGGAGCGCGAAAGGCGTCCAATATATCCAACTATCTGATATTAACGTCCGGAGGGGACATGAAAGCGTCCGTAACCGCCCATCGAGACTACCGCATCGCCAGGATCGACGACAGGCTGTACGGCTCATTTCTCGAGCATCTTGGCCGCGCCATCTACTCCGGCATCTACGAACCCGACCACCCGACCGCCGACAAGAACGGCATGCGGCGCGACGTGATCGATCTGGTTCGCGAGCTCAAGGTCCCGATCGTGCGCTATCCCGGCGGTAATTTCGTGTCCGCCTACAATTGGGAAGACGGGGTCGGCCCGCGGGAGAAGCGTCCGACGCGGCTCGATCTGGCGTGGCATACCTCCGAGTCGAACGCGGTCGGCGTGCACGAGTTCTCCGAATGGTGCGACGCGGTCGGCGCGGAGATGATGCTGGCAATCAATCTCGGCTCGCGCGGCCTGGATGAAGCGCGCAATTTCGTCGAATATGTCAACGGGCCGACAGGCAGCTACTGGGGCGATCTGCGCAAGGCGCACGGTCGCGCCGAACCGTTCGGCGTCAGGCACTGGTGCCTCGGCAACGAGATGGACGGCCCCTGGCAGGTCGGGCACAAAACCGCGCACGAATATGGCCGTCTCGCCAACGAGGTGGCGAAGACGCTCAGGGCCTTCGACAGCTCGCTCGAGCTGATCGTCTGCGGTTCGTCGAACTCCGATATGAAGACCTATCCGGAATGGGAACGGATCGTTCTCGAGCACGCCTACGATTCGGTCGACCACATTTCGCTGCACATGTATTTCGCCAATCGCGCCAAGAACACGGCGGAATATCTCGCGCTCAACGCCAAGCTCGACGCCTATATCGCAACGATCGCCTCGACCATCGATTTCGTCCGCGCCGTCAAGCGCAGCCGCAAGAAGGTCACCATTTCCTTTGACGAATGGAACGTCTGGTATCACTCGAACGTCCAGGACCGGGAAATTCTGGCCGGCGCCAAAGGGCTGGCCGCACGCCCCGAGACTGCTCGAGGACGCCTACAATTTCGAGGACGCGCTCCAGGTCGGATGCATCATCAACACCTTCATCCGTCGTTCCGACGTCGTGCGGATCGCCTGCATCGCGCAACTCGTGAACGTGATCGCGCCGATCATGACCGAGCCGAAAGGGGCGGCGTGGCGGCAGACGATCTACTACCCGTACTATTTCGCCTCCGTCTACGGACGCGGGGAGGCCTTGCAACTCGGCGTCGATTCACCCGGCTATGACGCCGAGGTCGCCGACAACGTGCCGTATCTCGACATATCGGCGGTTCACGACGCGACCGGACAGACGCTGACCTTCTTCGCCGTGAACCGGCACGGCGGCGAGGACATCGATCTCGACGTCAGTCTGCAGGGGTTTGCCGCCGCCGCGGTCGCGGACCACCAGGTGATGAGCGGCAAGGACCTCGAGGCCGTCAACAGCTTGAAAGCCCCGTTGAGCGTAACGCCGAGGAAAGGCTCGCACGCAACCGTCGCGGATGGCGTCTTGAGCGCGAGACTCCCGCCCTATTCCTACCAGATGATCCGCCTGCGCCTGACGTAGCCTCGCTCGGCGCACGGCTAGCCAGTGTTCGCGCGAGGGATCTTCTGTCGATTGAGTCCCGAAGAGGCGGCGAATTGGCTTTGCCGCGCGACGCCGCAGATCCGGCAGCCGAGTGATGCGAGCCGTAGCAAGGCGAGTCAAATCTGCCGAGAAATGCACCATTGGCGGGATGTTGCGCTTGATCGTCGACGGCCGCCATGCAATCGCTGAGGGCTTGAGTCTCGGCAAGGCTGTGCCGCTGGCGGATGAAGAACAAGAATGCCCACAAGAGTGAGACGCAAAGGCGCTTGCCGTCATTCCGGATCGCAGCCGTTATGACCGTCACTTTGGCTCAGCCAGAGCGACGGTCATAGCCGGCTCCGCATCTGCAAGTGAGCGGGTGAGCGCCATTGCGTTTCACTCTCGGCTGCGGATAAGTCGCTTAGTTCGTCGATCGGGTTGAGCGGCTAAGCCATTGCCCCAGCGATTGCGGCGATGGCATGGCGGCCTCAAGATCGCGCAGTCCATGGCAATGTCTGGCATTTGAGTCGACAGAGTTTAGATTGCCAGTGCGCGGCTGTCGCCGGCAAAGGCTTCGACAAAGGAGTGAACACTCCTCAATGCTAGAGGACACCGGAAGACGACTATCAGGCCGGGAGACGGTGGTCTCGCCCGTCGAAGGACAGGGCGCCCCGTTTGAGGAACCGTTCTCCACCGTCTCCGCTTCTCACACTCATTCAAAGTATCATGCGGCTGGTGCAACCAACGACCGGTTCAGCTGGGCAGAGATTTCCGCGCTCATGAATTCGATGAGCACGCGAACGCGCGCTTTATCGTCTAGGTGTATGAGACGACCGAGGCGTTCCGCAAACGGTCC
This sequence comes from uncultured Alphaproteobacteria bacterium, assembly GCA_963835885.1. Lineage (GTDB taxonomy): Bacteria > Pseudomonadota > Alphaproteobacteria > Rhizobiales > Beijerinckiaceae > Roseiarcus. The sequence goes on from CAWIHF010000008.1 coordinate 64,845, forward strand.
GGATAGAATCCGAACTCTCTGGCCAATCTCAAGATCGGAGTCGAGCCGAACCGTTCCAGAGCTTTCGGTTGCCGCGACCAGCGTCTCGACGATGCCCTGCGGCACCGGCATCGGCTGCTCGGCGCCCATGATCAGCGAGGCGACGCCGGTCGTGCCGTTGACGCTTCGCCAGCGGTCGGTCGACAGGTCCAGGATGACGAAAATATACCCCGGAAATAGCGGCGCGAGAACGTTGCGCAGTTTCCGGGCATGCCGGATGGTGCGCTGCACTCTCGGGGCGTAGCTGCGGAAACCCTGACGCGAAAGATTGAGTTGCGCGCTCACCTCCCGATGGGAGAGCACTCGCGCGGCAAACCAACGTTGTCCTCGTTCTAAATCCAGCCGCTGGTCCAAACCATGAATGTGCAATATCGAGCCCCCGGCTGGCACGCCCCCTGCGAGGTGATAGCCAGCCGGATAAACGGCTGAAGTCGGCGCGTCTTGCTTCCCACGGCCAAATTCCCGCCTTTTCAGGCCACCCTTTCACGCACCCCAGTTGGACGGTCGACGCGAATGAGGCGCTGACCACCCTGGCGCTCCACGGGCCACAAGGCGCGCCCTGGGGCAACGTCGCGATGATGGCTTCATACGCGACGGGCGTGATTGCGATGCGGATCATTCTGGAAGCTCGGGGCGCTGGGCGTTTGGCGACGCTGGACAGGTTGGACACGCTCGCGCAGCTACGATCAGACAGAAGCGTGCGCGAGGGGTATCGGAAAAATGCTGTCCTTGGCTCCGGCGTCGCGAGGGAAGCTCGCCGGCTGGCGAAAGCCGACGCCGACGCGCCCGCGAGGCGTACAGCGAGGCTTACCGGCGCGAGCGCGACGCGATCCTTCCTGACGGGACAACTCATGCCGGCCGGATGCCCGCTCACTGGCGGAGCGTCGCGTTGATTGTGGCGGGATTGGTGCCGGTTGAGGGACTCGAACCCCCGACCCACGGTTTACAAAACCGTTGCTCTACCAACTGAGCTAAACCGGCGCGTTCAAAAGCGCTTCTGAGCTATCAGCGGCCCGGCCGAGGCGCAAGGCCCGTACACCAGCGGCCAGTCAGTGGCCTGCCGCGACGGTCGGCGTCCATGGGCCCTCGACTGCGACCGCCTCGTCCATGCCTCGCCAGGGGGGCATGGTGATCGCGAGGAAAGACAGGGGAGCGGCCTCGTCGGCCCGAAACTGGAACCCCACGCCGAGCGGAATCGTCACCGAGACGCCGGGTCCGATCGGCTCGATCCGCTCGGCTTCCGGCGAGCGCCGCCAAAGGCTTCCGTGGCCCGACAGCACGAACCAGATCTCCTCGACGGTTCGATGCGTCACGGCGTGCGACACGGCGGCGGCCGGGAGTTCGAAATGCGCCAGGCTTCCTCCGGCGAGGCTGAGCAGGAGCCGCACCGCCGTGCCGTCCGGGGCCGTCGCATCGGGCTCGACGCCAAGGAGCTTTGTTTCAAACGGCGTTCTCATTGGCGGTTTCCTCGAAACAGCTCGGACCAGGACGCGCGGGGCAGGGGAAGAGAGACTTCAGCAACACTATCACGAGAGGAGAAGCCGGGTCCTCGTTACGCGTGTCCCGGCAAGGCCGTTTCGCGCGCGAACGACCTTGCCCGACCTCATGCTCGTCGCGATCGCCTTTGCCGTCCCGCGGCGGGTCCGCCCGCGGCTTGGCGCTGCGAGCGGCGCCCTGCTATGGATGGGGCATGACCGCGACCTTGACCGCCGACGAGGCCCTTGACGAGTTCCGCGCCGCCGGCGCCCTGCTCGAGGGCCATTTCGTCCTGTCGTCCGGACTGCACTCGCCGGTGTTCCTGCAAAAGATGTTCGTCTTCCAGGACCCGGCGCGGACCGAGCGCCTGTGCCGGGCGCTGGCCGCCAAGGCGCTGCAATCGTTCGGCCCGATCGACGTCGTCGCCTCGCCGGCGGTCGGGGGCATCGTGCCCGGCTACGAGACGGCGCGCTGGCTCGGAGCCAAGGCGATCTTCGTCGAGCGCGAGGACGGGGCCTTCAAACTGCGGCGCGGCTTCTCGATCGCGGCAGGGGCGCGCGTGCTGATGGTCGAGGACATCATCACGACCGGACTTTCCTCGCGCGAGTGCCTCGAGGCGCTGCGCCGGCATCCGGGAACGATTGTCGGCGCGGCCTGTCTGATCGACCGCTCGGGCGGCCGGGCGGAGATCGGCATCCCCCGCATCGCCCTGGCGACGCTCGACATCCCGGCGTACGCTGCCGACGCGCTGCCGCCTGAGCTGGCGGCGCTGCCCGCGGTGAAGCCGGGAAGCCGGGCGCTCGCCGGCGCCGCTTAAGGGAAACGACGTGCATCTCTCGGTCGGATATTATCAAATTCAAAGCGCCGGGCCTTCTCCCGCCCCCCTTGTGGGGGCGGGCCGGGGTGGGGGGTCGCGCCGAGCGTTGGTCGTGGAGATCGGCGCAGACAATTCGGATGTGTATGGCACGACCGCCTCAGTCCTCCGACATCCCGAGCCGACGACAATCGAACTCTCGGCGCGACCTGCTCCCGCCAACAAGGGGAACCACCGCATGACTGCGCTTCGCCTTGGCGTCAACGTCGATCATGTGGCCACGGTGCGCAACGCGCGCGGCGGGGCGCTTCCCGATCCGGTCCGCGCCGCGCTGATCGCCATCGAAGCCGGAGCGGACGGCATCACCGCGCATCTGCGCGAGGACCGCCGCCACATTCACGACGACGACATGCTGCGCCTCCAGGCCTCGATCGGCAAGCCGCTCAATTTCGAGATGGCCGCGACCGAGGCGATGCTCGACATCGCGCTCAGAATCCGCCCGCACGCCTGCTGCCTGGTGCCGGAAAAGCGCACGGAACGGACGACCGAGGGCGGCCTCGACGTGGTCAACGGATTTCGCGCGCTAAAACCCTTCGTCGCCGAGCTCGCCCGGGCGGGCATCCGGGTTTCGATGTTCATCGAGCCGTCGGGCGAGGCGTTGAAAGCCAGCGCCGACCTCGGCGCTCCCGTTGTCGAACTGCACACCGGCGCCTGGTGCGATGCGTTGGCGCATGACGATTCGGCCCGCGCCGACTACGAGTTCGGGCGGCTGCGCGTTGCGGCGGCTGAGACACCGACGCTTGGCCTTGAATGCCACGCCGGCCACGGCCTCGACTATCAGTCGGCGCGCTCGATCGCCAGCCTGCCGCAGATCGTAGAGCTCAACATCGGTCATTTTCTGGTCGGCGAAGCGATCTTTGTCGGCCTCGCCGAAAGCGTTAAGGCCATGCGCGCGGCGATGGATGAGGGACGGGGGATCGCAGTGGGGCGACAGTGATCGTCGGCGTCGGCAGCGACCTCTGCGACATCCGACGCATCGAACAGACGCTCGATCGCTACGGCGAGCGCTTCGTCGAGCGCTGCTTCACCGAGATCGAGCGGCGGCGCTCGGACGCCCGGGCCGGGCGCGCCGCGTCCTACGCCAAACGCTTCGCGGCCAAGGAAGCCTGCGCCAAGGCGCTGGGCACCGGGTTGAGGCGCGGGGTCTTCTGGCGTGACATGGGGGTCGTCAATTTGCCCTCCGGCCAGCCGACCATGCGTCTCACCGGCGGCGCAGCCGAGCGGCTGAAAGCGATCCTGCCGCCGGGAACCGAGGGCGCCATCCACCTGACGATGACCGACAAATCGCCGCTCGCCCAGGCGTTCGTCGTCATCGAGGCGCGGGCGCCCCGCCGGGGGGAGGCTGCCGGCCGGTGACGCCGCCCCTTGCTCGCCGAGGCCAGCCGCCAAACTTCAATGGCTTAGCAGATTGGCGGGTTGGCCTGACGAGATGCGGCCAATGGCTTGGTTCGCGGAGCCATCTTTGTTCTGGGGTTAGCCACAGGTTAACGTATTGTTAAGACACTCAAAAGGCCTCAGGACCGGTTGGCGGTCGCAAATTCGTGACCTTTATGCAACAGCGCCGCAGGAAAGGCGTTTCCAAGGCGATTTCAAGACAGATTACTGTTGAGCGGCGGCGTAAGCACGGTATGGTGGAGCGTGTGAACGGGAAAGTCCCGGTCGCGGAACGGGTCCGGCAAATCGCTTCCAAGGCAGGCCGCGCAGATCCGACCAAGTCGGGAAGAGGGGGCTGACCATTATCGGTTTTTGGGTCGCGAAAGCGGTCCGCCGAATTGAGAGTGAGAAGAACCAACGCCCACAATGTTAACTGGAGGTCAAAAATGACGCTCATCAAGAGCATGTTGCTCGGTTCGGCGACCGCCATCGTCGCCGTCGCCGCAGCGCAGGCGGCCGATCTTCCCACTCGCAAGGCGGCGCCTGTCGAATATGTAAGAGTCTGCAACGTCGGCGGCATCACCGGCTGGGTCCTGCCGGGCTCCGACACCTGCGTGAAGCTGTCGGGCTACATCACCGCGCAGTTCACGGGCGGCAACCTCAACACCCAATACAATTGGGGCTCGGTCGTCGACGCTCTCGCCGCGGCCACCAACCCGGCGGCCCCCATCACCTACACGATCCCGCCGGCGCTGTTGACGACCGGATCGGCTGCCGCGTGGAGCCAGCGCAATCAGCGCGTTCTGCTCGCACGGCCCGACACTTTCCTGCGTGACGCGACTGGCTGGACGAACTCGAGCCAATTTCGGCTTCGACTTTGCCTCCAACACCGCCTACGGGCCCCTGATCGGTCACTTCGACATCAACTCGGAAAACGGCAACGGGTTCGACACCACCGGCGGTTACACTTATATGAACACCGGCTACCTGACCTGGGCCGGCATCACCGCCGGTAAGGCCGCCTCGTTTTACTCGTTCACCGGCGGCGGCGACAACTGGGCGAACTTCGCATCGCCCGATCAGAAGGGGTTCAACGAACCCGACTTGATGGCCTACACCGCCTCGTTTGGCGGCGGCTTCTCGGCGACGATCGCCGCCCAGAGCCCGGGTTGCAATGGCGCCGGCGGGCAGCCTTGCGGGTTGCCGGCCGGCTCGGGCGGCGGTACCCGGTTGACCGAGGGCACGCTCGTTTACGGCGGCCAGCGCTGGCCGGACATCGTCGGCGACTCTGCATGTCAAGCAGGGCTGGGGCGAGGCCCAAGTTTCCGGCGTAGTGCACAACGTCAACGTTCGCGACGCCGCGTTCGCCGACGAGTACGGCTTAAATAACCCCAATGGGTTTAGCTGCGGCCTCACGGGTCTCCTCCCTTGCAACGCCCAGAAAACCCAGACCGGCTGGGGTATCGACGCCGGCGTGAAGGTCAACCTGCCGTCCTTCGGCGCGGGCGACGACTTCCTGGTCACCGGCTCCTACACCCAGAGCGCGGTGTGGTACTCGGGTCTACCGGACATGATGTGGGGCGAGAACGGCCAGACGAACGGCAACGGCCAGTCGATGTATATGTCCGACGCCTATTTCAACCCACTCACCAACCAATGGTCGAAGCCGACCGCCTGGTCGGTCAGCGGCCTGCTCGAGCACCACTTCACGCCGGAGTTCTACATCGATCTCGAGGGCTCATACGGCGAGTTGAACTGGAGCAACATGGGCGGCGGCTGCTACATCCTCGGCTTCGGCTGCGGCGCCGCGCAATACGTCAATGGCCCGCTGTCGAAGAGTGCGAGGACCTGGCTGATCGGCACGGATATCGGCTGGAACCCGGTCACGAACCTGAACTTCGACCTTGAGTTGATGTATCAGAGCACGAACCAGGACCGCCCGAGCGGCTTCGCCGGGACCATATACAATAGCGGTCTGGTTAATCCGGACGGATCCAGCGCCGCATTCTTCGTGCCCGGCGACTGGCACGGCACGTCGAGCGGCTTCGCCGGCCGCTTCCGCATCACCCGTTACTTCTGATCGCCAACCGATCGGTTGAAACAAGGCCCCGGAGCGCAAGCTCCGGGGTTTCTTGTGTTGGATCGCATTTGCGAGCGCCGGACTTGCAATAACCTCGTGGTTGGCGACGGCAAGCCAAGGCCAGTCCGGCCATGACGCCCCGACATACAACATTTTCTTGCCACGCTTGCAAATCTGTTCTATGTTCGTTCTTGCTGTCTTGAAGCAGACCGGCGAGTCGGTCTGCTTGCGTCGAAGCCGCCGAGCCTCATCGATCAACGCAGCGCGCCTGCGTGAGTGGCGAAAGCAGAAATCCTTTTTGCGTCTGTTTAACGACGGCCGCCGAGGGCGCGGCGCGTGAGGAGCTGACAATGGGGCGGGCCGGCTTTGACTCCCGCCCGTCGCTCGAATGGAATTGGCCGAGGTAGGATCATGCTCCATGGCGCTTCTGGATCATCCCTACCCACCTGCGCCCGGTCCAGTACGGCTCTGGCCGGGAAGAAGGGCATGTTTTTTTCTTTGCTTCTTTGCCTGGATTGTTGGATTCTTCTGGATTCCTTGTAACCCATTGAAAAGCACTGAATAGGACGAAGGAATCCAAGAAAATCCAGGCCCGTTTTCTTGGTCTGGCTTGCCCTGGCTTGGAGGAATTTGGTCTAAGGCGGCAGCGTCATTGGGGCGGGCGCCAGCAAGAGCCAGCCTGGGAGTTACTCTTTGCCTGTTTGCCGGGCGGCCGGAAATGGCGCCGCAAAGGCTTGAAAGGATTGATTCCGCGGTCGGAATTGGTTGTGCTCGGGAAGCGTCGGACCCCCATGATCTGGTAGGAGGACGCGCAGCCGTCGTTGCACCCGGCTCTCCATGCTGGCGCGCCGTGCTCCAAGCGATATCCGCTACGGCGACAGCCCCGCGCAACCCCCGCAAGGATATCTCAACTCCGATCTGAGACTTCTGCGTCTCGGATGGCGGGGCTTCGATGGACACGGGCGCGATCATTGCGGCGCATGCGCTGAGCCTCCAGGCGGGGCTGATGGTCGCGCTCGCGGCGGCGCTCGCGGCGGCTCTGGCGCGCGCCCGGTCGAAGGCCGAAACGCGCGCGCGGCGGTCCGCGGTCGAGAACGAGGCGCTGCGCGACGAGGTCTGGCGGCTCAAGGAGGCGGCCGCGGCGCGCGAGCGGGCAGAAGCGGCGAGCGAAGCGAAGTCGCGCTTCCTCGCCACGATGAGCCACGAGATCCGCACGCCGATCAACGGCATTCTCGGCATGGCCGATCTGTTGCGGGAGGCCGCGCTCAGTCCCGAGAATATGAGCTATGTCGAAACGATTCGCAGCTCCGGCGCGGCTCTCATCGCGCTCGTTGACCAGATTCTCGATCTCTCCAAGATCGAGGCCGGCCATCTCGGCCTCGTCGTCGAGACGGTCGATCTCGTCAGGCTCGTCGAGGGGGTCGTCGAGCTGCTCGCGCCTCGCGCCCAGAGCAAGGGGATCGAGATCGCCGTCTCGATCAGCGCCGAGGCGCCCCGCTTGGTGCTCGGCGACGGAATGCGCCTGAGGCAAGTCTTGATCAACCTCGCCGGCAATGCGGTGAAGTTCACCTCGGCGGGCGGCGTCTGCGTTTCGGTCGAGCGCGGGCAGGAGCAGGCGCTGCGCTTCGCCGTGGCCGACACCGGGCCCGGCGTGCCGCCGGAGCGCCGCGCGGCGATCTTCGAGGACTTCGAGCAGGGCGACGGCTCCGACGCGCGCCGCTTCGAAGGCGCCGGCCTCGGGCTCGCCATCTCCCGCCAGCTCGTCGGTCTGATGGGCGGCGCGCTGACCCTCGACGACAATCCCTCCGGCGGCTCGGTCTTCGCCTTCGCGATCTCCCTGCCGGAGGTCCCCTCGCGCGTCGCCGCCGGGCCGCGCGACGGGAAGAGGGCGGAGCTCAAGGGCGCCCGGGTGCTCATCGTCGCCAATTCGCCGTTCGAGGCCCCCGCCATTGCGGCGCGCCTGACTGAAGCCGGGGCGAGGGTTGTGCGCGCCGAAGGGCTCGAATCCGGCCTTGCCGCTCTTGCTGAAGCCGAACGGCCGGACCTCGTCATCGTCGACTGCGCGCTGGGCCCCGAGGCGACCGACCGGCTGGCGCGCGCCGCCCGCGCCGCGGGAGCGCCGAAGAGCCTCGTCCTCTTTTCGCCGTTCGAGCGTCGGGCCTTCGGACAGACGTCGCTTGCGGGCTTCGATGGATGGCTGGTGAAGCCGGTGCGCGCTCGCTCGTTGTTCGAGCGCCTGGCGGCGGAATTTCCCCGCGAGCGGCTGGAAGAGGCCCGATCGCCAAGGCGACGGACACTGCTCGCCGAGGACAACGACATCAACGCCCTTATTGCCCAGAAAGCCCTCGCCCGCCTCGGTTTCGACGTTGTCCGGGCGTTGGACGGATACGAAGCGTTACGGCTCGCGGCGCCCACGCCGGGCGCGCCTGCCGCATTCGATCTCATCCTCATGGACCTCAAGATGCCGGGCCTCGATGGCCTCGAGGCGACGCGCTGTTTGCGCCGGCTCGAGTTCGAGAGCCGCTCGCCGCGGACGCCTGTCATCGCATTGACCGCCAACGCCCTCGAGGACGAGCGGCGGGCCTGCAAGGCGGCGGGATTCGACGCCTTCCTCGTCAAGCCCTTCGAGATTAGCGATCTGGCGGGAGAAATCGAGCGGTTGTGCGGCGACAGCGCGGAGGCCCTCGACGCGCTCGGCCGGGCGTCATAAAACCTACCGGCGATCATGGTTCTGCTGCACAAATAAGGCTGATTCGCGAGGACGCTGGGTGGCGCTGACATTCGCAACGAGACCGGGGGCGGACGGCGTCGGGTTCCTGCATCGATTGTCCCGCAAACGCGATCTTGCCGGACTCGGTCCGGTGCTGGCGCGCTCCGGCTCGCTCGAAGCACGCTTGGCGGTCACCAAGAAGGACGTCCGGCGGGCCCAGAAGCTGCGCTATCGGGCGTTCTTCGAGGAGGGCGGCGCCACCCCCGATCCGACCGCTCGGATCATCCGCCGCGACGTTTGCCGCTTCGACGGGGTGAGCGACCATCTGATTGTCGTCGACAGGACGCTCCAACATCGCGACGGCTCGCCGCAATTGGTCGGCGTCTATCGTCTGCTGCGGCAGGACGTGGCGGAGCGCAACTTCGGCTTCTATAGCGCGCTCGAATTCGACCTCGATTCTCTGATCGCCTGCCGCCCGACGACCCGCTTTCTCGAGGTCGGCCGCGCCTGCACAGCGCCGAGCCACCGTGGCCGGCGGGTTCTCGAACTTTTATGGCGCGGGCTCTGGGCCTATGCGCGCCACCACAAGATGGACGCGATGATCGGTTGCGCGAGCCTGCCCGGCGCCGATCCCGCCATGCACGCCCGCGCCATCCGGGCGCTTGCGGCCGGCAGCGGCGATCCCTCATGGCGGGTTGCGCCGCGGCCCGAGCGTTCCGGGGCGCTCGGCAAGGATGAAGCCGCGCCGCCGGCCGATCCGCGCGGCCTCATGCGCGTTCTGCCGCCGCTCGTCAAAGGCTACTGGCGGCTCGGCGCGACGTTCAGCCCGGTCCCGGCGGTCGACCGGGCTTTCAACACCACGGACATCTTCGTCGTGATGCCGCTGGCCGACGTCGAGCGGCGCTACCTGCAATTCTTCGGCTTCGACCAGGCGCCGGCGCCGCGCGCGGCCTGAAGGAATGCGTTCGGGGAATTCCCTTCTGCGCTGAATTCGTCTATGGGAGAGTTTCCGCCGGTCCTGATCCGCGCGGAAATGATGCGCCCGTAGCTCAGCTGGATAGAGCGTTGCCCTCCGAAGGCAGAGGCCACAGGTTCGAATCCTGTCGGGCGCGCCATTAGTTTCAAAGGCTTAGGCTGATCGCGCGCCGCAAGGCTGGAGACCTAGCTAGCAGATAGCTAGCAGGAGCACTGTTCCGGCACTACGGCGAAGGCGGGCTTCGATCGTGCGCGGAGAGGGGCAACGCCTCGGCGAATTGTGAAAGCCGGCGAATGAAGCGCGGCCACGGCTCGGGCGATTCCCTCGGCGGCTTGGAATGGCCCGCAGTTGGGCGAACTGCGAAATCGAGCGTGGGCCGATTTCTGCAACCCAATTGGTCCTTGGGGGTGGGTGATCGCGAGGCCTCTTTCGACCCTTCCCCCAAAAAACAGTAGTACAGTTAGTACTAAACCAATGTGTCGATTCCTTATTATCGGTATGTGGTTGTGAAGTGGTCGGCCTTGTAAAAATGATAAAGCTAGGAGGCCGTTCGGTAGTGCGGTAAAAGCAGCCTCAATTTCCCGCGAGAGGCTCTCATGGCAAAAACCATCAGCATTTTCAATAACAAAGGGGGAGTTGGCAAGACGACGTACATGTATCACGTTGCGCACATGTTGGCTCGTCGCCACCTTAGCGTTTTAATGGTGGATTGCGACAGCCAATGCAATCTGACCGCGTATTCATTGGACGACTCTGGACATCAAGAAGGCTTGGGCCGACACCGGCAATAGCATCTATCAGGCTATTGAGCCTGTCTACAAAACCACTGGCGACGTTCGGGATCGCGCGCCCTACAGGCTGAATGCCGAGGGAGAACTATATCTCATTCCTGGGGATTTGAGGCTTAGCAATTTCGAGGATTTGCTAGGAGATACGTGGAATAGTGCCAAAGGCGGTAGCGAACCAGCTTTGAGGGCGCAGTCAGCAATACATCGCTGTATCCAGAAGGCTGTCAACAAAGTCGGAGCCGATATGGTGCTTCTTGATCTTGGGCCGAATCTCGGCGCCCTTAATAGGGCTGCCTTGGCGACTAGCGACTATTTCATCACTCCGGTTGCACCTGACCTTTTTTCGATTCAAGGCACCGAAAATTTAGGCAATAAGCTCCTAACATGGCGAAAAGAATGGGACCAGAGCAATGCTGCTTGGACCGGAGAACTTTCTATCCCCAAGGGGAGACCGAAATATCTTGGCTACGTCGTGCAAATGCACAATATGCGCTCTAATTCCGAAAATGGAATGACCCTTGGCTGGTCGATCTACGGACAAGAGTTGGAACCTGCAATCCGTGAGAACATTGTCAAGAAATTGAGTGCTGTCGGGCAAGTGATTGACTGGGACGACGGCAAGTTCAAACTCGGCCAAATCCCCAATCTCCACAGCCTGATTCCATATTCTCTAGAGGCTCGAAAGCCTGTCTTTGATTGTGGGTCTGCCGACGGCCTGAGAGGAGCACATATTCGCAAGGCAGCTGAGTCCGTTCAGCATTTTGAGGGGATGGTTGAAATTCTCGAAACGGTTGCGGGGTGGGATTAAGGCGCTGCGGTAAGGCCTCCGAACGTAGGAATGTCGCCTTCACGATGTTATAAGTGACTTCGGATTGGACGCTTTTTGTGGGTGTTTCGATGTCGAGCCGGTGGTTGTCTCCCCTTTCAGTCCGCCTTCCCCGAGCCGAACGCGGCTTCGTCGTCTCGTATGCGCGAGCGCACGATCTCAGCATCTCCGGGCTCATCAAGAAGGCCCTGCGACAGTACCTCAGGGGCGTAGACGCCGGCGTAGACATGGCCCCACGCAACGGCGTTCCAGACACGGCCCGGGACGTCAATTCGATGGGCGGGTGGCCGTCCCCGCCGTCTGCCCCTCGCGGCTTGGCGGACGCTTGTGCTGCAAGCCGTCCTGGCTATTTCACCGATACTCACGGCCCGGTGACGCAGACATGGAACAAACGCCGAGCCGAAAGCAAGCGCGAGAGCCTTGAACGGCGGTTTGGGCCTCGACAGCCCTCTGGCGATTACTTCACCGAGTGAGCTTCGCGCCCAATTGAATGTCTCTAACAGGTCCGCGCTGAAAAATTTGAAAAAAGCTCTGTGAGCCTCGCCCAAAGGAGTTCGTGGGGTGCTCCCGGCAGTACTTGGACCGCACCTTCCATGCCGTCTATGTCAGTGAGGGCCACAATATTGTAGAAATCATCATCCGCCGGAGAGACAGTGCGCCGGATTCTGGGCTATGGGGCAACAACCGGGATGTTAACGCGCATAGCAATAGCGTTCGGTTTTTTGTTCGGAGCAGCGTCCATGGCGGACGCAATGATCTTCACTTGGCGCGACCATTTGACCGTGCAGGCGTCGGGACCGATCGAAGCAGGTGATGCGGCGCGATTCGCGGCGCTTCCAAAATTTGAGACGTTGGAGCTAGACAGTCCTGGCGGGTCAGTCGGCGAAGCCCTGCGAATGGTGGCGAACATGGACGCTCGCGGGGGCATCCGCGCGGTGGTTAAGCCAAGCTCATCATGCGCATCAGCGTGTGCGATGGCACTGTTCGTTTCGGGAAAGACGCGCGTCGTTTACATGGGTGGACGCCTCGGCATTCACTCTTGCGCCATGCCGGACGGCACTCCAGCCCCCGAATGCAATGAGACCATGGCCGCAAACGCGTTCGCACATGGTGTACCTTGGGGGGTCATAGAGGGCTTCAGTAAGTACACCTCACCTTCTAGCATGTTGTGGCTTGGGGCCGAAGACGCTGAGTGCTGGGGACTAATAAAGTGGAGCTTCGGAGATACCTCGGACACTGGGGTAGCATGCTTTTTATGGAGCCTGCTTACTGAAGAAAAACGTATGCCTCAAGAAGTCACGGCCAAGAACGCCGATGATATCGTGTGCAGAATGAACGCAGGAACCTCGCGCATTTACGTCTCAACGGGGCGCGTCGAGCAGGGCTTTTCCAACGTGTACCGAAGAGCTTGCGAACAAATCGCGACAGACCCTAAGTCCCCAAAATATGCTGCTATCGACATCATGCTGTGGCTCACGCTCACAGACCCGAACATCTTGGCGCTAAAGCCGGGCACGTTAACGGCGCAAGTCTTGGATAATGATGAGGACCAAATCAAGAATTGCTGGAAGTGCCTAACCATAATAGGGATGTCGCAGCTGATGCACAGATACTACAAAGACGGTCTAGAAACTTTGCAGATTGCCGTGAAAATTGTTAAACGCGATACCGGCTCAGTACCCGCATGGCTTACCTCCAGAGTTGACCTCGCTGCGCAGGCGACCAAGGGACGACAATAATCAAATCAAGACTTTCGCACGAGAAATAGTCATCAGCAAAGTCAGTAAAAATCCCGCGGAACGCCCTTATTTCTCTAGGCTTGTGACGTTGTGACGGTTTCCGGCGGCAGATATCGCGAGAAGGCGTCTTCGAACGCTTCAAGCTTGCGGGTCCGGTCGCCGACGCAGACGGTTCAAGGAAAGTACCGCTGGAACCGGGCCCGACGTGACGAACGGGGGCCCGGAGCTCGACCAAGCGATCAATGCCCCCACACCATGGGCGAAAATGGTCCGCATCGCCATCACGCCGCCGCCGTCCTGACGAGGCGGGCGCAGCGATCCTTATGTGTGCAGGATCACCAACCCTCCGTGGCCGTCGGATCCGAAGGTGAAGCTCGACCTCGTAAAGTCGCCGTCGAAGGAGAGGTGCGCGATCGCTCCGCTTGAACCGTTCACGGTCAGGATGCCGGACGCGCTCGATCCGGAACAGGCGAGGATGGTCGTCGCGGTGCGCAAGGTATCGGACACCGCTCAGGCGCGGGGACAGTGTGGGTCCCCTCTCAATCGGATATTTGACATTTGTCCGAGACGGAAAAATCTCTGCGCCTCTGTGAATTTCACTGCGCCGGACAGAAAACTGATTGGATTGCGCCCGAACTGATGCAGCTCAATTGGCGAGCCGGCCGCGACGACAAGTCGCATGACGATGTCGCTCGGGATGTAGTACGACCTAAAAATGTCAGAGTGGAACTCTGATCGCTATGCGCGGGGCCGAGTGACTCCTCTTGGTCGGCGCGGGCGAAGCTGACCGCCGAAGGAGGATCGACCATGTTTCACACTCCTACTTGTTGGCGAGCGATCGCAATCGGCGCGATTGTGATCGCCGTTTCTCTGTGCGGTCGTGTGGGCCCGGTGTGGGCCTTCAGCGGTTGCGCGGTGAGGGAGCTCGACCCAGGGCCGGCCAATGTAGCGATTGACGGGCAGGATCCGGTCGCCGCCGCCGGGCACATCTATATGGCTTATACCAAGGGCAACGACTTGGTGTTTCTCTCGTCGACCGACGGCGTGAACTTCACGACACAAAAGCTGAACGACGCCACGGAAATCGCCCCCATTCGGCCTCGCATCGCAGCCCGGGGCTCGCGCGTCTATGTCGTCTGGTTCACGACCGACGGTTGGCCGCAAGTCGTCTTCCGCGCTTCTGGGGACTACGGGGCCACGTTCGGCCCGCGGATCTCGCTCGGCGCGGCGAGGTGGGGAGGCATTAATCCCCAGATCGCGGTGAGCGGCCTCGTAATCACCGTCATCTACGTCGATCCCGCTTTTCGCACAACGCTCGTCTCCAGCAACGACGGCGGCGCAACCTGGCCCTACACGCCGTGGTGGACAATACCGGGCTTGCATGGAGGTGAAGTATGGGTCGCGCGGCTAGGCAAGCACATCGTTGGGGCGGGCGCAGAGGTGGATCCCGCCGACCCCACGCACCTTCGCTACACCTATGTTGGAACGAGCGCCAATAGCGGCGCCGACTATACTGTCACGGAGCTGACGGGTCCGCTCGGCGCCCAGGAACGCCAGGTCGCCGTGTCGGCCACCACAGGCTACTGGTACATCTACGCGCAGCAACTACAGGCGAAAACGCCAGCCTACGGCGTGCTGTGGACCAGCAAGGACGCGGGGTCGTCCTGGTCGCGGCAAGTCGTGAGCAGCCGCACTCCCGAAGGCACGATGCTGGTCGACGGCAGCACAATATATCTGACGTCGCAGCAGCGGCTGCCGGACGGCACGCACATCTACCTGACCTACAGCCTCGACGACGGCCAGACTTGGGCCGCGCCCATTGATGTGTCCGGACCAACCGGGTATCCAACTCCTGAACCCGATACGGTCTATGACCCGCAAATATCGCGGTACGGGCCGCTCTTCAGCGAGGCATACGTGAGCCAGGGCAGCGTGATGGTGCGGTCGAGTCGGGATGTCACGAAGGGTTTAGACGTGCCCATCACGCTCGGTCCGGGCGCGGACGTGAGTATTGCCGGTGGAAACGTGCTTTGGTTGGGCCCTGGGGTGGGGGAGAACCAGGCCGTTTTCTTCGCGCACTGTCACTGACCGACCGACGGGTCCGGCGGAAGCCTCGGCGACGGGGCTTCTTGCTCAAGGCGAGTGAAAACTACCTGCCGATCCGTCCTTTGTCAACGCGATGCGCCAATTCTGCCGCTGAAATTGGCGGCGGGATCGGCTCAATCTATCGGTGACGGGCGTCATGGAAGGCGTGGTCGAGTTCGGCCGCGTCGGTGAAGGTCTGGTGGGCGAGGTGATGGGCCTTGAGATTGCGCCACACCGGCTGATTTCATCGAGTTCGAAGTCACGAAATTACGGAAGGTGCATCCAGACCCGCGGACTAGAGGCGCCGCTGAAGCCGGCGCCGCCCCCACGGCATCCACCTGAGCCGCGGCAGGGTTATCGCATTCACACGCCGGGTTGCGTTTTGGGCCAAACACGGCGATGCCGGCGCACTTGTGGCATGGTCTGAAAAAGAACGCCTTTGACCACCAGGCGCTTTTGGAGCTGACGATGTCCGGGTTTCGATGCTTGATCGTGACAATGGTGGCTCTTTCGGCGGCCGCAAGGAGCCTCTTGCTAGGGAAGTCCGTGTTGGTGAGCGCCGCGACGGGCGGGGCCTTGGCGCTAGGCTCGGCGATAAGCGCGGGCGAAGCCCGGAGCGTTTACCGGGCCTGCGCCGCCGATGTTGCGACGTTCTGCGCCGATGCCCAGGGCCCGCAAAGTCGCCAGCAATGCATGTACGCCCATCGGAGCGAGCTGTCGGACACATGCCGCGCAGCGCGCCAGGCGAACCAAGGGGCGCAGCGCGTCCAGGGCGGAATACTGGCGTCCCCGACCGGGCAAACGGCGGCCGTCGCTCGAACAGAGGGGGCCCCGGGCTCCATCGTCAGCCGTGTGACCAGCCGCGGTTTCCCGTCAGTGTTCGCGCCCTGGAATTTCGGGCCGAGTCGGGAGGGTGGGCGAGACGAATCTATATCCGCATCAGGCGAGAGGGACGCGCGCGTCGCCCGCATCGCGCGACACGATCTCTACTTGAACGAATGGAATTCGCTCGGCCTTAAAGTCGGCGGGGATCAGCCCTCCATCATCCTGTCGCCGCAGTTCACGCCGGACAGCGTCCAGGCGGCGCTGCGCAGTCGGGCGGCGCTGCTGGCCGCCAACCCCAACCTGGTGATCTTGGCCAACGTGCACTACTTCGCCGCAGGCTCGAACTGGCTTCCCCCGGACTCCCCGTGGTGGCGCGGCGCGCAAAGGGCCGATGAGTACAACAGCAGGAGGCTGGATTTCACCAACCCAGCGTTCCAGGACAAGGTCGCCGAACTCTGCGGCGCCTTGGTCAAGACCGGGGTGTTCGACGGGTGCATGCTCGATCTGTGGAACGACCAATGGAACAATAGACAATACTACCCTCAGGAGGCGGCCGCCCGATTGCCACTTGTCCAGAAGATCAGGGCGGCGGCCGGCGACCAGGCGATCCTGATCGCGAACGTCAATGGCCGGCTTCCCGTCAACACCGCCGCCTACCTAAACGGCATGTATATGGAGGGCCTGGGGTCCTCGTTTTTCCCCGATTGGCGCACCGCCGCCGCGAATTTGCTCTGGGCCCAAAGCCACCTGCGCCAACCGGCGATCACGGCGCTCGAGGGTTGGTACCCGTGCCCGACGCCAGATTGCCTGGGTGATCCGGCCCAGATCCAGCGGATAGGCCGCGCCGACGAGGCCCGAATGCGCAACACCACCGCGCTGTCGTTGGTGTTCTCCAACGGCTACGTCCTGTTTTCCGATCCCGACAAGTTGCCCACGCCGGACCACCTGCACGACTGGTATCCCTTCTGGAACAAGTCGTTGGGCCGCCCTGTCGGACCGTTCGCGACGCTGGATCAGCCCGATCTCTCCGGCGCCTACACGCGGCGGTTTGAAAACGGCAACGTCGTATTCAATCCTCCCGCCAACCCGTCCGTGACCATCAACTTCCAGGAGCCCCGGCGGAGCGCGGCGACCAACACGATGGGCCGGAGTTTCACGGTGCCGGCCGGAGACGGCGACCTGTTCCTAAAAACGGACGCGACGCAGCGATAACCAACTCTGGAATTGCATCGACACGCCCAATTACGCAAGGCCCGCCCGTCTTTGCCCAATAATGACGTATGAGCGGACGGAATGCAATGGATCGGACGCGCAGCCGATTGAGCAATCTGCCGCTCCGTCTCTGATTGAGAAGCTATTTGAACGCCACGGCAACCCAGATATCGTCCACGTGACGGTGCTTTTTTGGCTGCCAGCGCCTGGTGAGGTCAGTTACGAGATCATCGCCTGAACCTCTATGGTCGGGTCGTCACCCCAGATATGTTATGTGGTTACAAGGCCAGTCTGTTGGTGAATGAGGGTCTCAGAACTTCGGCGGCGGCGGCGGCTGCTGCCAATGTGTTTGGCACAGCGGCAAATCCGCTTAGTGATCGGGAGGCTGAGTTCAGCGTGTGGCTAAACACAGAGATGGTCGAGCGCATGCTAACCTCGATGCGCGCCCAACGCCCAGGTAGCGACGGCTTTGCGGAGGGCTTCATTCGGAAGGGATATGTCGACGGGACATGGTTTGGCGGTGATCCCCAGCCGGAGCAGCATTATCTCGATCAGAGAGATGGCATAGGCTTCACCCTCGGCAAGATCCAGCTGATCGATATCGGCAAGCGAAACGTCGCCGGAATGAGCCGCTTGGCTTTCTCGAGCGATGCTATCTGAATAGGATGGCCCAAGACGGCGCGAAGCGGCAACCCGAGAACCGCGCTGCTCGACTGCCTCACCCATCACTGCAACTCGGCAATTGGTCCGCGGGGCAACGTCGTCGAGACCGGCTACGAAAGCCGTCACAACGTCACAAGCCCTGATTTTCTTGAGTTTGCGAGGATTCTTGGTCCGTCACATACTCTCACTTGTGACGGCGCGAAAATCCGCGGAACCCCTTATTCTTCTAGGGTTGTGACGTTGTGACGGTTTCCGCCGGCAGATATCGCGAGAAGGCGTCTTCGAACGCTTCAAGCTTGTAGCCCTTCGAGGTCTGATCGCCGCTCCGAACGGTACCGGGAAATATGCCGAAAGGACGGAGCATCCGCGCTAGGCCCGCGCTGGAAAGAGACCGTCCGCGTTCGAACATTAGCCAGGGGCGCTCGGCGAAACCGGAAAGCCCCAGTAAAATTTCACTTGTGGACAAGCGGTCGACCTTCTTCTCGCGAAAGAGCTCTCGAATGTCACTCAGCAGAAGTATTGATGTCGCATCTGCGTCCTCGGAAGCGGCCTCGCAAAGCTGTTCTGCCGCGAGACGGGCTTTCTGCGGCCATCGCTCGCCGGCGAGGTCGGCAATGGCGACCAGCGCACGCCAATTGTCGGCGTCCCGATCATGGAGCGCGTCCGGCAAGGGCGGGTCCAGTTCGCGCAGCGCGGGCAAATTGTCCGCGACCCACCTCGCCGCCTTTCGATTCAACTCCTGAAGGCGACCGCATCGGTCCCCGCGCATTCGGGCGACCGGCTCGCTCTTCTTGCGTCGGCGGAGCCTGATCGTGATGCTGCGGTCCTGGATCGTTCCGGGGAGGTCGCCGATGGCGGCGATTGCTGTTGCGCAATACGTCGAAAACGTCCGAGGCTCGTGGTCATCGCCGACCAGTCGAACCACCTGGCCATCCGCCTCATGACCGGAATTTATGATGCCTCTCAGGTCCTCGCTGTCTCGGAGGAAGCTATCGGCCTCGTCGATGAGAAGCGTCGGCCGAGCCGCTTCCACCGTTCTGAAGAGCGCGGCCGCGGTGATGTTGGCAGCTTGCAGCGGCTTCGGCGTCAGACCTTGAATGAACTCGAAGCAAGGTCGTTTTGCCGCAGCGCTTGTCAGGCGAGGTGATGGCGAGCCTCGGCGAGATCGACGCCGCGCCGATGGCGTGGGCATGAAGGCACCAGAGCGCAACCGCCGTTGCCTCTGCAGCCGACAGCCTCACGTGGTCGGCGATGGCCTCAGCAATCGCATCAAGCAGCATGGCGCCGTCAACCGCTTCGGGCCATGGCTCGGGCGCCGGCAGCGTCAGCGGCCGTCCGCGGCCGTCGCCGCCTTCCTTCGCTCGGCGCTTCTCCACTTCGGAATCGAGAACGCCGAACTCGGACGCCAAGCCTTCGCGCTTCGCTGACTCGCCCGCGGTCGTAGTCACAGGGCGAAAGCTTCGCGAGCCGGTCGACCGACGCTTCAAAGTTGCCGCCGGCCGTCGACGATTCAGGACCAAGCGGGGCGCCGAGCCACTCGGCAATCCGGTTCGCGACCCGATCGCCGAAGACCTCGCGCGCCCGCTTGATTCCGGTTATCGGGCGCCCTTCCGCAAGTTGCTTATACGTTGACGTGACGTCGCTCCGCGCGTCATTGATTTTCGAATCCCCAGCAGCGACGGCGATGGCTTCGATAATCTGAAATGCGCGCGCCTGCTCGATCCCCGCCCGCGCGAGCAGTCCGGTGACGGCCAACCGCCCATCATGGCGCGATGTCTCCGGCGGCCAGTACCGGGCCGCGAGCGTCGCGGCTGCGGTCTGCCTTAAGCAGGTCAGCAGGTGGTCGCCGTCGATTTTCGCGGGCTCGCCGTCACAGCCGGGCTCAAACTCGACGGGCTCGCCGGACACGTGGACCGAGCCCGGCGCGACAGTTTGCGCTCCTTGCTCGCCGCCGCCGATCCGAAGCTCGAGCAGCATCGATTTGACGCCTGGCGGCAACTCGGCCTTCGGCGTCGGGTCTTTGAACTGAATTGTCGCCTTGTCCAACTGCTCGCACAGGGTCGTGAAGTAGAGCCTGTGCGATGCGCGATTTGACGCGCGGCCGAATATGCACGGTGTTCGCGGCAAGAGCCGCGGCGCAACTCCGGCGGCCTCGGGAAAGTCGAGATCGACGTCGGTCAGGACGCCGGACGCCTTCCCAAGTTGGATGCCGACGTTCATCGGCTCCGATCCGAAATGCTCAGCCACGTTCTCTTCGGAGATGCGCCGCTTTTGCCATTCCAGACCTATGGGCTTCTTGCCGCGGTACGCGACAGGGACAGGATTCCAGCCGCGGGCGAGGAATCCCATCGCGATTTCGAGAGGGGTCATTGGGGCGCCTCTGGGCCGAAATCCGAGATTTCGGACACGCTTGGCAGTGCGGCCAATGCGGCCTTCAATTCGCGCTGCTGCTTCGGGTCAGACAGGAACACGAAATACGCTGTGCGTTTGACGACGTTAGGCGCCGTCGCGCTGTGACCTAGAAAAATCATCGCGACAGTTGCGGCGTCACGACAATAGAACATTGGCAGTTCGGTCCGCGTCCGCGCGCCCGCAGCATTGCGCTGACACACGTGACCGAATACGAGGATTGGCAGCGGGATGACGCCACCGGCCCATAGCTCGAAATAGGGTCTTTGGCGTTCGTGCAGGATGCTTGGGATTAGCGCGGCGCTCGAACCCATACGCAGAAACTCACGACCGATGACGACGAAAACTGCGTCGGCGTCTTCAAACTGTGAGGAATGAAAGTTCACTTGGACCTCCAAGGTTCAGGAGGCCGCAGCGAGTTGGCTCACGAGACAATTCGTGGTATTGAGAACTCGGCTAAAGCTTCTCGATCGGAATTGATTTCTCGGGCCGTCCTCGCGGCCGGCCCCTCTCTATTCGGCGGGAACGTCGAGCGGTAGGCGATCCCGTTGGACCCCTTGACTCGGGCCAACGCTCCCTTCGGACGTGTTCGTCACAGGCGGTCCCAAACGTCCTTCTGCCCACGCCAAGGCGTCGCGCCAGCGATACAGGGGCCTGGAGCCGAAGCGTCGGAACACGGGGCCTCCCCTGCGGCTGGCCTTGGTCGCGAGGGTGGCCGCCGTTACCTTGTAGCCCGCTGCGGTCAAGGCAGCTGCAGTGTCCCTGCGGTTGAGCAGAGAATCGGCATCGGTCGGGATCGGAAACGCCATCCGCACCGTGAATGCTGCGGCGTGAGCTAGCGCCTCCTTCGCTGCGTTGTGATGGTTGTCTCCTTCGGGGGTTTCAAGATCGATCATCTTTTGCTCCAAGAACGCTGGCATTGGCCAGATTTGATGACGATCGATCAGATATGAAAATGCGCCCAGGCCCGCATTAATCGCATAATCGCCGACGGTTCTTTTTGGCGATTTCGTCGGCGATTGTGCTACGGCGATTTCTTCGTGCGACTTTTCAAAGAGTAGCCCCGTTTCACCGTGTAACCCTCGGCCTCGAATTGTTTGTGGGCTATGGCGCGAAGACGGCTACGATCGATTGGACGGCTCGACTTGCTGTTCTGCTCCTCCAAGTTCTTAAGCGTTGGCTGGCGTCCGTTCGCATTGCAGTCCGCGATGTAGTCGGCCACGACTTTTTCAACTTGCTTGTCGGTCGGACGAGACCCCCTTCGCGCTGGCGTCTCGCGCTCCGGCCAAATCTTGTTGACGCATTCCCGCTCGAACAGCGGCTTGCGATACTGGCGCGCCTTCTCAAGGCGCTTCGCAGTTCGCCTGTCGACCATCTTGGGGTCATGGATTGGCGGCTCGAGGACGCGGTCAGGGTCGGCCGGGTCGACCGCGCACGTCAGCCAATAGTCCGGCGTGCGAAAATATTGAGGCCCTTGTGGCAGGGTGGCGGAGCCGGTTCCGCCGGAAGGGAAGCGCCAATGCTCCCAACGATAACGAAGGGCGCCATCGTCCGCCGTGAGCTGAATTTGGCGCCTCGCCTCCTCCTCTTCGCAGTTCTCAGCACTTCGCACATGCGCGAGCAATTCGCTCCAGGTCATCCTCGACTTAGCTTCGCGCTCAGCACGCGAGACGTAAGGCATAAGTCACTCCGGGATTGAAGCGGGAACCGCAGGTTGACTTCGGGGCTGGCAGCCATGGCTAAGGCTAAGCGTTGCGACCGCGCCGAAGCTCGATCACCTGCCCGGGAGCGCTCGCCTCACCCATCAGTTCGGCAGTCTTGTCCGCGACTGCATCGGCGGCGGCGAGCAGCACGGCGTCGGCGCTGTGTACATATCGCGACGTGATCGACCGCCCTTTGTGTCCAACGAGCGCGGCGATCGTCGGCTCCGAATAGCCCAGGTCCGACGCCAGCGACGCGTAGCTGTGGCGAAGGACATGCGGCGTCACGTCGGCGGGCAGGCCGCCGAGCCTCGCAATCCGCGCCCAAAACTTCGGGAAGCCGGACATGCGGCCATCGCCGCGCGAAGCGGGAAAGACCAGCTCGCCGGTTGGGGACAGGCCCCGCAGCACGTCACAGGCGGCGCGTGAGAGGGGTCTAATCGATTTGCCGGTCTTCGTGTCGCTGAGGGTCGCGGTTCGGCGTGCTAGGTCAACCTCAGCCCAGTGCAGTGCGAGGGCTTCGCCGGAGCGCCAGCCTGTGAGCGCGAGGAACCTCGCCGCGCCGATCGCGCTTGGCCATATGCTCGCCTGCCCCAAGCGCAGCGCGTCGCCGAGCGCCGCGTACTCGTCGTCAGACAGCCGCCGCTCCCGCTTGCCGTCCGCAAATCGCGTCACGCCATGGACCGGATTGTCAGGCCGCATTCGATAGCGGACGGCATAGGCGAAGATCGCGCCGAGCAAGCCCATGGTTCGGCTCGCTGTGCCTTTGCCGCCGCGGACATTGGCGAGGCCGTGCTTCTTCGCCGTCTTGGTCCTGCCTGCCGTCTCGCCCTCGGCGACGGCGTGCATGAACCGGTCAATGTCGTCTCGCGAGACGGACGCGACCTTGAGCGCGCCAAGCAGGGGCTTCACATGGCGTTCGATCCGCCCCTTGTCAGTGGCGAGCGTGCTGGCCTTCTTGGCCGCCCTGCGCCGTGTCAATAGCCTGCCGCCCTCGGCGTCCCGCCAATAGAGGTCGCACAGCTCGGAGACGGTGGCGGCCTTGCGCGCGGCCGTCTTGGCTGCGGCTGGATCACCGCCGTCCGCAACTTCGCCGAGGATGCGCCGTGCCTCTTTGCGCGCTTCGTCGGGCGTCCAGGGCGCGCCGTGGCGGCCGATCGTGTGCCAGCGCTGCCTTCCGTCCTTCGTCCGGTAGAACAGGACGTAGGCGACGCCTGCGCCCTTCTGGCGCCTCGCCCCGAAGGCGGGGACTTTCGAGTCCCAAACGACCTGCCCCGGCTGAAGGCTGCGCACTTCGCGCAGTCCGATCGTCTTGCGCTCGACCATTGCCGCTTCTCCCCGGGTCCGACCCGCCGCTAGCTAGCTAGCAGATAGCTAGCAGGTCCGCGCAAATCGTCGCACATCAAGGCAAAGGTCGTCAACGCAAATCAATGAGACAAGGGGAGAAAATCATTCGCAATCACGCCCTAGCTAGCGAGCGCAACCCTAGGTCACTGCCCTCCGAAGGCAGAGGCCACAGGTTCGAATCCTGTCGGGCGCGCCACTTCCGAACAAAACTGGGCACTCCGGCCGGGCCGCCGCCGCTGGCGGCGACGAGCCGTTCGAGGACGCTCTTGCGGCCCCAGATGCGGATTTCATCGTCGTCGACTTCGACCTGGTCGATGACCGAACGGATGTAGGCGCGGCGGAAGGGCGTATCGCCGGTCAGGACGTTTGAGCGCATCGTCTCGACGAATTTAGCGATCTTCTCGTCGGTGATGCGGGCGCGCGGGTTGGTTTCGGCGACGGCGCGGTCATAGGCGATCTGCGCGAGGTCCCGCTCGGTTTTGACGGCAGCGACGCGGTCTTTGAGCGTCTGGTCGTTGAGGTCGGCGACACCGCTTTCGATGGCGGCGTAGAGACGGCCGAGACGGCTTTCGGCGTCGCCGATTTTGGCGCGTAGCGCCGTCAGGCGCGTGGTGTGATCCTCGTCCTTCGCCGCCTGCCGCTCCATCAGGCCGACGAGGAGATTGCCGACGCGCTCGGGCGTGAGGAGGCGGTCGGCGAGCCGTTCCGTCACCAGCCGGTCGAGCTTGTCCATCGGGATCGAGCGGCCCTTGCAGGCGCTCTTGCCCTGCCGGGCGCAGGTCGAGCAGGTGTAGTAGCGATAGCGTCCCGTCTTGCCGGTGCGCAGCGTCATGCCGCCGCCGCAGCTGGCGCAAGTGGCGATGCCCGTCAGGAGGATAGGGCCGGTGACGACGCGCGGCGGCAGGACTTTCGGGTTTCTGGATTTGAGTGCCGCCTGCACGGCGTCGAAGGTCGCGGCGTCGATGATGGGATCGACGGCGACGGGGACGTGGTCCGCTTCGGGTTTGGCCTGGCGGGTTTTCCAGACCTTGCGGTTGAAGCGGTGCTCGCCCTTGTAGGTGGAGCGCGTCAGTATCTCGTGCATCGGGCCGATGCCCCAGCGCGCGCCGACACGCGTGCGATACCCGTGCTCGTTGAGCCAGCTTGTCACGGCTTTGACGCCCATCGGGCCGGACGCGCCGTCGCCCTCGCGGAACAGCCTGAATATCAGCCGCACGACTTCGGCCTCAACCGGATCGATGGCGAGGCGCTTCTTGGTTTTCGCGCCGCGCTGCTCCGCCGCAACGACGGCGTAGCCGTAGGGGGCCTTCGAGCCGTTCCAGAAGCCTTGCCGGGCGTTTTCCTGCATGGCGCGCAGCGTGTGCTTGGCGTTCTCTTTCGACTGGTATTCGTCGAAGAGCGCGAAGACCTGCCGCACCATCACGCTCATCGGGTCTTCGCCGAGATCCTGCGTGATGCTGACGAGGCGGACGCCCGCCTTGCGCAGGCGGCGCACATGCATCTCCAGCGCGAAATGATCCCTGGCAAACCGGCTGAAGGAATGGACGAGAACGACATCGAAAGGCGCGCCGCCCGCGGTCGCCATGTCGAGCAGCCGTTGCAGTTCGGGGCGGCGGTCGTCGGTGCCGCTCATGCCCGGCTCGACGAATTCTATGGCGACATCCCAGCCGCGCGCAGCGCAATAGGCGAGCGCCTGCCGCCGCTGATCGGGGATCGACAAGTCCGCTTCGGCCTGCCGCCCGGTCGAGACGCGGAAATACAGCGCGGCGCGCGTGGGCGCTTGGGTCTGTTCGGGGTTGAGGAGGGCAGTCATGGCGGATTCTTCTGCGTTTAGATTTCCTCACGCAGCAGTTCATTGCGGCGCTTGTGAGTCGGCGTCGGTATCGGCGCGGTGTTGGGTGTTGTTTTCCCCGGCTGAGTGTCCGGCGCGTCGGCGAGCAGGGCGTGCATGAGCGGCATCAGGAAGGCTTCGACGGCGTCGAGTTCAGCCGGGGTAACGGGGCAGTCATGCGCGAGATCGTCGACGACGCGCCATGTATGGCCGTCGTCGCACGATGAATTTGCCGGTCTCCGCACCTTGCTCATGAATTCTATGTGCGGATGCGCGGCCTTAGATTCCTGGCCGCGCGCTGGTCATTGCGTTGCTGAATTACCTTCGCTGCGATCCGTGCAGTTTCCGGGGCTTGCAGGTCTCGTAAGGTTGATTTGGGTCCACCGGGCCGGCAGGGCCGTACGGTTTCTCGCCCTTTCGGCAGAAGGGGCGCGGATCGGCGGTATTAGCGAGCGGCAGGTTCGCCTCCAGGACGAAGACCGTCCGGTTTTCGTCCGGGATCGCGCAGGCGCAAGGCGCCGATTGCGTGCATGCGCTATGTCTGATCGCCATCACGCAGCGGGCCGGTCGCGCCGCGATATTGGGCGCAGTGCCGGAGGGCCAGAACAGGCATAGCCCGTTCGCCATAAGCGCCATCGTCGCGGTGGCGATTTTCGCAGTCACGGATCAACTCCTCGTCAGAATTTGCGAGGAGAATGTACGGCGCGCGCCGCGCCGTTCCTGGCCGGGCTTTGGTCAGAGTGCGTCGCGCGGCGCATCCGCGGCGCTCAGCCCGCGAAAGTGTCGGCGTAAGCGGCCTCGATTTGCGACACTTCACTTGCCGTCAGTTCAGCGAATTCCTGTTCGCGGCTCCGTTTTGAAAGCGTGCCACTGTTCTGATGCAGGAAGCGGAACAGAAGATCGGCTGTGCGGTCCGGCATGTCGACGATACGCGCCACTTCGCGCCGGAAGGCATCGTAGGACTTAAGGAAGCGCGTTTCGGCGGGCAGATCGACATCGATCGTCCGCTCGACGCATTCGTACAGGAACTCGGCATGCGGCGTCGCATCGAAGAAGCGGTAGAAATCTCCCGTTTCGTTGAGAACCCGGACATTGCCGTCCGGTGTGGGCTCCCATTCGATCATCGGCAGCAGGCGGGCTGAATAGCTTTCAAGCGTGCGGCGATAGTCATCGATGCGGTCGAGAATGACCGCCGAAACCGGGAACACCAGGCCCGGCGGATTGAACCCGCGTTCGGCGAGAACATGATGGATCAGGTAGCGGTGCAGGCGACCGTTTCCGTCCGCGAACGGGTGGATGTAGACGAAGCCGAAGGCGAGCGCCGCCGCGGCCAGGACGGGATCGAGATGCGGCGCTGCTGTGCGGTCGAACGCCACCAGGCCGTCGATCAGGGATGGAAGGTCCTCGGGGCGGGCGCTGATATGATCCGGCAACGGCATGCGCGTGTCGCGGTCGTGCTGGCCGACAAAGCCGCCTTCGTCGCGCAGGCCGAGATGCACGAACCGCGCGTCGCCGATGACGATGCGCTGCAGCCGCAGCAGCTCGTCGAGATCGATCGGGCGGCGGCCGGCTTCGCCGATGGCCCGGCCCCAGCGCTGAATGCGGTCGTGAGGCGGGTGTTCGTTCTCAATCGCGAAGCTGGACTTGGAATCCTTGAGCAGAAGGAAGGCAGCCGTGCGCGCGAGCAGGTCGGCCGGCACATTGGCGACGGCTGCGCGCGCGCGCGCCTGCAGGTCGCGCGCGGTCAAGCTCCGCAGCGTGTCCGTCCATGAGATCATGGGACAGAAGGCGGGCGTTCCCGGCAGGTTGTTTTTGACGCGATGGCGCGAGGAGGTTGTTGCCGGAGCCGGCCCATTGCTGGTCCGGGTCGACGACGAGCGCGTAGCTTCCCTTGTCGGCATCGGGCAGATCGAGCTTTGTCCCGAGAAGCCACTCGTAAAGAAACCAGGCGCGTCTTGCGTAGCTTCCTGTAGGGGTGGCGCGGACCATCGCTTCGATGGGCGCGGGGCCGGTGGCGCGGAAGAGGGCCTTCAGGACGCCGAGATCGACGCCTTCATTCTTGAGGGCGAAGGTCAGATGGCCCTCAAGATCGGGTTTGGGGGCGTGCCGAGGCGTGTAAATGCGCCAGCCGTCCCGTTCATATTGCTTATGGTGCGGGCCTATGGCGGACAGGATGCGGGGCACAGGGACCCGCAGGCGCAGGGCGTCGATCAGCGCGGCATAGCCCGCCGGCGTGGCCGTTTCCGGGAGCCTGCGCTCATGAAAAGCCGTTACTGGCCCTGAAAATTCGTGCTTTTTCTCGTCGCCCATGAAAAAATGATACCTAGCCTGAATATTAAGTTCATATACGATTATGCCATGAAAAATCGTAACGGTCCATGAAAATCAATAACTAATGCCATATTGCATGAAAAATCGTACCCGGATATCCGATAGCTCAATTCCACGCGGGCAGATCGTAGACGGCCCGCCCCATGGATGAAGTGCTTAAACTTCCGTCCAATTCGCTTCTCATCTTCATCGACGAGACGGGGAACGAGGATCTCAGCGACCCGAACAACCCGACCTTCGGGCGCGGCGGTTGCGGCGCGCTCTTCACCGAGTACAAGCACAGAATATCAAAGCCGTGGAGGCGCTTGAAACGGGAACGGCTGGGCGGGGCCATCAAGCCCTTTCATGCCGCGGATTTCGAGCAGACCCGGCCGACGATGCGCCAGATCACCGGCATCAACGAATTTCATGGCGCGGCCGTTCTGGCGCTTTGCAACGATGTGCGATGCGAGAACCGAGCTGCCGGCAGGGGTCGATACGCACAAGGCCATTTCCCTGGTCACGATCCAGTATTTTTCTCGGCTGGTTGCGAAGTGCGATGTCGATGTCGTGGCCCTTATTTTCGAGGGTTCTGAACGCGGCGACAGTCTTGTGCAGCGGGACTACGAATTGGCGCGCATCGATTTTCGGAACGTGTGGGGACGCCGCGTAGAGGTGGAGGGGTGCTTTATGCCGAAAAGCTCCCTTGAGCCGGGGCTCGAAGTCGCCGACCTGATCGCTCACACCGCCGGGCGGCAGCGGCGCCATGAGATCGCGGGAAAACCGGGCCATACCAAGGACTTTCAGAAAACCTATTGGCATAGCCACATCCCCCCGGAGTTCATGGCGATCACGTCGGTCGAGATTTCCGAGGGCGTTCGGGGCGGACTAATGGTTCCTCGACGTGAAGAGTAGCGTCCGGGCCGCACCACTTTTCCGGGTTTCAATCCCTGGCGCATTCCCGCCGCTCATTCATCGGGATGGCCCGCGGCTCCGGTCGGCGGCTTGTTCGTGTGTCTGCTCTTTTCGCTGCGCCGCGCGTTCGAAGGTGCGCTGCGCAACTCCGATCTCCGCTCCCCGGCTGCGGACGTGCGCCTGCGCCAATTGCTGTCGCTCCATACGGTGCAGCTCGGCTATCGCTTTGCGTTCCTGGGCCTGGCGCATTCTCGCCTGCTGCGCGGCGGCGAATTGCTTCTCTTTCAGCGCCTCGAGATCACGGTGCTTGACGATGCGCTCGGCTTCGCAGCGATCGACAATGGCGTCGGCCTTCCGCGCATAGTGCGCCTCGCCTTTGACGAGCGTGACGGCCCGGCCGATCAGGCTTTCACGGCGTGCACCAAGCGCTTCCAGCGCTTCTGTTCACGCTCATTGATGCTCTGGATCTCGTGCGCGTGTCTGTCGATCGCCGCGCCCTCGTTTTCCCTGAAGCTGTGCATTTCGTCGTGGTGCAGCGTACGCATGTGATCCGTCTGCCGACGATGTTCCTCCTGCTGTTGCGCTTTCTGACGCTGCTGGCGCTCGGCGACCGCGGCCGCGGCGCGCCGCCGGAGATCCGCGTCGAGCGCGCGTCTCTTGTCCTGCTCTGCGGCGGGATCGGCCTTGTTCCTGTCTTCCGCTTGGCGGCTGAATTGTCGTCGCGCACGCTCCTTTTCGACGGCTTCTTTCGCATTCTGTGTGCGCCGCTCGGCTTCTTTGCGGAGGGACTCCTGTCGGCGTTCCGCGCGTTTTTTTTCCTCTTGTCGACGGCCTTCGGCGATCCGCCGTTCTTCCGCCTTCGCTGACTCGGCCTTTTTCTGTGCGTCAGCCTTCATTTCTTCGATCTTGCGACGATCCTCGCGTTTTGCGCTTTCCTTTGCGCGCTCCTCTCGGATGCGTGCCTCGGACCTTCTGTTTGTGGTGTTCTCGCTATTAGCGACGTCTCGCCCCTGATCGTCATTGGCCATGGCGCCTTGCTCCGTCGCGCTAAGCCTGGCGACAACGAAGGGCTACAGCAAGTGCACTGGACATGTCCTGATCACTGCGTTGCGGAGCCAGATGCTCCGGCTGATTGTGAACGGGCGTGCCGGGCTTTCGCCTGCCGGGCCATATCGGCTTCGCCTCACTGGTCTTCGTCTCGGCCGTTCGGGTGACTGTCCCTCACGCGATCAGGGACGGCCTTCGGCCGCTTTTATCCCAGAAATTTTTGGGGCCTGACCCGCCATCAAGGACCGGGCGCAATCGTGAAAACCGGGAAACGGGGTACAGGCTGCCCTCCGGGCCGGCCCGCACCTCTTTCCCGTTTTTAGTCCCCGACTGCATTCCCGCCGCTCATTGCCGCTGGGGCAAGCAGCGTTCCTTTCGGCTGGCGCGGCTGCGATGCGGCCGCGCTTTTCTTTGCTTGCGCCCCAAAGCGTGCCCTACAGCCCCGCCCGGTGAGCGATCAGGATGATTTTTTCCCGACAAGCGCAAAATCCCGCTTCCAGGATTGCGACGGGCAGCACCAGCACCCACGCCATGCAGGCCGCCGTTCTCGTGGCAATCCATTTCCCCACGCGGCACAGCACGAGAAGCTCGATACCGCAGGTGACCCACACGACGAGATTGACTGAGAGTCCGAACCCGACGCCGAGGCTTATCAAGCCGCGGTTGAACGCTGACGCGAGAGCCACGGCATAGTGAACATGCCGGCGAAAGCCCACATAATGGCCGTAAAGGCGTACCCAAGAACGCGCGCCAGGGAATTCTCCACAGAGGCCGAGAAGCAACGCGCCGGTTCCTTGCTGCTTCGTCCTGTTGGCTTTCGTCCGGCACGAAGACCGTCGCGGCGCGACCAGGAACGAGAACGGGCGGTTCCGGATTCTATATCTTCGGGGGGGTGGTGACTCGCCTAACATATGCGGCGCGTTCGTCCCAAAGGTTTTGCTCACGCTGTCTCTGCCGGATGGTTTCAAAATCGCGCGTCCTCTGCATCTCCTTTTGCCGACGGTCCGCAATGTATTGCTCTTCCGCCCAACGGGCCTGATTTTGATAGGCGACCATGTCCTGCGCTCCACTGCGGCTGCGGCGCTGGACCCGATAGATATGAGCGGTTGCGCCTTCAGTCGCGTGCTGTAGCCCAAGCTGTTCCGCAACGGTTGGACACGGTCAGGTCATGGTGGCCTCCGCACGCCTCACGCCATAGCGTTATGTTTCGCTTATCGGTGTTGCGACGGCCTTGGTTGTTAACGCAGCGCCAAAGGGAGATTGAGACACATCCTGGATGCAAGCAATTAATTTGGCGTGCCGGGCTGCGCCCGGCGGGCCATACTCGGCTTCGCCTCGCCGAGCCTTCGCCTCGGCCCTTCGGGTGACTGTCCCTCACGCGAAACGGCGATAACGTCAGTCCTCAGGGCCGCGTAAATCGCCCGGGGCGCGGCGGCCCGGGCGTCCCTCATGGCCGGGGACGTTCCGGTTCGCCCCGAGAGGAAGAGGGCCGTTCCGGCTCCTATGACGGGTTTTAAAGATCGGGAGAGTGGCTCCCGGTCGCCCGTCATGGAGCATCTCAATCATGGCTAAACCGACCAAGATCAAGACCCTCGCCGTTACCCGCGACATCCCCTTCAACCAGCTTGTCCTGAGCCAGGCCAACGTCCGCACCGTCAAGACCGGTGTGTCGATCGAGGAGTTGTCCGAGGACATCGCCCGCCGCGGCCTGCTACAGAACCTTTTATGTTCGCCCCGTCATCGGCGCGGACGGCGCTGAAACCGGCTTCTACGAAAATTCCGGCCGGCGGTCGGCGCTATCGCGCCCTCGAACGGCTTGTGAAGGCCAAGCGCCTCGATAAGGCGGTGCCGGTTCCCTGCATCGTCCGCGATACCGGCGTCGCCGAGGAAGATTCCTCGCCGAGAACACGCAGCGCGAGGCCCTGCACCCCGTCGACCAGTTCCGCGCCTTCAGACGCTGATCGACAAGGGCCTGACCGAAGACGACATCGCGGCGCGTTT